>JADJNA010000001.1 GCA_016709305.1 Candidatus Villigracilis saccharophilus
GAAAATGCCTCTGAGTAAGTTTTCAATGTCGATACTGATCAAACTGAAGCACTCCTTTCAAATACAGTAAGAGGTTCAGCATTTGAGCAGTATGTTATTAGACTTCTTAGATGTATGTATCCGCACTACACTTGGTATCATCAGGGACATCATAAGAGCAGAGAACGAGGATTAGATGTTATAGGAAATGAGCTTGTTGAAAACCGAAGTGGCGTCCAATCTATTGGCGTTCAAGTAAAATTCCATGCGGCAAATACAGCGCCCACACATGAAGAATGGCTAAAATTTCTTGCTGGATGTTTTGCAAGACGTCTTGATGCTGCTGTTTTTGTAACAACGGGTCGACTTACTAGCGAACAACGTCGTGAAGCAGGGGAAGCTAGATTTATCATAATAGAAGGACGTGAGGAAGTAGCCCGTATTGCTAGGGCCCGTAGGATCGAAGAGTTTGACTTTAATTGGTTGATAGACGATAAATAACATTTGGATAAATATTATTTTCTGCCTTTACCTGTGTTTCTTTATGTATGAAGAGAAAATCAGGATGGAAATTAGAGGAAAAGCCAGTGGAACGAATGAAATATCGTGCAGAAATAGATGGGCTAAGAGCAATTGCCGTAATCACAGTCATCATGTTCCACGCAGGCTTTAAGTATTTCAGGGGCGGATATATAGGCGTAGATATCTTTTTTGTCATTAGCGGTTATTTGATCACAACGATAATTCTTTCGGAACTGGACCGGGGAACTTTTTCTTTGGTCACCTTTTACGAGAGAAGAGCCAGAAGAATTATGCCTGCGCTGTTCACTGTGTTGCTTGCGTCTTTCATATGCGCTTGGCTTTGGCTGGTCCCCGCGGACATGAAGGATTTTTCTCGAAGCCTGATAGCCGTCTTATCTTTTTCTTCAAACATTCTATTCCGGCAAACATCTGGCTATTGGGATACGGCAAATGAATTAAGGCCGCTGTTGCACACATGGAGTCTGGCTGTTGAAGAACAGTTCTATATTCTCTTCCCGTATTTTCTGGTATTGATGTCGCTTTACCGCAAACGCTGGATTTTCGGCTCGTTTATGATCATTGCGGCAATCAGCCTTGCTGCTGCACAGTGGGGGGCTTACAACGAGCCCGAGGCGGCCTTTTATCTCCTGCCAACAAGGGCTTGGGAATTGGCAATTGGCGCTGGAATCTCCTATTATTTTCTTTATCGTGAACAAGAGCTCCAAACGCTCCTTTCAGAAAAAGATTAAACGATGTAATGTCGCTGGCTGGACTGTCGATGATCGTATATGCGGTTATTTTTTGATGAAAAAACCCTTTCCCAAGCCTGTATGCGCTGGTGCCAACCTTGGGAACGGACTGATTATTCTCTTTTCTTCGTCAAAAACATTGACAGGCCGCTTGTTGAGTGCAAAACCGCTTGTGACTATTGGATTGATCAGCTATAGCGCTTATCTTTGGCACCAGCCATTATTTGCGTTTGCCAGATACCGAAGCATTTTTGAACTGAGCGAACTTAGCCTCTCAGCTCTTGCTCTTCTCTCGTTTATGCTTGCTTATTTAAGCTGGCGGTTTGTAGAACAGCCTTTTAGAAATAAAATCGTTTTTGACAGACCCGCCATATTTTTTATTTGCCCTGGTCGGTTCTGCCGTATTAATTATAGTTGGATTTTTGGGGTTTCTATCCAAGGGGTTTGAAAGTCGGCTTACTGATAATCAAAAAGAAATTATGGCATTTGAAAAATATGCAATAAAGAAATCTACCGTGAAGAGACCTGTCTTCTTAATGAGGAACAAAAATTCACAGACTTTGCAGTGGAATGTTTTTATCCCGAACAGGCGGCCGAATCTATTTTAATTTGGGGCGACTCTCATGCGGCAGCCTTATCGTTCGGTATGAGAAAAAATCATCCCGCCGTGGCGCAACTGACCGCGTCTGGGTGTGTGCCGTTGATCGGCTATAGTTCAATTTCCCGGCCAAACTGTCAGGATATTAATAAAGGTGTATTAAACAAAATCGAAGAATTAAAACCTCAGAAGGTTATCTTACATGCCAACTGGAGTGCGCCATTGGATCAGATCAAACCGGGATTGGATCAAGCCTTGTTGGAGACGGTATTACTAATTAAGTTGCGATCGCCCTCTTCACAAATTGTGGTTGTAGGTGGTGTGCCCAAATGGAAACCGACTTTGCCCAAGGTACTGCTTAAGTCACATGTAGAATTAACTGACGAGGCCTTTGTCTATTCCAATCTTTACGATGAAATTAAGAAAACGGATGTCATCCTTTACGACGTGGCAAATGAAAACCATGTTTTATTCATATCACTTTTAGATATATTCTGTCTGGAAAATAATTGCCTGTCATCCATGGCGCTGGAAAAAAAATATGAGCCATTTGCCTGGGACTATGGGCATCTTACAAAATCAGCCTCCATTATTGTCTCTCAAAAAGTACTTGAATTATCAGGAAATAGGTAATAGATTAGACTGAATGTAAGTAAAATACCAGCCTTATTGACAACTTGGTTTTGAGTCCCCCAAAAATGATGCTGGTTATCGTTTTAATGGCGAGTGGCGTGATCTTAAGCTCCGAGATTTTATTTGCGTGTATGTACCATCGTCAACAACGGAGTCCATCTCTTGTTGACGATTTTAATCCTTTTGCAAGATACTCATCCAGGGCATTCAAGCCAAAATCGGTGTTCGGATGTCCCCAACGGAAGAAGGCATCGAAGACTTTGATGTCCACTCCGCGCGGTTCTTCGAGGAAGAGACTGCCATTTGGTTTGAGCACTCGCGTAATTTCATCAATCGCCTTCCGCCAGTTGGGAATATGATGCAGAACCCCGAAGATGATAATCACATCCTTGCTTTCATTTTCGAATTGACTTAAATCCTCGGCATCCTGGATCAAGAATTTGAACTGCGGATATTTCTTTCGCGCCAATTCCACTTGCTCGGTCATTACATCCAAGCCGATATAACTTTTTGGCTGGAGCTGATTCAGCAAATGCGCGCCATAGCCAGAGCCGCAGCCGATCTCAAGTACATCCTTGTTTTGCAAGTCCAGTCCCATTTGACGGAACATGGGCATTTCAAAGAATCGCTGTCCCAGCCTGCGGGGTAGGGATTGCATGGCGCGGAATTCAGGGGTGGATAGTTTCATCAGTTCAAAATCCTTTTAACCACAAAGGAAAAAACTTTGTGATACTTTGTGGCAGATTCTTTTAGCATAAAAAAACTCCCCTTCCTGATGAAAGAAAGGGGAGAATTCTTACGCTGTTTCGATCAGTTCCATTGCTTCCAGCATTTCTTCGTTGCTCGAGAACTTGAATTCTACCAGCCCGCGTTTCTTGGCTTCTTCCGCCTCGACCGCTTCAAGCCGTTTGATGTCGTCTTTCATGATGACGGGTTTGTTCAACCCGCGCATCTTTTCGATCACATCGTCCATGCTGGCGTTTGCGGGTGTCTTGGTCTGTAGATACTCCCACACGGCTCTGGCTGCGTTGGTCCCATCCCTGCGCGCATACCCAACCAAGCCTTCACTGGCCTTGCGCGACCATCCGCCGACGAAAACGCTTTCAATCGTAGATTCATAAGAAATGCCTTCCACAGGGAAAAGCGGCTCTTTATTTTTGATGAACTCATTCCACTCGGTCGGCAGGCCAAAGGATGCATCCACCTTATCGCCGATGGCGAAGATGACCGTGTCCACATCAAGCTGACGTTTGACACCGGTTCCCCTGGCGCTGATCTTGCCGTCCTTTTCAACGAGGATATTATCTTCCACTTCCAATTGGGTCAGCGCGCCATTCTCTCCGAACATGGCAGTGGGGGAGGCAAGGAAGTCAAAATGAAACCTGGCATTGGCGGTCTTGGGATCTGCCTTCGCGAGAGCATCCAATACTTTTTGCCGGCCATTTTCAAGGTTCTGATTGACCGCTTGCGCAACCGGCTGAACGCGTGCCATTTCATTTTCAAATTCATCCATATCCAAATATGAGATCAGATGCTTCATCTCTTCCTTGGTGAAGTTGACCTCATTGGGTCCGCGCCGTACGATAGCGATGACCTCATCCACTTTTTGCACATTGATAAGATGCCGAGCGATATCCACCATCACATTACCCGCACCGATGATGGCGCAGCGTTTTCCAAAACGGAAATTCTTTTGACTGAAAGGCGGCAGGTTATTGTAGGCGTACACAACTTCCTTGGCGTGATACACGCCTTCAAGTTCTTCGCCGGGCAGGCCGAGCCATTTGGTTCCCTGCGCGCCCGCGCTGACAAGCACGGCGTCAAAGCCCAGCCCGCGCAATTCATCAAGCGTGATGTCGCCATTATTTCCGACCACGATATTGCCAAAATATTCAAGATTTGGGTTTTCCATTGCGCCGCGGAATTGCTTGCGCAGCCCTTCTTTCATCATATGCTTTTCAGGGTAAATGCCGTACTCCGCCAATCCGCCGGGTTTAATATCGCGGTTAAAGAGGGCAACCCGAACACCCTGGTTCGCCAATTCGCGCGCGCCAAATAAACCCGCTGGACCTGCTCCGATCACTGCTACACAATAATTTTGTTCACTCACTTATTACCTCCGTAAATTCAGACAAAAACGGTGTGATTATATTGGGGAATTATCCAACCAGCAAGTCATTAAACTGAGTTCTCATCATGCTTTTATAATTACTCCATTGTCATATTAGTCGAAAAATCTTCCTAAAAGTTACCAGCCGTGAGATTAGAATTATGTGAGGAATCCTTGAAAATCAAAATCGTGGTCTGGTGGTATCTGTGCTAATATTAACCTTAAGTCATTATTGAGCATGATTTTTTCCAAACAGGAGTCTCCATGAACACTGAACCCAAACAAGATCCCAGAGTTCGCATGCGGAATATGTTGAATGGCCAGTCTGCAATTAATCGTCTTCCCAAAAGAAAGCTCGACACGCAATCTTATATTTCAGCGCAAGCGCAAGATGGTGCGGATGTGACGCCTGTAAGAAAGGATTTGACACATCCGGCAGATATCGAATCTGTTCCTGGTAAAGAGAAACGCAAATATAACTTTGGACCTCCTTTTTGGACGATTGCGAGCATCCTTTCTCTTACCATCAATTTGGCAATGGCCATTGTCCTGTTTTTGGCTTGGACCAACCTCCCGTCCCTTAATGTTAATGGTGTTAAAAATAGCGTGACAGATATGGGCACAGGTTTGTTGGGAGGTCTATATACAAATTTCGAAAAAATGGATCGAGCTCACATCACGCGGACCATTCCAGTCCAAACTACGATCCCCGTCAAATTTGATCTTGCGTTAAATCAACAAACAAATGTGGTCTTGAGTCAGGACGTGACGATCAGCAATGCGCTTGTCACAGTGCAGACCGGTGGTTTGAATATCACCAGGGCATTGGCAACCATTGTGCTACCGCAGGGAACGAACCTTCCCATCGTGCTAAACTTGACCGTTCCAGTGGACACCACCGTCCCCGTCTCGTTGAATGTGGATGTGGATATTCCGTTGAATGAAACGCAGCTGCACGATCCGTTCGTCGGTTTGCGGAATGTGGTCGAGCCATATTACTGCATGATCAATCCGGGCGCGATCAATTTGGACGCCCAATCAATTTGTAAATAATTAATCTAACATTGAACTGATCATCCCGCAGGTTCTGGAAATTTACTTCGACTTGCGGGATGTTTTATGAAAACATTACTTTAGAAGGATTTTCTGGAGATAAATGGCAAACAAGATCACACAGGTTGTCCTAAAGAATGGCATGAAGGTCATGCTCAAAGAGATCCACACCGCGCCTATCATTTCATCCTGGGTGTGGTATCGGGTCGGTTCAAAAGATGAGCCGACAGGTAGAACCGGTATTTCGCACTGGACTGAACACATGCAATTTAAGGGGACAAAAAAATTCCCCGCGAAGGTTTTGGATAAGTCCATCTCACGCGAGGGCGGTCGCTGGAACGCCTCCACCTCGCATGATTCCACGCGTTATTTTGAGACCATGCCGGCTGACAAGATCGATCTCGCCCTGCGTCTTGAATCTGACCGCATGGTGAATAGTACCTATAATAAGAAAGAAGTTGAATCGGAACGCACGGTCATCATCTCTGAGCGTGAGGGGCATGAGAACGAGCCAATGTTTCGGCTGACCGAAGCGGTTCAAAATACAGCCTTTCATGTGCACCCATATCACCATGAGATCATCGGCGACATGGCAGATCTGCATACCATCACACGAGATGATCTATATGAACATTATCGTACATATTACGTCCCGAACAACGCTGTGCTGTGTATGGCGGGCGACTTTGAGACCAAATCAATGCTGAAGCGTGTCAGGGAATTGTTTGAGCCTATTCCAAAGGGAGCTACGCCGCCTCGCCTTGCGCGTCCTGAACCTGAACAAAAAGGTGAAGTGCGCCTATCTGTGGAGGGTCCCGGCGAGACGACTTTTATTCAAGTTGCCTATCGTTTTCCCGAAGCCACACACCCGGATTATTTTCCTCTACAGGTTCTGGATAGTCTGCTTGGCGGTGCCAATGGGTTATCTTATAAAACTTCGCGCTTTTACCGCGCATTAGTGGACAAGGAATATGCGGTGGATGTATCCGGCTGGTCGGAAGCAACGATCGATCCTTATCTGTATCGCATCACCATCACCAACCACCCAAAACGCAAACCCGAAGAAGCATTGGCAGCGCTGGATGCAGAGATAAAAAATATTCAGGATGTTTTGGTGCCCAGCGATGAGATTAAACGCGCTGTAAAACAGGCGCGGGCAGTCTTTGCTTACGGGAGCGAGAATATCACCAATCAGGCTTTTTGGATGGGGTATGTGGAAATGTTCTCATCGTATGAATGGTTTACTTCCTATCTGGATAAGCTGGCAAAGGTCAGACCGCTGGATGTTCAGCGGGTGGCGCAGAAATATCTTCAACCTAAAAGCCGCGTGATTGGCACCTTATATCCCGAAGGGTGCGGAGGCATAAATGGCAAAGCGTATCCTGAGATCAGTAAAACCATCCCTGCCCGGTCCGGACGATATTTACCGTGCAACGCTTTCCAATGGCATCACGGTGCTTGCGCGCTCCAGTTTTGACAGTCCTTCCATCAACATGAGCGGATATCTGCCCGCAGGGGCGATCTTTGAAAGTGACGCGAAACTCGGTCTCGCGGATTTTGTTTCTTCCTCGTTGATGCGCGGTACACAAATGCGTACATTTGACGCGATCTACAACGAACTGGAATCTGTCGGCGCGAGCATGGGGTTTGATTCAGGCGTACATAATACAAGTTTTGGAGGCCGCGCACTTGTGGAAGATCTCCCGCTTTTGCTTGGTCTTTTGGCTGAATCATTGACAACGCCCACTTTCCCTGCAGATGAAGTAGAGAAACTGCGAGCTCAATTATTGACCGGTCTTGCGATCCGTGCGCAGGATACGATGGACCTTGCGTCAATGGCCTTTGAACGGATGTTGTTTGAAAATCACCCGTACGGCAGGCCCAGTGATGGGTTTATCGAAACGATCCAATCCATAACGCGAAAGGATATGCAGGAATTTCACCGCCTCCACTTCGGACCGAAAGGCATGGTCGTTGCCATCGTGGGGGCGATCGAGCCTGAAAAAGCTGTTGAAGAGGTGGGGCGTGTCCTCGGGAATTGGCATGTTCCAGGCCAGGCGGGAAAGCAGGAATTACCTCCGCACAAGCCGGTTAAGAAAACGGTTAAACACCATAACACCATAGCGGGCAAGTCACAATCCGATCTGGTGATCGGCATGATCGGTCCGCGCCGTCGGGATCCTGAATTTTTATCCGCGTCATTGGGAAATTCGGTGCTGGGGCAGTTTGGCATGATGGGGCGCATTGGGGATGTGGTGCGTGAGAAGTCCGGGCTCGCTTATTACGCATCCTCAAGTTTGAACTCCGGGACGGGTCCTGGAAGCTGGGAAGTCAACGCGGGTGTGAATCCAAAGAACTTAAAGAAGGCGATCAGTTTGATCGAAAACGAGCTGCGCCGATTTGTAAAGAGCGGTGTGACAAAAGCGGAGCTTGCGGATAGCCAGGCGAATTACATTGGACGCTTGCCGCTGTCTCTTGAGTCGAATGGCGGTGTTGCCGGTGCAATATTGAATATTGAAAGGTATAACCTCGGGCTGGATTATTATCAGCGCTATGAAGGTTTAGTGAAAAACGTGACTCGCGCTGATGTGCTGGAGACCGCCCGAAAATATATAAACCCAGACCGCTTGGTCATTTCAACTGCCGGCCCATAACTTAATTTATGAATCTTTCCACTGGGGTTGACCTTGTTGAGGTTGCGCGTATTCGTGATGCGATTGATCGTCATGGGGAACGATTTGTTGCGCGCATTTTCACTGAACTGGAACAACAGGATTGCAAAGGCAGGTTGGAATCTCTGGCTGCAAGGTTCGCGGCAAAAGAAGCGGTCGCCAAAACATTGGGCTGCGGAATTGGCGATGTGAGCTGGCTTGATATAGAAGTGGTCGGTGATGAGAATCACGCGCCGCATTTGTACCTGCATGGAGCGGGTCAGAACCTGGCGATGAAACTGGGTCTGTCAAATTGGTCGGTCAGTTTGAGTCATACGGCGACGCATGCGATTGCATTTGTTGTGGCAGTTGGGGAATAATAAAAAATCATCCACACACTAATTCGGCGGCTAATTGTCCGGTGATCCCGTCAATATCGTAAATTAAATAAGAACATCCCGCGACCAGTATTCGCAGGATGTTAGCTGAAATAAGAGAGCGCTGGCGTCCTAGGATCAACCCTCTCTTATTTTTGATCCTCGATGCCGATCCATAGGTGCCCGGGCATGATTGGTTGGAAAGGGCGGATGGTGAGTTTGCCCAATTGAAATTGTCTTTGACCGCTATCCAGCATGCTTGGATGAACAAGGCAGATATCCGGGGTACCCCCAAATTTCTTTTTATAATACTCCATGGCTTTTTGGATCTTTACGCTCAAAGTAGTTTTTGGATCATTGTCAAACCATAACATTCCAGTGTGCATGATGTTTTTCCTTTTATTGATCCAGGGCCGGAATCCAGAAACTCAGCCAGTTACTTCCTTCCCGCATGACAAATTGCGAGCCGGCAGTCAGGTCATTGAGGTTTTGTTCGAACCGCCTGTCAGGATATTTGACTCAGTTGAAATCAAATATCCTTCCAAATAACCGGGTGCGGAAGAATTCCAGCCAAAGGTTGATATGCCTTGCGCGGCTTGCATTGATAGTGACGATCGGCCATACCCGGCGGCTGGGTCCACGCAGTAAAAGCCAGCGCAAACTTTGTTCGGCTTGTTGATTTAGTTTTGTTAAAGCTTCCAGATCATCTATCAGAAGCAATACGGATTGTTGATCGCCTTTGTTGTTATGCGCCCAGGTCACAAGCGAGTACAATAGGTCTTGTGTTGTTGGGTCTTGTGTTGAGTAAATGCCCGCGTTGTTCTGTTTCGAATGAATGTCATCCCATTCCTTTGGATATTGGGTGATGACACTGTATTGAACGTCTGAAGGCGAATGCGTATGCTCGGTGGCAGTGGCTATGGCTTGCAGGAGTGTGGTTTTTCCACTGGCCTGATCTCCGCTAATGAGAATGGGACCTGGGATGGGATCGTATAGATTTAATAGCACGGGCAATCCATCTTCTGCGAGGCCGAGGAATACCGCTTCCGGGGGCAGGGGGGATGCGTTCGCAATGACCGATCTTAAATTAGGTAGACCAGGCGCGGGCGGAGTGTGATGCGCTTGCTCTTCTTCGGCAAGTTCAGCTAATGCATCGATCATCAAGGAAAATTGATTGAGTTTGCTCATATTAGAACACCTGTTCTAATATTACTTCCAACAGTTTTTCTTGTCAAGGTTTGAGTTTTTATTTATTTGGATATTAATAATGATAGCGTGTTTATCTTGACGCTGGGCGTTGTTTTGGTATAATCCGCCTGCTTAATCACTTGCCGACGTAGCTCAATTGGCAGAGCACCCGCCTTGTAAGCGGGAGGTTACGAGTTCAATTCTCGTCGTCGGCTCTGCGGTTGTTGACTGTAGAAGTTGTCGGTTGGTGATCAGCAAAAATAATTTATCCCGGGCGGTTACCCAAGTGGCCAAAGGGGACTGACTGTAAATCAGTTGTCAGAAGACTTCGGAGGTTCGAATCCTTCACCGCCCACTACCGGAAGATTTCCGGTCAGCACGTTAAGCCCTCATAGCTCAGTCGGTAGAGCACACCCTTGGTAAGGGTGAGGTCACGAGTTCGAGTCTCGTTGAGGGCTCAGTTGCTGAAAAGCATTCTTGTCTAATATATAAAAAGGAGTTATTCAAATGGCGAAGGTAAAATTTGACCGCAGCAAACCGCATCTGAATGTAGGGACCATGGGTCATATTGATCATGGGAAAACGACATTGACAGCGGCGATCACCAAAGTAGCCGGATTTTCAGGGCAGGCTGACTTCCGTGCGTACGATCAAATTGATAACGCACCGGAAGAAAAAGCGCGCGGGATCACGATCAACATCGCGCACGTGGAATACCAGACAGACAAGCGCCATTACGCGCATGTGGACATGCCAGGCCATCGTGACTATATCAAGAACATGATCACGGGCGCGGCGCAGGTGGATGGAGCGATTTTGGTGGTAGCGGCACCTGATGGTCCGATGCCGCAGACGCGTGAGCACGTTCTGCTAGCGCGTCAAGTGGAAGTCCCCTCGATCGTGATCTTCTTGAACAAAGTGGATATGATGGACGACCCGGAATTGCTGGAGCTGGTGGAACTGGAACTGCGTGAACTGCTGACCGCCCAGGGTTTCCCCGGCGACACGACACCGATCGTGCGCGGATCAGCCAAACTGGCATTGGAAAGCACCAGCCTGGATAAGAATGCACCCGAATACGCTTGTATCCATGAGCTGTTGCGAGTGGTGGATGAGTATATTCCCGAGCCGAAACGCGATACCGAGAAACCGTTCATGATGTCAGTGGAAGACGTGTTCTCGATCAAGGGACGCGGAACGGTGGTAACCGGACGTATCGACCGCGGCATCATCAAGATCGGGGAACCGATCGAGATCATCGGGCTGCGTGAAACGAAGAGCACCGTGTGTACGGGCGTGGAAATGTTCCACAAGCAGTTGGATGAAGGCATGGCCGGAGACAACGTGGGCTTGTTGCTGCGCGGAATTGAACGAGAAGATGTGGAGCGAGGTCAGGTGTTGGCCAAGCCGAAATCGATCACACCGCACAAGAAGTTTTTGGCGGAAGTGTACGTGTTGAAGAAGGAAGAAGGCGGACGCCACAAGGCATTCTTTAGTGGCTACCGACCGCAGTTCTACATCCGCACGATGGATGTAACGGGCGACATCACGCTGCCGGAAGGCGTGGAGATGGTCATGCCCGGAGACAACGTCAACCTGACGGTTGAGTTGATTGTTCCTGTCGCGCTTGAACAGGGTTCCAAGTTCGCCATTCGTGAAGGCGGTCTGACCGTCGGCGCGGGTGTCGTTACCAAGATCATTGAATAAAAAGAAAGCAAGGTAGTAAAAGATGGCTTCCAAGAAAAAAGATGTCCGCCCCGTGATTACGCTCCAGTGCAATGACTGCAAGGAGCGCAATTACACCACCGAGAAGAATCGTCGTAATGATCCCAACCGGTTGGAGTTCAACAAGTACTGCTCTCGCTGCCGTAAGCACACACAGCACCGCGAGACCAAGTAGTAGATGATATAGAAATGGTGGGGTATAATATACCCCACCCAAATTTAGGCCAGTGGCTCAATTGGCAGAGCACTCGTCTCCAACACGAGCGGTTGTGGGTTCGATTCCTACCTGGCCTGCCTGTGGCAAACGCCGCGTTATGCGGCGTTTTAGCCGTAAAAATTAAGAAGGAGTATTGCCTTGGCTGAGAAAGAGAAGAAGAAAGTCAAGAAAAGCGAAAACGCCATCCAGCGTTATTTCCGTGAGACCACGGGTGAACTTCGCAAAGTGAGCTGGCCGACCATGCCTGAAGCAAGACGCCTTACGTGGCTTGTGCTTGTGGTGATGGTGATCGTAGGTGCATTTCTTGCAACTATCGATCTTCTATCCAGCAACTTGATGAATTTGATTTTAGGTATTTAATTTCGAATTGAGGATCTGATGGATTTACCGGAACCACAAGAGCAGTTAGAACAGGAACCGATAGGTGAACAGGCCGAGGGGCAGTCCGCTCCTGCGGATGTAGCTCCCGTCGCTTCTTCTTCGAGACGGAAGCCTGCCCGTCGTTCCGAGACGCAGATTCCCGCCGATCTGCCTTCTGTTGAAGTGACAGTCGAGGGGCCCGCCTGGTATGTGATTCACTGTTATTCAGGATATGAGAATAAGGTGCGTCATAATCTTGAGCAGCGCATTGAAACCATGGGTATGAAAGACAAGATCTTTGATGTGGTCATCCCGACTCAGGAAGAGATCGAAGTCAAGGATGGCAAGCGTAAAACGGTGGAACGCCACATCTTCCCGGGATATGTGCTTGTGAATCTCGCCCTTTCGGAAGAATCCTGGTATGTGGTCCGCAATACCCCGGGTGTAACCGGCTTTGTAGGGATGGGAAACAACCCGACACCGTTACGCCCTGAAGAAGTGGCTCAGATCGTGAAGCGTATGGAAGCTGAAGCGCCCACAGTCAAGGTCACCTTCAAGGTGGGTGAGCGGGTGCGCATCGTGGATGGGCCGTTCAATGATTTCCGCGGCATGGTGTCTGAGATCGACATGGAGCGCACAAAGGTGCGCGTGATGGTGAGCTTCTTCGGACGCGAAACACCTGTTGAGTTGGACTTCCTGCAAGTAGAAAAAGCGTAGCATAGAAAAAATTTATTAGACAGTAGCAGACCACACTCAGGTCTGATGCGGTGGGAGGGTCTCCCAAATGACCCGCTAAAACCACAAAGGAGTTAAGTCAAAATGGCAAAGAAATTAAAGGCAATCGTTCGTCTTCAGCTCGAAGCTGGCAAGGCCAATCCTGCGCCTCCCGTTGGCCCCGCGCTCGCAAGCCATGGTATTAATATCATGGCATTCTGCAAGGAATACAATGCCCGCACATCCAATCGTCCTGGCGAGACGCTTCCGGCGGAAATAACAATTTATACCGATGGTTCATTCACTTTTGTGCTTCGTACATCGCCCGCGGCGGTATTACTTCGCAAGGCAGCCAAGGTTGAAAAGGGCTCCGGTGTGCCGAATAAAGACAAGGTCGGCAAGGTAACCCGTGCTCAAGTGAAGGAAATTGCTGAGTTGAAGATGAAAGATCTGAACGCGATCGACATGGAAGGCGCGATGAAGCAGATCGAAGGCACCGCCCGTTCCATGGGCATAACAATCACCGAATAATTTTGTGGGAGGACGGCTTCGGCTGTCCGCTTGTACCACGGAGGATAAAATGGCAAAACACGGAAAGAAATATACGGCGGCTGCCGCCAAAGTTGATATTGACAAGGTTTACTCTGCCAAGGAAGCGATTACGCTTGCCAAGGAAACCTCGATCACAAAATTTGATTCAACAGTTGAAGTTCACATGCGCACATCACTTGACTCACGTCAGGCTGATCAACAGTTGCGCGATGTGGTTGTGCTTCCGCACGGACTTGGCAAGACAGTGCGAGTGCTTGTCTTTGCACAGGGTGAAGGCGCCGTCGCGGCCCGCGCCGCTGGTGCTGACCTTGTTGCGGATGATGATGAGACCATGAAGAAGATCGAAGGCGGCATGTTGGATTTTGATGTGGCGATCTCCACCCCTGATGCGATGGGTAAGGTGGGACGCCTGGGCCGTGTACTGGGTCCGCGTGGTCTCATGCCTAATCCGAAGGCCGGCACGGTGGTGCCTGCATCAGATATGGAACGCGCCATTAGAGAAGCCAAGGCGGGTCGTGTGGAATTCCGTCTGGACAAGACCAATAATATCCATGTTTCGATCGGCAAAGTTTCTTTCGAAGTCAATAAGTTGATCGAGAATTACGCGGCCTTGATGGATGGCGTGAACAAGGCTCGTCCCTCAGGCGCGAAGGGTAACTTCATCAAACGCATTACGGTAACAACGACCATGGGTCCTGGCATGAAGATGGATCCCAACGAACATATGGATGGTGCCGAGTAGCAGTACTCGTTAAATCATTAAAACCACTTCGCCGTTGAAGGCGGGTGTCCCACAATTTTGGGACTTAATTTCCTGCTCAGGTGGAGACTGATAGCAATTTGCAACACGCAAGTGTTGATTCCCTTCTGGGACTTCCCCTAACGGGGACTGCGAAAAGTCTTTGCCTGTGTAAGTGGCAAAGACTTTTTAATTGAAAGGAGGTGAATACCCTTTGGCAATTTCTAAACAACGCAAGGAAGAAGTACAGGCCCTGTATGAAGACTGGGTCAAGCGTAGTGAAGCTGTGATCCTTGTGGAATACAGCGGCGCGAAAATGAAGAACATCGACGCGATCCGCGCGAAGATCCGTGATACCGGCGGTGAATTCCACATCGTGAAGAATACGCTTGTCCGCCGTGTTTTTGCGGCTCAAGGCATGCAAGTTCCCGCGGACTATCTCGTGAAGTCCACGGCGATCTCATTCGCTTTCAAAGATCCAGCACTTACCGCGAAAGCATTGACTGAGGCAACAAAAGGCAATGAGTTCGTAAAGGTAAAGGGCGGTATGATGGGCGGCAAGTCCTTAAGCCCTGTTCAGGTGAAGGCGCTCTCTGAGATGCCCCCGCTGCCGGTTATG
The DNA here is from genome assembly GCA_016709305.1 of Candidatus Villigracilis saccharophilus. Taxonomy (GTDB): domain Bacteria; phylum Chloroflexota; class Anaerolineae; order Anaerolineales; family Villigracilaceae; genus Villigracilis; species Villigracilis saccharophilus. The sequence continues at coordinate 14,787 of JADJNA010000001.1, forward strand.
CGTGCAACATTACTTGGCGTTTTGCAGGCTCCTGCCGGCAAGCTCGTCCGCACACTCGCGGAACCAGCACGTGGTCTCGCGGCTGTCATCAAAGCTCATGCGGAACAAACACCCGCGGCGGCATAATTTTGAACTGTGCGGCGCCGCAGGCGTACCGCAATAAACCTAACTTATATTATTACTTAGCAAGGAGTGCTAAACAATGTCTGAAAAGCTCGCAAAACTCGTGGAAGAACTTTCCACACTTTCCGTCCTCGAGGCGGCTGATCTCGTAAAAATGCTTGAAGAGAAGTGGGGCGTTTCCGCCGCCGCTCCTGTCGCGATGGCTGTTGCCGGTGGCGCTGCTGTCGCTGCTGAACCTGTGGAAGAGAAGACCGAGTTCGATGTGGTCATCAAGGATCCAGGCGCCAAGAAGATCGATGTCATCAAAGTCATTCGTCAATTGACCAGCCTCGGCCTCGGCGAAGCCAAGACCCTCGCTGAAACCGCTGGCGGCAAGATCCTCACCGGCGTTGGCAAAGATGCCGCCATGGATGCCAAGAAGAAACTTGACGAAGCTGGCGCTAACATCGTTATCGAATAGTTTTTAAGAAATCAGCACAAAAAAAAAGACGACTCGCAAGGGTCGTCTTTTTTTTTGCTTGGCTACTTTTTTTATTTAATTGAGTCTTTCTACTTTGCGAATGACCATGACCACTTTACCTTTGATCTCGAGCGCTTCGTTCTTGTTAATGAAGATCGGCTCTATGGTTGGATTGGCGGGCTGCAGGCGGAATCTGTCTTTTTCCTTGAAGAAGAACTTTAGTGTTGTTTCATTGCGATCATTCAGCCAAACCGCAACCATGTCCCCGTTGCGAGCCTCCTGGGTGGGTTTGAGGATGACGATGTCGCCATCATTAACCATGGCGTCGATCATTGATTCGCCCTGTACCTTCAGGGCAAATAACTCCTTGCCCTTTTCCTTGGATGGCAGGAGCGATGTCGCAATTTCAACAGAGTCGTCTGCTGTGAAAGACGGGAAGTCCGAGTTTGTAGGGACTTGAATCGGTTCACCTGCTTGAATTACACCGGCAAGCGGAACTCGGAACATGTCACCAAGCGGGGTATTGCCGGTTAACCGCATGCCGCGTGAAATCTTGCGGTCGCGTTCGAGGTGGCCGTTTTTTTCCAGTTGATCAAGATAATAATTAACGACTGAGGTTGATGAAATATCACAATGCACACCAATCTCACGGATTGAAGGTGGGTGCTTGTGTTCGCGCTGATAACTTGCTATGAAATCAAGGATCTTCTGGTGGCGTTCGCCTAATCCCTTGCTTTTTCTAACCATCATCATATTATTCTCCTAACGAGCATTCTTCGCTCATTTGTGCTACAAATGATACTCGAACGCTTGTTCTGTGTCAAGGATTTGATGATATCGAAATTAATGGCTATACCCAGGTCCGGCGGCGCATCCACAGGATCATTAGGACTGGAGCTAGAATTGTCAGGCTTAGCATCCCATAAAAGACAAATGGCTGTGTCCAATTCAGGTAAGGTGGATTGGCGGCGAAAAAATTCATCCCGAAGAACCCTGTAACGAATGACAGGGGCATGAAGAGGGTGGTAATGATCGTTAATGTTTTCATCACTTCGTTCATACGGTTGTTGATGACTGATAGATAGGTGTCCAAGGCGCCGCTGACAAGATCCCTTAAGCTTTCGTTGACATCATGCAATCGGACAAGATGGTCGTAAATATCGCGGTAAAAAATTCGGTCTTTCTCATCGATGACCTGATAATCGTCACGGGCCATTTTGTTGAGTACCTCGCGCTGTGGGAGCAGAATGCGCCGCATGGCAAGCAGGACACGTTTGAGTGTGAACAGACGGGCGAGCGTTTGCGAGCTGGGGCGATCAAAGACCTGGTCTTCAATAAAGTCTATTTCCTCATCTATTTTTTCAATGATCGGCATGTAATTCATGACAGTGACATCAATGATCTTGTAAAGCAAATGGTCTGGTCCATCTTTTGCGTAGCGTGGATCGCGCTGGCACATATCCCAGATTTCATCAATCGAGGCAACTGGGTTGTCGTGATGCGTTATGACGTAATTGCTCCCAAGGAAAATATCCAGCTCATCAATTTCCGTATCCCATGGATCGGTATTCTTTACAAGGTGCATATAGTTTAGGACGATGTAAAGATAGTCGCCCCAATCATCGATCTTTGGAGCGTGCGTTTCTTGTAAAGCGTCGTCAATGGCCAGGTGGTGGAACTTAAAGCTTTCTAGGATGGGCATGGCAGATTCGGGTGTCTCAGCGATGAAGTCCACCCAAAGCAAACCGCTTTTGTCGCTGATCAGGCGCGGAAATTCCTGTGGGGGGATATTTGTGCGGGTGGGCTGACCGGGTGAGAAAAATATTGAGCGAATCATTGAAAAAAACCTCCAAATCCGTGGAATTATTGATTCTATGGAATTAAAATAAAGAATTTTAAAAGCAATATTGATATTATTGATTTAGATATTGACAAAATTAAAAATATTGCTATAATATTAATAGAAATAAGGAACAGGCTTTAATAATTTGCCTTTAGTAGTGATTTTCCTCTTTTTGTTTGTATTGGAGAAGTATCATGAACAATTTTCATCCAGAAAGCTTATTAATGGTGGCAAAGCAGAAAACCCAAGAAGATGTCGATAATTGCCTGGAGTGGAAGCGCTCAGAGGGCTTTTCCACCAGGCGTATCCTATTTTCTCTCGGTGCCTGGATGGTCGCCAGCGGTGAGAAACTGCAAGCCTTGAATGCTGAGACCGGTAAGTCAGTCGAGATTTTTGCAAGATAAGCCTGGAAGACGCGAGCTAAAATGTTCCTGCAAAATATCATCCAAAGAATAACCAAGCTCTACAACGAATATCCGCGCACGTTTTGGACCGTGATCGCCGTCACTTTTATTGATCGCATTGGCGGTTCATTGCTCTTTCCATTCTTTGCGCTCTATATTACCAGTAAATTTAATGTTGGCATGACGGATGTCGGCGTTCTCTTTGCGGCTTTTTCAATTTCCAGTTTTGCCGGCTCCACCATTGGAGGTGCGCTCACTGACCGCTTCGGACGCAAAGGCATCATCATGTTTGGACTGATCGCCTCCTCCTTTAGTACCGTGGCGATGGGGCTGATCGACTCCTTCCAGGTTTTCTTCTTCCTGGCGCTCTTTGTTGGCATCTTGACCGATGTCGCTGGACCTGCCCATCAAGCCATGATCGCAGATATTCTTCCTGAAGAAAAACGGGCGGATGGGTACGGGATCTTGCGTGTGGCATTCAACTTGTCTGTCGTGATCGGTCCCGCGATTGGCGGATTGCTTGCGTCTCGTTCCTACCTTTTACTGTTTCTGTCCGATGCGGTCATTTCCCTGTTGACCGTGATCCTGATCGCCATCTTCCTGCCTGAGACAAAACCTTTGGCGCACCCAGATGCCCCAAAGGAAAGCATGGCGGGTACCTTCGCTGGCTATGGACAGGTTTTCCGCAATGCAGCCTTCATGTTGTTCCTGGGTGCGGTTATGCTGCAGGTCTTCACTTATATGAATATGAACACCACACTGGGTGTCTATCTGCGAAACGAACATAACACGCCTGAATCTGGTTATGGGTTGCTGCTTAGTATCAACGCCGCGATGGTCGTCTTAATGCAATTCCCGATCACACGCCGCATCGCAAAATATCCGCCCATGTTGATCATGGCATTTGGAACATTTCTGTATGTGATCGGTTTCTCGATGTATGGTTTTGTTTCCACTTATATATTGTTCGTCATCGCGATGGTCATCATCACGGTGGGCGAAATGGTGGTCTCACCTGTGGCACAGGCGTTGATCGCCTCTTTTGCCCCTGAAGAAATGCGTGGACGTTACATGGCGGTTGCGGGTTTTTCATGGGGGATCCCTTTTGCGGTCGGACCCTACCTGGCCGGCTTGATCATGGACGGACCACAACCCCACCTTCTTTGGTATGCGGCCGGAGTAATTGGTATGCTCTCAACCTTCGCTTTCCTTGCCTTAAATCGTGTAAAAAAGAAACAAGAAAATAAATTAGACACCATGCCTGAAGTTTCGGCATTATAAAATTTGGAGGAACCAAACCATGCGACCAGCACCAACTCGTTGTCCGATCTGCCAATCTGAACTGACTGTTGCGCGTTTACATTGCTCATCCTGCGATACCACGATCGAAGGGAATTTCGTTTCGGGCCAGTTCTCCAATTTGACTCCCGAACAGTTGGAATTCATTTTTACCTTTGTGCGCTGTGAAGGCAAGATCAACCGCATGGAGCAGGAGATCGGGTTATCCTATCCGACCATCCGTAACCGTCTGCATGAAACCATCCGCGCCCTGGGATATGAACCTGGAAAGGATGAAGCCCCTGAGATTGAACCTGACATTCGCAGCAGCGCCATTGCAGACCTTGAAGCCGGCAAGATCACCGCTGAACAAGCCATGCGTATTTTGCGCGGAGAGGAGATATAAGCCATGTCTAAAACAATTTCTGCAGGACGCACACCCAAAATATTTATTGAGAAGATCGGCGGAGACCTCAGCCTTGTCGGTTGGGAAGGGGATGATATTCTGATCAAATGTGATGATGACGAGGAAATGCGCCTCAAGCACGAAGGGGATACGGTCAACATCTATTGTGAAGATGATGTTTCCCTGCGTGTTCCAAAACTTGCTTCTGTTTCCATTCAATTTATTGAAGGTGACGCTTCCATTCGCGGAGTGATGGGAGCAATTGAGTTGAAAACCATTGCCGGCGACTTGTCCATCCGCGACGTGGATATGGTTTCGATTGATACGATCGAATCAGATTTTAGTTTGCGCACCGCCAAGGGGAATTTATTTGTTAAGAGCGCTCATAGTGATGTGTCCATCCGTGATGTGGATGGGAGTGTCACGCTTGAGTCAGTTGCTGATGACCTTGCCCTGCGCGATGTGCGCGGGAATGTGATTGCCAATGTGGCTGAAGATGTTGTGCTGTATTTAAATCCGCGTGCCGACAATGTGTACTCGGTCACAGCGGGTGATGATATTTTATTGGTCATGCCCCCAAAGGCGAACGCAACATTAACGCTTAACGGAGACGAGATCGATGTTGAATGGAAGGGCGTTGAAAAAGATGAAGATGCCACCTCCCGTACGGTCATCCTTGGCGATGGGTCGGCTGCAGTGAAGTTAATTGCGGGTGGTGATATCCGCGTTACAAATCAAGCGGATGCCGGAGAGTCAGCGGAAGACTTTGGTAACTTTGCAGGTATTGGCGTGGACTGGTCTGGGTTTGGTGACCGAATTTCACGACAGGTCGAACAAGCGACCCAGCGTGCCCAGCGCAAAGTGGAAGAGGCCGCCAGACGCGTTGAACAAAAAACGCGCGAGGCAGAACGCCGGATTTCTCATCGTGGAAGCGGCAAGCCCGTCTTTCAAGTGGGACCCTGGAGTTGGGACCTGTCTTCGAAAGGTGTGCCCATGCCGATCAAACCGCAAGCCACCGATGAAGAACGCATGCTCATTCTAAAAATGCTGCAGGATAAAAAGATCACGGCGGCCGAGGCTGAAAAATTATTGGCGTCGCTTGAAGGAGGATCGTAATGTCTTCTGAAGAACGAAAGAAAATTTTGCAAATGGTCGCGGATGGAAAGATCAACGCGGAGGAAGCAGCCACGCTGATGCGCGCGCTGGACGACTCTGCTGAAGAGGAGATTCAAGTCATCGAAGCGGGACCAAGCTTCGGGTCCGAAAAGACCGATGCCCCTGAGTTCGATCAAGTCCGCAGACGGGCGAATCGTTTTTCGAGCGCATTCCTCTCGATCGGGATCATCTTCACAGTCTTAAGCGCGTGGGCGATGTTTGGAATCCAAAAAAATAATGGGCTCAACTTTTGGTTCTTCTGCATGACCATGCCGCTCTTTCTCGGAATTTTGCTGACGATGCTCGGCGCTGGCAGCAGGACTTCGCGCTGGATGTATGTGAATGTGGATCGCTCGCATCAGACGGAGTTCCCGCGGAATATCACGATCGCGTTCCCGCTTCCGCTCGGGCTGGTTGCCTGGTTTCTGAAAAATTTCGGCGGCAGCATTAGCGGACTCAAGAAAACCAATGTGGATGAGATCATACAGGCCATTGCCATGGCAAAAAATATTACCGAGCCGTTGATCGTGAATGTGGACGATGGCGATGACGGCGAGAAGGTGCAGGTCTTTATAGGATAAAAATGGAAACCATTAAGAAAAAACCTTTATTAAGCGGATTGCTGATCCTGTTTTTAACGGCGATGATCTTCGCGAACATCGGCGGGAGCATGTATGGCTCGCTGATGCCGCTTTATCTAAAGGACCTTGATGCATCAATTACACAGATCGGTCTGTTCTTTACGCTTTCACAGATCGTTCCTTTATTGTTGCAAATTTTGGGTGGCTGGGTTTCAGATACGCTCGGTCGTTTGCGCGCGATCGCGATCGGCAGTGTCTTCGGGGTGATCGGCTTTATTCCGCTGATCCTCGCGGACACGTGGCAGTGGCTTTTGCTGGCTGTGGCGATCGGCGCGATTGCGCGTTCACTCGTTGGTCCGAGTTTCGATGCGTTCATTGCGGAACATTCCAGCGAGGAAAATCGAGGAAAGGTCTTTGGCATTTCACAGGCCATCTTTATGATCGTCTCAGTGATCGGACCTCCGCTCGGTGGGTGGATGGCTGGTGCATACGGTTTCAAGCTGATGTTGTTGGCGGCTGGCATCTTTTATTTCATCGCGATGATCATGCGTTTAAGCATGGCGCGCGAAGCGGCAAAGACCGCAACGACAAAGACGGAAAAACTTTCATTCAGTAGTTTGAAGATCAATCTGGCTGCGATGTTCACCTTGATCTTTTCCGGTGGACTGATCACCTGGATGTTGATCACAGATGGTCTGCGCGATATTTCATTTCAATTCTCAGAGAACCTTTTCCCTGTCTATATGCAGGAAGTCGGCGGGCTTTCACTCCAGCAGATCGGCTGGGTCATGTCATTCTTTGGCATGGCAATGATGCTGACCACCATCCCCGGCGGCTGGCTTTCAGATAAAGCAGGTGAGCGCGTGGGTATCGCACTGGGAATGATCCTAATGTCGAGTGCTTTGTTCGTTCTGGTAAATATTCCCGCTGGCAATCAGTGGATGTATTATTTGGGCTGGGGGCTTGCAGGTATGGGCGCTGGGGTTTCCGGTCCGGCCTATCAGTCGCTGATCAGCAAGGCAGTCCCTCAAAAGAATCGCGGTATGGCATTCGGGTTGTTCAGTACCAGCCTGGGAATTTTCTCCCTGCCCGCCCCGTGGATCGGCGCGCAGATGTGGGATCGCGTCAGCCCGACGTTTCCATTTACAGTGACCGCCATTGTTTTATTGATTTCGGTTATTCCGATCTGGCTGAAATTTAAATTGCCGAAAGTTGAAGTAGAAGCAATAAGCGAAGAAATTGTCCCCGCAGTTGTTGGGTAGGGTAATGTAACATCATAGACAGGAGGTCGCCATGACTACAGTTGAAGAAAGAATGAAGATACTCAAGATGATCGAAGAAGGGAAGATCAGCGCGGACGAGGGTTCGAAGTTGCTTTCAGCGTTAAGTGATTCCCGCCGCGGTCTGCCGCCGGCTCCGCGGGCGCCAGGCGCTGGTGCCCCTGCGCGCTGGCTGCGCATCCGGGTAACAGACACCCGCACGGGCAGATCGAAAGCCTCCGTTCAAATTCCGCTCGCGCTGGTGGACGCCGGCATGAAGATCGGCGCGCACTTCGCGCCCGAAGTGGAAGGCGTGGACATGTCCAACGTGATGGAAGCGCTGCGCATGGGCGTGACCGGCAAGATCATTGATGTCGTGGATGAGGAAGACGGCGAGCATGTTGAGATCTATGTGGAATAGCGCGTAGAAATCAGCGCGTCAAGCTGAACATAGTTCGACAGGTTAAGGCGATCCTCGTTTCAGGATGGATGCCTTTTTGCATATTGCTTGAGCGTTGCAGGATAAAAAATGGAAAACACCGCATATACAAATCAAATCCCTGAAAAGTGGGCGACGCGTTTTTTCATCTTTTGGGGCGGACAAGCTGTTTCATTGGTCGGAAGCAGTCTGGTGCAATTTGCCCTTGTCTGGTGGATGACCAAAACAACCGGTTCAGCAACTGTGCTTGCGACCGCATCCCTCATTGCGATCCTGCCACGGGTGTTGTTGGCGCCATTTGCCGGCACATGGGTGGATCGCTGGAACCGCAAGTTGGTCTTGATGGTTGCTGATGGTTTGATCGCCCTGGCGACCATTGTCTTAATGATTCTATTTGCGACAAGGCAGGAAAGTCTTTGGGCTGTCTATATAATCCTGTTAGTTCGGGCAGCGGGCGGTGCCTTTCATTCCCCGGCAGAATCTGCTTCCATTTCCCTTATGGTTCCCAAGGAGCAGCTTGCTCGCATCGCCGGCCTAAATCAGACACTCAATGGAGCACTCAATATCATCTCACCCCCGTTGGGGGCTTTGTTGATCGGTTGGTTACCCATGCAGGGTGTGCTTGCAATCGATGTGGGGACAGCTATTATCGCAATATCCATCCTGTCTTTCATTAAGATTCCACAGCCGCCGCGTCAGTTGGCGCAGGAAAATGGCACAGCCGATAAAACCAGTTACATGCAGGATCTACGTGAAGGCTGGACTTACATGATCGCATGGCCCGGACTGATGGGTGTTGTCGTGATCGCAATGGTCATCAATTTTATGGTTGTGCCGGCCGCCGCGTTGATTCCTCTGGTGGTCACGCAGGAATATCACGGCAGTGTCATGCAATTGGGAATGGTTGATTCTTTCTTTGGGATCGGGATCATCATTGGCGGGTTGGTGCTCAGTGCCTGGGGCGGATTCAAGAAACGCATTCTAACGAGTATGTTAGGCATTATCGGTATAGGGATCGGGATCATGATCTTTGGTCTGCTCCCTTCCAATCTATTTTATATTGCCTTGAGCGGGATCTTCCTGCTTGGATTCATGCAGGTCATGGCGAATGGCCCATTGGATGCGATTCTTCAAGCGGCGGTTGACCCGGACATGCAGGGACGCGTCTTTTCCCTGCTGGGAGCGGGCGCCTCGGCTATGCAGCCGCTCAGCCTGTTGGTGGCTGGTCCCGTGTCAGATTGGCTTGGAGTTCGTACCTGGTATATGATCGGGGGACTGGCTTGTATCATCATGGCTTTTGCTGCTCTCTTCATTCCCGTCATCATGAATATTGAAGAGAACCGCAGTAAGGGATCAGCCGACATAACCCAGATCGAGATTACATAAGTTGATTGAATGAAATAGGAGCAATGCAATGCAGGAGACTTCTGTAAAAAGACCAAGTGGCTTGTTTGGTTTTACCATTGTCTGGCTCGGGCAGATCGTTTCAGTACTGGCCAGTTCCATGAGTCAATTTGCTCTAAGTATCTGGATGTATGACCAGACCAAGAGCGCGCTTGCCATGGGCATGATGCAGGTCTTCTTTATTACTCCATTCCTGATTATTTCTCCCATCGCCGGCGTGATGGTGGACCGTCACAACCGTAAACTGATGATGATGGTCAGTGACCTTGCGGCGGGAGTTGCAACACTTGCCATTCTTGCCTTGCAGTATTTTGGCGTTCTTGAATATTGGCATTTGTATGCTACATCTATTGTGTATGGCCTGGGTATGGCATTCCAGTGGCCTGCATATTCCGCCGCGATCAGTACCATGGTTCCCAAGGAACAATATGGCCGTGCCAATGGCATGATGTCTTTGGTGGAAGCCGGCCCGCAAGTCGTTGCTCCTTTATTGGCCGGCGCATTACTTCCCATGATCGGTCTTACTGGTATTTTGTTTTTTGATGTCGCCACTTTCATTCTTGCCATCGGCGCATTAATGATCGTGTTTATTCCCCAGCCTGCCCGCACGGAAGAAGGTGCAAAAGGCCAGGGCAATATCTTGAAGGAAGCCGCGTATGGTTTCAAATATATCTTTGCCCGCCCAAGTTTGCTCGGCTTGCAGATGACCTTCTTTGCCGGCAATCTCTTCTTTGGGATCGCGTTCACTGTCATGGCTCCCATGGTTTTGGCGCATACCAATAGCAACAGCCTGATGTTCGGTTCAGTTCAAACGGCAGGCGCTATTGGTGCTGTGATTGGTGGTGTGATCATGAGCGCCTGGGGAGGTTTCAAACGCCGCGTCTATGGCATTCTTATCGGCTGGACTCTCAGTGGAATTGGCATCGCGATCATCGGCCTTGATGGAGGCCTGCCGGTTTGGATTATTGGTGTTGTTTTATCCGCGCTTGTCAGCCCGCTGATGAATGGATCGAATCAGGCGATTTGGCAATCCAAGGTTGCGCCTGATGTGCAGGGCCGCGTCTTTTCTGCCCGACGGCTGATCGCCTGGCTGACGAATCCCATCTCCCCGATCATTGCTGGCTCACTAGCTGACTTTGTCCTCGAGCCGCAAATGCAGGTGACAAGCTCGCTCTCCAATACATTTGGCTGGCTGGTTGGCACGGGACCCGGTTCAGGCATGAGTTTGCTGATCTTCTTCTGCGGTGTATTCGGCGCATTCATTGGGTTGATCGGTTACCTTACCCCCGCCATTCGAAATGCCGAGACTCTACTTCCCGACCATGATGCATTACCCAAAGTGGAAACGACATCAGCATTAACTTCCTGAAACATAATCCCTATATGAGAGTTCAAGAACAACCCTGGAAATGGGTTGTTCTTCTTTATAATCATGAAGCATTAAGATTCTGGAGTCCATCAGCGAGCTAATGGACTGGCGTACAAATACAGGAGATAAACATGAAATTTGCGATCTTTGGAACCGGCGGCGTTGGCGGATACTTCGGCGGCAGACTTGCGCAAGCCGGCGAGGATGTGACCTTTATTGCTCGGGGGCACCATCTATCAGCGATTCAGCAAACAGGCCTGAGCGTGGAATCGATTCGCGGTGACTTTGTAGTGAATCCTGCCAGAGCGATAGATTTAACTCAGACAGTCGGCGCTGTCGATGTGGTTATCCTCGCGATCAAAGCCTGGCAATTGGATGATGCGATCCATCAAATGAAACCACTTGTCGGTGATGCCACGGTGATCGTTCCGTTATTGAATGGCATCGAACATATGGAGGCGCTGGTCAGTGCGTTTGGGAGTGAACATGTGCTTGGCGGAGTGTGCCGCATCAGCGCGTTCATTGCGGAGGCTGGTCACATCAAACATGTCGGCATTGATCCGTTCATTGCGTTTGGCGAATTGAACAGGGAGATGAGCGAACGTGTTTCCAAATTGTATGATGTAATTAAAAATATTTCTGGAGTCACAGTTGAGGCGAGCGGGAATATTGAACTTGCGATGTGGGAAAAGTATTTATTGATCGCGGCCTTTAGCGGAGTGGGCGCTGCAACGCGTTCGCCGGTGGGGATGTTCCGCTCCATACCGGAAACGCGCGCCATGTTCCGCCGCGCATTGGAGGAAGTAGCTCTGGTTGCAAATTCACGCGGAGTCGGCCTTACCGAGGGATCGGTTCAAAGTGTGATGGATCGAATCGACCAGACCCAGCCTGATACGATGGCATCCATGCAAAAAGATGTTTTAGCTGGACGGCCTTCCGAACTTGAATCGCAAACAGGCGCACTCGTGCGCATGGCGCGCGCCGCAACTGTCTCTGTGCCGACACATGAATTTATTTATGCAAGCCTATTACCAATGGAAAAGAAAGCACGCCAACCTTCATAATTCTTCATCCTTCATCCTCTCATCCTACCCAAAGGTCTAGTTCAAAGCTGGTCGTTTAGGCGATACACTCCAAACACGCATTGGCTATACTGATGCGAAAGGAGATTAATCATGACCAAAAATATATTAGTTGAACTTTCTGATGCAATTGCAGATGCGGCTGAGACTGCTGGAAAATCCACTGTGCTGGTGGATGCGCGCCGAAAATTTCCCGCGAGCGGAATCGCTTTTTCCAAAGATTTGATTTTGACCGCCGATCATGTTATCGAGCGCGAAGAAGATATCAAAGTGATTCTCGCGGATGGAACCGAAGTCACCGCGCGTCTCGCTGGACGCGACCCAGGAACTGATCTGGCGGTTCTCAAACTTGATCGCCCCGATGCCACTCCCGCCGAAGTCTCGAAGACTCGCGCGTGTTGGGCAATTTGTTTTGGCGATCGGAAGACCGTCTACTAATGGAATCGAATCCAGTTTTGGAACGGTCAACTCCATTGGCGGACCGGTCCGCACCGGGCGCGGTAGTATGCTTGAGCGTTACATCAAAACGGATGTGGTTTCGTACCCCGGCTTTTCTGGCGGCCCATTGGTAAATGGTGATGGCACGATCTTTGGCATCCATACTTCTGGCTTTGAAACGGCGGAGCGATCACCATCCCTGCTGATATTGCATGGAAGATCGCAGAGACTCTCGCGAAGCATGGCAAGATCAAACGCGGTTATCTCGGCATCCGCAGTCAGACCGTGGAATTTTCCACTGATGCAAGGAAAGCATTGAAACGCGAACAGGAAACTGGCCTTTTACTGGTTGGTCTCGAAGCGGACAGCCCGGCAGGCAAGGGCGGCTTGATGGTTGGTGATATCCTTGCTGGCGTAGCTGGCGAGGTTGTCGCGCATCAGGATGATCTATTTGTGCGCTTGAGCGGCGATGTTGTTGGAAAATCTGTTGCGATCGATATTTTGCGCGGCGGCAAGTTGGAGTCGATTAACGTGGAGATTGGCGAAAGATAACTTTTCTAACGCTAAGAGCGCGAAGAACGCAAAGAATTTATAAGATTTCTCGGCGCGCTTAGCGTGCTTTGCGGTTCGAGTAATTTTTTGAAGTAATGGAGTCTTATTGATCCGTGTAACAATTGTTTCATCGAACCATGCTTTGCGGGTTGGCTTGCGCGAAATGCTGGGCAATCAACCTGATATCAAGGTGGTTGGTGAGACACCTGATCTTGATGGCGTGAATGAATTGGAGACCGAGGTGGTGATTCTTGCCTCGGTCTCTTCTGCGCGTTTAAAAGAAGACAAGTCATCTTATGGAATTTTATTTTTAACGGATGATGTGGAAGATGTCCGCAAAATAATCAATTCAACTTCCCGCGCATGGGGGGTATTGTCACTCAATGCAACAGAGGATGAGCTATCGGCGGCAGTCCATGCAGTGGGGGAAGGGCTTTGGGTCGGCGCACCTGGCCTGGTAAAGAGTCTGATCCGCTTGAATGGAAGAAGGGAATCTTCGAGCGAAGATTCCCTGGTTGAGCCGCTCACTGCGCGGGAGATGGAGGTTATCCAATTAGTGGCGCAGGGACTGGCGAATAAACAGATCGCGCTGGCGCTTGGAATCAGTGAGCATACTGTGAAATTCCATCTTTCATCTTTATATGCCAAGTTGAATAGTACGAGTCGGACCGAAGCTGTCAAAAGGGGAATCGAGCTT
>JADJNA010000002.1 GCA_016709305.1 Candidatus Villigracilis saccharophilus
GACCTCAAAGGTGAAACTGCTGAGGTTACCAGCGCGCTCCGCTCAACAGCAAAGAGCAGGATGCTGTGAAAAAGAGTGTCTCTGTCAACAAAAAAAAGCATTTCCTACAAAGTGGAACCCGTCCATTTTGGGCGCGACTTCCCGTCATCAAAGTGGGTGACAAGGTTCTTTTGCGATTGGCTCTGTCGCCGTGCGGTAAACTCGAAGGTCTGCGCCAGACTTTGAAGTAAGATTAATTTGACCGAAAAGGGTTTGGTAAAATTACCAAACCCTTTTGTTTTGCCAACTTTTCGGAGAGAAACCATTAAATGCTTCTAAAAAATATTTTGTTGACTTTCCACTTTCCGACCCGGTGAATATTCCTGATGATGTTGCGATGTCACAGGAATTGCCATTGATAGCCGCGCGGTGAAACCTGGCTACCTTTTTGTTGCCATGCAAGGCGGACTCGTTGACGGACATGACTATATTTCCAGGCGATCAGGAATGGGGCCGCTGCGGTAGTGGGGAGTAGGGAACCGAGTGGACTCAGCGTTCCATACATTCAGCTCGAAAATCCCGCGGCAAGCGCTGACCTGGTTGGCTGCTGCCTTTTACACATGGCTGGCCTGCTTTCTGACGGTGATCGGTGTCACAGGCACGGATGGCAAGACCACAACGAGGTAACATCATTTATGCAGGATCCTCGTGACGGCAGGAATTAGGGCAGGTATGATTTCAACTGTCAATGCGGTGATTGGTGACGAACTGTTGGATACAGGCTTTCACGTCACCACTCCCGATGCGCACGATGTCCAGCGTTATCTCGCGAAGATGGTTGAATCAGGGTTGACCCATGTTGTGCTGGAAACGACTTCGCACGGCTGGGCGCAGCACCGCGTGGACGCCTGCGAATTTGATATCGGCGTGGTCACGAATATTACGCATGAACATTTCGATGAACACGGTACCTATGAAAATTATCGCGCCGCGAAAGCGCGCCTGTTCAGTAGTTTGGAGCAAACAAAGGAAAAGCCTCAGGGAAACCCGCGCTTGGGAGTCATCAACCATGATGATCGTTCTTTCGAGTTCCTGAATGAATTGATCAAAACAAGAAAATTGAATTATGGCATGGGAGACAGTTCCGATGTTCGCGCGGAAGATGTTGAATATAGTTCATCGGGAATAAAGTTCACTGCGGTTACGAGAGAATTTCGTGTAGGCGTTGAGAGTGGTTTGGTGGGTGCATACAACATCTCAAATTGTCTTGCTGCGCTGACTGCTACAGTCTATGGTCTCGGTGTTACTCCTGAGGCTGCTGCGCGTGGCATAGCCTCATTGGGTGGCATCCCTGGTCGTATGGAAACTATTGCGATGGGACAGAACTTCATCACCATCGTGGATTTTGCGCATACTCCCAACGCGTTGAAAGTCACTTTAGAAACGGGCAGAAAAATGATCAGGGGCAGAGTCATCTTCATTTTTGGCTCTGCAGGTTTGCGGGATAAAGAGAAGCGTCGCATGATGGTAGAAACATCCGTCGAGTTAACGGATATTTCCATCCTGACTGCTGAAGACCCGCGCACGGAATCGCTTGAAGGAATTCTGGAAGAAATGGCAGCAGGCGCCAGATCGAAAGGCGGACACGAAGGGGAAACGTTTTGGAGAATTGCAGATCGGGGTGAAGCCATCCGTTTTGCGCTCAGGCTCGCCCGCGATGGAGATATCGTTCTCGCATGCGGAAAAGGTCATGAGCAATCCATGTGCTTTGGAAAGACCGAATATTTATGGGATGACCGCACAGCCATGCGCGCCGCGCTCTCTGAATTTTTGAGAATTGATGGGCCGCAAATGCCCTATCTCCCTTCGCAGAATATGAATGAAAAAGATTGGTTGAAGAGTTAATGGGTCACAAGTCTCCTGACTTCTGACCGCAACGAGGCATCATGACAATCCATTATTTGCATCGCGAACAGATCATTTCCGCGCCAGTGGAAATCTTATGGAAATATTTCTCTGAGCCTGAAAATTTAAATTTACTGACTCCGCCTGATATGAATTTTGAGATCATCACGGGCGGAGACGTCAGCATGTACGAGGGACAGACAATCGAATATAGGGTTGAATTCATTCGCGGGGTCCGTTCCTTGTGGCTGACCGAGATCGCGCATGTGCGTGAGAATGAATATTTTGTGGATGAACAGCGCGTGGGTCCATACCGTTTTTGGTATCACGAACATTCTTTTGAACCGCTGCAGAACGGCGTTAAGATGACCGATCATGTAACCTATGCCGCCCCGTTGGGGTTTCTTGGCGATATTGTCCACGCACTCTGGATTCAGCAGCGATTAAAGACCATCTTTGATTTTCGATATCAAAAAATTATTGAAACATTTGGGAGCGCAAAATGACACCACCTTGGATATCTCCCGTAACTTTGCAGGGGAAATATGTCCGCTTGGAGCCGCTCAGTGAATCGCATATCCCCGGCCTGACTGAGATCGGTAGGGGGCAGGATTTTTGGGATTTCATGTTGTATGGCCGCATGGAAACGGAAAATGATATGCGGAATTGGGTGCTCGATATAATGAACCGCGGCGCAAATGGTACAGACCTGCCCTTTGTTGTCATTCACCTTGCTTCTGGAAAAATAGCCGGCGCGACGCGCTATTTGAACATCATGCCCAAGGACCGCGGGCTGGAAATTGGCGGCACCTGGTATGGATTGGAATACCAGCATACCCCGCTGAATACGGAATGTAAATATTTATTACTTGCCCACGCCTTTGAAAAATTGGGATGTATCCGCGTTCAGTTGAAAACAGATCTGATAAATCTGCGCTCACAAAAAGCGATCGAACGTATCGGGGCGCGGCGGGAGGGGATTCTGCGGAATCACATGATCCTCCCATCCGGCAGGGTTCGCGATTCCGTTTTTTACAGTATTTTGGATTCAGAATGGAGGGATGTAAAGAAGTGTTTGGAGGAGATGATGTCCCGTTAGAAGATCATCTGATGGTCATGGGAAGCCTATAATTTCTCCCAATTCCATCCAGCGCAGTCATCTTTCCCGCCCGCTTGCCTTGATTTGGACTGTTACTCAGCGGGTCAAAATTGTTGGGTCGAGCCAGCCTGAATTTGTGAGCAGAGTATGAATGAACACGAAGGGCATCGACATAATGATGGGAAAGACCAGCCCTGTAAAATAGCGGATCACATTCCTATGTCTGCGGGCGTCTTGTGCCGGCAGCGAAAGGACCGACGGCAGAATGATCCCTATATATGTGAACATTGTTGGAAGAAGCAGAGCGATTCCCATGATGGGGATGGTGAGGACGTGAATGTATATCTTCTCTGAAAATAATCCAAAGAGCCCGACCAGAGTAAATACCTCAGTCCGTGAATACTCGTAACGTTTGAGCAGAATATACCAGGCGATGATAAAGCCGGGCAAAAGCAGCAGGTTATTTGCGTAGTATTGCGCCACCAAGACGGGCAGTTCAGTGGGGCTTTTCACGCTGAGCAGGTGGACTGCAATACCCGCTATTGTTTCCTCGATAATGACCATGATGAGTCCCAGCCCAACGAAAAGGAAAAAATCAGGCAGAGTTTGGCTTTGAAACCAGGTTTCCAATAGCGCCCGCCTCTTCCACAAGAGCCAGATGAAGGCAAGCCAGATCACATAATAGAACCCTCGCGCAGAAGGCGGGTCGCCTCCAATAAATGCGGCGGCGAGAAATATAATTGAAAGAATGAGCACCGCCATAATGCGCTTGTCCATGCCTACCCTTTTTGAATTTCAACTACAACCTTTCCCTGTGTATGCCCATTCTCGACATGCCGATGAGCGTCCACGATCCTATCCAAAGGATAGACCTTTTCGATCATAGGGCGTAGCTGCCCATGCTCGATCAATTCCCGTAAAAAAGCCATGTCTTTATCATTTGGCAGGGACAGGTGAGACTTTCCCCTTTTGTCGCCGGTTATGGATGAGAACAATATTTGAAATGGACGGTACACTGGTTTTAATGGATTCTCTGTAATGTAAACACCGCTTCGAGTTAATGAATCTTTGCATTTGAAATATGTATGGGTTGCCGCGACATCCAAAATAATGTCGTATTTTTCCCCATTTCTGGTGAAATCTTCCTTGGTGTAGTCGATCATGGTATTTGCCCCCAAATCTTTAACCCATTTCAGATTGGTCGTACTGCAGACCGCCGTCACGTCTGCCTCGTAAAATCTCGCAATTTGAACGGCAAAATGCCCAACTCCGCCGGAAGCGCCATTGATCAACACCTTTTGATTTTTCTCGATCTTGGCTACATCCCTTAATGCCTGAAGTGCTGTCAACGCGGCTGTTGGGATGGCTGCAGCTTCTTTGAAGGTTATACTATTGGGAAGCATACATATGGCGTTTTCACGGGCGCGCACATATTCGGCGTGGGAGCCTACGCAGTTTCCGAAGATGGGGTCGCCAACTTTGAAGCGGGTCACATTCTTGCCGATCGCTGCGATCGTCCCCGCAACATCTATGCCTAATCTCTGGATCTGTTCCTTGGGAGCGAATAAGCCATTCACCAGCCTGATGGGAAAATATCCCTTGCGGTGTAAATAGTCAAATGGGTTGACCGAAGCGTAATGGACCTGTATCAGTACCCTGCCTTCATGCTCTTCCTGCAGGGCTGGCGGTTCGATATCTTCTATATTTAAGACTTCCGGCGGGCCATAGGATCTGTAAATAGCTGCTTTCATTCTTCCTCTTAAAATTTTAAAATGATCTCAGCGAACAGCACTGAAAAAATCATGGTCGGGAGCGCCGATTGTTGCCTGCTTTGTGAGGAACCCCTCGACATCTTTTATGAATTTCATAGTTCCCCTTTCTATTTGATTGGTTAATTTATCCAGATCACGAAAATCTGGATTGTCTGTCAGTGTGTGCTCAATAATCGAGTCGGCGCCTTTTATTGTTGGTACAATGCGGTACTTATTCCAGGCGCTTTCTTTGAATATTTTCCAGTATTTTGATTGGACCTGTTTGTTGTATCCCGCCAGCCAAACTTCAAATCTCATGGATTCATGAATCAATACGATGGCTATTTTTAATTTTTTATGTCCCAATGACTTTGGATAAAATGAAAAATACGTCATATCCATATACCCAAAATAAACACTCCCAGACACAAAATAATCGGGATACTTGTTATTAAAATGCGTTCTCAAACTCTGGACGTATTCCATCAGCCCTTTATACGCTTTTTTTATCGCCCCCTTTTCTATTTGAGTTCTATATTCATCTACATACTCCTGGAATGCTTCCATAATACAACCTCCGTTTTCCTTTTAGTGGTTATTTGGGCAATTGCTCAGCACTTTGCGCCCAGCGTCTAGGTCGGCGGATGCTGACTATGCTTGAAAGCCGAAAAAACTCTTGATCTCTTCCTTCCCCAAGTCCGACATGCAAGCATGAAATCCCTTCCATACTTTATCTGGCGAGTTTACTCCAGGCCTGACAGGTTTCTACAGAACCATAACTTATAAGTACACAATGACTCATAGAATCCTGATTAACTTACGTCAAACTAAAATCCATCAGGCCTTACCTTCTATTATTTTTATTTCTTCCCAGACATGCGACGATCAACTAAGGAAACCTTTAGGGTCTATCCTTCCAAAATTTCTGGGGCAAGGAGGGATGCCTTTATTTACGGCAGAAGCATTTGCACAGCCGCAGGGAAAATCTTGTATTCCAGATCGGTCACCCAGCTATCAAAGATCTCACCGTCTGTATGGGCGGGGGAGGGCTTGTCGAGATGGATGCTCAGGCGTGTGCAGTGGAACTCGTTGATCCCGTCCATTTCAACCATGTTGCCTTTACCGGGTTTCATCGCGCTCGGTAATACCTGAAACAGTCCCATGCGCGTACTGCGATAACCGTGCACAAAGGTCAGTTTCCCGTCGAATGGGTCGGCGTGGGGAGCCATGAAAAACACCCCGCCCGTCCGCGCTCCATTACCGACCGAGACCAGGCTCAGCGGACCTTGATACGAGCCGTCGTCCCACTCCAATTTGGCGTTCCAGCTCGGCCCGTCCATGATGCCCTGAATCGCCGCCACAAGGTAGCGCGGGATTCCTGTAAGCCAGGAAATCTTTTCCTGTTTGGTGGTGACATACGGTTCCAGTCCCGCCGCAGAGTTGTTCAGGAAGTAGCGCTCATTGCACTTCCCCAGATCCATGCCGCGCGTTTTTCCTTTTGCGATCACCTGGACAGCGGCGGAAAGATCAAGCGGAATCCCAACATTGACGCACAGGTCATTCGCCGTGCCCAATGGAATGACGCCCAGCGTGATCTTGAATGGAGAAGTTTCATCCCAACCGCGTGTCGCGCCGTTAATGATCTCTCCAATCGAGCCGTCGCCGCCCGCAATGATCAGCGTGGTAAATCCTTGTTGGACAGCCTCAGCCGCCAGATCCACGAGTTGATCGGGGCGTTCCGAAACGGTCAGGTCAAAATCAACACCTGCAGCGTGCAGGGCTGATTCCGCTTCGGGCCAGCGCTTCTGTGAATTCCAACGGTTCGAATAAGGGTTAAGTAAGACTTTAGTTTTCATCTTCCTCCGCAATATTTTTAATTTAACATGAAATCCATTTTGTGATCAACATCTTTACGCGCACTCGCACGCGCGCATCCGCATTCGCCATGGTCCAAGTGGATTTTACCGCGCTAAAAACATTTGCATCCATTTTTTCCAAGCCCTCCCATTCCTCGTCCATGAATTCCTTCATTTCCGAGGGCGTGTCCCAATAATAGAAGAAGGCGAATTCTTCTTCCTTTTCTTTGATGTACCACCCGCGGGATTCGACTTCCCGCATGGCGTGGAACGCCGCTTCATCATCCGCCACCGCAATCGGCACATCGGTCAACCTGCCCGCGAGCTCATAGCTCGCCGACGAAACGATCTCCACCGCCCAATGATCCTCGACCGGCCGCAGATCGATCAGCGTTCCATCGGGCTTGAGCGTTCTGCGAATTTCATCCAGAGCATGGACCATGCTCTCATGTTCAAGTCATCACAACGACCAGGCTAGAACAGCGATATCAAAGCTCTCATTTGCAAAAGGAATATTTCTTGCGCCCGCTTCTGCAAAGTGGACCTTCTTTTGCATGGTATGCGGCGCATCCGCTCGGGCGACGCGCAAGGCATCATGGTCAGAGTCAAACCCAACGGTCAGGGTTGATGCGGCGGCGTACTGCCATGTTAGTCGCCCTTCCCCGCATCCCACTTCCAAAACGCGTTTATTGGCAAAGTCTGCAAATTTATGCAGGTGCTTGCGCTCGAAGCCCTCGGGGTCTTTTTCAGCCGTCATTTTTTCTTCGCCGCTTTGACACCTTGCTTGATGAGTTCTTTCAAAACTTTGACATCCACATCTTTCAATTTGTTGATATACAAACAGCCGACGCCTGTTTTATGTTTGCCAAGTTTTTCGAGCAATTCAACATGAGGATTGAAACTTCCCATCACATAAAGCGTCAGGTTCTGTTTGCGCGGAGAAAAACCCGTGATGAACCAATCGCCTTCACGTCCGCTTTCATAGACATAATGCGTATGTCCAAACCCGACGATGCTCGCTCCCCACATCTTTGGCTCCTCTTTGGTGACCTGTCTCATTAACTTTAAGATCTCAAAACAGTCCGCGCGTTTTTCTTCATCTTCGATCGTATTAAGAAAGTCAGTAACGCTCGCGTCATTGAGTTTTGTTTTTAATTCAGCCATTGGGATTCTCCTATTAATAAAATATGTCTGTGCGAGGCGTTCTTGATCGTAGCCGAAGCAGCTTCCTCATAATTGGGGGTGTTTCGGGAAAAACGCCTTTGCAATTATATGAAATGTTAATCTAAAAACTTAAAATGCACCTGCGGCTCTTTGCGTTCCACAACCTTCTCGGCATTGACCGCCAGCCGTAATAATTGATGTTCCTCCCAGGCGCGCCCCATCGCTTGCATTCCAATGGGCAATCCACTTTTCGTGTAACCAACAGGGAATGAGATCGCGGGCAGACCGGTCATATTGCCAGCCGTGACGAAGCGCATGATCTCGATCGTGGTGCTCAAGTCTGAGTTGCCGTCGGGCAGTGCATCTTTCGGTATGGCAGGCGCGGCGATGGCCGTGGTCGGTGTAATGATCATATCCACTTGCTCGAGTGCCTTGTTGAAGTTTCTGATGATGCGTGTGCGCGCGCGCTGTGCCAAAAGATAATCCTGCGAGCTGATCTTTCGTGCCAAGGCCAGGTTGAGGCGTACATCCAACCCATGTTCCTTGTGATGCGCATCATATGTATAGCTCATGGCTTGCGCCATTTCAGCCAGAATGGTCACGGAATGCGCGATGCGATTTAATTCAAGGTCTGGGATGTTGATCTCGACGATCTCCGCTCCCATATCTGCAAATCGTCTCAACATAAGGTCGCAAGCTGCTACGATTTCGGGATCCGCGTGCTGGAACCAAGGTTTATATACGCCGAGTTTCAGTCCATTAAGATTTAATTGATCCCAATTTTCAAGCGAGGGCAGGGGTTGATGTAACGTGTTTGGGTCATGTAAGTCAGGTCCTGCCATCACAGCGTAGGCCAAAGCGGTATCGGTGGCTGTGCCCGCAATCGGCCCGAGATGAGCGACGCTCCAGCATAAAGGTGCTGCGCCATGCTCGCTGACCCGTCCAAAAGTGGATTTCAATCCGAAGACTCCGCAAAATGCGGCAGGGATGCGGATCGAGCCGCCCCCGTCCGCGCTGATGGCAACGGGGACAAATCCCGCCGCAACAGCCGTTGCAGATCCGCTTGAGCTTCCGCCCGTAAAATGATTTGTGTTATATGGGTTGCGGGTTGTGCCGTGATGCGGATTCAAGCCCGTCACGTTGATGCCGATCTCGTGCATGTTAGCCTTGCCGATCAACAGCGCACCAGCCGCGCGCATCCGCGCTACGATGGTCGCATCTTCAGTGACGGGAGACCTGCCGAGGAATGATGTGCCGACCGTCGTGGGGTAGGGCATCATATCTACTTCATCTTTTACCGCCACAGGTACGCCGTCAAAGATGCTGAGCGGACGTCCGGCTTTGATGCGTTCCGTTGCTTCACGGGCCTGTTTCATTACATCCGCGCGATCAACAGCGATCATTGCCCGCAGCGGGGGGGTGGATGAATTGCTGGCTTCGATGGCATCCAATAATTTGACCGCCACTTCTTCGGGCGTGGTTTTGCCGTCACGATAGGCTTTTGCGTAATCAAAGACCGTTGCATATTGAAATCCATTCGGATAGATGGCGGCAGCTCGCGGCCATTCTTTTTCCGGGACGGCCAGATTTTCATCTGAATAGGTGTCAGTGAAATGGATCGGCATGATGGTCGGTGATTCATCTATCGTCTGTTGTCTCAGCCAGTTGATGCCTGCGCTTTCAAACAAACTGGGAATTAATAATCCACCCAATGGCCCTTCAACGAGTGAGGCAAACAGGCGCAATAGTCCGCCTGAGAGGTAAGGCAGCGTAACAGATTTCAAATCATACACAGTTTTGTTTTCCATAACTCCTCGCATCCTGATGAACTTGTTGGAGAATCTGGCCTAACTAAGTCAGCCATACTTTTGCGTTTTTATTTTGGCGGGAGAGATAATGCAAACTCAACACCTACCTTGACCCATGCGCTGATCTGCTTCGAAGTTTTATAGCCGTCAGGTTCCACGAGCAGCCAGCCTTTCATGGGCCTGTTCCTTAAAGCAAACTGTTTGACGTATTTCTTTTTCAAAAAATCTTCATACTTCGCAGGGTCGATCCGAACAACCATATCGCCTTTGTACCAGCCGCAGACCATATTGCCGTTAACCAAATACCCGAGTCCGCCGAACATTTTCTTTTCAACGAATGGAAGTTCCTTGAGTTCGGCTCGGACGCGTTCTGCAAATTTGAGATCGTATGCCATGCTTGAAGTCCGCTTAGCCCGTCCCGAATTGACGGTCGCCCGCGTCACCCAATCCTGGCAGGATGTAGGCGCGTTCATTTAGTTTTTCGTCAATTGCGGCAAGATAAATATCAATATCGGGATGCGCGGTCTGCATTGCTTTGATGCCTTCAGGTGCTCCGATGAGGCCAACGAACTTGATCTTCTTCACTCCCCAGCGTTTCAGGATATCCGCAGTGGCTGTTGCTGATCCGCCTGTGGCAAGCATCGGGTCGAGGATCATGCAGACCGATACGCGCGGGTCGACAGGGAGTTTGTTGTAATACTCCACAGGTTGAAGTGTATGCTCGTCGCGATACAGTCCAATATGCCATACTTCGGCGCTTGGCATGAGTTCCCAAATGCCTTCCACCATGCCAAGTCCCGCGCGCAGAATGGGGACGAGCCCGATTTTTTCCTTGAGTTCCTGTGCGGTCATTTTGGTAAGCGGGGTTTCAATTTCGATCGGCGTTGTCTGCAGGTCAGCGGTGGCTTCATATGCAAGAAGTCCCGCGATCTCCTGAACGAGTTCACGGAACTTCTTCGGTTCGGTATTTTTATTTCTTAAACGGGAAAGTTTGTGGGCAACGAGCGGGTGATTAGATGCATGGACAGTGGACATTTATTACTCCTGTTTTTGAAGTTTCCCTATTATAGCGTGAGAACGAATTTACAGTTCATCCCTTGACAGGGAAACTGATTTTGGTAAAATAGTAAACACTGTAAACAATTGTAAACATATATAATAAAAGGTGACTCAATGGCACAGACAAGGCGAGAAAAATTACGAGACGCGACCCGCGAAGAGATCATGTCCACAGCGTGGAAGCAGATCGGTGAAGTGGGCGCTTCGGGACTTTCCCTGCGCGGGATCGCCCGCGAGATGGGGATGACGGCGCCCGGGCTGTATCGCTACTACAAAGACCGCGACGCTCTGGTCACCGCATTGTTGGTCGATGCATTCACATCCTTCACTGCAAGTCTGGAAGCAGGACGAGATGCTTGCGCGGCAGATGATCACACGGGTCGTTTTCGCGCGATGTGCAAATCCTATTTTCAGTGGGCGGCGCAAAACCCGCAGAGGTATGCGCTTTTGTTCGGCACTCCAATTCAAGGGTACATGTTCGCCGAGGAGTTAGGGCCAGTTGCACAGCGGAGTTTTCTTGTGCTGCAGGGCGTGATAGGGGAGGCGCATATGGCAGGGAAAATCAACGGGGAGTTAACTGTCCTTCGGCTGCCGACCAACCTTAAGTCATCGTATGACACGTTGAAAAAATTCGGAATGCCGTACACAGGCACGGTCACGCAGTTGGCGCTGTCCGCCTGGTCGATGATCCACGGAATGACATCCCTGTATCTCTATAACTATCTGTCGGGATTTTTGCAAAACAATGTTGAAGCGTTCATTGATTTTGAGATCGAAAAGATGGTGATGATTTTGGGGTTGGAATAAGGAGAAAAGATGATTCGTCAAATTCCCATGCGGCAACGCATACGCAAGGCGCTTGTTTTTCTGGCCTTTTTATCTTTCCCCATCACGATGAATTTTTTTTCACCGTACGTCATTATTGATGGCGCGATGAATGGCATCATCAATGGCAGCTTGGTGATGTTCGGGCTGATGTTTCTTTCCTCGCTTTTTTATTGGCAGGCTATGGTGCGGATGGGTCTGCCCGGGTGGCGGGTTGCAGGAGATGTTTGAGCCCATCAACAATAAGCTGGTCAACGGTTCAAAAATTAACTGGATCAAATGGACTATTTGGATTCTCTGGCTTTCATTGATCGTTATGTTTGCGGTCAACACGGGTGGCTACAGAAGTGTTGATCTGCTATATCACACTCAAAGTGGAATCTCAGTTGCTGGAACCGCAGATCGCCCCATCTTCATTGCCTACATCATTTACTATGTCGTGGTCGCCTTGTTTGTTGGACTGGCGATTTTTGCTGGACGCAGGGCGGGCTGTCACACGATTTGTTGGATGGCCCCGTTCATGATCACGGGACGCTGGATCCGGAACCGGTTTGCATGGCCTTCCCTCAGGCTGGTCGCGGACGCATCCACCTGCAAGGATTGCAAATCCTGTTCCAAGACCTGCCCGATGAGTCTGGATGTCAACGCGATGGTGCAGGCGCAAAAAATGGAAAATGCAGAATGCATTCTATGCGGCACCTGCGTGGACAATTGCTCGAAGAAGGCGATCCGCTATTCGTTCTCGGCGGGGAATTAAATAAAGGATGTGGTGACAATGAATACAAAGACTTCGAGGCTTCAAAAAAATTCTTTACTCGGCTATTTTGTTTTGGCCTACGCCATTTCGTGGACGATCGGCATTCCGCTCGCATTGATCGCTCAGGGAAAGGTTAACTGGCAGATCCCATATTTCGTTCACTATTTATATGCCTATGGCCCCATGCTGGCAGCTTTGATCATGACTGGGCTTACAAAAGGCAGGGCGGGTATCGCTGATATTTTCCGACGATTGTTCAAATGGCAGATGAGTCCCGGTTGGTGGACGTTTGCCATTTCTCCATTGGCGGTATATTTTGTGATCGTGCTTGTCTTGCGCATCATTCAGGGCACGTGGGTGGACTTGAATCTTTTGGGCGAAGTCAACTTCCTGCCCAATCTGGGAGTCGGCGCACTTTTCCTGTGGATCTTTACATACGGAATTGGCGAAGAAATCGGCTGGCGCGGATATGCCCTGCCGCGTTTGCAAGAAAAAATGAGCGCGCTCAACGCGACTCTTGTGTTGGGTGTGCTTTGGGCGTTGTGGCATTTACCGATCTTCTTTTACTTATTTGACCCCGCCATTGCCACTGGCTGGTTCTTCGGTTTGATGAGCGGTGCGATCATGTTCACCTGGCTTTACAACAGCACGGATGGAAGTCTGCTGGCGGTTGCGCTTTGGCATGGCGCGTTCAATTTCATCACCGCTTCTGCGGCCGGCGAGGGCCTGGGGGCTGCGATCATGAGCACGATTGTGATGATTTGGGCTGTCGCGTTGATCTTCATCTACAAGCCCGCGAATCTATCCACGCGGGAGAAGCAGGTGATTGCATCATGAGGCAAAGACCAATCCTGATCGCGGTTGTTTATTTTATTGCAGTCATTGTGCTCGCACATTTCTTTGTCCCGCCCATCTATGATTGGACGCAGAACACAGTCAGTGACCTTGCTTCGCAGGGACATACCTACAAGGGGATCATGCAAACTGGTTTTATTGGCTTTGGTCTGCTGCTCACATGGGGAGTTATCTTTTACTTCAATAAATATAGGCGCGCGTATTTTCTGTTTTTCGTAGCGGTGTATGGACTGTCCATTTTGATGTCCGGGATTTTTTGCGCCGCACCGATTGACC
Organism: Candidatus Villigracilis saccharophilus; assembly: GCA_016709305.1. Taxonomy (GTDB): domain Bacteria; phylum Chloroflexota; class Anaerolineae; order Anaerolineales; family Villigracilaceae; genus Villigracilis; species Villigracilis saccharophilus. Next base: position 13,335 of record JADJNA010000002.1, read on the forward strand.
CATCCTATCCAAACTCGGTGCGTGAATCCCAATTACATTCCATGTTCGCCACCGTTGCAGGGATCGCCATGAGCCTCGGGATTTTCTGGCAGTTCGCAGTATCTTCCAATAATCGCGAAAGATGGACTCGCTTCGCCTTTTTTCTTCTGGTTATCGGTATATCGGGCCTGTTCGGACTTGCGGAAAATCATATCATGGCGCTTGATGAAGGGATTGTTCAAAGGAATTTATATCTGGTAGGATTGGCGTGGTTGGTCTATGAAGAACGAATACTTAATTCTGGAAGGGAAACTTCAAAATGAATGGAAATGATTTTATGGCATGGATTTTACGCTCTCCGCTGCATGGCATGTTGAGCAATGGCATCATGCTCCTCACTATTACAGGACGCAAGTCAGGAAAAAAATACACAACCCCTGTTGGCTATTATGTGGAAGGCGACTATATGTGGGTCATCACTAGCCGCGAACGGACGTGGTGGCGAAACCTGCAAGGGGGCGCAAAAGTTGATCTGTTGCTGAAGCGCAAGCCTGTGCAAGGATTTGCTGACGTGGAATTGGATGATAGATCTGTGCTGGCAAGAATGCCTGAATATTTACGCCATATTCCGCAGGCGGCAAAGCAGATGAAGGTTCGCATGGAAGATGGGAAACCAAATCAAGAGGATGTGGCCGCCACTGCCAAAGATAGACTGTTCGTCAAAATCAAATTGGATACATAGCACGTGACAGTCACCTTAAAGGTGACTGTCACTTAAACAGCCCGAACACAAACGGCAGCGCGCCCAATACAGCGCACAAAATAAATCCGACGACGAGTATGGTCAGGCAGGCGGGTAGCAGCCAGCGGAGCCAGGTCCAGTAGGCGTAAAGATTAAATGCTTTGAACGCAACGGGCTGGGCTTTTCGAATCAAGTCAGGCGCATCAATTTCGGGTATCGACACTGTTTTTGGCTTTGACGTATTTTTCTCCACCATTGGCATTGCTCTTGTCCGCAAGTGCCCGGGGATGGATAAGTTTGTGCCGCAATAGGTGCAGGCCATGTGAGTTGTCCCTGCTTCAGGTTGGGACGCGCCACCGCACGCAGGGCAGGATATGGTTTGGGTTTGATCGGTCACTGTTTCCTCCAGGGAGTTGCGATTATAGTCTTTGCTCCCGTTCTTTGCATGTTCTTGGATTAAAATCAGCCTAGCCAAGTCAAGAGGAGCATACCCATGACGGAACAATTTACGTTCGGTGGTGATATTGTTTGGAGGCCGACCCCGCAGCACATTGAGCATGCGAATTTAACCGCCTTCATGCGCAAGCATGAAATACAAGATTTTGATGAACTCATGCAAAAGTCCACCAGTGACGTGGAATGGTTCACAGATGCAGTGTTGAAATTTCTCGATATTCAATTCTATGAACCCTACACAAAGGCCGTTGACCTGACCGATGGCATTCAATTTCCAAAATGGTGTGTAGATGGGAAGATGAATATTGTCCATAATTGCGTGGATAAATGGCAGAATGCGGATACCGGAATGCAGAAGGCTGTGGTGTGGGAAGGGGAAGAGGGTAGTACGAAAACGCTTACTTATGAAGAGTTATATAAAGAAGTGAATAGAGCCGCGAACGCACTGCGCTCGCTTGGGCTTGGCAAAGGCGACGCGATCGGCATCTTCATGCCGATGACCCCCGAGATCGTGGTCGCATTGCTTGCCATCGCAAAGATCGGCGGGATCATCCTGCCGTTGTTCTCTGGTTATGGCGCGGGCGCAATTGTTTCCCGTTTACAGGATGCGAATGCTAAAGCGCTTTTCGCCGCTGACGGCGCGTATCGACGCGGCAAGGCTGTGGATATGAAGTCAATTGCCGATGAAGCCGCCGCACTAATTGATTCGCTAAAGCACATGATCGTCTTGAAGCGCACAGGGCAGAATGTCTCCATGAAGACAGGACGAGACCACTGGTGGGCGGATTTGATCGCGCCTCAGCCTGATTCTGCGCCTTCGGCGACAGAGACCAACTCCGCTGAAGACCCGCTGATGATTCTCTACACTTCGGGGACGACGGGCAGACCGAAAGGCGCAGTCCACACCCACTGCGGATTCCCTGTCAAAGCCGCGCAGGATATGGCCTTCGGAACAGATGTCCACGCAGGGGACGTGATCTACTGGATGACCGACATGGGCTGGATGATGGGTCCGTGGCAGGTCTTTGGCAGTCTCCTGCTTGGAGCGACGATGTTCCTCTACGATGGCGCACCAGATTTCCCTGCGCCTGATCGGTTGTGGGATCTGGTCGAAAAGCATGGCATCAATCAAATGGGAGTCTCGCCAACACTGATCCGCTCGTTGATCCCGCAAGGTGATGAGCATTTCAAGAAGCATGATCTGTCTTTATTGAAATGTTTTGCCTCTACTGGCGAACCGTGGAATCCAGACCCGTGGATGTGGTTATTTGAAAAAGTTGGCGAAGGCAAAAGACCGATCATCAATTATTCAGGCGGTACGGAGATCTCTGGCGGGATTGTGATGGGTAACCCGTTGCTGCCCTTGAAGCCATGCGCTTTTTCAGCCGCCTGTCCCGGCATGGATGCGGATGTGTTGGACGAAAATGGAATCTCGCTTCGTAACGCGGTGGGGGAATTAGTTATAAAAGCCCCGTGGATCGGCATGACGCGCGGCTTTTGGAATGACAAGCTACGTTATCTCGACACGTATTGGTCGCGCTGGGAAAATGTCTGGGTGCATGGTGATTTTGCTGCCATAGACAGCGACGGCTTGTGGTATATTCTTGGGCGCTCAGATGATACGATCAAGATAGCGGGGAAACGGCTGGGACCCGCCGAGGTTGAGTCAATTCTCGTAAGACACAAGGATATTGTCGAAGCGGCGGCGATCGGAGTGCCGCACGCTGTAAAAGGGAGTGAACTGATCCTTTTCGCAGTGGCTAGGCCCGGAGCAAGTCCGACCGATGCGCTTCGTCAGGAATTAAAAGAGATGGTGACCGCTGAAATGGGCAAAGCGCTTGCCCCGAAAGCCATCCTGTTTGTGACTGACCTGCCCAAGACGCGAAATGCAAAGGTCATGCGGCGTGTGATCCGTTCAGCTTATTTGGGACTGGAGTTGGGTGATACGTCGTCTTTGGTCAATCCGCATGCCATGGAGGAGATCGGGAACGCAAAATGAAATTTGCTCCAAATGTTTCTTGACTTTTTATGTTACCTTCGATATACTATACGGTCGCTGTCCATCCAAGGGCAGTTAATTTTGTTAGTTCACCCAGCCTACATAGAAACAGGAGAGAAGAATGGCGTCTTCTTTGCCGCAAAAAACTTACGCACGTATTCCAGTAAAGTTAGATCTTCCCAACTTAATAGAAGTACAGCTTGATTCATTCGAAAGACTTAAGCGAGAAGGATTGGGTGACCTCTTCCATGAGATCTCTCCGATCGAGTCTTACAACAAGGGAATGAAGTTATTCTTCCCGAGCCGCGGACCCGAATCACAGCAATGGGGACTTAAATACTGGTTTGGAGAACCCAAGCATAGTATCGAAGAATGTGTCGAGCGCGATCTGACCTATTCGAGCCCGTTGTATGTTTCAGTGCTTCTTGCGGGTCCCGATGTCCCAGAACCGATCAAGCAGGATATTTTCCTTGGCGATTTTCCTGAAATGACCGATAAAGGCACGTTCATTGTCAATGGCACTGAGCGCGTTGTGGTTTCCCAGTTGATCCGTTCCCCTGGCGTTTATTTTGAAGCGCCCGCTGACCGCGCCACTGGCCGTCCGCTTGCGATGGCGAAGTTGATCCCTGATCGCGGCGCCTGGATGGAATTCGAAACACGCAAATCCGATTACATTATCTTAAAGTTCAACCGCAAACGCACTGTTCCGATCACGGTCTTTTTACGCGCGCTCGCCGCGGTAAGCGACGGGATCAAAGACTCTCCCATCAAGGTTGGCTCGGATGAAGAGATCATGTCCATCTTGAAGGATGTGGACAATAACCCAGAGCGTATGTTCATCGCCTCAACTATTAAGCAGGAACCTGATTGGGATCTGTCCCATCACTCCATTGCTGAAGCGGCTTTGATCGAATTCTTCAAAAAGATGCGCCCTGGCGATCCCGCCACGCTTGACAATGCCCGTCAGTTCCTTGAGGAGCAGTTGTTCGATCAGCGCCACTATGACCTCGAACGTGTTGGTCGCTATAAACTCAATCAAAAGCTTGACCTCAATATTCCGATCCCGCATCGCACGGTTTCAAAGAGCGATCTGATCCGTTTGATCCGCCGCATGATCCAGATTAACAACGGCGCTGAACGACCTGATGACATTGATCATCTCGGCAACCGCCGCGTCAAGACTGTGGGTGAGTTGATCCAGAACAAGTTGAGAATCGGCCTGCGCCGAATGGAGCGCGTTATCAAAGAACGCATGTCCATTCGCGATCAGGAGCAGTTGTCGCCGGTCACTCTGGTAAATATCCGCCCCGTGGTCGCTGCATTGCGAGAATTCTTCGGTTCGTCACAACTTTCACAGTTCATGGATCAAACCAATCCTCTGGCTGAGTTGCGCCACAAACGCACACTTTCGGCACTGGGGCCTGGCGGTCTGCGCCGTGAACGCGCCGGCTTTGATGTTCGTGATGTGCATCGCTCTCATTATGGCCGTATCTGTCCCATTGAAACACCCGAAGGCCCAAACATCGGTTTGATCGGTCGTTTGGCTTCTTTTGCCCGTGTAAATGAATACGGTTTCATTGAAACACCTTACCGCAGAGTGTTCAAAACACTTCCCTCTGAGGATGAACGCTTGGAAGGACTCACCTTACGTGAGGATGTTCATGATCCCAAGTCAAATGAATTGCTCTTCAAGTCAGGGACAACAATTGATTCGAAGGTATTAAAGAGACTTGCCAAGATCGGCGGCGATGTCAGCATCGTCCCATATGTATCTGATGAGATCGTTTACCTGTCTGCCGATGCGGAGGATAAATTCACCATCGCTCAGGCGAATGCTCACTTAACGGGTAATAAGGAATTTTCCAAGGAACGTATTTCCTGCCGTTATCATCTGGGCTTTTTGTTCTCGAATTCAGAGTCGATTGATTACATGGATGTGGCGCCGCATCAGGTTGTAGGTATCAGCGCCGCTTTAATTCCATTCCTTGAACATGATGATGCCAACCGCGCGTTGATGGGCTCGAACATGATGGCGCAGGCTGTTCCTTTGGTGCGCCCTGAGACCCCGCTCGTTTCGACTGGTATGGAAGGTCATGCCGCGCTTGACTCTGGTCAGGTTGTGGTGGCTGAAGCGGATGGTGAGGTCGTATCGGTCACCGGAGCAACCATCACAGTCAAAGAAAAGAAGAGCGGAAACCGCGTGTATCAACTCCGCAAGTATCAGCGTTCCAATCAAAGCACTTGTATTGATCAACGCCCGTCCGTGGTTAAAGGACAATTGGTCAAGGCTGGCGATATCATCGCCGATTCTTCATCCACTGACAGTGGTCAGTTGGCGCTTGGTCAAAACGTAGTTGTTGCCTTCCTCTCCTGGGAAGGTGGTAACTTCGAAGACGCCATTCTGCTCTCAGAACGCCTTGTTCAGGAAGATCGTTTCACTTCAGTTCATATTGAGAAGCATGAAGTCGAAGCGCGTGATACAAAACTTGGTCCCGAAGAGATCACACGCGATATCCCGAATGTAGGTGATGATGCGATCAAAGACCTGGATGAAAACGGCATCATTCGCATTGGTGCGGAAGTTGGTCCAAACGACATCCTTGTCGGTAAGATCACTCCGAAGGGCGAGAAAGAACTTACCCCTGAAGAACGCTTATTGCGCGCCATCTTCGGCGAGAAATCACGCGATGTAAAAGATACTTCGTTGCGCATGCCTCACGGCGAACGCGGTAAAGTTGTTGATGTAAAAGTTTTCACTCGTGAAGAAAATTCGGATCTCTCCGCTGGTGTCGAGATGATGGTGCGTGTCTCAGTTGCTCAGCGCCGCAAGATCACCGCGGGTGACAAAATGGCCGGCCGCCACGGCAATAAGGGTGTGGTTTCCAAGGTTGTGCCGGTGGAAGATATGCCATATCTCGAAGATGGAACACCAGTTGATTTAATTCTAAATCCGCTCGGTGTGCCTGGTCGTATGAATATCGGACAGGTATTGGAAGTGCATCTTGGCTGGGCTGCGAAGCGCATGGGTTTCCGCGCGATCACGCCGGTCTTTGACGGCGCCAGCGAGGAACAGATCGAAGCTGAACTCGCACGTGCCTGGATCATGGACCAGGCTTGGAAAGAATCTGCAGAACGTGCCTGGGAATGGCTCAAGGAACAGGAATATGATGTCAACTCAATTCAGGATGATGATGAGGTTCGTCGTTTGTATCTTGAACATTGGCTTGGCAAACGCAAATATGATGTCTACAGCCTGAACGACGCAGATTACGCGCGTCACGCCGCTGCCAAAGAATGGTTGCGCGAAAAGGGCTATGCCAATCCCGAAGAAATCCTGCTCGATGATCGCGATGTAGCCAATCCCGATCCTGATGTTGATGAAATGACCGTCCACGCTTGTCTGCGTTTGTGGATGGAGACGAATGGAATTACACGACGGGTCGCTGAAGACAAGGTTCTTGAGACAGCTCAGGAATTAGCGAAGGATAAGGGTATTCCGTTGCCTATCCTTGGCAAACAGACCTTACGTGATGGTAAGACTGGCATCCCATATGATCAGCCTGTGACCGTTGGGGTCATGACCATTCTCAAGTTGCATCACCTTGTGGAAGATAAGGTTCATGCACGCTCGACAGGCCCATACAGCTTGGTCACACAACAACCTTTGGGTGGTAAAGCCCAGTTCGGTGGTCAACGCTTCGGTGAAATGGAAGTGTGGGCGCTTGAGGCTTATGGCGCGGCGCATACACTTCAGGAAATGCTCACCGTTAAGTCGGATGATGTTCAAGGCCGCGTAAATACTTATGAGGCTATTGTAAAGGGGGAGCCGATTGAAGAACCAAGCATCCCTGCTTCTTTCCGCGTTCTGGTAAAAGAATTGCAGTCACTGGGTCTTGCGGTGGAGGCGATCAACGAAGGTGGTGACGTGGTTAAATTTGGCAAGGATGAAGAGAAGACCCATCCGCCTAAACATGATACCGGCTTGTTAAGTCTTGGAGAGAATCAAAGTAGAAAAAAGTAGAAGAATCTATTGACGGGTTAGTTATGGCATGATAAACTAGCTAGCCGTTGACCATGAAAGCAAGAGTGGCTTTACTTCCCCCACTCGACTCAATTGGTAACTACAAATGAGGCCATCAGGAAACGTTGTTGATGGTCTCATTTCTTGCGAATATCGAAATCAAAATAGAAAGAATTTGTAATCGGAGGCGAATGTGCCGACAGTAAATCAAATGGTCCGCAAGGGCCGCAGAAACAACAAAACAAAAAGTAAGGCTCCCGCTCTGCAGTTCACATTGAACAGTTTTAAGCAGCGTCGTGTGAGACAGGACAAAGGCGCACCTCAGAAACGTGGTGTTTGTACTGTTGTCCGTACCATGACTCCTAAAAAGCCGAATTCAGCTCTGCGCAAGATCGCTCGTGTGCGTCTGACAAACGGCATTGAAGTCACTGCATACATCCCAGGTGAAGGCCATCAGTTACAGGAGCACTCCGTGGTACTGGTGCGTGGCGGCCGTGTTAAAGATCTGCCTGGTGTGCGTTATCACATTGTGCGCGGTTCTCTCGATACCACCGGCGTTGCCAATCGTAAGCAGGGCCGTTCAAAATACGGCGCGAAGCGTCCGAAGTAATCAATAGATGGAGTAGTATAAATGCGTAGAGCAAAACCTGAGAAACGGGAAATCCTTCCTGATATCCGATATAACAGCATCGCTGTCCAAACCATGGTTCAGCACGTGCTAAAGAGCGGCAAGAAGAGCACGGCCGTTCGTTTGATTTATGATGCGATGGATCTAATTAAAGAACGCACTGAGAAGAATCCTTTGGATGTTTTCGATGGTGCGCTTAAGAATGTAGGTCCTGCCATGGAAGTGCGTCCACGCCGCGTGGGCGGTGCAACTTATCAGGTGCCAATGGAAGTTTCCTCCGATCGGCGCATGACCTTGGCCCTTCGCTGGATTCTTGCGTCTGCAAATGACCGCTCCGGCAAGTCGTTTTCCGATAAACTTGCATCGGAATTAATTGACGCTTTTAACGAAACAGGTTCTGCTATTCGTAAGCGCGATGAAACACATAAGATGGCTGAAGCCAACCGCGCTTTCTCCCATTACCGAGTTTAAATTTAAATAATTTTTTGAGGAAATAGTAAGTATGGCACGCGAGCATCCGCTGGATAAATACAGAAATATAGGCATTATTGCCCACATTGACGCCGGGAAAACAACAACTACTGAGCGAATCATGTTCTATACGGGCATGACACATCGTATCGGCTCTGTTGATGATGGTACAACAGTTACCGACTGGATGGTTCAGGAACGTGAACGTGGCATCACAATCGTTTCGGCGGCTGTATCGGCGGAGTGGAAGGGCTATCAGATCAATATCATTGATACCCCCGGACACATTGACTTTACTGCTGAAGTTCAACGTTCATTGCGTGTTTTGGATGGCGGAGTGGTAGTTTTTGATGCGGTACAAGGTGTCGAGCCGCAATCTGAAACGGTATGGCGTCAGGCAGACCGCTATGGCGTGCCTCGTATTTGTTTTGTTAATAAGATGGATCGCGTTGGTGCTTCGTTCGATCGAACTATTGAAACGATCATTGACCGTTTGGGCGCGAACCCGATCCCGATGCAGATTCCGATCGGTTTTGAGTCGACTTTCAAAGGTGTGATTGATCTTTTGACCATGAAAGCCGTTGTTTGGGAAGACGATCTTGGCAAAGATCCGCATATTGTTGAAATTCCCGAAGATATGAAAGCTCAGGCTGTTGAATCTCGGGCCAAGATGGTTGAAAAGATCGCCGAACTGGACGACGAATTAACAATGAAGTTCCTGGAAGCTCAGGAAATCAGTATTGATGAACTTAAGCTTGCACTTCGCAAAGGCGTTCTTGCTACAAAGGCAGCTCCTGTTTTCTGTGGGTCTTCCTTAAAGAACAAGGGCGTGCAAGTACTTCTTGACGCTGTTGTAGATTATCTGCCTTCTCCAGCAGACAAGCCTTCTTTCATAGTTTCTGAACCCGGCAACCCTGAAAGTACCTTTGAGGTCCTTGCGCAAGACAATTCTCCGTTGAGCGCATTGGTCTTTAAGATCGTAACAGATCCTTATGTTGGGCGTCTCGCTTATGTTCGCGTTTATTCCGGTGTTTTGAGCCAGGGACAAACTGTTCAAAATACAACCAAAAAGGGAAGAAAAGAGCGCATCGGCCGTTTGATCCGCATGCATGCCGATCATCGCGAAGATGTGGATGAGATTCGTGCTGGTGATATTGGTGCTGTATTGGGCTTCAAGGAAAGTTTCACCGGCGATACACTTTGCGATACCAAAGCACTTGTTCTTGAAACAATTTCCTTCCCTGAGCCGGTTATTTCGATTGCTATTGAACCCAAGAGTTCCAGTGATCAGGAAAAGATGGGTGAGGCTCTCCGCAAGTTGGCCGAAGAAGATCCCACACTTCATGTGAATTCGGATATTGATTCAGGCCAGACCATTCTTCGTGGAATGGGCGAGTTGCATCTTGATATTATCGTTGATCGTTTGCTGCGCGAATTTAGAGTTCAGGCAAATGTCGGCGCTCCGCGTGTTGCGTTCCGTGAATCGATCACGAAACCTGTTAAGGAAGTCAATTACAAGTATGCCAAGCAGTCTGGTGGTAAAGGCCAGTACGGTCATGTTGTTTTCTCCCTGGAACCTGGAGAACGCGGCAGCGGCATTATTTTTGAAAATAAGATCGTCGGCGGTTCCATTCCCAAGGAATACATCAACCCAATTGAAAAAGGCTTCAAGGAAGCTGCTGAAGGCGGCGTTCTTGCTGGATATCCTGTTGTTGATATCAAAGTAACCTTATTCGACGGCTCTTTCCACGAGGTTGACTCAAGTGAAATGGCATTTAAGATGGCCGCCATTTTAGGCTTCAAGGAAGGCGTTCAAAAAGGTCATGCTATTTTGCTCGAGCCAATGATGAAAGTTGAAGTTGTAGTCCCGGAAGAATATCTTGGTGATGTCATGGGGCAGATTAACAGCCGCCGTGGTTTGATCCAGGGTATGGAAGTCCGTCTTGGAAATGCTCAGGCAGTGAAGGCCATGGTTCCATTGGCTGAAATGTTTGGGTATGCCACACAATTACGGTCCGCTACACAGGGACGCGGCGTATTCAATATGGAATTTGACCACTACGCGCCAGTATCGCAGTCAGTGGCGGAAGAAATCTTAAAAGCATAATCGTTCTTTTCTAAATTAAGGAGTTATTCAAATGGCGAAGGTAAAATTTGACCGCAGCAAACCGCATCTGAATGTAGGGACCATGGGTCACATTGATCATGGGAAAACGACATTGACAGCGGCGATCACCAAAGTAGCCGGATTTTCAGGGCAGGCTGACTTCCGTGCGTACGATCAAATTGATAACGCACCGGAAGAAAAAGCGCGCGGGATCACGATCAACATCGCGCACGTGGAATACCAGACAGACAAGCGCCATTATGCGCACGTGGACATGCCTGGACACCGTGACTACATCAAGAACATGATCACAGGTGCGGCGCAGGTGGACGGAGCGATTTTGGTAGTAGCGGCACCTGATGGTCCGATGCCGCAGACTCGTGAGCACGTTCTGCTAGCGCGTCAGGTGGAAGTGCCATCGATCGTCATCTTCCTCAACAAAGTGGATATGATGGACGACCCCGAGTTGCTCGAACTGGTGGAACTGGAACTGCGTGAACTGCTGACCGCCCAGGGTTTCCCCGGCGACACGACACCGATCGTGCGCGGATCAGCCAAACTGGCATTGGAAAGCACCAGCCTGGATAAGAATGCACCCGAATACGCTTGTATCCATGAGCTGTTGCGAGTGGTGGATGAGTATATTCCCGAGCCGAAACGCGATACCGAGAAACCGTTCATGATGTCAGTGGAAGACGTGTTCTCGATCAAGGGACGCGGAACGGTGGTAACCGGACGTATCGACCGCGGCATCATCAAGATCGGGGAACCGATCGAGATCATCGGGCTGCGTGAAACGAAGAGCACCGTGTGTACGGGCGTGGAAATGTTCCACAAGCAGTTGGATGAAGGCATGGCCGGAGACAACGTGGGCTTGTTGCTGCGCGGAATTGAACGAGAAGATGTGGAGCGAGGTCAGGTGTTGGCCAAGCCGAAATCGATCACACCGCACAAGAAGTTTTTGGCGGAAGTGTACGTGTTGAAGAAGGAAGAAGGCGGACGCCACAAGGCGTTCTTTAGCGGCTACCGACCGCAGTTCTACATCCGCACGATGGATGTAACGGGCGACATCACGCTGCCGGAAGGCGTGGAGATGGTCATGCCCGGAGACAACGTCAACCTGACGGTTGAGTTGATTGTTCCTGTCGCGCTTGAACAGGGTTCCAAGTTCGCCATTCGTGAAGGCGGTCTGACCGTCGGCGCGGGTGTCGTTACCAAGATCATTGAATAGAGGAGATATGATGGCAAAGCAGAAAATACGTATCCGCCTCAAGGCATATGATCATCGCGTTCTCGATCAGTCTGCGAAACGCATTGTTGAAACCGCCGAACGAACTGGCGCACATGTTGTTGGTCCCGTACCCTTGCCAAGCAAGATAGAACGCTTTACAATACGTCGCTCGGCATTTATTGACAAGGACTCGCATGAGCATTTTGAGATCCGCACGCACAACCGCTTGATCGATGTTTTGGATCCTGATTCAAAAACAATTGACATGTTGATGCGCTTGAACCTGCCTGCAGGTGTTGATATCGAGATTAAGATCTAATTTAATTTGTAAGTAACTCTGCAAATTTTGCAGATTATGAGACAGCGCAAGAGTAGGTCTGTGTTGTAGAACCGACACAACCGCTTCGCACCAGGCCTTCTGACTGCGCTGCACGGAGATGATGCGACCGACGCCCCGGTTGGCAGTCTCGTCAATATCTTCTGAAGGAGAAAATTGAGTATGTTGAAAGGGCTTATTGGAAAGAAGATCGGCATGACCCAGATCTTCGATGAACAAGGTGTTGCCTTCACGGTAACACTCATCGAAGCTGGGCCATGTTACGTTACCCAGGTACGTATGCCGGAGAAAGAGGGATATTCTGCGGTGCAACTGGGCTTTGGCGAAGCGAACCCCAAACGCTTAACAAGCGGTCAGTTGGGTCACTTAAAAGCTAATGAGATTTCCCCTGTCCGCTACTTGCGCGAATTTCGCGCCAAGAATCACGGATTAAATGTCGGTGACAAATTAACTGTCGCCGATGCTTTTGCCGTTGGCGAACGTGTGGATGTGATCGGTGTCAGCAAAGGCAAGGGCTTTGCCGGAGTTGTAAAACGCTATCACTTCCATGGCATGAACGCCACGCATGGTACATCTGACCGCAATCGTGCGCCCGGTTCCAGTGGATCGGGTACCACACCAGGTCGTGTCTATAAAGGACACCGAAACTCGGGCCATATGGGCGTGGATCGTGTCACTGCTCAGAACATCAAGATCGTCATGGTGGATGCAGAACGGAATCTCCTCGCTATTAATGGCGCGGTTCCTGGTGGCAAGGGTAGTCTCGTCATGATTAAGGAAGCGCGCAAGCAATAGGCGCGCAGGAAACGGGAGCCATATAACCATGAAAGTAGATGTTCTTGATTTGAAGGGTCAGAAAGTCAGCGAGCTGGAATTACCGGCCGCACTTTTTGAAGCCCCTGTAAATATTGACCTGATGCACCAGGCCTACGTCCGCCAGATGGCGAATGCCCGTCTTGGTACACATCAGACCAAGGTCCGCGGAGAAGTTCGAGGCGGCGGTCGTAAACCTTTCAAGCAGAAAGGCACTGGTCGCGCCCGTCAGGGTTCAACCAATGCTGCTCAGTGGGTTGGCGGTGGTCGTATCCATACCCCGCATCCCCGCAGCTATGAACAGCGCATGCCCAAGAAAATGCGCCAGGCTGCCCTGCGCTCTGCATTAACTGCCAAAGCCGCAGATGCTGGTATTGTGATCGTGGATGGTTTGGACATCCAGGAATCCAAGACCCGTGTCATGGCTGAAGTTTTGGTCAATCTGGTCGGCACTTCCACAGCTCTGCTGGTGATGCCGGTCAAAGATCAGAATTATGATACAGTCATGCGCTCTGCAAATAATATCGACAACGCGAAGGTTTTGCTCGCCAGCTATTTGAATATCTGCGACCTGCTTACCTTTGAAAAAGTTGTCATTCCACTAAAAACCATTGATGCGCTTGTTGCGCACCTCGGATAAAGGAGAGAGACATGACTAATCTATATGATGTCCTCGTCCGCCCATTGGTTACTGAGAAATCAAGTTACCAATCAGGCAAACTCAGCCAGTATTCATTTGTTGTCGCCAATGAAGCGACCCGCACCAGTGTGAAAGATGCAGTGGAAACCCTGTTTGATGTCACCGTTGCGAGAGTAAATATCCTCAATGCGCCCGCAAAGCGTGGTCGCCGCACCAAAAGTCGTCGTATGCTGGTGCGCCGTTCTGCGTTCAAAAAGGCCATTGTTACCCTTGCCGAGGGAAGCAAACCCCTCGAGATCTTTGAAGGGGTGCAATAATGGCAGTAAAAAAGTATAAACCAATAACACCCGGTATGCGCGATATGACCGGTCATACTTTTGAAGAGATCACCAAGAGCAAGCCAGAACGCTCCTTGTTGGTTAACCGACAGGGGCACGGCGGACGTAATGCTCAAGGCCGCGTTACCGTTCGTCATCGTGGCGGAGGCGCTCGTCGCTTCATCCGTATTGTCGATTTCAAACGCGAGAAACATGGCATTCCTGCAAAAGTGGCGGCGGTTGAGTACGATCCCAATCGCACAGCCCGCCTCGCGCTTCTTTTTTATGTTGATGGCGAGAAGCGCTATATTATTGCTCCGTTGGAATTGAAGGTTGGTGACACTATTGTCTCAGGTCCAGATGCTGAAATTCGACCTGGAAATTCCCTTCCTATCAGCAATATCCCGATCGGTACTTTGATCCACAACATCGAGATCAAAGCTGGCAAAGGCGCGCAAATGGTTCGCACCGCAGGCGGCGCCGCACAATTGCTTGCTAAAGAAGGTGATTTTGCCCAGATTCGTATGCCTTCTGGTGAAGTTCGCCTCATTCATCAGGTCTGTTACGCAACGATTGGCCAGATCGGTAATCTTGATCATGGCAATGTCAAACTGGGTAAGGCTGGCCGCAAACGTCACATGGGCATCCGCCCGACTGTCCGCGGTACTGCGATGAGTCCTCGCGACCATCCACATGGTGGTGGTGAAGGCCGCCAGCCCGTCGGTCTTGCTGGTCCTAAGAGCCCGTGGGGTAAACCCACTCTCGGAAAGAAGACCCGCACGAACAAGAAGACCGACCAGTACATTGTGCGCCGTGCCAATAAGACGAGCCGCTAAGAATTAGACGAGGTACGCATATATGTCAAGATCATTGAAAAAAGGCCCTTTTATTGAGACAAAGCTTCTCAAGCGAATTGAGGCCATGAACCAGAAAAATGAAAAGAAAGTTGTCCGCACATGGAGCCGCGCATCTGTGATTTTCCCTCAGATGGTGGGGCACACCATTGCAGTGCATGATGGACGTCGCCACGTTCCGATCTATATTACAGAAAACATGGTCGGTCATCGATTGGGCGAATTTGCCCCGACGCGCACGTTCCGTGGTCATCAGACCAGTGAGAAAGCCGCCGCGGCGTAAGGAGAGAGACATGAGTGATATTCACGCAAAAATTAACAACCTCTCCCTGTCTGCGCAAAAAGTCCGCATTGTAATTGATATGGTGCGTGGCAAAAGCGCAAATGAGGCGTTGGAAATACTTCGCTTCGTGAACAAGCGCGCAGCTTTACCTGTACAGAAATTGGTTGCCTCCGCAGTAGCCAATGCTGAAGAGAACTTTGGTGTCAGCCGTGACGACCTGTTTGTGGCCAAGATTACAGCCGATGAAGCTCCTACACGTAAATGGAGACGTTTTGGTGCCCGTGGCCGTTTCAAGCCGATATTGCGCCGCAGTTCACATGTAACTGTCATATTACGCGAGCGCGGAGCATAAGGAGAATTATATGGGTCGTAAAGTACATCCTATTGGTTTTCGTCTAGGGATCAATCAACCCTGGGGCGGCCGTTGGTTCGCTGAAGGAAATCTATATCGCCAGCAATTACACCAGGATTTTGCCATTCGCACTTTGTTGCTTGGCAAATTGTCCAAGGGTGGCTGGGCTGCCAGTGAAAAGGTTCGGGAGCTTCGCAAGCAAATGCCTGACTCGATCAGTGACGGCAAAGCTGGCATCTCACGAGTAGATGTGGAACGTACTCCGGGCAAGGTCCGCATTTCAATTCACACCGCCAAACCCGGTATTTTGATTGGGCGTAAGGGCGAAGGCGTGAAAAAAATCCGCCAGGCACTCGAAGCATTGGTTGGCAAGAAGATTGATTTGGACATTAAAGAAATCTCCTCGCCAGATACAGACGCCATGTTGGTTGCAAAGAATATCGCTGACCAGCTTGAACGACGTATTGCATACCGCCGCGCAATGAAACGCGCCATTCAGCAAGCCATCAAGCAGGGCGCTGAAGGGATCAAGATCCTTTGCGGTGGACGCTTGGGTGGTGCTGAAATGTCACGTGACGTATGGTTGCGCGAAGGACGAGTGCCTTTGCAGACCCTGCGTGCGAACCTTGATTTTGCAACAACTGAGGCTTCCACAACCTATGGCCAGATCGGTATCAAAGTCTGGATCTATAAAGGTGAAGCTCAGCCAAATGTTGAAGAAAAAGTTGAAGCAACTGAAGGCGTATACGTCAGCGAGTAATCGCGATGTAGCTGAGATGAGGTATTTGAGATGTTGATGCCAAAACGTGTTAAGTGGCGCAAGCAGATGCGCGGTCGCATGACAGGTAAAGCTCTCCGCGGGGCGGAAGTTTCCTTCGGCGAATTCGGTCTGCAGGCGTTGGAACCGGGCTGGATTACAGCCCGTCAAATTGAAGCGGCTCGTCGCACGATCGTTCGTGGGATGAAGCGTCGCGGCAAGATCTGGATCCGAATTTTCCCGGCCAAGCCGTACACTCACAAGCCGCCAGAAACCCGCATGGGTTCTGGTAAAGGTAACGTGGAATACTACGTTGCTCCAGTCAAGCCTGGTCGCGTGATGTTCGAGGTCAGTGGTTTGTCTGCGGATGTTGCGATAGCGGCTTTGAAGAGCGCTCAGTACAAGTTCTCCATCAAAACAAAAGTTGTTGGTCGCTTTGCAGGAGGAGAATAAGTATGAAGGCTATGAAAGTGGAAGATATCCGCAAAATGGCGGCGGAAGAAATTCGAACAAAGATCGCCGATGCGCGTGAAGAAATGATGAAGCTGCGTTTTCAGCAGGTGACCGGTCAGTTGACTGACTCAAGCCGCTTGACTTTCTTGCGCCGCGACATCGCCCGCATGGAAACGATCCTGCGCGAAACCGAACGCGCCGCTGTGGAAGGTGCATAATGAATAATCGTCGTCGTATGACTGGTGTCGTCACCAGCAATAAAATGACCAAGACTGTCGTAGTCGAGATCACCCGCAAGTTCCGACATCCTCTTTACCAAAAGGTGGTGTACTCGAGCTCACGCGTGAAGGCGCATGACGAGATTGGCTGTCAGATTGGTGATGAGGTCCAGATCGTTGAGACCCGTCCGCTGTCTCGTGATAAGCGTTGGGCTGTTGAGGCTGTTGTCAAACGCGAGATCCGCACAGCTGATCAAGGCGTAGGAGAATAAACTATGCTTCAGCATGAGTCTCGATTAAAAGTTGCCGATAATACCGGCGCGCGCGAATTGCTCGTCATCCATGTGCTGGGTGGTTCACGTCGCAAGTATGGATCGATTGGCGATGTTGTGGTTGCAACTGTAAAAGCCGCCGCACCGCAAGGTTCTGTGAAGAAAAGCGAAGTTGTAAAGGCCGTCATTGTGCGCTGCACAAAGGAATGGCGCCGAGAAGATGGCTCTTACATCCGCTTTGATGATAACGCCGCGGTTATTTTGGATGCCGATGGCGAAAACCCGAGGGGCACACGTATTTTTGGACCTGTTGCGCGCGAATTGCGCGACATGGGCTACATGAAAATCGTGTCGCTTGCCCCGGAAGTACTGTAGGAGCGAAGAATGAAAGTTAAGATTCGAAAAGGCGATACAGTAGAAGTGATCAGTGGCCGCCTGGAAGACAAAGGAAAACGCGGTGAGGTTATTAATGTTTTCATTGATGATCGTCGCGTAGTTGTGCAAGGTGTCAATATCCGCACCAAGCACAAGAAACAAGTTCAGACCGGCGCGAACCGCCAGATGAACCCGGGCCGTATCCAGTTTGAAGGGCCAGTCGACATCTCGAATGTGATGCTCGTCTGCCCCAAATGCAGTGAGACCACGCGTGTCAGCGTTCAACGCGACGAAGCGGGTGCACACCGTGTTTGTAAGAACTGTGAAGCCGCGATTGACTAGGCCGTGGAGCGTATAAATGAACAGAATGCAAGAACTCTATAATGTTGAAGTGGCCCCGGCCCTGTTCAAGTCGTTCGGTTTCAAGAATGTTATGCAGGTGCCTCGCATTGAAAAGATCGTTGTCAATATCGGTCTAGGCGAAGCGATGGATAACCCGAAAGCTCTTGATGCCGCAACTGCAGACTTGGCTACGATCACAACTCAGAAGCCTGTGCAGACCAAGGCGCGCAAAAGCATTGCGAACTTCAAATTGCGCGAAGGACGTCTCATTGGTGCAAAGGTGACTTTGCGCGGACCCCGCATGTGGGCTTTCTTTGACCGTCTCGTGAACATTGCCCTGCCTCGTGTGCGCGATTTTCGCGGTATTTCCAGCAACGCCTTTGATGGCCGCGGGAATTACACACTTGGCCTCAAAGATCAGTTGGTTTTCCCCGAGATCGAGTACGATAAGATCGATAAATTGCGCGGTATGGAAGTTACTATTGTGACTTCTGCCGAAAATGATGATCAGGCTCGCGCATTGTTGCAATTGCTCGGAATGCCGTTCAGTAGCAAGAAGGATGCTTAACCTATGGCAAAAAAATGTATGCAATATCGTGAACTGCGCCGCAAACACGCTGTGCAGGTAAGAAATCGCTGTCAGCGTTGTGGACGTCCGCGCGGTTTTATTCGTCGCTTTGGTTTATGCCGTATTTGCTTCCGCGAATTGGCATTGACAGGCAAAATCCCCGGCGTCGTAAAGGCGTCCTGGTAACCCAGGAGGAGGTAAATTATGTCATTTACTGATCCGATCGCTGATATGTTGACTCGCATTCGCAACGCTGTGCTCGCTGGCCATGCTCAGGTTGCTATGCCCAACTCAAAGATTAAAGTCGAGATCGCCAAGATCCTCAAAGATGAAGGCTTTCTCGAAGGTTATGAAGTGGTAGATGGTGAGCACGAAGTTCAGAAGGTTCTGCGCGTCAAGCTGAAATATGTTGGCGAGCGCCGCGAACGACGCGCTGTTCTGTCTGGTCTGGAACGTGTTAGCAAACCAGGCCGCCGCATCTACACCAAGAAGACGGACATTCCGTGGGTGCTTTCAGGTATTGGCGTTGCCATTATCTCCACTCCCAAGGGTGTCATGACCGGCGTACGCGCTCGACAGTTGGGTGTGGGCGGCGAGATCATCTGCAAGGTGTGGTAGGAGGTTTATCGTGTCCCGCATTGGTCGTTTGCCTATAGTTATTCCCAATGGCGTGCAGGTGAACCTGAATGGTTCTGACGTCAGTGTAAAAGGTCCGAAAGGCGAAATGAAACGATTGTTTTCCAGTTCGATTGGAATTACCCTGGAGAATAATCAGTTGAGTTTCACCCGCAATTCGGAAAACCCCGCGGATCGCGCGATGCATGGCACTACCCGTGCGGTGCTTGCGAATATGATCCACGGTGTCAGCAAGGGTTTTGAAGTGGTTCTGGAAGTGGAAGGCGTGGGCTACCGCGCTGAAATGGACGGAAAGAACCTTGCATTATTTGTTGGTTATTCACACCCGGTCAAGATGGAACCCCCGGCGGGTGTCTCGTTTGAAACAGATGCGAAGACCCGCTCGATTAAGGTGTTGGGCTTCGACAAAGAGCTGGTCGGCCAGATCGCTGCGAATATTCGTAAGGTACGTCCACCTGAGCCCTACCATGGCAAGGGTATACGTTATCGAGGCGAAAAGATTCGCCGCAAGGCTGGCAAGGCCGGAAAAGGAGCCAAGTAACCCATGGCTAAGAAAACTCGTTCTATTGCTCGTGAACGCCGCCACATCCGTGTGCGCAAACATGTCTCTGGTACAACAAACCGTCCGCGTTTGAATGTGTATAAGAGCCTGACCGGAATCTATGCTCAGATCATCGATGATATGGAGGGGAATACCCTTATCTCCGCTTCGACGATTGACAAGGAACTGCGTGAGAAGATGAAAGGTCTGAAGAAAATCGAACAGGCGAAAGCCATTGGTCAGGCAGTTGCTGAACGCGCCAAATCCAAAGGAATCTCGACTGTTGTGTTCGATCGTGGCGGCTTCCGTTATGTCGGGCGTGTCAAGGCCTTGGCCGATGGTGCGCGCGAAGGCGGCTTGCAATTCTAGAAGTTGTAGTGGCGGCCTAAGTCGTTACTGCGTTACTGGAGAAAGATATGGCAGAAAAGAAATTTGAAAAACAACAGCAGTTTGAGGTGCAGGACGGTTTTGAAGAGCGTGTCATTGAGATTGCCCGCGTTTCAAAAGTAGTCAAAGGCGGGCGTCGCTTCAGATTCCGCGTGACCGTCGTCGTTGGTGACAAGAACGGAACGATCGGCATGGGGGTTGGGAAGGCGAATGCCGTACCTGACGCGATGCGCAAAGCTTCCGAGCGGGCGCGCAAAGATTTGCGGGTAGTCAATCTTTCCAGCACAACCATTCCTCATGAGTCTTTGGGCAAGGTTGCTGGTGCGAGAGTCTTCCTCAAGCCTGCATCTGCTGGGACCGGCGTTATTGCGGCAGGCGGCGTGCGCGCTGTTTTGGAAGTCGCTGGCGTGCGTGATATTCTCACCAAATCCATGGGAAGTGCGAATGTGCTTAATGTGGTAATGGCAACCTTTGGCGCTCTGGATGGACTACGTTCACCGGCTGTTGAAGCGGCTCGCCGCGGCAAACGCGCGGAAGAGTTATTGCCCTTCTGGGAACGGAGAAAGCAACATGCCTAAGCAGGAAACTACCGGCAAGACAATACGTGTCACCTGGGTAAAAAGCGATATTGGCTTTCCCAAGGATCAAAAAGCCACAGTAAAAGCGCTTGGATTGCGCCGTTTACATCAAACTGTTGAGCACAAGGATACACCCGCTTTGCGCGGTATGTTGAACAAAATCATCCATTTGCTCAAGATCGAAGAGTAGGTTTAATATTATGAAACTTCACGATCTCGTACCCAATGCTGGGTCAAAAAAGAATCGAAAACGCGTTGGACGCGGCATCTCGGCAGGGCAGGGTAAAACTGCTGGCCGTGGTACCAAAGGCGCGGGCGCACGTTCAGGCGAAGGCGGTCACGCATATCGCCAGGGCGGCAACCTGCCTTTCTTCCGCCGTTTACCGTTCATCCGTGGTGAAGGATTCACCCCGCCGAATCAGGTCTTCTATAATGAAGTGAATCTCGATCAGCTTTCACAATCGTTTAAAGCTGACGCGGAAGTCACCCCGGAAGCCCTGAATGAAGCGCATCTCCTGCGCGACTTACGCAACCCGACAGTTGTTCTTGGCCGCGGCGAGGTGAACATTGCCCTCAAAGTGCGCGTTCATCGCGTAAGCGCGGGCGCCAAAGCCAAGATCGAAAAGGCTGGCGGCACGGTTGAGTTGATCGCCTAACCCTTAATAAAAGGATACTTTGCATGAAGAGTACTTTTTCAGGCTGGCGCTACCTTTGGAAATCGGAAGATATTCGCCGCAAATTGATCGTCACATTCGCCATTCTGGCTTTGTATCGTCTTGTAGCGAATATTCCCGCTCCCGGCGTAGACTTTGCCGTTCTTGCCCAGTTTCGTGCTTCAGCATCTGGCAGTGGAAACTTCCTTGATTTTCTTGATCTGCTTTCCGGTGGAACGGTTTCCAATTTCTCATTGCTATCAATGGGTGTATATCCGTACATTACAGCGCAGATCATCTTACAGTTATTGATCCCGATCATTCCCGCGCTACAGCGCAGGATGGAGGAGGATCCACGGGAAGCACGCCGCTGGCAGGAAAAATGGACTTATTACCTTGCCGTGCCGATGGCTGCACTCTCTGCAATAGGTCAGATCAATATTTTTAATTCCCTGTCCATTCAAGCTTTGCAGCAGCCCATCCTCGCATTTGGCTTTACAGCGGATCAATGGCTGAACTCGGTAACCGTTCTTCTGGCGATGACCGCTGGTACGATGTTTGCCATTTGGCTGGGTGAATTGATTTCAGAATACGGTATTCGCGGCCAGGGTCTTTCCTTGATCATTTTTGCGGGAATTGTTTCGCAAATGCCCTCAAATCTGGCGTCATTAATGTCTGATGCTGATACACGTGTGTTCATGCTGCTCTTCACGGTTGTGATTATTGTGCTAACCGTGTTCGCAATTGTGTTTGTGCAGCAGGGTCGTCGTAACGTGCCAGTTATGTATCCAGGCCGTATGGGCAATCGTATGTCCATGCCCGTGAAAGGCACTCTGCCTTTGATGGTGAACCTCTCCGGTATGATCCCGTTGATCTTTGCAAGCGCCATCCTGCAGTTCCCGACCATCCTCGCCAGCTATTTTACAAGTAGCACGAATGCGGGTGTTGCTGCATTCTTTACAAGTGTACAGAATTTCTTTGGCGGAACGGGCACCAGCAATTGGGGCTACTGGACTTTGTACTTCTTTATGGTTGTAGTCTTTACTTTCTTCTATACTTCTGTGCTGTTCGATCAGCAGAACTATGGCGAAAATCTAAAGAAGGTCGGTGCTACCGTCCCTGGTGTTCACACCGGACCGCCTACCCAAAAATATTTGAGTACCGTCCAGCGCCGTATCACCCTGCCCGGCGCGTTGTTTCTTGGCGTTGTTGCGATCATGCCATTTCTGCTTGGGCTGTTGCTAACTTTATTCAACATGGGAGCTGCCAGTTCCCAAACCGGTTTATTCCTGGTTTCATCTTCAGGTCTGTTGATCGTGGTCGGTGTTGTACGTGACACCTTCATGAACATTGACGCAGAATTAAAATTACATGGGTATCAAGATTCACTTCTAGTTCGCTAAGGAGAGTCTTATGGCGATCTTTATCGTCTTGCTCGGCCCGCCCGGTGTTGGTAAAGGTACGCAGGCTAAGATATTGGCACAAGCGAAAAATCTGGCCCATATTTCTTCTGGAGATCTTTTTCGCGAGAACATTAAAAATCAAACAGAACTCGGCAAACACGCCAAATTGTTTATAGACAAAGGTGAGCTGGTGCCGGATGATGTGACCATAGATATGATACGGGAACGCCTCAGTCGTCCGGACTGTAAGCCTGGCGCGATCCTCGACGGATTTCCGCGGACTCCGGTACAGGCAGATGCGCTCGAGAAAATGCTTGCCGAATTCAACGGGCAGGTGAATGTAGTTCCATACATTACAGCTCCTGAGTCGATTGTTGTTGGACGTATCAGCGGACGCTGGACATGCAGGTCAAATGGTCATATTTTCCATCAAATGTTTAATCCGCCAAAAGCGGATGGTATTTGTGATATTGATGGTTCTGAGTTGTATCAACGCGAAGATGATAAAGTCGAAACTGTGACAATACGAATTCGCGTTTATCTTGAGCAAACCATCCCTCTTGTTGATTACTACCGTAAAACCGGTAAATTGGTTGAGATCAATGGTGCTCAGGCTGTGGAGCAGGTTTCAAGAGACCTATGCTTGGCAGTAAATAATTAATTTTTGTGAGTATGCAAAGCTCAAAAGGCTTTGTTGAAAAGTAGGTTTTATCAAATGAGTTGGGAACGCCAGATCAATGTAAAAAGTCCTGCTGACCTCAAGATTATGCGTGAAGCAGGGCACATCAATGCAACCGTTCTGGCCGCAGTAAGAGAACGTTTACAACCCGGTGTGACAACAGCTGACCTCAACGCGGCTGCTGAGGAAGTGCTGAAGTCACACGGATGTGTATCGCCGTTCAAAGGATATGGCAATCCGCCATTCCCTGCATCCATCACAGTCTGTATCAATGACGAGATGGTGCATGGAATTCCTCACCCGAAACGCAAGTTGAAGGAAGGGGATATCGTTTCAATAGATTGTGGCACATTCCACAATGGTTTCGTCGCAGACTCCGCATTCACTGCCGGAGTGGGGCAGATTTCTCCCCAGGCAACGAAACTGCTCGAAGTCACTGAGGGCGCGTTATTTGCTGGTATTGAAAATATGCGCAAAGGCAAACGCACAGGTGATGTTTCGGCAGC
This sequence comes from Candidatus Villigracilis saccharophilus, assembly GCA_016709305.1. Lineage (GTDB taxonomy): Bacteria > Chloroflexota > Anaerolineae > Anaerolineales > Villigracilaceae > Villigracilis > Villigracilis saccharophilus. The sequence continues at coordinate 36,933 of JADJNA010000002.1, forward strand.
GATACAGAATTTTGTAGAAAGCCATGGTTTCCATGTGACTCGTGAGTATACGGGGCACGGTGTCGGAAGGAAAATGCACGAAGGTCCGCAGGTACCCAACATTGGTATCGCAGGAAGCGGCTTTCTTCTCCGACCAGGCGTAACAATTGCTTTGGAACCGATGGTGTTGATCGGGACGCACGAAACGCGCGTCCTGCCAGATAAATGGACGGTTGTTTCTGCAGATGGTTCATTGACGGCGCATTTTGAACATACGATCGCTGTCACCGAAGGAGATCCTCTCCTCCTGACTGTCTTGTGAACGAACCTGCGAATAACTGTTGAAAATATAGACAGATCGAAAAAATGTAAGTATAATTAGACCTTTGGCTGTCAAGAGACAAGCCGCAAGTAAGGAGAATGATTAATGAAAGTATCGCCCTCCATTCGCAAACGTTGTGCCAAGTGCCGTATTATTAGGCGCAAGGGAGTAATTTTTATCATTTGCGAAAATCCAAAACATAAACAGAGACAGGGGTAGTGTGGTGACCTATGGCGAGAATTGAAGGTGTTGATCTCCCCCGTAATAAACGGGTAGAAGTTGGCCTGACTTACCTTTTTGGTATTGGTCCAACCCGTGCGCACAAGATTTTGGCTCATACCAAAGTTAATCCTGATACGCGCATCAAAGACTTAAGCGAAGCGGAAACTGCCGCAATTCGCGAATATATTTCGAAAAACTTCAAAGTTGAAGGCGATTTGCGTCGCGAAGTTCAATTGAACATCAAACGCCTGATCGAAATCGGCTCTTATCGTGGCTTACGTCATCGTCGTAACCTCCCTGTACGTGGCCAGCGCACTAAGACAAATGCGCGTGTTCGCAAAGGCACCAAGAAAACGGTTGCCGGTCGTGGTCGTCGTAAGGGCGGTAAGAAGTAATCCTGTCCGAAAGGTAAATTAAAATGGCTCAGAGTGTTCGTTCCACCCGCCGCCCATCGGGCGCAAAAAAAGGGAAGCGTACCCTGTCCTCAGGACAGGTGCATATTTTTGCTTCCTTTAATAACACCATTGTGACTGTTACAGACACCGAAGGCAACACAATTTCCTGGGGTTCTGCTGGTTCCGCTGGTTTCAAAGGCTCACGCAAAAGCACACCTTTTGCCGCCCGTCTAGCAGCCGAACAGGCTCTCAAGGCTGCGCAACAATTGGGTCTGCAGGATGTGGAGCTTTTTGTCAAAGGCCCTGGCCCGGGTCGCGAGAATGCAATTCGTGCTGTTCAAGCCATGGGCTTGAGAGTTCGCTCGATTTCGGATATCACCCCGGTACCGCATAATGGCTGCCGTCCTCCGAAAAAGCGACGCGTGTAATAGATGAGGTTGTGACTATATGGCTAAAAATTTAAGTCCAGTTTGTAAATTATGCCGCCGCGAAGGCGAGAAACTTTTCCTTAAGGGCGAACGTTGTTTTACCCCCAAATGCTCTTTTGAAAAGCGCGACTTCGCTCCCGGTCAACATGGCCGCACCGCAGGCAAGGGCGGTGATAAAAATAAGGGGATGGGCACAGGACGTGCCTCCGACTTTGCCCGCCAGTTACGTGCCAAGCAGAAAGCCCGCCGTATCTATGGCGTGATGGAACGTCAGTTCCGCCGCTATTACGATACCGCCATTACCCGCCGCGGGCTTACAGGTTTGAATCTGCTTCAGATCCTTGAGTCCCGCCTCGACAATGTGGTGTTCCGACTCGGGTTTGCATCCAGCCGCTCACAGGCTCGTTTGTTGGTTGCCCATGGTCATTTCACTGTGAATGGCCGCCGTAATGATGTTCCTCCACGCTTCTTGGTGAAGGGATGTTGTCAGCGTGCGCGAAGGCTCCAATAAGTTGACCTATTTCAAAGACTTGGGTGCATACACTGAAAAGCGAACTTCTCCAAGCTGGTTAAGTCGCAATGTGACCGCCATGGCTGGTTCAGTGGCTCGTATGCCGGAACGTACTGAAATTGACGGAAGTCTCGACGAACAATTGATCGTCGAATACTACTCCAGACGCTAATCCTCCAATTGCGTATCGGGTCGGACTAAGAAATCTGGTTCCAGACCCGGCGCATTATCAAAAGGGACAGGTGAATCGTGACGGGTATTCTCACGAACATGGTTATGCCTAAAATCGAGCGCGAAGCCGAAGCTCGAAACTATGGCAAATTCACAATTAGCCCGCTAGAGGGTGGCTACGGCGTGACGTTAGGCAATGCTCTTCGCCGCGTCCTGCTTTCTTCTCTGGAGGGTACTGCTATCACCTCGATTCGCATCGCGGATGTCTTGCACGAGTTTTCCGACATTCCAGGCGTGCGCGAGGATGTCATCCAGGTCATGTTGCAGGTCAAACAGATCCGCATCAAAATGGATGGCGTGGATAGCGCTCGGATGCAGCTTGAAGTACGCGGCGAAGGAACGGTCACTGCGGCGGATATCATCACTCCGGCCGAGATTGAGATCGTCAATCCTGACACATATCTCTTTACTGTGGACGGGGCTAAGACAAAGCATGATATTGAATTCGTGGTCGAACGTGGCCGCGGTTATTCTCCTTCCAATGAACGCGCCGGACACATGCCCATTGGAGAACTTCCAGTGGACGCGATCTACAGCCCGGTCAAGCGTGTCAATTGGGAAGTCGCTTCTGCCCGCGTAGGTCAGAGCACAAATTACGATAAATTGATTTTAGAGATCTGGACAGACGGCACCATTTCTCCGGAACGCGCACTCAGTTCCTCGGCCCGTATCCTCATCGACCACCTGCGTTATGTGGCAGGTATCAATGAAGAAATGCTGGCTGTGGCTGTGGAACGCGGATCTGCGGAAGCCGTTTGAGCAGTGAGCTGGCGGAAACGCCGGTGGAAGCCCTTGACCTTTCGGTGCGCGTCTTCAATTCCTTGAAGCGCACAGGCATTACCAATGTTGGTGATGTGCTCGACCTGCTTGAAAAAGGCGAGAGACCGCGGTCATGTCCATCCGCAATTTTGGCGAGAAGAGTTTAGACGAACTTCGCGACAAGATGCGTGAGAAGGGCTTTATGAAAGACGATACATCCTCGGAGAGTTAGAGATGCGACATTCAGTAGCAGGTTATACATTAGGACGCAGAAAGGGCGCACGCATTGCCCTTCGGCGTAACCTGATCAAACAGTTTTTACGCATGAGCGTATTCAGACCACGAAGGCTAAGGCTGCCGCAATCCGCGGTGATGCTGAACGCTTGATTACACTTGCCCGAAACAGCGCAAATGGAACGGAGGTGGAAAAGCTTAATGCGCGCCGCCTGGCGATTTCAAAATTGGGTGATAATAAACTCATCAAGCGCTTGTTTGATGAAATTGCACCCCGCTTTGCGACACGCCCTGGTGGGTACACCCGTGTGTTAAAACTTGGCCCGCGTCACGGTGATGCGGCTGAGATGGTACTTCTTGAATTGGTTGAAGAGTAGTTTGTAACAGCGACCTCGAGTCGCTATGCAATGGCACGTTACCAAGTGATCCTTGCCTACGATGGCGCGGTTTTACCGGAAGTCAGCGCCAGGCGAACTCCCGCACAGTGCAGGGCGAGTTGGAAAGAGCCCTTCGCAAACTGGGCTGGGCTGACCGGGTTGTTCTCATGGCTGGGCGGACGGATGCAGGGAGTTCATGCAACAGGGCAGGTTGCGGCGTTCGATCTTGA
>JADJNA010000003.1 GCA_016709305.1 Candidatus Villigracilis saccharophilus
CACTTCTGTCCACTCGCGTCATTACTTCAGGTGCTTTGCCTCGTTATAATTATTTCCTGTTGTTACCACTTCATCCAACGACACATCAAGTGCTTTCGCGATCGCGGAGAGGATTTCCGCTGTCCCTATTCGTTTGCCCGTTTCGATTTGGGAGAGATAGGGTTTGCTAATTCCTGCTATTTCGGCGAGTTGTTGCTGAGTCAGTTCGCGATACTCCCGCCAAACTTTGATTGGATTCTCACCGTCTAGAATGGCGTAGACTACTTCGGAGGGTATCAATTCCTCTTCGCGGCGATCAATGGCTGCATTGATGGTATCAAAGTCGCGAATATCTTAAGTAATTCAGACTGGTCAATCAGTTGAGAGATATTCTTCATAGGGAGCACAGCCCATTCCAGGGGCTTTCCATCCCGTTCAATAATTTGGATGTCTTCTTTCATTTGTAAACCTCTCCGTGAAGCGATCTTCATGCGACAATAATCAAGTTGTTCATTATGTATCTTATAAACGACTCACCAATCTCAACTCGAAGACGAAACCCTTCTCTGCCTTGAAGCTTTTTCGCATTGGGATGATCTGGCGTATGGATTGACGGCAATGACTTGCAATTTCTCGCGAATGGAATTTGCAGTGTTACGTGGCATCCTAAGCAATGATTTCTGGGCTTCTTTGGAGTAGGAGATTTTGTACACAATTACATGTTAGCATATTGCTAATATTATTTCAAGGGCTAGTTGAACTAAGCGCTTCGCGCAGACTCCCATAGATCATCTAACTGAATAAAGATATTCACGCTATATTTTCTTTTTGAAATCAAAATCAAAAAAGGAGATGTAGCCATGAGTGCGTTAAGACAAAAGATGATCGAGGATATGCAGTTGAGGGGTTGGCACTACGAACGCAGGAGGCTTATATAAACGCTGTGCTTCAATTGAGTAAGCGTTTGAAAAAGTCGCCCGATCAAATTAATGAAGAGGAACTTCGGGATTACTTTCTATACCTGAAGAATGAGAAACGAGTGGCGGATAGTACTTTCTCAATCGCATTATGCGGGATCAAGTTCTTCTATGAACGCACACTGGGAAAAGAATGGCATATCCTACAGCTCACTCGTCCTGACAGAAAAAAGAAACTGCCTGTTGTTTTCAGCATGGATGAAGTAAAGCGGGTGCTCGATTGCGTCCATCGTTTTCAATATCAAGTTTGCCTGAAGACGATCTATGCCTGCGGATTACGCTTGCTGGAATGAACCCGATTGCGGGTGAAAAATATTGACAGCGACCGCAAGATGCTGCATGTGGTTCAGGGGAAAGGCAGCAAAGATCGCTACGTGCCATTGCCCGACCATACCCTCAGGCTATTACGTCACCTTTGGGCTACCCACCGTAATCCCGAATGGATGTTTCCTGCCCGAAACGGGCTGGCTGCTTTTGATGAAAGCGCGATCCAAAAAGCGTTTCAGGCTGCACTGCACGAAAGTGGCATAAACAAAGCTGCTTCAGTCCATACCTTGCGTCATTCGTACGCCACGCATTTGTTGGAAGCAGGAGTCGATCTAAGAATCATACAAGTCTATCTCGGCCATGCTTCTCCTGCCACCACCGCCATTTACACTCACCTCACTTCTGTGACCGAAACACAGGTCAATCAGCGTATCAATCAGATCCATGCTGATCTATGGGGCTAGAACTCGCTGATCTCTTTCGAGAATATGGGGCTGCTTATCGAAACAATTATGCTGGCAAACTCCTACCTTCTCATCGCCTAGCGATGTGGGCCATTGAGCATTGCCGCACCGACCGTTTGGGCGGACAGGTCTATGGCTGTCCCAACTGTCAGGAATTCCAATACAGTTATCACTCCTGCCGCAACCGCCATTGTCCCAAATGTCAGCATGAGCTAACTCAGAACTGGTTGCAGGTTCAACAGGAAATCATGCTGCCCGTCCCATACTTCTTTCTGACTTTCACTCTGCCTGCTGAGTTGCGTACTCTCATGCGTGCCAATCAGAAAGCGCTGTATGCCCTGCTCTTTCAGGCTTCGGCAGAAGCCGCACAGAAACTTGCACATGATCCACGTTATATCGGCGGGCAAATTGGTTTGGTCGGTGTCCTGCACACCTGGACTCGCAACTTGATCTATCACCCGCATGTGCACTATCTTGCTCCCGCAGGGGGCTTGCACTCTGATGGGAAGACCTGGCTCTCTGCACGCTCTGGTTTCTTCCTGCCTGTGCGAGCTCTCTCCAAATTGTTTCGGGCTGCCTTCAGACGCGGTTTGGAGAAATTGAAACTCTTTGAGAACGTCCCTTCCAAGGTCTGGACGCAGGAGTGGGTCGTTCACTGCAAGCCGGTCGGCGATGGCCAGGCTGCACTCAAGTATCTGGCACCTTATATCCATCGCGTTGCCATCAGCAATCGCCGTTTACTGGCTTTTGATGATCGTGGCTCTATGGAAAGTTCTCAGGTCACCTTTCAGTATCGTGCTTCAGATACCGGACAACTCAAAAAATGTACGCTTTCGCTTGAGCAGTTCTTTCAGCGTTTCCTCCCGCATGTCCTCCCGCATGCTTTTGTGAAGGTCCGCTATTATGGTTTCTTCGGCGCTGCGGTCCGACGCAAGTTGACTGACTTGCAGAAGCGGCTTGGCAAGCCTGTTCCTGATCTGGTTGAGTCAGCATCCGCTGCTTCTCATGCAGAGCCTGACCCTCCTTCTAAAATCCTCTGTCCTGCCTGCGGGCTGCCCATGACTTTCCAGAGAAATTTATCTCCACAACAATGCCGTTCGCCCTAGGTTCTTTTTATGCTTCCTTACTTCCACTTCAGGCAGTTGCCGCTTTTGCATCTGTCCGTTTTGTGTTGCCTTTGATCTCTTTGGTGATCAATTTTGCTTTTCGTTTTTCTTTTACAGGGCTCCGTTTCTCATGTAAAATACTTTCCAGATCATTCTTTATTGGTGGGATTTAGGTCTTTTGCCAGTTCCACTTGGCTTCTTTTTCCAAATACGGCTTAGTTCAACTAGGACAGATGCGGCGGCGCACGCTCTCTTCCTTTTAGCTTCGCCCCCTTCCGCCGCATCAATCCTTAATTCGTTAGAAGTTATAATGGCGGCTCAAACAATTGTAAGCCCCCAGGGCGTAATAATAAAATTGCATCATCGATAATGAAACAAATACCTTGTGTCTTTTACTTACAGGAAATGGGATGTTATGAATCAAAATAGCAGAATTAAACGAAATGTTGTGGTTTACATAATCGGCGTCTTATTCTTGGCGACTATCGGTGGCGTGATTACAGCCAGTGGTAACGAAATCGGCGGGCTGATCTTCATTATTGGTCCTATTTTGATGATGGTATTGTTACGGTTTTTCGGGGGCGATGGTTGGAAAGATGCAGGTCTAAGCCTAAAGATAAAGGAAAACTGGCACTGGTATTTGTTTAGTCTGTTGGTGTATCCAATCACCATGACAATGGTAATTATGCTAGGTGCAATATTGGGTGTGACCAAGATCAATGAGGATCTGAATTCCCTGCTACCAGTATTTATTGCTGGTTTTGCGGTCCAATTCATTCCAAGAATGCTTTTTGCGATATTGGAAGAATGGGGTTGGCGCGGCTATCTTGAACCGCGTTTTATTGCGCTGGGGGTGCTCGATACACGGCGGCATTTATTCGTCGGAGCGGTTTGGGCGCTTTGGCATTTTCCGCTGGTGCTCTCCACTGCTTATACTGAAATTCCATATGTAATCTTTTTCCCTTTTTTCGTGGTCGCTATAATATTTACAGCCATCGTATATGGGCAACTCCGAAAAGCAAGCGGAACTGTTTGGACATCTGTTGTAATGCATGGTATTGGGAATGCCTTTGGATGGGCAATCCTCCAAAACAATTTACTGACTATCAATAATAAGTTGTTGGCTAATCCTGTGCCAGAGAGTATATTGAGTATTGTAATTATTGGTGTCCTGGGCTGGTGGATGTTATACAAGCGGAAGACAAAGGTTCAATAGCAAAAATGCGGGCTACCGATTAACAGCAGTGTGTGCGACATGAAGTTTCTTATGTAATTGTCTTGCTCGTGAACCATGAGACAAGACCTGCTATCCCATTAGCAGTACCCTATGTGGTCATGTTAGATGGCAACGTCTTACCATGAAAGCCCACAAACAATGTACCCACAGTTGCAATAACTGGCATCTATACCGCAAGGTAAAATGCATTCCTTAATCGCAAAAGGAAGCGGGGCTAGGGTTGACAGTATGGTTAGCAAATGCAAACGCTTGATAAACGTCGTTAGTTAAAGACAAGCCAAAGCGATTGGGCTTGAGCCAAAAGGCATGTAGCGAGTTCCGGGGTTACACTGTCCCCTGACATGGGTAAAACGCTACCGGCGAAGAGAGCGAACCTAACCTGTTTGATTGCATAAGAGAAACATGGGAACCCCGTTATCCTCCTTGAAAGAGGTAGAAATCCGCAAGGAGCATCAAAGGGATAGCGGGCAAAGGAATGCGGAAAAAGCAAAGGTCACCCTGTAATGGGGTGAATAGGGATTGAGCCAGCAAGAACAGCAACATCATCCTCCATGAAAATGGGCAGACTTCCGCAGGGTCTTCCGTTACGAGAGAGTTTGGCAAAACGACAAGAAAGGAAAAGCAGATGACGGCGAACATAGCTGGTGCATCCTTGGGCAAATTGGTGAACTGGAATGCCATTGACTGGCAGAAAGCAAATCAAAATGTTAGTCGCCTCCAAGCGCGTATCGTAAAGGCAACACGGGAAGGTAGATGGGCAAAGGTCAAAGTCCTCCAACGTCTACTAACCCACTCGTTCAACGCGAAAGCGTTGGCTGTCAGACGAGTGACAGAAAACTCTGGAAAAAGGACAGCAGGAGTAGACAGAGAAATTTGGAACACTCCAAAGAAGAAAGCAACAGCGATACTATCGTTACGGCATCGGGGATACCACCCACAACCACTTCGCAGAATTTATATCCCCAAGAAAAACGGGAAAATGCGCCCACTCGGCATTCCGACCATGAAAGACCGGGCTATGCAAGCTCTCCATAGGCTCGCCCTTGACCCCATTGCAGAAACAACGGCAGACCCTAATTCGTATGGCTTTCGTGTGCAACGCTCCACCGCAGATGCCATCGAACAATGCTTCAACATCTTAGCCCCACAACGTAGTGCAACTTGGATACTAGAAGGCGATATAAAATCCTGTTTTGATCACATCAGCCATGAATGGCTATTGGCAAATATCCCAACGGATAAAGCCATTCTTCAAAAATGGCTGAAAGCCGGGTTCATTGAAAAGAGCCTTTTCCACCCGACAGAGGAAGGTACTCCGCAAGGCGGTATCATCTCTCCTGTTCTGGCGAATATGACCTTGGATGGAATGGAGCGAAACCTCAGAAAGAGGTTTGGCAAGAAGCCCTCCCCTAAAGTCAACTTTGTCAGATATGCGGACGATTTCATCATCACAGCCAAAGAGCAGAGAACTTCTTGAAAACGAAGTTCTACCAGTTATTGAAACTTTCCTAAAAGAAAGAGGGCTGGAACTCTCAAGCGAAAAAACACAAATCACCCATGTTGAGGAAGGCTTTGATTTCCTCGGACAGAACCTACGCAAATTCAAAGGCAAATTGTTAATTCGACCAGCTAAAAAGAATTTGCACGCATTCTTGACCAAAGTTCGAGAAATTACCAAGGACAACAAGCAAGCCACAGCAGGCAACCTGATTATGCTGCTCAACCCCGTCATTCGCGGATGGGCGAATTATCATAAACATGTGGTTAGCAAGAAAATCTTCGGCTCAGTGGATTATGCAATCTTCAAAATACTCTGGCAATGGGCAAAGCGCAGACACCCCAACAAAGGAAAACGATGGGTCAAGAACAAATACTTCCATCTCCTGGGAGATCGCAAGTGGGTCTTCTCTGGTACACTTCCCAATATAAATGGGAAGTCAAAGCCCCTTCACCTTGTCCGCGCTGCAAGTACCCCCATTCGACGTCACATTAAGGTTGTCGGTATCGCCAATCCCTACGATCTCCAATGGACTAACTACTTCACTCAACGTCAAAGAAAATCCCTTCAACAGAGTGTTTCTTCGTGAAGCCGCGTTCTTCGATGACCGTTTGGAAGGCTTGAGCCGGATGAGGGGAAACTCTCATGTCCGGTTCTTAGGGGAGGAAAGGATGGCAACATCCTTTCCTTACCCGACCAAGAGATAAGCACACTGAAACTGACAATTGATCTCAATATGAACAATGGCTCTGAATGGAAAACATTTGGAGCTGTTTTTGTTCCTGTGCTGGCTACCAAGCTCATCCGTCATAGTTTATTGAAAAATGTATCAATTCCATCGTATAGAAAGGAAGAAGTGCGAGGATATATTTTCCCTGACAGAATTAGGCTTATACACTGGAAATTTAGTTCCAAGATCGCGGGTTCGTTAAGAGGTGCCCGATAGACGAGACCGCGGTGCGTAACCATTTTTCAGCCCTGTTTTTACGCGTAAACTGGCAATAACCAAAAAAAACCGCCATTTTGGGGCGGTTTTTTTGTATACCTTGGCGGTCCCGACGGGGATAGAAACTACGATTTGAAAATTAATGCATCATACCGACACCAACAGGACACCCCTGTTGGTATTTTTGTATCATGCAGCTCATGAGCGAACCACAACATCATTTTGCTGCAGCGATCGCATCCGAAGCGGTTGAGATCCTCGAGGACCAACTGCTCTTTCCAGGCGGATATTTGCTGCCTCTTTCCGCGCGCGGTGGCGGGGTGCCTGGCATGGCCGATCGTCCCTGGTCGCGCCTGACCGCGGATGTCTTTTATCCCAATCTGCCGGTGATCTATTCACTGTCATTGCATCGCGAACCGCCGGATGTCTTGCGCGGTTCGTTGCGCACCCGCCGCACGCTCTTCGAAGGGTTCATGATGGCGCTGGCAGAGAAGACCGGCCGGCGTCCATCGCTGGCGGAACGCTCCGCAGATCACGCGATGGATGCGGCCGAGTCTGAATTGACCTTCGGCAAGCCGGCCTTCAAGATCGCACTGATGAGCGGGCTGTTCGTGGAGCGGGATCGTTTCGAGGAAGCCGAGGCGGCGCGCAGAGTCATCGAAGCCAATTTACGCGCACGTGGATTGTCTGCGCAGCGCCTCTTCTATATCGCCGAACGCGCGCTGCAGCACTTCCAACCTGGAGGCAGGCTCTTTCCAGGTCTTGATGAACCCACCCTGTTTATGGAAGAGACACTTCCATTGATTCCAGTACCTTCACGTCAGGTACTGCCCGCGGATGATTCCGTCTGGATCGGCACTCATGCGCGTGATGGACGCGATGTGCATTTCTCTTTTACAAAAGGACTCGATCCAGCCGTTCCCCCGCCGCCGCACGCCACAACCTTAATCCTGGGCGAACCCGGCGCCGGCAAGACCAGCCTGTTGCGCTGGATCATGCTGCAAAGGTTGTTGCAGGGACGGACTGTGATCTCGATTGATCCCGAAGGGGAGAATAATAATCTATGCGCATCCGTCGGGGGATGGGTCGTGCCGGCAGGGATTCCCGAAGACAGGCAGACCTGCCTCATTCATCCCCTGCAGGGCGAGAACCCGGCTGAGTTATTGCTCGCCGCGCGCTTCCTGATCGCTGCGCTGGCGGGCGAGGCAGTCCTGTCCCCGGCAGTGCAGGCCGCCCTGCATGAGGCGGTCAAACGCAGATGGGAACGCCGACCCGGTCCGACCTCGATCGCCGAACTGGTCGAAACCCTGGGAACCATCAACGCTCCTGAAGCCGCCCTGCCGATCGCGCTGTTGCGGCCATTCATGCGCGGCGGCTTATTTGAAGGTTTCTTTGACCGCCCCAAAGCCTTGTTATCCCCCAACTTTCCAGCCGGACAATGGTGGAACTTCGATCTATCGTCCCTGCGTGAAGAGAACCGCGCCATCGTGCACGCGGTACTGGCCTGGTTCCTTTATCACGCGGTCACAGTGGGGAAGCAGCCAATGGACATCTTCATTGATGAAGGGTGGCGCTTGCTGCGCAGTGGTCCTTTCACAGACCTGTTGGATGAGCTGGGCCGACGTGCGCGCAAACGTGGCGTCGGTGTCACACTTATCACCCACCTGCCGGCCGATCTGATGAAGAACCCGACCTCATTGAGTCTGGCCTCCACAGCTTTCATTGGCAGGCTTGGCCCGCAGGAAGCCTTCGCCTTCTATCGCTCGCTTGGCATCCCGGAAAGCGAGGCACGCACAAATGCCGAGCTCACATCCAGATTACCCCCGCGCGTTTTTCTAGCCGCCCCCTCCGGCGGACGAGGCGCGTTGTTCCCGGTGCTAGTTTCCATTCCGCCGGCGTGGATCCAATTCTGGAAACAACTAGGCGCGATGGGAGTCATGCGATGATCTGCCTCAGGTGTGGCTATGAATTCGCATCCAGTCCAACAGAGTGCCCCCTGTGCAGCGGCGGTCCCTGGCAGGCCTGGGAATTACTCTTCGCACCACACGCCCTGGATGATCTGCGGGCGCAGGCCGCTGGCTGGCTCGGGCAATTGCCTTTTCCAACCATGATCGAATGGATCGGATCTCCAAAGGGTTTGCGTATTCGATTATTTCTTCCACCTCAGATCACCGACGCTGAAGCAGTCACGCGGGCCTGGGCTGCAATGACAGGCCAGCACTCGCGCTGGCGTAAATTGGGAATGCTGGACATCAAGGGACCGGTATATGCATTTCATTCATCCAACCGATTGCCATCCATCATTGTCTCTGCGAAAGATAGTGATCCTCTTCTGGCAATTGGGAGCCGGCTGATCAGCGCGGAAGCAGGGCTGCGACTCTGGCTGCTTGGTAATGAAGGCGAACTTCAGGATAGGCTGCGAAGTCTCTCGGCCTATTCGTATGGCACCGAAGGCGGTGTGCAAAACAATACTCCCAATCCGTGGGGCTTCCAGTTGGAATTGCTGCGAGGTATGCTGTTTCTTGGGATGATCATGGCCGGTATTAGCGCGGGCATTTGGAACGCAGGCTGGTTTAAGCCTCTTCCAGAGATTCTGTTCGTGCTGGCCGGCACGCTGATCTCCATCGCCGCTGCCTGGGGAATTCGTAACTGGCTGGAGTGGCGTTCCATTCCAAAAGAGATCCTTGAAAAAAGAATTCAAGAACCCCTGATTAGGGTCGCACTATCCCTATCCGCGTCCATCGATCTGCCGATGTTTGCCGGGCAGGGATCCTGGAGGAAGCTGGCGGATTCCTGGCCTGACATTACGGGACACAATTTCCCGCTGCCGGCCGGTGATCTGGCGGGCCTGATCGCGCCGCTACAATTGGGCGAAGGCAGCGGCTTGCTGGACCGCGACACGACTCAGGAAGTGCCGGCCCCGCTCCATCCCAGCCATTACTTGACGCAGTCTTCAAGATCGGACAAAGCGTGGCCACTGATGAAATGGTTGGCATCGATCCCGATGTTCATGGCATGGCCACAGGCGGCAGCCGTTCAGGCAAGACCTCCTTCGTCTTCGCCCTGCTTGAACAATTGATCGCGCAGGGACATGACGCGCCTGGTATTTTCCTGACCGACCCGCATGTCTCTCTGGCCGATGCTTTCCTGGACGCGATCGCTCAGCTACCTGAAGAGCAGCGTCTTGCGGCCATCAAACGGCTGCGCATCATCACTCCGGACCAACCCTATGTGATCCCATTGAATTTGTTGGCTGTGCCGGACTTCACCTGGGCTGGCAATGCGATCGTACAGATCGGCCGCCGCATCTGGGATGATTACTGGGGACCACGGATGCAGGCCGCGCTGCTGGGATTGTTTCGTATCGCGCATGTCTGAATCAAGATCATCCTGAGGATGGATTGGGATTGTTGCATGTGGTCTCTATGGCACACAACAAGCAGTGGCGCCATACCGCCATCGCGGCCTCCCGCCCGCTGAACGCATGAGCGCCATCGCGCTGGATGCCCTGCCCTGGGCAGACTGGCGAGGAGGATAAAAAGAGTCAGAGTTGGATCACGGAAGTGATCAGTCCGGTCCTCTCAAAGGTCATGGCCCTCGAGCTCTCGCCCTGGCTGTTCTCTGCAATGCATCAAGAGCGCTTTGTGGACCTGAAACGTTGGATCAATGAGCGCGCCTGGATCATACTGCGCCTGCCGTCCGGTGAAATGGGTCGGGAAGGCGCGCGGCTGACCGCCTCTGTCATCTACAATGTTTTCGACGCGGCATATCGCCGTGCCACGCTCAACAAACCCATTCCCTTCTATATTATTGTAGATGAAGCCCAGGAGATAGGTTCAGGCATGCGCCTGGAGTCCATGCTCTCCGAAGGTGCCAAATTCGGGGCGCGTATGTTTGTGCTGGCCCAGTCCCTGTCCATGATGCGCAAGGTGGAGGGCATGGAGCCTGTCGTGCAGGCCATGCTGGCCAACACCTCCACGCAGATGTTCTTCTCGCCCGACCCTGAAGACGCAGATCTGATCCGTGCCACATTGAATTCAACCGTGCGCTATGGGGAAATGACCCTCGACCTGCCATCCCTGCAATGCTGGCTGCGCGCGCGCGTGAAGGGTCATTGGCAGCCGCCTACGCTGCTTCAGATCAAACCTTTACCACACGCAGACAGGGTCAGGGTGAACCTTCTCATCGAGCAGGTCATTGCAGAACACCCGGCAGACTACCTGCCGATCGATGGCTGGCAGGAACGGGCTTCCCGGGTTTTGAGGAATATGCTGCCCAGGGCATTGGCCGATCTGTTAGAGGAATTCCTGGGCACGCGCATGGAACACCAGCGTTCCAGAGTCAGCCAGCCTGAGCCACCTGCGGACCCGCTTAATCTGGGACTGTGAGGAGCATCAATGGAAACCTTGCAAATTTTGATCCAACAGATGATCACGGATATTTCGTTTGAGATCGCCAGACTGGATGAGGTTCGTCTATCCATGTTCCTGAGGTGGCTGCGTTCTCACAGCCGCAGGTTCAGAGCAGCCGGGCCGATCAAAATACAAAACTGGGAAAGTTTTGACACACCAATAAAAAATGAACTGGGCAGATGGCTGACAGCATTACCCATTGAATGGCTACCAGCGGAATACCACCTGATCCGCACAGAGCTCGCCTGGTGGCGCAAAGTGGATGATCGAAATCTATTGAGACTTCTAATGCTCGTGATGAAGAAATGAAAAATAATTTGGAGACTGGCATGCGCCGTACCGCGATTCAAGCATTGTTCTGTATCTTCCTCGTCCTGTTGAACACTGCCGCGATTCCGCGCTTGGCGATCGCGTTGAATGAGGATCGCACCTATGACCAGGCGCACGACAGTGGTTATATCGACTGGAATGGTAATGCGCAGTATGTGTATCTCGGGCACAAAGATGGAACCACCTTGCCGCCGGAGGAAGGGGGTATTTTCTGCGGGTCGGGTTGCTACGAATGGGTCACGCGGATTGGAAATGGCAGTAGCGTCAGCGGCGCCTTTGCCCGTGATGTTGGCTATTTCGAAGCAATGGTCGCCTTCACACAGGATGCCAGCGTGGGCAACGCCATTTTGAGCGCTTGTGGCTCTACTGCAAACTGGTATTTGTATAACACCGGCGGAAGTCTGCCTGGCTTTGTCAGCATGATTCTGACTGTGCCGGCTGGCTGCAGAACATGGTCGCTCTCCGCTTCGGGCGGATATGTGGATTTTCGTTCAGTGGATGTCTGGTATGTGGCTGCACCACCGCCTACATTGACGCCAACATCCATGCCAACAGTTACTGTGACTTCAACTCCTACAAGAAGACCACCAACCTCCATTCCGACTTCTTTCCCGACCAGGACGCCGGCCCTTATCCCGACTTCCACCCTCACTTCCACACCGACCAGGACACCGACCCTTATCCCGACTTCCACCTTCACATCTACACCGACCAGGACACCGACCCTTATCCCGACTTCCACCTTCACTTCCACACCGACCAGGACCCCGACCTTTATCCCGACTTCTACCTTCACTTCCACACCGACCAGGACACCGACCCTTATCCCGACTTCCACCCTCACTTCCACACCGACCAGAATGCCGACCCTCATCCCGACTTCCACCCTCACTTCCACACCGACCAGGACACCGACCTTTATCCCGACTTCTACCTTCACATCTACACCGACCAATACTTTTACTTTCACCCCATCTCCGACTTTAACTGCGACACCTACTAATACTTTTACTTTCACCCCGACTTCAACCTTGACTGCGACACCTACTATTACATCTACCTACACCCCATCTCCGACTTTAACTGTGACACCTACCAATACTTTTACTTTCACCCCGACTTCAACCTTGACCGCGACACCCACTAACACACCTACTTTCACCCCATCGCCAACTTTGACCGCGACACCCACCAATACTTTTACTTTCACCCCATCGCCAACTTTGACCGTAACACCAACCAATACTTTTACTTTCACCCCATCGCCGACTTTAACTGCGACGCCTACCAACACCTTTACTTTCACCCCTACTCCGACTTTGACCGCAACACCAACCAATACTTTTACTTTCACCCCATCGCCAACTTTGACCGCGACACCAACCAATACTTTTACTTTCACCCCATCGCCGACTTTAACTGCGACGCCCACTAACCCACCTACCTACACTCCGTCTCCGACTTTAACTTTGACTGCAACACCCACCAACACATTTACCTACACCCCATCTCCGACTTTGACCGCGACACCTACCAATACTTTTACTTTCACCCCATCTCCGACCCCTTTAACGCGACGCCCACTAACCCACCTACTTACACTCCGTCTCCGACTTTAACTTTGACTGCAACATCTACCGATACATTGACTTTCACCCCATCTCCGACTTTGACCGCGACACCTACCAACACATTTACCTACACTCCATCTCCACCTTTGACCGCGACACCTATAAGCACATTTACTTACACATCAACACCGATGAGAATAACGGATTCAACTTCAACAAAAGCATATATACCTCATGTTATTACTAAGATGCCGTTCATTGCCTCAACGACCGCCAGTCTCACGCCGATAACTGCGCCTACCATGCCTGTGATAATTACAGCAACAGGAACAGTTGTTTTACCCACACCTGCAATGATTACCCCATCAGACAATACATCACTTCCAGCCCAAGCTACACCCCTTTGGCCATTACCGGTAGTGGCAGCTTTATTTATCGTGATCACTTCTGTAAGTGTGATCGACCCACGTCCCGCCGCGCTTGATCGCCTAAGAAGTATGGTCGATCAGGTATCAATCCAAAATCTTCAATATCCGTCAAAAGATGACGAATAATCAAAATAACCAGGAGTTCTAAAATGGACATAATACTTGCAATTGTCGTATCAGCGGCCGTGATCATCTTCGGTGCTTTGATCAGCCGTGGAAATGAACGTCAGCGCAGGGCGATCGACGCCTTACGTGAACAAACCGAGTTATGGGCAGTACAGGACTTGCTCATAAAAAGGGAAAGGATGGCGCGCGCAGTTAAGGTAAATGATCCGCTTGCCTGGCTAAGCAGGGTTGCGACAAAGGTTTCAGGAATGGATTTAAACTTACAGTTCGTGGAATCGCACACTGAACCGCAAGCTTTACTTTGCATAGCAGGAGATCAGAATTCAAAGATCCTGTTCTCGCCTCTAGGTCAAAAAGAAATCCAAAGAATGAAAAGCAGGAAAAGAAGTCGTTTATCCGGCACAGGCGAAGCCAATCCATTGTTATCACTACCGCGACAAGTTGCCGCATATGAGCTTTCAATCTTGAATGCGGGAATCGCGTTTGATCTTGAACTTCAACTGGCCTGGAAGGAATTGACCGGACAAAGTGCTGATCAACTTGAAAAAATATGGATGTATAGGGAAAGAAAATAAAAAATAATCTTCAACCATAAGTGAGGATGGGAACATAAAAAGTCTTCAGTGGAAATCCGCAGACTTTTTATGTTTATTTTTTCTCGAAAACGACTGGGCGGGTCATCATATTGAAAAAATCCAGAACTCACTCAGCGGATTGTTCACGGAGGCGGCTGATGACCGCCGTCGGGTGAAGACTGAGAGTCTCCAAATAAGATAAGTACCATGGCAGAACAGTCACCTCATTTTCTTTGCACGGTCATTGTCCAGAATATGCTTTTCAAGTCCTTGTAAGGTCTCAAGATCACCTGTTTGCAAACGGTAATACCAGGATGGCATTTATCCAGAGGAGAGGACAGGATGTATATGGCATAATGCTTTGCTGGTTGCTAATACGACTTTACGACCGAGAGCATTGTACCTATCCACGTGAAGCATTTTTTTTGATAAAGCTTCTTCCCAACTAAAGGTTTAATAAAGTTTTTTATGGTTTTGGATTCAGATGACCCCAACAGGATGTCAGGATTAAACTGAGTACATCATCCGCGTCACGAATTCCCAGACTGTCAAAATATTTTTTCAACCGCGACTGTTCTGACCACAATCCCCAATTATTGCGCATCCACATTCCCAAACCAAAGTGTTTATGGAGCAGGTACGCATCTGTGCTCAGGCGCATGCTCTTCACCATTGAGGCTGGCAGCATCCTATACAATTCCTGAAAACAATCCTGAAGGTTGGTCTTGGTTAGCGAATATGGGTCTGGGTTGGGGAGGTTCGTCATCTTCTTTCATGGCAAAATCCAATTACAAAATCAAAGGTTATTTGAGTCTGAAAAATGCCAACAGTTCCTGCACGAGCAGAGATGGTGGTGGCTTAAGAAGTGAATTTCAAATTTTGAAAATTGAACCAATACTTCAAACAGGGGGGATAACGCCTGGCGCAGTACAACGCCAGTCTGTCGGGAAATCCCATTGTCCAGGCGTGTTGGATAATAGAAGTGGAATGCGAACGCCTTTATCACTGATCCCATAGATGCTTGCCCCGACGAACATGTAGTCTGCAATTTCCCATTTGCTAATTCCATCCGACACATGGAATGGACAGGGGGGAAATAATGTAATATCACCCTTATGCATGAAGTGGCGGTCCTGAGGTTTTCTAACGTTCATGTGAAATACATCCAATCCCTTGCCTACATTCTGTACCTGGAATTCCGCGGTTCGCGCTTGAGCCTTCCAAAAGATCCATGGGTAATTTTGCCAATTGAACACAATCGGGTCGAAGCTGGCTGGGTCCAAATTAACAGGGAGCGCCCAAACTTCAAAATGTGTTTCTGTTTCTCCAATGATGCGACGGATATTGCACGGTCCCGTGATGCATTCAAGAATTGGCTGCGGATCTGCACCGTTTTCCAGACTGCCGCCGCGCGCGTCGCCCACAAAACCTCTATTAAACCAAAGCATGCGCGGGGTCCAGAGCCAATCATGTTCATTCTTGTTATGGAAGTTATCAAGGTATTTAAACCATTCAATGGAGATTGGGATCGTGGAGCCTTTACCAGTGCCCTTGGGCGGATATGAATCCTGAACAGCCCGCGCCATCACTTCATTCCCGGAAAACTGAATCGGTTCAAGTTGCATTTTTACCCTGCCCCAGCGTGAACCGGGACGTTCTACATAAATCGTACCGTCGGGAAAATTGATGATTTTATTCATAGGGAAGTCCATCGATGCTGATCAATCCCATTTCGTTGATTTGAATTGTATGCTCAGGACGTGTGATTTGAGCGGGATTGGCCGGGGCAATGAATTTCACCCGCACTTTACGGTTTTGAAGTGTTGTAATCCACTTCCCATTATCCAGTTGGCCCCACTCCGCAACACCAGGAATATTTTCCTGAAATTTGATGAGGATAATGAAAGCGAACATCGGATAAACCTCCCCTGTGGGTTGTTTGAAAGAGGGTGAGGCAAATGCCTGCAGATTTTCAGAAATGACCTGATAGCGTCCAGTATTCGAAATAATCATCTTAGAACTCCCATTTAAAAATTTGATCTGAAAGTTTTTTCCATAAAGCAGGAGTCTGGTGGAAATTAAAGCAGGCTTGGTATTTACCAAGCCTGCAAGACTTTTCTTTGAAATTTGTCTTGACAACGGTGGCCCGGCAATCATGACTGCTACTGCAGTTTAAGACCCGTGGCTTTGCGTCACCGATTTTCATCGGTTTTGCCCTTTCAATCGTTTGTTCAATAAATTATATATTGTTTTCCTGGAAAAAGATGGTGGTATTTTTGACCATTAAATGCCTTGCGTTGGCAATCTTTTGTATATTTTTACAATAATCCGCAGGTTTTTCTAGACGCAAGGTATCGATTTTCCCAAGACTACTACTTGATATTTCCCTTTCAGGACTTGCATGGAAGAAAGGAACAGCCCAGACAAGGCTGTTAAATTTTTAATCAGTTGTTGCAGGGTGTGCCGAAAAGCCAGGCTTGCTTACTTCGGGTGTACTCACATCCTGAGGCTCCCAATCCACCGGGTATCCCACCGCGCCCATTTCTTGAATATCCAAGCCTTGCAATTCCACCTCGCGCGAAACGCGCAGAACTTTGAACGCTGCCAGTACTTTGAAGAACACATACGTGAGTCCGAAGACGAATACAAAGATGCTGACCACCTCGGCCAGCTGCGCAAGGATCTGCGTCGAACCGCCATATAACAAACCTGTCACGGCTGATTCAACTCCATTCCACGCGGCGGTATCAGGATTACCATTGGCAAAAATACCGACTGCGAGCACGCCCCACATACCATTGAATAAGTGCACAGGTACAGCACCGACCGGGTCATCGATCTTCAATTTATCCAACAAGCTAGTTGCCCAGCACACAATGACTCCGGCGATCAGGCCGATCACAACTGCGGCCCAGGTGTCTACAAAGGCACAGGGTGCAGTGATGGCAACCAGACCAGCCAGAACTCCATTGACTGACAAGGCTGGGTCTGGCTTTTTCGTTGTGCCAAATATCCAGGCATACGTCATGGCGGAAACACCGCCTGCCGCGCCAGCCATCAATGTATTGATGGCCGCAATGACCGCAAGATTTCTAAACGCACCGACAAATCCCAAGGATGAGCCAGGGTTAAAACCGAACCAGCCAAAGAACAAGATAATCGTTCCCAAAATTCCAAGCGACAAGTTATGCCCAGGGATCATATTGGCCGAGCCGTCCTTGTTAAATTTGCCAATTCGCGGACCGATAACAATCGCTCCAGCCAACGCAATCGCACCGCCGATCATGTGCACCACACCTGAGCCTGCAAAGTCCACTGCACCGTTCCCCAGCCCAGTAGCACGTCCCAAATTCTGCAGCCAGCCGCCGCCCCAAACCCATCCACCCGCAATTGGATAGATGATCATGCTGACCCATAACGCCATGAACACAAAGCCCAGGAATTTCAATCGTTCAGCCATTGAACCGGTCGGGATGGTGGCAGCTGTATCCATGAAGACCATTTGGAAAAGGAAGAAAGCCAGGACCCCTGCGTTTGCTCCGAGCCCGCCGAGCAGGAATCCGCTGCCGCCCAGAATTCCATATTGACCAAAGCGGATCAAAGGAGCCGCAAGCAGACCTGACCAGTCGCCAAGAGTGATCGGTGAATGAGCCCATTCCCCCGCAATTGCGCCGACAGTTGATACCGCTGGAAAAGCGGCATTGACTGCACCGAATTGAAAAGCAAAACCAGTCAGCCAGTAACCGACTGCGCCGATACAGAAGACCATCATATTCATCATCATGGTGTGGGCAACATTCTTATTGCGGGTAAAACCAGTTTCCACCAGAGCAAAACCCGCCTGCATGAAGAAAACGAGGAAACCACCAAGAATCATCCACAAAATATTGATACCCAATTTAAGATCATCAATTTCAGGGGATGGCGGCGTGCCGTCCTGTGCGAAAGCGGGTGTGACACACACAAGCGTCAGCATCATCACCAGTGACAAGATCGTTCCCCGGCGTTTTTTTATGAAGTTCATTTCTCTCTCCTAAAATTTTATTTTTCATTTCATGGTGTCGGCGAACACCTTGAAGTAACCGATGAATTAGTACCAGCCCCAATGACCTTTCAGCATGACAGACAGCGAGGCAAATACCATCGCAAGGATGGTGGGAGGAACTGCCACAACAAGCCAGCGTTTCCAGCCAATGGAGCCATGATTACGCTCGATGAATGAGTAGGCAACCACATTTGCAGAAGCGCCGATCGGGGTCAAATTCCCCCCGATGTCCACGCCCAGTGCCAATGACCAAACCATCAAGGCAAGGGCGGGCACGCGGAATCTGTGCCAAATCCTTAAGTACATAGCTCATCGCCAAGGCCAGCGGGACGTTATCCACAATTCCGCTTCGCGAGACCGGGCAGCCAGTGCAAGGCCATCACCAATCCGCTGTGGTTGGTTGTGGACGCATCTGCCAACCTTGTGCGAGGGATTTGAAGATATCTATCTTTTCCAAACCGCCGATCAATACAAATAGACCAGCAAAGAACAGGATGCTTTCGCCATCCACTTTGAGGACAGCTTTTTTACGATCCACATTTTTCATAACCAGCAAAGCCAATCCAGCCGGGACAAGCGCGGCCATGGCTGCGTTGATGTGAATCCCTGTCCATTCGCTTAACGGGATGTGAAGCACGAGCAAGATAACCGCCCCTAGAAAGCCAACCAGTCCAACGCGAGTCAGATGCGCTTGCATGGGTTCTTTATGAAGTGCTTCGATCTCGTCAATCGTCGCATCATTCAATAAATTATGGGCATCCATCAATGATTTGCGGTTGGCCAGGTAGAACATGCCAAGCAGAAGAAGCGCAGCAATCGCAGAGATCGGACCAGTGTGGGTAATGAAATCGGTAAAGTTAAATCCGAGGGTTGTGCCGAGAATTACGTTTGGAGGGTCACCAACAAGAGTGGCGGCTCCGCCTGTATTGGCGGCACATACTTCTGCGATCACCAATGGAACGGGATCGAGTTTTAGCAAGAGACAGAGTTGCAATGTCAATGCGGAGAGGAATAACATGACCGTGATGCTATCCATGAACATGGCCATGACTGCCGCAAAGATAATTAAAACGATAAAAAGGGCGACGGGGTGATAATTAACTTTCTTGAGCGCCTTCATGGCCAGCCACGTGAAAAAGCCAGCTTCTTGAAGAATGGAAACCAATGTGAACATGCCAGCCAGGAGTCCCAAGGTTTCCCAGTTAATATAGGTGAATGCTTCCATGGGGCTGAGTATGCCAAACACGATCAGCAAACCAGCGCCAATCAAAGCCACCCAGTGACGGGGAAACTTTTCACTTGCAATCACTATGTAAGCCAGCACGAATATGGTCAAAGTGAAAAACATGGATTACCTCGCCTTCTGGAACATGAACAGCACTTTTGTATTTCTATTGTATGGATTCATGAAGATCTGCCTATTACCCCAACGGAGTATTTTGACTGGACAAGCCGGTGAATTATGGATTTATGGCTGATAATTTCCTACCCAAATGGAACATACCTCATGAAAACTAAAAAATGACTTGCGAATACTCACGAGTGATTTCACCTTCCAATGAATGCGGACTTCAGTCCGCAATTTCAACAAAAGGCAGACGGAAGTCTGCGTTCGTTTAATCTGTTGCGAACTTCTGCTCTTCCTGCTGCTGACAAAAGTATTTTTCCAACCTACGGGCAGATCGAGTGCTTTTTATGATTCCCGAATTTGATGATTATGTTTCAATTCATCGGCATGGATCGTCAACAAGTTGCGCAGGTTGTGCAGCGCGCGTTCACCAACTTCCAGCACAGTTACTTTTGCGCCTTTCCCCAAAACCAGCACACGACCTGATGTCATGTATTCGCACAGGAAGCCCTTCAGGTTGGAGCGCGCGCCGATAAAATCGAGGCTGTCGTTGAGCGGCTTGGGAATTTCCCCGTCGATAATCACATCCGTACCTGAGAGACGAATGCAGGCGCGTGAACGCCTGCTCGATTCGGTCGCTGGGTAGAAACCGGTTCTTTTCGAGCCTTACAGTCCTTTGTGAAAATATTGCGAAACTGGCGGCAACAAATTCTCAATTACTTTGTTGGACGCCATAACAACGGTTTTGCTGAAGGTGTCGATTAGAAAATCAAACCGCGTCAATCGACCCGGTTATGGCTATCACAATTTCGGTTCAGTTCGTTTACATGTTTTAGTCGCTTTTGACCTGGTTTCCCGTTAAAAACGGGAGAGCCAATAATGGTTTAATTTAATCCCCCACACCAGCCGTTATATGACATTTGTCACTTGCAGCCTCAATCATAGCTTTTATACTAAAACTAACAGTTTTGTAAGGCGCTGCAAGTAAATTGTAAGGTGGATCGTTTTGCCATAATCCACGATAAGTCGCTCTTTGTAGTCTTGTTAGGCGGAATTACATTAAAGCAGCCCATTTCTTTACGATATTTAGACGAAATTAATCGAGATTCGCCAGTTTAATACATTCCTCGGAGGAAAGTAATGCATACCACTAAATCTTTGTTTGCAATGAGCCATCGGATTATTTACAGTTTAATGATCCTTTCCATGCTTTTATCTGCTGTAGGGATTAACCCTGTCAGCGCCGCGCCCGCCGGGACGGCGTTGCAGTTTTAACAGGTCCAGCCAGTATGTGATGTTTGGAAATACTAGGATGACTCCTGGTACGCTTTCGGGTACTACTATTCCTACATGGAACACAACAGTTAACTCCAAACTGAGCAGATCATCATTGACATTTAACGGATCCACAGCATATGTGACCACTGGAGTAGGCACGGCATTCAATTCTGCAACTTTCGCAGTTGAGACTTGGTTTTATCGTACCGCAGCTGGGGTCGGCGTTACAACAGGAGGCAGTGGAATCACATCTGCAATTCCATTGTTGACGAAAGGCACATCGGAAGGCGAATCTGCCGCCGCCGACATTAATTACTTTTTGGGAATCGATGCAACAAGCGCAAAACTGGTTGCAGATTTTGAAGAAGGGACAAGTGGAGCATCGCCGAGTCTGAACCACCCGATCACCGGAGTGACAACAATCGCCCTTAATACTTGGTACCACGCAGCCGCTACCTATGATGGAAACAAGTGGCAGCTTTTCTTGAACGGGAACCTGGAAAATGAGCTTGTAGTAGGCAGGCCGGCCAATGCCGCTGTCGTTTCGCCATTGGCATTAGCAACATCCATCCAATCAAACGGAACCACCATTCAGGGATATTTTGCAGGTAGATTGGATGAGCCGCGTGTGTGGAATTACGCCCGCACCCAGACGGAAATTTCGGGGGGCATGAATTCTGAAATATTAGCTCCAACGACCGGGCTGTTAGGACGTTGGGGTTTAAATGAAAACGTAGGCACAACTGCTAACAATCTCAACGGTTTGGGTGCTGCAAGTTTCACTCTCGAGGCTTGGATCAAACGAACTGGAAATGGAACAACAGCCAATACTGGATCTGCCCCCAGTTGTACTGGAGTACCAATAATTGCAAAAGGGTTACATGAAGCAGATGGCACCAATGTTGATGCAAATTATTTTTTGGTATTGACGCATCAAACCACCTATGCGCGGATTTCGAAGATTATAACAGTGGGGTAAATCATCCTATTACTGGTGTAGGTACGATTACTGTCGATAGCATCTGGCACCATGTAGCAGCAACGTATGATCAACCATCTGGAATATGGAATCTTTACATTGATGGCGTCCTTGATCAAACATTAACTATCAGTGGAACAGACTTAGTAAGAACTCCTCGTTACGATAGTATCCAAAAAGCTGGTATCGCAGTGGCAATGGATTCAGCAGCAACCGTCGAAGGACGTTTTGCAGGTGTAATCGATGAGGTACGTATTTGGAATAAGGCTTTACCTCAAGCGACAATTCAATCAAACCGGAATTTGGAATCACCGAGTGATACAACAGGTTTAATTGGTCACTGGAGTATGAATGAAGGTTCAGGCTCTTCGATTAGTGATTCGGCGGGACCAACTACTTATGAAACCGGCACTTCGGCAGGAAGCCCCGCCTGGTTCCTGGCTTCGATCCGCCAATCGCTGCTGCACCTCCCGCCGCACCGACCGTCAACGCGCCACTTAACGGTTCAACAGGTATAGGCACTTCGCCGACACTTAGTGTCGGCGGCTCCGACCCCAACAGCGACCCGATGACCGGTACCTTCTTCGGCCGGCCGTATGCCAGCGGCGTCTTTGCTCAGATCGCGCAGAAAACGAGCGTCGCGTCCGGGGCAAGTACAACCACGCCTTGGGCGAACCTTGGCGCCGGCCAGACGTTCGAGTGGTATGTTACCGTCAACGATGGCACTGCCACTACCACCGGACCCACCTGGACCTTCCATACCGACCCGGGCGCTGATCCGATCTTCGTCGGTGTCGGTGATATCGCCGCCTGCGATCCTGTCGTTGGGGACACAGCGACCGGCAACATCGTCAAGGAAATTGACGGGACTGTATTCACCACCGGTGACGATGTCTACTACTTCGGAACAACTGAGGAGTATGCAAATTGCTACGCAACCACACCGTGGGGCGATCCCTCTGTCCTATCACGGACGCGTCCCATCCCCGGTAACCATGACTGGGATCCCGGTGGCAGGAACAACCTCGACCCCTACTTCGCCTTCTTCGGAGGCAACGGCCACGCGACAGATGCCGGCGGCAAGAGTTACTACAGCTATGACATAAATAGCAACTGGCACGTTGTCAACCTCGAGACCGAGTGTGCCCTCGTCGGCGGCTGTAATGCCGGGTCAGCCCAGGAGCTTTGGCTGAAGGCCGACCTGGCTGCGAACAGCACCAAGAATGTGGTCGCCCTCATGCACAAGCCGCGCTACAGTTCGGGGTCCACAAACCTCCAGGAGCTTCAACCGCTGTGGGATGATCTATACGCGGCTGGTGTGGATATCCTGCTTGATGGGCATGACCACATCTATGAACGGTTTGCCCCGATGAAGTCGGGCGCGATGCCGTCTGACCCGCCAGTGGCTGACCCGCTCTACGGTATCCACCAATTCACAGTCGGCGGCGTCGGAGAGAGTCACCACAATTTTGGCACGGTCCTCGGAACGAGCCTGGTTCGCGACAACACAACCTACGGCATCTTAAAGCTGACCCTGCACGAGACCAGCTACGACTGGGTCTACCTCCCGGTCGCCGGCAGTACCTTTACTGATTCGGGCACTGCAGCAGTAAAAGGATCACCTTCGGTATGTTATGCGCTGACGCTAGGTCACACCGGGAATGGGAGCACGCCAACAGCTTTGCCAGCCAACTCAACCGGCTGTTCTGCCGGTCAGTATGTTTTTGGAGAAGCCATTAGTTTGAGCGGTGCTTCACCTGATGCTGGTTCGCAGATCGGAAGTTGGTATGGCACTGGAAACAACTCAAGTACTGCTGCAACAAACTCGCTTAGTATGCCCGCCAATGCGTATGCGGCAGGCGTCAACTACGGCGTAGTTGGCGGGACAAATACTGCCCTGCAATTCACAAACGCATCTGGTACCTATGTTACCTTTGGCGATCCTGCCAAGCTTGATCTGGCTACATTCACGATCGAAACCTGGTTCAAGCGAACCGGGGCGGGTACTCCAAATACTACTGGAACTGGTGGAATTACAAGCGCGATTCCATTGGTGACGCATGGCTCTCCCCAGGGCGATGGTTCTAATGTAGACGCGGACTGGATGTTAGTGATCAACGATACGACAGATGTGATTGCCGCAGATTTCGAAGATAATGCAACCGGTTTGAACCATCCGGTCAGCGGGGTGACCCCCATCGTAAATGATGTCTGGTATCACGCTGCCGCCACTTATGATGGCACCACCTGGAGACTTTACCTGAATGGGAATTTAGAGACCACGCTTGTTGTGGGAGCATTCACGCCACGTTCGGATTCAATACAGCAAGCCGGGTTGGGTACCATGATCGAATCCGGCGGTGCACCCCACGGATATTTCCAGGGCGTGATAGATGAAGCGCGGGTTTGGAATGTAGCCCGGTCTCAGTCACTGATTATGGCAGATATCAATAGCCAACTCACATCCGGAACTGGATTGGTCGCACGTTGGGGATTGAATGATGGAACCGGAACCTTGGTCGGAGATTCTATTGCTACGGTTGCGAATGGAACCATCACCGGTGCTAACTACAACTGGGTGACCCGGCGCACCGTTCAATATTGCGCCACCCTCCGTTCCCACTGCGCCGACTCTCCTCGCGGCAACCCCGACAACAGGTTTGCAGATCGATCTCGCGTGGACGGATAATTCCTCCAATGAAACCAGTTTCAAGGTTGAACAATCGCCGGATGGCATCACCAGCTGGGTACAAATCGGCACGACCGCAACCAACGTTGCAACTTATAGCCACACCACGCTCGACCCCGCCACACAATATTGCTATCGAGTGCGTGCCTCCAATAATATAGGCGATTCGGCTTATAGCAATACCTCCTGCGCAACAACGCCCGGCGAACCGAACAATGGTTTGTATTTAGGTACATCCAATGCCTATGTTGATCTTGCCAACCCTTCTGCACTAGGCTTGCAAACCTTCACCATCGAAACATGGTTCAAGCGCACTGCCGCCGGGGCGACATCATACACCGGAGAGGGTGGTGTTGTAGCCGTGCCGCTGGTCAGCAAAGGCATGGCTGAAACAGAAACCATTGCAACTGATGTGAATTATTTCCTGGGAATTGGGAATATCGTTGGTAATTCAACGAATGTGCTTGTCGCAGATTTTGAAGAATGTACAGTAGGTCAAGCCGGTTGTCCGGCGGGTGGAACATCCGGCTTGAATCACCCAATTATTGGCGTCACGCCGATTGCCGCGGATGGCGTCTGGCATCATGCCGCTGTCACGTATGATGGCAAGATTTGGAAACTCTATCTGGATGGAAGTTTGGAAACAACGCTTGATCTTGGAGCGACAAGGTATCCTCAATTTGGCAGCGCTCAAAGGGCGGCACTTGGTACTTCGTTAAATTCCACTAATTTACCAGGCACATCAGGTACTTACGGTCCCGGGTACTTTGTCGGCAATCTAGATGAAACGCGCATCTGGAATCATGCGCGCACGCAAGCCGACATCCAGGGCACGATTAATTCGCCCATCACCAGCCCGCAAACCGGACTGGTCGCTCGTTGGGGATTGAACGAGACAACAGGAACTTCAGTTTCCAGTAGTGCCGGTACATCTGTCCTTGGCACGATCTCTGGAGCAGGATTCAATTGGGGTGCCGGTGCGCCTGCGGTCGTCAATCACACACCCGTATTCAATTCGGGCACGCCTGCTGATCTGGCGACTGGTGTTTCAACCCCGCCCATATTGAGTGTCAACGTTTCTGATGTTGACCTTGATAATCTGACCGTGAAATTCTATGGCAGACCGAAAGCCTCGGATTTCACCATCGTTGCCATCCCCGATCCGCAGATGTATGCCGCCTCGTATCCGCTTATTTATAACGCGCAGATGCAATGGATCGTAGACAATAAGACCACCAGTAACATTGTTTATGCGATGAGCCTGGGCGATAACGTCAATACCAGCACGATCCCCCTCGAGTGGACGAGAGCGACCACCGCATTCGACATTCTGACTGCAGGCGGTGTCCCCTACGGGATTGAAGCTGGCAATCACGATGGCGCTCCCGCCGGGACAGCCGAATTCAATACCCAGTTTGCCAGTCGCAAACATCACAAGCCACCTATGGCGGGCGCTATGGCACTAGCGACTATGATAATTACTATACATTGTTCGAAGCTAGCGGGATGAAGTTTATTGTTATATTCATCGAGCTGGACACCACGATGACCAGTCCAAGCAACCCAGTTTTGGCTTGGGCAAACACCTTGCTTTCAACGACATACAGCGATCGACGGGCAATTGTCATCACTCACGATTTGTTGGTTGGCAGTGGCAACACATTCACTTCGCAAGGACAGGCCATATATGACGCGCTAAAAGGCAATCCCAATCTATTCTTGATGAACGGCGGGCATCTCGACACTGCCGCACGACGCACTGACGTTTACAATAACAACACTGTCTATTCTCTGCGATCCGACTATCAAACTTCGAATGGCGGGCAAAGTGGGTATTTACGCGTCATGCGCTTCTCACCAGCGGCTAACACCATCTATGTGAATACATACTCGCCCACCATGAATAAGAACTATGATGGCAGCAGTCCCACCGAAAGTATTTTACTTTGCCTTATGCCATGGGCGGCAGTGGTTATGTACAGATCGGCTCAGATCAGACCGTGATTAGCGGCAATGGTACTGCAAGCGTTTCATGGACTGGCTTGGATGCGGCAAAGAACTACGAGTGGTATGCCGAGATCACTGACACTCTCAAAACTGCCACACCTCCCTCGCGGAGCTTTACCACTGCCAGTGCAACTAATTACACCGCCACCTTCAATGGAAATGGTAGCGATAACGGCTCGATGAATCCTCAGACCGCGAGTGTTGCCACGAACCTGACATCCAACGGCTTCACACGGACAGGCTACAGTTTCGTTGACTGGACCACAGCCGCTAACGGAAGCGGCACTCACTACGCCAATGGTGCTTCTTATCCATTCACGTCGAGCGTCACGCTCTATGCTCAGTGGGCCGCGGTCAGCCAAACCCTCACATTCGACAGCAATGGCGGCTCGGCGGTTGGTGCGATAAACCAGCCATTCGGCTCAGCGGTCAGCGCTCCAACAGTTCCGACCAAGACTGGCTACACCTTCGGCGGCTGGTACAACGAAGTCAGTCTCACCACGCTTCATACCTTCGACACGATGGGCTTGAGCACCACGCTCTACGCCAAGTGGACAGCCAACAGCTACACCATCACCTTTGACAGCAATGGCGGCTCGGTAGTAGCTGCGATCACCCAGCCATTCGGCTCGGCGGTCAGCGCTCCGACAGCTCCGACCAAGACTGGCTACACCTTCGGCGGCTGGTACAGCGACGCGGGTCTCACCACGCCTACACCTTCACACCATGCCGGCTGAGACATCACGTTCTACGCCAAGTGGACAGCCAACAGCTACACCATCACGTTCAACAGCAATGGCGGCTCGGTAGTAGCTGCGATCACCCAGCCCTTCGGCTCGGCGGTCAGCGCTCCGACAGCCCCGACCAAGACTGGCAACACCTTCGGCGGCTGGTACAGCGACGCGGGTCTCACCACGGCATACACTTTCACAACCATGCCGGCTGGAGACATCACGCTCTACGCCAAGTGGACAGCCAACAGCTACACCATCACCTTTGACAGTAATGGCGGCTCGGTAGTAACTGCGATCACCCAGCCCTTCGGCTCGGCGGTCAGCGCTCCGATAGCTCCGACCAAGACTGGCTACACCTTCGGCGGCTGGTACAGCGACGCGGGTCTCAACACGGCCTACACCTTCACAACCATGCCGGCTGCAGACATCACGTTGTATGCCAAGTGGACAGCCAACAGCTACACCATCACCTTTGACAGCAATGGCGGCTCGGTAGTCACTGCCATCACACAGGACTTTGACACCGCAGTGACGGCTCCGACAGCCCCGACCAAGACTGGCAACACCTTCGGCGGCTGGTACAGCGACGCGGGTCTCAACACGGCCTACACCTTCACAACCATGCCGGCTGCGAACATCACACTGTATGCCAAGTGGACGGCCAACAGCTACACCATCACCTTTGACAGCAATGGCGGCTCGGTAGTCACTGCCATCACCCAGGACTTTGACACCGCAGTGACGGCTCGCAGCCCCGACCAAGGCTGGCTACACCTTCGGCGGCTGGTACAGCGACGCGGGTCTCAACACGGCCTACCAGCTACACCTTCGCGGACACCGCCAATGGCACGGGCGCGGACGATCTACTCTTCGCAGCAGACATCACGCTGTATGCCAAGTGGACGGCCAACAGCTACACCATCACGTTCAACAGCAATGGCGGCTCGGCGGTAGCTGCGATCACCCAGCCCTTCGGCTCGGCGGTCAGCGCTCCGACAGCTCCGACCAAGACTGGCTACACCTTCGGCGGCTGGTACAACGAAGTCAGTCTCACCACGCTTCATACCTTCGACACGATGGGCTTGAGCACCACGCTCTACGCCAAGTGGACAGCCAATAGCTACACCATCACCTTTGACAGTAATGGCGGCTCGGCAATCACTGCCATCACACAGGACTTTGACACCACGGTGACGGCTCCGACAGCCCCGACCAAGGCTGGCAATACCTTCGGCGGCTGGTACAGCGACGCGGCTCTCAACACGGCTTACACCTTCACAACCATGCCGGCTGCGAACATCACCTTGTTTGCCAAGTGGACCGCTCTGCCCAATCACACCGTGACCTTCGACAGCAATAGCGGATCAGGTAGCGATGCCATCCGCAGGTGGACTGTCACGACCACACTGGCGGCTCCAATAGCTTCACCGCACAGGCTACACCTTCGGGGTTGGTACAGCACGCGGGTCTCAAGGCACGGGCACCTTCACAACGCACTGCCGGCTTCGCAGAACATCACCCTGTATGCCAAGTGGACAGCCAACAGCTACACCATCACGTTCAACAGCAATGGCGGCTCGGCGGTTGGTGCGATCACCCAGCCCTTCGGCTCGGCGGTCAGTGCTCCGACAGCTCCGACCAAGACTGGAAATACCTTCGGCGGTTGGTACAGCGACGCGGGTCTCACCACGCCTACACCTTCGACAATGATGCCGGCTGCAGACATCACGCTGTATGCCAAGTGGACAGCCAACAGCTACACCATCACGTTCAACAGCAATGGCGGCTCGGCGGTTGCAGCGATCACCCAGCCCTTCGGCTCGGCGGTCAGCGCTCCGACAGCCCCGACCAAGACTGGCTACACCTTCGGCGGTTGGTACAGCGACGCGGGTCTCAACACGGCCTACACCTTCACAACCATGCCGGCTGCAGACATCACGCTGTATGCCAAGTGGACGGCCAACAGCTACACCATCACGTTCAACAGCAATGGCGGCTCGGTAGTCACTGCCATCACACAGGACTTTGACACCGCAGTGACGGCTCCGACAGCCCCGACCAAGACTGGCAACACCTTCGGCGGCTGGTACAGTGACGCGGGTCTCAACACGGCCTACACTTTCACAACCATGCCGGCAGCAGACATCACGCTGTATGCCAAGTGGACAGCCAATAGCTACACCATCACATTTGACAGTAATGGCGGCTCGGTAGTCACTGCCATCACACAGGACTTTGACACCGCAGTGGCGGCTCCGACAGCTCCGACCAAGGCTGGCAACACCTTCGGCGGCTGGTACAGTGACGCGGGTCTCAACACGGCCTACACCTTCACAACCATGCCGGCTGCGAACATCACACTCTATGCCAAGTGGACCGCTCTGCCCAATCACACCGTGACCTTCGACAGCAACAGCGGGACTGGCACGATGACTCCGCAGGTCGCGAATGTCCCGACCGCCCTGACACTCAATACCTTCACGCGCACAGGCTACACCTTCGTGGGTTGGAACACTCTCGCGAATGGCACGGGCGCGAACTACACTGACGGCGCGATCTACTCTTTCGCAGCAGACATCACCCTGTATGCCAAGTGGACAAATCTGCCGACTCACAGCGTGACCTTTAACGCCAACGGTGGAACAGGTACGATGACTCCGCAGGTCGCGAATGTCCCGACCGCTCTGACGCTCAATACCTTCACACGCACAGGCTACACCTTCGCGGGCTGGAACACTCTCGCGAATGGTACGGGCACGAACTACGCTGACGGCGCAATCTACTCCTTCGCAGCAGACATCACGCTGTATGCCAAGTGGACGGTGAACAGCTATACCATCACGTTCAACAGTAATGGCGGCACTGCAGTCACTGCCATCACACAGGACTTTGACACCGCAGTGACGGCTCCGACAGCCCCGACCAAGACTGGCTACACTTTCGGCAGTTGGTACAGCGATGCGGGTCTCACCACAGCCTACACCTTCACAACCATGCCGGCTGCAGACATCACGCTGTATGCCAAGTGGACAGCCAACAGCTACACCATCACGTTCAACAGCAATGGCGGCTCGGCAGTAGCCGCGATCACCCAGCCCTTCGGCTCGGCGGTCAGCGCTCCGACAGCCCCGACCAAGGCTGGCTACACCTTCGGCGGCTGGTACAGCGACGCGGGTCTCAACACGGCATACACCTTCACAACCATGCCGGCTTCGGACATCACACTGTATGCCAAGTGGACCGCTCTGCCCAATCACACCGTGACCTTCAACAGCAACAGCGGGACTGGTACGATGGCTCCGCAGGTCGCGAATGTCCCGACCGCCCTGACACTCAATACCTTCACGCGCACAGGCTACACCTTCGCGGGCTGGAACACTCTCGCGAATGGCACGGGCGCGAACTACACTGACGGCGCGATCTACTCCTTCGCTGCAGACATCACGCTGTATGCCAAGTGGACGGTGAATAGCTACACCATCACGTTCAACAGCAATGGCGGCTCGGCAGTAGCCGCGATCACCCAGCCCTTCGGCTCGGCGGTCAGCGCTCCGACAGCCCCGACCAAGACTGGCAACACCTTCGGCGGCTGGTACAGCGATGCGGGTCTCAACACGGCATACACCTTCACAACCATGCCGGCTGCGAACATCACGCTGTATGCCAAGTGGACGGCCAACAGCTATACCATCACGTTCAACAGCAATGGCGGCTCGGCGGTAGCTGCGATCACCCAGCCCTTCGGCTCGGCGGTCAGCGCTCCGACAGCCCCGACCAAGACTGGCAACACCTTCGGCGGCTGGTACAGCGACGCGGGTCTCAACACGGCATACACCTTCACAACCATGCCGGCTGCGAACATCACCCTGTATGCCAAGTGGACCGCTCTGCCCAATCACACCGTGACCTTCAACAGCAACGGCGGAACAGGTACGATGGCTCCGCAGGTCGCGAATGTCCCGACCGCCCTGACGCTCAATACCTTCACACGCACAGGCTACACCTTCGCGGGTTGGAACACTCTCGCGAATGGCACGGGCGCGAACTACACTGACGGCGCGATCTACTCCTTCGCAGCAGACATCACACTCTATGCCAAGTGGACAAATCTGCCTCCCACCTGTTATGCGCTGACTCTCAGCCATACCGGGCAAGGTACAGATCCTGTCGCAACTCCCGCTAACTCAACCGGTTGTGCCGCAGGTCAATATCTCACCGCTGCATCCATTAGCTTGAGCGGGGCAGTACCAACCTCCGGTTGGCAGATCAGCACCTGGACTGGCACCAATAATGACACCAGTACTGCCAACACAAACACGATCACCATGCCTGCCCAGGCTCATTCAGCTAGTGTCAATTACACGCTGATCAAAGTTACGCCGACCTTGTCTGTAACAAATTCACCGGTTACCTTCAACGGGACTCCACAGGCGGCGACTGTGACTGGCTCAGTTGCGGGTACGGTTAGCAATATTAAATATAATGGATCTGCAACCGTCCCGACCAACGCCGGCACCTACACGGTCACAGCGAATTTCGTGCCAAACGATACGGCCGCTTATATCAGCCTGACCAATGCCGCTGCCGGTTCTTTTTCAATCAACAAAGCCACGCCGACATTAGCTGTCATGAATTCGCCGGTCGTCTTTAATGCCACCCCGCAGGCGGCGATTGTGACTGGCTCAGTTACAGGTGTGGTTAGCAATATTAAATATAATGGATCTGCAAGCGTGCCAACAGCTATCGGCACATATGCCATCACGGCAGACTTCGTGGCGGGTGATAGCGCCAACTACAATAGCCTGACCAACGCGGCTGCTGGGGACTTTGTGATCAAGAATGGTTCCGGCGGCCTGGGTTCTGGTGGAGATACAACCGGAGTCTTTCGACCGAGTAATGGGCTTTTGTATCTGAAGAATGCCAATACAACAGGCTTTGCAGATATCGCCATTAACTATGGATTGGGAGGAGATTATCCTATAACTGGAGATTGGGACGGTAACGGAACAGATACCATTGGAATTTATCGCAATGGCATTTTCTACCTGCGCAATTCCAATACCATTGGCTTTGCTGACCTGGAGTTCGCCTTTGGTCTTCCAGGGGATCAGCCGGTTTCCGGGGATTGGGACGGGGATGGCACTGATACGATCGGCGTCTATCGCAACGGCCAATTCCTGCTGCGCAACAGCAATTCTGCGGGACCAGAGGATATGAGCTTCTACCTTGGAAACCCGGGCGATGTTGGTATTGCAGGGGATTGGGATGGTGATGGTCTGGATACCACCGGTGTCTTCCGCCCGAGCAATGGTGTGATCTTCCTGAAGAATACAAATGTAAGCGGATTTGCGGATATCGCGATTAATTATGGTCTGGCTAATGACCAACCTGTCATCGGCGATTGGAACGATGATGGAACTGATACCATTGGCGTATATCGAAACGGTTCCTTCTACCTGCGCAATTCCAATACGATAGGGTTCGCAGATATAGTGTTCGCCTTGGGCATCCCCGGTGATATGCCGATCTCAGGCAACTGGGATGGAATGCCATAACATATACTGATCGGATTTTGTAAAAACGAGAAACATGGCTATGCTGTCGGGGAGCATAGCTATGTTCTTTTTAATTGTGTTTAGACCAGTAAAATCACCCTCAACGGCAGGGTCTCAAACAGAAAAAGGAGGTCTTGCACGCTCTCGCACAACGTTTCCTTTGTTTTTTTTTTTTGAAAAATTTATCCAGTCGGGCAATGCAGCTGAGTAAAGTTAAATTTTCTTTTTCAAGTCTGGCTTTGCTCGTTCACGCGATTGGTTTTCTCCAACATCGGCGGGATCAATCTCTTCAAATCCATAATCAATCTAAATGATGGTCATGAGACAACAGATCAGGATAATCCTGCCTCGGCGTTCAGGCTGCATGCCGACCATTAATTCGCCATCGCCCATTCCGTTCGTCGCATCATCTCATTGACAGAGGCGCTGCAGTACCGACGGAAGTTAATAATACGGTTGTAATCTATGCTTCAGTATTATTATTCCACATCCGCTTCAGAGGGGATCGGTACTGCCTTTACAAATCCTTTTGCGCGGAACTTCTCTACATACTCGCGTACAGTCCAGTAATCCAATCCTACCTGTTCGGCGATATCAAAGACCGTATGCTTTCCCTCAAATTTCATCATGATCTTTTCGATGGCGCGATTGAGATCCCAGTTCTCGCGCCAATCCACCCATAAGCCATAACCGCTGAGGAAAACAGGTCCGCGGAAGGTGCGTGTTGGGATGTAATTGCTGGCATACATGCGGACGATCTCCTCTGCGACATCCACAGCGTTAAGAAGTAGATCTTCATGGAGGACATCGAGATCATCATCACTGGTGTGATATTCTGGATATGGGAAGCGGCTCAGGGATATACACGGGACGTTGACTCCAGGTCCGTTGATGATGCGCTCATCGTTGGGCGCCACCTGCGCGAATTCGCCTTCGCGGAATTCCTTGTTTTGTTTGGCAATGACATGGCGCGCGATACGGTCAAGCAGATGATTATCCTGCCGCGTGCGCTGTAAAGCCAATGTATTTTCATTGCCCGTTGTGTCAAGAAAAATTCCGCCGCGCAGATTTGGGATCAAGCCTTCGTTATTGGCAAGATAGGCGACGGTGCCAATCGTTTCAGGTCCAAACCAGAAGCGGACACTCATGGAACCAGCGGGTAGTGGCTTTTCTGCAAGCCGCCTTGCCAGTTCGATCTCGCAGACTACTCCAGAACCATTGTCATTGGCCTGGGATGGATGACAGGTGTGGGATTGGATAATGAACTCGCCAGCCTTTGGATTGGCTCCGCCCTCAGGGTGAATCACACCGACTGCGATCTTCATGCCGTTCTCAGGGTCAATGGAAAATTCAGAACAAATGACCGCATGGTATTTTTTATCGCGGGACAATCGGTCAAATATGTTTTTTGAAAGACAAAACCCCCAACTGCGCTCGTAATATTTAAATTCCCAGGGAATCGCATCTGGATGTTTCTCGTTATAACGTAAATGCGGCGCGAGTTCATCCCATGTGAGAACCTTGTCTATTGGCAGGGAGTATGAAATGATATGCAGGGGATTATTCTTAAAATCCACAACGCGCTCGCCGTCTTCAGTTTCGAGGTACGCTTCATGGACAATGTAGCGCTCTGGCACTTTCCACGTCCACACGGGCGAGAGCGGGGCGTAATTCTCAGTGGTATAGTATGCTGACTCCGGCATGTAGGAACCGATGATTTCATACGTTCTATCCATATCATCCGAAGCGAGAGTACGATTAAGATGTAGAAATTCAGCAAGAATGGATTTAAGGGAGGAATAGGGTTTCATGGCCGTCCATATTTCGATGTATTAAAAACAATCCGCAGATTATACAGACTATGCAGAGTTTTATCTGCGCAATCCGTAGAATCTGCGGATGAGCTTTTTGTTTGGAAGATCAGCCGAACATTTTTTTCAGGCGATGCCAGCCCTGGTTGATCTGGAAGGACTTCATCTTCCAGGTGCCGACGATCCCAAAAGGAATGAACAGCACGAAGAGTACATACACCGCCCCGCTGATAAAGCTGGCGCTCTCTCCAATATAACGGCGCAGACCAAAGTCCAACAGGCGATAGACCACCGCGCCAACCAATGCGCCGTTGAGTGTTCCCACGCCCCCAATCAGGATGATGAGCAGGGCAGTGACAGTGAATCCCATGCTGGCGATATTCGGGCTGACAATGGGTTGATAGAGCGTGTGCATGAAACCAGCCAAAGCCGCGGTCAATGATGACAGGGTAAGCGCGGCGAGCTTGAAATAGAAAGTGTTGTAACCCAACATACGGGCACGGCCTTCGTTCTCGCGGATGGCGATGCAGACACGTCCGGTGGGGGAATCGACAAATCGTTTGTAAAGCAGGTAAACCAGGATCAATATCGTCAGGGCAATGAAATAGAAGCGCAATCGTTCGTTAGCGGGGCTGATGAACGCAGGCGCGATCACACCTTGAAGACCGACATCCGCGCCTGTGTAGGGTCCCATTTCACTGGACATGACGACGATATGAAAGACCGAGCCCAAGCCGAGTGTGACCAAGGCAAAGGTGATCCCCTTGACGCGCGGCAGAACGAGCCCGAACAGAATGGCTTGCACGATGGCTGCGAGAAAGACCAGTCCGAGTGTGGCAGGCAGGGATAACCCCAAAGTCTTGAGAGATATCCCCGTCAGGTACGCGCCCACACCAAAGAACATGGAATGACCGAAAGATAACATGCCTGTGATACCGAAGATCAGATCAAAACTCAAGGCGTAAAGCGCGAGGATGAATATCTCGATCGCGAGTCCCTGGGCAAATTTCGAGTTGCCGCTTTCATTCGCGAAGACCATCATTGGAGATTCACCGTCCATGATGCCAACGATAAAGGGCAACAAGACAAGCACGAGCAGCGTAAACAACGCCGAACGGTTGGTGGAAAAGAATGCTGACAAGCGGGAGTTGATTTGTTGAGTCATCAGAGTCGCGGCATGGAAACCCCTTGCTTTAGCAATGGGGAGGAAATGCCGCCTCCTTCTTTTGAATTGGTTTCAATTTTCAATTTAAGCCTCTGTATAATTTCGGTAAGGCACTCCATTTTTTTGGAGACAACAGCTTTCAGTACCTTACCAATTGAGAATAGAAGGTTGCAGAGAATAATCGTTCTTTGCATAAAATCCTCAGCGTCAAAAGTGTAAAACTTTTGTAACTTCGAGCCAGTCCTTTGTGACTGGCGGGGCAGTTGTAAACCTGCCATTGATCTCAACCCTAACGGGTTAGGGATAAAGCCTCCGCCTTTAGGCGTGAGGTTGTTTACGAATTATTCCTTTTTGCCGAGCAAGCCATTCGGGAGAATGAGCAAAATGATAACCATTAGCAAAACTGTGGAAGCGGGGACAAGCGGCGGCGTGGGCTTGAAAATAATATCCGTGAACGGAAGGGCGATGCCGATCTGTCCATATTTAATGATGAACTGTTGAATGAGACCTACCAGTACCGAGCCAAGCGCGGCGCCTGGGTAATTGGTCAGGCCGCCAATGGCGAGTGCGATCAAAGCATTCAGGAAGAGACTCTCCCCCATCACATTGGAAAGTCCCATCGAAGGCGCCGCGAGAATCCCGCCAAGGGCAGCAAGCCCGACCCCGAGGCCGAATACCATTGTAAAAACGCGGCGAACATTGATACCCAGGGCTTCCACCATCTCACGATCCTGCACGCCTGCGCGGATGACCATGCCAAGGCGCGTACGCTGCAGCAGCATCCAGATCGAGATCAAGACAACCACGCCTACGATCGGGATGAATATCTCATTGTACACACGCACACGTCCATCCAGCAGCAAAATTGTGGAGCAATGATTCGCCCACCAATCCGCAAAATTTGTGGCAGGACAAACACCTCCCGTACCGCTGAAGAATTCAGGTTTCGGCATAACAAATTCGGGGCGTCCCCAAATCGCGCGGACAACTTCAATGCCGATGGCGCTCATGCCAAGAGTGAGCATGAGTTGATAGATCGGGCGGATGTAGAGCGGGCGAATTAATATCGATTCGATCAACGCCCCCAGGCCTGCTCCGCTTAAGGCTGCGACCAGAACGGCGGCCACAAAAAGCCAGTTGGAGCTAAGCCCTGCCAATGCCACGGTTAGAGATTCGTTGAAGATAAATGTAAGCAGGGCCAAAAGCAGGAGAACAGAAAAACTTACAAAGTTTTTCCAATGTAATTTAATTTGTTGTTGAGAGTCGTTATTGAATAAAGAAAGTCCAAGTGCGCCGAAGATACTGGCAAGCAACAGCCCGATCAACGCGAGCGGCGCGGAAATTTCTGTGAACACAGCGGCAGGCGCGGCGAGGGGCGTACCCTGATCTGCCATGAATGAGTATGTAACGGGGCTTTGCCCATAAGTTCCAATATCCCAGAATGAGATCGGATATTTCGGCAGAACAAAGCTGAAGAGGAGGATGGAGACGAGGATCAATGCCCAGGGGAGAATCCGCTTCATGCTTAAGCCGAGCCTGATTCGGCTGGCGAGAAGCGGGTACACATCTGCAAGAGCGAATCCGCTTAATATCAACGCGAGTGGAGTCAACAGATCCACAAATGTATCCGGGCGGACATACACAGTCCAGCCGATATATGCGCCGATCATAAAAAGCGTGCCGTGCGCGAGATTAAGCACGTCGAGCAAACCGAAGATCAGCGAGAAACCCGAAGCAACGAGGAAGGTGACCGAGCCAACGGAGAGGCCGCGCAAGAGGGTAATAACAAAATCTTTCTTTTCCATGCCCTGCGCAGCGGTGATGAATAGAACTGCGAAGACGGCAAAGGTTACAAGGGGCACACTATTTTTGCGGAGGAATGAGTTCATGTTACGCGGCTCCCAAATAACGGTGAATTGCAGCCTTGTCATTTGCAAGGTCCTTCATGCTGCCTTCTTTCACGGAACGTCCTTCTTCGATGATGACATAATATTCGGCAAGCTGGCTCGCGACAAGGAAATTCTGTTCAACAAGTATGATGGTGGAATCTTTGGAAAGTAATTGAATGGCCTTCATCATGTGTTCGATGATGACTGGCGCAAGACCTTCGCTGGGTTCATCAATGAGCAGAAGATGATTATCGGCAACCAGCGCACGCGCAATGGCGAGCATTTGCTGCTGCCCGCCTGAAAGACTCGTGCCTGGCAGTGTGATCAGGCGTTTGAGATCGGGAAAGAGGTCAAAGATAAAATCGCGCTTGCGGAGATAATCCCCTTTGCCGCGCTCGGCGATCTTGAGATTTTCCTCCACGGTCAGGTCACGGAAGATGGCGCGGTGTTCAGGGACAAAGCCGATCCCTTTCGCAGCGATGTCAAAGGAGCGCACGCCCTGCACTTCCTTCCCTTCATATATCACCTTGCCTTCACGCGGCGGTGTTAATCCGAGGATGGACTTAAGCGTGGTCGTCTTGCCTGCGCCATTGCGCCCGAGCAGCGCAACGATCGAGCCTTTTGGCACACGCAGGTTCACGCCCTGCAGAATGTGATATTGACCGATGAAAGTGTGGATATTTTGTACGTCGAGGATGTATTCCATGAGACCTCAAGAGCAGTGGGTGGTAGGTAATGGATAGTGAGTAGTGGATGGTGGCTGTTTTTTTTCTACTGTCCACCGTCCACTCCCCACTGTTCCTACACATTCAATTCATACAACCCGCCCAGATAAGCGGTTTGGACTTCTTTATTCGCAGCGATCTCGGCAGGCGTGCCTTCTGCCAGAACCATGCCCTGGTGCATGACCGTGATCGAATCTGAAACGCTCATGACGACGTTCATATTGTGCTCGACGAGCATGACAGTTTTATTGCCATCTTTCTGAATCCCCTGGATCAACTCAATCAATTCAGGGACCTGTTCCGAGGCCATGCCTGCGGTGGGTTCATCCAGTAAGAGGACTTCAGGATCGGGTGCGAGGATCATGCCAAGTTCCAGTTTGCGCTGATCACCATGCGGAAGCGTGCGCGCAAACGTTTGAGCGCGTTCCTTTAAACCTACTCTTTCGATGACATTCCATGTGCGCTCTTCATATTTCTTGAATTGCGAAGAAGCCCGCCAGAACTTGAAGTTGTCACTCCCAAGAGCTTGTGAGGCGAGGCGAATATTTTCAAAGACCGTCAGGTTGGGAAAGATATTTGTGATCTGAAAGGAACGTCCGATGCCGAAATGGATCGTGCGATGGACAGGCTGGTGGGTGATATCCTGTCCCTTGTAGATGACTTTTCCGCTGGTGGGTTCGAGGTTGCCGCTGAGTAAATTAAAAAAAGTTGTCTTGCCCGCGCCATTCGGGCCAATGATGGCGTGTAATGAGTTCTTGCGGACCTTGATGCTGACATTGTCCACAGCGACGAGACCGCTGAATTGTTTGCGGAGGTTTTGGGTTTCAAGAATGATTTCGGTGGTCATGGCACCTTCCAAAATAGTGGGTGGTGGGAAGCGGGTAGTAAATGCAGAGAAGTCCCTAAAGGTTTTGAAGCCTTTAGGGACTCATTGTATTATGGGATTACTGTCCGCTCAGAGTGCCGTAGGGCAGAGTGCCGCAGCGATCCTTGAGAGCTTCGGGGAGAAGACAAGGGGGTTCGGGGCGGGTGGTGTCTACATATTCGTAGAAGTTGGCATCCGGATCGGTCACATTGACCAATTTCAAGATGTACATGTCCTGGATGGCAACATGATCTTCAGGGCGGATGTAGATGGTGCCCTTGGGTCCTTCAAAGGTCATGCCTTCCATAA
This sequence comes from Candidatus Villigracilis saccharophilus, assembly GCA_016709305.1. Taxonomy (GTDB): domain Bacteria; phylum Chloroflexota; class Anaerolineae; order Anaerolineales; family Villigracilaceae; genus Villigracilis; species Villigracilis saccharophilus. The sequence goes on from JADJNA010000003.1 coordinate 39,316, forward strand.
CACCCTTGAGCGCATCACCATTGACGTCGCCAGCGGTGGCTTTGATGGCTTCGACGAGCAGGATGGCCGCATTCATACCGTCCGCATCGAACAGGTCTGGGTTGACGCCATAGCGTGGCTTGGTGTTTTCAACGAGGAAATCGTTAATTGGATTCTTGGGGGCGGAATAGTGATACAAAATACCACTGGTACTGCCGACCGCGTTTCCGTACCAGACGGGCATGAGCGTGTTGTCAATGAAGGTTGCGCCGAGAGCCATTGTTTCGGTCACGCCCTGGTCTTTCGCAGACTGCATCAGCGGGACGAATCCGCCGCCAGCCCAACTGACGATATAGGACTCAGCGCCTGAATTGGCGATCTGTTCCATGTAGGTGGTGAAGTCAGCAGTATCCAACGGAGCGAAGATATCGTCAGCGACAAAGGTGGCGCCGTCGAGAGTGCAGGCGTCGCGGAAAGCGGCAGCAGAACCGCGGCCAAAGGCGTAGTCAGGGGCGATCTGAACGAAGGTCTTGTAAGTCTTGGTCAGATATGCACATTCGTTGATCGCATCCTGATAATTGTTGCGGCTGACGCGGAAGGTGTATTCGTTGAAGTTGACGCCGGTGATGTCATTGGCGGCGGCGGGAGCCACGATCAACGGGAGCTTGCTTTCCAGGGCGATGCCCTGCAAAGTGGCGGTCGCGCCGGAAGAAACTGTACCGATCAAAACATTGACCTTCTGAACGTCGATCAATTCGCGGGCGACGGTGGCGGTATTCTCAGGGTTGCTGCCGTCATCGCGGACGTAGACAATGATCTCGCAGTCATCGATCTTGAAGGTGTTTTCCTGAACTGCGGTGATATCAAATTTTTCACCAGCGGAACCAGCGGCGCCGGTGGCGTATTCCATGCCTAGCATGAAAGAGCGCAGGATATGTGCGCCATAAATGGCAAGCGCGCCGGAGGCATCGCTAATGAGTCCAACTTTGATCGGCTCGGCGCAGGTCAGACCGGCGACGGGCGCTTCGGTTACAACAGGTGCTTCAGTGGCGACAACAGGAGCTTCGGTTTCAACAACAGGGGCTTCGGTGGGTGCAGCAGTGGCGGGAGCGCCGCAGGCGGCCAGGAGCAAGGACATGGCGACGATCGCAAAAGCTAATGTACGAAAAACTTTCATTTTTTTCTCCTCAATATGTGTGTTAGATAACTTTCAAAAAAACAACGAACCGGTATGCTGTAAGACATCACCTCCTATTTTGCAAATTCAACAATAGCGCGCGAGGCGGCTTCCGCGATTTCGATCGGGAAGAAATGCCCAGCGTCGGGGAATATCAAAACTTTGCTGCCTGAGATCTTCCCCGCCAAAAGCGAAGCGTTTTCAGGGGGGACAACTTTGTCATGTACGCCGAACAGGATCAGGGTCGGGACATTGAGGCACTCAAGCTTATTTTCAAAGGCAGCCGCTTCTGGCATCAGTCCCAATCCAATTGCCATTTGCGATTGATACGGCGCAGGTTCAATTGGATTTGCAATGCGCCACTTGACCCATTCCTCTACCATCTCTGGATTCTTTTCCGACCAATCTGGAGCAGTGCTGACGGCCAACCCATTTTTGAAACGGGTGAGTGCATCGCTGGTCACATCGGTGAGGACTTTCATCGCCTCAGGCGTGACGGGACATGGTGCGGCCCACCGAAGTTGGTCGAACACAAAATCAGTTTTGCCACCTTCTCTGGAAAATCGAGAGCCATTGCCTGGGCAATAAACCCGCCCATCGAATGACCTGCGATGATTGCCTTCTCAATTCCAAGCGCATCGAGCAAACCTGCGGTATCCGCCGCAAGCAGCCGAGCAGTGTACGGGCCAGCGGGTTTGTCGCTTTGACCCACGCCGCGATTATCGAAAGTGATGACTTGAAAATGCTCCGCCAAAAACGGAACCATCTTGTGCCACTGCCAGAGTGGATAGCCAAGACCCGAGATCAACACAAGCGGTTGTCCCGCGCCATGGATCTCGTAGTAGAGTTCGATGTTGTTCGTAGTAATTTTTGGCATATAAAATCCTTTTAGTGGATAGTGTGACATTGGGAAGTGTAGTTGACAGTAAAACCACCAACTATCAACTATCAACCACCCACTGCTTTTTCAACTCCGCCTTAATCACCTTCCCATACGGTGAATACGGCAGGGCATCCACAAACTCAATGCGTTTCGGGATCTTGTACTTCGCCAAACGTCCCGCGCAGAATTTCAACAATTCATCTGCGCTGACAGTTTGATTTGGCTTGCACACCACGATCATCAAACCGACTTCGCCCCATTTTTCATCAGGCTGGCCGATTAACGCGGCATCGGCAACGGCAGGGTGTTCACGGAAAAGCGCTTCCACTTCGGCGGCGTACACATTCTCGCCGCCGCTGATAATCATGTCTTTGAAACGGCCTGCGATGTAGAAATATCCTTCTTCATCCATGCGCGCCATGTCGCCTGTGTGGAACCAGCCATCGCGCAATGATTGCGTGGTCGCATCTGTGTTATTCCAATAGCCCGCGCAAACGTGATCGCCTTTGATGATGAGTTCACCAGTCGAGCCAACGGGCACATCGTTGCAATCCGCATCCACCAAACGCATATCGCTATGGAAAATGGGTTTGCCCACCGAGCCAAGTTTTCGCAACGCATCTTCATCGGTCATCGAAAAACAATTCACGCCAACTTCAGTCAGGCCGTAGCCCTGGCGCATCACAACGCCTTTCTTCTCGCTCCACGCCTGAATCAATGACGGCGGGCATGGTGCGCCTCCGCTAATGAAAAAGCGCACGTGGCTGAAATCTGCGTTTTCGAATTGTGGTGAATTCATCCACGCCTGGAACAGAGTCGGCACGCCGAGAATGACCGTGCATTTTTCTTCGACGATCAGTTTCAAAGAAGCATCGGGGTCGAAGGTACGCCCAAGCAAAAGTTTGCCGCCGACGTGAAAGATCGGCACAAGAAAAACAAACAACCCGCCCGAATGGAACATCGGGGTCAGAATCGGGGAAATATCTTTTTCATTCAGGCCCCAGGATACAACGGTGTTGATTGAATTCCACACCACCTGTCTGTGCGGGAGGACTGCGCCTTTGGGTCGTCCCGTTGTACCTGATGTGTACAGGATGCAGACGGCATCATCACCTGAGATGAGGGGTCGCTTCGGTTCTTCCGCCGAGGCTTGATCGGCCAATTTTTCATACGCTTCCCCTGAAACATTCGCACCTTCCAACGAAATGAGGTGCTCCACCTTGATGGAGTCTTTCATCTCGTCATACACCGAAACGAATTCTGGCCCGACGATCAACACCTTGGGCTGGCAGTCGTTGACGATGTAGGTCAATTCACGCGAGGTGAGCCGCCAATTAAGTGGAGCAAGGATTGCACCGAGTTTTGCCAAACCAAACAACAAGTCCACGTAGGCGACGCTGTTGTGTGCCAGAATGGACACGCGGTCACCTTTTTCCACGCCGTATTTCTCACGCAGGAAATTCGCGGCGCGGTTGGCGCGTTGATCCAATTCCGCATAGGTGTAATGGACTCCGCTTGCGAGTTCGATCATTGCCTCGCGGTTCGGAGTCAGAAGTGCTCGTTTGGTCAGAATATCGGCAGAATTCATGGCGAGGCTGTCTGGTCCCAGGTATCCGGTTTCAGGTGAACAATATGGAGAAAAAATCACGTGTCGAGTGTCACCAATCTGACACCTGACACGTGATCTTGAAACTTTATTTACGTTCCTACAACGATTCCGCCATCTACACGCAGGACTTCACCAGTAATGAAGGAGGCGTCATCCGATGCGAGGAAGAGATAGGCGTTGGCAATGTCACGCGGTTCGCCCAAACGTCCGAGCGGAGTGTGAGACTTCATGCCGTCCAAAACCTTCTCGGGCATGGCGGTGACCATTTCAGTGGCGGTGAAGCCAGGAGCCACAGCATTGACGCGGATGTTGAATTTACCCAACTCACGCGCCCAAACTTTGGTCATGCCGATCACGCCGAATTTTGTTGCAACGTAGTTGGTTTGTCCGAAGTTTGCATCAAGACCGACAACAGAGGAGGCATTGAGGATTACGCCGCCGCCTTGCTTCACCATTACGGGAGCAACTGCCTGAGCGCAATTGAACACACCCTTCAAGTTGACAGAGATGACGAGGTCAAAATCAGGTTCAGACATCTGCCCGACCAGATTGCCTTCCTTCACCTTGACCAACTGTCCATCCCGCAGAACGCCTGCGTTGCTGACAATAACGTCAATGCGACCGTATTTTGCAACAACGTCATCAACCCACTTCTGAACATCTTCGCGGCTGGTCACATTGACTTTGTAGAACGCGGCATCTTTGCCGAGCAGCTTGAGAGTTTCCTGCCCAACGGCTTCGTTGACATCACAAATCACAACCTTGGCGCCTTCTTCGGCGAAACGCAAAGCCGTTGCCTTGCCGATGCCTGCCGCCCCACCCGTTACGAGTACAACCTTATCTTTCATGCGCATGGTGTTTATTCCTTTTTATTGAGTAGTGGCGACATTCGTCGTCGCCCTGCCACGACGAATGTCGTGACTACAAGTGTTTGGCCAAAAATCCCAAAATGGCAGTATTGAATTCTGGGGGGTTCCCAGCGGGGGGCTGCTCCGGGATGGCATTTCAGCGTGGGGATACCGGCTTTCAAGATCGCGGCGGGCCTTTCAACAAATCCAGTGAGCCGACGATGATGCAGGTCGGGCATTTGATTTCACCCAAGCGGGCGGTAAAGTTCACGTTTAAAAAACTTTCGCACAAACGGACAACAGATGGAAAGTCCAACAGCTTGTAGCGGCCTTTGGCGTCTTCGAGCAGACGCGGATTGGCGGTGATGAATTCTGGAGAAAAATTCCACGGGACAGTGGCATTGAAAAAGGCGTTGAATCTGCCCTCGCGCAGGAATCAAGCCACCCGTCGACAATGATGCGTGTTTCGGCTCCCACTTCACTCACGGTGTCAGCCAATATCAGGCCGAGAGTCCGCCCGGGGTACTTCAATCCAAATGCCTGTGCTACTTCGCCGCCATAGGAGATGCCCGCGATATGTGCTTTGTCAACGTTCAATGCTGTCAGTAATGCCGCAAGGTCGTCAGCGTGCATTTCCATGGAATATGGACGACCAGGATGTTCCGACTGTCCCTGTCCACGACAGTCGTATTGCAAAATGCGGTAATGTTGCGCCAACGTCTTGGTCTGAAACGCCCAACTTGTGGCCGCGTTCATGATGATGCCATTGTTGAGAACCAACAGCGGGGCAGTCTCGGAACCATGGAGTTCGTAGTAGAGTTCAACGCCGTTAGCATGGACTTTAGGCATATCGGAACATCCTGTGTATTGCTAGGTTAACGTATTGTTGTTACAAGCCAGTTACAAACGATTCAGTTATCCGATTTTGCGATAGATTGATTTATCCACGAAACACGAATTTTTTAGGTTCTTCGTGAAAATTCGTGTGCTTAGTGGATGGCACTTAAGATTAAGCTTTGAAGGCTAAATAGGTCTTTTTTGTTTCGCCTTCGCCAAATTCAACGAAATCGACATTCAAAGGCGTGCCAATTTTTATCTGAGCGGGTTTCGAGGCGTCCAAACCTGTGATGCGGGCGCTGATGCTCGTGCCTTCTTCGAGTTCGACAATGCCAGAGACGTAGGGATTCTTGCGATCGAAGCCTTGTTCGGACATGAAGGTTGGCCCCGTGTAGATGACCGTGAAGCCAGCGAGTTTTCCCTTGCCGCTGGTCTCAACCCATTCCATCTCTTCGCTATGGCAGTTCGGGCAGATCGCGCGCGGAGGGGCATAGATTTTGCTGCATTTCGTGCAGCGTGTCCCCATCAATTTATGTTCGGCAATGTATTGATTAAACGCCGCCGCTGAAAACGGACGGATCGTGGTGGTTTCTTCGCTCATGATTAATTTCTCCGCTCATAGACGTGGACGGCACAGGTGGAACCTGTCGCGCCGACGTTGTGAGTCAACGCCAGATTGACATCGCCCGCCACTTGTCGTTCGCCTGCCTGACCTCGCATTTGCTTGAACACTTCGACAGCCTGTGCCACGCCTGAAGCGCCGACGGGATGTCCTTTTGCTTTCAATCCGCCTGAGGTGTTGATGGGCTTCGCGCCATTGCGGGCGGTCACGCCGTCTTCAGCGGCTTTGAAGCCTTCGCCTGGGGCAAAGAAACCGAGGTCTTCGCTGGCGATGACTTCCGCGATGGTGAAGCAATCATGCACTTCGGCAATGCGGATATCTTTTGCGGTTACGCCTGCCATTTCATATGCTTTTGTCGCAGCGGTCTTTGCGGCGGGAATGGCGGTCAATTCGGGGCGGTCGTGCAAGGCTGAGCCAGAAGCCTGTCCCGAACCGATGATGTGAATGGGGTGGTCTGTGAATTCGTGCATACGTTCTTCGGCGACGAGCAAAACTGCGGCGGCGCCGTCTGTTACTGGGGAGCAGTCAAACAGGCGAAGCGGCCACGCAACTGTCGGGTTGCCTGATTCGTCGTGGAGGAAATCCCAAATGGTTGACCATGTTGGGGCGGGCTTGCCCTTCTTGATCGCAGCCGCGACGCGTCCTTCCATCCACTTTTGAATGGTGACGCCAAACTGGGCATACGGATTCAGGGAGGCATTATCGTGATTCTTGATGGCGACGTTCATGAGATGTTCGGGCTTCATTCCGTAGCGGTGCATGTACGCGGAAGCCATGGCTGCATAAAAGCCAGGGAAGGTGAAGCCAGCGGGAATTTCAAATGGGACGTCCGCCGCGGTAGCGAGTGCGTCGGTGACGCCTGCGGTGTTGAGCGCGGTCATCTTTTCCGCGCCGCCGACGAGCACGACATCGTACATGCCTGAGGCAATGGCCATCACACCCTGACGAATCGCCAGCCCACCTGAGGCGCAAGCGCCTTCCACGCGTGTGGCGGGAATTGGCGTCAGACCAACAGCGTCCGCAAGAAGCGGGGCGGTGTGCGCCTGATGTTCGAACTGGTCACTGGAGAAATTCCCGACATAAAGCGATTCAATGACTGATGGATCGAGTCCCTTATCAATGGACTTGGTCATTTCCTTGAATGCTTCAACAAAAAGATCGCGGCTGTTCTTTTCTGCAAACGCCCCGAACCTGGACATGCCTGCGCCGACGATTGCAACTCCGCGCGACAGGGGTTTTGATGTAGGCATAAAGCCTCCTCATAGTGGATGGTGAATAGTGGGTAGTGGTCAGTGGGATTTTCCATCCACTTCACACTACCCACTACACACTATTTATTTCAATGCTTTCCCAAACGCCGCCATGAACTCTTCTGGTTTTTCAACGTAGGGAGTGTGACCTGTATCTGCGATGACAACTTCTTCGAACGAGCCGCCCTGCGCTGCATACTTTTCGAGCAGGCTGCGGGTCTGTCCCACCATCGGCTGGGGAGGATAGATCTCCTCACCGGGCCAGCCGGGGACGTAGCCCAACTTGCCGAGGGTTCCGAAATCAAAGAAGGAATTGTCAGAAACGATCATGTCTGAGTCGCCGCGTACCCAAAGGATGGCGGGCTTGCTGACTGCGCCGACGAATTTTTCCACGCTGTCACCAACGTACTTGGGAGAAAGCGCATTGATGGGCCCAAATTTGCCGGGCGCAACATTGGGCCAATTGCCCGAGGGAACAAAGTCACCTGGGTATTTCTGTTCGCCGACTTTTTCGGTCATCAACGAGGTGAGCAGATCTTCTTCACGGGCAGGGACGAAAGGCGGCTTCCAATAGAAACCGTTCATGACCACGCGCGGTGATGCCTGCGGATTGTCCGTGCTGCGATCGCCAGCGGCCATCAACTTGGGGAAATCGGGGTTGACAACGCCGCCGCCTGAACCTGCAAAGTCATCGTAGCAGGGTGTGCCGTCGAGACCCTTCGAGCCGCCGAAGCCGTAGATCGAGCCGGGGTTGACGACGGTTCCGCTCAGCACGCGTCCATTCAAAGAGCCGACGAGTCCGAACACAATTGTCCCGCCCATCGAGTGACCGACAACATGAGTCTTTTCGACCTTGAGCGCATCAAGCAATGCGGCGAGGTCATCGATCCAATCCCCCATGCCGCGGGTGGCATCGATCAATTTGTCTTCGGTGTCGCCATATCCGCGCAGATCAGGCGCAATGCCGCGGAAACCAGCGGGCAGCTTGAGCATGATCTCTTCCCAATACGAAGCCGAAGAGGCGTTGCCGTGGATGAATAAAACAGGAGTGCCATTCTCGGGGCCACTAAAGAGGACATGCTGTTTCAAGCGGGGGGTATCAACAACTTTGGATGTGATACCGGGTAAAGTTGGAACTGTTGACATGTTTTCTCCTTTGGATAAAAGTGGGTGGTGTGTAGTGGGAAGTGGATGGTAAGAGCGGGTTTCTACCCACTACTCACTGTCCACTATCCACTGTTCGCGCAGCTCGCGCTTGAGTATTTTCCCTGCGGCGGATATGGGCAGGGCTTCCATGAAACTCACTGACTTGGGGACTTTATATTTGGCTAATCGCTCTGTCATAAATTTCAATAATTCTTCCTCCGTCGCGCTTTGATTTGGTTTCAACACAACACAAGCCTTGCCAACCTCGCCCCACTTCGCATCGGGCAAGCCGATCACCGCACACATGTGGACTGCCGGGTGCTGGTACAACGCCTTTTCAATTTCGGCGGGATACACATTCTCACCGCCGCTAATGAACATATCCTTCTTACGGTCAACGATGTAAAAATAACCTTCATCATCAAATTGAGCGACGTCGCCTGTGTGGAAATATCCACGCTCATCGACGGCGGCTTTTGTGGCTTCTGGATTGTTGAAATAGCCTGAGCTATACGACGGGCCTTTGAGGACTAATTCGCCCGCCTCATTCGGACCAAGGAACTGATTCTGTTCATCGACGATTTGGGCGTCGACGAAAAAATTTGGTCGCCCAATGGAACCAGCCTTGCGGATGGCGTCTTCGGGCGCGAGCGCAAAAATGCCAGGACCGAACTCAGTCATGCCGAAGCCCTGCTTGAATCGGATATTCTTTTCCCTTGTATATTTCTCCACCAGCGGAACAGGCAATGGCGCGCCGCCCGAGGTGCAAAAACGCAACGCGGACAGATTCACAGAGTCCCAGTTTGGCGCGGTGGTCAGCATTTGGTACATGGTCGGAACTGCTGCAAAGATGGTGACCCTCTCGCGTTCTAGTAAGTTCAAGACTTGCGCAGGGTCGAACGCGCGGATAAGGATCGTCATCCCGCCGAAGATGACTTGCGGCAGGGTGTAGACGAAAAGTCCGCCCGTGTGGAACATCGGGAAGACGTTGAGATAAACATCGTGATGCGTCACATCATGGATGACCGTGTTGAGAGTGTTCCACGCGATCATGCGGTGAGACACTTCCGCGGCTTTGGGCAGACCTGTGGTTCCGCCAGTGAATATCAAGGCGGCGGTATCCTCTGCTTCGAGACTGGGACAGGTAACGGCGGAGTCGGAGGCGGATTGGAGAGTCGATTCGAAGGGCAGGCTGCCGTCGATTCCATTTCCATCTAAATGAATAGTGGGTAGTGGATAGTGGGCAGTGAGTTGCGAGACGCCTTCTTTGAAGTCATCGGAGAAAATCAGGATTTTAGGATTTGTGTAATTGAAAATTTCGAGCAGTTCGCGCCAATGCGAGCGCCAATTGAGCGCGGTGTGGATGGCGCCGAGTTTGGAGCAGGCGAAGAAGAGATCGAGATGCTCGTATCCGTCACGCCCGAGGATGGCGACGCGATCACCTTTTTGGACGCCTTGCGATTTCAGCCAGTTGGCGAGTTTGTTCGCGCGGCGATTCGCGTCACGGAAAGTGAGTCGCCATTCAGGAGATTTTCCCGCATCAATGAAGGCGAGTTTGTCAGGAGAATAAAGTTCGCGTCGTGCAAGATAATCACCGATATACATATGAACTCCTTGCAAAATGAAAGAAGAAAGACGAAAGATTTAATTCTTTCCTCTTTCTTCTTTCCTCAAATTACTTCGCCGTCCACTTCCACAGCGATGACGCCATCGTGATTCCGCCGCCACTGGCACAGAAGAGGATCACATCACCAGGCTTGGGACCTTTGCCCTGCGCGATCGCGTCATCCAATGCCATGATGACACACGGAGATCCAGTGTAGCCCCACTTGTCCATCACCCAGTGAGTCTTTTCGATGGGCTGCTTGAGCAGGTCCATCATCACTTCAATGGTGCGGACGTTGAGCTGGGTGAAGTAATACTGGTCAACATCATCGAACGTCAACCCCGCCTTGTCGAGCGCGCCCTGCATAAGCTTGGGCCAGTATTCGGTATTGAAGGTCTTTGGGAATTTCTTGACGAACTCCACTTTCGGGCCGCCAAATTGCGCCATGTTTTCAGGCGAGCATGGACGGTACGTTCCGCCCGTGTAAATTCCCAACGCGTCGTGGAAGGAACCAACAGCCAGCAGGTTCGAAGCGAGGAAACCTTGTTCTTCGCCAACGCCCAAAACGACTGCGCCAGCGCCATCCGCGAAGAGATTGGCGGTCTTCTTATCCTTGTAATCAATGAAGCGGCTCATACCGTACCCGCCAGCCACAAGGATGTATTTCATGGCCGGCTCGGTCATGAGATATTTTGCACCCTGGTCGAGTGCTGTCACCCAACCCGCACAGGCGGAGTTGATGTCGTAACAGCCAGCCTTTTGTGCGGCGAGTTTGTTTTGTACAACAATGGAGGTACTCGGCGAAAGATAATCAGGGGTATCGGTAGAGACGATGATCAAGTCAAGGTCGGCGGCAGGGATGCCTGCTCGTTCGAGGGCTTTCTTCGAGGCTTCGACAATGAGGTCAGAGGTCACCTGGTCAGGAGCCATCCAGCGGCGTTCTTTGATGCCGACATTTGCCAAAAGCCACTCGCTAGTGGATTCGCCCATCATGGCGTCCACTTCGGCGTTGGTCACTACTCGTTCTGGAACATAACTTCCTGTGCTGAGAATCTGTATGTTGCGCATGATACCTTCCGTTTTGCAGTTTGGTAATTAAGGATTAGTAATTGGGGATTGAGGAGAGGATGGAGGTTGTAATTCATCCAGTGGAACGAAGCGGTGCATGAATTCCATCGCCTCGCGCCATTCGTTGAAGTTGATCTCTTCCGCATTTTGAATGTGGCGGATCGTGCCGTGATATGCGAGTTTTTCAGCCGAGGTTTCTTCCATCACAAAACGGATGATGAAAGAGGATATCAGGGGTGGGGGCATAGCGTCCATCTGGCACAGAATATCAGAGGGCGGTAACAAAGAGGTTACAAATGGAATGGTAGGAGAAGGATTACAGACTTCAGCCTGCATTTGAAGAGCGGACTACAGTCCACCATCCGCTACGATCGAATCAGTTTTTTGTAGAGTTCCTGCGTTTCCTGTGAAGGCGAGACATCAAGTTCATCCTTCAGGGTTTGCAGGCAGCGCTGATACGTCCGCGCCAATTGACCGCGGTCACCCAGATAATTGTAGGCGGTCATCAAGTGGCGATAGGCGCGTTCCCAGCAATTGTCTTTTGCGAGCACACGCTGGCACAGGTCAATGGCGTCGGTGTATTTCTCGCCTTGGATATAGTGATCACAAAGCTTATCCGCGGCTTCAAGAAACAACGTGGACAAAAATTCACGTTCCTCTGCCGCCCAGGTTTCATACAATGAATCAGGCAAATATTCGCCTCGAAATAAATTGATAGCCGTATGCAAATACGCCGCAGAATTGGCTTTGACTCCCTCGCGGGCAGCGCGCGCAAATTGTTCAGAATCAAGCCAGAGGTCGGCGTTGAGGCGCAGAGTGTAGGTGGTTCCGTCGCGCACAATGAAGGCCGAGTCGCTGCCTGAGTCGCGCTCAGGTTCAAGCACCTGATAGAGCGTGTTCAAGGTGATCTTAAAATTGCGCTGCGCGGTGGCAATGTCGGCTTCGGGCCAGAGGGATTCGCAGATCTGGTCACGGTCAAGCGGGGAATGGCGATAGGAAATGAGCAGTTGAAACAGTTGACGGGATTTCTCACGCCGCCAGCCATTGGGAGGAATGACCTCGCTTCCCCTCTTAACCTGAAAGTTGCCCAGTGTTTCGACGGAGAGTCTAAACCCAGGGTGACTCTGCACCCGCGCCAGGCCAAGCGACTCCAACAAACGGGCGGCATATGTACCCTCCCAGTTTTGGTCGCGGGCGGTCACAAGCAGCGGCGTGAAGATGCGTTCATCCGGCGCGCCCAGCAAGGATGGGCTGGTGAAGAAGAAACCATAATCACCGGCAAGACAGGCAGAAAGGACTTCAGGCAGCACTCGTTCAAGGCGCGCAGCCTGTTTTTGTTTATGCCAGCCGTAACACAACCACAGGCGCGCCGCCGTGCGCCCGAACGGGTCGCTGCATTCCTGAAAACCAAGCACGGCGCGGTTAAGCCATTCTTCGGCGGCTTCGAAACGTGAGGCGAGCATGAGACTTGCGCCCATCGTCAGGCGCGTGAGGGACGCGATCCACTCGTCGCCGGCCTGGCTTGCGATCTCAATCGCCTGCTGCGCATGGATTTGGGCGAGGGTCAGGTCGCCTTGATAACCACAGGCTCGGCATAAACCCCAATTGGCTTCCACCAGCAGACGGGCTACATTTAATGTACGGCTGATCTCGATGGTCTTTTCAAATTGCGCCCGGGCGAGGATGTAATCGGCGTTGCTGGTCAACATGAGAGCATGTCCCTGGCGCATATAACCCACAGCCGAGACGAATGGCGATTTGAGTTCACCACCACGGCGGGTGCCTTCAAGCGCAGATTGATATGCAAGGTCGCCCAGTCCTTGAAATGAATAGATCAAGGAAAGGATCAAATGAGTTTCGCGGTGTGCGCGCGGAGTTTGCACAGGCTGCTGTTTTTCGGCCAGCGCTCTTTCCTCCAATCCGCGGCTGGCTTCGCTGAGGCGTCCTGTGCGCAGCCAGACACGAAAGAGAAGTTGATCGTTGGAAGGACTTTCCAGGCGCAAATCTTCAGCGCGCTGACGAAGGCGCTCGGCTTCATCAACATGTCCTGAGTTGAGTTTGTTTTCAGCAAGCAATTCAAACAAGCGGACCTGGGCCTCGCGGTCTTCGAAACCGTCACTTAAGCGGATGGCCTCTTCGAGCAATTTTTCCGCTTCCGATGGATTGACTGTATCGAGATAGACACGCGCCTGCCCGCGCAGGGCACGTGCCACGCCATCCTGTTGCCCGCGCGCGCGCCAGATGGTTTCAGCCTGACGATACCACCCCTGCGCTTCATCAAATCGGGAATGCAGACGGGCCAACTCTCCAAGCGTAAATATAAGCATGGGATGTTGATGCAGGCTGAGGGGCGGCAAAGATGCGATGTATGTCGTGAGCGTATCAAGCCGTCCACTGGAAAGCAGAGTCGCGGAGTAGGTATCCAGTAGATCTGCCATGTCATTCCAGGCTTGAGCCTCAAGCAGGTGGTAAATGGCGGATTCTGGATCCTTTTGCTTAATGAAGTAATTTGCGGCGGCGTGATTCCATTTCAGGCGCTGATCGGGTGTGGATTGCTGGCGCAAAAAATTATGAAAGATATGGTGGTAGCGCAATGTGCCTTCGGCGGTTTCAACGACGAAGAGATCCTGCCGGCGCAAATAGGCGAGCATGGAAACTGAATCGTTTGACGAATTTCCCGCCGCTCTGCGGAGTTCGTCGCAGGCCTCGGGGGAGAGGTCGCGCAAAATGGAGGTGGTCAGTAAAAAGTCACGGATGTCTGTCGGGTGACGCGAGAAGACTTCACGCGCCAGCACATCGAACAGCGATTCAAGTGAACCTGCCTGCCAGCGCAGAGGAAATTCCAGCGCGGATGAAGCCTGACTACGGACACTCTGCCAGATGAGCTGCAAGGCAATTGCCCAACCTTCAGTGTACGTTAACAGGGATTCAACTTCTTCGTGAGTGAGTTCAAGTTTGTAATGGCTTGTAAAGAGCGCTGCGATTTCCGGAACAGTAAAAGTCAACGCTGCCTGATCAAGAAACAAAACATCACCCTGCGAGCGCCAGCGTGCCAGGTTGGGCAGGCTGATGGTGGGGCGCCCGGAGAGCAGGATATGCAGGGAAGCGGGCGCAAGTCCGATCAAGCGGTCAAGAATATGCGCCACCTCGCCATTCTCAATAACGATATGCGCATCATCCAGAACAAAGAGGATGGGCTGTGTGATATGCTCACTTAATGCGTTCAGGAATTGGTCGAGGATGCCGCGCCAGGGAAGGATGCCTTGTGTGCCGTCCCAGGCTTCGAGATAGGGAATGGGCAGGTCGGGGGTATCAGGCAGGGCCTCACGGGTGGCGTGGAATAAATGTAGAAGGAACACCAGCGGGTCGCTGTCCTCCTCGTGGACTTGATACCAGATCAATGGGTGGATCTCTGAGGCTAGTTCAGCCAGGGCGGTACTTTTGCCATAGCCTGCACCTGCCTGCAAAATGGTGAGGCGATAGTCCAACGACTCGCGCAAGAACGCCATCACCCGCGGGCGGGACAAGGTCCGCGCGTTGCGGGGCGGGGGGATGATCTTGGTGCGGAGAACGTGGGGGGAAATTCGATGCATGGGGTGAAGTCCAAGCAGATTCTACCGCAAGTAAACGAACCCCACAGCTAAAGCAGGGGGCTTTGTCCCTGAACACGAAGGTTCGAGACCATTGGCAGGTTTACTTCTGCCCTGACTGCGATATTCACAGCCGCTACTCTGTCCGCATTGCCAGAGAAGTTGCAAGCGGTACAAAGGAAAACAGATTGAGACTTGCGATTGGCTTTATCAACACAACCACATTCGGGGCAGGTGCGCGAGGTGTTTCTTGGATCAACGAAGATCACAGGAACCCCCACGCGCTCGGCTTTGTAAACGATGTACTGCCTCAGTTGGTAGAACGACCAATTCGCATGTCTCGCTCTCTGCTTGCGTCCTTTTACGGGAGCCTCACGGATACCGCCCAATTCTTCAAGGGCGATCGCTCGATGAGTGTCATACGCAATCTGTACGAGAATTTTGCTAATTCTATGGTTGGTTGTTTTTTGAAAACGGGATTGAACGCCAGATATTTTCTTGAGTTTTCGTCTGGCGGATTTGGTCTGTTTCTTTTGCAAATTGCTTCTGCGATGTCCAAACTTTCGGCGGTTATCTTCGATCGCCGCGCCGCTGAACCCGCCACCGTCCGAAGTCGCGGCGATCTGGACAAGACCCAGATCCACCCCCAACACCCCTTCCACGTCAATTGGCTTGGGTGTCTCCACCTCGCAGACAACCATCAGGTAAAACTTACCTTTGACCAGACACAAGTCGCTTTCCCCATGCTGGCCTTTGAGCAATTCAAGCTGGCGTTTTCCGCAGGCAAAGGACATCTTTTGTCTGCCCGCTACTGTCCAGATGCTCAACTCCATCCTGTCCAGTTTGTAGGTCAGGATGCGGTCATCAAAAGCAATCGCGCCATGCGGCTTGAAAGTACGTTTGACTTTTCTATCCAGCTTATAAGCATCTGCAACTTTCGAGATGCAACGCACAACCACCTGTGCGGTCAAGCCAAACATTTCCTTGACAGCGTAATACGTAAGTTTGTGGATTGGAAATTGTTTGAATGTCTGACTATCCCACGCCTGTTCGCTGATGTAATTGCAGGCGGCGTTTGCAACCTCAAGAGTTTTACGAAGGGCTTGCGCTTGTTCAGGCGTAGGCAGGAGTTTTATTTGAGCGGTCAATTTCATGGCGTGATTATACCGCAGCTTCAATCTATTGAAAATGCTCTAGCGAAAGTACATCGCCAGCGGCTATCCCTCTCCACTGCTAAAGCAGGGAGTTTCTTGCCGAGGTCTCGATGATTTTTTACATTGGGCAGGAAAGAGAAGGGAAAATATATCCGATCGTTCCCCCGCTGGCAATTATGACGATTTGCTTAGATCCCGTACTGCCGCCTGCAATCGTTACCAAACACCCAGGCGAATATGGCCTTTCGTCATGGAATGATGCCCGCGCAAGCCACCCCGTTTTTAGGCGAGCTGATCGTCTCTGTTTTCCAGGCTTCCCTATCCAGGAAAATACGGCATGTGATCTCACCCGTCACACTTGGGTTTGATGCTGTCAAAAACACGGTCGTGCCGCTCTTTATCTTCACAGTCTGCGACCATGGAACTGAAACATTTGTCGGTTCGGTCATATTCACTTTCCCTGCCCGCAGGGTGATGGACGCGAATCCACCGGAGGCTTCCACCTCAAAACGAACCATGCTGGTGGTTCTCACCGTCTTCAAAGAGCTTAGGTAATCAAAACCCACAAAAGCCATCATCAGGACAACGGATAATATGGCCAGTTGAAGAACAGCTTTTGAACGATCTGATAGATTTTTTAACATGGGGTTCCTTTGCTTGTTGATTCATTATATATCGCGCAAAGCGGGATTAACTGAAACATACAAATCTGTATATTAGCGCTTCGGCGTTATATACCCCCGCATTTTTCGCGATGGACTCAGGCGCAAGGAACCGATCTGATTTTGCGACAGCCGTGTACCGTCCTCCAGTCTCCATCACCCACTCTCTGATAAAATCACCCCAGTATGGCAAACAAATCCCCCGTCACGGATCTAACCAACAAAACGGAAATAGGTAAACTGGATCATATCGATTCATTAAGAGGGATCGCCATTCTGATGGTCATGCTGGTGCACACGGCCCAGTCTGTACCGGAACTGCCGCGCTGGGCGCTGACGATCACAAAATACGGTCAACTTGGCGTGCAGTTGTTCTTTGTGGTTTCCGCCATCACCTTATGCCTTTCCGCGGACCGCAAGAGCGGCGAAAGTCAGGGGACAAAAAAATATTTCATCCGCCGTTTTTTCAGGATCGCTCCGCTGTATTATTTCGGGATCATCTGGTACTTTTTATTCCGCTCAGCGCAAACTTCCCTGGAAGCAGGGACCCTTCAAACCGCGGACAGTTACACCCTGATCAATATGCTGGCTAATTTCTCGTTCACGCACGGGTTCTATCCTCCCGCCCATAACTACATTGTCCCCGGCGGCTGGTCCATTGGGACCGAGATGGCCTTTTATCTGTGTTTCCCCCTGCTCTTCCTGATGTTCAAGAAGATGGATCAAGGTGGTGTGTTTCGATTCCTGCTGTTTTTTTTACTGACAATAGGTTGTTATTATATTTTTGAGAATTGGGTTGTGGCATGGATGGGCACCCCGGTGGAGAAGAACAATTTCATCTACTACAACCTGCTTAATCAACTGCCTGTATTCACACTCGGCATGCTGGCGTATTTTCTCACCCGCAATTACGGGGCGGCAAAGCTACCGGCTGTGATCAACCTGCTTTTCCTCGGTCTGTTCTCGTGGCTGACCATTTTTCTATGGCACACTGACTCGTTCCCTCAAAAAACATTCATGTTCGTTCCATTCACGGCCGGGCTGGCGTTCGTGTTTCTGTATCACCTCTTCGCGCAGATCAGAATGCTGAATTTTTCCATTCTGCAGCGGATCGGACAGGTCTCCTACTCCATGTACATTCTGCACTTCCTGTTTGCCTGGTATGGCGCGGAATATCTAAATAAATGGTTTGGCGGGTATGGAAGACCGCTCATCGAATTGGGAATATATTACCTGTTGACGATCGTGCTTTCGTTCGCTCTTGCCATGCTTTCAGAAAAATTCCTGGAAAAGCCCGGTATCAACGCGGGCAGAAGGCTGATCCAAAAAATGGACAAGACCCAACCCTGAACTTAAGCCTCTCCTCTTCCGATAAAATTTTCATCACGCCAATGAAAAATCGTACTCATCAGATAAAGAAGCAAGTTGTTCCTGGTTGAATATTCCTTAAAAACGCTCATAAAAAACGTTGTGTAATCGTGTGAGGGACGTAGGGCTTGCGTCAAGCGGATATGGCAGGCTGGTGATAAAGTTAGCTTCGTAAGTGATTTCTCTTCTCCTCCTCCGTAGCAATTGAAAGAGCCAGTGTTGGCGCACTGGCTCTTTCAATTTAGGGGACGAAGTCCGCATCAGAAACTGCTGCTTGCTTTGGATCTATCGGGTTTGCAAATAGGTTGGGTACGATTAAAATGGATCTTGAAATTATCCTCTCCGAAGGAAATAAAAATGAAAATTGAATTCCTTACAACCGACGATGGTGTGAAGTTGGGGTACATGGACAAAGGCGGCGGCATAGCGGTGATACTGATGGCTGGATATAGCGCTCCCGCGACATCCTGGTATATGGACGAGAAAGTTTTGTTAAAGCATGGGTACCGTGTGATCGCTTTCGATCGGCGGTCACATGGAAGTTCCGAGAATCCATCTTTTGGACAGGATATGGCAACGCAGGGCAGGGACCTTGACGCATTGATGCGCCATTTGAAAATAAAGAAAGCGTTCTTGATCGGTCAATCGCAGGGGGCATCGTGCATGTGGTCTTATATTGCGCAGTTCGGTACGGAGCATCTGTATGGGGTGATCAGCGTTGACCAGACACCCAAAATGATCAATGACGAAAGCTGGCCGTACGGCATGACCGGTTTGAACGCGGGAACACGCCCGACCTTTTTTGATTCACCGCTTCCAACGCCGAATAAGAAATCTTTGAATATGTTCCTTATTGGAGTGTTGCTGCGCGGGAAGAAATACTTGGACTTTGATCGCGTGGGGACAAAGCCTTTGCTGTTGGATCACGCGGACGCAGATTGGCGGGAGACGATCAGGAAAACGGATGTGCCGTCTCTGTTCGTTGCTGGAGGGGAGAGTCCCTTCTGGTCCAGGGAACATGCCGCCGCGAGCGCCGCGCTTTGCCCGCGCGGTGAATCTGCCGTGGTGGAAGGTTCAGGGCACGCGGTCAATTGGGAATGTCCGAAGGAATTCAGCGCCGTGGTGCTGGCGTTTTTATCCAAGGTGAGCAAATAGGTACCCATGAATATAGCACTACATCAGGAACTATCCCAACTATTGGGAGATCGTTTTACAACTTCCGAGCATGAACGCAATCAGCATGGCAAGGACGAATCTTCGTTACGCCCCATGCCGCCCGATGCGGTGTGCTTCGTTCTCAGCACGGAAGAAGTATCCGCCATTGTTAAACTCTGCCAAAAATATCGCACGCCGGTCATTCCCTTCGGGGCGGGCAGTTCACTGGAGGGACATATCTTTGCGCCGCAGGGCGGTGTATCGGTGGACCTTTCGCGCATGAACAAGGTGCTGCGAGTCAGCGCAGAGGATCTGGATTGCACCGTGCAGGCCGGGGTGACCCGCCAGCAATTGGACAAGCATCTGCGTCCCATGGGACTGTTCTTCCCGGTTGACCCGGGCGCAGACGCGACCTTTGGTGGCATGGCAAGCACACGCGCTAGCGGCACGAACGCTGTCCATTATGGCACCATGAGCGAGAACATTCTGATGCTGACGGTTGTGTTGCCAGACGGGCAAGTGATCACGACCGGCACGCGCGCGCGCAAGTCATCGGCGGGCTATGACCTGACCCATCTTTTCATCGGCGCGGAAGGGACATTGGGCATCATCACCGAGGTTACGCTGCGCATTCAGGGCGTGCCCGAAGCCATCTCGGCGGCGGTGGTGGGTTTTGGTTCGTTCGAATCCGCTGTGCAGGCAGTGACTCAGGTGCGGCAGATCGGCGTGCCGATTGCGCGGATCGAATTTCTGGATGAGGTGATGGTCAAGGCGGTGAACCAGTTTTCAGGTCTGACCTTGACCGAACAGCCCACGTTGTTCCTGGAGTTTCACGGGTCCAATGCCTCGGTCAAGGATAATGTGGAGCAGGTTGGGGAGATCATGCGTGAATTTGGCGGCAGTGACTTTAAGTGGGCTGTCAATCAGGCGGAGCGCACCACGTTGTGGACCGCGCGCCATAATGCCTACTATGCTTCGCTGGCGTACCGCCCCGGCTGCAGGGCGTTGACCACGGATGTCTGCGTCCCGATCTCGCGACTGGCTGAATGCATCGCGGACACCAAGCGCGACCTGGCTGAATCGTTTCTGACCGCGCCGATGGTGGGTCACGTTGGCGACGGAAATTTCCATCTGCTGCTGTTGGTGGACCCGAACAGTCCGCAGGATCACGCGGAGGCGGAGCGGCTAAATGAGCGGCTGGTTGAGCGTGCTTTATCTGTGGGAGGGACGATCACGGGCGAGCATGGCGTTGGGATGGGCAAGCAGAAATATATGAAGGCGCAGCATGGGGCTGGGGCGCTTGCCGTGATGCGCGCCATCAAGCAGACGATCGACCCCGAAAATTTGATGAACCCGGGGAAGATGCTGCCGCCCTTGTGAGGGTAGGCGTGTTACCGTGATGCTGCCCAACCTATCTTCCGCAACTCGCGTGAGATTGCATCTTCCAACAAAGAAACTCCGAGGTGATCTCGAGGTTTCAAATTACAAAAGGCTTTCTTTTCGTCTTTCTTCCATCAAAGTTTTCAATGCGCCTGTACCTTTCAAAGAACCTCTTAATCTTTTTAGAGTTTCTCTGAATTGCTCTGAATCACTCGACTTGGCATCTGTGCTATTGCTTACATATTCCGTGAACCAATCATGAAAACGAGCCAATTCGTCTGGTGACAATTGGGTGATCGCCTGTTTTAGTTCTTCGATATCCATTCCTAGCTCCTTTTGAAAAACGACTTTTCTATTTTACCCTTTCTCGATTCATATGAGATAAATTCAGGCTTGCCTATCTTCTCGTTTCACTGTATCCATATGCAACAACATTGAAATCCTTACGTATTAGAGGGACAAATGAAACGAGAATATTATTCAGATATAATTTTCGACTTTCTCATAAGAAGCAATGACGAGATACTTGGCAAACTTGCCCAAGGTAATGACTTTGCGTTGGAACAAACCCAAAGAGACGCTTAATTAGAAGAAATCCGCATCCTGAAAAATGTTCTGCGGACTTACAAGGGATCTATCTATTTCGAATACTCAATTCCAAGAATGGGAAAAGAATTGACGTAGTTCTTGTCATTGGTGCTGTTGTTTTTGTTCTTGAATTCAAAGTTGGAGAAAAGAGTTCCCATCTTATTCCATAGATCAAGTTTGGGATTACGCTCTTGATCTGAAGAATTTTCACGAAACAAACCACGAATCATTTATTGCACCTGTGTTGATTGCCACAAACGCAAAAGTAAGTACGGCTATTATTGCAACCACTTCCCATAATGACAAATTACTTATTCCTATCAAGTGCAATGAAAACTTGTTAGCCCAAGTGCTTATTGACGTGTTGAATTTTTCAGATGGAAATGAAGTCAATGCAGCACAATGGGAAGCGGGTCGTTATCAACCTACGCCAAGCATTATTGAGGCTGCAACGGCTTTGTATAGTGGCCATTCTGTGGATGAAATTTCTCGAAGTGATGCCAGTGCAATAAATCTTAGTCAAACCTCTGACGCAGTTTCAGAAATTACTCAATTCTCCAAACAACATTCTGCCAAATCCATTTGTTTTGTCACAGGTGTGCCTGGTGCTGGCAAGACATTGGTTGGTTTAAATATTGCCACAAAACACATAGACAAAAACAATGATCTTTATAGCGTTTTCCTTTCGGGTAATGGTCCACTTGTCGCTATTCTGCGTGAAGCTTTAGCGCGTGACAAAGTTAGTCGAGAAAAGAGCTTGGTCATAAAGTGAAAAAGGGTGAGGTATTGAGCGAAGTTAAGATGTTTATTCAAAACGCCCATAACTTTCGTATGAAGGATTAATTGACCTACAAAAGCCCCCAATTGAACATGTTGCCTTGTTTGATGAAGCGCAACGCGCTTGGAATTTACAGCAAACGGCTAATTTTATGCAACGTAAACGCGGTCAAGCAAATTTCCAAATATCTGAGCCAGAGTTCTTAATTTCTTGCCTTGATCGTCACCCTGACTGGGCTGTTGTTGTTTGTCTTGTCGGCGGCGGACAAGAAATCAATACTGGAGAAGCTGGGATCAGCGAATGGGTAGAATCTCTTGACCGTTCTTTTTCTGATTGGCATATCTATATTTCTCCTCGTCTTACAGACAGTGAATATGGAACTGAGAAAGTTTTAGACAACATCAAAGCACACAAAAACATTTCTTATAAGGAAGAATTACACCTCTCTGTTTCAATGCGTTCTTTTTGCGCAGAACACGTTTCTCTTTTGGTTAAGCAGCTTTTAGATTTACAACCTGAGGAGGCGCGAAAGACATTAGAGAAAGTTCGTGATAAATATCCAATCGTCATAACTCGCGATTTAGCAAAAGCGAAGCACTGGCTTAAGGCTCAAGCACGTGGTTCAGAAAGATATGGGATTGTAGTTTCTTCTCAGGCGGAAAGACTCAAACCTCATGCAATCGATGTAAAATCACCCGTCGATCCAATTCATTGGTTTCTCGATGGAAAAGACGATGTGCGCTCTTCTTACTACCTTGAAGATGTTGTTACGGAGTTTCAGGTTCAAGGGCTTGAGCTTGATTGGGCATGTGTAACTTGGGATGCTGATTTCCGTTATGCCGAAAACGGTTGGGAACATTGCTCCTTTGTGGGAGATAAGTGGAATCGAATTAGAAAACCTGAGAGGCAGAACTTTCTAAAAAATGCTTATCGTGTTCTTCTAACTCGGGCAAGGCAAGGAATGGTGATTGTTGTCCCAGCAGGCGACAAAGAAGATCACACACGGAAAAGCGAATTTTATGACCCGATTTATGAATACCTATTAGATATAGGTTTCAAAGTTATATAAATCTGTTGTAGACGATAAGTCTACATACTATGAGTAACAGTATCTGTGAATGCAAGAACCCCGCGATATGGAATGACCGGCACGAAGCGTTCCCGACCAATTGCAATAGTATTCTGAAGCTTACGGAATTCAAAATACCACATATTTATAAATGTGGTATTTTTGTATATATCTGTATGTCAGAAACCAGGTACAAAAAAATCTTTTCAAACCACAATGGCATCCTGCGCGCATCCACCGCCATTGAACTGGGCGTACCCAAACACGTTCTGTACGAAATGGTGAAAACAGGCGAACTTGTCCGCGAGGCGCAGGGAATTTACCGTCTGACCGAAACTCCCATGTCAGGCAATCCAGATCCTGTGAACCTCAGTTTGCGCGTGCCGCGGGCTGTGTTCTGCCTCATCTCCGCGCTGTATTTCCATGAGCTGACTACGCAAATTCCGCATCAAGTCTATTTTGCGCTTCCGCGCGATGTAAAACGCCGAAGATACAAGTTCCGCCCATCAGCGTTTTTCATTTCTCAGAGGAATCCTATAAGGCAGGCATCGTTGAGTATGAGCTGGATGGTATCAAAGTGAAAATTTATGACCGCGAAAAAACTCTCGCAGATTGCTTCAAGTTCCGTCAAAAGGTTGGCGTGGATATCGCGCTCGAAGCTATCAAGGATTATCTCAGACAGCCGAAAGTCAATGTGTCCCTGCTGATGAAATACGCCCGCATCAACCGCGTGGAGAAGGTCATGCGTCCATACCTGGAGGCGCTGCTGTGAAAGAGTCTGTCAAAAACATCCCCGCATCCATTCTGGCGCGGTTGAGGAATCAAACTGAAATGACAGAACGGCCATTTGCAGAAATTCTCCAATATTTTGCAATGGAAAGATTTCTATATCGGCTCTCGAAAACAAGATATGCTGAAAAGTTCATTCTCAAAGGCGGCCTGTTGTTTTACGTCTGGAATCTACCCCTGCGCCGCCCTACAAGAGACATTGATTTTCGCGGATACGTTTCCAACAGCCGTGAAAATCTTTTAAAAGTCATCAACGATGTTATTACACAGTCCGCACCTGAAGATGGGATCATTTTTGACCCGCAATCCGTTTCTGTGGAGGAAACACAAATCGACTCCGATTATCAAGGCATCCGAGTAAAAGTGACTGCCCTGCTGGAACGTTCCAGGATTCCCATACAAATCGACATCGGTTTTTCAGATGAACTTACATCAAAAGCCGAGACCATTGAATACCCAAATATTCTCTCCGACCTCAAAACGACTCAAATGAGAGGGTATCCAAAGGAGGCCGTGGTTGCAGAGAAATTCCACGCCATGGTGCGCCATGCCAAATTGAACAGCCGTATGAAGGATTACTATGATCTCTGGCTGATCTCGGAAACATTTGAATTTAAAGGTATATCCGTGCAGACAGCGATCGAATCCACATTTAGAAAACGCGACACGGAAATTCCCCAAGAAAGGCCTTTGTCACTTTCTGATGAATTTGCCCAAACAAGCCAATCTCTCTGGACAAACTTTCTGAACAAAATGGAATTGGAAAATAATCAAGTTACAGATTTTCAGGATGTTATTGAAAAGATATGGGGCTTTCTTCAACTCCCGATACAGGCATCCATAAATAAAACAAAGTCAAACCGCAACTGGATTCCACGCAAAGGCTGGCAATAATTCTTCACCTAATCCCCGATAACTGATCTCTATTCCCTTCTCCCTGAGCAAAGTGAGACGCAGATGTATGTGTGATGAGAGCTTATTTTTGGGGTGACTTATAGAATTATAATCCTCGGATGAGTTTCCAACGATTTTCTGCGTTATATGTCCTGTTCCTGTTTGGAACAGGGGCATTCCTCCATCCGCAGGTTGTGAGGGCAAGCGAGGCCCAATCTGCCCCGGCGCAACAGGTCAGCGCTTATGAGTTGATCCTTGCGATGAACACACTGCGCGTTGCGTACGGATTCCCCGCTCTGATCGAAGACCCGATCGTCAACGCGGTTGCTCAAAATACGGCGGCGACCATGGCCGCCAATAATATGTCCTGGCATATCGGCGATGTGCGCGGTCGCATAGCCGCCGCTGGATATGGCGGCGGCGGTACAGTCTGGGCCACGGAAAACTTTGCCGTCAGCAGCGGGGGCATGGGCATTGACGAGATCATGGCGGTCTGGGCAGACGCGGAACACATGCGCCCGGCGGTGACTGCAGCGTATTGCCATGTCGGCGCGGGCGCGGCTCAGACTTCGGATGGGCGGATCTATTACATCCTGCAGGCCGCCTATGTCTCCGGACAGGAGTGCGGCAGTTCATCATCCCCTGCGATAGGGGGAACTTCTCAACCAGGTGCCATTCCAAACCCGGTATCGCAGTTGATCCTGCCGGTCAAGATCGCCACCGCAGATGCGGAAGGCAAGGTCTATCATGATGTCCAGGCGGGGCAATCCTTCTGGTCGATCGCGATTGCCTACCAGATCACCATCCACGACATCGAGGTCTGGAACAACCTGTCCCGTGATACCCCGCTCAAAGCGGGTCAGCGCCTGTTCATCCCGGGCAAGGATACGGCCGGCTACGCCACGCCGACGCCGATCGGCATGATCGTACCCGCGGCCCCGGACGTGGACGGCAGGATCGTCCATGAAGTGCAGGCCTATCAGGCGTTGATCACGATCTCTAACACGTATCACGTCCCGATGAACCGCATCCTGACATTGAATGGACTGCAGGCGGATTGGCCGCTGCAAATCGGGCAAAAGCTGTTGATCTCTCACCGGGCAACAGCACCCCCAGCCCGACTCTGAGTTCCATCCAAAAACTCACCCCTGAAGCCGATGGCAGGTATTACCACACAGTCCAGAGCGGCGAAACGCTCTTCTGGATATCCGGGTTGTATGATGTTTCACTCACGAATCTCATGGCCTGGAATGGATTGGATGCCGCCTCCGTCATCCGCCCGGGACAAAAATTACTACTGCTCGTCACCACACCGCCAACGGCCACTGCCATCGAAACACCGACTCTTCCTCCCACGCCGGTTACTCCATCTGCAAGTCCATCCGCTGCTCCACCGCCGACGGGGACTCCGCTCGCCATTGAAACAGAAACCTCGTCTCC
Organism: Candidatus Villigracilis saccharophilus; assembly: GCA_016709305.1. GTDB lineage: Bacteria > Chloroflexota > Anaerolineae > Anaerolineales > Villigracilaceae > Villigracilis > Villigracilis saccharophilus. The sequence continues at coordinate 65,208 of JADJNA010000003.1, forward strand.
AAGGGGATTTAGCCTGATCCTTATTTTAGGCGCGATCGTTCTTGTGACCGGCGGCTTGCTCTGGTGGAGGTTCGTACGCAAGAGTTAGCAATATGTTAAGCGTGGAAAAATATCCACTCCATGAACAAAGTGTGATGCCTCAATAGAAAAATCCCCGAATATTTGAAGTTCGGGGATTTTTCTATTCTGATTCTATTGGCAGATTCCGTATCCGCAAACTTTTATCGGACAAGGATACAATCGCGCCTTCCATCAAAGCAGATTCAATTTCATTCCAAACTGCGTCAAGGCGGGATATGATTTCATCTGTGCGTAAATCCCTCAATCGTAAAATAATCACGGAAGGGGCACTCTCGCCGGAAAATGCCAACAGGTGACCATAGTCCAAATTCATGAGTAATGATTGTTTCGCCTGTATTTTTGGCTTCCGCAACGATCTCAATATCCTTTGCACGGGACATTCCAATATCTCCCACATGGCGACAAACATGACCGCGCTTTTTTAACGGCGCGGCCATATCACGATCTACATTCATGTTGAGCAGAAAGTTCATCCAGCCATTGCCCCAGGGACAGGTAATACGCTCTCTTCCATTGCCCACGAAGCATATGCCAATGCCTGATAAATATCATCCGCTTCCAGTTCGGGCCAGGATTTGAGAATATCTTTAATTACCATCCCTGAGCTCAAATATCCAAGAACAGACGCGATAGGCATACGCATCCCGCGAATACAAGGTTTGCCAAAGCAGATTTCAGGATTGAGGGTGATTCGATCAAATTTGTAATGTCTAATTTCCATTATAAACTCCTTCACTTATGTCCAATCAATATTTTACCTCTTTTTAGCATTCACCATTCTCTACGCGCAGCGCCCTCTCTCTGATAAAATCACCTCACTATGGCAAATGAATCCCTCGTAATCTACTCCATGAACAAAGTGGGACGTCTGATCCCATCCAGCAACAAAATGATCCTGCGCGATATTTCGCTTGGGTTTTATTACGGCGCCAAGATCGGCGTGCTCGGTCTGAACGGCGCGGGCAAGTCCACGCTGCTGCGCATTATGGCCGGCATCGACCACGACTACATCGGCGAGATCTCCGCGGCCAAAGGCTACACGGTCGGCTTTCTCGAACAGGAACCAAAGCTCGATGAAACAAAAACAGTCATCGAGGTTGTGAAGGAAGCGGTCGCTCCGATCGTTGAAATGCTGGCGCGCTTCGATGAGGTCAACGCCAAATTCGCCGAACCCGATGCGGACTTCGACGCGCTCGTCACCGAGCAATCCAAACTGCAGGAACAACTCGACAAGCACGATGCCTGGAATCTGGATTCGCATCTCGAAGTGGCGATGGATGCCTTGCGCTGTCCGCCATCGGATACGCCGATCAAGATTCTTTCTGGCGGAGAAAGACGCCGCGTCGCGCTGACCCGCTTGCTGCTCAGCGAACCAGACATTCTCCTGCTCGACGAACCCACCAATCACCTCGACGCCGAGTCCGTGGCCTGGCTCGAACATCACCTGCGCGAATACAAAGGCACCGTCATCGCCGTTACGCATGACCGTTACTTCCTCGACAATGTCGCGGGTTGGATCCTTGAACTCGACCGCGGCTATGGAATTCCGTGGAAGGGCAATTATTCCTCGTGGCTCGAACAAAAAGAGAATCGACTCGCCAATGAAGAGAAGGCTGAAAGTCAGCGCCAGAAGACCCTCATGCGCGAACTCGAATGGATCCGCATGTCGCCCAAGGCGCGTCAATCCAAGGGCAAGGCGCGCGTCACTTCCTATGAACAACTGCTCAATGCGGAAGCCGAGAAGCGCCGTGAAGACTTGGAAATTTACATCCCGCCCGGTCCGCGGCTCGGCGACCTGGTCTTTGAATTTGACAAGGTAACCAAATCCTATGATGACCGCCTCATTCTCGACGGATTTTCTGCTTCCATTCTCCCCGGCAGTATCGTCGGGATCATTGGTCCCAATGGCGCGGGTAAAACCACATTATTGAAAATGATCACGGGCAAAGAGACTCCCGACAGCGGCACGATCAAGATCGGCGAGACCGTCAAGCTGGCTTATGCCGACCAAACCCGCACCCTCGACCCCGAGAAAACCGTCTACGAAGAGATCTCAGGCGGCGCGGACTTTTTGGAACTTGGCAAGCGCAAGGTCAATGCGCGCGGGTACTGCTCCTCGTTCAACTTTGCAGGCGCAGATCAACAAAAGAAAGTCGGCGTGCTCTCCGGGGGTGAACGCAACCGCGTGCATCTTGCCAAGACATTAACCGAAGGCGCGAATGTGTTATTGCTCGATGAACCGACCAACGATTTGGACGTGAACACACTGCGCGCGTTGGAAGAATCGCTCGAAGAATACGCAGGTGTGGCCGTCGTCGTCAGCCATGACCGCTGGTTCCTTGACCGCATCTGCACCCACATCATCGCTTTTGAAGGCGAGTCGATTGCAAAGATGTACGTCGGCAACTGGTCTGATTATGAAGAAATGATGATGGAAAAATTCGGCAAGGATTTGCAGCCGCACAGAGTCAAGTATCGACAGTTGAAACGCTAAGATATTTTCACAAAGCAAAGGAACCGTCCAAAAGGGCGGTTCCTTTGCTTTGTTGGGTATTGACTTAAATAATATGTTGATATATTATATTGATATATGATAAACATATAAGATAAAAGGAGCAGTAATGTCAACCGATAACTCACCTCTCGATCAATTAACAGGGCTGATCACGCGCAAAGGCTTTGAAGAAAAATTAAAGGCGGCGGTGTTACACGCCCAGCAAACAGACCGGCCCCTCGCTCTGGCGTTTCTCGACATAGATCATTTCAAACGCCTGAACGACAGCCTGGGACACGAGGCGGGAGACGTGATCATCAAAGCTGTCGGCGACATTGTTCAGCGTGTGGCGGGAGACAAGGCGATCGTATGCCGCTATGGAGGCGAAGAATACACACTGATCTTCCCCGATACGGAACGGGAGCAGGCCTTCCTGGTCATTGAAAGCGCGCGCTCGGAAATCGCTCAATTGAAAAGCCTTTCTGACGGGAAGAAAAAAGTTAATGCTCAATTGACCATCAGCGGCGGGATCGCGGCCTTCCCCATTGATGGGCAGGATGAAAACGAACTTCTCCGCAAAGCAGACCAGGCTCTGTATAAGGCGAAAAATAATGGAAGGAACAAGATCGTCCTCGCCTATGAAGAAAAGATGTCACCCAAAACATCACACTACACACTTACGCAACTGGAACGTCTCTCCGAACTCGCAAAGGAGCAGGGCGTGGGTGAGGCCGTTCTTCTGCGTGAAGCGCTTGATAATCTATTGGTCAAATACAAACATGCTTTCGCATCAAAAAAATGACCCGTTGACTTCAAAGGTCAATCCGTCACAAAACGCAGACTGGCGACTGGTTCTATTATGAAGAGCTGCCGATTGAAAAAATTGCAGGGAAAGCAGGCGGATCGACAGGCAAAGAGATAAAGGGGTCTAATCAGCCGGGTATTTTTTAGAGCAGATCTTTCATTGCGAACACAGGTCCATCTTTACAGATCATCTTCCATTCATGACGGATCGTTAATGCGCAGACGCCGCATTCAGCCAGCGCCCCGCATGGCATGGGAGCGCGGACCAAAACCTGCGCTTCACGCGGAGACTTTGCCTGCTCTTTCCTCCCAAACTTTTCTCTCCATGGCTTCAAATTCTCACGCCCCACGTCGAACGCGGCGTAATCAGCCCATTGATAAATTTCCAGCATGGCCTGAATGGGTTGAACTTCGACATCTTCGGGGACATTGTCAATGATGGAGTTGGAGACAAGCACAACTTCCGAGCCCTGCCGCAACGCAATGGAGATCAAGCCGTGTAATCGCGCAGGCGACTCGTCGAACGCGATCAATGCCACTTTGCGGGCAAATTGCGGGATCGAGAATCCATGTCCGAGCGGACCGCGCAGGTTGAGGCGTGTACCGGGCTGCCAGTCAATATTGCGCAATGGCGCGGAGCGGAATCCATTGGGCGCTGAGTCGCTGAAGAAAACAGGGACTGCCAGTGGTGAATCAGATCCGCCGGCGTGGGCGAGCAGATATTGCCCGGGAGAGGGTATCAGTTCGGGCGGGCAAATGACCCCAAAAGAACAATCCAAATAAATTTCAAACAGTTGACCCGCGCCAAGTTTCATAGGAGAAATATTAACACGCAACGGGGGCATATGCAAGCGAGTTATAATTAATAATGTTAGATTTCGTACTCTCAATAAACGTGCTATAAAAATATGTTTCGGAGGAAACCATGAATATTTCAACTTTACTGCAAGGGATCGCATCCTTTGCCTGGATCGGGTTTATTGGCGTGTTGGTTTTGATCTTTGTGCGCGCGAGCCGCAACCAGCCGGCCAAGGGATTGACCTCGCTTGTGGTTGTTTTGCTGGTTGCCGCGCTTCTCTTGACCACAGTCGGAGCGGGATTGGTGTTCCTGCAAGCCAATGAATACGGCGTGGTCATTTCAGCATTCGCGCCGAAGGGCTATCGCGAAGTAGCATTGACACCGGGCCTGCATTGGATCATCCCATTCGTGGAGAGCGTACAAAAATATTCCATTGCGCGGCAAACGTACACAATGTCTTCCACAAGCAGCGAAGGCGCAGTGCAGGGCGACGATTCTATTCAAGCGCGCACAAAAGACGGCCAACAGATCTTTATTGACGCTTCGGTCATTTATGCCGCGGACCCCACGCAATTGATCCAATTGCATACAGTTTGGCAAAACCGTTATGAAGAAAATGTGGTGCGGCCGGTAGCACGCGCCGCGATCCGTAACGCAGTATCGCAATTTGGTGTGGAGGAATTGGTCAGCACCAAGCGCTCCGAATTGGAGCAGGCCATCCGTGCCGAGATCGAAACCAAACTGAAGGCTAATAACGTCATCATGTCCGATTTCCTGATGCGCAATATTCGCTTCAGCGATGAATATGCTGCCGCAGTCGAACAGAAGCAGGTCGCGGAACAGCAGGCACAGCAAGCCAAGTTCGTTGTTGAGTCAAAAAAGCAGGAAGCCGAGCAGGCACGTCAGATCGCACAGGGGCAGGCAGACGCAGCGGTGATCGCTTCGAAAGGCGCGGCAGAGTCGGCAGTGATCGCAGCCAAAGGTGCAGCGGAAGCACGTCTGGTTCAAGCCGAGGCCGAAGCAAAAGCCAACACATTGCTCTCCCAGTCCCTCACCCCCACACTGCTGCAATATCAATATATTTTGAAACTTGCGCCCGGCGTGCAGACCATCTTTATTCCAAGCGGCAATCAATTCATCCTGCCGCTGCCCAATACAGAACTGATCCCTCAGTAGGCAGAACGGGACAGGTAGGTATCAATGTGACCAGTGCCAGAAAGACTGGTACTGGTCATGTTTACTTTTGGAGACAGAATGGCAATCCCACAAAGTGGACGCGAAATCCGCTTGACGACTCTTTCCGCCTGCGCGGGCTGAGCGTCCAAACTTAGCGCCGATGCGCTGACGCAGGTCCTGCGTCCCCTCAAAGATATCTTTGACCCCGCCTCGTATCCGGACCTGTTGGTTGGTCTTGCGGAACCGGATGACGCGGCTGTTTGGCGTTTAAGCGAAGACAAAGCCATCGTGGTCACCACGGATTTTTTCACGCCTGTCGTGGACACTCCTTATGAATACGGCGCGATCGCGGCTGCCAACAGTCTCTCGGATGTATATGCCATGGGCGGGCAGCCCTTTCTCGCGCTAAACATTGCCGCGCTTCCAGATAATTTACCGAATGAGATCTCCAGTGAAATATTGCGCGGCGGCGCTGAGAAAGCCCGCCACGCGGGAGTGGTCATTGCAGGCGGGCACACTGTCAAGGACAAGGAACCCAAGTACGGGCTGGTGGTGATCGGCTTTGTAGATCCGCGCAAGATGATCAGCAAAAGTGGATTGAGGGTCGGCGATGCGCTCGTCCTCACCAAACCGCTCGGCGGCGGCGTGACCACCACCGCGCTCAAACAGGAAAAATCCACAGAAAGACATATCCAGGAAGCCATCCAATGGATGTCGCGCTTGAATAAAAAAGCGGGGCAGCTCGCAACTGAATTTGACCTGCGCGGCGGGACGGACATTACAGGCTTTGGCTTGCTCGGTCACGGCATGGAAATGGCGGATGCATCCGGCGTGATGCTGTCATTTAAAAATTCCACACTTCCCATGCTCAGCGGCGCACACAGTTACGCAAATCGCGGAATTTTCCCCGGCGGGGCATTTGATAATAAAGATCATTATGGCGGAAAGGTTCGTTTTGACGAGGGTATTAGCGAGCCGGATCAAATGCTGCTGTTTGACCCGCAAACCAGCGGCGGACTGCTGCTCGGGGTGCCACAGGCAGGATTGAATTCATTGATAAAACGCGCGGATGAGATCAATCAACCAGTGTGGGTGATCGGGGAAGTTCGCGCAGGAAAGGGAATTGAGGTTCGGTCTTAAGAATTACCCCTCGTTCGACAAAATATTGAGACCAAGATGAATAAAAAAAGGATTAGCTATGTGGGAAAATCTTTCACCCCAGTGGCAGGCTGCGCTTGAAATGGCGTGGGAAGCCTATTGCAGCGGAACAATTCCGATCGGTGCTGTGATCGCGGATGCGGAAGGAAACATCTACGCGCGCGGGCGCAATCGCATCATGGATACAAGCGCGCCAGAGAATCAGGTTTGCGCCAATGAACTGGCTCACGCGGAGCTCAATGCGTTGTTGGCATTGAAATTGGATTACGCTGAATGTAAAGCAAAAAACGTTGCGCTTTACACGACCATGGAGCCATGTCCGTTATGCATGGGAGCGGTGTATATGTCAGATGTCAAAACGCTCCATTACGCGGCGCATGATCCCTGGGCGGGGAGCACGAATCTATTAGGCACAACTCCCTATCTCAGTCGAAAGAACTTTAAGGTCATTGCGCCATTTGACCCGGTATTGGAAGACTGCCTCACTGCGCTTTGTGTTGAGTCGGAGATTCAAAAACGCGGCGAAAGCATCCTATCCTCCCGCTTTTATGAACTACTGCGCGAAACTCTGCCGAACGCCGTGGAAAAAGGCATCGCGCTTTATCGCTCAGGTGAATTACGTAAAAAACAAAAAACAGAATTGCCTGCAAATCAGGTCTTTGATTGGCTTGCACATCAGGTACAATAAGAAAAGAAAAAGAGAAATCAATTAAAAACAACCATGTCAGAAATCCCCATAGAAACCAATTTTAGCGGCGGTCTCATCGCCATTGCCATTTTGCTGTTGTTGAACGGCGTGCTTGCCATGGCTGAAACCGCCCTCCTGTCAGTAAGAAAAACCCGCCTGCAAAACCAATTCAACAAAGGGGATGTAAAAGCGGGACTCGTCCTCAAGTTGACCGAGAACCCGAATCAATTCCTATCTGTGATCCAGATCGGCATCACATCCATTGACCTGTTGATCGGTGCATTGACCGGTGCCACTCTCGGTGTCTGGATCAATATGGAATTGGAAAGATTCCCAGCCCTGGAAGCCTACAGCGAAGTCATCAGTATTGTGATCGGCGTTTTGCCGGTCACCTATCTCTCGCTTGTGCTCGGAGAACTTGTCCCCAAGCGATTGGCACTGCGCGACCCTGAAGGTGTATCTGAAATGGTCGCGGGTTCCATGTCATTCTTTTCGGTTGTGTTCTCACCGATCGTAAAACTGCTCAGCTTTTCCACAGAAGCGATCTTGAAATTGATGGGCGTAAAAGCCAGCGAAGAGCCGCCCTTTACTGAGGAAGAACTTCACCTCCTGATCGATCAAGGCACACAGGCGGGTGTCTTTGAAGAATCTGAACAGGATATGGTCGAAGGAATTTTCAGCCTCGGCGACTCGCGCGTTTATTCGTTGATGACCCCGCGCACAGACCTTGTCTGGCTGGATATTACAGACTCGATCGATGATATCCGTCAAAAAATTGCAGACTGCCCATTTTCGCGTTTTCCTGTCAGGCAGGATTCACTTGAGACGATTATTGGCATTGTAAAATCACGCGACCTTCTGGTTGAAAGTTTATCGGGGAATGAGATCGACCTAAGGACTTTGCTCAAGCCCGCATACTTCATTCCTGAAACCATGTTCGCTTCACGCGCCCTGGAATTATTTAAAGAGAAGAATACTGAATTGCTCCTTGTGATTGATGAATTTGGCGGCTTACAAGGATTACTGACCATCAATGATATTTTGGAAGAGATCGTCGGGGCGATGGAATTCGAGGAACCGCAAGCCACCCAAAGACAGGATGGTTCATGGCTATTGGACGGAATGTTAGAAGTGGATGAATTCAAAGAGCTGTTCGAATTTTCAATGCTTCCACATGAAGATGAGTATGAGACATTAAGCGGTTTCGTCATGACCTCGCTTGGGCGCGTACCACAAGCTTCCGACAACTTCGAGTGGAACGGATTCCGCTTTGAAGTGATGGATATGGACGGCCGCCGCGTGGATAAGGTGCTTGTCACGCTTCTCCCCAAACCGCAACCCTAAATGACCGATACCCAGTTCGCTTCGCACCGCTCGCCTGTGATGGGACGCAACGGCACGGTCGCCACATCCCAACCGCTGGCTACCGCTGCCGGACTATCAATTCTCGCGGCTGGCGGCAATGCGGCAGATGCGGCAGTTGCAACAGCAGCCGCGCTCAACGTCACCGAGCCAACGTCAACAGGCATCGGCGGGGATATGTTCGCGCTGTATTATGACTCGCTTACCAAGCAGGTCACAGCCTTGAACGGTTCAGGCCGCGCGCCTGCCGCTCTCTCATTGGAACGATTGCAAAAAGAGAACTTCAAGGAACTGCCCCCCTTTCACCCATACACGATCACCGTTCCCGGCGCATGTGCGGGCTGGTTCGATCTCATCGAAAAGCACGGCACGCTTCCAATGTCGCAAATCCTTGCGCCTGCCATCAACCTTGCCGAAAACGGATTCCCCGTTGCACCGATCACCGCTCACTTTTGGGAGCGCGGAGCAGGGCGTCAGCTCGCCTCTGCGTTGAACGGACATGAATTAACCATTGATGGCCGCGCGCCAAAAGCTGGCGAGATCTTTTCCAATAAGGGACTTGCGCGCACCTTTCGTAAGATCGCACAGGATGGCAAAAAAGCCTACTATGAAGGCGAGATCGCCGAGTCCATCGCGCAGGTCATTCAACAGTCGGGCGGATGCCTGACCACGGCTGACCTCGCCGCGCATCAATCCACCTGGGATGAACCCATCTCGGTCAATTACCGCGGCTATCGCATTTGGGAATGTCCACCCAATGGGCAGGGACTCGCTGCGTTGTTGGCTTTGAACCTGCTCGAAGGCTTTGATCTCGCCTCGCTCGCGCCTCTCTCCACCCGACGACTGCACCTGCAGATCGAAGCCATGCGCCTCGCCTTTGCAGATGCGCGCTGGTACGTTTCCGACCCGGCCTTCTCTTCCATCCCATTGAACGAACTGCTTTCCAAAGCCTATTCCGATGAGCGCAGAAAGCTTATCAACTTGAAGAAAGCTATTTTGGATCAACAACATGGCACGCCCATAAAATCCTCTGGCACGGTGTATTTCTCAGTCGTGGACAAAGACGGCAACGCCTGTTCCTTTATCATCAGCAACTACATGGGGTTTGGCACCGGCATCGTCCCCAAAGGCTGGGGCTTCACCCTGCAAAATCGTGGACATAATTTCAACCTCGAAGCGGATCATCCCAACTCATTACAGCCAAACAAGCGCCCGTATCACACCATCATCCCTGCCATGGCAACCCGTGAAGAAGATGGCAGTCTGTACGCATCCTATGGCGTGATGGGCGGATTCATGCAGCCACAGGGACACATGCAAGTGGCTTGCGCGCTGATCGACGATGGCATGGACCCGCAAACCGCATTGGATATGCCGCGCTTTTGCATCGAACCAAGCGAGGATGGCGGCTTCGCCAGCCTCGAAGAAGGCATCCCTGATAAAACCATCGCCGCGCTCACCCGCCGCGGACACCCGACCCGAAAAATCTCAGGCTGGGAACGTGCCCTCTTCGGACGGGGGCAGGTCATCGTCCGCGAAATAAGCGGGGTTTTGGTCGCAGGCTCCGATTCCCGCGCTGACGGCTGCGCAATGACTCTGTAAAACTCGTTTTTGTTCAATGGTATAATTTTTTCACGTATGAACCAAGAACCCATTTCCAGCAATAAAACAAAAGTCTGCCCCACCTGCGGAACACGCCTGAGCGAGAACGCGGCGCGCTGCCTGGTGTGCGGCACCGAGTTCAACGCCCCGCCCGAGCCGAAAGCCGCCAAGAAAACTAAAAAATCGGTGCAGGCCAGCCGTATGCCTGAGGTGACCTTAAGCCTGCCGGCTGCAATTGGGGTTATCGCGGTTGTACTTATTGTGGCTGCAGTCATTATGTTCTTCGTCTTGCGCACAGGCGCGGGCGGCGGGACTGCGCTCACACCAGCCGAATCCCCAACACCCACGGTGACACCCACGGCAAGTCAGCCGCCAACGGCCACCCAACCGCCCACAGACATCCCAACCGCCACGCCCCAGCCTCCATTCGAATATACAGTCGCCGTGGGAGACGGGTCGTGCTCGCAGCTCGCATTTAATTTTGGCGTTTCTGTCCAAAGCATCATCATCACGAACAACCTGCCGTCCACCTGCCCGATCAGCGTTGGACAGGTGCTCAAGATCCCCTACCCAACCCCCACCATCCCTCCTCCGGCAACCAGTACCTCCCTGCCCGTGGATGCGACCAAGAACGCCTGCGAGACCGTTCCGATCACCGTTCAGGATGGCGATACGCTCTCGAGTATTTCCTTAAATTACGCCGTGCCGATGTCTGCCATCAAGGAATTCAACGGGCTGACGACTGACAACGTATTCGTCGGGTCGAATTTGCTCATCCCGCTGTGTATGCGCGCCGCGACACCTGGGCCGACTCCCACAGCGACGATCCCGCCTCCCTACCCCGCCTCGAACCTGCTCCTGCCGGCCGACGGCGCTGCCTTCACCCTGGCAAATGATGTCGTGACCCTGCAATGGGCATCTGTTGGCGTTTTACGCGATGTGGAAGCCTACCAGATCACCGTTGAAGATGTGACCGCCAACCAGACCCGCCGCCTGACGGATTATGTGACCGACACCAAATACATCGTGCCGACCTCATTCCGCCCGAAGGATAATGTGGCGCATGTCCTGCGCTGGTGGATCACCCCAGTCCGTCAGTCTGGTTCAGATGAGCAGGGACAACCGATCTGGGTCGCATCCGGCGCGGTCAGCGAAAAACGCGTATTCACCTGGGTGGGTGTTGCTGTGGTTGGCACACCGGTACCATAGGAAATAAAGATCACACACAAAAAAATGGCAGTCACTTCGCGAAAGTGACTGCCATTTTTTTATTATTCCTGAGTGAAGGTTTGGTAACCTACCGTTCCACTTGGTTAAATATCTGGGCGCAGGCTGAATCAGGCGGGATATCCACAGCGGTACCCAATTTTTGGAATATCATTTCAAGGTTGACGAATGTATCACCGGCGACAACATAACGCAGCAATCTGCCATTTTCATCCTTGTTTGAAACATCCGCGATCAGGGAAACATCCTTGCCATAGACGAGCACAGAGTTAAGCTGTCTGGCAGCCCTGCCTATATATTCATCTTCGGGGGATTCCACTCCAATATAACGTACAACATATACCAGACCATCAATAAGCACCTTGATCGTGCTGCCATCGCTCACCTCCACCACCCTGCCAATTTGCACGGGATTATTGGGAATACAGCTTTTATTGACAAACACTTCCGGTGTTACTGCTTGTGTGAGCGTGCTCAAAACCATCTCTGTACTTGGAGTAAGCGCTGTTAAGGCTAACACAGGGGTTGCGGTATCCAAAGTTTGTATCGTTGGCAGGGAGGGAGCTATGGTTGGCAGGAAGGTGGGAGTACTTTTAAAGACCAGGGGGGTCGTAGTCCATTCGGGAGTATAGAACAAGTGGATCAGCACTGGTCCGTGAAGGCTTCGGCAAAATCATCGAAACCGCATCAATTAATGATTTTTCGCCAGGCAGATTTGCGAGCAGGTAAATGAACGCAAAGACCACGCCAGCCAGCAAAAGGCTGACGAGCATTATCAATTTGTTGATAATGTCCCTTTCCCAAAAATCACGAAAGCGTTTGATCAAATTCTAAATTCCGTCGTCACCTGAATTACTATTATCGCGCATAGTTTTCAGGATTATGGTTTTGTCCATGACAAGCGAGGGCACAACTCCCGCCATTTGCCGTTAGTGTAAAAGCGGTCTGGCTGTTAATCCCACCACTGAATGTAACCACGCTCGCGTCAAAATTGATCAGGCGAACCTGCTCACTGCCGTGCGAATTGTGACAGGTATAACAGGTTGCCGTTGTTAGCGAACCGTTCATATGCTCGCTGTGAAAATTGTTTCCGCCGTCCCTGAAGTTCGTATTTGTGGAAGTATCTGTACCTGTCACATAAGTGGTGTACTTATGACATTTAAAACAAATCTCTGTCGCAAGAACCTGCGCGCCATTTCCATTACCATTGGCAGTGGTGTAATCTGTTGCACCAGCCGCTGAACCATCAAGGATATGAAGAAGCGGTGATCCGTGCGGTCCTGCCCCGGCAACAGTGGGCGATGCATTGGTGTGGCAATCCGAACAATAGACCCAACTACTCACGCCCCAGCCAGCCACAAACCCTCCAGCGGGCATCGAGACATTTTTACCTGTTGCTGCCAATGGGTGAAAACTCGCATTGGCAGGATTGAAAGCAGCTGCCAGATCACGCTGGTCTTTCACTTGATCCGCATTTGTGCTGGTAAGTTTAACCAAGCCATCGGGAGTATATGCGGGCAGGGTGGTGTAACTGGAATGACATTTGAAGCAGGTCTGATATTCTTTTTCAGCCTGACTTAGGAAATTAAATCTGTCAGGCGCGCCAGCCGCTACGCCATAATTGGCCGGCTCAACACCTGTTGCGCCCGATTGCGTGAGTTTTATGTCAGGCGCAGCAGCAGTATTTGGATAGGAATTAATATGCGGCTCATGGCAGTCACCGCACTCAACATGACGGTTGGCAAAACTCGAACCGAATATTTCCTTTGAATGATCCAATCCACGATCCACGCTGACATTGTGTATAAATTCGAGTTGGCGTATTTAAATTTACCCAGGTTGAGAAGGCTGACTTGAAACCGGTAACCCCTGGTCCTGTGGTGTGACAACTGAAGCAGAATTTTTCTTCCTGTTCCAATGCGTCTGGAGCAGTACCTGCCAAGAAATTCCACGGTTTAAGAATCTTCGACTTGTTCGATCCATGACCGCTGTCGTGACAGTCCAAACAGGAGCCAGTGAAAGTGCCATCTATGGAATTATGCGCCGCAGCCGACCACATCGTTCCGTCCAAAGACGGCGCAAGCTTAAGATCGCTGAAGGGCGTCTGGTTTCCTGCGCGGCCGTCCCCGTCATGGCAGGAAATGCAGAAGTTTTCATAATCCGCAGGGTCATCAACGGCATTAAGCACGTAATCCAGAGTATAGACGGTAGCGGGGACATCCACATCGAACAAGCGAACCTTGCCGGCCATGTGCTGGCTCATTTCATGACATACCTGACAATCACCGTCTGTGATCAAGTCGCTGCCGCTGACATGATGCGAGGCACGGGTGAAATCACCGCCGGTTGCGCCCACAATTTGTCGGCGCGGCGTGCCACGCCCAAGATCCTGTGTTGTGGAGTGACATGCGCGGCAGCTTGCCATGAAGCCATCCGCGGTGAGAGGTGATGAATCAGCGCTGTGCTTGTGGCAGCTCACACAGTCTGTTCCGCTGTAATTCACAGCACCATTGTGATTCGCCCCGCCCGAATGGCTGACCATGGGGCTGCCAGGGTTGGAAGGATTTACATGACAGGCCACGCATAACCGGTTGGCAGCCGCGCTGACCCCATCATCATAGGAATTTGGACCGGTTGTAGCCGTAAAATTAATGGGACCCGTTGTAACGATCGGATTGGTATTTGAAGTCACCTGTACGAACGGACGTATCGAAAATAAATTAGTGCTGCCATGCGGTTCATGACATTGCGTGCATAACAACTCAAAAGAAGCCTCCACTCGCAAGCCTGCCCAATCTTTGTTCGAATGAGTGGAGACGACCACGTTTCCATCGGAGTGGCAGCTTAAGCAGAACGCGTTACCGGACAGCGGGGAAGCGATCAATTCGGGGCTTTGAGCCGTATGTGTCCGGTGACAGGCGGCGCATTTATCGGTCGTGGCAGTATATCCGCCATGCGGATCCTGATTCCTGGCGACAACAGTGATCGTGGCCGTGTCCTGACCGGTTCCCACCGAATTCACCGCGCTGGCAGTAATGGTATGGGTGCCGGGGGTCAGGCTGCTGTAACCCAAACTGGATCCCGTCCCAAAAAGACCATCAATACTTGAAGTCCATTGAATGGTGGAGCTGATATCACCGTTAACGGGAATCAGCGCCTGACCGGTAAATTGGAGCTTGGCTCCCTGAGAAAAACTGGAGCCATCGATCGGGGAGAGAATGGTCACAAGCGGCGCGGACGCAAGAACATTGTCGCTGGTCACCTGACTTGCGCTCGCCGCAGCACTGACTGACGTATCCCCCACCGCCTGAACCCGCCAATAATAAGTTGTATTCGGCAATAGACCTGCGGCATGATAGGTCACGGCATTGGCCGCGCTTGTAGAGACCAATGAGAAATTAACATTATCGACGGATCTGAGAACATAAAAAGCTGCCTCGTTATCCGAGTTGTCAGACCAGTTCAAGGTCATGGATGTCGCTGCGACGCCGGTAAAGTTCAACGCAGACGGCGCTGCCACTGAAGCTGAGATGCTGGCATTCCCTTCAACAACCGCATATACTTTCCAGTAATTATTGGCGCTGTTCAATAAACCTGTTGCGTTAAAGGTGGTGGTGTTGGCCGTGGCTTGACCGAAGTAGGTATAGTTATTTCCATCTGTGGAGGTATAGATACTAAAACCGTCTTCGCCCGTGGAGTTGTCCGTCCAATTCAAGGCAACAGATGATTTGGTCACGTTGGACAAGCTTATATTACCAGGTGAAGCAAGCGGAACAAACGCGGGGGTAAAAGTATAGATCGTATCGAGCAGGGGTTTGGCGCCTAAAGTTGTCGCATCGGTCACATTGCTCCAGGCCGGGCAGGCGCCAAAACTTTGTGCAGAGATGAAACTGGTGTTTGCTGTACCCGTAATCCCAATGGAAGCGTTCGCTCCTGGATTTACATCGTTGGGATAATACATAAAATCGATCGCCCCCGTGCTCTCATGCAGAACAACACGTGCACTCATGCGGCTGCCGCTGGCGGCATTCCACTCAAAATTCCACCATTCGAAAGTAAATGTACGGGTTGGGGCTATGCCAGATGTCGTATAAGAAGCGGCACTGCCTGCCGCAGCGCCTCCGAGATCATCCCATAATGGCGCAATGATCGGACGGGCAGCGGTGTTGTCGGCAATCCCTGCGCTGTTATCGAGAGCATTCAACGGCAGGGAATTTCCACCCGGGGCATTGAACGATAGCCAGCCATTTGAACTGACATACACATCCGTATAGCGGGTTCCCATATACCAGAATTCAAAACCAAGGGAAATAGGCGCGGAGACAGCATTATCAGCCAGGAGGGTCGGAACACTTGTGCCGCTCAACTGTGCGCCATACGCAGAAGTCCCACAACCGGGCGCATACGCATTCAGCGTTGACCCCGCCATGTCTGTCAAAATATCGACCTCTTCGCCGGGGACAGGCATGGAACCCATTCCAGGGATCGGCAGGATCGCCCCGTCATAATTCAACGCATCATAGGCCTGGATCAAACCATAACCAAAATAAGGATCATGTCCTGGAGCGCCGAGATCGAGAGCAGCGCCAAACAATGCGGATGTCAGGTAATCTTTATCAATGAACTGCGGCTGACTTGCCAGGAGTACAGCAACCCCTGAGACATGCGCAGAAGACATGGAAGTACCGGAGGCCTCTGAATACGCCCCGCCGGGGAATGTGGATCTAACCGCATTACCTGGTGCTGATATGCTGATGTGATTCCCGTATGAAGAAGATGCCGACAGCGCCAGGCTATTATCAACTGAACTGACCGCAACCACCCCCACATAGCCGGCCGGGTAATAAGTTGTATCGTCGCCTTTGTTGCCACCTGCGGCGACAACCACCACATTATGCGCAAGAGCATAATCAATGGCGTCCTGTAAAACATCACTGGAACCCGTACCGCCAAAGCCAAGATTGATAACGCGCGCGCCCATATCAACCGCGTACACGATCCCTTCAGCCACAGTAGCGTGAGTGCCATATCCGCTGTTATCCAAAACTTTGACAGGCAGGATGCGCGCATTTGGCGCTATGCCGGCAATGCCAATCCCATTATTGGTTTGCGCGCCGATGATGCCCGCCAGATGCGTGCCATGTCCCTGGTCATCATTGGCATTATTATTTCCAGCCACCATATTCCAGCCCTGCCAGTCATCCACGTAGCCATTGCTGTCATCGTCAATGCCATTGGTGTTTTTATCCGCGCCGTTCGCATCCAAACCGGTTTCAGCGGGATTCTGCCAAATGACAGTGGACAAGTCGGGATGGGTCGCATCCACGCCTGTATCAATGACCGCGACCAAAACCTGCGGCATGATTGGGAACATGTCCCAGGCCTGAGGCGCTTGAATGGCAGTTAAGTTGGTTTGAGCGGGAAACTCAGGATCATCCGGTGCGCCCGCCAGAGTAACCAAATAATTAAGGCCTGCAAATTCAATGCTACTGGCATTTTGTAATGCAGTCAAAATAGAATCAAGTTGTGAGGAATCAACTTTTACGATCAGGCTTTCAAGGGATCCGATCGGAGTACTGTCTGTTGTTAAATCGATGCCAAGACTTGCAATGACTTGAAGCGCTTCCTCGCTATTTTTCGGATCGATCTTAACCACGATCTGATCCTGAATATGGGCAGATTCCAGCTGCTGGGCGATGCTCAAATCTGCTGAAGCCGAATCGGATGCAGGAGTGGCCGCGGGCGTTAAAGAAGGTAATCCATAGATCACGCGGCGGGCGGATTCGATCTGATCCGCGGGCGGCAAAACAACGCTATTTCCTGTGGTAACCATGTGTTCAACATAATCAACTGCGCTTTCACAGCCCGCCTGGAAATTCTTTGAAATAAACTTCCAGCGCAGCGGTTTTCTTTCCTTTAGCGTGGCGCGCATGGCATTGCTGGTACAACCGGGCCCGGCGTGATAATTGGCCGTCGAAAGTTTCCAGACCTCCTGCCATTCCATCTGGCTAACAGCCGCCTTGCCAGTTAGATTTTTGGCAATCTGATCGATCTGATGAAAATTAGCCTTAAGCGCCGCGGCAAACACGGAGATGCTTTTTTCGGTGATTTCAAGGTCGATCCGATTGGGACAGTTGGCGCAGTCAGCGCGCACTTCGATCAAAGCGGAACCGCGTAAATAGGCGCGCTCAGAGGAGGAGATGCTCAGGTAATCTTTTTTGCAGTTTTCATTATCCAGTTTTTCCTGGCATATTTTTTTGAAATAAGCATTGTTCCACATCAAGAGCGTGTCTGAACCATTTTCAGTCAGCTGGCCAATGCCATATTCAGGCGGCACATGCGCAGATGCCTGGGGCCACATCTGACTTTCCTGGATCAACAGGTTCTTAAACAGGTAGGCGGGAATGTTCTCTTTCACAGCTGAATCAAAAATGAAACCATCAAATCGGTTTTGCCAGATAAAAACATAGGGCTGCGCCGCAGTCATTCCGCATGGGCTGGCGTACCCGTTTGGAAGTAACGCGCTTCCATTGCAGCTGCTGACGTCCACATACCCGGCGGCGATCAATTTGCCGGCGAGATACGTCAGCGGCAGATTCATTTGCAGGTCCGCAGCATTGTCCGGAATATCCAGCCATGAATATCCTGATGCCATCGATGTGGCAGTTGGAACGATCGATGCAGTCGGTGTGGCTGCCGGAACTGCTTTTGAGAGGTTGTAATCGCCGTTCTGCCAGCCTGTAAAAAGATCTTCCCCGCAGGTTTGTTTAACTTCATCTGAAGTCGGTTCGCCTTCATGCGCAACATTGATCGTACATACAACCTGCGCGTTATTCTTGCGGATCAAATTCCATGCAAAACCCGAATCGCCAACTGCCGCGCTTACCACCTGACCGCTGAAAAGCAAGCTAAAACTGAACACAACCAGCAGAACTGTTTGTGGAACAGATTTGATCTTTGCCAGAACGAAACGCTGAAGACTTTGCAGCTGATCGTTTTGTTTTAACATGGAACGGGCATTTGTCATGTTTAATTTCACTTTAAAAAGGATTTGCCAATGGCAGGATGATGAAAAAAAATAATTGCATTAAAAATCTTGTTGGTCTTCAAATGAGAAGCTATAGAAAGCCAGATAGGTAGGGATGGCCAGGGTCGTCAACCCGACCACCATCCCTACCCTGCTGGCATGATCAATCATTATTTTTGGTGACAGACTTCGCAGGTCGCGCGGTTGTCCAGGCGCAGGAGCGCGCTGTCAGTCGCGGATGTGTTACCTGGCAAAACCCCGGAGTTTGCATGCCCCGTCATCGCCGCGGAAGACCCGTGCGGCAGATGGCAGGTCTGACAGACGACCGCATTGACTGTGCCAGTTTGAGCCAGAGGCAGGGTCAGGCCAGCCAAACCCACCGTTTCAGGGTTTTGATTTGGAACTCCGGGGCCGGCGTAGGTGTAGGACATATCTACGCGGTGGGTATACCCACCCGTGGCAACCATTCCAAGATCAGAGCCGGAACCAGCCGCAGTCTGGTGATAGGCACTATGGCAGGCAGCGCAGAGCGCGCTTTGACCGGCTCCCCATTGCTCGGTGTCATAATCCTTGGCAGCACCTTCATCAACCTGGGCAACATTCACAGCCACACCATTGACAGTGACGTTGATGGTGCGGTAATTGGTTGATCCATGCGGATCGTGGCAGGAGGCGCAGTTCATGTTGCCACCAGCCAGGTTAGCCGTGACACCGCGATTGACACCGTTACCCCAGGCCGCAGCAGTTGTTTCCTGTACAGCATGATTGGAAGTTGTCGCGATCGTCTTGTAGAAGGCGAAACCGCCACCCAGCAAAGGAGCATTAATTGCGGTATTTGCATCGCCAGTTGTATCGGTCGGGTTTCGGCCTTCAAGCCAGATACCGTCGATAACATTGGAATCCGCTCCCGTCCCTGTATTTCCATGACATGTCATGCATAGGGTATAGGTATTATTGATGATCAATAGCTTGGGACCATTGGCGGTGTGTGTGCGATGACAACCGGCGCAGGCATCGGTTGTGGGTGTGAAACCGCCATGCGGACCACCATTTGCAGAAGCCATTGTTGTTAAAGTCAGGGCAGAAACAAGGGCTACTGCCAAAACAATTAGGATTTTTTTCATTGGACTTTCTCCTAAACACATGATTTGCATATCGTACTTAATATGGGGATACGATATGCACAGATTGGGTGAAATGTTTTGACGAGGAACCTCCTGAAAGAAAATTTGAATTATTCATGAAGCAGCAGTAGGCATTCGTCCGCCTACCCGCTGGATACAATCGGTCAATAGGACCAAACCTGAATGCGATTATTCTCGCGGTCCACGACATAAATGATATTTGTCCCGAACAGCACGACATCATTTGGATAATTGAATTGTCCATCATCCACACCCAGGTCGCCAAAGGCATATAGGAACTCTGGTTGATCACCGCCAAGGCTATAAACCTTCACGTTTTGCCCAACAGCATCCACGATGAACAGGCGTTCTTTGGAATCCAAAGCAGCGCCGCGCGGCAGGCTGACTGCGCCTTCGCCGGTGCCGCTGCCAAAATAATATTGGAATTGTTGTGCAGAGTCCCAAACAGAGATACGGGCATTGTTCCCGTCCACTGCGTAATAACGGCCTTTGGAATCCACCAGTACATCATTAGGAAAAATGAACTGTCCATCACCTTCGCCATAAGACCCAAAAGTGGTGAGTGTTGGAGAAAAATCCGCCCAGTTTTCCGAGCTTGTTACAGAGGCAGGGTATTCGATGATATTGCTTTTCTCACTGATCACATTGGTAACCAGCATCCTGCCATCCGCGGTAATTGAAATCCCCAGGGGCGACCAGCCCTCATGCGCAGGAGCCGGAAGAGTCGTCCAGTCTGTTGCCCCGGCAGATTGATACCAAACGCCCTCTTGAAAAATATTATAGAGATATTTTGTGCCTTGCGGCAAGCCGCCCAACTGACTGGAAACATAGGCGCTAAGGGTTAAGTCTGGAGCAATGATCGTGTCAAGATACTCGCCGTCGCCGCTATAAATAAAGATGGCGTGTTGAAGACGATCAGTCACATACACGCGCCCGCGGGCATCCACGGCAACATAAACGGGAGACCGTTCACCGGGACCGGTATTGGGGGGCATAAACTCTTTGAGCAGTCGTCCGCTGTCAGCTTCAATGATCTTGATCAGGCGATCGCCGCCAGCCTCTGCAACATACAGCCTCTTGCCATCCTGTGAAACGGCCGCCCCCACCGGCTGATCGATGCCATAAACAGAATACAGGTAATGCGGAGAATAATTGACATCCACCGGCAGCGACATTAATTCAGGCAGCGGCGCGGGATTAAATAAATAGCGCAAAAATAATACAGCGCAGAAACAACTTAAGAACAGCAGCAAAAGCAAAAATAACAACAACAAGCGGCGACGTTTTTCTTCTCTTTTCGATTCTTCAGCGGAATTCGCAAGCATACCGCCCTCAGGCTCATTTTTGGGAGTGGTGTCTGTTGTCATAAATTACCCCTGAGCCTTTATCGCAGCTTCAATACGTTCCTGCGCTTGTTGAATAGAAAAATTATTAGGGTCAAGCTGGAGCGCGATCTTAATGCTGATCAAGGCATCCTCCAGGCGGTTTAACTGTTCGTATGTCAACGCCAGGCCAAAATGCGCTGAGGCGAAATCAGGCAGGGCTTCTCTGGCAGATTCAAGATATTTCTGCGCGGTCTTATAATCCTTGAGGGAAAAGGCCTGCATTCCGCGCGCATAATCAGAATGATCAGGTTTATTGAGCGCAGTATAACTTTCGATCATGCCCGCATAGGCTTCGGTAAAATCAGGGACAAAGAGTACAGCGCCTTCAAAGAACGCTATCGCTTTTTCATGATCATTCATGGTTTGAGCTGACAACCCGGCTTGAAAGAGCGCATCAGCATCTGTCGAGTTAATCCTTAAGCGCAGCTTCAAGCGCAGGCAGTGCTTTGTCCGCTTGATCCAATGTATTGTAGCTTTCACCGAGAAAATAATAAGCCGTCTGCAGTGCCGTATCACTCATGGCCATTGGGTCGTCTCTACGCAGGTCGATAAATTTTTCAAGCGGCGCAATTGCCTTTTGTGACTGTCCGGATCGTGTATATGTGATGCCGGAGATCAGGAGCGCCCCCGTATTTTCAGGGAAAGTACTTAAGACCTGATCGGTTTGCTCAATGGCCTGGGAATACAGCCCCTTGCCCAGATAAAACTCGGCCAAAGCAACCCGTGCCTCGGGGTTTTCTGGATTTTCACGCACGGCAATCTCAAGCTGATCAATGCTCATATCCAGCGGCGACTTATCATCCACGCGCACGTAACGGTCCTTGTAGTAATAGCCAAAGAACATTAAAGCGATCGCAGCAAAAGCCAGGCCGGCGGTCCAGACATATTTAATTAACTCACGGCTGTGAATATTATTCAAACGTCCAAGAAACTTCATTAATTACGTCCTCTTTATCAAAACCGCTACGGGTTACTTACGATACCGGCCGGGTGGCAGCGACTGCATAAAACATCCTGATGGCAGGTATAACAAACCTGACCGCCGCTCTTTTTATATTCCTCCGGATGGGTAAAAAGCATATCTTCCGGATGAGAAAGATTATGGCAGGCGCCGTTATTACAGAACGCCTGTCCATGACACTGGTAACAATCCTGGGTCGCTTCCTCTGTGGTCGTGCGGTGTTCGATCGTCCACCTGAAATCAGAGTGGGATTCAGGGACCACACCGGTGATCACCGGAGCTTCCACACTTAATTCGCTTCCGCGGCTGGAGATCGGAACAGTATGACAAAGGTTGCATTTTACACTGATGGTGGATACCTCATTTCCGGTTTCGTCCAAATTCACATGTTTATCATCATGGCATCGAAAACACCCTGCAAACGCGGCATGTCCCAAATTATTGGGATTGGTTTCCCAGGTGAGGTTCATCTCAGGGAAATAAGCACGGGTATAAATTAATTTGATCTCCGCAATGGCAGCTTCCAAGTCAGCGGGATCCGCCTCCGGAAAATGCGTCTTATAGTATTCAGCCAGTTTGTCAATCGCGGCGTTGGCGGCAGATTGGCCGGCATAGGATGTATTGAGAACTTCAACCGCCTTGGCGCGGATAAAGGGAATATCTTTTGAAATGCGTTCACTTGAAATGGATTTATCCACAGCCTGTTCCGGACTGGGAATGTAATGAGAGGTGCGGTTATGACAATCAATGCAATCCAACTGACGCACATGGTCCTCTTCGCGCGCCTTTTCAACAAATTTTTCGCGATCCATATTCAGCATATCGCGCGAAAAATATTCCTTGAGAGTGCCATCAGGCTGTTCCACACCGACCCATGAAATTACCTGGCGTTGTTCGTCCGCGGCGATGTAATAGACCGGGCTCTTAATGTGCCAGTGAATACCTTGATTAATACCGGTGCTTTCCTCCCAGCCGCCCATTTTCAGGATAACCGTGGTCTTGATTTCTGTGTTGGTCTCGTCATTATCATAATGAGAGACCGTCTTGATCACATTGTCACGGAAGGAAGTCGGCGTATGACAGGTCTCGCAGGTCTCACGCGCCGGGCGCAGATTATGGATCGGGCTTTTGATCGGGCGGTTAAAGTTATTGGTCAAAGTCCCATACACCTGACGCATACCGGCGATCTTGGCCTCTACAAACGGAACAAGTCCAGGGCCAATGTGACATTTCACACACTCCACATTAGCGTGCGCCGAAGCTTCAAATTGAGCATATTGAGGATCCATGGAATGGCAGACCGTTCCGCAAAACTCGGAACTTTCCGAATACACATATCCCTGGATACCTCCTGCCAGCAGCACCAATGCAATCACAATGGTACCCAAACCTCCCACCATCAGTTTGACCCTTTGGGAGCGTTGGGATAGATCAATCGTGATCGTCGGCCAGCCCTTTTTAATTCTTTCGCGGATGGATTTTATGATGCCCATGTTATTCTACGCTTCCTTCGATGTGATTTTTTGAAACGACTTCATCTGCGTTTCCATTTTCAATCCGAGTGATTGATTCAGCGTCATAAATATTCTCAGCCCGAATCTCGATCTCGAGCGGCCAGCGTTTGTTCTCAATTGCGGCAGAAGCCTGCTCAAGATAGGCAAGCTCAAGAGGGTGCTCTTCCTTCATTTGCTCAATGGTCATTTTTCCATTGAAAATACTCAGGTTCAATTTCTTAAGTACAGTGTGATAAAAATGCCAGGTTAATACGGCAAGAACCATCAAGACAGCCTGCCAAAAATGCAACGTACGACTGACCGGAATGACCCAGCCGGCTGGCAAGATCAAAGTCAATTGAGCTGGGAACATTTGCATAATTCCGGTAAGACCCATAATGAATATGCCCAATACCAACGCCCAATACTCCGCTTTTTGCTCGAAATTAAAACGGTCAAAAATGGGGCGGCGGGAAACCAGCCCGACATTGAACTTCATCAGATGAACCGCATCGGTCACATCACGCCAGGCTGGGAGCATTTTCCCGAAACGGCGATGAACAAAAGCGCCATCAACAAAAATCGCGATGTGATACAGCGATTGAATTCCAAGAAAAAAAGATGCCACATGATGCACCTGCCTGGAGGTATCAATACCGCCAAGCAGGGCAAGAATTAATCCGCCGGGCAGGCTATCGTAATAGGATTGAGCCAACCCGGTAAGCGCCAGGACAGTGAATGAAAGAAGCAGGGCAATGTGTTCAATACGCTGGCCGAGTGAAAAACGGATCACATAGCGTATTCCAATTGAAGAAACGCGCAAACGCTTAGCCGCTTCGGCCGCATCACGATAAAAAATATTTTGTTTTATTACAGTTGGCGATTTCTCAGTTTTTGGCTTTGGCATCTCATTTTCCTGCTTGTTGTGGATCGGATGCTTCCACAGATGGGCCGGGATTTTTCTTATATCTATCCATCACACGGCGGGCGGCGTCCAGCGCGATATACACAACAAATAAACCCATCACAGCCGGAATGAAAAACTTATAGAAATTATTGACCAAAAACAATAAAGGGGCATCTTCCCATGTCGGCGAATAATGGCTTAACCATGCCTGGGGAAAAGTAATGCCAACCTCGGTATGACATTGTTGGCAGGTCTTTTGCAAGTTGGCTGGATAAACAGAAGATAGTTTATTTTCATGGGATTGAATATTATGAACGCCATGGCAGTCGTAACAAGTCGCCTTCGCGATTTTCACCTCTCCCGCTTTATGAGAAGAATCCACGGTGCGACCATGAAAGTCATCCAGATAGGTTTGGAAGACATTGGTTGAAATGCCATATTTATTCATTAAATTCATATCGGCATGACAATTTCCGCATAAACCAATTGAGTCTGCCCGAAAATCAATATGAGTTGGGCCTTCCACAACATGACTGCCATGACAGTTGCTGCAGGTCGGCACATCAGGATTTGACTCTGCAGAAAGCGCCTCACCATGGACACTCGTCGCATATGTCGTATAGACTGACATGTGGCACTTACTGCACATCTCAGCGACCTTTGTGCGGGGTTCGTTCGGGGAAGTAATATTATGGCTGCCGTGACAATCCACACAGATCGGCGCAAAACGATTCCCCTGCTCCAGCACACGAGTATGTTCGCTGTCGGTTATCTCCTGGAATTTTTCCTGATGACACTTGTGACAGGATGAATTGATATCCATAATGACAGCGCGCTCGTCCGCATAGGCAGTGATCTCAAAAATAGGTTCTCCCTGGAAATCGCCATCAAAAAACTGCGTGTGGCACACGGTACAGGATTGTGCCTGTGAATTTTCGTGGGGGTAATCATGTTGAACATCATGACAGGATCGGCAGCCGTCAATATGATCTGAACCCTCATGCTCCTGCGGATCATAGTATAAAGACATGGTCTTTCCATCCGCAAAACGCCCGAGCATGTCAGGGTTTGAATGACAACCAAGGCAGTCTCCAGTCTGGTGAGGACTGCTAGCTAATGAAGAGGCAGTCGGGGTTGGCTCCTGGGCAAGAACCGGCAGGGGCATTGCGTCATTCAGGAAGGTCAATCCCAGAACAAACAAGCCGGCAAGCAACGACAAAAAATAACGATATCGCATCATAAAGTCACCCCGACATTCGAAAAGGATTGTATCAACCCCACCAGATCCGCCGCATGGGAGACCTGGAATTCAGCGCTTGAGAATATACGGATTCGATCGCTGGAAAGATCAAGACGAATGATCTTCGCCGAGGGAGCCCATTCGAGTAATTGTGTTACCGGAGTCTTTTTACAAACATCAGAATCGCCGGCGTCCAGAATAATAATGGAAGGCGATTCTGATTGAATGATTTCAGGGAAATTTATTAGATCGGAGTCTAACAAACGCACATTGAATACATTCTGGTACTCTCTTAATGTGCTTGCAACC
Source organism: Candidatus Villigracilis saccharophilus (assembly GCA_016709305.1). Classification (GTDB taxonomy): domain Bacteria; phylum Chloroflexota; class Anaerolineae; order Anaerolineales; family Villigracilaceae; genus Villigracilis; species Villigracilis saccharophilus. The sequence continues at coordinate 91,066 of JADJNA010000003.1, forward strand.
CCGCGTGATAAGAGTGAATGGTGTGCCAATATGAGTACAGTAGGGAGGGGTTTGATGGTTTCCATATTGATCAGGCGGTATTGTGAATTTTTACTCACGCTATTTGTGTATATTAATGTAAGATTAGCAAAAGCGTCACACCTGATTAGTTAACCGCGGCCGAAAAAACGGGTAGTTTTTCAAGATGAAAAACTACCCGTTTGAGTAGGGCGACGTATCAAAGAACTTGTCTTACGATCTGGGAGTTAAATTGTGCCTAACCGCATAGGCGGCGGCCTCGGCACGATTGTTATAGTTCAGTTTTTGCAATATATTCTTTATGTGGTATTTGACCGTGTTCTCACTGACACCCAACCTTGCGGCGATGGATTTATTCGGGAGTCCCTGTCCAAGAAAACCGAGCAGTTCCACTTCCCGATCAGTCAGGTTTTCATCAACAGGATCATTAAAACTGCTTTGTTGAGCAACATAATTTATCAGTCTTGCCGTGACAGAACCTGACATCGGCGGCTCCCCTCTCTCCACCCCCTGTAACAACTTGATAAACTCATCCGAATTCAAGCTTTTTAGCAAGTACCCTGCAGCACCCGCACGCAAGGCTTCCACAAGTTTTTGGTCTTCCTGTGAAATGGTCAACATAACCACTTTTATTCCAGGGAGAGTGCCTGTAATTTGACGGGTCGCCTCTATCCCGTTCATGACCGGCATATCTATATCCATCAGGATCACATCGGGCTTTAATCGTTGGGCTTCACTGACAGCCTCCTGTCCATTATTTGCCTCGCCGATCACTTGCAGTCCGGCCGCTTTTAACAAACTAACCATGCCATCGCGAAATAATGCGTGATCATCCACAACTAAAATACGCAAAGCCATCAGGATTCTTCTCCTTTGCCTGCCAATGGCAGCCCGACAATCACCTGTGTTCCCAGTCCCTTTTCCGAATGAACTTCGAACGAGGCTCCGATCATTTCAGCGCGTTCACGCATGGATTCAAGACCGTAATGAGGTTTGTGCTCGGGCAAATCTTCAACAGGATCAAACCCCGTCCCATTGTCGTGGATCGTTACAGTAAGGGTTTTCTGTTCATACACTTGAATTGTTACTACGGCACGCGTCGCTCCAGCGTGCTTGCGGACATTCGCCAGTGATTCTTGAACAATGCGCAAGAGGTGCACGTCACTACCGTCCGGCAGCTGGATGCGGTCAATGTCTTCACTAACAACCAGTTCAGTTGGAATATCACTATACCGTTCAAAACTGATAATGTATTCATTCAGAACCAGGCCGATATCCTGTCCCCTCTTAATATTCGTTTTTAGATCAAGGATGGCCTGCCGAAGATCAGCAAAGACAGCCCCGGCCGCTTCATCCAACTGACGAAGTTCATTGACCGCATCAGGCAATTTATTCTGCTCGATAAGCATTCGTACCGCAAAGGCTTTATTTCTAACATATCCCAATATTTGGGCAGTGCTGCCATGCAGTTCGCGGGCCAGACGATGACGCTCATCCAGAACCACCCCATAACGGGCATCGTTCATCATTTCCTTTATTGTTAATTCCTCTTCTAACTTTTCAGCTGTGATATTAAACGTATTGATCAGGTCATCAATCTCGTCCCGATTCGCATTTACAGGGATGCGAACGGACAGGTCGCCAAGCGCATATTGTCCCAAAGGTGCGCGCAGCATTTCCACCCGTTTTACGATTAAATAATGTGCGATACCATAAAGTATGACCGTGAATACCAGAGTGAGAATAATAGAAAAAACAAAATCAATCCATATATCATTCTCAAAGTGATCGGTTAAGGCCAGCAGTGAATAGTCTGTCATGATCACTCCCAGCACCCTTTGTGACGGATCATGACATTGATGACAAGCCGGCTCATTAAAAACAGGAATACTGCTACGCAGCATCGGTTCTTTGAAATCAGCCGTGCTCAGGATGATGCTGTTCTTCTGCAGTGTGCCTTCTGCCTGGTGGCATTCCACACAGCCGGGTGACTTCAAGGTCAGGTCGGGATCAAAACCGGCCGCAGAATCTGTCATTTTCAATTGAGCGTTCGCATCAAATAAGGCAACATGCAAAATGTTCTCTTGATTCCCGATATCCACCAGGGTCTCTTGCAGCATTTCACGATCATTATTTAACATGGCATGCCGCACTCCCCCCCGCGCCAGCTCTCCCAAGTCGACAGCCGAATGTTCGATCGTATCCAGCAAAATCGCCTTTTCACGATAATAATGAAGGATAGAAAATCCCCAAAGAGATATCAAGATCGGCAACGCCAATCCCAACGCTACTTTCCAGCGAATACTTCGGAACATCCAACCTCGATAAAACTCATCCAGCAGACTGATTTCAAAAGGCGGTCACCATAAAATATATTTGTAATCAAAACAGTGTTTTTGTCAAAGCCACGCTCTTGCATATCAAAAAAGAATAACAGGCTCACATTATAACGTGAGTTTAAACCCGCAGAGTCGATGGCGTATAGAGGAGGTTTCCTTTATATTTTTATCCGGTGTAAAATTCATTCCGTACTCCCCAACAGGTAAAATGAAGTAAATCATTATGCCGATCTGGGGTGTCCCTTACTCAAATTTTTTACATATATTATTGGAGAATAAAATGGATATTAAAAGTAATGTTCCATCCTTTAATAAGGAAGCTTGGGATCGTCAGGTTCAATCAGGTAAAAACCCTTGGACAGTGCCGGTTTCCCCAGAGTTGATCGCGCGGGCGCGAACGGGAGATTGGTCTGTTGTTTTGACGGAGAACAAACCTGTTCCACATGAATGGTTTCCGCCGATGGACGGGCTCGCCATCCTCGGGCTCGCCTGCGGCGGCGGACAACAAGGTCCCATCTTCGCGGCGGCGGGAGCGAACGTGACGATCTTCGACAATTCTCCCGCTCAACTGGCGCGCGACCGCGAAGTGGCGGAACGGGAAGGGCTCAACATCCGCACCGTGGAAGGCGACATGCGCGACCTTTCCATCTTTGCGAATGAAAGTTTCGATTTCATTTTTCATCCCGTCTCGAATTTATTCATCCATGAGATCCGCCCGGTTTGGAAGGAAGCCTTTCGCGTCCTGCGCCGCGGCGGCACGATGCTGGCGGGTTTTATGAATCCGCTTTTTTATATTTTCGGCTATGAAGATATGGACAATGGGAACTTGATCGTCAAGCATAAGATCCCCTATTCGGATATTGAAGTGTACGGAATGGAGCAGCTGAAGAAGGAAGACCGTCCCGCCGAATTTGGACATTCACTCAACGACCAGCTCGCGGGTCAGCTGGACGCGGGGTTCGCGCTCATTGGCTTATATGAAGACCATCACACCGGTCTAAAGATCAGCGAGCACATCGAAACTTATTTAGCCACACGCGCAGTAAAATCATAAACCCATAAAAGGAGCAATCATGAAAATTTTAATCGCCGCAGATATGGAAGGCATCACAGGGGTTGTGCATTGGGATCAGGTAAATCCCAATCACTCTGAATATGCCCGCTTTCGAAAGTTGATGACCGCAGATGTCAATGCTGCAATTCGCGGCGCATTCGCCGGCGGAGCCTCATCTGTCATAGTGACAGACGGCCACAACAATGGCAGGAATATTCTCATTGAAGAATTGGATGAACGCGCCTCCCTCACCTCCGGTTCGCCCGCGCCCCTTTCCATGGTCAGCGGCGTGGATGAAGATGTGGACGGTGTAATGTTTGTGGGATATCACGGACGCATGGGCGCGCAAAACGCCATCCTCGACCACACCTGGTCTGACGAGCGCGTATCCGGGTTATGGATCAACGGACGGGCATTTGGAGAATCTGGGCTAAACGGCGCAGTCTGCGGACACTTCAATGTCCCCGTCATTATGGCCTCAGGCGATCAGACCCTGTGCGCGGAAGTACAGGAATTCTTTGGCAATAAGATCGAGACCGCGCAGGTAAAGAAAGCTGTCAGCCGCATGTCTGCCGAATGTTTGCCGCCGGCGGTAACCACCAAGTTGATCGAAGAAATCGCGAAACGCGCCGTGATCAACCTGAAAAGCAAAAAAGCACCGAAGCCGTTCAAGGTCGGCGCGCCGATAAAAATGACCGTGGAATTTGAACAATCGGACATGGCAGATAGAGCCGCGCTGATGCCGTTTGCAAAACGGACAATGGATCGGCGTGTGGAATATTCGGCTGATGATATGGTGACGATCTATCTTGCCTTCCGCACTCTGCTGGCGCTGGCGCGATGATCTTAACGCTGGGAAAATCGGGTTTAGAAATAAGAATATTCTGTGGAGAATAAAATGAAGTCAATCGTTAAAACCATCCTGAAGATCTTTGCGATATTGATTTTTCTCGCAGGCGGAATTTGGTTCCTGCAAGGCATAAATATCCTGCCTGGCAGCTTTATGACCGGAGATCCGCAATGGTCGATCAATGGCGGTATTGCAATGATCTGCGGAGCGGGTTTATTCTGGTTTGCAAATCGAAAATAAGAATGGCACAACCCGTTCAGATCAACGATCGTGTCAAGATATATCTCGATTCAAAATTCGGAGAAAAAGAGGGCTGGTATGAAGGCACAGTCATTCGCATTGATCCATACTCCAGACACCGCAGTTTCTACTGGGTGGAACTGGACACAAATGCACAAGCGATTTTAGGTACCAGGCAAATATCAGTGATCAATCCGAAAAACATAAAGATCGTGGAATAAAATGCCGACAAAAAACCTATCCCTTCAACATTTGATAAAATTTCCGGCATCTGTCACGCCGGATCCTGTTCACCCGGCCATTCTCGCTCTGCATGGACGGGGCAGCAACGAGCGCGACTTGATCGCCCTGGCTGAATATTTGCCAAAAAATCTATTGTGGATCAGCCCGCGCGGCACATATGACCTCGGCCCTGATTCCTATGAATGGTTTCAGATCAATCAGGTTGGAAAGCCCGATCCTGCCCGCCTTGCTAATGCGCTCAACACGATAGACAGGTTCATAGACGAGGTCATTGCAAATTATCCTGTGGATAAAAACAAATTGTATCTGCTCGGCTTCAGCCAGGGCAGCATCGTCTCCATGTCCTACGCATTGACCCATCCCCGGCGCATTGCGGGGGTCATCGCCCAATCAGGTTACATTCCACACGAGTCAGGCTTGCAGATCGATGAAGCAGGAATAAAACAGAAGCCTTTCATCCTTACCCATGGGGTACAAGATCCACTGCTCCCCGTGGATTGGGCACGCCGCAGCCGTGACACACTGCAAAAGCTGGATGCCGATCTTGAATATCACGAATTCAACATGGGGCATACAGTCAGCATGGAATCGATTGCCGTGATCAACTCATGGCTGGAGAATAAAAATTAAATGATCATCCCCCTGCTCGAAAAGGCCACCGCCTCGCGCGCACCGCTGATGGATCCCAAACACGAGACAGCCTTCCGCCTCTTCAACGGATTCAACGAAGGCTATCCCGATCTCGCGCTTGATGTTTACGGGAGCACGCTCGTCATCCACAACTACGCCGACGATCCATCTCAAAATCAAACATTGATCCAGGAAGTAACCACCTTCCTGAGAACCTCTCTGAATTGGCTTCAAGCCGGACTTGTAAAAACCCGCAGCGGTGCGACACAGGAGGAAAAACGCGGCAAGCTATTATTCGGCACAGAGTTGACTCGCAAGATCAAAGAACACGAAACCTGGTACGCCGTCAATTTGACCTTGAACCGTGACTCGAGTCTATATCTCGATACGCGCAACCTGCGGAAATGGTTATTGGAAAATCTAAAGGATAAGAGTGTCTTGAATACCTTTGCCTATACCGGCAGTTTCGGCGTTGCTGCAAAAAAAGGCGGGGCCAGCCGCGTTGTGCAAATAGATCTCAACCGCGAGTTTCTTAACCTCGCCAAAGACTCTTATATGCTCAATGGATTCCCCATACAAAAGGGAGATTTCATATCCAGAGATTTCTTTGAACAGGTCGGGAATTTTAAGCGCGACAAAAAGTCTTTTGATTGCGTCATCATTGATCCTCCGTTCTTTTCCGCCACCTCCAAAGGCAAAGTGGATCAGGAAAAGGAAAGCGCGCGGCTGATCAACAAAGTCCGCCCGCTGATCAATGACGGCGGATATTTGATCGCCATCAACAACGCCCTGTTCCTGAGCGGACAGGAATATATGCAAACCCTTGATGCATTATGCAAGGATGGATATTTAAAGATCAGGGAACTCGTTCCCGCCCCGGAAGATTTTACAGGGTATAACCCGCTTGGGAAAACAGTCACCGACCCCGCGCCATTTAATCACTCCACCAAGATCGCCGTGTTGGATGTGAAACGAAAATAAAAATGACAGGTGAAGTTGATCTAAAAAAACTCATCCAAGGCATGCGGCCTGAACTCAACCAGGGCGAATATGTATACTGTCTTATGGATTCAAAAGAACACGCCAAAGAACTCGATCCGCTTTGTTATTTTCATGAAAAGGAAGGTGTGACCGTCATCCTGCCAAAGGAAAAAGCAGACTTGCTAAGCCTTCCTTATGACGCCATCTGTGCGTGGATCACACTTACGGTTCATTCCTCGCTCGAAGCTGTTGGCTTGACCGCGGCAGTTTCCAATACCCTGACAGAAGCAAACATCAGTTGTAATATCGTGGCCGCATTCCATCATGACCATATTTTTACGCCGGTGAAAGATGCAAGACGAGCCATGGACACATTACACAAGTTAGCCTCAGCAGGGTCTGAATAAAAAGAGACCGTGCTAAAGCGCGGCTCCAAATTTCACTGTTTATTTATGGTCTCCACGAGGGGGCGTACCAATCATAATCTGTGGACAGGCCCGGGGCCTGCAAAATTTTCTGTTCCATTGTCGCAAGGTCTACTACAAATAAATGACCGCCGCTGGCAGATGTCGTTTCCTCCACAAGCAAATACTTTCCATTCGGCGAGAAGACCAGGCGTCCCACAGTCGCCCCCTTATAAGCCGAGGTTAAGATCCTGCCATCGCGGCTGACCACAAAGACTTCCGCGCTCGGCTCACCGTTTGTTGAACTGGTGGAATAATTAAATGCGATCAATCTGCTGTCCGGCGACCAGATGTATGGATACAAGCTTCCGCCTGAAAAGTTTGCCAGCGTCACTGCGTTGGCGCCATCCGGTTCCATGATCTTTAATTCATGCAGTTGACCGTCTGCATTATAGTCATCATACGCAAGCAGGCTGGCATCCGGCGACGACACAAAAGGCACTTTGGTCTGCAGCGTTTCAAACATCAGGCGCGCCTGTCCATTGGCTGCGCGCACCAGGTAGACCCCGCCTTCGGTGCCGGGCAAACCGGACCGCATAATGATGTTCTCAGTGTACCAGCCATCCAAAATATAAGGCTTTCCTTCTGGAGGAAGTCCCGGCGATATACTCTTCAACTCCCTGCCATCCCGCTGAACGATATACACATCCTCGCCGCCCGCTCCATCCTGCACGCGGAAGGCGATCAATTTATTATCGCGTGACCAAAACGGCGGATCAATGTAAGGAAACTCTGCCACTGAAGTCCACACATTCCCATCAGGGTCAAACAACCACATGCGGGTCGGCGTACCGTTTGGATTGTCAGAATAAGCGAACGCGGCCTGTTTTCCATCCGATGACCAGTTCAACGGGCTGATCGTAAAATTAAATGCAAACGGCACTTTGATCTCTTCGATGGGCGGACATTTCTCTGTATTAAAAACACAGACACCTGACACACGCACCAACTGAATCGATTTCCCCGCCTGGCGCGGCTGAAGGAAGAAATATATATCTCCGGCATCTTCTTCAGAAGGTGAGCCTGATTCTGTTACTAAAGGTGTGAGACCATTTGTGGAAGAACCCGTACCATTGAATGAATCCAACGGGATAGCGAACATGGAAGCGTCAAAAGATTGGTCAAAGTCGATCTGGTGTACGACACGCTCCCCTTGCAGTGTTCCGCTTCCATCTTTTCCAAACTCCTGCAATCTCAAAATGACCGCAGTCTGTGTATCAAGCCACATTCTCCATGAAACGAAGGAATTTTCAGCGAACATCCATTCAATAACAAGCGTGTCCCGCCCGGCTACGGACGTAGTCTCAACGGGTTTAAAGATCCCTTTATTTTGAGAATAATCTGAAGGGAAAGCGAGCTGGGAAAGCGGCGTGCCGATCTGACTCCAGATTGGATTGGGATGAGCTTCGCCGTCAACCAGCGGCGGTATATATTGGCCCACACGCGCAAAATCAGGATATGGAATAACCTCCGGCTGTGCCGAACTGCCATATAAATTATAAATATTGATGCCATCACTGATCGTGATCCGAGTATCTACAGCATTGGCTGTTCCAGCCAGTTCGACTTTGTATCTACTGTTTAATGGATCAATCCATACCTGTTCTTGATATGTTTGTAATACCCCGTCAGTTCCATACCAGGTAATTTCACCTTGCATGTGAATAGTTCGCCACCTTCCAGCGCTTTCTAACATGGCCATCCGGATCTGTTCAGAGGTTGAATCAATTGTCAGGTTTACCGGAGCAGGCAAGGGCGCCGTACTGAGAGGAGAGATCGGCGCAGGATCAGTAACAGGGGTGGAGGATGCCAATGGCATACAAGCGGTCAGAAACAAAAGCGTTAAGAGCAATATCTTTTTCATTGAATCTCCTGCAAATCCCGAATTAACAAATCAAATTCAAAACGATTGCGATTAAAAAAAAGTTCCCGTTATCTTTCGATAACAGGAACTTCAAGATCTTTATTGCAAACAAGCTGCTCTAGCTAATCTTCTTGGTGCTGCTTACCGTTACGGGTTAGGGTAGGCGACGCTGTTATAGATAATGGGAGCAACCCAAAGCGCGCGATCACCCGTGGGAGAACCATTTGAAAGAATGGTGAGAATGAACTTTATATCCTTGCCTACCAGTGATTCGAGGCTGACATCGGCAGTACCGTTTAGTCCTTCATTTTTTTCACCAAATGCCCACATGGTTTGAATGGTGGAGCTGCCTGAAATGGAATAGTCCAAACGGAAGGTTACATTGCATTGTGCGCTACCTTCACAACCAACAAGGGAACGGAACTTATCGCCGCTTTTCACAGTATAGGCCGGATAAATACCCTGGATATAACCATTTGTAACATTCTGCGGGAAGGTTACCAAACCGGTGCGGTTATCGTAGGTACCGTTCTCCAATTTGGATGGGTTAACCTTCAAAACAAATCCCTTTGCATCGCCATCGGTACCGGGGCAGGGTAAGGAACCTGCTCCACTGTACCAGCTGGCATCACATACTTTTTGTGAAAAATCATAGGTCGTACCAGCTAAGGGAGTAGCTGTCGGGCCAGGGGTAACGGTCGGACCAGCCGAGCCTGTAACCTTGATCTCCACCCAGAAGGATTTTGTGCCGCCGGTGCCAATGCCGAATGAAGCACCCGCCGCGCTCTTCAGCTTCCAGTATCCGCGGTATGTTCCAGAAGTTGGGGGAGCTGTCAGGTTGGTGGAGACATCGACAGTTTGGCCAGGCGCCACGGTGGTTGGGATGACACCATCAATCCCACCCATCTTTTCGCCGGTATCAAAAATCAAACTGTAACTGCTCCACGAGCATGTACCTATGTTCTTAAGACGCCAGGTCTTTAAGAAAGGAGTGTTTGCCGGGAAGGAGGTTCCATCCGGCACATTGACATCAGCGATGAATTGCGCGAGATTGGTACAATTGGAAACAGGGGTTGCTGTTTTGGTTGGAGTAGATGTGGGTGGAGTTCCTGTGACCGTTGGTGCGGGGGTATTGGTTGCAACCGTACCACCTGAGCGGGCGATGACCGGGTTGATCCATAAGGCGCGGTCGCCTGTCGGGGATCCATAAGCGGAAATTACAAGGATAAACTTGACATCTTTACCCGCAAAGGAACTCAGGTCGAGGTTGGCGCCGTATGTCCAGCCTTCATATTTTTCACGGAATGTCCAAAAAGTTTTAACGGGATCTGAACCGATCTGGTAATCAAGGCGATAAGCCACATAACAACTGGTGGCATTATATTCACAGCCAATGGTCGCCTGGAAGCGGTCACCGCTTTGCACCTTAAAGGCGGGATAAATTCCCTGAACATAGCCATTATTGACGTTGTTGGGAGCAAGCAAGAGACCGGCCAGTGTAGATTCGATACCGGTTTCAGGTTTGGGTTTGTCCAACTTAAGCGCAAAACCATTCGCATTGCCATCCGTGCCGGGGAACGTAAATGCACCCGCGCCAGTGGACCAGGTCGCTTCAGAAGCCTTGGCAGTGAAGTCATAACCAGTGCCCGTGGATGAACTGACATTGATCTCCACCCAAAAAGTACTATTGGCGTTGGAACCGATACCAAATTCGCCGCCTGAAGCGCTCTTGAGTTTATAGTAGCCGAAGTAATGCCCGCCAGAGGCCGGCGCGGTCATATCCACAGAAATATCAACTGTTGCGCCAACATTAACAGTAGTAGGAAGGGCGGCAGAAGTGGGCGCGCCCATCTTCTCTCCGCTGACAAAGATCAAAGAGACATCGCTCCAAGCGGATGTCCCAATATTCTTGAGACGCCATGTCTTCTTAAATGCAGTGCCGGGTGCGTAGGTTGTGCCATCGGGAACCGTCACATCAGCAACGAATTGAGCCCAATAAGCTGTTGCAGCCTGAGCAGGCCGAACAGCCGAAGCAGGCACGACGGAAAGCATCAGTGCAAGCAAAAGTAAGGTAGTCGCAAATTTTGATACAAGTTTCATTTCTTCCTCCATGCAATGCAAATACTAATCAAAAGACGCAAAATAATCTAAAAAAGTTCCATGACTATACGCCCTTCCTAGTATAACTTTTCTTAAGAGAATGTTCAATATATTAACAAGGCAATTTTGTGGTCATTTTGTACCATATCAATCAATAAACTATAATCACTTTATGTCCCGCACCATCCTGCACCTGGACCTGGATGCCTTTTATTGCTCAGTCGAAGAGACTCAAAACCCTGAGCTGCGCGGTAAAGCCTTTGCAGTGGGAGGCAAACCGAGCGAACGCGGCGTGGTCGCATCCTGTTCATATGCGGCGCGCGCCGTTGGTGTGCGCAGCGCCATGCCCATGTCACGCGCGCTTCAACTGTGCAGGAACTTAATCATCGTTCCCGGACGGCATAAGTTATATGAAGAATACTCTAGAAATGTAATGAGTAAACTGCATGGATTAACAGGTCTGGTCGAACAGATTTCCATCGACGAGGCCTTTCTCGACATCTCAGACATGCGCGAAGCCCCGGCACGCATCGCACTTAATCTGCAAGCTGATATCAAAAATAATTTGCATTTACCCAGCTCGATCGGCATCGCAACCAATAAACTCGTAGCGAAGATCGCAACTGAGGTCGGCAAGAAATCAAGCAAGAAAAAGACCGAGCCGCCGTTTGGATTGACTATTGTCCCCGCAGGGGAAGAAGCAAAATTTCTCGCCCCCCTGCCCGCGGATATGCTCTGGGGCGTGGGTCCAAAAACATCCGCGCGATTAACTGAACTTGGTATTCACACCATCGGTGACATTGCCAACTGGCCTGAAAAGGAACTCGTCAATCTCTTCGGTGAAAATGGGCGAGACCTATGGCGTCACGCGCAGGGTATTGACAACCGTCCCATCGTCACAGAATCAGAGACAAAATCCATCAGTCAGGAAATGACATTCAATGTGGATGTGCGCGATGAGAAGACTCTCGAAAAAACCCTGCGTGAACAATCCACGGAAGTAGGCAGGCAACTCCGCAAAAATGATCTTGCTGGAAAAACGATCAAGCTCAAAATTCGCTGGACTGATTTCACAACCATTTCCCGTCAAGCCACATTACCCACATCCACAGACAATGATGATGAGATTTTCCGCACAGCCGTCAAGCTGATGAAATCCGTCCGCAAGCAGAATCAAGCGGTGAGGTTGATCGGAGTCGGCGTCAGCGGAATCGGCGCTCCGGTACGGCAGCTCAGCTTGTGGGACGCGGGAAGCGAGAAGTCCCGCAAATTGCAAGAAGTTGTCGATCAGCTTCAGGAAAAATATGGAAGGGATGTAATTCACAAGGGAGAGTAAGACCTGAGTCCGCCCCCCCGAACCCGCCACCTCCGGTCGCGCGATCTGGACAAACCCACCCCCACCCCCCCTCCTCCAGCCGGCCCCACCCGATGAAGAGAGTACGTCGCATATCATCCCCGAATGGGGACCAGACTTAATGAGGAAAAATCCATCCGTTTGGTGCGACGCACCCCGGTACAGAAAAAACAGGTAGATGTGTGTAAACGTGTCTACCTGTTTTCTTGTTTACTCACTTTCATAAATATGCCATAATTTGACATATACATGCCTTATACTTTTCAAGGAAGTGACATGATGAACAACACCGCCACACGTTTGATCACGCTCATATTTCTTCTGCAAAATCAACCCAACCAAAAGGCTTCAGAATTGGCTGGAAAACTTGGCGTTTCGCTGCGAACCATTCACCGTTATTTCGATATGCTGGATGAAATGGGAATCCCAATCTACGCCGAACGCGGACCGTATGGCGGATTCTCACTTGTACGGGGATATAAAATGCCGCCACTGGTTTTTACTCTTGAAGAGGCGGTCGCCGTTGCGTTGGGAACTGGTCTGGTAAAAGAATTGTGGGGTGAGTTATATCGCGAAGCCGCACAAGGCGCGTTGGCAAAATTGGAAAACCTGCTTCCAGATGAACAGGTTCACGAGGTGGCCTGGTCCCGACGATCATTGGCGGTAACTGGATTGAACCGCGCCGACCTGAATGCTCAAACTCCCTCATTGGAAAAATTGCGCCGTGCAATACGCGAAAAAAGAAGTGTGAGCATGAATTATCAAAGCAGCCAACTTCCTCACCCAACCCAGCGCGGACTTGACCCTTATGCACTTGTTCATCGTTGGGGTTGGTGGTATGTGATCGGGTTCTGTCATGTGCGCAGGGAAATCCGCAGCTTTCGCGTGGATCGCATCTCTGAGATCTCAATGCTCGATACCGCCTTCAGCGTTCCCGCTGATTTTGATTTGCAATCCTATTTGCTAAACGAATTACAGTCCCAACCTCAGATCAAGGTCAAGCTGCAATTTCAAGCGGATGCTGCAAATCTTGTCACCGCCAATCGTTCGTATTGGGAATCCATCGAAACACAAGCAGATGGGTCAGTGATCGTCATATTATCCGCACCTACGCTTGAGTGGGCGGCCAGCACGACTCTGGCTTATGGTCCTGTCGTTGAGGCGCTTGAGCCTCTCGAACTGCGGATTATGGTTGCCGAATGGATTGCGCTGGCGGCACAGAAATATACGATTGAAAACGGAAAACATTCATGAATGACAAAACCATTGATTGGCTTTTGCAAGGTGAAGCATGGATCCAATATCGAACACGGCTGGATCTGCTTGGTCAAACTGAAAAAGATCCGCAAGTTGTCAGTGCGCGCAAGTCCATGCTGGCTGATGCGAAAATTCAATCCCTGCTCACCGAGCTGATGGACTGGCCGGGCATCGTTCTTAGCAGTCACAAATCTGCCAGCCAGTCATTTCACAAATTAGCCTTCCTTGCAGATCTGGGGTTGAACATCAAAGATTCTCCGGTGAAGAAGATCGCTGACAAAGTGATGAAGCATCAATCCAGTCAGGGACCATTTCAACTTACCATGAATATCCCAACCCATTTCAGCGGCAGTGGAGAAGATGAATGGGCATGGGCATTATGTGACGCGCCGATTATTGTATCTGCGTTGGTTCAAATGGGATTAGGCGATGACAAGCGTGTCATTACAGCAGTTGAACACCTTGATGGACTTGTCCGTGACAATGGCTGGCCTTGCGCAGTCTCGCCGGAATTGGGAAAATTCCGCGGGCCGGGGCGAAAGGCTGATCCTGTCCATACGCGACGTTGGTGATGTTGAAAGTGCTGGCGCACGTGCCTGGAGTTACGCACGAAGGGAAATCCGCAAAGACCAGCGTGGAAGCTTTGTTCACCCTTTGGGAAGAAAGCAAGGAACGCCATCCATATATGTTCTTCATGGGCACAGACTTCCGCAAGCTGAAAGCCCCGCTGTTCTGGTATGACATTCTGCATGTACTGGACGTGCTGAGTCATTTTAAGTGGGCGAGGAAAGATAGGCGCTTTAAGGAAATGTTGAAGCTCGTGGAATCCAAAGCAGACGATGAAGGACGATACATCCCTGAATCCATCTGGACGGCGTGGAAGGATTGGGATTTTAGCCAGAAGAAAATCCCATCGAGAGGGCTGACATTCTTTGTTCATCGCATTCTGGAAAGAACCAGGCAATAAAGGAGGCAGCATGCCAAAACCGATAACAAAACCTCAAATCATTGAAAGTGCTCAAAAAGAACGCGCCGCACTGGAAGAACTACTCGCGACATTGACGCCTGAACAAATGACTCAGCCCAAACTCATCAGCGAATGGGCCGTCAAGGATGTGCTCTCGCATCTCGTTGAATGGGAAGGGATGGTGATGAAATGGTACGCAGAAGGTCTGAAAGGAAAAACTCCAGCCGTACCCTCCGAGGAATACAACTGGGGGCAATTGCCGCAATTAAATCACGCCATCTTCCTCAAGCACCGGGACAAGACGCTTGCAGAAATAATGAAGACCTTCAAGACTTCGTATAAAAAGATCATGAAAACCATTGAAGAAATTCCCGAAAAGGATTTGTTCACGCGCAAGGTTTATCAATGGACGAATAACAATCCGCTGGCGGCGTATTTTGTCTCAGCCACAGGCAGTCACTACCGTTGGGCGCGGACTATAATTCGGAAGGCGATTAAGAAGTGAGATGCTAAGGAGTTTGCAATGAAAATTCTCGACCTGAAAAAACAATTCAAAAATCTGTATCATCCCTCGGCCAAGAAGATCGAAACGATTCAAGTCCCAAATCTGCAATTCGCCATGATCGACGGCGCGATCGAAAAAGGCTCCGAACCTGGAAAGTCACCCTCTTTTGCGGAGGCCACTCAGGCTTTATACGGACTGTCCTACACGCTCAAGTTCATGCTGAAAAAACGAAAGACGAACGCCATTGACTATCCTGTTATGGCACTGGAAGGTCTGTGGGGAGTGGAGGACGGATTCTTTGATATTACCGTGAAGGATAATTGGCTCTATCGCTTGATGATCATGCAGCCTGATGTCATCACGAAAGAAATTTTTGAGGAAGCAAGGGAACAAGTCCGCAAGAAG
>JADJNA010000004.1 GCA_016709305.1 Candidatus Villigracilis saccharophilus
CGGGCTGAAATGATAGATATCGAAGTAGACCGCCTGGCGACTCAACTCAGCTTGCGGATAGCATGTGAGCATAACCTGTATGACCTGTTCCCGTTCTTCGGTAAGGTTTGGGGCAGTCTTATCATAAATAACATCCAGTCCGCCAATATCTTTGGAGTGACCACACCCGAGCGCGCCCCAGATCATGAGCGGCGGCATGGCAAGCAAGATCCATCTCTTGGCCATTTTTGCGATCCGAGCAGGATCGGTCCCGTCAGAATATGAATTGCGTACCAGAGCCGGAATAAGTGTGAAATGGCGCGGCGTATATTCCATAAGTTATCAAATCAGCCTATCACGATAAAAAAGGAGCAGCAAGGGTTTGACAAGGGGACCGCCCAGTTAATAAGTGAGTCAACTCCAACTACACGCGAAAAGGTAACTTCCAGCACGGTAACCGAAGGTTTCCCCAGAATAATGCATCAGATTTAGCAGGTCTTGTGTGTTGAAGGGAGCAGCCAGCCAGCCCATATGGTGACCGCCCCATCGCCAAGTATTCACGGAGTCGACCCGAAATAGGTCACAATTACAGGCCATAACGACCAATGCACGGTTGGTTATCCAGCTTGTGATCGAAGCCCGCTTGTTCCTGATTTCAAAAATTGCTAGCCGATCAAATAAAGAAACGCAGCCACTATGTTTGGATAAAATGTTTCGTGAGAGTGTAGCATCCCCATACAAGCAGAATTCCCAAGTGAATTGGAATTGCCACAGTTTGGTCTCGTAATGCCAGAAATATAGGCCAGCGAGGCGATCATCCAGCTTCGGGAGGCGTATTATGCAGCGCCTCGATGTGATGCGTTAAATTTCCGATAAAGGAAAGGCTGAAGAGAACCGGAGGAGAGTAATCGCAGAGCTTTGCTGGAGGTGAGGAAACGGACAAGAAAATATAGACAGACCACAGCGATCAGGCTGAGAACCGCGCTCTATTCGTGCTGAAACAAAGTCTAGTCGAAGATCCGCAGGAAGATCGACCGCATCCAGAAATCAACAGGAGAAACTTGAAGTGCCTCCGAGTTCGCCGATACGACTCGCAAGATGGTGGAATACCACGTTTGCCGTCCACTTGCTATCAGCTTCGACCCCGTAAACGCGGGAGGTCAAGTCGAAGAAGCGCGTCAGGATTGTCAGAAGGATGAGGTAACTTATCAAGATGGCTTCACCCGCGCTGATTTAATTGAAGCTGGCTATAAAGATTGATTTCCATTTTGGTTGTTGTGTGCCCAGATCGATAATCCAACGGCGCTCATTAGATAGGCTAATATACCGACCCGAAACGATTGGCGGTTTTATCATCATCTGTGCAAAAACTGCCAACATCACTGCGCCGATCAATATTATTCCATCGGGAATTTGGAGTGCTGGGAGATTGATCGATCCCTTGCTAGTTGTTAATCCTTGAGTCCGGACAATGAAAGTTTCGGTAATCTTTTATGCTTGGGCAAGTGGATCTTTATATAATAATCCGTTCCGTTGGCATCGCGGACCGGTTTGATCTGTGTCGAACAAATAATCGCGTTTACTGGATGTTGACGCGCTTTCTTGGTTGAGTTGGATAAAACCTTGTTCCACAGCCCAATCCGAGGATCTTTGATCGTGATTTCTTTGACCTTCGTGATGGTCGGGGCGGGAACGGATTCTGTCAAAATATCATAGTCATCTGCTGGAAAACTTAAAGGCTCAAGGACAGGGGCGTTCATCCAGTTTGTCAGGCGCGAAAGGGTGGGGAATTTGAACAGCCATTTCCTGAGGGGCAAGCAACGCGGCTATATTGCGAAACACCCCAAAAGCCCCGCAAGAAGCGCTCAAAGTGAAAAACGAGTATGCGACTCCCGACAGGATGGTTATGAAGGATTTGTCCTGCTCAAAACGAATGGAGTGTTCATTCCGCTGCCAGAACTGCCCCTCCGCCTGTGGAGTAGAAAATTCTGCTGGTGAATGAATCTCCCCACTGTTTTCTTAAACCGCATCGACCTGTTCCATTATTTGAGGTGGATAAAACGATGGTCGGCTGTTTCCAGAACTTCCTTTCCTCACCAACTACCGAGCTGCTTAAACTGAATTCGTATGGAAAATATTCTTGCGAAATTCTTCCACGGCATAAGGGCGGATTTCTTTTTGGAGTGAGTCTGTGTGAATGCCCCAACAGGCATGACTCTCCTTTTTAGATCCAATTTTGCCCAGGAAACCACCTGGTCTACGGTTGTGCGTGGTAAAGGGCCGGTACGCGCCGAAAAATCATAGATACCGCTGGCTGCTATGACCACGGTAAATAATAGAGGGAAATTATCCCATTTTTTCCTTGGGAACAGCATAGTTGCGATTAGCACTTGCCGCCGCATTTAAGCCGACGCCGGTCAGCGTGCGAGCGCAGGAATGATCGTGATCGTGTGTGTGCCGCGGAGGGACTGTGTTCAGTGCGCTTAATCCAAAGACGTTGGCAAAGAACCAGAGGATGATCAGGAGGCTGCGCGGCTGTTTGAACGTTTTTAATGTCAGCGCAAATCCCAACAGGTAAAAAATAACCCCGCTTGTGCCGGCAAGCGGAAAGGCTATGTAATGTTCGGAGATCAGCCCCTGTCGTTGGAAGACGATCATGGTACGGAGAAAACCGCGCAAGATCAGAGTGAGGTAAATTTTGGGGTTGTAAAATAATTCATTGTCATTGATGGTGAAGGGCGGCGTAACTGAGAAGAGTTCTTCTTTTGAATAAAACTGTAAACCATTGAATGAATTGAAGAACGCGCTTTCCCACATTTTGTAGCTCATTGCTTGCGGGTCTGCGATGGAGCCATGTGCGATGTACGGGGCTGCGACCAACCCAAAGCCAATTCCCAGGACGGCTGTGGAGAGTAGAAATTCCTTGAATGTGGTTTTTTTTCCAAACCAGAGCAGCCCAATAAATGCGAGCGAAATGACGATACTAAAACGCGCCGCGAAGTATGTATAAAATCCCAAACCTGCCGCGGCGCCTGCCAGGAAAAGATAAAAACTGCTTTTGCGGTGTATGCCAATGGCTTAACCAATAAAGCGTTAAAGGTCATAAAGAACAAGGCTTGGATGTTGTTATAACGAGCCGCGAAAAGTCAATGAAATATGGGCTGCTCACCAATGCGATGGCAGAGACCACGGCAACCCTTGCGTCCGTATCCTTCCCGGGCTAGCAGGTATAAAGGTGGAAGGGCGGCAATTCCCATTAGTACCGAACTAAAGCGCCAGCCCCAGAGATCGATACCGAAAAGCCGCATGAACCAACTTTGCAGGATCGAGCTAAACACAGGAAATGAATATACTCCCGAGGCGAATATGGAGGGTTTGAAATTGCCTTGAGCGATGTCACGCGCAATTGTCCAGAAGTTACCCTCATCGCCCATTAGTTGATCTGGCAGTCCCTGTAGGCGATACGTTCCCACTAGGATGGCCGCGATCATCAATCCGAACATCCACAACCAGTCGCTGCGTTCAAGGTGCGGTGATAGATCCACGTGCCGGTCAACATCCCATGCTGCTATTGCAAAGGTGAAGATTATTAAACTGAGGATCCAAACAGGAACTTGAAATACCAGGAATTTTTCTGACCTGATACCCACGATCAGGAATATGAACAGTCCGCTTGCGATCAGCAGCCAGCGCCAGTGTGGAAATATCCTGCGTACGTCAATTGCGACGTTGTTGAAAAGCTCGCGGGGCTTGGGCAGGAGGGAAACACCCTGTAATCCCATTGAAAGTAATATCCCGCCTAATAAAAATAAAGGGAGTGCATTTAGTATATTATCGACCCCCGGATCTCCAAGAAATAATTTTTCGTTAAGCCAAATCCCCGCTTTGGTTGGCTGGGATTCTGGAATGGTTTGTTTGTTGATTTGCCACTGTCCGATGACGATCAGGGTCGCTCCTAAAAAAGCGAGTACCCATCGAGATCTCAGCCAGTTTAGATCGATCCGCCCGGAATGAGAAAATATCCATTGGGCAAGCTTACTTTTGCCAAATTCTTTCCTTTTCTTCGCATCCACTTTATCAAATGCCAATCCATGTACAAGGCAATGACAGCGGCCATGCCAATCAAAAGAATTTGATTGAAAGACATCGGGCTCGTCCTAGCGAAGACTGGTTTCCATGCGTGAGATCACAAGCCGCTGTATCTCGCTTGTGCCTTCATAGATTTCAGTTATTTTTGCGTCGCGGAAATAGCGTTCTACGGGGAGCTCCTTGCTGTAGCCCATGCCGCCGTGGATTTGTACGGAATGATGTGTAACGAACATGGCGGTTTCAGAGGCGAACAATTTTGCCATGGATGCTTCGAGTGAGTAGCGTCCGCCGGTTTCTTTGGATTTTTCTTTTGCGATCGCGGCGTTATAGATCAACAAACGGGATGCTTCGATGCGGGTCTTCATATCTGCGATCTTGAAGCCTGTCCCTTGAAACGCTCCGATCGGCTGACCAAATGCCTCGCGCTGCCCCGCGTACTGTCGTGCTGCTTCGTAGGCGGCTTCTGCAATTCCGAGAGCTTGAGTCGCGATGCCTATGCGGCCTGCGTCTAAAACGGTCATGGCTATCTTGAATCCATCGCCCTCGTCCCCGAGTCTATTCTCGGCTGGGACGCGGCAGTTTTCAAAGATGATCTCACTAGTTGCGGACGCGCGGATGCCTAACTTGGGTTCCTTCTTGCCGCGTACGATTCCTTTTGTTTTTCCATCCACAAGAAAGGCGCTGACACCTTTTTGTTTTTTATCGGGATCGGTCATCATGAAAACGACAAAGTAATCTGCCACCGGTCCGCTCGTGACCCAGGATTTACGGCCATTCAAAATGTAGGAATCGCCGTCGCGTGTGGCACGGCTTTTCATCGTGCCCGCGTCCGATCCACTTTGGGGTTCTGTCAGGGAATATGCGCCGATGGCTTCACCGGATGCGATGGGTGTAATGAACTTTTTCCTTTGCTCTTCGGTTCCGAATTTCAAGATGCCGTGACAATACAACGAGTTGTTGACCGACATGATGACGCCGTGAGCCGCGTCCACTTTGCATATTTCCTCAAGCGCCAGGACATAAGAGAGAGAGTCCATGCCGGCGCCGCCATATTCTTCGGGAATTTCGATTCCCATAAAACCGAGCGCTCCCATTTTTTTGATTGTGTTATATGGGAATTCTCCGCTTTCATCGAATTCTGCCGCGATCGGGACGATCTCTTTTTGGGCAAAATCACGGGCTGCGTCACGCAGCATTTTGTGTTCGGTGGTGAGTGGATAGATCGGTAGGTCTGTCATGCGCTGTCTCTCCGCTGAATGATTTTTACAGGATTATACCGCTGATAAGTTTACTGTATTTTGAAGATAGATCCACTTTAGCGGGATTCGAAGCAGACAGCATAAAGCATTGATCCTGTCTTTGAGCAGAGCCAGTCCCGGGGGCTGTTTGATGCGGGCGTCATCTTTTCTGTCATAATCGGAAACCAGCGATTGACTTCTTATAGGCGTTCCATATAATAGCAAATCACGACAGACCGTATCTAATTTGATATGGTGGTGTAAGTATGTTTACTTTGAAAGGAGGTGCACGGAAGTTTTTTGTATTTGTTTGTTGCTTGAATTGTTTTAGCCAACTGAATATAAGGAGAGAGTAATGAAAAAGATCGCTTTTAACTTGCTGATTATGCTCATAGTAGCTAGTTTTGTTCTTTCAGCCTGCGGCGGTACTGATAGTGATGGTGACGATTCTGCGGCTGTGCCCGAAGCCCCAGCCGCCACTGAAGCGCCAGCTGCAACGGATGCGCCCGCCCCGGCCACTGAGGCTCCTGTTGCCAATGACTTCGAAGGTGAAGTCGCCATTGTTGCCTGGGCTGGTTATATTGAAAATGGGTCGACCGACCCTGCCTACGACTGGGTAACTGCTTTCGAAGCGCAGACCAGTTGCAAAGTCACGGTAAAGACCGCCGCTACTTCCGATGAAATGGTGACTTTGATGAATCAGGGCGGCTATGATCTCGTGACCGCTTCCGGTGATGCGTCCAACCGCTTGATCGCCGGCGGCAAGGTTCAGGAAATTGACCTCAGCCGCATCCCTTCCTGGAGCACGGTTGACGAGCGTTTGCAGAATGCCCCCTGGCACACTGTTGATGGCAAGCATTATGGCGTGCCTTATCAATGGGGTCCGAATGTTTTGATGTATAACACGGATGTATTCCTGGAAGCTCCCACATCCTGGGATGTGACATTTGTTGAGATGAACCTGCCCGACGGCGCAACCAACAAGGGACGTGTTCAAGCGTATGACGGTCCGATCTACCTCGCTGATGCGGCCTTGTATCTTAAGTTCCACAACCCTGAATTGGGAATTGAGAATCCCTATGATCTGAATCAAACGCAGTTTGACGCGGTTGTGGCTTTGCTTACCGCGCAGCGCCCGCTGATCAACCGTTATTGGCATGACGCTTATGTCCAGATGGATGACTTCGTCAATGAAGGCGTGGTTGCTTCCGGCTCGTGGCCTTTCCAGGTCAACTTTATGGATGGCGTTTCTGTCGCATCCACCGTGCCTCAGGAAGGCGCTACGGGTTGGGCTGACTCGACCATGATGCATTCGGAAGCTCCCCATCCCAACTGCGCGTACGCGTGGATGGAATGGTCGCTCAACCCCAAACTCCAGGGTGACCTTGCCTCGTGGTTTGGTTCCGTTCCTTCCGTGCCGGCGGCTTGCACTGGCAACGAATTATTGACCGATGAAGGCTGTGCCACCAACGGCTTTGACAATTTTGATAAGATCTGGTTCTGGCGCACTCCCACCGCTGCTTGCTCCACGGGCGCTGGTGATTGTGTTCCGTACAGCCAGTGGGTTGATTCGTATATCTCGATCATCAGCCAGTAATTTGTAAAATAAGATGTTTTATAATTGTTCGGGCAGGACAAAACTACGATCCTGCCCGAACAATTTGTTTTGGAGAGAGAATTCACATGACCGATCCTGCCATTCGATTTGAAAAAGTAAGCCGATACTTTGGAGATGTGAAAGCCGTGGACGCCGTTGACCTGGAAATACAGGATGGCGAATTCTTTTCCATGCTTGGTCCTTCCGGTTCCGGGAAGACCACCTGCCTGCGCATGATCGCTGGGTTTGACCGTCCCACCTCAGGTCAGATCTTTTTATATGGAAAGGAAGTTTCCAGTTTGCCGCCATTTGAACGTGATGTGAACACGGTTTTTCAGGATTATGCCTTATTCCCTCACATGACCGTGGGGGACAATATCGCCTATGGCTTGATGATCAAACGTGTCCCAAAAGATGAGCGCAAGAAACGCGTGGACGACATGCTTGACCTCGTTCAACAAAGAGGATTTGACGGACGCAAACCATCTCAACTCTCAGGCGGACAAAGACAACGCGTCGCACTTGCGCGGGCCTTGATCAATCACCCCAAGGTGCTGCTGCTCGATGAGCCGCTCGGCGCATTGGATCTAAAATTGCGTCAACAGATGCAGGTGAATTAAAAGTCGATCCAAAAAAGAGTGGGAATTACTTTCATTTTTGTGACTCATGATCAGGAGGAAGCCTTGACCATGAGTGACCGTATCGCAGTTTTTAATCAAGGGAAGATTGAGCAGATCGGCACACCGTCTGACGTGTACGAAAAACCAGCCACATCTTTTGTCGCGGGTTTTGTGGGTACCTCCAATTTGATCAGCGGGGAAGTTGCAAAATGCATCACAGGCTCAGAAAAACTTTTCCATTCGCCCCGAGAAGATCTACCTCGGCGCCAGTTCCGACAAACCCTCAGAAAATAAATACGCCGCCAATGGCACGATCCGTGATGTGGTCTATCTGGGGCTTTACACCCGATATCTCGTAGACCTCGACGATGGCGGTGATCTGGTTGTGATCGAACAGAATCTAAAGACCACTTCGATGGACGTGCTCAAAACACGCGGAAATAAAGTCCGCCTGTCGTGGGACAAAGAACATATCAGCCGCGTGGGTGGTTAACGATGAATCGTCTCTCTGGCTATTTTTTTCAACGCCCAAAACTCGTTACACTTCTTTTATTATCGTTGCCCATGACCTATATGCTGGTTGTGTATCTTGGGTCTTTGGTTTCCCTGTTGGTCAATAGTTTTTATTACCTCGAAGAATTTACCGGGCTGGTCGTAAAGGAATTTACTCTCGGCACGTATGCGCAATTATTAAAACCGACCAACCTCGGGATTTTTAGGCGCACAGTCGGCATGGCCCTGGCTGTCACCGTAATGGATGCGGTCATCGCTTTCCCCCTGGCATATTACATCGCGAAATTTGCTTCCTCCCGCTTGCGGACTTATCTTTACATCGCCGTCACGCTTCCATTGTGGTCAAGTTACCTCGTTCGTGTCTATGCCTGGAAGTTGATCCTGTCCAAAGAAGGGATTCTTTCCTGGTTCGTTGATCTCTTCCACATGAATTTCGCGCTGGATTGGGTATTGTCCATTCCAGGTGTTGGCGGGTCTTCACTTTCGTTGTCTCCTTTAGGGATGTTCATTGCGTTCTGTTATATCTGGCTTCCCTACATGATCGTCCCCATTCAAACTGCCCTGGAGCGCGTGCCAAGATCCCTGCTTGAGGCTTCCAGCGATCTTGGCGCAAAACCAACCCAAACATTTCGGAATGTGATTCTCCCGCTTGCCTTTCCCGGTGTGGTGGCAGGCTCGATCTTTACATTTTCCCTGACCATGGGAGATTTTATTGTCCCGCAATCGCTGGGGACTTCGCGTTTTTTCATCGGGCAGGCAGTTTATTCTCATCAGGGCACGGCGGGAAATATTCCGCTTGCCGCCGCGTTCACGATGGGTCCTGTTGTCATCATGATCGTTTTATTTATTGATCGCGCGCAAACTGGGAGCTTTCGATGCCCTCTAAATCTCAAGGTGATAAAGCGTCTATCGGCTTAACGCTGGGAGCGATCGGAACTTTACTATTCCTGCACGTTCCGTTGTGGATCATCTTTTTGTATTCGTTTACCACCGATGAAGCCACATATACTTTTCCACTTCCGGGCTTCACTACCAAATGGTTTGGCGAGGCATTGAAACGCACCGACCTTTGGGATGCCCTTGCGCTTTCCTTGAAAGTTGCCACGCTCTCGACTATCGCAGCCCTGATTCTTGGCACCCTCCCCGCCGCTGCCGTCTATCGAAGTGATTTTTTCGGGCGCGACGCGGTTTCCTTCCTGCTTGTCCTTCCCATAGCGCTTCCGGGCATCGTGACCGGTATTGCGCTCCGTTCCGCGATCAGTTCATTGTCCATTCCATTCTCGTTCTGGACGATCGTGATCGGTCATGATACTTTTTGCGTGGTCGTTGTTTATAACAATGTATTGGCGCGTTTTCGGCGTATGTCTGGTTCACAGATCGAAACCTCGATGGACCTTGGCGCGAATTCATTTTTCACTTTCCGGTAGGTCGTTTTACCGAATATTGGCACGGCTTTGCTTGCGGGCGGCATGCTGGCTTTCGCGCTTTCCTTCGACGAAGTCATCGTCACTACTTTTACGGCTGGGCAGCAGTCCACACTGCCGATCTGGATCTTCAGCCAGCTCGTTCGTCCGCGTGACCGCCCTGTGACGAATGTGGTTGCGACCATCGTGATCCTCATTACCTTCCTGCCGATCTTTTTTGCACAAAAGATCTCTGCTGAATTATCCGATACCGAAGGCGGATCGAAATAATTTTTAAGACGAACACCAGCGGCAGGCATAATCATGCTTCTGGTGTTTATTTCTCTTGTATAATCCCGCCATGATCAATTCCTCCTACTCTTATCTTAATCCCAAATGTGAAGCGCGCGTACACCCCGAAGGCGGATGCGGTGTCTTTGCTCTCGGAAAAATTCAAAAGGTGAATTAGTCTCTCTTTGGGGCGGACGTATTATTCAAAAAAATGATCTCGATCCCTCCATGCCGCGCTTCACCCAGCGTGTGATTCAGGTGGATGAAGATCTGTACCTGCTGACCGCCGAGGAAAAGGAACCCAATGATTGTTTCAATCATTCTTGCGAACCCAATCTCGGATTTTTTGGGCAGATCGGCCTGGTTGCCATGCGGGATATTAAAGCGGGCGAAGAATTGATGTTCGACTACGCCATGTCTGATGGCGGACCTTATGATGAATTTGAATGTTATTGTGGTTCTTCCAGTTGCCGCGGAACGGTCACGGGCAACGATTGGAAACTGCCTGACTTGTGGAAAAAATATGCGGGATAGTGCTCGCCGTATCTTGCGCGGCGGATCATGAACTTGCGTGAAATCCAAGACAAATGAAATTGTCTTTCCCTTTTCGGATCTACCTAATTGCGCTTGTACTTAGGTTAATTCCCGTTTTACTAACACGCTCGCTTGGCATCGGTCTCGATGATATGTTCCAGTACGATATGCTGGCGCGCAGCCTGGCTGCAGGGAATGGATTCCGCTGGTACGCACAAGTGGATTTGAAACAGCTTGAGCCATATGTTGATTTTGATCTTGCCACGGCGAAAGGCTACGATCCAAAGTACGGGCTGTACACATCCTTCCGCGCGCCGCTTTACCCCGCATTTCTTGCAATTGTATATTTTTTTAGCGGAACTGGTTTTACCCGTTTCCTTGCCGCACGTTTGGCGCACGTCGTTTTGTTGGGAGCGCCGCTTGCACCGTTGACATATTTTGTGTCAAAATATTTTTCCTCCTCTCTTTTTTGTGATGAAACTAAATTGGAAAAAGTTGCAAAAGTATCTGCGTGGATCGTAGCGTGCTACCCCATGCTTCTCGTGTATCCATTGGGACTTGGTACGGAAAATCCTTTCTTTGTTTTGCTTCTTGCTTCCTTCCTTTTTTCTGCTTAAATTCATCGAACAGCCGACGAAATTAAATCTTATTCTTTCAGGCATCTTCCTCGCGCTGACTGCTTTAACTCGCTCGGTGATTCTTCCGTTTGCAGGGTTGGCGATTTTATACGTCATTGCGAGGAGGAAGCAAGTGTCGGGAAGATTACCCCTCGCAATGACGTGATTTGGTTGGGAGTCGCTTTTGTTTTAGTGCTCGCTCCCTGGATTGTTCGTAACTCACTTTTGCATCAAAAATTCACAGGCATTGAAACCTCGATGGGATACAACATGTATCTTGGATATTACCCGCAGGGGAACGGATCGTTCATCTTTGGCCCGTCACTGGATCTGCTTACGATCATGGATGACGCCGAACGCGATGAAGTCGGGACACAAAAAGCGCTTGGATTTATCAGGGCACAGCCCGTGCGGATCGTTCCGCTTGCAATTAATCGGTTGGGCTTTTTCTTTGGTTTGGAGAAGCGTGTTTTAATGTATTTTTATTCAAATGATTTGCTTGGATATATTCCAGCCCGCATATTGTTTGTGGTTGCCCTCGCCCTGCTCTTGCCGTTTGTGATCATTTCGATCTCTGCATTGTTTGGTTTTTCGCTGCTAAAATGGAATCCACAAACCAAACTTCTTGGTTTATTGTTTTTCGGATATCTTCTGCCCCATGTCTTCATCCTGTCCGAAGACAGGTTTCATCTGGCGTTGATCCCTTATTTTTCGATTCTTGCCG
Organism: Candidatus Villigracilis saccharophilus; assembly: GCA_016709305.1. GTDB lineage: Bacteria > Chloroflexota > Anaerolineae > Anaerolineales > Villigracilaceae > Villigracilis > Villigracilis saccharophilus. Next base: position 11,606 of record JADJNA010000004.1, read on the forward strand.
CGCTATTGTGGACGGGCGGTTTTGGGGGAATATCAGCCCGCTGGAATGACTCTTTGACGGGCAGGGTGTTCGTCGCTTTGGCGGTTGTCGGCGCGATATTTCTTTTTCTAAATTGGGGATTTGAGTTATCCCGCGATGCGGGTAAAATTGCCCAATTATTTGGACCGAATGGAAATAACTCCCATTTTTCATATTGAGAGAATTGATGAAATACTTGCTTGGCGAAAGACTGAATTTTGATTGGAAGATCGTCGCAGTTACGATTATCAGTACGCTGTTGTTAATGGTGGACCATTATCACAAGCTCACCGCTTTTAAATATTGGGATCGCGTATTCTTATATTTGATCGTTCCGCTTTTGATCATAGTCGTATTATTTCGTGAAAGCCCAAACGAATATGGTTTTTCACTTGGCGATTGGAAATTGGGCATACTCTACACTGTGATCGGCATTCTCTTTATGGCTCCAGTCATTTATTATCTGGGCGGTGGAGATGCCTCCATGCAGAAATATTATGAGCCGTATTTACGCGGTCTACCTTGGACGACTTTTCTCGACTTGGTCGGCTGGGAATTCTTTTTCGCGGCTGGATTCTTTTTGCATATGCGCGTAAATTTGGACACGACGCTTTGTGGTTGCAGGCCGTCCCATTTGCATTGGCGCATATCGGGAAACCAGAGATCGAAACCCTATCCACCATCTTTGGCGGTTTTGCTTTCGGTTGGGTGGCGTGGCGGACAGAGTCATTTGTCTGGCCGTTACTGATACACTGGTTCATTGCCACATTCATAATTATTGTTGCCGCCGGTGTCATATGATAAATTACATACTTCGTCCCGCCCTGGAAACGGAAGCGGCTCAAATAAAGAAATTAATTAACTTGGTCGGGATCAACCCCACAGGACTGGATTGGAAGCGTTTCATTGTCGCGGTCAATGATGACAGGCGGGTGATCGGCTGCGGGCAGATCAAGCCGCATGGGGCAGACATTCGCGAACTTGCATCCATTGCTGTGGACCCTGCATATCAAGGCAACGGCATTGCGCGGGCGGTGATGGGCAAATTGCTTTCCACCATCCCCCACTGGTATATCTAATGTGCGTTTCAAAAATGGAAGGTCTTTATATTAAATTCGGCTTTAAGGCGATCCCTTATGAAGCCATGCCGCGTTACTTCCAGCGTATTTCTAATATTTTCCGCATTGCGGACGTCATACGTCACAGCGGGGAAGAGTTGCTCGTAATGAAAATGGAGTAGAATCATATATATGAAAAACGCACTCTATATCTTACTTGGTGTTATGGCGGGTTTGTGCTGGCGGGTGTGCTGGTATTTGTTTCGCGCGCCTTCGGGCAATCGACCGCGCTTCGGCCTGCGCCCACGGATGCTCCGATAGCGATCCATGTGATCGGCGCTGTGCCGCGCCGGGATTATATGAATTCCCTGAAGGCGTACGCGTGCAGGGCTCGATCCGATGCGGCGGGCGGCTTGCTTCCACTAACGCTGAAAGCGAATGTGGATGCTCTCAATCTGGCGGCGTTATTGGAAGATGGTCAACAGTTGAATATTCCTTACAAGGCTGGCAGCGAGCCTGTTGTTGACCCATTTGCGCTTGACCTGCCTTCCTCGGCTACTGCTACACCGTTGGCAAATCCAGATATAGAACTTATCAATATCAATACGGCCACGCTGGAAACGAGCTTGATTCGCTTCCGGGCATTGGCCCCCACCACCGCGCTGAAAATACTGGATTATCGTGCACCTGACGCGAACGGTCCATTTGCTACCATTGAAGATATCATGAATGTATCGGTATCGGACCCTCCACATTTGAAGATATAAGATCTGATCACTGTAAACTAATGTCTTTCGATCACTTGAGCGCCATCGCTCATTTGTACGCGCGTATGACCTATTCAAAGCGGATATCATCGCGTGAAATTGCGTCCCTTCCTGTGAAGGGACGTTTAGCTAATAATGGGCGGCGGCACGGGCAGGGTTTCATCTCCCATACACGCGCTGGTGGATGAAGCGATCGTTGCCGATGTTTCATTTGGAATATTAACACAGGTGCCTCGTTCCACGCCAGATCATGAAATTGTTTACTAGCTTTACGAGCGGGGAAAAGCATATACGAGCGCAAGACGGAACTGCCTGGGTGGTTGTTCGGAAAAAATAATTACATCTCCTGCGGTAAAATACCTCCCAACCAAAGGAGAGAAACAGTGACAGATTTATTGGAATCTAGAGAAAAACGAGTTTTTAATAATGTGCTCGGCGCGATGGGGAATACTCCGCTTGTGAAATTGGAACGCATCGGGCGTGACCTGCCCGTTCCCTTATATGCAAAATTGGAATTCATGAATCCCGGCGGTTCCGTCAAAGACCGTGTGGGTGCTTATATTGTTGAGCAAGCCGAAAAACGCGGGAGATTAAACCCGGTGGCACGATCGTGGAAGCTACATCAGGCAATACAGGGGTCGGTCTCGCCATTGCGGCGGCGTTGAAGGGCTATAAGACCATCTTCGTTATGCCCGATAAGATGAGCAATGAAAGATTTTTATTGTTGCGCGCTTATGGAGCGAAAGTTGTAATTACACCAACTGCGGTGGGACCTGAGGATCCGCGCTCCTATTATGAAGTAGCCAAAATTCGCCCGTGAAACCCCCAATGCCATCCTAGCAGATCAATACCACAACCCTGATAATCCAAAACGCATGAGATCAGCACGGCCCCGAACTTTGGGAACAGACTGATGGAAAATTGACTGATGTCATCATCGGCATTGGCACGGGCGGTACGATCAGCGGGGTGGGGCGTTATCTCAAGTCGAAGAATCCAAACATCCAAATTGTCGGCGTGGATATCGAAGGTTCGATCCTGACCGAGATCTGGCAGAATAAAGGAATTATTCCCGCAGGGGCGTATCCCAAGACCTATAAAGTGGAAGGCATTGGCGAGGACTTTTTACCATCCGCGATGGATATCACCGTGGTGGATGCGATCGAACGGGCGGGCGACCGCGAGTCATTTTTGTGGGCGCGTCAATTGGTGCGGCAGGAGGGAATTTTCGCGGGTGGATCATCTGGTTCCGCGATCGCCGGCGCGATCAAATATTGCCGCAAACTGCCTGCCGGCCGGATCCCTGTGGTGATCCTGCCCGATTCAGGGGTCGCGTTATCTCTCCAAATTCTATGATGATAAATGGATGCGCGAGTTCGGATTCTCTCGATGGGAGTTCGGCGAAACGGCTCTGGCTGACCTGTTGCTTGCCAAGCCAAACAAGATGCTTCAAACTGCCGCGCTTGGCGATTCGATCCGCAAAGTGGTCTCGGTGATGCACCAGAATGCAGTATCGCAGATGCCAGTCCTCGGCGCGGATGGATCGCTGGCAGGTCTCATCGAAGAAGTGGACTTGCTTAATCACATGCTCGAAGAGCATGACCACAGCAATGATGAAAAAATAGATGCGCTTGTTCAGAACGCGGGAGCGGTATTCCGCCCGGACTCCGCTCGAAGATGCCATGCCGTCATTGACGTCAGGATATGCCTTGATCGTAGTCGAACACGGCCGACCGATCGGCATATTGACCAAGATAGATGTGCTGGATTACGTTGCTGGTAAAATATAAGATTACGTTAATTTTGTAGGCGCGTATGAACTTCTCTATCCGGGGGATGGAAACCATGGAACAAACAGTTGGAAATCGTTTATTCCAATTAATAATTGAAATAAACGATCGTATCATTGCCCTTCGAGCTGATGCAGACGATAAAATTCCTTCCAGGGAAAAAGTAAAGGCGAAAAAAAGAAGGCCGCTCCAAAGAAACCATCTACTCCGAAGACGGTCAAGCCTAAAATTCAAACCTAAAACCCCGAAAACAAAAATTTCTAAACCTGCAACTCCCAAATCAAAGAAATTGGAAGATGAATCAATTTCTGCTTCAGAGATGTTGGGTCGGTCACTTTTGACGGAGGGCGGAATATTGAAGATGGATCTGAGGGTGAAGAATCGCTGGTCGGATCTGCTGTTACATTCTTTGAGCCGGAACTTAAGACATTTGAAAGAAATCAGATATTCGACCTGAACCTGAAAGGAAATTGAAGCGTCTCGGCAGGATGTGCCATTTATTGTTCCTCAGGATATAAACAGGAAGAGAACCAGACAAGGGGTGGAGAAGCCGGTTGTGCGGTCCCTAAAATATTCCCCCGATTCTTTTTCGGTCTCAAGCCGAAGGAAGAATAACCTGCGTTTGTTCAGATTTGGCGGTGGTGTTCTGGTCGTTTTGATTATATTGGGATTTGGTTTGAATTTTCTGATGAAGAACAAACCCGCCACAACAGTTCCTGCATCTGTGACTAGTGAGTCGCCGGCCAACGTTATGTCAACTTCAACAAGCGCACCCATTGTTGCCACAGCCACAGCATTTCCTCAATCAACACCAACAAATGCCCCAACTGAAACCCCGCTTGTTACACCAACACTTGGAGTAAGTTCCACGTTGACAGGCAATGACGGCGCGATCTTGGTTTATATCCCTGAAGGTGAATTTGCGATGGGAAGTGACCTGGCTCCCGACGAGCAGCCTGTCCATCAGGTGGCTTTGGATGCTTATTGGATCGATCAGACTGAAGTGACGAATGCCATGTATGAAAAAAATGTGTGGATGCGAAAAAGTGCCGGCCGCCAGTGTCTGTCACATCCAATACACGCGAATTATATTTTTATCATCCCGATTTTGGAAATTATCCCGTTATTTTGAGTTTCGTGGAGCGATGCAAACAGCTATTGCTCATGGACGGGACGCAGGCTACCAACGGAAGCGGAGTGGGAAAAGCCGCTCGCGGAACAGATGGGAACGTTTACCCCGTGGGAAACGATGAGCCCAACGCTGGTCTCCTGAATGTGGATTTTCCAGATACGGCTGAGGTGGGCGAATGTCCGGATGGCGCCAGTGTATGGCGCGCTTGATATAGCTGGCAATGTTTGGGAATGGGTGGCTGATTGGTATGGTGGATCATAATATAGGGATTCGCCGCCTCAGATCCCCTCGGGCCGGATAGTCCGCTGGACCCCAACTTTGGACAACTTCGGGTGCTGCGCGGCGGTTCGTCATGGTATAACCTTGATGGCAGTGTCCGTTCTGAGATCGCGAACAAAATGGAGTGGGGTTTTGGCGCATTGATTGGTTTTTCGCTGCGCGCAAGGTGCATCAGTAGCGGAAAATTTATAAAAAATAGTGCTCATCAAATCCCTGAAGATATTCGAAAGATCTTCCAGGGATTTTGATTCACTATCTTGGGGGCTGCAAAAGCCTTTACAGAATCTTTAAATTCCGTGGAATTTGCATGATAAACTTTCTGGACTGCTTTGCAATAAAAATAACTGGACGAGGGTGTCATGAAAAAATATTTGATTCTTATTACGATGTTTCTGGTAACAGGCTGTGGGGCGGGTAGATCACAAGCACAGCCACCGGCTATGATGGGTGGCGGGGATTCTGGCATGATGGCACGTCATCATGCACAGGTTCCAGAGCAATACGCGGGACTGACCTCTCCCGATGTAACTGATGATGCTCTTCTGCGCGGCGCGGGGATCTACAAAATAAACTGTCTTGCCTGTCACGGTGAAACCGCGGCGGGCGACAGTGTGGCGGGCGCAGCTTTGGATCCCTTCCGTCCCCGATTGGGCATACTTCCCAAATGCTGTCGGATGCGCTTGTCTTTTACCGTATTAGCGAGGGTGGAGTTGAATTTCAAACAGCCATGCCCGCCTGGAAGGATGTTTTAACTGACGAGCAGATCTGGGATGTGATCGCCTATGTTCGGGAATTGGGAAAAGGCAATACTGCTCTTATCGATCAAATGCAAGTCACCCAGCAGGACGAGATGCTGAACGAAGCATTAAAAAAAGGCGCGATCACAGAAGCGCAGGCGGATACTTTTTCGGGTTGTGCACGTTAAATTGGAAGGCTATATCAAGTCGAACGTGTCACAAGGAACGATGGACGAACGAGAGGCGTCGGCTCTTATGGCTTTGGTTGACTCTGGGGAGGTGACGCAGGCTCAGGTGGATGAGTTCAAGATTGTTCATACGATTCTTTCATCGGGCGGGTTCATGCCATAATTTTCAGTATCAAGCTGGATGATATGTGCCTGCCTGTATCCATCACAGGTTCAATTAGGGCTTTGGCAGATCGTTTATTACCGCTCTGTCAGTTCTTCTTTAACTGACAGGAGGGCACATCTTCTATAGAGCGACGAAAATTGTTTTCTATGAAAATTAGGGTGGAGTTAGTTTTAGATTACGGTAAACTAGTTTGTATCAGTTTACGGATCAATAAAACCAACTTCAGGAAAAAAACGAAAAAAATATTGATCGTAGATGATGATGAGCAGATCACAAATCTGTTTGAAAAATTTCTTGTAGAGGAAGGCTACGAGGCGGCTGGATTGAATGACAGTTCGAAGGCTATTGAAGTGGCGAATTCTTTTGTCCCTGATCTTTTTTTACTGGATCTCATGATGCCTCAACCTGATGGTTTCAAGCTATGTCGGATGCTTCGCGCCACCCAAAAATTTTTACATACCCCGATCATCATAATCACCGCTTTGGGTGACACCGACAGTAAGGTGGTTGCCTTTGGCGCTGGCGCCAATGATTATCTGCAAAAACCCTTTCACATTACCGAGTTGTCAAAAGAATAAAAACATTGATTTAGGAAAAAAAAGCGGCGTTCTCTAATTGGAGAACGCCGCACCTCTCCACAGAAAGTGTACTATTCGAGCGTTCGAATGAACGCGATGATCTGCCAGATCTGTTCTTCGGTCAAAACATCTTTCCAGGCGATAATACAACAAATAATTCTTTTTCATGGTTATTTGGACTTGGGTCTACCTTTGCCCGCTTGGGAAATTTCTTTCGATTCCTGCGTAACTTCGGCTTGATCCTGTTTTGTGTTGCTGCTCAGCCACCCGGCGGTGATGATCAGAAAAAAGAACGCGATGCCGATGTACAGCAATAACGACAAACTTGTATCAGGACCTGCCCCGCCTTCAGACAACAAACTTAATGCCAGCATATTTTCCTCCGATATGTTATGGATACGCCACTTATACGTGAAAAGATAACACATGTCAAATGAAAAAATGATTGCGGTAAAATTCATCCCAGCCTATTGAGGAGAAAATGTATGTCACTTAAAGCCTGGCACAAGATACTTATATTTCTATTTGCAATTGTTGTTTTCTTACGCGTCACATCAAACCCCCGCAGCAGAACGAGCTTATTACTCGGATGATATGAATTATCCGCTCGTTATCGCTCATCAGGGCGGAGATGAGGTCTGGCCTGGTGACACGCTCTTTGCATATCAAAATGCTGCGGCGTTAGGCGTGGATGCACTTGAGATGGATATCCATATTTCCCGGGATGGCGTACTCGTGCTCATGCACGATGAGAAATGGACCGCACCACGGATAGCGCCCGGCGAGATCAGATCCATGACGCTTGCAGAACTTAAACAGCTTGAGCGCAGGTTATGACTGGTCGCTGGATGAAGGCAGACCTTTCCATTCCGTGGGCAGGGTATCACCGTGACCACTTTGGAGGAAGTTTTCCAGGCTTTCCCTGAAAAGCACATGACCATTGAGATCAAAAAATCCAACGCCTCGATGGTTAGACCATTCTGTGAGCTTATCCGAAAATACGAAATGCAGGATAAAGTTCTTGTCGCGTCGTTCTATGATGACAAGATAAAGGAGTTTCGCACGGAATGTCCCGAAGTGGCTACTTCAAGCGCGAAGCAGGAAACCACGGTTTTTGTTCTATTAAGCAAGGCTTTTCTTTCAGGATATTATTCACCCAAATTTCTCTCCCTTCAAGTCCCCGAAGAGTCCGGCGGAATTACGGTTGTGACAGAAGCGTTTGTCAGGGCAGCCCACGCACGCGGACTTGCGGTTGAGGTGTGGACGATCAATGACAAGGAAACCATGCAAAAATTGATCAGCTGGGGCGTGGATGGTATCATGACTGATAGGCCAGATATCTTGATGGAGTTGGTGGGAAGATAGCAAAACAAAAATGGACTGGCCCAAACCAGTCCATTTTTGTTACTCCATCCAGGTCGTGCGGTCTTCAAAAGAAGGTCTTGCTGCCGATTCTGTGACGATCTCTGGGTATCCTATATATATGAACCCCGGATATCGTTTGATCTTCTGCCAGGCCAAAGAATTCCTTCACCTTTGCATCGCGCGCCCATTCATGAGTTCGCCAGATCGCGCCGAGTCCCAGAGAGTGTGCGGCCAATAAAATATTTTGGCAGGCGGCGGAAACTGCGGCAATATTTTCCTCCCCGATCACTTTCTTTTCCACTGGTTTGTCCACGCCAACGGTGATAATGACTGGGGCGCGGAGCGGCAATGCGCGGATATTGTCTAATGCTTCTTTCGGCGCATCAGGCATACGGTCAAGTTGTGAAGCGGCCATCACATCCCCAAGTTTGTTGCGCGCACCCCCGCTCAAAACAAAAAAACGCCACGGTCTGACCCTGTAATGATTCGGCGCATGATTGCGGCGTCTAATATTTTTCGAGCATGTCCGCGGAACGTGCATCTGTCTTGAGATTTTTCGCTGAATATCTTGTATTGATCGTTTCCAAATAGTTCCATCGTTCCTCCGCCACTTGGACGCTTGCGGGTAAAATTGTCTTACCATGAAAATATTTTGCTGCGGACACATCGAAAACATGATCCGCCATTTGAGGGTTTTTGACGGGGGGGAAGCGCGTGCCTTATCTCGAAAACCCGGACCGAATGGATAGGATATTAACACCCTTGAATAAAACGGATTGGGCTGAATTTGTGGAGCCTGATGATTTTGGACTCGCCCCGATCCTCGCGGTGCACGATAAGGATTACATCAAGCTTCCTCGCATCCTGCTGGACAAAGTGGCTGGATTCGGACCCCGAAGTTGCGATTTCACCTGAGACGCACGCCTTTTTGCCCCGGCGACCTTTGCATTACGGCGCAAGCCGCATCCCAAGCACTTTGCTCGGCAAGGCGGGTTATTTCATGATGGACTTATCTGCCTGCATTGTTGAACATACCTATACTGCCGCATTGACTTCAGCCAATTGCGCTCTTGGCGCTGTTGAATTTGTTTCCCGCTCAGCTTCTTCATCCATTCTTCCAACTTCATCATTCGCATTATGCCGTCCACCTGGACACCATGCGGGCAAAGACTACGCCGGCGGATATTGCTTCATCAATAATGCGTCCGTTGCCGCAAACTGGCTTTCATCTAAGGGGAAGGTTGCCTTGCTTGACATTGACTATCATGCCGGCAATGGAACACAGGATATATTTTACGAGCGCAAGGATGTCTTAACCGTTTCCATTCACGGCGATCCTGATTATGAATATCCACACTACATCGGGTACGCGGATGAAACAGGTGCGGGTGAGGGACTTGGCTATCATCGAAATTTTCCGCTTCCTGCTGGTACTGATGATGCCGCATACTTGGCCGCATTGGACAGATCACTTGGCATGATACGAAATTTTGAACCGAATTATCTAGTCTTATCCACTGGGATGGATACCTTCGAAGCCGATCCCCTTGGGAAATTCAAGGTGGCTTTCGCGGCGGGTTTGCTTTGAAATTGGTAAGCGCATCGCCGATCTCCAACTCCCGTCTGCCATTGTGGTGGAAGGTGGCTACGCTAATGCTGCTTTGGGTGGAAATATAGTCACCTTGCTGGATAACTTCAAATGAAAAAACAGGTAATCGGTTTACTGGTCATTCTATTCCTTCTTAGTGCTTGCTGGACTATCGACCGGGAACAAGCGATTTAAACGATCTACTTCCATCACTCCCACAGCCGCCGCGTGGACAAAGACCCCTGCGGCAACGCCAACATCCACACAAATACCATCACCCACCTTTACATTAACACCGACGGTCACTTTCACTCCAACAGTCACATTCACTCCAACTATCACCGCTACGCCGACATTTGCCTTTCCATCTGCTTGACTGTCAATAAACGGGCGCATTGCCGCTACTGGTCCTGCTGTTGCGTATCTTCATGCTGCTGACCTGGCTGTTGGTGATGCGGGCAAAGTCCGCGAAAGGGCGGTCTACAGTAACTGGCTGCGCATCAAATTTGACAAACTCGAATATCAATGCTGGGTCGCGCCGTCTGTTGTGGATCTGGTGGGGGATATTAGCAACATTGTCAAAACAACTCCCAACCTGCAAACCATCGGCAGTAATCAATACGGACCTCCGCATAACGTCACTGCTGTTCGCGGCGGCGTCGGGTCACTAATGATTGGGAACAAATGGTTATGTCCGTGGATAAGGATCGCGGCTATTTTATTGAAGCATTTGTCTGTCAAAATGGATTCCTGTTGTGGTGGACCTTCTCTTACCCCGACCAATACAGCACGAGCTACACCGTTAAGGATGAATCTGGCTGTTCTGCACCTTCCTATGGTCAGCTATACGCAGTGGAAAAACATGGGTATTCACAGCCGTTTGATATTCCCTGGCCTGCGCCTTAATAGATAGATAGAAACAGCGGATGCAATTTGCATCCGCTGTTTCTATCTTCTGATTATTCCAGCTTTTTTCAACGCACTTTCAAGCGCGTCAATGGTTGCAGCGAAAACCTGGGTCAGTTAAGAGTTCATAGAGAGGCGATAATAATTCGCTGCGCGCGTGTTGTTTTGGTATGACCAGGTCGTAGCGCTCTTGAAACAATGGTCTCCGCGGCGCAACGCAACCAGACCCGCCCTACGAGCCGACGTTGGCAGATGCCAATCTGCGGTTTATGTCCCGCGAGGTGCCAAGCAGGTCGAGGTCATATCCTTGCGAGACCAATGCCAGAAGATCGTTTTTCGATCTCTGTCCTGGTTCGATACATGCGGACCTTTACCTAGTTCGCCCGCTTCCAATCCCCTGCACACCGCTTGGGATCAACGCAGTCCATCCGCCTGTACCAGCGAAGTGATGACACCTGCTCCGCGGGACAATGGCGCGGCGAGAAGTTTATCGCCCACTTTGCCGACTGCCACGCGCACAAAATCATCATCACCTGCTGGTGAGACGATCTTCCTTGTCAGTGTCGCTGTCTCAGTGGGGAGCTCCATCGGCGGGCGCCCAAGCCATTTGGCAATGATCGACTCAACGAAAATATCAATTGTTAATGCGGCGGAGACTGGGTAGCCAGGCACTCCGATGTTCGGGAGTATGTCATTGCGAGGGCGATCTTCCCCGACAATCTCCTCACTGCACTTTCCAATGACACCCAAAATCACAGGGTGGCCAGGCCTACTCTACTCCATGAACTAAAGAGTGCCAAGTTTTCAAACCACCTTTGATGAAATCTTCTGCGCCTGCGGAAGGAGCCTGCGTTCAATAGAACAAGGTCATGCGTTTGAGCGGCTTCCAAAACCGCGTCACAGATCGAATCGAAATTATCTTTTGTGATCGGGTATCGTGTTGGCTCGCCGCCCATGTTCTTGATCTGCGCTGCGATCACGAGAGAGTTGTATTCGAGGATGTCGCCTGATTTTAGTTTGGATCCGATCGGGACCAACTCCGTTCCAGTTAGCAGGATCGCAACTTGGCAAGCGCGCGACGCGTATGGTTTGGTATCCAGGGGCGGCGAGTGCACCTCGACCACCGGACGCAGCGAGTGTCCCGCGGGCAGAACAAAGTTGAGTCGCTACAATATCTTCCGCCAACGGGCGGACATGGCTCCAGGGCGCGACTGCTGCCCGAATACGAATGGTTTTGGGACCGCGAATGTCTTTCGTGATCTGACCGTTCTCGTCGAGTGATTCCACATTTTCGATGGGAATGACCGCGTTCGCCCACTCTGGAAGCGGGTCACCTGTATCAACATACTGCGCTTCGGAACCAATGAATAAACTGATGGGCGTGGACGGCATCGCGCCATTTGTGGAGATTGCGCGCAGTGCGAAACCATCCATCGCCGATGCGTGATAGTGCGGCAGGAAATCTCCGCCAGATCGGTTCGGCAAATGTATTCGACCCAGGGCATTTTCATCGGTGGGATGAATTCAACGCCAAGTACATGCCAAAGATCAGCCTCTTGCAGGCTTCACGCAAACGGGATTGAGCTTGTGAAAGTGGAATATCGTGTAGGTAGACAGACATTTTGATTTACGATTTGCGAATTACGATTTTACGATTCACGAGACTCCATCCATTGCGGCACCGAGGCGTTTGATGATCTCGTCCACTTCATCCTCCGTGATGGAAAGCGGGAAAGAGAATAATGTATTCCCAAGCGGACAGGAGCGCAGTCCGTGTTCTTGACGACTTTGAATATTTTCATGGTCATGGCGGGGTCAACTGTTTTGAATTCCTTGTTGGAGACAATTTCCACGCCGCAGACCAGCGCAATTCGCGCATCACCCGACAAATGAGAATTCTGTGCATTGTTTTCCAGCCCATCAAGCAGGCGTTTGCCCAGTTCCCGCGCGTTTCGGGAATTCTTCACGTTCCATGATCCTCGGATGCCCAATCAACCGCACAAGCCATGACATGACCAGAATAAGTGTAGCCGTGCATGTCCGCTAGAGATCTGCCACTGACTGCATCCGTTTCGCGGATCTCATCAGAAGTCTGAATCCTCTAATTGCGCGTATCCACTCTGTTGATGGCTTTTTGAAAGAATATCGGGTTTTGACGTTCCAATGCGTCAATGCAAACCGATCGCGGTGCGTCCAAAGGCTTTGGCGTCCCTTCGTCAGCAATAAAAGTATCTCGTACTTGTCGCATATCTGGCGGATAAGGGGAAGTAGTCCGCAGGGGGAATGATCACTCCGCCCACGCCCATCGCGGTTCAGCGATAGACGCCGCCACCGTATCCTGACCTTCGTAGGATCGCTCTTCCAGTTCACAACGCGGCTTGTAGCCAACAGTCTCCGCCAACTTTTAGTTGACCGTCGTACCGATATGGATTTGGTGCTGGGATATGGACAAACCCATCCATCGCAGGCCCGAACATACCATGATATTTTTCAAGCCCGGTGGCAAATGTCGTGGCGAGGGTAATGCCGTGATAGGAACCTTTGCGCGCGATCACTTTATATTTGCGGGTTTGTCCTTTCGTTTCCAGTAATAGCGGGCGGTTTGAAGGCAGGATCATTTTGCCTCCGAACCGCCTGAAGTGAAAGGTCGTGTTCAAGCCTTCGTAAGCGAACCCTACGAGTTTATCGGCAAGTTTGATCGAAGGAAGGTTTGTCATCACGGAAAAGTTGGAGGTGAATGCCAGTTCCTTCATTTGGTGCCAATTGTTTTTGCGAGTTCCTCGAGACCATAGCGGCATTGACGTTCCACAGTCCTGCCATGCCATCAGTATTTTTGCCCATCGGTTGTTGTAAACCATACGCCTTCCGCGCGCTCGATCACCAGCGGATTGCATGTACAGTTTGGGGTGGTAAACAGGATG
>JADJNA010000005.1 GCA_016709305.1 Candidatus Villigracilis saccharophilus
CCGCCGTACATTCACGAAAAATTAAATGACCCTGAACGCTATCAAACCGTATACTCACGGGATGTTGGTTCCGCCGCCGCACCAACTGCCGGGTTGCATTTCACACCCCAATTGCTTGATGAACTTAAAGCAAAAGGTGTGAAGATCGCTTATGTAACTTTGCATGTCGGCTTCGATACATTCGCGCCTGTCACTGAAGATGACCCTGAAGACCATAATATCCATACCGAATGGTGCGAACTTCCGCAGGAAACCGCGGACTTAATTAACCAAACAAAAATAAATGGCGGGCGGGTGGTTGCCGTTGGAACAACTTCGGTGCGGACACTTGAATCCGCTGCACAACAGATTACTGATGGCTCGTCACTTGTTACTGCGTTTTCCGCCCCAACTTCCATCTTCATCCTGCCTGGCTATCAATTCAAAATCGTGGATGCCATCATCACGAATTTCCACTTACCCAAGTCCACGCTGATCATGCTGGTCAGCGCATTTGTTGGGCGTGAGAAGATATTGTCTGCATATGGAACAGCCATCAAAGAAGGTTATCGTTTCTATTCATTTGGCGATGCCATGTTGATCCTATAATGTGACCAAAAACGGACTTATTATGGAAAAGAGCGTGATTACCCGGAAATAATATTCGCCTCTTCTTGCTCCTGTTGCCGAAAAAATCTTGTAGTATAAAAACTATCTGCCAGATTAAAAGATTTAATCAATCTAAATTCCCCATTTGGCGTACTGGCAGATAAGCTCGCAATTGGATTATGTTGGAAGCGAATTGCTGGAAATTTTGTAACGTGAATGTGCTAAACTTAATCCCGTTCAGGAATTTATTCTTTTGAACCTCTCTGGAGGATGCCATGGTCTGGTATAAAAATCGTGCGATGTACCTGTTTGCAATTGTGGGTTTTTTCTTGGGGGTGTTGTTTCTGTTCGCTGGTCTGTGGCTTGAAATGCACAAGCAAAGCCTGCCTATGACGTACTGGTCTTATCTTTACCTGCATAGAACCCATTATGTTTATTTTTTGTTGGACCTCGCACCTTTTGGTTTTGGGATTTTGTTTGGCCTGGTGGGCCAGCAGCGCAGCTCAAATTCAGTTATCTCGCGCAGCAAAAAGGAATGGGAGACCACCTTTGATGCGCTCTCTGACTTGATCTTTGTCGCCAATGCAGATGGACAGATCATTCGCTGTAACCGTTCCGTAATTGATCGGATGAATGCCAAATATACGGATCTGCTTGGCAGACAGTTAAAAGATGTTCTTGGAATGGGCCAGCAGATCGATTCAAGACAGAACGAATATCCCGGCAATGAATTTCCCTGGTTGGGCCGACTTTATGATATGGAATTCTTTCCTGTAAAAATGCAGGGTATGCCCGAAAATGTAATTTGTTTGATGCACGATATCACCGAACGTAATCTTGCGAATGAAAAACTGCGCAAGCTTTCGCGAGCGGTCGAGCAAAGCGGTTCCACGATCGTCATCGCAGATGCTGCCGGACACATTGAATATGCAAATAAGAAGTTTTCTGAGACGACCGGCTACACACTAAAAGAAGCCATAGGAAATAATCCGCGTATTTTAAAATCAGGACATACCTCGTCAGAGGAATACTCCCACTTGTGGGAAACGATCACCTCCGGGAAAGAATGGCATGGGGAGTTTCATAACAAGAAAAAAAATGGGGAGTTGTACTGGGAGTCTGCAACCATCTCTCCAATTACCAATGAGAACGGCAAGATCACCCATTTTCTGGCGGTTAAGGACGATATTACCGAGCGTAAACTGGCTTTGGAGGCTTTAAGCGCTTCCGAGGCGCAAATGCGCGCGCTCTTTTCGGCGATGACGGATGTCATCATCGCTTACGATTCTGAAGGTCGTTACCTGCAGATCGCAAATACCGATCAGTCAAAGTTATCCCGCCTGCCTGATGAATACATAGGACGGACGGTGATCGAGATGTTCCCGGAGCAGGCGGCTTTCTTCCTTGAAACCATTCAGCGCGCGCTTGCGACAAGAAGTGTCACAACGGTGGAATATAGTCTTTTCATTGAAAATAAGGAACTGTGGTTTTCAGCCAATGTTTCACCCATGACATCTGATTCTGTGATCTGGGTGGCGCGCGATATTACCGAAGCCAAACGAAATGCGAATGAACTGGCGCGGGAAAAACAATATTTTGAATCGCTGGTACAGAACAGCCCGGTTGCCATTGTTGTACTTGATGAAAACGAGAAGATCATGTCCTGCAACCCGGCCTTTGAAAATTTGTATGGTTATGATCGTGCTGAAATTTTAGGGGCAGATCTGGATGTTCTGATCACGGATAAAGAGAACCGTGTTGAAGCCGAACGTTATACTCGCGCTGTCCTGGACCAGACAGTGCATACCCTTGGAAAGCGCCGCCGCAAAGACGGCTCCTGGGTGGATGTTGAGATATTTGGTGTCCCGGTCATTGTGGATGGAAAGCGGGCCGGTATTCTAGCCATGTATCACGATATTACCGAATTGGTCCGCGCGCAGCGTGAGGCGGAGGAATCCAACCGCGCCAAGAGCGAATTCCTTGCCAATATGAGTCACGAGATCCGCACCCCCATGAATGGCGTGATGGGTATGCTCGAACTTGCGCTGGATACACAGCTTACTTCCGAGCAAAGGGATTTTCTGCAAACATCGCTTCAAAGCGCGGAAGCGCTCCTCTCCTTGTTGAACGACATCCTGGATTTCTCAAAAATTGAGTCAGGTAAGCTCGATTTGGAAGCGATCAATTTCAACCTGCGCAATGCCGTTGAAGATGTAGCGTACACGCTTGCCAAGCGCGCGCACGACAAAGGGCTTGAGATCGCCTGTCTGATCGATCCGGACTTGACCACGAACCTGCGCGGTGATCCTGGCCGTATCAGGCAGATTCTTGTCAACCTGGTCGGGAACGCTATTAAGTTTACTCACCAGGGTGAGGTCATCATCCGCGCGGAGACGATCTCGCAGGAAGATCAACATGCCGTTATCCATTTTTCGGTACAGGATACGGGCATTGGCATCCCGTATGAACGTCAAGCTGCGGTGTTTGAAAGATTTACCCAGGCTGATGGCTCCACCACACGCACCTATGGCGGAACTGGTCTCGGTCTAACGATCTCAAAGCAGTTGGTTGAGATCATGGGCGGCAAAATTGGCTTGACCAGCACGCCCGGGATTGGAACCACTTTCTGGTTTGATATTAAATTTGAGCAGCCGCCTCTTGAAAAACGCGATACCGCCCCCTTGAGTCTTGGGCCGGTGGTTAACTTGACCCAGGCGCGCGTCCTTGTTGTCGATGATAATCAGACCAACCGTATGGTGCTCACCAAGAATGTCGAGGCGCTTGGCTCTCGGGTGGATACAGTCCCCAGCGGCGCAAAAGCCCTTGAAGTCCTTCGCAACGCCTATCGTGCCGGTGATCCGTATCATGTCGTTCTGCTCGATATGCAAATGCCCGGCATGGACGGGGAACAGACCGCCCGCGCCATCAAAAGCGATCCTGCATTAAAAGAAATAAAAATATTGATCCTTACATCCATGGGGCAGCGTGGAGACGCAGTTCGTCTTGAAGCGCTCGGCTGCTCCGGCTATCTGCTCAAACCCGTTAAACAGCAAATGCTGTTTGACGCGGTTGCCGCTGTGTTGGGCACCAAGGAAGATAAGACGCCTGCCCTTATTACGCGCCATGTGCTTGCTGAGAAAAGGCAAAACGATCTTCGACTGCTGCTCGCTGAAGACAATCCCATCAATCAAAAACTCGCCATCGTCCTCCTGCAGAAAGCCGGCTACTCAGTAGATGCTGTTGATACCGGGCTGAAGGCTTTTGAAAAGGTTCAGACCAACCATTACAGTCTTGTCCTGATGGATGTTCAAATGCCGGATATGGACGGGTTTGAAGCCACACAGCAGATCCGCTTATGGGAGCAAAGCAACGGACAGCACATTCCGATCATCGCCATGACCGCACATGCCATGGCAGGCGACCGTGACCGCTGTATCGATGCCGGCATGGATGATTACGTCACCAAACCGCTTGAGCCGCGCGTATTGTTCAGCGCCATTGACCGCTGGACTCAGAGTAGCTCCATGGAACCCGAGACCCCAATTGAACCTAAAAAGGATTCGACTTCTTCTGATCAAGAAGATTTTGCTCCAGATTTTGGCGATGATTGGAACGGAGCAAACGCGTTTCAAGAGACGCCTAAGCCTGCTCCTGCAGCGCAGACAGATTCCCAGCCCGAACAACTCCCCGCTGACCTGGAAGCTGCCCTGTTCCGCTTTGACGGGGATCGCGATTTTATGAAAGAGATGTGTCTGGAGTTCAAGGATCACCTGCCTGACCGCGTCAACGAAATAAGAGCTGCTTTACAGGCGGATGAGGCCGAAACCCTCGGACGGTTTGCCCACAACTTAAAAGGATTATCTTTGAACTTTAACGCGGGTCCAGTTGCCACGCTGGCTGCTAAACTTGAAGCTTGCGGAAAACAGAAAAACTTGGCAGATGCCCCCATGCTGGTTGCGCAGATCGAAAGTGAAGTTACACGTTTGCAGGAATATCTTTCTCAACAATTGAATTAGTTTGTCGGTATAAAAGCATTATTACCATTCCCAGCACGATCGCTGTATTTCCCAAGCTCCACAGGTCCCTGCCTGTGGAGGCTTGTTTTTCAAGTGCGAACAATGAAAACAGGTCAAGTACCATCAGGAACAAAAAGGCATAAATATAACTTTTTGTCCTTTTCACAAGTGTTCCAACGATCCATACAATCGGAATGATATAAGGAAGCTGGTCATACGACCATAGATAAATTGTGGAAATGAAGCCTACCGGGATGCTGATGTTGAATGCTTGCCAGATCGTCAGTCTCGCATGGTTGCGCCACAGGTAATAAGAAGCGCTTCCAAGGAAAATCAATGACAGGGCTCCCCCCAGCGCAAAAGAACAATTCGTATTGTTGTTACAAACAAGGTAAGAGAAACTCCAAAGGTTGGATTGATATCCCAATCTTCGATCGAATGCTGCCTCACCGCTATGAATGAACTTGCTGACCCAATCCAGCTCAATGCTCATGCCGAGCACCCATAAAAGTATGCCGCCAAGCAGTATGCCAAGCAGCGCTTTCCAATTTCTGCGTGCCAACAGCCAGACGCTGATCAGAAATAGAAAAGATATTCCCTGCGGGGGTTTAAGCATGGTCAATGCGAGCAATATTCCCGCGGCATACGAATTTTTCTTTTCAAGGAAGAGTATCGCCGCAAAAAGGATTATCAGGGTTAACGGACCGATCGATCCGAGTTGTAGTGTCAGGTAGGTCGGTCCAAAAAAGGATATGAACAATACGACCGGTATAAACAAACGATTGTGCTCTGGTCTGTCCCATCTGTTCAAAAGGGTAAAAACTACCATCGCGATTGATAACTGCGCAAGAATCTGCCAGCCGAGATATGCCTGGTCCAAAGTGAGTAATCCGAGCGGGATCATTAATACCGCCAGCGGGAGGGGATAGAGAAAGATCGCTTCCCTGGCATTCGTGACGCCGTACACTTCATGACCTGTCTGCCACTGGTCGGGATTATAAGGATTCTGGCCCTCGGTTAACAGCCGCCCTGAGAGCCAGAAAACAAAGAAATTGGAACCACGGTAATCCTTGTCAGAGTAATTTTGCATGGATCGCAGGGCAATCATTCCCCCGAGCAAAATGACAGTGAGTAAAATTCCAATATTTTTTCCGATTGAATCTTTCATAGAAAAAAAAGACAGCCCCTTCCGAGGTGACTGTCAGTTGGTTATAGAAGGTCTTTAAGTTTTGCAAACGGTGAATCGTTTTCTTCGGGAGAATGCCCGCAGTCCATCTCGTTCAGGTTCTGTCCGCATTCGGTGCAGAGTCCCTGACAATCGGGTTTGCAGATCGGGCTGATGGGAACTTCCAAAAGCGCGTATTCACGCAGCATTTCAGCCAGATCGATATGCCCATCTTCCGGCAGGATCAACCCTGATTCAGTTTCGGAACGCTTATCAAAGGCGTACAGCTCGGTAAAGGACCAATCCAGTTCCTGGTTAAAATCCTGCAAACAACGCACGCACATCACGGTTGTTTCAGCGGAAAAGTCAGCTTGAAGCACCAATCCCTGCGGTGTTCTGCCAATGTTGACAATGCCGTCAAGACCACGCAATTCAAGATCATCTCCGAGCACGATCTTATCGAACTCGAACGGGAAATCATGGCTGCGGCCGATTTCTTCATGGGCAATGAAGCCGACATTAATACGGAAGGGTTTTTTAGGACTAGGCATGGAGAGAAAATTATTTAATAATGAATTATGAAGGATGAGTCGCGGCGGCTATAGAACCAGCAGACTCGCAGATAAATCAAACTTTTCTATCAACAATATATTTGGCGAGGTTTTCGAGCGCATCACGTTCGGCGCAGGCTTCCATTGAAGATAATATCGTGAGGGCGCGGTCAATGTGCTGGTCTGCTTCGAGCATGGCCTTCTTTGTGGAATTGCTCGCGCGGATGTTATCCACAAGGCGGGTCATGTTTTCGTTATTTGTCCAGCCCCCCTGGGGCAGGGATAATATATCAGGGTCGTCCGGATTTGCCTCGGCGTAGTAAATGGCTGGCAGGGTCACCAGACCATTCAAGAGGTCCGAACCGAGCGGTTTTCCAACAGCGTTTTGATCGCCATTGAAGTCGAGAATATCGTCCACGATCTGAAACGCCATACCGATCTGAAATCCAAAATCGCGCATAGATTCGATCACTGCGTCATTGACAGGGCTGACCATGGCTGCCGCGCGGGCTGTCATTTCAAAGAGAGAGGCGGTCTTTGCGTAAATCCGTTTGTAGTAATTTTCGCGATTAATAAGTCCTCGTGATGTGAACATCTGCGTGAGTTCACCGTTCACAATGGTCGCGAGGGTTTCCGAGAATAATTTCATCAACGCCAAATGATCGGTTTCAGCGGCGGTAATTGCCGCGCGCGCAAAAAGGAAGTCGCCGGTCAACACAGTGGCGGGCGGTGACCAGCGCGCGTTCAGCGTCGCCATGCCGCGCCGAAGTAATGATCCGTCGATCAGGTCATCGTGTACGAGGGTGGCGGTGTGCAATAATTCCACAGCCGCGCCGAGGGTGACGAGTTTCTCCAGGGGGGCATTCAGCATGTTTCCGACGAGCAGGCTGATGGTTGGGCGGACGCGTTTGCCGCCAGCTGCGAGCAAGTGTTCAAGCGCGGCGCGCAAGTCTGGATGAGCTTCATCCGCTTGCTTCCGCATTCGTTCTTCAACGAGCTTAATTTCTTCAAGGACAGGTGAGATAAAAGTTACCGCGTTCAAATCAGTCTCCCCATGCAAAGAGCCGCGCCGCATTGGCGGTTGTTATGGCAGCGATCTCCGCAGGGCTTTTGGAATGGATTTCTGCAATTTTATCAGCAATATGGCGAACATAGGCAGGTTCGTTTCGTCCTCCTCGATGCGGCACAGGCGTAAGGAAAGGCGAATCGGTTTCGATCAACAATTTGTCAAGCGGTAATTGCTGAATGAGGTCGCGGTTTTTCTGCGCGTTTTTGTATGTGACAGGCCCTGTGACGCCAATATAAAAATTCAATGCCAGCGCATTTTTCGCGGTCTCAAGATTTCCGTTGAATGAATGCAGTACCCCGGGTTGATTTGCAAGCGGGCTTTGCAAAGCACTTTGCCATTCTTTTAAAATTTTCAGTAAGTCAACCGATGCGTCGCCGAACCATGCATCATTCTCTTCACGCATATGAATGATAACTGGCTTGTTGATATCTTTCGCAAATTGTAATTGTCGTTTTAGAATCTCGCGTTGAAAAGCGCGTTTGTCGTTATCCTTGATCCAATAATAATCAATTCCGATCTCGCCAATGGCTACGACTTTTGGGCGGCTGGCGAGGTCCTTCACTTGCTGGAATGTGCTCTCGGAGAATTCCTCCAGATCGGTTGGATGGAACCCGACCGCCGCATACACGCTGGGATTTGACTCTGCCAATCGCACCGCTTCTCTACTTGACTTGTGCTGGAGTCCCGGCACGAGCATCCGAATCAGCCCTGAATCATTCGCGCGTTGAATTACTTCCGCGCGGTCAGAGTCAAACTTGTTGTAGTCGAGGTGGCAGTGGGTATCGGTCAACATGTTGGAAAGTTAAAAGCTTGGCAGGTTGGAACGCTTACACATTCCAACCTGCCAATTGGTAAATAATTATTTGATTCCCGCGACTCTCAAACCGTCTTCCAATATCGCTTTGACCTTATCGCCGTGGCGGGTCTCACAGTAAACGCGCATAATTGGTTCCGTGCCAGAAAAGCGGATCAACATCCAGCCGCCATCTTCCAGTTTGAATTGGAAACCATCTACAGTGACGAGCTCAGTTACTTTCAAACCGCCAAGAGTCTGCGGATTGTTATCGCGGATGATCTGCTTGCGGGCTTCGGGGTCGCCGCTAAAGGGGCTGTCCACGCGGTCGTAGAAATATTCTCCGCCGACTTTGGCGAACAGATCTGCAAGTAATTCAGTCGGCTTCTTGCCTGTCTTGACCATGAAATCGAGCATATACAAACCGGCTAAAATTCCATCGCGTTCAGGCACATTCCCGCGGAAGGCGTATCCGCCAGATTCCTCGCCGCCAATGAGCGCATTCGTCTCAGTCATCTTCGGCGCAACGTATTTGAAGCCCACACCTGTTTCATGGACGGGGACTCCGTACAGTTCGCCAAGTTTATTGAGCATATTGGTCGTGGACAATGTTTTTACAATATCGCCGCGGTCACCACGCACCTCGAGCATATAATAGGCGAGTAAACCAAAGACTCGTAATTGATTAATAAACTTTCCGTTTTCATCGCCAATGCCGCAGCGGTCAGCGTCACCGTCGGTGATGAGCAATACATCGGCTTTATTGTCCACAGTCGCCTGCAGACCAACATCAATATTCGGCTGGATCGGTTCGGGGCGTTTCATCTCAGGGAAGGAAGGATTACGCTCATTGTGGATCTCGATCACGCGTGTCTTGCCGCCTGCCAGCAAACGCGGGAACCAGCCCGCGCCGTTGCCCCACATGGTATCGACCATCACGGTCAAGCCAGCGTCTTTGATGGGTTGCAGGTCAATTAAGCCGTCTTTGGTTAAGTGATCAATATAGGGAGTCGCTGCGTCAAACACGATGATCTCACCAGCGGCTTCGGCTTCCTTGTAATTCTTGCGCTTGACGTCTTTAATATCATCGGGAATGCCAGTTTCGATCTGGATCAGTCCTTCAGGGTCGATCGCGCCGCCCGTTTCATTGCGGACCTTGAATCCGTTGTCAGTGGGTGGGTTATGCGAGGCGGTGACATTCACCGCGCCCGCGGCTTTCTTGTCTACAACCGCGTAGGCGATGACAGGCGTGGGCGTGGCTTCCTGGGTCAAATAAACCTTCATGCCATTACCAGCCAATACTTCCGCAACTGCCGCGGCGAAGTGTTCACTGCTAAAGCGCTTGTCGTAGCCAACGACAACGAACTGTCCTTGCTTGCCTTGTGACAGCATATAGTTTGCAAAACCCTGCGCGCAGCGGCGAACATTGTCGAAAGTGTAATCCTCGGCGATCACCCCGCGCCAGCCATCCGTACCGAACGTAATTTTATGTCCCATGCTCATTCTCCAAGTATTGATATAGTTTGCAGATTATAAATTAAGAAAATATTATGGTGTTGAAGTTGGTATCGCTTCGGGTGTTGGTGTAAAGGTTAAAATAGGAGCTGGCGTAGGAGTGAACGTGAATGTTGCAACAATATCTGCTTCACTCTCTGGCAGCCCCATCATCAATAATTCCCAGACGATATCCACATCGTCTACGGCGATGACGGGGAAGGCGGGCAGGTTGCTCAACGCAAAATCCAGCCGCATGATGATCTGATTTATAGAGGTCACTTGATACGAGGTGGCATCGATCAATAACTCTGCGAGAATATCGCGCGCGGCCTGAACGTCATCACGCGCCAATCCAAAATTACTCTGCGATAAAAATAAACGCGCGCGCGCAACCGTCTCGATCGAACGCGTCAGCATAATTTCACGTTTCAATGCGACCATTACGCTGTTATTTTGATCCGAGATTTCCTGCTCAAGCATGCTTTGCATTTTTTCAAGTTTCGTTATGCTCGCAGTGTGCGCTTCAATATTTTTCTCAAGTTCGCCTACGCGGGCGCTCGTTTCGTCAAGACGGGCTTGCTGGGCGGCAAGCTCCACCTCAAGCTGCCTGATCTGCGAGGTGTTCTTTTGTATGGGCACAACAATATTGTTGTTGATGAACGGCACGCCAAAATAGATGGCAGCCCCGATCCCGCCGATCACCAGAACTGTTGCGATCAACCTGAATAGCGCTCTCACAAAAACAAGAAATGCCTGCCCGAGACGCGACCAGAAGGATGGTTTGTCCTTGACAGGTGATTCGGGCGCAGGCTGACTCCTTTCGATCATCTCAAGCTGGGCAGGCTGCGCTCCTTCTTCGACGGGGATCATGGCGCTGCTTTCCGGTTCAGTTTCCTGCGTCTCAGCAAAGGACTGCATCCGTGAAAGCAGATTTTTTCCCACGCCATGCACAAGCAATAGGTCATCTGTTGCATCGAACGGGCGCGCGGCAATGATATGATCTGCCAGCGCACTTGAAATCCCAGAGATTTTTTTCAGCGTATCGTGGTCTGCGGTATTAAGAAAATTTAGGAAGTCGCTCATGGTATCTCCTATGCTGTCATTGTACAACAAAATATTTCAGATGCGGATCTGCGAATGAAGCAGATTCAGGAATCAGACCAAGAATGTAGCGCGTATCATTTGCCAGAAAGTTCTGCGGGCTGGGAATCCCGAGGTATGAATTTAAACCATGCGATGATGATCGAGATCATATTCGCGGCGACTGCAAACCAGAATGGGGTGCGGGGAGAGAATCGTTCCCAAAGCTGCGCGCCGATCCATGGCATGGGTAGGGAGAGGATGCCGAGCGTGGTGCCGAAGAAGCCGAAAGCCATGCCGCGTTTGGATTCCGGCACAACTTTGGAGATGAGCGATTCGTAGGCGGGCATGAGACAGCCAGTGCCGAGGCCGAAGAAACACATTGAAAGAATGAAACCTGAATAGCTGTTCGAGTTTAATAAAGTGAACAGGCCCAGACCGTTCAACGCGAAGCCTGTGATGATGGCAGCCCGTTCGCTGAACTTATCCACCAGTGAACCAGCCAGCGGTGCGGCAAAAATGGCTGTGACGCCGATCGCAGCGTTGACAATACCGATCTGCTGAACGTTAAGTTCGCCGAAGTCGGAAAGATAGATCGGGAAGAGCTGGCCGATGAGATTATAGGATGTATCGCCAACCGCGTCTGTGATCCAGATCCATGTAAGAATACCTCCGGAGAGGAGCAGGGCAAATATGGCAGTGAGTTGCACTTTGAATCCGATTAAGGTGGGTTTGGCTGCCTCTTTCAGGGACGCAAAACGTTCATTATTTGCCATCCAAACACGGAGAAGGGTCGCGGCGAGATAAAAACAAAATGCCACCCGCATCATGAATTGAAAATTGAATTGATATGCCAGAAAACCCGCCAGCGCGGGGCCGATGACCGTGACAGTTTGATATATTCCCGAGGACAATCCGAAAACTCGTCCGCGTGTTTCCTCGGTGGATTGCTCTGAAATATAAGCGCCGAAGCTCGGACCGACTACTGAATTCGAGACATATTCCACACTGAGCCCGATCAACACCCACTGCCAGTTGGGCGCAAAGGCAAAGATAAGATAGCCAAAGACCGCAATGGAACTTCCCATGGCGATGACGCGCAAGCGCCCGATCGTATCCGAGAGCCAGCCGCCGAAAATTTGCAGAACCATTGGCACGAGTGACGCCAATGTGAATGCCATACCGACCTGCGTCACGCTTGCGCCGAGGTCAAGCATGTAAAGCGCCAGCATACTATAGGCCATCTGCCCCGCGATATTGGCGAAAATCATGCCCGCGAGAAACCAGCGTAGGTTGTGATTAATGATGGATTTGTGTCGCATGATGCAGCTGATTATACAGGTATAATTTCTCCTATGATTTACCTTGATTATGCCGCCACCACGCCTATTGACCCGCGTGTCTTCGATATGATGCTCCCCTATTTCCGCGAATCTTTTGGAAATCCATCCTCCATTCATCGTTATGGACAAAAAGCCGAAACCGCCATAGAGTCAGCTCGTGAAAAAGTCGCTGCGGTGCTTCATTGCCGCGCGGATGAAATCATCTTTACCTCCTGCGGTTCCGAGTCGGATAATCTCGCATTGCGTGGCGCCGCGCTCGCGCGCAGAAATGCCTCTGGCGAAAAGTGGATTCTGACAGCCCACACCGAACATCATGCGGTCAGCAAGACTGCCATTCAGCTTGAAAAAGAATATGGTTTTCAGCTTGAATGGTTGGACTTGGACGAATTCGGGGCTGTCATGCCAGTTTCCTTATCCAAAGCAGTTTGTAAAGACACTGCCCTGGCTTCAGTGATGTACGCCAATAATGAGATCGGTACGATCAATCCGATCTCTGAACTGGCTGAAATCGCAAAGGCAAATAATATTCTTTTCCATACAGACGCGGTGCAGGCCGCGGCATATTTGGATGTGAATGTTGAAAAACTCGGCGTGGACTTGATGTCTCTTGGAGGGCATAAATTCTACGGACCCAAAGGGGTGGGGGCTTTGTATATCCGCAAGGGGACCAAACTGATTCCACACCTGACAGGCGGCGGGCAGGAATTTAGCCTGCGCGCAGGGACGCAGAATGTTCCATATATCGTGGGGTTTGCAGAAGCGCTCTCGCTTGCTTCTGAAGAACGCGGGCAAAGAATTGCGCATGTTAAACCGCTGAGAGATCAGATCATTGGGCGGGTGCTCGAAGAAATTCCTGATGCGTTGTTGACAGGTCACCCTGAAAATCGTTTGCCAAACCACGCCTCATTTGTGTTTAAAGATGTGGATGGCAACCTTTTATTGCAGCTCCTGGATTCTGCGGGCTTTGCCTGCTCTTCTGGTTCCGCTTGTAAAACAGGCAACCCTGAACCAAGTGAAGTGATCACATCACTCGGTTATTCCCGCGATTGGGCGTTAGGTTCCTTGCGAATTACCCTGGGTGTTGATTCAACCCCAGAGCATGTGGATATGTTTGTGAATACCCTGCCCGGCTTGGTGGAAAAAGTAAGAGAATTAAAGTAGCAATCATTTATCTGCGGTTACTCAACTTGAAAACGCAAATCATTACCCTGGAATCTCACGACGACCTCATCTCTGTCCGCGATAAATTTTCGTGGGTAAAGACGCCGCGCATTCTGCTGGTTTGGCCCAAATACGAAAAGATAAACCTCCGCTTGCTTGATTTGAAAGTGCTGCACAGGCACGCGGATTCATTGGGCGCGCAATTGGGATTGGTCACACGCCGCGCAAAGGTCAGACGGGATGCGGAATCACTTGGTATTCCTGTGTTCCCATCGTCTGCTGCTGCGCAAAAAAAACTGTGGCCTGAACCTGCTGTGAGAACAAGGCGTATTCCAAAGAATCCCCGCCGCGACCTGCGCGAAATTCGAGATTCGATTTATGAAAAGGAATCGGCGTGGAGAACTTCGCTTGTTGGGCGCGTGATCACTTTCACGATTGGAGTGATCGCTGTTTTAACATTGGCCGGTATTTTCGTCCCGCGTGCCAGGCTGATCTTGTATCCTGAAGCGCAGGTCCAAAGCGTGGTGATCCCTGTCGCTGCGAGTCAGGCAGTTGAGTTGCCCGCTCTTTCAGGGGAGATTCCTGCGCGGGAAACGACGATCACACTGAGCGCAGAACAGACGCAGACGGTCAAAAGCGAGATCACCATTCCGAAATCCAAGGCAGATGGGGTTGCGCGTTTTAAGAACTTAAGCCGGGTGGATGTTGATATCCCAGCCGGGACAGTCGTTTCAACACCATCTTCCTTAAAATTCATCACCATGAAAAAGACGGTCCTGCCCGCGGGACTTGATAAATTCGTGGATGTGCCGATCAGTGCCTTGGAATTGGGTGCGCAAGGCAATGTCCAGGCGGAAAAGATCGTTGTCGTGGAAGGTCCGCTGGCGCTCACTGTGTCTGTAACCAATCCCGAGGTGTTAACAGGCGGATCGAACGCCCGTCAAACAGGGGCGACAGAAAGTGACCGTTTGAAACTAAGAACTGCGGTCATGGATGCCCTGCGGCGCGAGGCTGAGGCGAAAATGCTTACGCAGCTCGCCCGTGACGACCTTTTGTTGGTGGATACCTTGGAAGTTGCGAAAATTGTCGAAGAGGATTTTAATCCCGCCGCCGGGCGGCCGGGCGGTTCATTGAGCTTGACCATGCGGGTTGAATTTTCTGCGCGGTATATTTCGGAGGGTGATCTGAAAACACTTACACTCTTAACGCTGAATTCCTCAGCCCCGGCTGGTTTCAAAGCGACAGCGCTGCCAACCTATGAAATAACCACGCAGCCGTCAACAGATATTTCAGGCATTTCGCATTTGGATGTCCAGGTCACGCGCACCGTGCTTCGTCAGGTCGACACGATGGATGTCTTTTCACTTGTGCGCGGGCATCAACCCCAGTTCGTAAAAACCGATCTGGTTTCGGAATTATCATTGCGTGATGCCCCTGAAATTGTGATGACCCCCGCGTGGTGGCCGTGGCTGCCCTTGATCCCCTTTAATATTTCGGTAGAGGTGAAATAATCCTGATACTTCACTGTTCACCCGTTCATTTTTTCTATTGTCAAATTCATCCTTCCTATTTTAATCCTACATCCTTGCCATTATGAGAATCCTTGCAGTAGATCACGGCGAAAAAAGAATCGGTCTCGCGCTCAGCGATGCGACCGCCACCATTGCCAGCCCATTGAAGGTCATTGAGCATGTTTCGCGCGCCATTGACGCCGCTCAAGTGGCCGACCTTGCCACGCAGAATGATGTTAAATTAATTGTCATTGGTCAATCCTTTGACGAGGACGGCAATCCGAATCCAGCGGGACGCAAAGCAGCCCGTTTTGCGGACGAACTAAAGAACCAGACCAATCTGCCCGTTCAACTCTGGGATGAATCTTTCAGCACACAAGAGGCGCGCACCGCCCGCATTGAACTGGGGGTCTCAAGAAAAAAACGCGCAGGTCATCAGGACGCCTTCGCCGCGGTCGTCATCCTGCAATCCTATCTCGAAGCACATAGACAGATTAACAAGTAATCACGAAACATCCTCATGCGCCGTTATCAAATCCATATCATTCTCGCATTCACTGTCCTGTGTCTCTTTGCCTGCATTTTTCTTGTGCTCGGTTATATCCCCGCCCGCGCGTCGCTTTTGTACGGTCCGCCCGCGAGCCCGCTTTCCATTTCTGACCGCATCGAGTATTCAGCGCGGCTGCTTTGGCACGGTGATGCGCTCACAACGCCGCTTGACCCGAATGGAGCGGATCAGCCGTTTCGTATTGAGCAGAGCGAGTCCGTCTCTTCCGTAACGATCCGTCTCGCAGAAACAGGCATCATCAGCAATGCCGGGTATCTTTACGATTATCTGGTTTACACCGGTTATGACACCACACTTCAGGCGGGGGAGTACAGCTTAAGCCCCGCGCTTTCCATTATTGATATCGCGAATGAGTTACAGGATTCGACTCCTGAAGATATCACCTTTGTGATCCTGGCAGGCTGGCGGATGGAAGAGATCGCCGCTTCGCTCCCAACCTCCGGACTGGATATTTCTCCCGAGGCGTTTCTCAGCGCCGCGCAGACTCCGGCTCAAGTCCTTGCCCTGGCATCCCCCGTTACGATGGAAGGATTCTTTTTCCCCGACTCATATCTCCTGCCGCGCACCACCAGCGTGGACCAGTTCCTTGAAGCTGTTGCGCGCAACTTCACCCAGCACATCACGGCTGACTTGCAGGCGGGCTTCTCAGCGCAGGGATTGAATGTCAATCAAGCCGTGATTCTCGCCTCCATCGTCGAACGCGAATCGATCCAAAACGCGGAAATGCCCTTGATCGCGGGGGTCTTCATCAACCGCTTGAACATCGGCATGACCCTCGGCAGTGACCCCACCATCCAATACGCGCTTGGCTACGATCCACTCGGACAGACGTGGTGGACGAATCCGCTCAGCGTCGATGATTTGAAATTTGACTCGCCATACAATACTTATATTTATCCGGGATTACCGCCCACACCGATTTCCAATCCCAGCCTGGATGCGTTGCGGGCTGTGGCTTTCCCCGAAACCTCCCCATATTATTATTTCCAGGCACGCTGTGACGGCTCAGGCTATCATACGTTTGCCGAGACTTTTGACGAGCATCTCGCGAATGGGTGTCCGTGACAAACAAGGTCTCGGATGTCTGCAAAAGTCTATTATCTAGAAGTTGAAACTCCGCGAACAGTTTCAACCATTTGGCGAATAGCATCGACCACTAAACTAGGCTGGTCAATTTGAATTCCATGACCACTTTTTTCAGCAACGATCATTTGGCTGTTTGAGGATAGTTGTGTCAATTCCGCTTGCAGCTCCTGCCAAGCTCTTTCAGCTTGTTTTGCCTGTTCGACGGGCATACTCGCAAATAGATCAGGGATTCCATGCCGTATAACAGTGAGCGGAATATTTCCCAGCGAGCCAGTTAAGCTTAATTGCCTGTCACTCTCGCCGATTACCGCCAATTCATCGAGATTGCTTTGAAAATATTTGGGCTGAAATCCAACTTCAAGATAGGTAGTTCGTATCTCGGGCGGTAATTTCATTACGATCGGAGGCGCGGCTTTTTCTCCCATTAATTTGCCAAGCAAATTCAGCGCCCCTACTCGGGATGCCAGTAACATGAACTGATACATCCCTTTTCCAGCCGCTTCCAATTTCTTCCATGCGGGCGGCATTTTTGAGTCGATGGCTTCATGTCTCGCATCAAGTAAAATAACACCAGCTACTTCTTCAGGATATTTTTTGGCAAAAAGACGGGCAGTGTGCCCCCCAAAAGAGGCGCCAACCAGGATGTATGGTTTATTGATTTCCGCCCTGGTCAACAAAGTATGTAATTCTGTAACGATTTGTTCACTGGTCCGCGGAGTGGATCCAGATTCACTCCAGCCAAAGCCAGCGCGGTCATACGAACAGGCATTGGTAAACTTTGCCACTTCGCTTTGAACCAAAGTCCAATCCAAAGACCAGCTCGCTCCGCCAGATTCAAATACAACTGAGGGGCTTCCTTCGCCGGTGGAATAGATATGTAATTGATGACTACCAACGTTTACCAATTTTCCGATCGGGGGATGGGAATTTAGCCTCATGAGAATCGTTTCCTCGTTTGGTGAAAATTATGGATGACAGGAAATATTTTGAACCAAATGAAGTATCGAAGACTTCGTGTTCCTTATACTGAAGATCATCTTTCCTTCTTACTTACTTTTAGCCTTGACAAAGAAAGCCCCCGCGACCATCACCAGCCCGATCAACGCAAGCATCAACCCCTGGAACAAGACCGGATTAAGTAACGCTTTCACCATCGCAGATGCCAGTTCTCCCGCGTAATCCAACAGGATCGGCGGAAGGATGGCAGGCATTCGGTTGACAAGGATGCGCTGAAAGACCATCCCGACCACTGGCGCGCCGCTCAGCCCCATCAGGCTGGCCAATCCGCCCGTGATGAGGAAAGGAATTCCCCACCAATTCAGCCAGCTCTTGAGCGAGTTCACAGCCAGCAGGGTCATCAACAGTAATAGCCCAAGCGGAACGATCGGACTTAATCGCATGAGCAGGCGCGCATCCTGTAGTTTTTGGCGCGGATCATTTGCGGGTGGCGCACTGATCAGCGCGAATTGATCGGGGATCGCAAGCGACACCATTTGCATCTGACTCTGTATCACAGGTGTAAGGAATGGGGTCATTTCCTGCGGCGGATTGCAAAATTGGATCTGGCTGTTCGATAACAGGTCGATGGTCATTTGACCGATCTGCTGTAATGTGCAATCAGGCTGGGTCTTCAAAATCGTCAAAACCGCCTGCACTCCCGCGTCACTGACCATGGCTGTCTTGAGCGGGGTCAAAGAGACCTGCGCGGAATTTGCCTGCATATTCAAATATGCAAAGGTGGAATTTAAGGCATCGTCTCCCATTGCCTTGAGCACATCCTGCGGGAGCAATGTGCGAAAGAACGCGTCCCAGGCTTGTGTGCTCATGCCGCGCATCACAATGGGAAACTGCTCCTGATTTGTACTTGTCGTGACCATCGTTTCCGCCATAATGGCGGGCAGTCGATCGTAAAAATTCGCGTTCGCGAATCCCTTTTGATAGGTCTCAGCGGTGAACGCCTTTTGGTCAAAGTTAAAGAAGATCAGCGCGGCGACGGCTGTGATAATGAACAGGACCGCAAAAATTACCGCCAATGTTTTCTTGATGAGTTCCATTCGTTTTGCGCTCCTGTTTTCGACAACTCTGGAGTCCATCAGCTTGCTGATGGACTTTGTTACGACAATAACGTCTCGATGTAATCCTTCGTTACCGTTTCCGCACTGCCCACGCCGAGCAGGTTTAACAGCTCATTGACCAGGTCGGCTTTCAGGTCGGCATCCTTGCGGCTCCAGGTACGGCTCTTGACCTCGAGGAAATGTCCCATGCCTGCCGGGTCTTTGACGTGATCGAGATTAATAAAGAACTCGGTCTCTTTATATTTAATGTGCCAGCGCAGGCGGTCTTTTTCAATTGAAACAACTTGCGACGGTTTGAAGTATTCACGATAAAAGCGCGAGGTATGCACGGCGGGCGCGAGGAAGCGGCTGCGTGAAAGCAACACATCATGTCCGATCTCGCCCTCCCGTTTTTGACCGAGCAAGGTCAGGCGTGAGCGCACATTTTCCACATCGCCTTTTTCATTGATCAGATTATCTTCGCGGAAGCGCAGCCGTCCCTGGGCGGGGTCGTCGAACATATAGTATTCGTCATATTGATGATAATGCTTGTACGCGTTTATCTCGATCTCGGGGCGCTTCATATTCTGGACCAATGAGTCTGGTTCTGTTACTTTGACCTTGACCTGCACCTCGAAGGATTCCTGTTCCATCGAGCCGCCGAGCGCGATCAGTTTCGAGAGGATGGATTGTTCACGTTCGATCAGGAAGGCATCGATCTTCAGCGCCAGTTCGCGCGCCTGTTCGAGCAGGTCAGCTTCATTCAAAGTGAGCAGCTGGTGCGCGCGCATCAACCATTTCCCATTGACCATTACATCGGTCACATCGGTGGATTTGGAAGCAAATACCAATTGAGCATAAGCGTTGTTCGGGTCACGATGGAAGCGCGGAGAGTTGTGAACGGGGGAGGTGTCCACCAAGATCAGGTCGGCGCGTTTGCCTGCTTCGAGCGAGCCTGTTAAATGTCCGATATGAAGCGCCTGCGCGCCCATGCGGGTCGCCATCAACAGAGCGGTTGCCGCTGGGACGACGGTCGGGTCGTTGCTGGACGCTTTTGCGACGAAGGATGCCAGGCGCACCTCCTCGAACATATCGAGGTCATTATTGGATGCAGGGCCATCCGTGCCGATGCCCACGTTGAGTCCGATCTCGAGCATTTTTTGCACAGGCGCAAATCCTGAAGCGAGTTTAAGATTTGACGAGGGGTTGTGCGCGATGCCCGCGTTGACATGCTTGAGCGTTTTCATTTCGCCAAAGTCAATATGAACGCAATGCGCGGCGATCACCTTTGCTTCAAGCACGCCTTGCTTTTTGACATACGGCACAACAGGCATGCCCTGTTCATTGCGCATGGTTTCGACTTCGAACGCGGTTTCGGAAATGTGGATATGCAAAGGCACATCGAATTCTTTTGCAAGGTTTGCGCAGGTGCGCAGGATCTCAGGCGTGGTGGAGTAGGGGGCGTGCGGCGCGACTGCTGGGACGATGAGCGGATGATCCTTCCACTTGATGATGAACTCACGCGCCATCGCAAGAGAATCTTCAAATGAAGGCGCATCGGGTGCGGGATATTTCATCACGCTCTGCCCGCAGACCGCGCGCATACCCGCATCGGCTGTGGCTTGGGCAATGGCATCTTCAAAGAAATACATATCATTGAATGTTGTCACACCGCTGCGGATCTGTTCCGCGCAGGCGAGCAATGTCCCGAGGCGAACAAATTCAGGCGTGACGAATTCACGTTCCACAGGCAGCATGTAGCCCATCAGCCACACATCCAGACGCAGGTCATCTGCCAGTCCGCGCAGCAAGGTCATCGGGACGTGTGTGTGCGCGTTGACCAGCCCAGGCATGAGAACTTTTCCGCTGCAATCAATGGTTTCATCGGCGGAGTATTCCTTTGTTATATCAGCCTCAGCGCCGACCGCAACAATCAGGTCATCCTTGACCGCTACAGCGCCGCGATCGAATTGGCTCAGTTTTCCATCCATGGTCAGGATGATGGCATTCGTGAAAAGCGTATTTACATTTTGAGTCATTCATGCTCCTATGATTTTTTTTGGGGCGACCCTTCACAATTAACCATGTACGTGATCTGGTACTGGGCGGGTTGCCCCTGCGATCATTATTATTTCTGCCAGTTCAATAAAACATTCAAGGCTTTTAAGTTCTTTTTGAAATCCGTGGATTGATGTGTGGAGAGTTCCATGTCCACGGCGATCGCGCCAAGTTCCACTGCATAGTCTGCAAGTGTGCCTGTAAACAGGCAGCCGGTGTCGATCGGCGGGAAGGGATACTTGGTTTCTTTCGCAAGCGCCTTCGCAAACTCGATCGACCTGTCTTCCCAGGGTTCCCCGCCGGGGAAGACACCGAGCGCGGCGCTGTGATAACTGATCAATACTTCGACTCTGTGGTTTTGCAGGAATCCGATCACGGCGCGAGTCTCTGGCTCGGAGGCGGGACCAGCCCCGCCCGTAGTCGGACCGTAATCCCAGCATCCGTCACGGTCCCAGGTGGCTGCCCAATTCGTCGGGAAGTTGCGATTCAGATCCACGCCGTGGTCGTTGACACGGCCGTCTATTCCGTGGTCGCGCGCATCGCCGTCTGGATTCATATTCCGCAGAATATAAAGCGTGACATCGGATGGTATGACTTCCGGGTTTTCACTAATATATTTTATCAATTCATCGGCAAGCGCGATCGTGTTCCATTCATAACCGCCGTGGATCCCCGCCACGATCATGCGTTGTTTTTCGCCATTGCCAAACGTATAGACTTCAATCGGACGCTTTGAAACAGAATACCCGATCACGGTCGGGCGCAGACTGCTGTTCTCAAGAACGAAGGGCGTCAGCGTTTGGACAACGATCAGTGTCGAGCGCGGATTTGGCGTAACCGTTGATAAATATAGCGAATTCGGGTCGGGTGTATAAGTTGCTGGCAGGGCAGCTGTGGAGACAGGTTGCAACCCTTGCGGCGCGGCAAGCACAGGGTTGAGCGCCCAATAAGCGATCAGCACCAGCGCGATGCCGCCCAACCCCGCAATGTTCAATACCCAAGCCAACGTCACCCAGAACGAATCTTTGCGGCGGCGTGGAACGGACATTATTTCATTTCCTCAACCGTCATCCTCAGCCAGTTGAGTGCGAGGTTTACCGCCCAATATGGCAGGCTGCGCGGCGGACCGCCGTAGGTGATCCGATGCGTTTTTTCACCATGCGGTGTGATCATCGCCATTTCTGCTGATCGTTCTTCGGGGTTGATCGATACGCCTATGGCGAGGTCTTTTTCTAGGCGGGTGTCGCGTAAGGTCTGCATCAGCGCGTCAGGTGTCAGGTTATTGAATAAAACGGCGTGTGGAATTTTTCGTGCAAGCAGTCCGTTCAGGTCAGACTCGATCGCTGCCAGGGTCCAGCCGCGTTTGGCGATCAGATCCAAGGTGACCTCTTCGAGTTTATCCTCATCCGCACCGAAGACCACACTCCCAAGTCTTTTGCGGACCTGTGCCTCGATCTCTGCGATCATGACATCCGCTTCGCTTTCACTTTTGGCTTTCGCGGCGATGCGCACATCCACCACTCCTGTATGCGCGGCGAGTCCAACCGTTGGGTTGCTTAGCATTTCAAGGTCTGAGATTTTCTCGTCTATCATGCCTTCGCCAAGACCCGCGCAATGAAGCACGCGGACTTTAATGACCTCGTTGAGGTTGAACCTCTTTTGAAGATATGGAATGATCGACTCATGCAGGACAAGTTCCATTTCATTTGGAACACCGGGCAATGAGATCACCGCATTGCGTGTGGTCTCTACGATGAAACATGGCGCAGTGCCAACGGGATTTCGAATCCCCAGCGAACCCTTTGGAACATAAGCCTGCCGTTTTTGATTCTCAGAGGGAGTGCGTCCATAACGCCCGATGGTTTCAACGACTTGCTGCCAAAGATCTTCGCGGAATTCGGTTTCAACGCCCGCGGCTTTTGCAACTGCTTCACGTGTGGGGTCGTCTATCGTTGGCCCCAATCCGCCTGTGGTGATGACAATATCCGCGCGTTCCATGGATTCTCGGATCGCGCTTGCGATGCGGTCTTCATTGTCGCCGATGGTGATCGTGCGGTACAAGTCCACGCCCAACCCGCGCAAAGTGCGCGCAAGGTAGCGTGTGTTGGTATCCACGATCTCGCCCAATAATATTTCCGTTCCGATTGTGATGATCTCTGCTGATGTCATTTTATCTCGCGTATTTTTTAATCACAGGATATCCAGAGAAAACCAGAGAAAAGACCCTTATATCTCTGGTTTTCTTGGCCTGGCGAAAGATATTTCTTGAATAAATTAAACTACATTGTACTCTTGAATCATTCGGCCCTCTTCGAATCGTTTGAGGTCAAGCATGGAGACGTCCACGCTTGAGTAATTACCATCTAACATAATCTCGCTCATTAATTTCCCCGAGATCGGTCCATGCATGAAGCCATGCCCTGAAAATCCCGTACAAACATAGTAGCCATTAACAGGAGTGCTTCCATAGATCGGGTGCGCATCGGGGGTGACTTCATACAAACCCGCCCAATGTGAAGCGCGCTGCGCCTTTTCCACCAACGGCATTCGTTCAATGGCGGCTTCAAGGTTTACCAATTCAAAGTCCTCATCTACATTTTGATCAAATCCGGGCTGCTCGTTCTGGTTGCTCATGCCGATCAGCAGACCTTCACCTTCGCGGTGAAAATATAACGATCGCGCAAAATCAATGACGAACGGGAAATCTTGCGGCAATTCCTGCAGTGGGCTTGTTGTGAACATTTGCCTGCGCAGCGGGATGAGTGGAAGTTGGATGCCTGCCATCCGGGCAATCTGCCCGGACCACGGTCCCGATGTGTTTAATATCATGCGCGTCTTTATCGAGCCGATACTTGTTTGCACCTCTTCAACAGAATCTCCCTTCAAGTTGATCCCAATGACCTCCGCGCCTGTGAATACCTGCGCTCCCATTTTTTGCGCCGCGCTGATATATCCCTGCACGACGCCGTTTGGATCTACTACCCCGTCTTTTGGATTGAACGTTCCAGCGAGGGCATCGTCAAACCTCATTAATGGTAATCGTCTGCGGACTTCATCTCCGCTTAATAGTTCAGTTGACACGCCGAGGCTGTTCTGCATTTCGACATTATGTTTGAAAACATCGACCTCCTTTTCATTTGTGGCAACCAGCAAATATCCGCACTGCTTGTAACTGACATCCTGCCCGAGCTCTTCTTTGAATCTTTCGATCATCGGCAGGCTTGCAATGGAGAGCTTGACGTTGATCTCCGTGGAGAATTGATAGCGCACCCCGCCCGCGCATCTGCCAGTGGCTCCCTGCCCGAAGAATTTCTCCTTTTCAAGCAGGACGATATTCTTTACTCCGCGCTGCGCGAGATGATACGCGGCGCTGGCTCCCATCACGCCGCCCCCGATAATGACAATGTCTGCTGTGTTTGGTAGGTTCATGATTGTTTACCCAGACCCTAAAGGTTTTAAAACCTTTAGGGTCTCGTAATAATATTTAGAAGAAACCCGCTTTCAGCTTTCGCAGAAAACGGGTTTCAAACAAATTTTTCTTTATTCCTGCCTATTCAACGCCGAGGTATGCCTTTTGCACCATTTCGTCGTTCTTGAGGTTCTTGGCGCTATCACTCAGGATGATCTCGCCTGTTTGCAGAACATATCCACGGTGCGCGATGGAGAGTGCCATTAGGGCATTCTGCTCGACCAATAGGATCGTCGTGCCTTCTTCATTAAGTTTTTTGATGATGTCAAAGATTAACTCAACGAGCAGGGGAGCGAGCCCCATGGAGGGTTCATCCAGCAGCAGGATCTTTGGTTTGGCCATGAGTGCGCGTCCCATCGCCAACATCTGCTGCTCGCCGCCGGAAAGCGTGCCACCCTTTTGGGTGATGCGTTCTTTCAAGCGCGGGAAGAGTTTCAATACATATTCCAGATCATCTTTGAACGTGGTTAGGTCCTTGCGGACATATGCGCCCATTTCAAGGTTTTCCATCACAGTCATGCGCGGAAAGATCATGCGGCCTTCCGGGCTTTGGGCAACCCCAAGTTCTGCGATCTGGTGGGCCGGGAGCTTATGCAACTCGATCCCATCGAGCACAACTGACCCTGTACGGGGTTTGTTCAGCCCCTGAATGGTTCTTAGGGTTGTACTTTTGCCCGCGCCGTTCGAGCCGATCAGGGTGACAATTTCACCGTCATTGACAGTGAGCGAGATCCCTTTTAAGGCGTGGATGTTGCCGTAGTAAGTGTGGACATCTTTTAATTCAAGCATGTGTGCCTCGCCTCTTATTTATGGGATGTGCCCTTGCCAAGATACGCTTCGATCACGCGTTCGTTCTTCTGAACTTCCGAAGGGGTACCCTCTGCGATCTTTTCGCCGTAATCCAGGACAGAGACGCGATCTGAGATCGCCATCACCACGCGCATATGATGCTCGATCAACAAAATGGTCAGATCAAGCTCCCTGCGTAAGCGTTGGATAAAGTTGGTCAGATCGATCGTTTCGTTCGGATTCATGCCCGCGGTTGGCTCATCGAGGAGCAGCAGTTTGGGTTTGGAAGCAAGCGCACGCGCGATCTCCAAACGTCTTTGCAGACCATAAGAGAGGTTTTTGGCTGTTACTTCGGCGTCAGTGCGGCGAAGTCCCACATATTCCAACATGTCGAGTGCGCGGGCGCGCGCATCGGCTTCTTCTTTCATGGTTGCTTTGGTGTGAAACACCTGCCCGATCAAGTTGGATGTCAGGCGGCAATGCTGGCCGACCAGAACATTTTCCATCGCAGACATGTTCGCAAACAGACGGATATTCTGAAATGTGCGTGCAATGCCCAATGCGGTGATATCAAATGGCCGCTTGCCCGAAAGATTTGTTCCATCAAAAGTCATTTCTCCGCTGGTGGGGACGTAGACGCGGGTGATTGTGTTGAAGAAGGTCGTCTTGCCAGCGCCGTTCGGGCCGATCACACTTGCAATCATGCCTTTATCGATGGTCAAATTGACTTTGTTCACGGCGGTTAGACCGCCAAATGTCATCGTAATTGCTTTTGCTTCAAAGAATGCCATGTCAGCCTCCTATCCTTTTTTCGCTTTGTTGCTCATAGGAGTCTCAGCTTCGACAACAGCAACAGGTGCTTCATCTGGATGCAGCTCTGCGCGAACTTGAGAATTTGGAATCAGGCCTTCCGGTCGAACTGCCATCATGATCACCAACGTCAGGCCGAATAAAAGAAAACGATAAAGGATCGGATTGGCATTATCCTTGACTGCCAGCTGAACCACCGGGTTACTAATTGAGGGGAGAACGGTGTGCGTCAAAAGAGACGCGAGGAAATCTTTTAGCGCGGGCAGGAATAGACGGTCAGCAGTCATGATCACAAGACCGCCCACGATCACACCGTTGATATTTCCGATACCACCCAGGATAACCACACACAATATGATGATGGACGCACTGAAATCAAACACGCTAGGGAAGATGCCCGCTATATACGCGGCATAAAATGCACCGGCAAAACCAGAGAATGTAGCGCCTAATGCAAATGCAGCTAATTTTGTTTTTACCGGATCGATTCCCATTTGCGCAGCGGCGAGTTCATCTTCACGAATTGCCATCCACGAACGACCAAGCCGGCTTTCTCGCAGGCGGCGGATGATAAATACCGAAAGAAGAATGATCGCTATGATCAAAAAGTACCAGGGAATTGGATTGCTCGATTCAAACTCTCCAATGAAGGGCAGGTAGGGACGCCCAATCGGGCTGATGCCTTTTTCACCCGCAGTCAGATCCTCGTGTTCCAAAAGCGTAATACAAGCCATGGATGTCTCACCGCCAAAAAGGCGGATAAAACCGGGAATGATCCAGCAGGTGAGCGGTTCCTTGATGGTTACATCGATCAAGTTTTTGAAAAGTACCGGTACGATTTCACCGAAGCCCAGGGTAACAATGGCAAGGTAATCACCTCGTAGCGGCAGTGTTGGTGCGCCAAGCATAAATCCCCAAAGGGCGGCCATTGCGGCGGCGATCCAAATCACGATCCAAAAATTCATATAAAGGCCGTGCTGTGGTGAAGAAAGAATGCCCGTGGTATATGCGCCGATGGCGAAGAAAGCGGCATATCCAAGGTCAAGCAATCCAGCATATCCTACAACGATATTCAGGCCTAGTCCAAGGATAACAAAGATTAAGGCAAAAATGATCTGGGCTGTCCAGCGCAGGGCGGTAAGTTTATCGATAAAAGGAAATGCAACGATAAGAGCCGCGAGCAGGATCATTTTCCACTGTTGTTCCTGCTTTTCGGGGAGCCCGTGCATTCCAGCCAGTAAAGTTGTAAAGAGGACTGTGCCAAGAAAACCGATCAAGTTGCCGAATATTACAATGTTTAACTGAGCGGGTTGTTTTCCGATGGCGTTTTGAACAAAGCCATTCTGATATAGGCTCAAAATCACAAGAATTGCACCAGCCGTTAATGCTGTTGGCAAAACATCTTTTGCAATTTTGAGCGGATCTTTGCGTTCCAGTTTTCCGCCAAGTCCCATACCAAGACCAACGCCCATCAAAGAACCGATCACGGCGACAGACCAGCCCCCGAAAAGGAATGTAAGCAAACCGGCAATAATACCGAAGGTGATACCTGACCTCATAATTTTCATGGATGCACCTCTTAGGCTTTTTGCCCCGTCTGCTCACCGAGCAAGCCGGTGGGACGGAATAATAGGATAAGAACAAGGGTTGCGAAAACCAACGCATTTGTCCAGCGGGCGTTCAGGTAGCCGTCACTGAATGAGGCAAGCAATCCGATCAGGAAACCGCCCAACATTCCGCCGGTGATATTCCCGATACCCCCGAGGACTGCCGCGGTGAAGGATTGCAGACCTGCGCGGAACCCCATGAACCACCAGGCGGTATTGTTATACAAACCTGCCATCAGCCCTGCAGCACCGGCGAGGCCGCCACCGATCAGGAAGGTCGCGGTGATGACCCAGTCAATGTCAATGCCGAGCATCTTGGCCGCATCACGGTTTTGGGCGGTGGCACGCATGGCTTTGCCTAATTTGGTTTTTTGAACGAATAGATACAAAGCGGTCATTAGGATGACCGCTAAAACGATGACAAGCAGGTCTTTTATTGTTAATCGCAGAGCCAATCCGGAGGATGCAAGCAGATTAATATCCCAACCGAGACTGGTAAAGAGAATGCCGAGCATATCAGGGAAAACTTTTTGAGAAGCGCCGCCAGTGGTTCCAAAAGAAGGAACCAGCCAGGCTTGTGCTGCCCACATAAGCCCAATATTTTCAATAATAAATGACATACCGATGGCAGAGATCAATGGAGCCAGACGGGGCGCATTTCTAAGCCGCCGGTAGGCGAGTCTTTCAATGGTCGCGTTGAGAATGGCGCAAAACACAATGGCAATAACCAGCGCAAGGATAAGTCCAAGGGTGATCTTGACAGGATCTTTACTTTCCAATGTCCCCGTTACCGAAAGAACTGTTAATGATGTGAAAACGCCGATCATATACACATCACCATGAGCGAAGTTGATCAGCTCAATGATGCCGTATACCATCGTATATCCCAGCGCAATAATGGCGATGATGGCGCCGTTGGATATACCAATAATTAGAAATTGAACCAGTTGAAGCGGGTTGGCTTTAATTGCGGCGTACACTACGGGAATATCCAACCCCACAATCGGACCGATCAGGAAAACAATATAAAGAACGAGCGTGGCGATGGCGAATCGCCTCCAGTTGAACTTTTTTCTGGTGGTTTCCATGGCACTCCTCTTTTACAGCTCTTCAAAAAGGATGGGGGGCGGCATGTTGTGCCGCCCCCGACTTGCGAGTTTTCGAACTCTTTACTTGAAGGTACCGACGGCTACGTAAGCGCCGTTCTGAACCTGATAGAAGGTCATGTCGGTCAAGCTGGCATCGCCATTCGCATCGAAGGACCAGGTGCCGAGGGCTCCGTCGAAGTTCTTGATCGCGAATACGGCTTTGTTGATCGCAGCGCGGTCGGTGGGATTGCCACCAGCGGCGCAGACATCTTCGATCGCCTTGAGGGCGACGTTCATGGTCTCATAACCGTACACAGCGTAGGGTTCGGTCAAAGCACCGAATTTAGCGGTGTAATCTTTAACGAATTGCAAACCAGCGGGGGGCAGTTTGTCGAGGGCTACGCCAGCTACTGAAGCATATGCGCCTTCAGCAACATCAGCGCCAGCGCCGTCAATGAAAGCCTGGGTCTGGATACCATCGGGACCGGCATATTTGACGGTTTCGTTGTCGCCCATGATCGCAACTTTGTCTTTCAAAAGCTGGGAAGCATTGTTATCAACAACCATACCAACGTAGATGGCGTCCGGGGGGCCACCGGCATTGCTGGTGGAGATCTTGGTCATCAAAGCTTTGTAGTCAGCGGCCTTGGGGTCAATGCCTTCGTGACCGACAACTGTCAAGCCAATTTCCTTGGCGGTGGCTTCGAACACATCAGCAACACCCTTACCGTAGAGTTCTTGGTCGTCGAGGATGTAAACAGTGGTGGCGCCGAGGGATTTCACGAAATTGGCGGCAACTTTGCCCTGGATATCATCAGCGGCTACAACGCGGGAATAGGAGCGGACGCCGGTGGGATAGTATGAATCAGTAACGCCAGGAAGATCTTTGTCAGCCTTGGTCAAGCCAGGGTTGGTGTTGGCGGGGGAGATCATGGTCAACGGGCCGGCATTGTTCAAGATCGGAATGGAGAGCTTGGCAGCGCCAGAGTTGAAGGTGCCGAGGTAGGCGATAATTGAAGGGTCAGCGGCTGCCTTGTTGGCGTTCTCAGTTTCAACCGCAGGATCCCATTTGCCGAGGGCGGCAGAGGCATCATCCCAGGCTTCGTATTCGATGGTGTATTTTCCACCGCAAGCCTTGGATTCAACCT
Source organism: Candidatus Villigracilis saccharophilus (assembly GCA_016709305.1). GTDB lineage: Bacteria > Chloroflexota > Anaerolineae > Anaerolineales > Villigracilaceae > Villigracilis > Villigracilis saccharophilus. The sequence continues at coordinate 29,452 of JADJNA010000005.1, forward strand.
GCTCAAGGCGCAATTGCATGGCGTTCACAATGGTTTGAGTCTGGGTCAAAGAAGAACCAGTCATGGGGAGACTGGAGACGATCTTAAGGGTGGCACTTTCGCCACCACCAGCAGCAGCGCCGCCGCAAGCCGCAAGGGCCATGCTGGCAACGACAAGCAACGAAAGTACAGCGAAGAAACGCTTAGACATATTCTTACTCCTCCAAAAATTATATTAGGTGAATTCAACTTCCCGCATCTGCGGGATATAGCAAACAGCAGACAATACTTTCTATGTCAGCCTCACCTCCTTATTGGTCAAGATCCATTCATATACAAAGAAAGCCTGAAAAACCTTCCGTTACGGATTTCCATGGCTTCATTTTCTACCTGCCTGCTTTGGGTGTCTCAAATTATTAAGTGGCAATAATAAGATGGTTTTTGTCTCTGGTCAAGTGTTGCATTATGAGACTTTATGGCTTTTCCATGGTTGGGAAAAGCTTGCCGGGCTGCGAATTTCCCCATAGGAGAATGTCTCAGAATTTTTGACTGCTGTTGCGAACATTCATTTACTTCGAATTTTTCGGCTTGTGTCTGCGCCACAAAAATCAAAACCAGCGAGGTGTGATTCTTCTTTATGATTATTAGCCCCGCTAAGGGTAGACTTGATTTAACCAATCGAGCGGATCGACCTGGATGCCGTTCACCCACAACTCCCAGTGCAGGTGTGGGCCTGTCACCCGGCCTGTCCCGCCCACTAATCCGATGACTTGACCTTGTTCGATAACATCCCCAACCTGCACATGTATTTCAGATTGATGCCAGAAGCCGCTGTACACCCCCCAGCCGTGATCGATGATCGTGGCATTCCCGCGCACAGTAAGAAATCCTGCGAATACCACCTGTCCGGCTGCCGGTGCCGTGATGGGTAGTCCTGTTCCACCGCCAAAATCTATACCAGTGTGCCACCAATTTATTTTTAGATCTGTTCCCTGTCCAAGATAAACTCGGCTGGTTCCATAGAATGAGGTGGGGAAGGTGGTTTCTGCGTAATTGCTGGCAGGAGATAAAAACTGATTTGCCCAATATTTTATTGGAGTGGCTGGCAGTGTGATACCTTCCAACTGCTGCTGTTCAGGTTCTGTAACGGCGGGGTCTATCAAGAATGGATCTACAGGTAGGTTTTCGCCAGTGAGATAATTTCCTGATGTAATTGGAATGAACTGTTCATAAGATTGTTTGCTGCCGTCCGCGAGTGTCGCTTCCAAGCGTATAGGATAAACGCCCGTCAAAATTAACGCGTGAACTCCTTGCAGCGCAACCTGTGTCCCATCCTCAACAGGAAAGAAATGAAGCGGGTGGTCAACAAGGGAACCTCCAAGCGTTACACCGGGATCAGTTTTAATTTTGATAACCGCCGTCCCGCCTTGCTTGATCGGCAGCCCTTGTATTTCCGCAGAGATAAAAGCACTGGGGAGGCCGCTGATGGCCTGGTCGCTATCAAGACCGGCTGCCAATAAAGTATCACCTGGTATCCCATCCCATGTGCCTTGCAGTTTGTTGTAATGCGACAGGGTCCATGTATCTGTATTATTTTTAATAGCCAGTTCCAACAGAGACTCACCGATAGTTGAGGTCATACGGGTATTCAGCGTTTGAGTCCCAGCTTCAACCGGGACGATCATTTTTGCGCCGACATGGAACTCGCTGGGGCTGACAATGCGATTAATTTTCTTGAATAAAGGCAGGGGCACCTGTGTGCGTCGTATCAGGCTGCGGAACGAGTCACCCAAATTAATATCTTCAGTGCTAAATGTTCCTGTCACGCCTTCCAACCCGGGAATGACGAGTTGCTGCCCTGCAAAAAGCGAGTTCGCGTCTGTAATTTCATTTGCAGACATCAGATCATCTATGCTTACACTAAAGCGTGATGCGATCGAAGACAAACTATCACCTGCTTGAACTACATAGATCGGTCCCGGAATACCTGCTTGCGCGTAGGCGGGTAGTGGGTTGTAAGTAAAAGCTGAAAATAATACAATGAGGATCAATAGCCGTTTATACATTCTTGAATTCAACCTTGTCACCAATTTCATAATTTCCCCAGCGGCTGGGGTGTATCTCTAAGGTATATCTGGCTTCTGCTTTGGGGAAGTAAGCGGGCCGCCATGATCTTGCGATGACCTTATCCACGACGGTCATTTCTGCGTTGATCCAAAAGACTGCCAGGTCAAATGGAACGAAGAACATATGAATGGAAGTATCCAGGCGTGAATCACGCTTTTCGACCAGAAGCAGCCCCTCGTCAATTTCGAGACTCGCGCGGAACATAAGACCGCGCAAGCGGCATAAAAAAGAATCACAGTATCCCACGCGTACGGGCTGGTTGATCGCTTTGGTTAGATTGTTCACTTGGATGGGGCGTGACATAGGCGATGATGATCAAGGAAAAGGGCGGCCATTCCGCCGCCCGGTGAGAATAAATTTAGTTTTTGGATGAAGATTTTTGACCGAGGATCTTTTCGACGCTGTCGAGTAACTCCTGCGGACCAAAAGGTTTGGCGATATAGTCATCCACTTTTGCAATGTGCAAGCCAAGAACTTTATCAATGTTCTGCGCTTTTGCGGTAACGACGATCACCGGAATATTACGTGTGGCAGGATCTGCTTTCATTTGTTGATATACTTCCCAGCCATCCATATCAGGCATCATCAGATCGAGCAACACAAGGTCTGGAAGTATTTCACGTACGAGTCGTGCCCCTTCGATCCCGCCTGTGGCGCCGTAAACATCGTAGCCACGGCGACCAAGAATAAGCTTGATAAGGTCGATCATCTCAGGCTCATCTTCAATGCAAAGTATTCGCTTGACAGTTGAGTTTTCCATTTTTTATCCTGTCTCTTTGCGCAAGTTTACCATAAAAAATTTTAAGGTTTATTATGAAGATCATTACCTGGAATGTGAACGGGATCCGTGCTGCGCTAGGCAAGCACGCGCTGGATTGGGCCTTCGCGCAGCGGCCGGATGCCTTGTGCCTGCAAGAGGTGAAGGCACGCAGGGAACAATTGAATGAAGAACAACTCTCGCAGCTGCCATTGCGTGATGTGTGGAATGCTGCGCAGCGTCCTGGCTACAGCGGGGTGGCGACCTTTTATAAGAATCAACCTGATGAGATCGTGGTGGGAATGGGTCAGGAGCAGTTCGATGTCGAGGGACGCGTCATTCAGACCGTTATGGCTGGCTGCCGTCTATTCAACATTTACTTCCCGAACGGTCAACGCGGACAGCAGCGCGTGAACTACAAACTGGCATTCTATGCTCAATTATTAAAGCTGTGCGATGATCTTCATAAAAAAGGCGAGAACATCATTATTACCGGCGATTTTAATACTGCTCACATGCCTATTGACCTAAAGAATCCCAAAGCGAATGAAAAGACTTCTGGCTTTCTGCCAGAAGAACGTGAATGGGTACAGGCTTTTTTGGATCACGGTTTTGTGGATGTATTTCGTCATTTTTACCCAGACAAAGTCCAATATACCTGGTGGACCTACCGCCTGAACGCACGTCAGCGGGGAATCGGCTGGCGGTTGGATTACTATTTAGTCTCTAAAGACCTGCTTCCGCGGGTCGAGGATGTGATCATTCATGATGAAGTGCCGGGGTCCGATCATTGTCCCGTGGAATTAGTGCTGAAATAGTTCCCAAACTGACCTGTAAGAAATGAGAGGTTGCTAGGGTCTATTCTGATACTGCTAAACAAGTACTGTAAAAATTCAATGGTTTACCCAACCCCGATAGTTTTTCAGACGGTTTTCAGGTAAAAAAGGTTCGTGTTAGAGAATCATATAAAATTCCCTTTTACGAGTAGTCTAAGGGGTGGTATTGGTATAATCGAGTTCGCAAGTCATATTTGGAGGATTCCGTGAATTCCCGTAGTCAATCGATTTTTGTGTACATCCTTTTGTTCGTCGCCATCGGCGCCATGCTCTACATGGGATTCCGTCAGAATCCCAGTGCGGTTGCGCCGCTTACTATTAATGAAGTGGCAAAAGCCGTGCAGGATGGAAAAGTAGCTCGTATCATCATCGAGAGCGACGACACCATTACTGTGGTTTATACCGATGGGACAGAGGAAGAAGGCGTTGAATCTCGTAAAGAGTCAAATGCTACTTTGGTGGAACAACTTAGCAGTCTTGGCGTTACGATGGAGCAACTTGCCCCTGAAAATGTTATCATCGAAGTTCGTGCTCCTTCTGTTTGGGGTGGAGTGTTGAGCGGTGCGTTATATCTTCTGCCTATCTTATTTATGGGTGGTGTGCTCTGGTTTATTTTCCGTCAGGCGCAGGGCAGTAATAACGCGGCCATGTCCTTTGGTAAAAGCCGTGCCCGTATGTTCAGCGGTGAGCATCCTACTGTCACATTTGCTGATGTAGCCGGCGCTGAAGAATCAAAGCAGGAACTGGCTGAGATCGTTGAGTTCCTTAAAGAACCCCAAAAGTTCATCCAACTTGGCGCTCGTATTCCAAAGGGTGTTTTATTAGTTGGTCCCCCTGGAACGGGTAAGACCCTGTTGGCCAAGGCAGTTTCCGGTGAAGCGGGTGTGCCGTTCTTCTCGATCTCCGGCTCTGAATTCGTTGAAATGTTCGTGGGCGTTGGCGCGAGCCGCGTGCGTGATCTCTTCGATCAGGCCAAGCGACATTCCCCCTGTATCATTTTTGTAGATGAAATTGATGCCGTAGGCCGTCAGCGTGGAGCAGGTCTTGGTGGTTCTCACGATGAACGCGAGCAGACTTTGAATCAGATGCTGGTTGAAATGGACGGCTTCGACACAGACACGAACGTGATCATTATCGCCGCGACCAACCGTCCCGATATTCTGGACCCGGCATTGATGCGCCCTGGTCGTTTTGACCGTCGTGTCACTTTGGATCGTCCGGACGTAAAAGGCCGCGAAGCCATCCTCAAGGTGCATGTCAAAGGTAAGCCCTTGGATCCAGCCGCTGACCTCGCATCCATTGCCCGTGGTACACCCGGCTTTGCAGGCGCTGACCTGGAAAACCTCGTCAACGAATCCGCGATTTTATCTGCCCGCCGCAATAAGAAATCCATCGGCCAATCGGAATTGGAAGAGGCGATTGAGCGCGTGGTCATGGGACCTGAACGCAAGTCCCGGCTTATCTCTGACGAAGAGAAGCGCATCATTGCCTACCATGAAGCTGGCCATGCGATCGTGGCAAATGCCATCGCTGAAGCAGACCCCGTGCAGAAAGTGACCATCGTTGGCCGCGGACAAGCCGGTGGCGTAACCTGGTTCCGCCCCGATGAAGACCGCATCCTCATGTCACGCAAGAAGATGCTTGCCACATTGGCAATGGCCCTGGGTGGCCGTGCCGCAGAAGAATTGATCTTTGACGATATTACTTCCGGCGCATCCAATGATATTGAGCAGGTGACGAACATGGCGCGTGCCATGGTCAAACGCCTCGGCATGAGCGCTGAAATGGGCACCATGTCCTATGGTCAAAAAGAAGAGATGATCTTCCTCGGCCGTGAAATTTCAGAACAACGTGATTACTCTGAAGCAGTCGCTGAGCAGATCGACCGCGAGGTTCGTAAGATCGTGGAAGATTCATATAAACTTGCCAAGGTCACAGTCAAAAAATATCGCAAACAGCTGGATATCGTTGCGCAGAAACTTCTCGAAGTTGAATCGATCAACCGCGAAGATTTCGAACTGCTGTTCCCGGCGCCCCTCGGTAAAAAGAAGAGCGGTACACCGCAATTGGCGTAGTAAAAGAGTAACAAGTAATAAGTGAGAAACAAGAAAAGAGTCCTCTGATATTCAGAGGACTCTTTTACTGCTTAATACTCACTTTTTACTGCGCTTAATTGCCTTCTTTATGCTGTCTCACTAATTCACGTCTTAGGATCTTGCCGACGGTGGTCTTGGGTAATTCTGTGCGGAATTCATAGTGGGTGGGAACTTTGTAGGGAGCAAGATGTTCCTTGCAGAAAGCCTTGAGTTCAGCTTCTGTCAATGTCTCGCCTGGCTTCACCACGACCCACGCTTTGACCGTCTCACCGCGCTGCGGGTCCGGAATACCGCCCACACCGACTTCCAATACTTTGGGATGATCCATGATGGCCTCTTCCACTTCACGCGGCCAAACCTGGAATCCGCCGGGCTTGATCAGTTCCTTCTTGCGATCAACGATGTAGAAGTAACCGTCTTCATCCATGCGCGCGATGTCGCCGGTAAATAACCAGATCTTTCCGTCCGACATTTGGCGCAGGCTGTTGGCGGTTTCTGTGGGCATGTTGTGATAGCCTTTCATTACCTGGGGACCGTTGAGAACGATCTCTCCGATCTCGCCTTGTGCCATTTCGGTTTCACCATCATCTAGGCTGATGATCTTCACATCCACATCGGGCAAGGGCATGCCGATGGATCCGACCTTGTTCACGCCATTCAATGGATTACAGTGGGTACCCGTAGGCGCTTCTGAGAGTCCATACGCTTCGAATAACTTTCCGCCTGTTAATTTTTCGAATTGTTCCTTCGTTTCCCGCATTAATGGAGCGGAACCGGAGATACAGGCCTTGATGGAAGAAAGATCATATTTACCTGCCTTAACATCGGGATGATTATTAAGGCCGTTATACAGCAATGGCACACCCGGGAAAATGGAGGCCTTATATTTGCTGATGTTAACCAAGACATCCTTTAGATCGCGCGCGTTTGGCACCATCACCAAACTCGCGCCAACCACCATACCAAAGTTCATTCCTGCCACCATGCCGTACACGTGGAAAAGCGGTATTCCCATCAGTACGACTTCCTTGCCTTCTTCTAAGCCTGTCATCCAGTTTTTGATCTGCAGCGTATTTGCAACCACATTGCGATGCATCGCCACTGCTGCTTTTGGTACACCGGTTGTTCCGCCGGAATATTGGAAGATGGCGGTATCATCAGGAGACACATCTACTTTCGGTTTGGGTGAGTTCGCATGTTTCGCGAGCAGATCTTTCATCCAGACATCGCCGCTTGCCAGTGTGTCCACGTGGTCGCCTTCTTTTTTCTCTTTGAGGAGCGTGAATAATAAACGCGTGATCGGCGGCAGACTCTCTTTGATATTGGTAACAATGATGCGCTTAAGCTTTGATCTTTCGCGCGCGGCTTTTACCTTTTCGTAAAAACGACTCATCGTGAACATGATCTCAATGTTCGCATCGTTGATCGGCATGATGATCTCATCCACTGGATATGTGGGGTTGATCGCAACCACCGTCCCGCCCGCTTTCAGGATGCCAAAATAGGCGACCACGAATTGTGGTATGTTGGGGATGAATATCCCCACCCGATCTCCCTTCTTGACACCCATTTCTACCAGAGCCGCAGCCATGTGATCGGTCTGCTCGTTCATCTCTCGATAAGAAATGACCGCGCCTTTAAATATCGTACAGGCACGGTCTGGGTATTTGCGCGCAGCTTCCTCCAAAAAATGAAACAACGGCACTTTAGGGTATTCAATTGTCTGAGGCACACCTTTATCATAATGTGCCAGCCACGGACGGTTGCTCATAGTTACTCCTCCTTCAAGGTATGAATGAAGTATATACAAACAAGAATCAAAAGTCAATCAATTGACGAATGTAATTCTCTGTTTCTTTAATAACACCATCTTTAACTTGAAACCACTTGATCTTTGGATCAGATTCCTTGAACCAATTCGCCTGCCTTCGAACAAAGGTGCGGGTTACGCGCCTCATCTCGACTTTTGCCTGCTCTTCAGTCAGTATGCCTTTAACTACGCTGACACATTCTCTATACCCAAGCGCAGACATGCTCGGCAGGCTGGGGGAGTATCCATTTTCCAACAACTGCTTCACTTCGTCAATAAGTCCGTTTGCGAACATCAGGTCAATGCGTTCATCCACACGTTGATACAGCTCAGGCCGCGGACGAGTCAATCCAATTGTGATCAGTTGATACGGCGATTCAACCTGTCCACGTTGTTCTGAAAATTTTCTGCCCGTAGTTAAAATGACTTCCAATGCACGGACTGTTCTTCTCACATTGCGCGCATCTATTTTTGCCGCTGATTCTGGATCAATTATTTTCAATCTGGCGTGTAGCCACTCCTTGTCTTTCTTTTCTAATTCAGCTCGCAGCTGCTCATCCGCGGTAACCTCATGCGGAGTCCAGCCTTCTGTCACCGCGCGGATGTATTGTCCTGTTCCGCCCACCAAAAAGGGAAGCTTTCCGCGTCCATGAATATCAGCGATGATGTCTTTGGCTTTCTCTTGAAAGACTGCCAGACTGAGCGTTTCATCAGGATTCACGATATCAATTAAATAATGCGGCACGCGAGCCAGGTCTTCATGTGATGGCTTGGCTGTGCCAATATCCATGCCGCGGTAAAACAGGCGCGAATCGGCAGAGATGATCTCGCCATTCAATTTTTCAGCAAGTTGAATGGCGAGTTCTGTTTTACCGACAGCGGTCGGCCCGATGATGAGGATGAGCGGGGGAGTGGACTGCATCTTTTGGCGAAAAGCCATTATCTTTCCAGTGCAGATTCAGCAGGATTTGCCGGGTTGTAATATACCGTTACATTCGCCCCAATTGGGTAGCGGGCCGCAGTCGCATTTGCCTGACCCAAAACGCGGACATTCATAAATTGTTCGCCGGCTTTAATGGTTTGGCTTTGATGTGTCTTTCCATTTACTTCATACTGATAAACAACAACTGGAAAAGTGGAGGTGCTGTTTCCGCTCCTTCTTGATTGCACGGAAGACATCAGCACCGTGCCTGTTGTGCTTAGCCAGGATTGAGCTGCCTGCCGTGCCGCGTTACTTTGCTGACTGCGTTTATAAAGGAAAAAGCCAACTCCGCCTAATACCAGGACAGGCACGATAATTGTACAAGCCGCACCGATCACACCAGTCAAAATGCCAAAGCCTGAAAGCAGCCAAGTTAAGTTGTCCATGAGGAGCTCCTTTACGAATATAAATATGGTTAAGGATTTCTTTTTTTATGCCAGCGTGCGATGAATCCGCAAACGACCGCAAGATCGAGACCGATAAAAATATCAAGGAAAAGATAGGGGAGATTCAAAATACTGCGGTAGGAGAACCCGCCTTCTTCAAAGAAGATGAGCGGAAAACCGGCGCGGGCTATGTCATCGGCGCAGAAATCCATCCCGAAAACTGAGGGCAGGCCGCAGTCGGAGGATAGATGCGCGGCAAGCAGATTGGCGAGGATAAAAAGCAGGAGTCCGATCAGCATCCCATGGAGAAATGCACGGGAGAGCGTCATCCTATTTTGAATGCTCGCGGATCCGGTCTGTAGCTTCATCCAGTTTAATGAGCTCTTCTTCAGTTAATCGCCAGCCCGCGCCGCCGGCATTATTCTCCGCTTGTTTGCTATTCTTTGCGCCCGGGATCGGGAGCGCGCCTTTGCAGATCAGCCAATTCAAGGCTACCTGAGCCGCAGTTTTGTTCCCATGCTCGAGACCAATGTCTGTGATCAATTTCATGACCGGTGGAAGTTTCTTAAGCAGGTCAGAGTATTGCGAACCACGTACGCCAGGTGGCGGATTCTCTAATGAATATTTTCCTGTCAGCAGTCCTTTTTCAAGCGGTGAATATGCGATCAAGCGAATGCCGAGTTCCTTGCAACGTGCGAGCGTGCCGTTCTTTTCCACTTCACGGTTCAACAGGCTGTAGTGCACCTGATTGGATGCGAGTGGAATTCCATGCCGCGCCAGGGTGGTATAGGCGCGGATCAGGTGCTTCTCTCCAAAGTTGGAAACACCCACTGTGCGGGTCATGCCGCGCTTGACACATTCAACCATGCCCTCCATCATCGTTTCAGGGCTCATGGTCACCGACGGCCAGTGGATCTGATACAGGTCGACCGCCTCCACTCCAATGCGTTCCAAACTTCCTTTCAGCGCACGCGGAATGAATCCTTTTGTGATTTTCCACGGCCACGGAAAGAATTTGGTCGCCACCAGCACGGGCTGTTCTGTTTCCTTTAAGAATTCACCCAGCAATCTTTCAGAATACCCGGAGCCGTAAATTTCAGCTGTGTCAATGAACCGAACGCCGAGGCTGAGCGAAACATCGAACGATTCGCGGATCTCTTTATCGGTGTGTGTTTGCCCATATCCCCAGACCAGGCGGTCTCCCCATTGCCAGGCGCCCAACCCAATTTCAATTGCGTGAAGAAAACGCGTTTCATTACTGACTTCGGTCACAGTGCCCTCCGGTTAGATTTTTTGATTTTATCTTAAAAAACCACTTTCCTTAAAAATTCGGGTTACAATTCAGCCCATTCAAAATTTGGAACTGATGGAACGCGAGACTCTACTTTTTCTCAAAATGAGGAGCATGGAGTTTGGCGCTCCCTGAGTTCTGGGAGGTCTCCATGACACTTAATACCACCAAGCGGATCGCTGAATCCGCTTCTGACCTAAGCCGTAGGCTTGGCCTGCCCTTTTCAAATCTAGCGCTGCTGGTGCGGGCACTTACCCACCGCTCTTATGTCAATGAGCACCCTGAAGCAGTGGAAGATAATGAGCGCCTTGAATTTCTCGGTGATGCTGTGTTGGATTTCATCGTTGGCGCTTGGGTGTATCAGCGTTTCCCCGAAATGCCCGAAGGCGATCTGACAAAAATGCGTTCCGCGCTGGTTCGCAATGAACAGCTTGCAATATTTGCACGCGAGCTGGATCTCGGACGCGCGCTTCGGCTTGGAAGGGGAGAGGCAGCCTCTGGTGGTCATGATCGGGATAATTTGTTAGGTTCTACTTTCGAAGCGCTGGTCGGTGCTTTGTATTTAGACTCGGGACTGGAAACTGTTAATGCGTTCGTTGATCCGATCTTAGAAGATAGCCGCGAATCTGTTCTCAGCGAAATCCGTGACCCAAAGAGTCAATTGCAAGAATATGTGCAGTCCCGCAAACTTTTACCCATTCGATATCACGTGGTTAACACAAGCGGACCCGAGCATGCGCTCACCTTTGAAATTGAAGTTGAGGTTGCTGGTCAAATCAAAGGGCGTGGCACCGGCACGAGCAAAAGTTACGCAGAACACGCTGCCGCGCAGGACGCGTTGAGTAATTTGGGCGTGAGCAAGATGGGCGCTCATTAATTCTGTCGAAAAGGTACTCAAGCTGCTTGACGGTAAATCGTAAATTCAAAATCATAAATAATAAATTGGAAATCGTAAATAAAACATGCCTCTTCGCCTAAAATCACTTGAATTACAAGGTTATAAAACCTTTGCCTCCCGTACCGTTTTTGAGTTTGCGAGCGGAATCACTGCCATCGTTGGTCCAAACGGTTCGGGTAAATCGAACATCGCCGATTCTCTGCGCTGGGTCCTGGGTGAGCAGTCATATTTGCTGCTGCGCGGCAAGAAGACAGAAGACATGATCTTCTCCGGCTCCGAACATCGCGCGCGCGCGGGCATGGCCCAGGCGACGATCACTTTTGACAATACCGAGCAATGGCTGCCCGTTGATTTTTCTGAAGTGGCGCTGGCGCGGTACGCCCATCGCGACGGGCATAATGACTATTTGTTGAATGGCCAGCATGTTCGTTTGCGCGAAATGAATGAACTGCTCGCGCAGGCTGGTTTAAGTGAACGTACATACACCATTCTCGGTCAGGGATTGGTGGACGCTTCTCTTGCTCTAAAAGCGGATGATCGCCGCCGTTTGTTCGAAGAGGCCGCGGGTGTGGGATTGTATCGCGCCCGCCGCGATGATGCATTGAAACGCCTTGAAAATACTGAACGCAACCTGGAACGCGTACTCGATATTATTGCAGAACTTGAGCCGCGTATCCGCAGCCTGGAACGGCAGGCCAAACGCGCCATTGATTTTGCCCGAACTCAAACAGACTTGAAAAACATCCTGCTGGATTGGTACGGTTTTCACTGGCATCGTGCCCAGCGAGATCTGACCGATATCCGCGAGACGGTGCGCACACAGGAAGGACGTGTGCGTGAAGCTCGTGAAGTTCACGAAAAGACACAGGCAGCGTATGTATCCTTCCGTGAGCGGCTCTCGGGGTTGCGGGCACAGTTGAATGGCTGGCAGCGTCAATCCGCTGAATTGCATAACAGGCGTGAATCCATCACCCGTGAGCTGGCTGTGCTTGAAGAACGCCGCCGCGCGTTGACAAATACGCAGGCTTCGGTTCTTTCCGATCAGGAAGTTGTTACGGATGAATTACATCTTGCCAATGATCGCCATGGTGAAGCCATGCGGGAGGTGGAACGCATCCAGGCCGAATACGAAGAAGCGAAGATTCAGCTTTCGAATATCCAGAATTCCCTGCAAGCGCGTCAATCAGACCGCGCCGCGCAGGAGGAACAGCTCGCGCTCATCCGAGACCAGATCGAAAGCCTAAGCCAGCAGCGGGCTGAAAATAATGCCCGCCTGGATGAATTAAGATCTCGCCTCGAACAGCAATCACAAAAGATCGAACAGACCCGCTCTGCGATATCTGCTGGTGAACTACAAGCCGCGAATGCAAAGGCGCAATTTGACAGCGCCCATGCTGAGCGTGAGCAGGCACAGCTTGCTTTACAGATTGCTGAAGAAAAGGTCACCAATAAGAAAAATGAAGTCGCTACAATTGATCGTGACCGGCGGGAAGCGCTTGAAAAACGCACCAAGGAAGAATCAGATCATTCGCGTTTGAAGGCCCAACTCGAAGTACTGGAACAATCAGAGCAATCATTGGCAGGATATGCTGAAGGCGCGCGTTATCTATTGGACGCCGCACGGAATTCGAAGCTCAACGGCGCGCGCGGGGCTTTGAGTGCTGCACTCGATGTCCCTGCTGACCTTGAGGTCGCAATTGCCGCAGCACTGGGCGATACCTTGGATGCGGTCCTGCTGGATGCGAGTCAGCTTGAAGATGCGCTCAGCTTGCTTGAAACCAATGATGTTGGGCGTGCCGCCTTATTACCTCTCGATGAACGCGAAAATCTTTCGCTTCATAACTCAGACGATGTTGACTGCATTGGAGTAGCTTCCGAGCTTGTCAACGCGCCTGATGAATTGCGCGGTGCTGTTCGATTGGTGCTGGGACAGACCTTGATCGCGCGTGATCGAATATCTGCGCGCAGGCTGATTAGGGAGTTGCCGACCCATGCGCGGGTGGTGACTTTACGCGGGGAAGTTTTTCGCGGTGACGGATTGGTCATTGCGGGAAAAACCGCTTCCTCCTCCGCCTTGAGCAGACCCCGCCAGAAACGTGAATTCGAATCGGCTATCAGCGAGCTTCTTGCCCGCATCGCAGATTCCAATGACGTGGTTGATATGTTGACCAACCAACTTGCGGGGGACAGCGTGAACTGGCGCAGGCCGAAACCGACGCGCGCGAAGCCCGTGTCAGGTTAGGTGAAACTCAGGAGACTGAACAGCAGGCCGGTTTGGAGTCGGAATCGACGCAACGCCAGCTTGAATGGCAGAAAAAACAGTTAACCCAACTGGAAACTGAGGCACAGGATTCTGTTTTGATCCAACAAAAATTGACCGAGTCGCAGGTTGAAGTAGAACGCCTCTCTTCGGAAGCGCAATTGCATTTGAAGGAACTTTCTGAAAAATTGAGCGAGATGGCGGCTGATGAGTTAAAGGAACAGGCATCATACTGGAGTACGCGCGTGGCTGTGGCTGAACAGAGTGCCGCCGCTGCGATAGCCAAAAAAGATGAGCGGGCAAAGGAGATCATGCGTCTGGATGGGCGCCGTGTTGATTTGGCTTCGCGTTTGCATGAAGCTGAAAATTCTTTGCTTGGCCTGGATGCCGAGAAAAATAATTTGCGCGAAAATGAATCTGGTTTGCATGCCCAGGTTGAGGATATGCGGATTCGGACCGAGCCGGCTGAGAAGGATCTGGAAACAGCGGAGCAGGAAGAAACCCGCCTACAGGAATCAGAATCCAATGCGCAGAGAATCTTTGCAAATGCGGAGCGCGCGTTTGGTCAGGTGCAATTGGAGCAGACCCGTAAACAGGAAGCGTTGGAAAGCCTGCACCAAAAGATCACCGATGATTTTGGTCTGGTGATGTTTGATTATGCGGTGGATGTTTCTGGTCCCGTGCCGTTACCTTTGGATGGTATGGTGGAGCAGCTGCCCGTAGTGACTGAACTCTCGCCTGAAATTGAAGAACAGTTGACGCATTTCCGCACGCAATTGCGCCGCATGGGTCCGATCAATCCGGATGCGAAAACGGAATACGATCAGGAAAGTGAACGATATACGTTCATGAAGTCTCAGATCGAAGACCTGCGAAAAGCCGAAGTGGATCTTAAGCAGGTTGTCGCTGAATTGGACGAGATCACCAAACGGGAATTTGTACGCACGTTCGATGCCGTGGATAAACAATTCCGCGAAACCTTTGTGCGTTTATTTGGCGGCGGTTCTGCGCGCCTTGCGTTAACCGATCCTGAAAACCTGGTTGATACCGGTATCGAGATTGAAGCGCGTTTGCCGGGCCGCCGCGAACAGGGGCTGGCTTTGCTCTCTGGCGGTGAAAGAAGTCTGACCGCGATCGCACTGGTGTTTGCCTTGCTAAAAGTTTCACCAACGCCAGTCTGCGTGATGGATGAAGTGGATGCCATGTTGGATGAAGCCAATGTCGGACGCTTCCGCGACCTGCTGGTGGACCTGAGCAAGGATACGCAATTCATCATCATTACACATAATCGCAATACCGTGCAAGCCGCAGATGTGATTTACGGTATAACAATGGGGCGCGACTCGGCCAGTCAGATCATCAGCCTGCGCCTTGATCAGGTAACCGATGATATGTTGAAAAGAGGATAGGGGAAAGGAAAAAAGAATCAAAAACGCCCGTCTCATGGTGAGTGGGCGTTTTTTTATTGCAACAGAATTGAAAATGATTTCAGGACTCTTTCGTCCTTCATCATTATATTGATATTTCTATGGTTTTGCGGTTGCCTTTGCGGCTTCCTCTTGTGTAGCTCTGGCTGATTTTGCAGAATCAGTTGCGATGGTAATGAAATTCGGCTCACTGGGGAGGTGCTGTTTCCAGAGGTCGAAAATTTCAACCGGATATTCATCGCGAGCCGCGGTCAGCCAATCCGAAAAGGCTTTACTCTTAGCTGTATCGTATTGCTGTGCGGTTAGGGGACGATCCTGCTTGGCGATCAATTGAATGATGTGAAAACCAAAGTCGCTTGCGACAGGTGTTGTTGTGTAATCACCGGGATTTTCCAGAGCGAACGCGGCTGCTTCAAATTCCGCGACCATCGCTCCGCTTCCAAACCAACCCAGGTCGCCGCCGTTTTGAGCGGAACCGGTGTCGGTGGATAACTCCTGTGCGAGAACAGCAAAGTCTTCGCCGCTATTTAATCTCTCGATAACTGTTACTGCAATAGCCTGATCCGCGACCAGAATATGGCGCGCCCAAACCTGTTTTTCAACCGGTTTTACATCGGCTGTGATCTGCTCTCTTAGTTTTCTTTCCAAAACTTGAAAATCAAAAAATGCGAGGAAATCCTTTTCGCTTAACCCAAGATCCTTCATCCTGTTCTGACCATTCTGGAACTCGGTCTGGAACCCTTCCACTGTGTAGGGTGTGGATGTCGGCAAAGCTGTAGCCGTTGGCCCTGCTGTTGCGGTAGGTGCAGGTTCAAGTGTGGCTGTGGGCGTGGCAGGCACCTCGGTTGCAGTTCCATCCGGTGTGTTGGTGACTGATAATGTGGCCGTGGGCAAGGGTGTCTTGGTGACGATCTTAAACGCCTCGGCAGGCACCTCAGGCAGGGTTACTTCGGTGGGCGTTACTGTCGGGGTTGGAGAACCGTTCGGGAAAAATGCGAATGAGCTTTGTTTTTCTTTATTTAATTCTTCATCGCTGACGGTGATGCCGCGTTTCTCCGCTTCCAGACGGATCAAATGTTCATTGATCATTTGATCCAGGACGGATTGGCCGATCGTTTCCGGCGAGTTGAGCTGGGTTTCGATCTGGGTTAATTGCGTCTGCACATCCATTCCAAATACCTGGGCATACTGCTGGTATTGACTGTATTGAGACAACAATTGCTGGCGCTGCATACGCACGCGCGGCTCAAATTGGCTTGCCAAAATTTCAGTATTGCCTACTTTTGCCACAGGTTTCTGAAGCTGGAAGTAGTTAATATCCAAATAACCATAAATAAGCAAAAGAACAACACTGATAATTATGCCGACGAACGCATAAAGAATAATTTTGCTTTGCTGGCGTTCCCGCTCAAGGCGGGCGACGTGTTTTTTTGTAGTGCGGGAAGCGGGCTTTTTGCCCGAATCATCTGCCATATTCAAACTCCTTCATGCCCTCATGATTCCCGTCTTCTTTCTTGAGAGAATGCAGGCGAGGGTTTAACATAAATTCGGGGCATGGATGCATCGCAATTCCATGCCCCGAAATACTCTTTCGGTATTAGGAACGGCCTTCATCCAGCGGTTTGCCGCTGAACGGCAGGAAAGCTACATGACGTGCCTGTTTCACTGCCGCGGCGACCACGCGCTGATGTTTGGCGCATGCGCCTGTCTGGCGGCGCGGACGGATCTTGCCTTCCTCGGTTATATATTTGCGCAGCAGGTCGGTCTTTTTGTAGTCAATGACCAACAGCTTATCGGCGCAAAATTGACAAAACTTCGGCTTTGCGAAAAACTTGCGGTCCCCACCGCCGCCTTCGCCGCCTGAATAATTACGTTCTTCACTCATGATTTACTCCAAAAAAACTAGAACGGGAATTCATCTTCCGCCATGGCAGAGCCATTATCGGCGGAGGTAGGCTCGACTTCCTGTGCATGATTGTTCGCATCGCGTCGGTCGCCCAGCATCATCATTTCGTTCGCAACGATTTCCACGCTGGTATGTTTCTGACCTTCTTTATCGTCCCAGCGGCGGGTTTGCAAACGTCCTTCTATATACACCTGTTGTCCCTTGACGAGATACTGCTTGCAGATCTCAGCCAGGTTTCCCCAGGCGACCACGTTGAACCACTCGGTCTCGCTGTGGCGTTCTCCATCCGCACTGTTCCACGAACGGCTGACCGCAACAGAGAAGGTGGTCACGGGCTTTCCAGAAGGGGTGTAGCGCATCTCGGGATCTTTTCCAAGATGACCAATGATCTGAACTTTATTTAGGCCTCGGCTCATAATAAAATCTCCTTGGTAAAAATTACCGGGCAATGCAACAATAAACTACTCAGCTACAGAAAGCATATGACGAATGATCGGCTCTTGATAACGCAGGTTGCGTTCAAGATCGGATGTCGCGGCGGGGTTCATGGTCATATTCAACAAAACATACTGACCTTCGCGGTGCTTCTTGATGATGTAAGCCATCTTGCGACGACCCCAAACATCCACCTTATCCACCGAACCGCCTGAATCACTGATCCAGCCTTTAACTTTTTCTAGCACGACGTTAAAAGCAGTCTCGTCCAGATCAGGCTGGATCACACAAACTAATTCATACTTACGCATAGGGAAAACCTCCTTTCCATGGGTTTGTTCCTATTCAAGCCGTGGGCTTGCCAAGAACGGAAAGGCACGTGGATTAAGACGTACCTGATTTAATAGCGGGCGAAGTTTACCACAAAACCTATTTATATGGATGAAAAAACGCCTCTTTCCTAATTGTGGAACCGCTCCTTTCCAAGCGGCATTTATCGCACGTAGATGGGATTGCTATAAATCCAGCCGCGCAATTTCCCCAGATACTTACGATATGCTTCGATACGATACACGCCAGCGTCCGTAGTGATGTGTGTCATGGATGCGCTTTTCTTCCAGGTTTGGATCACATCCCCATCTTTAAGCAGGCGAATCTCCGCATCGGCTGGGAGTTTTGCCTGCAAGGTCACTCCGCCTTTCGCGGGCAGTTCATCGCCCATGAAGGCGGTTCTTTCCAAGCCCTGGGCGGTAAATCGGAATCCGCGCGTGGATGCGGGTAGATCATACGCAACGAAGCAGTGACCCTCTGCCAGCGCGGCGTAGATCGCTTTTTTATCCGCATGGATCTCTCCGCTTAATGGATCATCCAATATCACATGCGTATTGACCGTGCGGAAGTGGAATTCATACGGGAAGATGACCCTGCTGATGGGTCCCATGCTCATGAGCAGTGCGTGCGCATCCGAGCCGCCGATCGCGACAACGGGACGTCCCTGGGAAAGTAATTCATCCCATCTCTCGATCGTGGCTGGAATGGGTTGATGTGCCACGAAAGACGGGAAAAAAGCATAGAAAGCGCCGTGTAATTTTGTCGGCACGACGGTCTTCAGCTCGCTGAGCGCATTCCATAATTCAATGCCGGTGTAATTTAGTACCGACCAATCGTCCCAGGAAATGTCGAGTTCCTTGAAGGCTGGTGTTTCAGGATCGTCAGGGTGGGCCAGGAAGGATAATCCGCCGGCGTCGCGTACTTGATTGATCAGCAGCTGCGGACTCTCTGCGAATGTCGCCAGTTCGCGCCCAGCGCCCAGAACGAGCAGATGATTCTTCTGCGGGTCGCGCGCCTGATCGTGTACTTCCTCGCCGACCAAGAGCATGATCTTTTTATTTTTTTCCTTGTAATAGCCTTCAAAGCCCTGCACCAGCACGTTATGGTCGGTCACGATCACCGCATCCACGCCGGCCGCAAGAGCCGCCCTGGCAATGTCGCGGTGGGTGCCGGTCCCATCGGAATAACGTGTGTGCATGTGCAAATTGACCACAACTTCGTGCATGTATTTCCTCTTTTTAGAAAATCTTTGGAATATTTTGATGAATTGCGGATTAATGAAAATTAATAAAGACTCACAAATCCGACGAACCCATATTTGACGATTCACTTCTGGAACAGGTATAATTTGCCCGCTAATTTCAAGGAGGCATATTGTATGAATAACTTTCTAAATATCGCGCTGATTATAACCTCAGTAGGTTTGATCCTCAGCATCATCCTGCAGAGCAAGGGCGCAGGTTTGGGCGGACTCACCGGCGCAGACACCGGCGGCGTCTTTACTGCCCGCCGCGGCATTGAACGAATTTTGTTTTGGGTGACGATCGGCTTAAGCGTGATCTTTTTTGGTCTCGTGATCGCCATCATTATTCTCGGACGCTAGGAATCAACTGCCTGTAAAGGCCGCCTGTCCATTGCCCTGAAGTTTGCGGGGTGGCGGCGGCCTTTCTTTATTTCCCCAATATGAAAAGATTACGCTGGCAAATTTTGGTCGTAGCGATCACGGTGGTGATCGTGGCTTTGCTATTGCTAAGCCAACAGCCAATAAGTGTTATTACACTACCCCAAGCCGCGCCTGGCGGTATTTATACCGAAGCGCTGATCGGCTCCATGGGCAGGCTCAACCCCATGCTGGATTGGAACAATCCAGCCGATCGTGACGTCAATCGGCTGATATTCAGCGGGTTGATCCGTTTTGATTCACACGGCTTGCCCCAGCCCGATCTGGCTGAAGCGTGGGGAACTTCTCCTGATGGCATGCTGTACAATTTTTCGATAAGACCAAACGCGGTCTGGCATGACGGCGAACCTGTTACCAGTGATGATGTGATCTTCACGGTTGAGATGATCAAAAGCGCCGGGTCGCTTTTCCCCCAGGATATTAAAGACCTATGGTCTCAGGTAGAGATCAAAAGACTTGACGACAAGACGCTTCAATTCAAACTTGCCGAGCCATTCGCTCCATTTTTGGATTATGTCACTTTTGGTGTCCTGCCAAAGCATTTGCTCGAATCAGTCCCCGCTGACCAGCTTGCCACTGCCGAATTCAATCTCCAACCGATTGGCACAGGTCCGTTCAAATTTGAACGCCTGATGACCAACTCAGGACAGATCACGGGTGTCGTGCTTGCGGTTAATCAAGATTATTATTTACAGCCCCCGTTTATTGAGCAGGTAGTATTTCGATATTATCCGAACTCTGCCGCCGCGTTTGACGCCTACCAACAGGGCGAGGTGCTGGGTGTCAGCCAGCTTACGAACGATGTACTCCAGCCCGCTTTGATGGAGACAAACCTTTCTGTTTACACCAGTCGTTTGCCCCAGCTGGGACTGGTTTTCTTAAACCTGAACAACCCCAGCGTGCCATTTCTACAAAATGAAAAAATCCGCCATGCGCTTTTGCTGGGAATAAACCGAAACACAATCGTCTCGCATATCATGCAGGGACAGGCCATAATTGCAGATGGTCCGATTTTGACTGGTTCATGGGCGTACTACGAAGAGATCCAGCACTATGATTTTGATCCCGATGCAGCCATGATTCTTTTAAAAGATGAAGGCTATGTGATCCCCGCGGGTGGCGGGGATGTACGCGCCAGGGATGGTCAATCCCTGACCTTTACTCTGGTTCACCCCGACGACACGGTCCACACCCAGATCGCTCAAACTATTCAAGCAGACCTGGCACTGATCGGTGTGCAGGTCGACTTGCAGTCAGTCTCCTACGACTCTCTGCTAAATGATTTCCTTGCCACTCGTAATTATCAGGCCGCTCTTGCAGACTTGAATACCGCGCGCATGCCAGATCCCGATCCGTATTTGTTCTGGCATCAATCCGAGGCCACGGGCGGGCAGAACTATTCGCAATGGGATAATCGCACAGCCAGCGAATTCCTCGAAACTGCGCGCACCGAAGCGGACTTTGCATCACGTGCCCGCTTATATAGAAACTTTCAAGTAGTGTTTGCCAAGGATATGCCATCCCTGCCTTTGTATTACCCCGTTTATTCCTATGGCGTGGATTCGCAGGTACAGGGCGTACAGGTCGCGCCGATGTATGATATTAGTGACCGCCTCGCATTGATCAACGAATGGTATCTCGTCACACGCCGCACGCTTGAACAAACACCTGTACCCACAGCCATACCATAAATATAAAGGAGAAGTATCCATGTCAGAAGCTCAGCAGGCTTTGGATTATGTTCGCGGAAATGGCGAACGCTATTTAAGTGAGTTAAAGGATTTCCTTGCGATCCCTTCCATTTCTACTCTTGGTGAAAATAAAGGCGATGTTCAACGCGCCGCTGAATGGGTGGCTGCGCAGCTCCATTCCATAAATATGGACAATGTGCAGATCATGCCGACAGCGGGACATCCCGTTGTGTACGGCGAATGGCTGGGCGCGAGCAAATCCGCACCAACTGTGATGATCTACGGACATTATGATGTTCAGCCAGTAGACCCGATGGAGTTGTGGACCTCCGATCCTTTTGAAGCCGTGGTGCGCGGAGATTATCTTTTCGCGCGAGGCTCTTCGGACATGAAAGGCCAGGTGATGGCTTCTCTCAAAGCGGTTGAAGCAATTGTCCGCACAACCGGATTGCCCATCAATATCAAGTGGTTGGTCGAGGGCGAGGAAGAGATCGGCTCGGAACATCTCGGTGAATTCATCAAAAATAATAAAAAATTGCTTGCAAGTGATTTCTGTTTGAATCCTGATGCCGGCATGATGGGACCCACCAAACCAACCATTACCACTGGCTTGCGCGGTCTGGCATATTTCGAGTTGAAAGTGTATGGGCCTGATAAGGATTTACATTCAGGTCTGTTCGGCGGGACAATTCACAACCCCGCGCAGGCTTTGATCGAGTTGATCGCAGGCATGCATGATAAGAACGGCAAGGTCATGCTGCCTGGTTTCTATGACAAGGTCCGCAAATTGAGCAAGAAGGAACACGAAGAATTCAAGCGCCTGCCAGAAAGTAATAAGGAATTGATCGCGATGACGGGTGTGCCCGCGTTATGGGGCGAGCCGCAATTTCTTCCCGCTGAACGCACTGGCGCGCGGCCAACTTTGGAAGTCAATGGCTTGCTCTCTGGCTTCACGGGACAGGGTTCCAAGACAGTTTTGCCCGCATGGGCCATGGCGAAAATTTCCTGCCGCCTCGTGCCAGATCAAACTCCTGAAGAGACATTCAAGCAAATGAAGGCTTACCTCAAGAAGAATGCGCCCAAGACCATCAAATGGGAATTGATCAATTTACACAACGCAGGCGCTGCCATTACAGACAGCAACTCCGCTGGCGTGCAGGCTCTCGCGAAGGCGCTCAAAGCCGTTTGGGGCAAGCAGCCATATTTCAGACGTGAGGGCGGCTCGATTGGCTCGGTCGTCCTGTTGCAGAAATATGTCGGGGCTGATTCTATCCTGACTGGTTTCGGACTGCCAGATGACAATGTCCATTCACCCAATGAAAGACTTCATTTACCGACATGGTACAAAGGCATCGAAGCCTTAACACACTTTTTTTATAATTTCAAATAAATTGTAGTAGGGGCGGGGTTACCCCGCCCCTACGGAAAATATTGGCGGAAAAAATTTAATGGAAGATCGAATAATTACTTACGGCGGACAGGCAGTGATCGAGGGCGTGATGATGCGCGGGCAAAAGGCGTATGCCATCGCCATGCGCGCGCCCGATGGCAGCATCGCGATCCACACCCAAAAACTTGCGAATGTATATCGCTCGGGCATTACCAAGATCCCCTTTTTGCGCGGATCCATTCTTTTGTGGGATGCCCTCGGATTGGGCATGAACGCCCTGACGATTTCTGCGAATACCCAAACAGGTGAGGATGAAAAATTGGAAGGCCCGGCTCTTTATTTAACTCTGGGCCTGTCTCTAACCATCGGCATTGGACTCTTCTTTTGCTGCCCGCCGGTCTCGGCGGACTTGCCGAACATTATCTCGGCTGGAGTCCCTGGCTCAACAACCTGGTCGAAGGCGTATTGCGTTTGGTATTTCTGGTCGCGTACGTTTGGGGCATCAGTTTCATGCCGGATGTGAAGCGGCTCTTCATGTATCACGGCGCGGAACATAAGACCATCAATGCTTTTGAAGCGGGTGCGGAATTGACTCCTGAAGTCGTGGCGAAATACCCCATTGAACATGCGCGTTGCGGGACAGCATTCTTGCTGACGCTTGTTTTGCTTTCTATTTTGATCTTTACCGCTTTAGGGCCGATGCCTATTGTGTGGCGCCTTCTCACCAGAGTATTGTTTATCCCCATTCTGGCGGGCATTGCCATCGAATACATCCGCTGGACGGCAAACCATTTGGATAATCCGTTTGTTCAAATGTTGATCAAACCCAATCTGGCTTTACAGCATCTCACCACAAGCACCCCTGATAACTCCATGCTGGAAGTTGCGATTGCATCATTCCAGTCCATGCGCAAAGCGGAGCAGGAAGCCGCGTAGAGGTTAATTTCTTCATCGAAAAAGAGACAGGCACCTATCTGTCTCTTTTTGTTTATCCGTTTCGCGAAGCAATCTGTTGATCAAAACGCAATCTCACCGATCTGCTCAAAATTGATATCGAACAATTCCTCGGTAGCGGTTTCCAATTCGGCGTCGGCGGCGTCACCGGCGCGGATGCCTCTGTCGCAGTAGGATCTGTAGGGGCAGTAACTGCACTTCGAGACATCATCAGTTTTCGGGAAGTCTGATGCGGAAGCTATTTCATCAGCGATCTTAATAAGTGCATCCCAATCCCGTTTGTATTGATCCGCTTTATAAACAAAACGCGCAGGTTCAGTGGGGAAGTCGGTGAACCAGTAAACCATTTCGATCTGTTCTGGTGTGAACGGTTTTCCACCATTCAAATGCCCACCCGCCTGCACCAGCAATGCGCGATAGGCGCGCGTCTGCCAGCGGATGTGAAGAAATTCGTTCTTCGGGCGTTTACGATAGGTTTTCCAATCAAAAATAACCGCCCGATCCTTATCAATTGCGATCAGATCATACTTCGCCACCAAACGGAATTTTCCAAGCGGCGCGGAAAGCGTGGCTTCCGCATAAAGACCTGACTGGTCTCCGCGAAGCGCCCTGTGGGTCAGACCTGTCAGGTCTTTTGCATTAACATAATTCTCCCACCACCTTTGCAGGTTATCCGTGTTCGCCAGTTTGCCGACCTGCTCCGCAGGGATGCCGATCAGGTGCTGCTGTACGAGGCGATGAAAATATTCGCCTTCCTGCTGATGCTTTTCGTTTTCGAGGGCAGGCTCGCTTTCAACGGCGGGATACGCCAAATGCTGGATGTAGCGCAATTCAAAGCGGCGCGTGCAATCGGTGTAATCCTGTAAAGATGACTGGCTGAGGGAGCGCAATTGTTCGGTCATGTTCTTATTTTGCCACAGATTGTGGCCCCTATGCTATACTTTTAAAAAATAAATGGAGTACCCATGGGACAGGATAATCAAGTAGCAGTATTTATAGATTACGATAATGTTGAAATGAGCGTGGAAGACGCACTCGGCAAGGGGACTGAAGTGGATTGGGCGAAGGTGCTTCAAAACGCGACACAGGTGGGACGGGTGGTCTTACGACGCGCTTATGCGGATTGGGCCGAAGCCGCCAGCAGGCAGCGTGTGCTGCTCAGCCTTGGCGTGGAGTTGATCCACGTCAACAGCAGACGCGGCAAGAATGCGGCGGATATTCGGATTGTGATCGACGCGTTAGAACTGCTTCACAGTGACCAAAATTTGTTCACCCACGTTCTGCTCGTTTCAGGTGACGGTGACTTCACCGAACTGGTGCATCGCCTGCGTTCGCATGGAAAGAATGTGATCGGCATGGGCGTCACCGGCACCAGCGCGGAATATCTGGTTAACGCCTGCGATAAATTCATCTATTATGACAAACTTCCCGGGGTGAGCAAAGTTAAGAAAAATAATCAAAACCCGCCCGCGCAAAAACAGAATGGCGGTGCCAGCCCGAAGCCAAGCCTGCCGACAGCCACTACACCGGAAGGAAAATTACAACAGTATTCGAACCTGCTGGCGGCCCGCAAGATACGCGTCGCGAACGGGGAACAGCGTCCGCGTGTGATCTACAAAATCTATGAGATGGTCAAGAACCATCCCGAACAATTGACCTTCAATGAGTTGAAGGACCAGGTCGAAGCCTACTTTGCAAAGCAAACACCGAAAATAGAAACACAAATCGTCACGGATATTGTTTACCAGCTCTTCTATACCTTTTGTTTTGAGTTCGATCCCGAAAGCCATGAACGCATTTTGGACCGCAAAATGTTTTTTGGGGCTGACGTACAAAAGCCCTCCGACCTGCTTGAGAAATGTGACCGCAAACTTTTACAATTGCTGGTCTCTGATCTGGGCGCTCCCGAAAAAATGGACGGTGAAATTGCCGCGCTTATTTTGTATGGCGGCGTTCTCACCCCGAAGGTGCTGGATCACATCGCCGATCTGGTTCTATCTGAATAAAATCAGTTATAATCGCGGCCATGATCTACAAATTTCTCGCAGGCAAATCTCCTCTCATCATTGGCGTACGTGGCTTCATTTTCACCACACCTTCTGGAATCGCGCCTGTATGCTGAAAGCATGAATATTTCTTTAACTTTCCAACGCCGCAGGCTGCCCTGCGGCGTTTTTATTTATAACAATGGAAATGTAAAATGGTACAACTTCAACTCGCAAACATCACGCTTGTCCTCGGTGCAAAACGCATCTTCGAAAATTTAAATTGGGAAATCCAGAGCGGACAGAAGATCGGTCTAATCGGTGCGAATGGCGCGGGAAAATCTTCGCTCTTCAAAATGATCGAAGGCGAGCATTCTCCCGAAATGGGCGGAGGCATCACCCGCGCCCGCCTCATTACAACGGGATACCTGTCCCAGTCACCCGAGCTTGATTCTTCGCTGACGGCGCTGGATGCCGCGCTTGCGGGCAATCCGCGTGTGGCAGAAGTCCATGCTGAATTGGAACGCGTGGAAAATAGTCTGGGCGATCCTGATGTCTACAGCAATGAACGTAAACTTCAACGCGCGCTTGAAGTACAACATAAGCTCATCGAAGAATATCACGCGCTCGGCGGAGACTCTTATCCCGCGCGTGTGCGTGACCTATTGCTCGGGCTGGGACTCGCTCAAAGTGAATTGACCAAGCCCCTGTCCGTGCTCAGCGGGGGACAGAAAAAACTGGTCGGTCTGGCGCGTTTGCTTCTTGTCCGTCCAGATATTTTATTGCTGGATGAACCCGATAATCATCTGGATCTGCCCGGGAAAATGTTCCTCGAAAAACTCATCCGCGAATACGATGGGACTGTTGTGCTGATCTCGCACGACCGTTATTTACTGGATGCCGCTGTTACCCACATCGCCGAATTGGAAGACGGCAGGCTGACTTTGTTCGAAGGCGATTACTCATCTTATATAACAGATAAGGAATTACGTCTGGCGCGGCAGGAAGAGTTGTATCAGATTCAAAAGCGCGGACTCGCGCGAATGGAAATGGCGCTCAAACGCTATAAAGTTTGGGTGGAATTCAGTGATAAATTTGCCAGTCGAATCCATGCGATGGAAGCGCGCATGGCCCGTGTGGATAAGATCGAGAAACCAAATTTGGACCGCAAGCGTATGGACTTGCGTTTAAGCGGCTGGCGCGGCTCGAATAAAGTATTGGAACTGGACGGTATTTCAAAATCGTTCGGTTCGAGGAAAATATTTTCGGGTCTAAACGAAACCATCTGGCATGGAGAGCGCGTTGGATTGATCGGTCCGAACGGCGCAGGAAAATCCGTTCTGCTGCGAATGATCCTTGGCAAGGAAACGCCTGATACAGGCGAAGTGAAAATTGGTCCCAGCATTTCCATCGGACATTACGCGCAGGAACATGAAACACTGGATTTCAATCAAACCGTCGTGGATGCTGTCCGCTATGCGGGTGAAATGAGTGAAGGAAGAGCCACGGCGTTTTTGCTGCATTACCTTTTTACCTATAAACAAGTCTCACAAAAGATCGGCGAACTCTCAGGCGGTGAGCGCAGTCGTTTGCAGCTTGCGCTGGTGGTTTTATCCGGCGCAAACTTTTTGCTATTGGATGAACCCACGAATAATCTGGATATCGCTTCTGCCGAAGTGCTGGAACAGGCTCTCGAAGATTTTGTCGGCACAGTGCTGGTCATTTCACATGACCGTTATTTCCTCGACCGCACGGTTGAGCGGCTGCTTGTGATCGAAGATGGTCAGCTGGTTGAATATCAAGGCGGCTATAGCGATTATCTTGAAAAGAAAGATAAAAATCCATAAAGCCTTATGCTATACTCAGTTTACATCTCACAAAATATATAAAAAATGGGAGTCCCTATGCCGAAAAATATTGTGTTGACCCTGACAGGCCGCGATAAGATCGGGCTCGTTGACAATGTTACGAATGTGATCGCAAAGCGTACGGGCAATGTGATTGCCAGCCGCATGGCGCGCCTGGGCGGGGAATTTGCCATACTCATGCTGGTCTCTGTCCCTGATAGCGAGTTCGCAAATCTCGACCACGATTTTCAGCAAGTGCGCGGGGAGGGATATCAGGTCACTCTTTTGCAGACTGAAGACGATTCAAAGAAGTATGCGGGCTGGCTGCCTTATGAGATCGAGGTGACCGGCGCGGACCATGAAGGTATCATCCACGAGATATCGCATCATCTTGCCACGCAGAGCATCAACATCGAAAATATGGATACCAGTTCCGCCCCTGCGCCGATGAGCGGCACCCCCTTGTTTACAATGAAGGGGATTGTGCTTGTCCCGCCGCATTTGAACTTTCATGTCTTGAGTGATGAACTCGAAGAGATCGGCGATAAATTGAATGTGAATGTAAAAGTGGAAATGGTGAAGTAGGGAAAGAAAGCGAAAAGCAAAAGGCGGAAGGCAGTCAACCTGCCTTCCGCCTTTTGCTTTCTGGAACTTACTCGTATCTAAATCTCATCACACCTACGCTAAAAAATATTGCCGCAAACCCGAGCAAGACCCCTGCTTCTGGCAGAATTTGGATCAGACTTCCGTTGCGTATGACCAGATCTAATAATCCCTGCATGGCCCATGTGGTTGGCAATATCTTGACGATGTTTTGAACAACAGCGGGGAATAATTCCAGCGGATACCAGCATCCGCCCATGAGCGCCATGACCATGCCCATCATGATGCTCAATCCGCTGGCCTGGCCTTCGGTCTTGATGAATGTTCCCATGGTTGTTCCGATCGCGCCTGCCGCCAATGCGGCGGCGGTTAGGATGACGAACAAAGCCAATGGTTCACGACCCCAATTAAGTTTCATTACGAAGCTGCCAAATAGGATCAGCAGGGACATTTGTACAAGCGCCATGACGACCTGGCCGGAGATCGTGCCGAGCAGGTAGGTGGCTTTGCTTGTGGGCGTGGTCAGAACGCGGCGCAGTGTTCCCTGTTGACGTTCATAGGCAAATAAACCTGAGATTCCGAACAGTGGGATGAATACCCATGTGATCAGCTGTCCCGCTGATGAACTGGCGCGCGGGTCATATTCAATGCGGTCCGGGGTTGAGCCTTCGACAACAGTGACACGTTCGGGTGAATCTGCTTGCATGGTTTGAGCCAGTTTTAGCGACTCTTCAAAATAGGCCTGACGGTCTGTTTCGGATTTAAATGCCCCGTTCTCTTCGGCTGTTTTTACCGCATTATTCGCGGCGTTGACCGCGCTGCTGACACTGCGCAGGGCTGTTTGCACGGCGCGCTCGGCGACAGTGGCATTTAGGTTGTTTGGCTGTTGGCGAAAATCAACCTGGGCTGTGCCGTCTTGAATGGCTTGTAGATCCAGGTTTGCGGGAATGACCAATACCACCGTTGCGCGGCGTGAGTCGAATTGACTCTCGGCTTCATCCAAAGGTAATACTTCGGGGCGCACCGCTGTGATCTATCCAATTCAGCGATGATGTTCAGGGAGATGACAGTATTGGCTTGGTCTACAACGACAAGACGTACACGATTATCGTCATCATTTGACGGTGTTCCGCCCGCGAGCAGGAAAGTGAAGATGAGCGGGAGAAGAATGAAGAATATCAACTCTGATGAACTGGCAAAACGGACGATGGCATCCTTCCAGGCGATGGCAAATATTTTTTTCATTTTTGCACCAAATTCTTTTTGCCGAATAGAACCACAGAAACCAAAAACAAGATCGTGCCCATCGATAGCAGGGCAACTAGCGGCGAGGAAAGATCCGCTAATGTCCCTCCGAGTCCGAGGGTTGTAAATCCGTCCAATGCCCATGAATTGGGTGCGATCTTGCTGAAAGTTTGAATCGCGGGCGGCATTTGATCAAGGCTGATGAAACTTCCGCCCATGATGCCGAAGATCAACGTGATGGACATTCCAACATTTGCGACTTGTGCGGGTGTGCGTGCGAGTGCGGTGATGAACATGCCCCAACCGGTTGCGCCAAAGACCGCCGCGAATACCAGCACGATCACACCAATTGGGTCTTCCCATTTCAATTGAAACAGCAGGGATGATGCGCCGATGAGGATCAACATTTGCGCCGCGCCGGTTAAGAAAATACCAAAGACTTTGCCGCCTAAAATTTGTGATGCACTTGTAGGAGATACGAGTAAACGCGGAAGTGTGCCTTGTGTTTTTTCGGCGAGGATGGAACGTCCGCCGTAGCTGACTGTGTACATCAAGAACATCAACGCCATTCCAGGTGCAAGGTATGCAAGAATGTCGAAATCCACTTCCTCGCCATCAGCGGTGGATGAATTTATTTTGATCGCGAGTGCGCTATCTGTTGTCCCGGTTTGCAGTCTTTCGCCCATGGCGATGCCCGCAGCCTCGGCTTGATCGGGTGTTATGCGTCCGCTGAGCATGAGCTGCACGATGGACACGCCGCCGCTAAGGCTGCCCTCGTTCACACGGCTAAGGAATTCATCTACAACGGCTTTTACAATTCCCGCGCCAGTAGGCCTGGATGGATTGGTATATACTTCGATCCTTACTGGTTCTGCCGTGACTGCGTCTGGGTTATTAAAATCACCCTGCTGCGGGACGATGGATCGCGTGAAGCCTTCCGGAATGATGACAACTGCCGCGGCCTCGTCTTCGTCAATTAATTTTCGAGCCGCTTCGGGGTCGGACGAGGCGCTTGGCTCCATTAAATCGGCAAGTTCTTCCGAAGTGAATACATCTGCCAATGCGTTGCCCAATTGCTCATTATCCAAGTTAACGATGATGACGGGAATATCAGAGAGACCGCTGTTGTTATTGCCGCTGAAACGGCCTGTGACAAGACCAAGGCCGAGCGTAAGCACAAAAGGCGCGGCCAGCATGAGAATCAGCGCGGCTCGATCGCGGAATGCGAGTCGTAAATCTTTGATACCAATCAGAAATGTTTTTAGCATGGGAATCTCTTTTTCTGGGGTTCAGGAGGTTGCTCCTGCGCATCCGACAGCGAGCTGTCGGTCTCCAAATTAATCACGTAACGCTCTGCCTGTAAGATGTAAAAATACCGCTTCGAGATTTGGCTCGCGGATATCGATCGAGCGGATCTTGATGCCGCGTTCATTGGCTTTGCTCACTACTGAAGCAAGCACATCTTTTGCGGAGGGCGTGATGATGGAAATTTCGGTGCCAATTACATTCGCTTCAAGCACATCCGTAATCCCCCTGAATGACGGGATCAGCGCTTGCGGGTCATCATTTTCGTTGATATGCAAAATGAGCGTTTCAGATTGACCGACCTGCTGGGTCAGTTCTTTTTGCGAACCAATGGCGATCAACTCACCATGGTCAATGATTCCGACCCGGTTGGAAAGCTCTTCGGCTTCTTCCATGTAGTGCGTGGTGTAAAGCAACGTCATGCCTTGTTTGTTCAGGTCTTTGACCGTATCTAGAATCGCACGGCGCGACTGCGGGTCAATGCCTACGGTGGGTTCATCCATAAACAGCAGACGCGGCTTGTGGAGCAGTCCCACGCCGATGTTGACGCGCCGCTTCATGCCGCCCGAATAGGTTTTGACCCTGTCTTTGGCTTTATCAGTCAAGCCAATTTGCTCGAGGACTTCATCCACACGGGCATGGAGTGCTTTGCCGCTTAAGTTATACATTTGTCCCCAGAAGATCAGGTTCTCGCGGGCGGTCAGGTCTTCATACAGGGCAAGATCTTGCGGAACTACACCGATGACACCACGTACTGCCATCGGGTCCTTTGTGACCGAGTGTCCGCCAATGACCGCGTCGCCTGAAGTGGGTGTGTATAAAGTTGATAACATGGAAATGGTTGTGGTTTTGCCTGCGCCATTGGGGCCGAGCAGGCTGAATATTTCCCCTTCTTCGATATTGAACGAGACACCTTTTACAGCTTGAAAATCACCATAATTTTTAACGAGGTTTTGAACTTCTAGGATTGATGTCATATTTACTCCTGAAAGAAATATAGCTTGTTTACGAATGTAAATGGAATAAGTTGCTTATTCTATTCTTTTGTAGTGCCTGAGCAATTCTTGAACTTCCCCATGCGGTAAAGCTTTGACAATAACCTCGTTATGCCCGTCCATATCTTCAGCGGCTACCATTGAATTGATAATTGCCTCTTCTGTTGAAAGAGCCGCGGAGGCTAATAACGGGTCAAGATGATCATTAGATAGGGTTTGAATATTCGAGATTCCCTTTTCATCCTCATGCGTGGCATTAGAATTGGCTGTTGAGAATGCAAGGAAAATATCGCCAGAGCCGTTTCCGCCCATGCTGCCTGTGCGTGCCATTCCGAGCGTCGCGCGTTTTGCCAGTCGTTTTAGTTGATGGGGGAGCAGTGGCGCATCCGTTGCGATGATGACGATTAGCGAGCCGCTTTCTTGTGCGAATGGGTCTTCACTGACAGGCCATAGCATCCCATCCCTTAAATGTTTCCCCACTGGCACACCAGCCAGAGTGAATTGATGTCTTCTTCCAAAATTGGATTGCACCAGCGCGCCCACCGTCCAGCCGCCGAAATTTTCTGACAACTTGCGCGACGATGTTCCTGTACCGCCTTTGAACTCGTAGCAGACCATGCCTGTCCCGCCGCCAATGTTTCCTTCTTCAATAACTCCAGTCTTTGCAGAATCCAATGATTTCATCACGTGATGCTCTTTCACATGAAAACCATTCATATCATTCAGCCAGCCGTCTGCTGTTTCGCCGACAACAGGCAGCGACCATCTTTGGTACATCGCATTATTTTTCAACTGCCACGCGATGATCGTATCGCGCACAATGCCGACGCTGTGTGAATTTGTGATCCCTATCGGACCTTCGAGCAGGCCGCCTTCTTCGATCCATGCCGCGCCTGTCATTTCGCCGTTGCCGTTGAATGAATGTACGCCCGCATAAACCGGCGTGTGGTCGCCCTTGCCGCGCGGATGGATGACCGTTACCCCTGTCCGGGCTGAGCTGCCTTCGATAACGGTTGCATACCCAACGGTCACGCCTGAAACATCTGTGATCGAGTTGAATGCCCCAGGGTTGCCATCCAATGGAATCCCCAGATCACGCGCGCGGGGCTTAGTCATAAATTTTCCTTTGCGATCTTTACAAGTTGTTTTGCAATGTCTTGCATAATTTCATCCGGTACGCCATCCATTGCCTGCGATTGGACCCGTGTATCAATTTCGTCATTGACATAATCCACAACGATCAGTTCTTTTGCCAGTGCGATCTCAGTGCTGAACCAGTCGAGTTTGCAAATGGATGCGATGCGCTTCGTGATGTCTCTCAGCCTGCCCAGGCGAAACTGCGACTCTTCCTCCGCTGTAACATGGGCGTAAATGTGCGTAGTTGTATCCCACCAACATGGATAGGTTTCGCCATTGGCATAGAAGATGCGGAACCACGCCGGCGTGCCTTTGATGATGCGCGGTGTGACATGCGCCTGAAGTAAATATTTTTGTTCAGGGAATTCCATGCGCGCCTGCAAGATTTCCTCAATGGACGATGCTCCGAGGATCACGCCTTCACCGCCGCCGCCGTTCGACGGTTTGATGACAAAATTGTCGCCAAGTGGTGACAGGTCAATTGGCTTAACCACGGGTTCTTCCAGAAATGGCGCAAGCAAAATAGTATGGGGTGTATGAATGCCGCTGTTGATCAATTCAAGGTGCATGGTTGCTTTATCTTCCGACCAGGCTGAGAATTCCAACGGATTGATCCTGCGCGCGCCGAATTCCTGCGCCCAGCGTGGGATCGGGTCGAAGATGGCTTCGCCTTGTCCGCGGTTCAGGAGCGTTTTGAAGGTTGTGATCCCCTTATAAAGCGCTGTGATCGATTCGAGTAAGTTATCGGGTTTGATCTGCCAGAGTGAAATTCCCTCTTCAATGCAGGCGCGTTCCACCATTCCAACAAAGACATCATCATATTCCCAGTACCAGGGCAGACATAAGTCATATCGCATGGGGCGAATTATAAATTAGGGAGTAGGTAATTGGGGATTAGGAATTATCGGTCAAGGGCATTTTGGTTTCAACCTTCAAACCTGTAAGCCGCCTTTTCACTGGTAAAATGGACGCACAAAATTCAAATAAGGATAAAAAATGAGCAAAGATACAGTACAGGATGGTCAGGTCGTTACAATGGAATATACATTACGTGTGGATGGAGAAGTGCTTGATTCTTCAGACGGCGTCGGTCCTTTGCAATTCCTCGCGGGATATGACAACATTGTCCCCGGGCTTGAGCGTGAAATGATCGGTATGAAGATCGGCGAGAGCAAGGATGTTGTTGTTTCGCCCGCCGATGGGTATGGCGAGTTCGACAACGAAGCCTTTATGGAAGTGCCGCGCAGCGAGTTCCCGGAAGATATGGAACTCGAAGAAGGCATTGAATTAAATGTGACCGATGAAGACGGCAAAAGTCAATATGCGCGCGTGGAAGGTATAACTGCTGAAACGGTGAATCTGGATTTCAACCACCCTCTCGCGGGCGCGGAATTGCATTTCAGTGTGAAGGTCACTGCGTTGCGTGACCCCACCGAAGAGGAGCTTGATCACGGCCATGTCCACGAAGAAGGACATCACCACTAAAATGAACGGCTCTGTAGTTATATAAAGAATCCTCCAAAGCCTTGCCCATGATTTTAATAAAAAAGAGTTGAAGTTTACGCTTCAACTCTTTTTTATTTTCCCCTGCCGTTTGATTACTTCTCGAATACCGAAGCCGAAAAGTACCAGCCCCAAAAGCACGCCGCCGAAATTGCTTATAAAATCGTAAACCAATTCCCATTGACTTCTAAACCAATATCCAAGGCCGCCGTAGAGCAGGATCCACATGATCTAACCGCTAATATCATAGATCAGAAAGCGTGTGAATTTATATCCACTCCCGCCCGCGATCAAATTTGTTGGAATTGCGATGGCTGTAATGAGCCAGCGCGTGAAAAAAATTGCCAGTCCCGCCTGTTTCTGAAAAGATATGCGCGCATTTCTCCATGTTGGAGATTTCCCGAACTGCCTTTGCATTGCATCTTTTGCATAATGACCCATGCCAAAGCTAAACATATCCCCAAGGATCGCACCGGCCAATCCGATCAATGCCGTACTGGGCCAACTCAATATTCCCTGTTGACTAAATGCGCCGGCGGCGATCAAAACCGCTGATGCGCCTACGGGCAAGCCCAGTGCTCCGAGCATTAAAATTAATCCAACAAGCGGTGAGCCATAATTAATGACTTGTGTGAGAAGAAAATCTGACATGTGTTCGTGTATTATGGCGCGGGGGCGGTCGGTGGCTGCGGGGCTGTAGGCGGAACCGAAGCCTGATTCGCAAGGATCGTTTCTTTGATCGCGCTCACAACAAACCCGTCTTGATCGGGAAAATACTCATCGTTTATGGTTTTCAGGCTTTTATCATGATCTTTTTGCGGGGGAATATTCAACGCTTCAAAGATAATCTCAGGCGACACCTGATATGTTCTCGCGATAAACGGAATCGTCATCCAATCACGGATCAGTTCAACATCTGTCTCCACCTTGCCTTGTGGCGGCGGACGATGACCGTGGCCGTCGAATTTTTTGAAGGCACGAAAGGCTCGCATTCCAAAGAATGCTGTGAAAATTATCCCGATGATGATCAGCCCGA
Source organism: Candidatus Villigracilis saccharophilus (assembly GCA_016709305.1). Taxonomy (GTDB): domain Bacteria; phylum Chloroflexota; class Anaerolineae; order Anaerolineales; family Villigracilaceae; genus Villigracilis; species Villigracilis saccharophilus. Next base: position 64,344 of record JADJNA010000005.1, read on the forward strand.
TCATCATCCAGCGTTGCCTTGTTCGTATTCCTGCCATTGAAGTTAGTCCTTCCACTCCAGTTCAAAATCACCGATATGGACGGTATCGCCTTCCTGCACACCCGCTTCACGCAGAGCTTTATCTACACCCAGTTTTTCCATTAATTTTTGGAATCGGCGCAGAGATCCATCGTGCTCCCAATAGGTCATCTTTGCGGAGCGTTCAATGGCCACACCGCTGACTCTCCATTTATTTCCTTCTTCCTGCTGGATCTCGAACTGGTTCGGGTCAACGGGCGGCCGATACACTGGAATTGATTCTTCCAGTTCTTCCGCAGGCAGTTCAGACAGCTTGCGATAGGCGGCGATTAAAATATCACGCGTGTTTGTACGAGCCATCGCAGAAGCGGTGATCAATTCGATTTTTTTCTTTTTGAAACTTGCCTTGATTGTTTTTAATCGTTCCTGTACATCGGGCTGGTCAATTTTATTAAGCACAACGATCTGCGGTTTTTTTGCAAGGTTTGGATCGAAGAGTGCCAGCTCGCTATTGATCTGACTGAAATCTGCCAGCGGATCTTCACCCAGGCCGTCCACCATGTGAATGAGCACACGTGTGCGTTGAATATGACGCAGGAAATCATGACCCAATCCAGCGCCTTCCGCCGCGCCTTCGATCAAGCCTGGAATGTCCGCCATCACAACAGTGGTGTCATCATCAATGTGGGCAACGCCGAGGTTGGGTTCAAGGGTGGTGAACGGGTAGTCGCCTATTTTCGGCTTGGCATTCGTCAGCGCCGCCAGCAGCGTGGATTTCCCAGCGTTGGGCAGCCCAATGATGCCGATATCAGCGATCAGCTTAAGTTCGAGGCGAAGCATTTTTTCCTCATGGGGTTCGCCACGTTCCGCCATCCGCGGAGCCTGGTTGCGTGAGGTGGCGTAATGCTGGTTGCCCAGTCCGCCGCGACCGCCTTTGCATACCAATAATTGCTGACCCGCGGTAGTGAGATCCCCGAGCAGGGAACCGCTTTCGGCATCATAGATGACTGTGCCGGGTGGGACATAAATAATAAGGTCTTTTCCGCCGCGCCCGGTCTTTTCTGAACCGCCGCCGTTCTTGCCGGGGTCAGCCGAAAACTTTTCATTTTGACGAAACGCCGAAAGAGTATTAAGTGTAGCCTTGACCTCAAAAATGACATTGCCGCCCCTGCCGCCGTCGCCGCCATCGGGACCGCCAAGGGGTACAAATTTCTCGCGGCGGAAGTGAACCATTCCGTCTCCGCCTTTGCCTGATTTTACTGCGATATTGAGAGGCTGAAAATGGAAGAGCAGGATGTTTTTAATGATCAAATATCCCCTCAACAGGGGGTGTTTTTGATTGTAAACCGCCAAATGATCCCTCTTATAAAAAAGATAACGACAATCGGTCGTCATCTTAGTAATGATCTTGTTTTTCATGAAGAATTTTTATCCCGTTACCATGCTGAAATTATTAATGAGGATGGGAGATACGTGCTGTACGATAAGAATTCCACAAGCGGTACCTTTGTGAACGGTAAAAATATAGATAAGTGCATACTTAACTCCGGGGATTTGATATCTTTTGCAAACATCAACATCATGTTTTTAAACAACAATGCCAAGATCCAGATCAAGGCGACCGGAACAACGCAAAACCTGCGCAATCCTTCAGAGACTTGAGGAATTTCAAAATGGATGAGCGTAAAGTCCCGATGATTCTTGTGATTGATGATGAACCAGCCATTCGACTGGGAATCGTGATCGCGATCCGCAGGCATGGATTTCAAGTCATCGAGGCGGTGGATGGCCGGGATGGTTTGCAAAAGGCCAGAGAGTTTTTGCCGGATGTGATCATTTCTGATGTAATGATGCCGCCTCCGGACGGCTTTGAAATGAAAAAAATTCTGAACGCAGATCCAACGTCAGCTTCAATTCCATTTATTTTCCTTACCGCGCGCTCGAATCAGAATGACCGGATTACCGGTATCCGCGATGGGGCTGATGACTACATTGCCAAGCCTTTTGTTATGGAGGAATTATTAGCGCGGCTGGATGGACTGTTACGGCGGGTCAGTGCTGAGCGGGAGCGGGGCCGGGCGCAAATGGCGGAGATTGCCCACCAGGAAATGGTTAAGCAGCGTGATGAGATCCTGCAGAACTTTCATCATGAATTGCGTACACCCTTAATGAACATCATGACCCCCTTGGAATTGGCTGTCAATAATAAATTTTCCGATCCTGACATGCAAAGCGAATTTTTGCGAAAAGCACTTTCAAATGTAGACCGCTTGGATTCGCTTGTTTCGGATATTATTATCTTGTCTAACGCCGATCTTGGGAACTTGAATTCCGTTCGGCAGCGTATCGATCTTGATCTGCATGTTTTGCATCCGATTTATAAACGTCTTGAAAAATACGCTAATAAGCGATTGACCTTTACGCATCATATTGTAAATGAGGGCGAGGTGATGGCTCCACGGAAGGAGTTTACCCACTCAGTTGTACATTTACTGGATAATGCCTTTAAGTACAGCCCTGAAAATGGGAAGGTACACCTGGAAATGATCACCGGCCCCAATGGCGGGGTCAAGATCGTGGTCACTGATGAAGGTCCGGGTATTCCTGAAGAGCAGCTCGACAGGGTTTTTGAAAAGTTTTACCAGGTCAGTCAGGGCGATACCAGAGCTTATGAGGGCCTAGGCGTGGGGCTTGCGATCGCGCGGGCTGTGTTCCAACATTTTGGGGGGAGTGTTCATATCGTAAATGGATCGGCGGGCTGTGAAGTAGTCGCTATCTATCCGGATATTCGGGACGAAGATGTGGTTTATGGACGATAAAGCTATTCCCATCCGCAATTTGCTTTCTGAGATGAAAACAAGGATCGAAAAGCAAAATAAAAGCTGGAATGTCGAGCAGTTTGGGCGGGATCTGTTTGAGCAAACCGGGGAATGCATTTTTATTATTGGCATGGATCTGAATTATTTGGCCGCCAATCAACATGCGCTGACCCTGTTGGGGTACGGCGAACACGAGATCATTGGGATGCATGTCAGCAATGTCATCTCAATTGGCGAGCTGCTGGAACAGAAAATATCAAGAGGCGATCAGGCGGATATTTACGAGAGGATCCTCAAAAAAAAAGACGGATCCTTGATACCGGTTGAGATCAGCACCTCGCTTGTCTATGATGGGGATGGACAGCCAAGTTATATTCAAAGCATTGCACGAGATATTTCAGATCGCAAAGCGTCTGAAAAGATAATTAAGAGGAACAGCCGCATTCTTTCTGTAATCAGCGAGGCGACAGCGCGGTTGTTCCGATCTCCCAATATTGAGTCGGGCATCTCGGAAGTGTTGGAATCTTTGGGACATGCCTTGGATATGTTCTGTTGTGTGATCTTCGAGATTGAGCAATTTTCCGGCACTCCCCAGATAATGGTTCAGTACAGTTGGTCGGAATTCGATGAAAGTGATTTCGATCCCGAAAAAGCCATCCGCCCCTTCGTCAATAGAATGAGTCTCGATCCCAATTCAGCTCTTTCAGAAGTGAAAATTAGCGGTGCAAGGATCGTGCCGGAATATTCCTTTCTGGCGATCCCCATTTTAGGTACTTTTGGATCACAGGGATTTTTGGGCATGTTTGATCGCGACAGCAGCCTTTCGTGGTTGTTGTCAGATTTCGATGTGGTGCAGACCGCGACAAATCTGATCGGCGCGGCGCTGCAGCGAATTCAGTACGAAGAGACGATCCGCTTGAATGAATTCCGCAATCGCATGATCGTGGAATCTTTTCCTGACTTGCTGGTCCGGATCAATGCCGATGGTGTGATCCTCGATTACAACGCCAGCCCCAACCATCCCTTGTTCATTCATCGTGACATGATCACCGGCAGAAAAATCATCGAGACCTGGCCCGAAGGGATTGTTGCCAGAATTTTGGAGAATTGCGAACGCCTCTCACGGCCGTTATTTTGATGGCCGATCTCATTCAACAGGGTGGAACAGCGGAGGAGTTGGATGAATATTGGCGTATTCTGAGGAATGAACTTGATCGTCAGAAAAAATTAATCGATAGTTTGTTGATGGCGGGGCGGCTCGAGAGCGGCATGGTGAAATTAGACGCGGTACCGTTGGATATTATCCCTGTGCTGGAGGATGCGATCCAGGCGGTCAGGCCGATCGCAAATATGAAATATATTGACCTGATCCTGGACGCACCGCAGGGACCTGTGAATATATTTGGCGATAACGGCGCGCTTCAACAGGTATTCATTAATTTGATCACCAATGCCACCAAGTTTTCACCTGAAGACAGCAAGGTCCTGATTGCGGTTCTTTTTTCGGAAGGATTTGTAAATGTGTCTGTGAGCGATCGCGGGATGGGCATCGCGGAGGATGCCATTCCGCATTTGTTCGAAAAATTCTATCGTGCGAAAAATGTCACGGTCGCTGAAATTCCCGGGAAGTGGTATCGGTTTGTATATTGTTAAATCCATTGTAGAGGAATTAGGCGGGGAAATTAAGGTCAAAAGCAAATTAAATAATGGGACTACCTTCATTGTTCGCTTACGACCTGTGATTTGATCAGTCTTTTAGCGTGTTCTTCCAGCCGAAGGACCCTGTATCTGATTGGCAATTCTTAATATTTCACTGCCATGTACAGGCCGGCTGAGCAGGAAGCCCTGGATTTTGTCGCACTGCCTTGCTTTCAAAAAATCAAGCTGGTTGTTGGTTTCCACACCTTCGGCAACCACCTGAAGATTCATTGTGTGCCCCATTGCAATGATCGCTGTTGTGATTGCATCGCTGTTATTGTTTGCCGCAATATCTTTTATAAATGACTTGTCTATTTTTAGAACATTAAGCGGAAGGTCTTTTAGATAACTAAGAGATGAATAGCCGTTGCCAAAATCATCCAATGCCACGCGGATCCCAAAAGCACTCAGTTCTTTAAGGGTTTTCAGACTGTGCTTATAATCTTTCAGAGCCACGCTTTCGGTGATCTCCAATAGCAGTCCATCCGGCGCAAGCCCGCTTTCCGCTAAAATATTTTTAACAGTCTTAACCAGGTTCGGGTCCTGGAATTGACGTCCGGAGATATTTACCGAAACCCATAAATTAGGGTAGGCGGTTTTTCTCCACTCCATTACCTGTGTGCAGGCGGCTCGAAGGACAAATTCGCCAATTTGCAGGATGAATCCGGTTTCTTCAGCGACATTGATGAATTCGAGCGGGGCGACCATGCCGCGCACAGGGTGTTTCCAGCGCACCAACGCCTCAACCCCCAGCATTTTGCTGTCGGTCATTGAAATGATGGGCTGATATTCCACCAGCCACTCCTGGTATTCCACCGCATGCCGCAGCTCGCCTTCCAATTCAAGCAGGGCGACAGCGCTGGTATACATCGCAGAATCGAATAATTGATGACGATTCCCGCCCAGCGCTTTGGCTCGATACATGGCTGTGTCTGCGTCCCGCAGATAATCTTCCGGTTTGGCATGATTCGCGTCACTGATGGTGATGCCAATGCTGGCAGTTGTAGACCGCTTCACTGAGTCAAGCATGGAGGTTGAAACCAGTCGTCCACAGATCCGTTCTGCTACTCGAATGGCGTCACTTGCATCGTTGACCTCATTGAGCAGGATCGCAAATTCATCTCCTCCCAGCCGTGAGACGGTGTCGCCCGGCCGCATACATTGTTGCAAACGGTGGGCTGTTGCGATGAGGAGTTGATCTCCAACCGCGTGCCCGAGGCTGTCATTGACAACCTTAAAGCGGTCAAGGTCAACGAACAAGACTGCGAAAAGGAGGTTGGGATGCCGTTTTGTATGTTCGATCCTAAGCGTCAGTCGGTCCATGAAGAGCGCCCGGTTCGGTAAGCCGGTTAACATATCGTGAAGGGCGTCATGGGCCAGGCGCATTTCCGCCAGCTTGCGGGCGGTAATGTCTGTTTGCGATCCTGCCATGCGGTAGGCGACTCCTTTTGCATCACGCACTGCCAGTCCACGACAAAGCACCCACACATCGCTGCCATTAATATGCAGGATTCGATATTCGCTTTGAAAATGAGCGGTTTTCCCCTTAATATGGGAGGCAAGGCTTTCCTGAACTTTCTTAAGATCGTTTGGGTGTATCCGTTTCAACCATTCGTCCGGGTTGCTGCCAATTTTCTCCTCCTTGTACCCGAGCATGGCTTTCCAGCGCGGAGAGAAGTAGATTTCGTTCTTTTTTAAATTCCAATCCCAAAGACCGTCATTCGCGCCGCGTGCGGCCAGATCATAGCGTTCTTCGCTTTCCCGCAATTTTTTTTCCATGCTGTGTTTATAGAGAGCCATTTCAACCGCGATGGCTAATTCGTGCTCTTCAAAAGGCTTGAGAATGTATCCGTATGGCTGGGCCTTCCTGGCGCGTTCAATGGTGGTCTGATTGGCAAAGGCTGTTAAAAAAATTACCGGCAGATCGAACTGCGTTCGTATTTGGTTGGCGGCTTCAATGCCATCCATTTCACCCTTAAGGCCGATATCCATCAGAATCAGATCGGGATGCAGTCCTCTAACTTTTTTTAGCGCGTCTTCTCCATGGTCGGCATGACCCACTACGGTATACCCCAAACTTTCCAGACTGGTTTGAATATCGAGTGAGATAATGTGTTCATCTTCTACGATTAGTATGCTTGCTTTCGACACATCATTCTCCATCAGGCATTAGATCTTTTGCATAAATGCTCGCGGAGGCCTTTGCAAGAGGTCTATTCTATAAAACCCGGAAATCACTTCCTTCTGGTGTGTATATATCTGGCATTCTGACTGCCGATATACTCATTTTCATGCGCGGATCGCGGAAACACTTATGGTGGAGCGGACCGTTTTGTACGGGATTGAATATATGGGAAATTCCCAGTTCTCAACTCGTATTTGTCATTATATTGCATCTGTTTATCAAGATAAATAGAAAAAATGCCAAATACGCCAGTTAACAAAATTGTAAGGGTGGAAGTTGTTGTAATAACTGATGTCTATCAGCCTGGTGGTAGGGCATTTCACTGCTCTTGAAGCGTGCAAAGAAATCTTTAATCACGCTCTTTACGGTATCAACTTTTAACTGTGTCTCTGTCATCTGCAGTTTCCCGGTACCCTTCCACCCGGTTTCTGCCGGCAGCTTTGGCTGTGTACAGCGCGTCATCTGCGCAGGTTATTAACTGATCCATACTTTTTCTTTTATCATCTATCTCGGCGACTCCGATGCTGAGAGTGGCTGTGACCGGGACCGTCTCTTCCCCGAACGGATAGTCAGCTACGCTCTTTCGGATTCTTTCAGCGACCTGACAGGCTTCACCCAAGCCAGTCTCTGGCATCAGCACGATAAACTCCTCGCCGCCATAGCGCGCCGCAATATCTACAGTTCGGATCGAGTTCTTGATCCGCGCGGCGATTTCACGCAGCACCAGGTCACCCACGGTATGACCATAGGTGTCGTTGATGTTCTTGAAACGATCGATATCCACCATCATGATCGAGAGAGTTCGTTGGAAGCGTTGAATGCGCTCAAACTCTTTCCTGGCCGCATCAAAGAAATAACGGCGGTTGTTCATTTCAGTTAATGGATCGGTCATCGCAAGATATTGTGTTTGTTCAAATAACTGCGCGTTTTCGATGGCGATGGCCGCCTGGCTGGCAAAGGCCATGATCCTTTCGGAATGTAGTGGAGTGAAGAACCCGGGCACTGCGCTGATCACATTGATAACGCCTGCGGTGTGCCCGCGGATTTGAATGGGAGCGCTAATAAAGGAGCGGACCCAGCCCATGCCCGCGATTGCGCGCCAGCGTGAGTCGGTCTGCGTATCAGGGATCAGGCATGGCAGGCCTGTCTTGATCATTTCAATTAAAATTGGAGCGTTGATCAGGTTGGCTTGCGTATTTCCTAATTGTGGTTGATTTCCTGTTGTTGGAAATGAACCACTGCGTTGAAGGATCTTGCGAACCGAATGCCCCTCGATCAACAGGACCATTGCCGCATCATAACTGACCAATTTTTCAATGTTATTGAGCACATGGTCCAAAACTTCGTCCAATTTCAATGTGCTGGTCAAGGCCGCGGAAGTATCTAGTAACGCCTCGGCCAATTGTCGTTGTTCATGCTCGACTTGTTCGAGGATCTTGCGCTGTGTGATATTTCGCCCAACCCCTACCAGGCCGGAAATCTTTCCCGACGAGTCTTTTATGGGGGAAAGTGTTGTGTAAACATGCAGCGGGTTTTCTTTTGTACCGCCAGACCATTCATAGGAGACGATCTCTCCGGATAAGGCACGGTCATTCATTTCTTCATGAATTTTGGCGTAGTCATCCCCTAAAACTTCGCGCGAGGTCTTTCCCAAAAACATTTCCGGGGTCATACCAGCTTTTTCGACCCACGAGCCAAACACTCCGCTATGGCGTTTTTCAAGATCGAGTGTAAAGACAATATCGTCCATTGATTCAACCAGCAGCCGGAACCTTTCTTCGCTGCGTCTGAGCGCTTCCTCAGCCCGTTTTTTTTCGGTGATATCGATGAATGAAGCCATCATACAGATCGGTTGTCCATCCTTTTTTCTGACAAGATGAGCCGACACTTGAACATCCAAATGGGTCCCGTGGCGGTTTATTGCCGACATTTCGCCAATCCACCCTGTTTTACTGTTTAAGGCTTCCACCACCTGGCTGGCCTGGTCTTCAGATTTCCAAAAGGCGGTTACCGGCTGTCCCAGTACGTCGGAAATATGATCGTAGCCCCACAATTTTAGAAAAGCCTGGTTTATGTAAGTCAGGCGTCCGGAAAGGTCTGCCATCGCAATTGCATTGATCGAGGAGGCAATCGCAGTTTCTTTGACGATCAACGCTTCCTCTGCCTGCTTGCGCTCGCTGATGTCGTGATAAATGGATTGGTATGTTCCATTGGGCATCATTTTTGTATGCATTTCGACTTGACTAAATGTGCCATCCGGGCGCAGAAGATTACGCTCAGTAATGACAGTTTCCCCTTTTTGCAGCAGTTCGAATCTGAAGGGTTTGTTTTAATTTCCTGTGGGTCGAATAGCGCACTGACATGCAAACCGATCAGGTTTGCCAACGTCCTGCCGGTTATATTCAGCATATAAGAATTTGCCCCAATGATGATGCCTTCATGTGAACCGAGCAGGACGCCATCAGCAGCAAGTTCTATTAACTCACGGTAACGGGACTCACTTTCCTGTAACTCTTTCTCCGCCCGCTTGTTTTCGGTGATATCGCGGATGATGACTCCGCTATATTTTTCCTGTTTCGTCTCGATGACAAAGCCGTTGCTTTGAATAATTCGGCGCGCGCCTTGCAGGTTTTCGATCTCTCTTTCCATCATTTGATCTGGATCAGGGTAACCATTTTGTACGGCTTGCTTCCACGTATTTTTGTTTTCTTCCTCCAGTTCTGCAGATTTTTTCTCCCTGGGCCACAATCGGAATGTTATATCAGAGGCGGTTTTTCCGATCACCTCTTCACGCATCAAGCCGGTCATCTTTTCCATGGCCCGGTTCCACTCAATGATATTTCCAAGACTGTCGTTCAGTATAACTCCATCCGAAGCGTGCTTGATCACATTGCGGAATTTTTTTCGCTTTCACGTAATTTATACTCGATGCTGTGCTTGTAGAGCGCCATTTCAATGGCGATGGTCAGGTCATTTTCTTCAAATGGTTTGAGGATGTATCCAAACGGTTCGGCCTCGCGCGCGCGTTCAAGGGTGGATTGGTTGGCGAAGGCGGTTAGAAATATGACGGGCAGATCGAACTGCGCCCGTATTTGGGTCGCCGCTTCGATACCGTCTATTTCACCCTTCAGGCCGATATCCATCATCACCAGGTCGGGGCGGAGTTCGGCAGCCTTTAGAATGGCATCCTTGCCATTGTCTGCATGCCCTACGACAAGATAGCCGCAGGATCCAAGGGTGGCTTGAATATCGAGAGCAATGATCTGCTCATCCTCAACGATCAATATGCGCGCATTTGACATATTCCCTCCATGACCTACACCTTGAATGATACATGAAATGCTGTTCCAGCTGAGCTTTCAACCACTAAAGTGCCGTTTATTTGCTTCACCAAACTATTAACCAATTGTAATCCAAGCGATTTATTTTTGAGGATATCCAACCCGGCTGGGAGCCCAATGCCGTCATCTGCAACTCTCAGGATGAGAGACTGATCGGGTTCAGCGTGCAGTTCAATCCAGATCGATCCGTCTCGTCCGTCAGGGAAGGCATATTTCAAGGTGTTGGTCATCAATTCGTTTAGGATCAATCCGCAGGGCACGGCGTAGTCGAGATCAAGAGAGACTTGATCGGCATGAATGTTTAGGCGGATATTTCCCAGGGTGCGCTGATACGAACGGAAGAGGTCTTTTGTCAGGCTTTGAACGTATTCGGCAAAATCGATCTTTGCCAGGCTTTGTGATTGATACAGTTTTTCGTGGATCAAAGCCATGGAGCGTACCCGCGATTGACTGTCGCGCAAGGCTCGCAGCGTGCCGATATCTTTCACTTGATCTTTTTGCAGGTTGAGCAGGCTTGAGATGATCTGCAGGTTATTTTTTACGCGGTGGTGAACTTCTTTGAGCAGGACCTCTTTTTCTCTGAGTGTTTCACGGGTGCGAGACTCAGCTTGCGTTCGGGTAATAATTTCCTTCTGGGCTTGATCATATAAACGGGAATTCTTGATCGCAGTTGCCACCTGGTTGGCGAAGACACTTAAGCCAGGGATGTCCTCCTGTCTCAGGTTAGGCCCCCAGACTGCAAGGATCCCAATTACATCCTCTTCACAGATCATGGGCAGGTAACAGGTTGGATCATTTGGATCCATCCCAACCATTTCGAATGAACGTGTAAAAATATCCTTGGGGATATAGGGGAACATCCTGGCAGTGCTTCCGATCATGTCTGAATCCCAATACGGAGCCTTATCGGTGACCGCCTTATCCGTGGGCCACAAACGGCGGGGTATCATGATCTCTTTTGGCCAAAAAGCACCCAGCTTTTCAGCCCAGGCAGTGATTTCATTTGAAGTTGTGAGATACTCGAGTTTCATTTCCTGCTTGGCTTGATCGAACGTGCCGACCATACAGTTCACGCGGATCTTTTTCAATTCATTGCCCAACGTTTCAAACACCTGCATTAAATCCGATGTGGTCTCCAAACGGGCGGTTACATTGGATAGCGCCATGATGATGTCGTTTGTGCGGGTTAGCTCATTCGCACGTCGGGTTTCAAATTCATAAGCAAGGGCGTTTTGAAGGACGCTGGCCACCTGACTGGCAAAGATGGCAAAAACCGCGCCATCCGATGGATGGAGGTCGACTCCCCAGATTAACATGGCTCCGATCGTCCGTTCCCGCCCAACCAGCGGGAGCATGCATAATTGAGTTTCCGGTTTGAAGCCCAGCATGTGGAGAGCCTTTTTTGCGATCGAATTGGGGATAGCGGGAAACATTCCGCGGATCATATCTCCCGGATCTGAATACCAGACAGGAATGCGCTCCTGGATGGCTGTGTCATCCGGCCAAAATTGTTTCGGTACGACGTAGTTTTTTGCCGATACGCCGGCTAATTTCTCTACGGTCTGGAGGAGCGCACGATTAAATGACAGGTATTCTATCGTTGCCAATTCTCGGTCTGGGTCAATGGTAACGATCCCGCAATCCAAACCGAGACCGTTTAATTCAGAACCCAGAGTATCAAACATCTTATCTGAGTCTGAGGTGATTTCCAAAATGGAGGCCACTTTGGAAAGTGCGATAACGAGACTGTTTACGCGAACCAATTCAGAGGATCGAAGGATTTCTGCTTTATAAAGAGAAGCTTTTTCTATTGACCAGGCTATCTGGTTTGCGAACATATTAAGCGGCGCAATATCGGTTTCGCGAAGATCATCGCCCCATACACCCATCAACCCCAATACCCGATCCCTGGCTACCAGGCGCACAAGGATGGTGGTCACATCCAGTTTTACCCCGATCAGTCCCATGATTTGTTTTATCTTTTGAGAAAACTCCTGGTCTTCAAAAGAGGATATCCCTTTTATTAGGTGATCTCGATAGCTGTTTTCTTTGCCTTCGACCAGTTCGTATAACTTCAAAAAACGATCCCGCTTCAAGCGGTACCCAATGACTCTGTCTCCTAAAAGTCTTCCAATGCTTGACAGTGTATTTTCTCCGGTATGTAGATAGCTGACCACCAATTCATTGGAATCTGGTTCGAGCTGCACGATAAAGCACTTCAAACCCATTGCATATAATTCACTACCCATACTATCCAGGACCCGCGCTGGTTCAGTTGTTCCCTGAATATTGCCCATTGCCTGCGACATTGCAGTTAAAAACGCATTGGTATGCTGAAGTTCCCCTGTGCGCTCCTTGAGCGATTGCTCCATCAGCTCTCGTTTGGTAATATTTCGCAGCACAACCACCCGCCCGACGGGTTCCTGATAGGCGTCGAGTAATTTGGAAATGCTTATATCGTAGGTGTATTCCAGCCCATCGACCTGGATGGCGGTCTCTCCTATCGAATAATTTGTGCCGGATTGGCCGGAAATCAAAGCAGCTCCTTGCGGCCAGATTTTGATAATATTTTGTTTTAGCGCGTTTTTACTGTCGCTGCCAAGGATGTGTTGGGCTGCAGCGTTTATATCTATAAGCCGATCCTGCTGGTCCAGGATCAAGACTCCATCCTGCATCTGGTCAATGACCGTTTCGCGTGCTGAAGATAACACACTTCCAAAGCGCAGATCAAAGACTGCCCAAAAGGCAATCAGAGTAATACTTGCAATGGCAAGTTGATGGATTGAAAGGGGCTGATTGGATGGATGCCGGCCAATTCCAAGGCTGCCACCAACGCCAGGAGATTTGGGCCAACGAGCAAAGGCAGCGCCATCATCCGTAAAACCGGATTCGATTTGGAAAAGAAGCGCAGCAAAACAAGGCTTGAAAATATCGCCACCCCGTAGACAAAAATAATAAAGAGCGATCCCGGCAGCCCGCTTGTAAAGGGGGAAAGCATCAGGGAACCGACAATTTTCATTGCTGTGGGATCCATGACGGACCCTTGGATCCAGAGTGCCGTCATCATTGGCAAGTAAGCGCATGGCAGGGCGATTATCAAGATGAGATTGCGGAGCCTGATCCAGGCTGAATGGCGGGTGAATATAAACACAAATATCAGCCAGAAAATACAGAAAAGGGTATAAAAAAATATCTGGGTCAAAGAAATGAAGGGTACCATCGTGAGTGTTGGTTTGATCCAATACAACAAATAGCCAACCAGTTCAAGCGCCTGGCTGAACAGGATCAATCCGGCCCAGAGCGCCAACCCTGTTCGATATCGAAGGACCAAATAAAGCCCGGCTTCGATCGAAGTGAGAATCGAAAGGAAAATTATGGATAAAATAAAATAATAATGAACAGGAATCATGCTTTCTGTTTCCTTTGGATGGAACTTATACCGCTACTGCCAAAATTTCCCGGATTAGTCTGAGCATCCATCGCGACGATGCCTTTGTCCTCAAAGATCAATATGCGCGCTTTTGACATTTTCCTTCCATGACCTAGACCTTGAATGAAACCTGAAAAGCTGTTCCAGATGAGTTTTCAACTACTAAAGTGCCGTCAATTTGCTTCACCAGACTATTGATTAATTGCAGCCCGAGTGAATTGTTGTTTAGGATGTCCAACCCTGCGGGGAGGCCCACACCGTCATCCGCGACCTTCAGGCTGAGAGTCTGATCGGGGCCAGCCCGCAGCTCGACCAGGATGGATCCGTTTCGTCCATTTGGGAAGGCATATTTCAAGGCATTGGTCATCAGCTCGTTCAGAATCAATCCGCAAGGTACGGCATAATCCAGATCGAGAGAGACTTCATCCACTTGAACATTCAACTGGATATCTCCCAGCGTGCGCTGGTACGAGCGAAACAGGTCCTTTGACAGGCTTTGCACGTATTCGCCAAAATTGATCTTTGCCAGGCTCTTGGATTGATACAACTTCTCGTGGATCAAAGCCATGGAGCGCACACGCGCCTGGCTGTCACGCAGGACTCGTAATGTGCCGGTATCTTTGACTTGATCAGACTGCAGGTTGAGCAGGCTGGAGATGATCTGCAAATTATTCTTGACGCGGTGATGGATTTCCTTGAGAAGCACTTCTTTTTCATTGAGCAGTTCGGTTTGTTCGTCAAGTTTATTCTGTGTTAATTGGAGCAGGCGCGCATTCTCGATCGAGTAACTGGCTTTGTCGGCAATAGTTTTCAATAAAGTGATCTGTTCGGGTGTAACTTGTATCTCGTGATTGAAATCGTACAACTCGATCACGCCGATGCGCTCGGTTCCTTTTTGCAGGGGAAAGATGATCAGTGATTCTACATCCATCCTTTCGACCCCGTCGAACACCACGGCTTCGGTTGTCGGGTGTTTTGCGCGCTGGAAGGTGATTGTATTACCCTCGTCAAGTGCCTGACGCCAGGTATCCAGGTCGGGATTGAAACGCGTGCCTGTGCCTGTATCCCAGGTGATATAAGAAGAGACGGCAAGATTAATGACCTTATTATTAGGCTTATCCCATTCTGAAAAAGAACAAACTTCCCCTCCAGTGGCTTGAATTAGTGCTCTTTCTATTTCAAATAATTCTTTGGGTTCATTTGCCGATAAGGGTTCTATAATGGAGGGCGCCGCGTTTGTTAAAATTTCCTGGCAGTTGAGCAAATCCTGCGTGGTAAAAAGTTTATTCTTCTTTGTCGTGGCGATTTCAACCAGTCCGATGATTTTCTCCCGGGCATAAAGTGCAAGGATGATGACAGCGGTCCTTTTTAACTGGTCCATCCATTGTTTCTCTTCGGCTTTGAAATCGCCCTGTAAAATAATAGGGTTGCCCGTCAACAGCACCTGATTGGATTGGGGGTAATCACTCATCGAATAGGAATCCCGCAGGTCTTCACGCCAAAAAGTCCTTGAAGCGTCCAGCCGACCAATTACCGAATTAGTCTCTTTGTCCCATTCTGAAATGAAACAGCTCTCGAACCCGCTGAGCTCGAGAAGTTGTGTAGCGAGAGTGTGCAACACTAAATGGAAATCGAGGGATGATGAAGTAGCTTCGGACGCTTTTAATAAAATGTCCAATTCGCGCGCGCGTTGGGATTCGTATTCATAGGCGATCGCTTTTTGACGGGCATCTTCCGCCTGCCTGCGCTCGCTGATGTCGCGGGTAACGCCCAACAGCCCCACGGGCGTGTCTTGTTCATCCAGCATGAATGAGACCTTGGCTTCAGTCCATACGGTTGATCCGTCTTTTCGAATCCATTCCAATTCGAGGGAACTTGAAGCGCCTCGCAGAGGTTCCTTTGGCTCTGTTTGGAGCTCCATCAGGATCTGGGCAAAAGATGATAATGCAAATTGCGCTGATCTGGGGTCATGCTTTGAAAGACGTCTTTTGTAAGCACCTCTTCGACAGTGTATCCAAATAATTTCTGGACAGCCGGACTGACATAGTACATTTGCATATTCATATCTGCCGCCCAGATCACATCGCTGGCATTTTCAGCCAGTATGCGGTAGCGCTGTTCGCTCGCGCTAAGTTCCATTTCCATTTTTTTGCGTTCCGATATATCGCGGCTGGAGAGGACTGCGCCTGCAAACTCACCCTGTGGGTCTGTCAAAATGCTGGCGGCGCATTCCATCCATAAATATTTTCCATTGACATGCTTGTAACGAAGTGCAAATGGTTGGGGTCTGACCTGATCCGCGACAGCCTGGGAAAAAATGGTCAGCTCTTCAGCCATATCGTCCGGATGGATGCGTTCAAAGATCATTTCACCAAGCAATTCAGCAGGTTCAATTCCTAGCACCCATTTCACCGAGGAGCTGGAGTATTGAATGATTCCATCCGGCCCGATTTGTGTGATGATGTCGTACATGTTGTCGGCGATTCGCCGCTGGTTGGCTTCACTGGATTGCAGGGCTATCGTTTGCCTGTTCACTTCTGCCCGTTGTTCCTGCAGGCTGACGGCCATCGCATCGAAGGCAGATGCTACCTGACCGATCTCATTTTTTCTGATCATATTAATGCGATGGCTTAGATCTCCCTGACCAACTTGATCCGCTCCAATGATCAATTGTTCCATGGGTCTGGTGATCAATGACTGCACGAAGCCTGCCACGATAAAACTCACGACGAGCAGGAGCAGGAACGCTTCGGTGCCCAGCACAACTATCGCTGTCTGGCTGTATGCAAAAGCTTCCGATTGGGCTAATTCCGTGATCACGATCCAATCTGTCCCAGATATGGGCGAAGTGGCGGCTACAACTTCTTCGTCATGAAAATCTGAATATGAACCAGACCATATCGAATCAGGCGCATTGAGGATTGCCGATAATTCAGGGCGCCCTGTAAGAGTTTGTCTTGCGAGAACAAATTCCGAATTAGTGTGCGCGACGATATCCCCTGCATGAGTAATAACGATCACCTGGCCGGATTTACCGAAACGAATATCCTTCACCACATTCCATAAAATATTCATTTGAACGCGGGCGGCAACCACTCCATTGTCAACGCCCGGTATAGCCATGATGAGATACGGCGTATCATTCGCAGACAACTGCACATCGCCGATATAGATTTCTCCCTGCCCGGCTTGCAAATACCATTGTGATTGGGGGATGGTGATCAGATTTGCCAGGATTGATTTATCCCGCGCGGCGCTTGCGATCACGTTGCCTGCCCTGTCCGTGCGGATGATTTCCAATATAGCCGTGTTTCCTTGAAGCAAGGCGATGAGTTCATCTGATTTCACCGCAAGCTGGTCCGGTGAAACAATACTGATCACAACCAGGGCATCCTGTACGCGCTGAATAAATCCACTCACGGTCCCGGCGGCGTTGCGGGCGGCTTCACCCTGCCGTCCGCGCCAGGCTGCACTTTCCACCCGGTTCACAAAATAGAAGACACTGAGTGAAAATATTACCAGCGTGAAAAGCAATGCCCCGCTGACGAGGGACATGACTTGTCCGCTTAGGCGGTATCGTGAAAATGGGAAAAAGTTTTTCAGCATAAATTGGCTTTATGGAGCGGTTGAAAAGCGCTCCCAAACTTCATCGTAAAGCTGCTGGCCTTGCGTCGAGAGAGGCAGGATCAACTCGGCATTGACGAGGTCTTCATTCGGCGGATAGATCAGTGGATTTTTGAGGATCTCTGGATCAATGAATTCGTAGGCTGCCTCATTAGGAGTGGGGAATATGTTTTCGTTGACCACTGTCGCGTTGATCTCCGCACGCATCAGAAAATTCAGGAATAATTCAGCGGTGAACTTGTTTGGGCTGTTTGCCGGGATGACGAGTGTGTCATTCCACAGCAAGGCTCCGTCCTGGGGTAATACATAATTGACTGCAAGATTATTTTCACTGGCTTCATAAGCGTTACCGGCATATCCCATCGAGATGACAACTTGGCTATTTGCCAGCATTCCATTTGGCGTGGCAAAATTGGAATCTTCCAAAGCAATTGTATTTGGTTTGAGTTCAAGTAAACGGGTTAATGCCTCTTCCAATTCTGCTGGATCTTCTGAGTTGGCCGAGTAGCCCAGGGATTTTAGGGTCAGGCTGATTACCTCGCGGGGTTCATCCAACCAAAGGCCGACTTTTCCGGTGTACTGTGGGTCCCACAAGTCAGCCCAGCGGGCCACTGGCTCTGCAACAAGATCACTTCGGAAGATAAGGCCGGTCGTTCCCCAGGAATTGGGTACGCTGTAGCGGTTGCCTGGATCGTACGCCAGGTCGCGGAAATTGGCGGAAAGATTCTTCGAATTAGAAAGGTTCCTTTGCTCCAGTTCAGCGAGGAGATGCACCTTTGTTAACTGCGGAATAAAACGGCTCTCCATGAGAACCACATCGTAGATTTGCCCGGCCTGTATATTTGCAATGGCTTCTTCCTGGGATTCGTATCCAACATATTTGACCTTAACCCCATATTCTTCAGTGAACATGTCCGGCACGGATTGGCGTACATCCTCTGCCCAACTGTAAAAGATGATCTCCTGTGCCAGAGAGTTCGCGGTAGGCGTGAGCGCTGGAGGAGGTGTTGGACTGATGCAGGCGGTAATCAAGGTCATCGTCAGCAGGCTGAGGAGAATTCGAGACAGTACCAGCTGACAGCTTGGAAAGAGGCGCGGACGGGTTTTGAGTCTATATGTCATGGATTATTACCAATGAACGATGACCATACATCGTCATATGCCGGCTTGCGGCTGTTGTGCGTGGGCAGGATAATTTCAGCATTTTGCATTTGAGCATTATCTGGGAAGATAACCGGGTTGTGAAGGATATCGGGAATAATAAATTCGTCCATGCCGTCAACGGCCATCGGGTAGTAACTTTCATTGACGATTCGGGCTGCAATTTCAGGTTGCAAAATAAAATTGAGGAATAACTCTGCGCCGCGCGGGTTGGCTGCATTGGCGGGGATGCAGAAATAATCCGTCCATAAGATGGTGCCTTCTTCGGGAATGATGTATTCGATCGGTTGGGTTGATTCCTGTGCCAGCATGGCGTCATAAGCCCAGCCAAATGCGATCTCCACTTCACCCGATTCCAACAGAGGGACGACTGTCGCATTGGTGTTTGAGATGACCACTGAATTGGGCTTGAGCTGTAACAGAGATTGGCGCACTTCCTCCATTTGAGCAGGATCTTCTGAATTTGCTGAATGCCCCAACATCTTTAGCGTGATTGGAATCAGAGAATCCGGGATCGGCCAAACCCCCACCTTGCCGGCAAAGGTGGGATCCCACAGATCGCTCCAGCGGGTAATGGGACGGTCAACCAGATCCGTGCGAAATAAAATACCAGTTGTGCCCCAATGGAATGGAATTGTATATTTATTGCCCGGGTCAAAGGCCAGGTCACGGAAATTGGCCGAGACATATTTGAAATTTAGTACTTGCGCGTAATCAATAGCTTTGAGCTGGTTCTGTTCCGCCAGTTCAGGGATAAATTCAGGTTTTAATACAACCAGGTCGTAAACAGTTCCCGCCTGCATATTGTCAAATGCCTCTTCCTGTGATTGGTAGGTGACATATTTAACTGTTATGCCATTCTCTTTCGTAAAAGCGTCCAACACAGGCTGCGGCATATATTCCACCCAGTTGTACA
Source organism: Candidatus Villigracilis saccharophilus (assembly GCA_016709305.1). Lineage (GTDB taxonomy): Bacteria > Chloroflexota > Anaerolineae > Anaerolineales > Villigracilaceae > Villigracilis > Villigracilis saccharophilus. The sequence goes on from JADJNA010000005.1 coordinate 83,536, forward strand.
GGATCAATTCCCCTGGAATGGGTTGTTCTTTGGGGGCGCAGCCTGGCAAAATCAAGCTGAGAAAAACCATAACAAGCAGGCAGTTGCGCAACTGAAAATTACGTTGAAAGGATTTATCCATTGTGAATTTTCTCCCAAAAACTTTTCTGCCATTATATACCCGACCTTGGCCGTACAGAAATTGTTTGCAAAATTGTAACTAAAGCGTTATTAAAATTGTATTGGTTAAGAGCAAAATGGGATACCGATAAAAGCAGAAAACGCTGATTTTCGCGAATCAGCGTTTTCTGCTTCCAGACCGCCTAACGAGTGGGCGCCAGGAAAATTAGTAAATTATAGATCTGTTGTCCGCTTGTCTTAATCAGCCTTCGTCAACAAAAAAACGCAGACGGCTTAATGTGCTCCACTCGCTGGTTTCATCTTCATATTCCACCTCAACACGGTCGCCATCCACATCGAGAACGGTCACATCATAATATAAATTATCCTGCGTTGACTTGCATTCAACTTCATCGTCAACTTCGACAATAAATTCCTCAAGGTAGTCGGCGTTTGTCCATTCTTCTTCACCCGTGTCAAAGCGGATAAATATATCTTCGCCATCGAGCGCGACGATCGTGGCTGGGTAAAAATATTCATCCTCATCCCAAAATGCGAACGCGCGGTTTCCTTCAGTCCAATAGTCCATTGTTGTTATCCTTTTTGATCATTTGATTTTATTTGCCATTCATTACAAAAAAGAGGAATTCAAGCCGGATTTATTACTCTAATTCCTGCTTCCTTTTCAAAACACAACATAAAAAGAAGTCGGATGAATTCTATCACCCGACTTCCCGATCCTTAATTACCGATCACCAATCTACTTCTTCTTTCCAAACTTCTTCATCAAAACATCTGTCAATGTCGGCTGACCGATCTCCTGCAGCTCATATCTCACGCGCTGACTTGGCTTCGAGATCTTCATCACACGGGAAAGATCGATTGGCGTACCAATGATGACCAGGTCCACATCCGACTTGTTGATCGTTTCTTCGAGGTCTTTGGTTTGCGCCTCGCCGTATCCCATCGCGGGGAGGATGGGTCCCGTCTTCGGATACTTGACGTAGGTCGCTGCGATCGATCGCACCGCAAACGGACGCGGGTCAACGATTTCCTTTGCGCCGAATCTGCGGGCAGCGATGTATCCAGCACCATAGGCCATCTCACCGTGAGTGAGGGTCGGGCCGTCTTCCACAACCAATACGCGCTTGCCCTGGATCGCATCGGGGTCATCCACGAAGAGGGGAGAGGCCGCTTCGATCTGTGTCGCGGTCGGATTCAACTTGCGGAGGCTCTCGCGCAGTTTGATGACGTTCTCCGCATCGGCGGTGTCCACTTTGTTGATGACAAATACATCCGCCATGCGCACGTTCGTCTCACCGGGGTAGTAAGTTGACTCATGTCCAGGGCGGTGCGGGTCAGCCACAACAATTTGCAGGTCGGGCACATAGAACGGGAAATCGTTATTGCCGCCGTCCCACAAAATAATATCAGCTTCGGCTTCGGCCTTGCGGATGATCTTCTCGTAATCGACCCCCGCGTAAATGATCACACCATTGTCAATGTGCGGTTCGTATTCTTCCCGTTCTTCGATGGTGCATTGATATTCATCGAGATCGTCATAATTTGCGTAACGCTGAACTTCCTGTGCGACGAGATTTCCATAAGGCATTGGGTGGCGAATCGCAGCGACTTTGTATCCCATTTCCTGGAGGATCAAAGCCACACGCCTCGTGGTCTGACTTTTGCCTGATCCCGTCCGAACAGCGCTGATCGACACAACCGGTTTGGTCGACTTGATCTGCGTATTCTTCGTGCCCATGATGCGGAAGTCCGCGCCTGCGGCATTGACCATGCTGGCCTTGTGCATCACGTATTCATGCGGCACATCGCTGTATGAAAATACCACCTGCTGCACGCCGTATTTCTTGATGAGGTCAAGCAGTTCCTCTTCGGCGCGGATCGGGATGCCGGCAGGATATAGTTCCCCCGCGAGTTCGGTTGGGTATACGCGGCCTTCGATATCTGGAATTTGGGTCGCGGTGAATGCGACCACTTCATAATCCTTGTTCCCGCGGAAGAAGGTATTAAAGTTGTGGAAGTCGCGTCCGGCGGCTCCCATGATGAGGGTTTTGATAGGCATAATGATCTCCTATAAACAAGACGCACTGAGGACAGTGTCCGAAATGACCCGGCTTGGGTTTTGAGTCTTTTCGTTTTTACCCAGCACGACGTAATACACAATAATTATAAGGAAAACAGGCTAAACGCATAGAGAACGTTTAGCCTGTTTTTTACATGACCTCTGGCGCTTGAATGTCCAGTAAGCGCAGCGCATTTTCTATTGTTTGCCTGGCTGCCATCACCAACTGCAAACGCGCATTTCTTATTTTCTCATCTTCGGTCTGCAATACATTCACCGCATGATAGAACGAGTGGAATGCATTCGCCAGATCGTACGCGTAGGCCGCCATCACCAGCGGACGATACTCATTCGCTGCCTGCTCCACCGTCTGCGGGAAGCGCGAGATGAGTTCGATCAATTCGACCTCATGCTTGGTGAGCTCGTAGTCAAACGTGTGACCGTGTGACTGTGCGACCGTGTGAACGTTTGCTTTTTTCAAAATCGAGTTCGCCCTTACATACGCGTTCTGAATGTACGGGCCGGTTCGTCCATCGAAAGATAATGCTTCGTTGATGTCAAAGACAATATCCTTGTTGTTGTCCACTGAAAGCATGGAATATACCAACGCGCCCATGCCGATCTGATAGGCGATCTTTCCGCGCTCCTCAATTGGAATATCTGCGCTCTTTTCAGTTTCCACCAAAAGCACGCGCTTCACAGCTTCATCCGCTACATCCTTGAACAGCACGACCCGTCCGCGCCGCGCGGACATGGCTCCCTCGGGCAGGCTCACAAAGCCATAACCAAGGTGATAACACTTCTCCGATTGCGGGAAACCCCATAACTTGAGAATGGCAAATGCCTGTTGTAAATGCAGTGCCTGACGTGAATCAACCACATAGATCGAGCGATCCACATGATGCTGTTCAAACTTGACCTTCGCCAAAGCCAGATCTTTTGTCAAATACAGGGTTGTGCCGTCTTTTCGCAAAAGGACATTTGTGCGATATTTTTCTTTTGTCAGCCCAAGTTTTTCGTCGATCTTTACGATCACCGCGCCGCCTTGCGGACGTTCATCGGTGGCAATGTCTCTTGCGATCAATTCATCCACAATGACTTTGGATGGTTCGTCTACTTCGCTTTCGTAGAACCACACATCCATCTTCACATCGAGCATTTTCAATACTTCGCGCAGTTCTTCCAAACTCCACTCGCGGGTTTCGCGCCATAAATTTCGCACGTACTCATCGCCCGCGTCCCACTTGCGATACATCTCGCGCCGTTCGGCATCGCATGCTTCGCGTTTGGTGGTTTCTTCAGGAGTTTCATTTTCCTTCTTTTCGAGCATGGCTGTGGCTTCCACATAAAGTTTCGCCAGCCATTGACCGCGCTCATGCACGCCTTCAGGTTCCTGCCCCTTGTAGAGTTTGTCATAGATCCACATCACGGTGATGACGCCGAGCCCCAGATCACCAGGGTACGAGGCGCGGATCGTTTCAAAACCTGCGAACTCCACCAGCCGCGCAAGCACTTCACCCAAGATCGTATTTCTTGCGTGTCCAATATGGAACGAGTGATGCGTGTTCGGCTGGGCATACTCAACCATGACGCGCTCATTTTTTTTTGCGCCCCGCCCAAAGTTAAGGCCGGAGGCGAGCACTTCATCCACAACCCGACTCGCGTAAGCCGCGGTCGAAAAATATAAATTGAGATATCCCTTGACCGCGTCGATACGGCTGATGCCGTCCATGCTTCCGATCTGCGCCTTGACCTGCTCGGCCATCTCCTGCGCTCTCTGCGGGACGGGTTTTCCGCCCTTGCCGGCGCGCGCTTCATTGGCGGCAGTCTGGAAGAATGACGTTGCAAAACCCCATTCACCGGAAAAGGGGATGGGCTGCCATTTAAGTTCCGCCAGTGGAATATCGTTCGCGGCGCAGAATTCTTTTATTTTTGCTTCGATGATTTGCTGTTCTTGTGTAAACATAATTTGGATTATAGCCCAGGGTAATAAAAATGGGACCGCCGATTAATGGCGCTCCCATTTAATGACTTGCATATTAACTGCGGTCTTATTTCTTTGCAGTTTTCTTCTTTTTGGGAGCGGCTTCCTCAACAACAGGAGGCGCGGCAATGAAAGCGGCGAGGCGCTTCATAAGACGACCCTTGCGGCGGGATGCGTTGTTGGGGTGGATGACGCCTTTCTGAGCTGCTCTATCCAGAGTGCTGATTGCCTTCAGAACTGATTCTTTTGTGTCAGGTTCGTTCTTTGCAAAAGCCTCACGCGCGGCTGTAATGGCGGTGCGGGCGGCTCCACGATAATTGCGATTCTTAACACGGCGCTTTTCGTTCTGACGATTGCGTTTGATTTGTGACTTAATGTTAGCCAAGGTCTTCCTCCAAAAAATAACTACTTTTCTTTATTGACAGCGCTGTATTTTACATGAGGGGTGGGTATTTGTCCAGTAAATTAATTGTGCAATTCTAAAAACTTGTCCCGCATTTTTCAATGCGGAACAAGCCGGGTTTAGTTGATGGGAGTAAATGTCACGGTCGGGCTGGGTGTACCGGCCCCGGGCGTCACTGGAGTGCTGGTGGGTGGGCGGGTCGGCGTTGCGGTGATCATATTTACAGGAATTACCAATAACTGGCCTACAAAAAGAGCATTGGGGTCAGTCAGTTTGTTTTCCTCGATGATCGCTTCCTCAGTGCTGTTGAATTTTGCAGCGATTACCCCAAGCGAGTCTCCGGCTTGAACTATATAATCAAGTTTTGTCCCTCTGGGGAGATTATCCGGGATCGGGGTGGATGTGGGCAGTGGAGCCCCGGGCGCAGGCAGCAGGATCACTTGACCAGGCAGAATATTCAGAGTTGCTGGGTCTACCCCGACCGGGAAACCTTGCGGGCTTGTTCCGCCAAATGGATTAAGCAGCAAGATCCACGCGACCCCGTCATTGCCGAGGTTGAATTTGTCAACGATAAGTCCCAGATAGTCGCCTTCTTGAACAGTATAATTAAAAGGCGTTGAAAACGTCGGAGTGGGCGTGATGGTAGATGTTTCTGTGGCAGTCGGGGTATTTGTCGGTGTGGTCGTATTGGTTGGTGTGAATGTAAGGGTCGGGGTGGCGGTCTCGGTGGCGAAGAACGTGCTGATCGGCTTGCTGGGCCCGGCCAGCCAGAGGATCAACAGGATCACTCCTCCTAAAACAAGCAGCCCGGCAACAATAAATATAATACTGGGTCTGTTGCGCTGTAACTTGCGCTTTCGGAGGGAATTGATACTGCTTGATGGTGAAGACGAAATCGGAGGTCTGTTATTCATGAAATCGGTTCCTTTTACACTGCGTTTTTTCAAAGGGAATTACTCTTTGACGCACTGTAAAGAGATTCTACCTGAAAAATGAAGGTTGTGCGCGGATGGTTTGAATGGATGACAATACATTCTGTACAGTCCCTTTCAAATTTGGACGCGGTTTTATACACGGAACAGGTAAATAATATAATTTCCTGGTTCCCTGTTTCCTTTTTGCACCTACTTCATATGGGCTTTCAAATATTTTCCAGTATACGATTCCTTTACTTTCATTATCTGTTCAGGCGTTCCTTCTGCAATTAATTCACCGCCACCCTCGCCGCCTTCAGGCCCAAGATCAATGAGCCAGTCCGAGATCTTGATGATGTCAAGATTGTGCTCAATGATCACAACCGAGTTGCCCGTATCCACCAATCTTTGCAATACTTCGATCAGTTTATGGACATCGGCAGCGTGCAGGCCAACTGAGGGCTCGTCCAAAACATAAAGCGTGCGGCCTGTTGCGCGGCGTGACAATTCCTTTGAAAGTTTCACGCGCTGCGCTTCGCCGCCTGAAAGGGTCGTGGCGGGCTGACCCACACGCACATATCCCAAGCCCACTTCCTGCAATAGTTTCAACTTATTCTGCATCGGTGGATAATTTTTAAATTCCGAGAGCGCGTGATCAACCGTCATATCAAGAATGTCTGAAATGCTGTATTGATCGTGGAACATCACCTGCAAGGTTTCGCGATTAAATCGTTTGCCATGACAAATATCGCAGGGCACGTATACGTCAGGGAGGAACTGCATTTCGATCCGCAATTCGCCTTGTCCCTGACAGGCTTCACAACGCCCACCATGTACGTTGAACGAGAATCGCCCGGGTTTATATCCGCGCACTTTGCTTTCAGGTAATTCCGCGAACAGTTTGCGGATCTCATCGAACAGCCCGGTATAGGTCCCGGGGTTGGAGCGCGGCGTGCGGCCGATCGGCGACTGGTCGATGTTGATGATCTTGTCGAGATGCTCAATCCCTTCAATGCGCTCATGTTCGCCGGGGCTTGTACGCGCGAACATCAATTTTGCCGCCAGCGCGTTGTACATAATGTCGCTCATCAACGTGGATTTGCCCGACCCGGAAACGCCCGTGATGCAGACCATTTTTCCCAAAGGGATCGAGACATCAATACCCTTTAAATTGTTCGCCGTCGCGTTGACGATTTTCAGCGATTTACCGCTGCCTTCGCGCCTCTTTTTCGGGATAGCGATCTGCTTGCGTCCCGAGAGGTAGGCACCGGTCAGTGACTTTGGGTGCGTCAGGATCTGTTGCGGTGTGCCTTCTGCGATGACCTCTCCGCCATGTTCGCCGGCGGCCGGTCCGAGATCGATGATCCAATCTGCTTCGCGAATGGTTTCGTCGTCATGTTCAACGACCAAAACGGTGTTGCCCAAGTCGCGCAGTCCTTTTAGTGTTTCCAATAATCGCGCATTATCGCGCGGATGCAAACCGATCGAAGGTTCATCCAATACATACAACACACCGACCAGCCGCGAGCCGACTTGTGTCGCAAGCCGGATGCGTTGTGCCTCTCCGCCGGATAAAGTTGTGGCTGAGCGGTTCAAGGTCAAATAATTCAATCCGACATTGACCAGAAAATTTAATCGCTCGTGGATCTCTTTGATGACCCTTTCAGCGATGGTCTTTTGCTTTGAAGTCAGTGGAGAATTCTTGCCGGAGATCTTCTTCACCCATTCCAGCGTGGTGGAGACAGGCCAGGAATTCGCTTCCACAATATTGACATTATCCACGGTCACAGCCAGCGCAGCAGGATTTAATCTCTTGCCGCCGCAGGTGGGGCATGGGCGGTCGGACATGAACTCGCTGATCTTCTCACGGATGTATTCTGAATTTGTTTCGCGATATCGCCGTTCGAGATTTGTGATCACGCCTTCGAAAGCACGCGTGAATTTGAATTCGTTGCCGTTCGCGTTCTGATAGGTCATCTGGATCTGCTTGTCGCCAGTTCCGTACAGGACGATCTTTATTTGGTCTTTTGGCAGATCCTTGACGGGTTTATCCAGATCAATTTTGTAAGCCTTCGCCGCGTTGATCAGACTCTGCCAATAGTAGCCGCCTTCCACTTTGGGGCCGCTCCATTCCATGCTGACGATGGCGCCGTCATTAAAGGATAGGCTGTCGTCGGGGATCATGCGGTCCGGGTCGATCTCCAATTTTGAGCCGAGACCCTGGCAATCCTGACATGCCCCCTGGGGCGTGTAAAACGAGAATGTGCGCGGTTCGATTTCATTGATGCTGACGCCATGCTCGGGGCAGGCAAGATGTTCGGAGAATTGCAGGTCTTCTTTTTTATCGACAAGATGGATCGTGAGGTAGCCTTCGCCAAATTTGAGCGCTGTTTCAATGGAATCGGTCAGGCGGGTAAGAGCGGCTTTTTTCTCTTCCTTATTTCCCTCGTGTGAAATGACGAGACGATCAACCACAGCCTCGATGGTGTGCTGTTTGTAGCGGTCAAGTTCGATCTCATCGTCCAGTGAATGGACATTCCCATCCACGCGGACACGGGTGAAACCAGCCTTGCGGATCTCCTCAAAGACCGCCTGGTAGGTCCCTTTGCGTGCGCGCACCAATGGAGCCAGAATTAAGGTGCGCGAACCTTCCGGGAGTCTGCCCACGTTATCAACGATCTCCTGGGCAGACTGCTTGACCACTTCACGTCCGCAGACAGGACAGTGCGGGATGCCCGCGCGCGCAAAGAGCAAACGCATGTAGTCGTATATTTCGGTAACTGTACCAACCGTTGAACGTGGATTATGACTCGTGGACTTCTGGTCAATGGATACGGCCGGGGAGAGACCGTCGATGTAATCCACATCGGGCTTGTCCATTTGACCAATGAACTGGCGCGCATAAGCGGAGAGTGACTCGACGTAGCGTCTTTGTCCTTCTGCAAAGATGGTATCAAATGCGAGCGACGATTTGCCTGAACCTGATAGACCTGTAATAACCACAAACTTATCACGCGGAATTTCCACCGTGATATTTTTTAAGTTGTGAACACGTGCGCCGACGACGCGAATGACATTAGCTGACATACATGCTTCTCCTTGGGATGCCTGATTGTAGCACAAATGTTTTATTTTTACTGTAAATATCCTGTCTTACCTCAGGGCTTTCTCAAAGTTCGATTTATGTTGCTCTGAGAGGGGATGCTCGCCGTGACTGGCACTGGCGCCGCGCGCCAGTGCGGTAGGAGTCTCTTTGACCTGCTAGAGACCCTTCGCCTCACTCAGGCTGACAGATCGCGTTTTACCAAGCTCCTTTTAGAAAGCCATGTGCCACACCTGCACTGGCGGGCTTGCAATGACGGGGACGCCTAAAGGGAGAAAATATTATTTGGTGTGAATCAACTTTCAATTAAGTGTGAGACGCATCCTTTATCAGTGAAATGCTTGAAAATGAATTGAAATGCCGCGTGATATACTCAGTGCAACTTCTCAAATCCGGCGGGGTTATATTTTCAAACCCGCCGGTAAGGTTTTAAACTTGCCGGACTTGGAATTCAACGAAGAAGAGATTTTATCACTCGCTTCACAGGGCGACCGAGATGCTTTTGGTCAACTCTATGAGCGTTACGTGGAGCGTATTTTCAATTATGTGTATTACCGCACAGGTAATACACACGATGCTGAAGATCTCACTGCGCGTGTGTTTCAACGGGCGATGAATCATATTCAGAAGTACACTGATCGCGGCGTGCCATTCTCCGCCTGGTTGTATCGGATCGCGCATAACCTTGTTGCCAACTGGCATCGCGACGGCAGCCGCAAGCAGGAAATCCCGTTGGACGACCTGCCCATCCTTCCAACCAAGGGCGACCACCCGGAGAAAAACCTGGTTCGCTCACAGGAACAGGATGCCTTATTGCGAATGATCCGAAAACTGCCCGCGGAGAGGCAGAATCTATTAATTCTGAAATTCGTTGAGGATATGTCAAATGCGGAGATCGGTGCGATCATGGGTAGAAGTGAAGGTGCTGTAAAGAGTCTTTACCACCGCACGCTTTTGGCTTTACGAGATCAATTGGAAGATCATAACCTTAACCTTGAAGGAGAATGAAACATGATGCGAATTTTGACCGACGGTGCCGCAGACGTCCCTGAAGGATGGAAAAAGGAATTTGATATTCAAATCATTCCCATTAATGTTCACTTTGGGGAAAAAACCTATATTCAAGATGTTGACCTGAAGTTGGATGATTTTTATAAATTGGTCGGCGATAAAGCAAACGCATTCCCCAAAACCTCGCAGCCTTCTCCGCATCAGTTCGTGGAATATTATAAGAAGAATTATCAACCGGGTGACACCATTTTATCGATCCATGTCACCAGTAAACTCTCAGGCACGTATGCCTCCGCGGTTGCGGCAGCCGAAGAGTTGAAGGGAACATATAACATCATTACCTTTGATTCCCTGGCTGGTTCAATGGGTATCGCCCATCTCTGCCGCGCTGCTCGTGAAATGGAACGCGCTGGAAAAGGTGTTGATGAAATTGTGCGGCGGCTTGAATCGATCCGCAGTCAGGTTTATATCATCCTAACCCTTGATACTCTCGAATACGCCCGCCGAAGCGGACGTGTCGGCGCCCTCTCCGCCTCTCTTGCTTCCGTCCTAAATCTCAAACCGATCGCCCTGCTCAAGGATGGTTTGGTTGAAACAGTGGACAAGGTCCGTACGCGCAAAGTTGCGCTTGCCCGCGTCATCGCCCTTGGCAAGGAATTGGTGGGTGATAAACCCGTGCATCTCGGGGTTGTCCATGCCCGTGATATTGAGGCTTGCAGCGCGTTGCTGGAAGAAGCCAAGAAACATTTTAATTATAAGAGCACCGAGATGACCGACCTCTCCATTTCCCTCGCGATCAACTTTGGCCCTGGTACGGTTGGGTTGGTCCTCTATCCCGCAGAATAGGTAAGAATGACGAAACGAAAGCAGACTGCCGCCCCTGAAGAAGTATTGGACGCTCTTGAATCGCATCTGGCTGTGACCTTGAAGCCAGTTACGCCTTCGAGGGAGATTGTCCAACGCCTGAGAACACGTATCTACATGCCGGCGCGTGAAGAGATCGCTTTGCGCCTCAGCGATTGGCGCAAGTTGTTTCTTGTTTTTGGCGGCGTTCTTTCCGGGATGATGCTTCTGATCACAGTTGCGCGCGCGTTCTATTACCTGGTGGGACGCAGAGGTCCGGTGTAGTTTGTTTAAAACAAAAGACCCCTAAAGGTTTTTCCAAAGCCTTTAGGGGTCTTTTTTATTGGGGTGGCGTTGTCAGCCAATTACACAGGATTCTTGCCTCGGCGATCAAGTCGGCGTCGATCGGGAGGTTGAATTCTTCGGTGACGCGCACGGTCAAATGATCGGCGATCAATTTCATGTCAGCGGGGATGAGCGGATCTTCCTTAAGCAGGTTGAGCAGATCGTAGGCGCTCATGCTTGGGACGCGAGCCCCGTCACGGGTCAGATAATCCCGTATCGCGATGCCCGCCGCGCGCCTGGCGCAGACGCGCGCCTGCCCCTCGTTCTTATTGATACGGGCCTGTTGGGCTTTCTCAAATTCTTTTTGAAGTTCAAGTTTAGTGTCCATTATTCTGCGAATTATAATCGCTAACTTTTTTGGACGCACTTGCTAAATCCTTCATGGTCAAGCATGCAGTCCCTTGCTGCCTGTTGAAGCGCGAAAAAGGTATTCGCGCATTTAGCCGGACGTTGGATATGAGCTGATCGAATATCAGATCATATTACACGTTTTCATAGACATAGAAAATGGTGAGGATGTATTTTATTTACTGATGTCCAACGATGCGATGCGGCACATAGGGTTCTTCCAGATATGCAACTTCGTCTTGGGTCAACTTAACGGACAGCGCGCCGACGGCTTCTTCCAAATGCGGTATCTTCGTCGCCCCGATGATGGGGGCTGTCACTGGCTCTTTTTGTAATAACCAGGCGAGGGCGATATGAGTGCGTGGGACTCCATGCTGCTTTGCGATCTCCGCGACCCGCTCTACGATCTGTTGGTCTGTTTCAGCCGTCGAATCATATTTGCTTTTTGCAATTTGATCGGTCTCAGAGCGAAGCGTGGTTTCAGAAGACCGCTCACGTGTCAACCTCCCTGATGCAAGCGGGCTGTATGGGATCGCTCCGATCTTCTCTTCGCGGCATAGCGGCAGCATCTCACGCTCTTCTTCGCGATAAATGAGATTTAGATGATTCTGCATTGAAATAAAACGAGTCCAACCATGTTTCTCGGCGACATGTAACGCCTTTTGAAATTGCCATGCCCACATGGCAGAGGCGCCGATGTAACGAGCTTTGCCTGCGCGAACGATGTCGTTCAAGGCTTCCATGGTTTCTTCGATTGGCGTTTCATAATCCCAGCGGTGAATTTGATACAAATCTACATAATCTGTTTCGAGTCTGTTCAAGCTCTTGTCGATCTCGCTCATAATGGCTTTGCGTGATAATCCTGAGCCATTCGGCCCCTCAAACATTTTGCCATGCACTTTGGTGGCGATGACCACTTCATCTCGTTTGGCAAACTCTTTCAAGGCGCGTCCGAGGATCTCTTCGCTCGCTCCAATCGAATAGACATTGGCAGTATCGAAGAAATTGATTCCCAGCTCAAGGGCTTTTTTGATGATCGGACGGCTGTTTTCTTCATTCAGCACCCATTTGTGAATCCAACTTGCCGCGTCGCCGAACCCCATACAGCCGAGGCAGATACGTGAGACCATCATTCCTGTTGAACCTAATCGAATGTATTCCATTAACTTGCTCCTTTATAAATATATTTAACGCTGTTTTCCAATGAGGTTATTTGAGGATGTTCTCCACGCAATGTCCAGCAGTGTGTTCGCAGACCTATCCTGCGGAGCGGACAGTGTCCTGCCTCTCCGGGCAGAAAACCCAAGATTAAGCCTCTCCCCAGGTACGACCTGTGTACTTTTGATGCCGCCCATGCGAAGCAGCCCGAGGACGGGAGTGGCAAGTACGCGCAATATGAGGCGCTTTTTGTAAATATTAGCATAAAAAATAATAACCCAACTTTGTCATTTTATTGCTCAATGATCTCAATAAGATTTTGAGGAGAGCTGACTACATGATCAGGATTGCCGCGAAGTAGATTTTGCAAACTTTGATGCCCCCATGTAACTGCAATGCTGGTAACTGAGGCTTCTTTTGCCGCAAGGACATCACTTAATGAGTCTCCGACCATAAACACTGATTCTTGCTTTCCGTTTTCTAAAAGGCGGTTTTGCGCCATTGATATTTTCTGCGCTTTGGAACCCGGTGAATCCACCCCATAGACTGCATGGATGAGACTTTCCAGGCCGTGCTTGACGAGAAAAGCGTTTACATTTTGCGACGAATTTGTTGTGACAATGGCAAGTGTGTGATTGATGGAAAGGTGTCTGATCACCCTGCTCAGACCTGTGAAAATGGCCGGTGGGGTTTCCTTTTCTGCGAAAAAGTTTAAACAAATTTTGACAAACTCATTAACAAGATGTTCAGGGACTTCACATGCCTGTCCATAGGATGCGAAAGACATAACTTCAAGATTGTTTAAGTCCTCTTGTGTTACTAAATGGTTTACACCCAATTTGTTGCAGGCCTCTTGACCGAAGTCAAGCAAGTCGTCAAGAGTATCTGCGAGTACACCGTCATAATCAAAGATGATAAGTGCCATGAAAAGGGGCTCCGTTTGGCGTGTTTTATACTAGAACGCGGTTGCGATAATACCGGCAACCGCCATGAAGATTCCAAATCCTTGAGGTTTTGAAATTTTGTCTTTCAAGAAAACAACAGCCAGTGCTATGGTCACGATTGACAAAGCGGACGCGATGGGTGTGATCAATATTGCGTCGCCGATTGTCAAGCCGTAATTAACAAGTGCTACTGCGCTAGTTTCGATAACACCCATTAATAAGATGATGGTTTTTGTTTTCGCAGAAACTTTAGTCAAGCCGATCCTTTGTTTTGCAGGAAGCGAGAAGATCAACAGGAATAAAATAATTCCAAACTTTATAAACAGGGTCGTTAATAACCACCCGATTTCTTCAGAAATGATCTCGCTAACATTCCAAAAGATACCAAAGAAGAAAGCCCCGAAGGCGGCTTCTTTGACGCCTGCTGAAAGCTGGAATCTTTGATTTCTAATTTCACTCCAATTTAAGGAAGCCAAAGTAGCGCCAAGGATAATCATAAGGACACCCACAGTTTGTAAAGCAGAAAGCCGCTGCCTCATAAATATAAAAGCAAACAACATGGTAAACACAGCCCACAGATTCATGGTCGCTGCAATGATGGACACATTGCCCATCTCAAAGCCTTTGAAGAAAAATAAATACCCGGCGGAATAAAGTATCGCCGCGATGAAGGACAAAATAATTACCAAAACAGGGACGTTGACATCTGGCATGAAAAGAATGGCAAGTAGAAAGATGGAAATTAAACCAGCCAATTGCGACCAAAATAAAGACTTGAAAGACCCGATCTGTTTGGCAAAAACGCCGCCAAGAAAGTCGTATATTCCCCACCCGACCATGCCGCCTATTCCCAATACTATGCTCAAGATGGTTGTACTCATGGGTGCCTGCTTCGCATTTTAACTGTCCGCGCTTCCATGTATGCCTTGAACACCGACAAGGCATTCGATCATCCCAAGATGCCGGTTGTCATGGGTCATCCATGTTGAAATGATGGGACCGATGCGTCCATCGTGCCAATGTTCCCCATGAAGACCCTCATAAATTTTGTAGAACTCCTTGTCACTGATCCCTTCAACGGCACGCTGGGCGGCGGCAAACGCGCGGCGCGCATAATCAAGGAGCAAATCCTTTCCAGGTATTCGGAGCGTCACGGCAGTCTTATCATCCATGCTCATGCCGGTTTGAGCATAGCCTAAACTGTCAGTTTCCATATCCCAATGGATTGCTAATTTTTCCTTATCCCACAATTGATTCCCGCGTCCATTGATCATCTCTTGAAGGTAATCTGCCCAGCGTGCCAGATGCCAGACATGAAAACCTATGGAAGGAGTGGTTGCATTTGGTGTCCAGCCAATCTCTTCATCGGTCAGGTTGACCAGGAGATCAAGCAGGTTTTCGTGGGTGTTGCGATATTGCTCGGAAATCTCAGCCATAATGCTTTCGGGCATTTTATTTCTCCATGAAGTTGAGCGCCAAACCATTTCCGTTCGTGGATCGTGACTTTCCCGCCTGAGCCGAAAAGCTCAAAGCCAGGTCTCTCTCCAAATACGATCAGTATGCCCTGAAGCCCTTCTCAGTTAGTTATTAGCCTGCGTGGGTGTTTTTGCGGATATCATATTTCCATAGCAAAATACCCTGCCAAACACTCATTATCGTGCCGAGCAACAAAACAAATCCTTCGAGCTCTGGGAACAGATAAACAAATAAGGACGAAACTCCCGCCAGAAAATAGAAACCATTTAACAGTCGGGGAAAGAGGTGAGATGTCCAACTGGCTGAACCAATTAACACAAATGCCCATCCTAGAAAATGAAACCCGATCGCATTCACACTTGTCACAAGCGTTGTCCAAACGATAAGGACCGTTGTGGAGTTTTCCAGATCCAGTTCAGGATGGTTCAAGTGGTAATGACGATTAGAAGCTCGGATAAAAGCGACTGCTGCCATCCCCGCTGCGGATAGGACAGCTGCCAAAAGACCGAGGTCCGCGCGGCGAAACGCCCTCTCCCCGATGATTTCACGAAGCACATAGGTCACAACGATTAGACAGGCTGACAGGATCGGTCCGTAGAGAAAATCTGCCAGGTCATATGCAAATACTCCGACGGCATCTCGCAAATTTCCAGTTAAGTAAATCAACGGCGCAGCGACGAATGCTACCGCTAGTAAAAAAGATGCAAGCCCGCCCCATTTGTTGATTGTCATTGCTTTACTCCAATTTTAGAGAAATGCTATTTACCTTTTGACGTCAATATTATTCCAACCCCGACTCCCATTCATAGGACTCGACAACGACCCAGCTTGTGGATTTCAGCCTCGATTCGCATTGGCGCATCGCTTCTACTATTGTAGCCTGCTGGTTTCGCGGGTCCTGGGCGAATGCTGCTTGACATTGTTCATCCCAGGCTGATGCTTCCCAGCCTGTCAAGAGCAGGGCGTAGTCAACATAGAGAGGGTTGCCGGTATCGATCTGGCGTTCGCCATACTTCTTGAAGAATTCGCTGCGATTCCACCACACTGGAAAATCCATTATCCAGCCTGGCTGGCCGTGTTCTGACGGGCATAAGTAGATTCGTTCGCGAACTGTGGGCATGGTTTGCTCCCTGTGATCTATCCATTTGCTTTAAGGACGCCCCAAATTAGAATTCCACCGTCATCTGTACGTGTAATAAGAAATCGCCCATCAGGCGAGAAAGAATCAAGCCTGCCGCGTAGTGCGGTCTCATGGGATGTCCAGTTTGTTGTATCCCTGGCAACTGAGGAGCCTTCTGCTGTTTGATATGCTACGATTGAACCGTCTGGCGAAATCAAATAGTTGGAGTGCGCATCGAGGATGGTTGTAATTAGGACAGCGCCATCTGGAGAAAATATTTTCAGAGTATTATCAACAGTGTCTATCATTACCAGGAATTTTCCGTTTGGTGAATAAGACGCCATATACATGTTTTGCAATGTTTTCAGGATGGTTTGGCTTTTAATATCCCAAATATCGACATTAGCGTAATCTACGGTAACTGCGTCAATGGCAATTTTGGAGTTGTCGGGAGAAAACGAGTAACCTAAACCGTTCGAATTCTCTAACAAGGCTATTGGCTCGTTATTTTCGATATTGATCACAGAGGTTCCCTCGGCTACATCAAACGCCAGGTATTTTTCATCTGACGACACAGCAAACTCAATTCCATTCCATGCGGATAGAATATTGCCTGCACTGTCAATATGATAGATCATATATGGACCATAGGAACTTGCTATGATGCTTCCGTCGGATAGACACTTTATCGCTGTGAACGGTACATCGACATTCTCAACGTTAGTGATGTACATTGACTTGGAGGAAATTGTCTCGCTTTCCAGATCAAAAAAGAAGAGATGAGCCTTGTTGCTGTTCCCTAATACTAATGTTTTTCCATCAGGCTCAATTACGACAACCGAATGAGCCAGCGGTATTTCAGCAGGGATGGTTTGCAGCAGTTGCAATCGTGTCCAGTTTTGGGGCGAGATGGTTTCCAACTGAGCGAGCCACTCTGTTTGAAGGTCGGACTGTGCTGTAGAGGGCTGGGTGACGGGCGCTGAGGTCGGAGGTTGCGTTGCGGGCGCGGTCATTGTCTCAGAAGGCGGAGTTTCTTTTGGAGAAAATGAACTACACGCGAATAGTAAAAATGCAGTGACGATGGAGAGGGCGAAGGCACGATGCATGTTTTAAAATCCTTTGGTGTGATAGAACTGCCCTATGGTTTACATCATCGTTCCCGATGGTGTTCTTCCCGAGGGGATCGCGGACTTGCCCTCTGGGGCGGGTGTGGACTCTGTTTGGGAGCAGGAAAAACTCGAAGCGAGGAAAATGTCCGACGCGAAGCGTGCCGCAGAATCCCCAGGGTCCAGTGCGCGCTTTGTTGGGCGGTGTTTTTTTAGAATTTATTTAATCCAATCGCATACCTTATGAAATATAAAATCCAAATGTGCAAAGGATAAAATGCGTAGAACAAGTATTTTAGACTATAACGCCCACGTTCGCCATTGTAAAGGATAATGAATGGTAAGGCGGCGATCATCATCCACTGGAACTCGAACACCCAGAAATATTCAAGATTTGTAAGTCCCCACAACAAAAATAGAACACATAAACCTGCATAAGCAAAATATAAAGCAGTTTTTTTGTCGTAAAAGAAGTAAAAGACAATAAGCATAGCAAGTCCATTGTAAGACGCTGCTGTCAAAAGGCTGGCAAAAACTAAAAGCCCAGCCAAAGCGACCCCACCCCATTTTTTGAATCCGATTTGTGAGCGTCCCCATTCAAAAGCGGCAATTATACTTACGCCAACCGCGATGGATAAAAATATGTTTTGTCCCACTGGGAAAAAGTTTTCGGGTTGAAAAGTAGCTTGAACAATTCGGCTAATGATGAAATTCCCAACCTGCATAATTATTGCCCATAGATACAATCGGACGATATAACGGCGGCGATTGCTTGTTTTGAAGTAACTTTCTACTGCAAGAAAAAAGAAAATAGGGGCAACAATGCGTCCAGCATATTCGAGATAAAGCGGAAAATGGTTTGGTAATATTTCACCCAAGTATCTGCCGAAATGCTCTGTGAACATCAGGATTAAAGCAATGATTTTGAGATGCAATCCATTTAATTTCACAAAAACTCCTACGATTGATTATGGATCAACCGCCCAACTGCTTGCGATGTGCGCTGAATCCCCAGCGTCAGGTGTGCGCTTTGTTAGGCGGCTTTTGACTTGAAGACTGATTGACTGAAATCCAGAGCTGCTATACGGCTGACCAGATTTTACTCATAATTTGATTTTCATGTTTCCATTTGCCTTACAAGTTGTTCGCCAATTTTGAAAAAAAATAGAAGAAAACTCAGAAGAGCAAGAGAAACTATAAGAATTGAAATCATAAGGTCTGTTAACTTGATATGCCCAAGCATAACCGATTGATAGAGAATAATCGAGTTGATGGGGAGTAAAAGAAATAAGCCAGTAACTAAACCTGGGGAATATCTACGCAAGATAATTGTTGAAACAAGGTGCGGAAAAATTGTATTCAAAATCATCGCTCCAAGAAAACCGTGAAAAATATATTTCCATAGCCACGATGACGGAAAAGCAACGGCTAAAAATGTTGATAAATATGCAAGAATCGTTACAAAGATGACCGCAAAATAAAATACGTTTGCTTCAATAGGTTTATGGAATTGCTTTGCGTGTTTTGTCCATGCTGGCAACCAAATTGCTTCTTCCAAATTATGAAGGGTAATAGCAATCGGGAAAAACAACCATAAACTGACAGACTGCATTAATTTTTCTCCATCAAAATACTCTTTGATATTTGGCGTATTTGCGGCTGCCGCCCAACTGTTTGCGTTACATGCGCTGGGGCGGGGACGGCGAAGCCGTCCAACCAGAAAAATGCTTGACGCGAAGCGTGCCGCAATATCCTCGGCGTCAGGTGTGCCACGAAAGAGCGGGGCTCATTTTTGTCGGGTAAGGAAGTGGCATTGCTACCACTCCCTCCCCTCAGAACGGTACGTGCGACTTTCATCGCATACCGCTCAAGCATCTCAAAGGAACTCCTTGACAGGGAGACCCGCCAGCTCATTCCTGCGCTGACTTCACGATATTTGACCGGGGCCAACCAAACGTTTCCGTTTATGGGCGCACTAGCAGGTATAACCTGCCATCATCTGCTTTCCCATATGAAAGTTGTTTATCCGGTTTCCTCGTAACGAGACACCTGCTGGAAGTCTGCTCGTTTTCACGTCGGGCAAATTCTGAACCCGTATCGACGCCATTACAGCGTCGCCTTTGCTTCCTCCAGCATCCTTTACCCACTGCACCATCGGTTGGTCTTGCGACCGTCCTACCCAAAGGGGGCGCAATAGGCTTACCCTGTTTGGCTTGTTTACCAGAGTGGGTTAGGTTCCAACACTACGACGACGGTGCACCATCTGCGGCAGGGGAAGCGTGAACCCCTGCACCTGACCGCTCACCATTTTGGTTCAAGTGTATCAGCAGATTTCACTTGATCTAACTCACGCCGCTTAAATTGGTTCACATCTGTTAACCATACCTCTCAACCCTAGCCCGCTAACTGCCTTCCTGCTGGCAGAAAGTGATGCATTGTCCCAACAGCTTCACACCCTGCAATTACTCGCAACGCATGTGTCGGTAGGGTACTGATGGCAGAACATCAGGTTGAATCCGTACCTTTCGGATACGTTTCAACAGCTAAACAAGCGACTTTTCAGGTCGCACCACGCTTTGTTAGGCAGTTTTTTTGCTATCACGTTTTGCACCCTCTGAAAACGATAGATTTTTGGTGCGCTGAATGAGAAAGTAAGAGCCTACACTGATCGGCACGAAAAAAACTAGTACTGCAATTCTCTGAAGAAGTCCTTGATAACCTTGTGTATTAATGCCAGATACCCCACTCATAATTGGAATTAAGGCAAGGAATAAGAGATTTGTGATGATCAGGTATATTTTTATGGGTCTGGCATTACTGCGATTCCATAGCGCAAAAGTCAAAAGAATGGGAAAGAGAAAAATACCCACTGCAAAGGGATTGGAGCCATGTCTTGCGTCTGGCATTGGGAAAAATCCAGCCCATAAACTCCCGATCCCATTCAGAAGAACGGCAAGAGAGGTTAGCCATGCTAAAAACGGATTGGTGCCAAGATGCTGGAGGGCAAGTAGAAATCCAATCGCGGCAATAATCGTTACATTCCCTGTAATGATTGCTCCGATATTGAAGATCGCTGGATAAATAGCCAGATCTGATCCGAGTAAACTTGCTTCCATGCTCAAAAAACTGTAACCTGGGAAAAATGGTGCAGCAAGGAGTTGAGTACCAAAATAGAGAATTGGAACCACAATCCCGCTCCCAAGCGCAAACACTAAAATTTTTTCTTTCATTGTTTTTTCTGAAAATCCTTTATGGAAACAACTGACTAACAGTTTGCGGTACTGGCTTGTGGGCGGGACGCTGATTCTCTCGACGGGCAGAAAAATGTTCGGGACACTGAAAATGCATGAAAAGCCGCACAGTACCCACAAGTCCAGTGCACCAAGAAAGAGCGGGGCTCATTTTTCACGCCAGAAACCGTCCAGTCGATTTTCAAAAGTATACTCCCAAAAGACAGAGCAACAAGCCGTACAAAGCAATGGCGACTCGCAATTGTTGTGGTCCCGAGGTGCACCGTGGTTGCCGGTCCAATTGATTTATACACTGGTGGCGAGGGGAGCAAAGACCCCGATGAGGAAGCTAATCTCAGAAATGACCGGGCTCTGTCATATTCGAGAAAGGAGTGAGGCATAAGAAAAAAAGTAAACGCACAAAGGGGATCGAGGAAGCACGACCATTTGAAGGAATGAGCAAAGTGAATCTAAATGCCGCAGGGGTGGATATTGGCGCAACAGAGATCGTGGCGTGTGTGTCTGGGAGCGACGAAATACAACTGGTGAAAGGGTTTGGAAACTACACAATAGATCTGAAGTCAATTGCGCAATGGTTCCATGCACACAAGATCAAGACCGTGGCGATGGAAAGTACGGGCGTGTATTGGATCCCGCTCTTTGAAGAACTGGAAAGTCAGGGTTTTGAATGCTTGTTAATTAGTTCACGGTCACTGCGCAAAGTTGCGGGGCAGAAGACAGATGTGGAAGATGCACAGTGGATCCAAACCCTGCACAGTTACGGACTACTAAAAGGCTCATTCCGACCACAGGGCGATCTAGTCGCCTTGCGCACATTACTAAGACATCGGTCACAACTGTTGGAACATCGTGCTCCGCACATCTTGCATATTCAAAAAGCATTGCTGCAAATGAACATTCAACTGACACAGGCGGTCACGGATGTGATGGGCGTGACGGGACAGAAGATCATCCGTGCGATTGTTGCTGGTGAAAGGAATCCGGAGCAACTGGCAATCATGCGCGAGCCGGGCTGCAAGCACAGCGTGGAAGAGATCGAAAAAGCACTGACGGGGACATGGCGCGCCGAGCATCAATACGTGTTAAAGCAAAGTCTGGAGATCTATGATTTTTACTCGGAGCAGATCACAGCCTGTAATGCTGAAATAGAAAAGCACTATGCGCTGACGCGCCCCAATTGGGAGCAGGGTGAACTTGCAGCATGGAAAGCGAAGAAGAACAACTCGCACAGCAAGAACGCGCCGCAGAATCAGGAAGAAATCCGCAAGCACCTAAAGCGCATTAGCGGGGTGGATATAAGCGTCGTGTATGGCTTTGGGGTATCCCTTGCACAAACAGTCATCATGGAAGTGGGGACCGATATGCGTGCCTTTCGCGACGACAAGCATTTCTGTTCGTGGTTAGGGTTGGCACCCAAACACGATATCACCGGCGGCAAGGTGTTGAGCAACAGAACGATCAAGACCAAGAATCGTGCGGGGCAGGCATTTCGTATGGCGGCGCAATCGGTGAAGCAGGCAGATAATCCCTTTGGCATGCTCTATCGGCGGCTGCGGACCAGATTGGGACCTTCCCAGGCAACCGTGGCGACAGCACACGCGATCGCGCGGGTGGTCTACAAGATGCTGAAAAACAAGGTGGAGTTTGACCCCCTGAGTGTGAACGAATATCAGGCGAAGTATGAAGAGCAGCAGATCAAGTATATGAAGAAGCGGGCAGCCAGGTTCGGCTATCAATTGATTCCAACCTAAAGACCGGAACAGCTCACACTTGAACCGGTGTCTGCATGACAGACATCCGCTTTGCGTTTAATCGTCCTTCAAATTTCCTGCATTCCCCATGTAAAAGTTGAAGATTCGTATCGTTCCCAAAATGAAAGCGTCCCAAATACCTTCATCTGGGACGCTCACATGAGAACGGTTTCTGAGGACGCGGTGTTGGCACGCTTTTGACTTACAAGACTCGCTGCCTAAAAAAGATAGTGCCGTATATTGACAAGATTTTTGTAAACAAACTTAAATTTTGCAACTTATGAAAATCACGATTATTGAAACGCTGAAAATCAAAAACCTTTGTAAACTGTGACCTTAATCAAAAAATTGAAGCCTGACTAAAATCTCTAGCCAAATTAATCGAGTTATTCATTTTTTGAGATTTCACGAAGGTATAAATACAGAGGTAATCCAAGCGAAACTCCGACTGTCAATGTGCCGATAATAGTTAACCACCAGTATTGAACTTTTCTCTTTTGAGAGTCGCTGTAAATAAAGACAAAAAGGGCGACTGCCGAAACAATAACATCTAACCAGCCAAACGAAGCAACAGGAGAAGATGCTATTTCATTTACAAGCAATGGAACATTCAAACCATTTTCCATCACCCAGGGAATAAATGAAGCATAAGGAATAATTATTCCGAGCAAGCAAAGAACGAGATAGACGTTCTTGATTTTCATAGACAAACTCTCCCGAATAAATGGATTGCTGAATGTTACTTCTGTAAAAATCGCTTGAAGGTTGAAGGCTTGCAATTCATTACTTTATTATACAAGGGGCGTGCCAACAATTGTTTCAGCCGCCATTATAACTTCTAACAAGTTATAGACTGCCACAGCCTAAACACCTAAATTAATAGAGGTGTTTAGGCTGTGTAAGATTAGACTAATAAGCTATGGATTGTTACAATCTAAATGCCAAAATTAATAGAGGCATTGGGCTGCAATGGATTAGGAAGAGGTGAGGAGTGATTTGCGCCTAAATCCCCCTCTATAGTGTTAGTCCACAAACCGATACTTGATCAAAGTCCACACCGCCTCGAAGGCATCATGTAGTTTGATCTTCTTTCCCTGTGTGTAATCGCGCGGATTAAAGGTGATCGGCACTTCAAAAATTCGGAATTTGCGCTTGAGGATCTTGGCGGTGAACTCTGGTTCAAAGTCAAAACTGTTGGCGTGCAGCACCATGCCATTCAAGACCTCGCGGCGGAAAACCTTGTAGCCGGTTTCCATGTCTGTCAGGATGGTGTTGTAGAGGATGTTGGTCATCAGCGTCAGCATCTGATTGGCGACCAGGTGCCAGAACATCGTCACGCGGTGCGCGCGCCCTAAAAAGCGCGAGCCATAGACCACATCCGCCAGACCCTCTTCGATGGGTTGGAGCAAAATAGGAAAATCGCGCGGATCATATTCCAGGTCGGCGTCCTGGATCAGGAGCACGTCTCCCGTTGCCGCCGCCATGCCGGTCCGTACCGCCGCGCCTTTGCCTTTGTTCTTCTCATGCAGGATGACGCGCAGGCTGTTCTTTCCATCCAGGGTTGCCAGGACATCACGCGTGCCGTCTTTCGAACCATCATCCACGACCACGATCTCATGGACAAGGTTGGTCTCGTACACACGCTTTAAGATGACTTGAATGCTCTCAACTTCGTTGTAAACGGGGATAATGACGGATAGTTTCATAGAAAATCGATTATAAACGAAAAGAAGTATAATCAAATTCCGACTTGAATTTATTCACGGCGTCGTTTTTTAAACAAAAACCTTCTCAAACACCGGATGGACGACATCTATGACTCGACAACCAGGTAAAGTTTCAGCACCGCTTACAGGTGGATTTTCTCCGCCGCAGATCAATAGCCTTGAAGATACAGGTCTTTCCCCGCTTTGGCTGCAAGACCTGATCCTTAAAGTCTTATATTTCCGCGGTTACATGACCGGTTTCAAGATCTCGGAAGAGATCACCCTGCCGCTTGCCGGTGTTACAGATCAATTGCTCGCTTCCTTAAAAACGGAAAAGTTCATCGAGGTGAAATCATCGCAGGGCGGTTTGGGCGAAGGCGCTTACACCTACGGGATCACCAGCGCGGGCATCCTGCGCGCCCGTGAAGCCATGGAACGCAGTCAATATGCCGGCCCCGCTCCGGTCCCGTTCGAAGTCTATAACGAAGCCATCCGCCGCCAGAAGAGCGGACGATTGACCGTGACCACCCGTTCCATGCGTCAGATCCTCTCGCAAATGGTCATCTCTGAATCCACTTTTCAAAGGCTGGGTCCCGCGCTGAATTCGGGTTCTTCCATTTTTATGTATGGTCCGCCCGGAAACGGAAAAACCAGCATTGCGCGCGCATTTGGAAATCTGGTCTTGAGCCAAAGCATGTACATCCCGTACGCGTTGTACCTGGATGGACAGGTCATCAAAGTATATGACGCCGTCAGTCATAGCCTCGCGCCAGACAGCGATCAGGCCAATGGCGCATCGAGTACCGGTAATTTGCGGACCAACATGCGCCGTGATCCGCGCTGGTTGAAGATCCGCAGGCCCTTCATTGTGGTCGGCGGCGAATTAACCCTCGAAGGACTCGATCTGGTTTTTGACGACACCACCAAATTTTACGAAGCGCCGTTCCAGGTCAAAGCCAATGGCGGTATTTTATTGATCGACGATTTTGGCCGCCAACAGGTGCGTCCGCGCGACCTGCTCAACCGCTGGATTGTTCCGCTCGAGAACCGCGTTGATTATTTGCGTTTGCACACCGGCCGCAAGGTGGAAGTGCCATTCGATGTGTTGGTTGTTTTTTCCACGAACCTGCCTCCCAAAGATCTGGTCGACGAAGCCTTCCTGCGCCGCTTGCGTCACAAGATCGAGATCGGCGACCCCACTTTTGAGGAATATCGCGAGATCTTCAAACGCGTCGCCCAGGATAAACGCGTTGAATATGTGGACCAGGGCCTCGCTTATCTATTGCAGGAATGGTACATCAAGCCCAACCGCAAATTGCGCGCTTCGCATCCGCGTGATCTATGCGACCAGATCATTGACATCTCATCCTATCTCGCTGTTCCCGCGACCATGTCCCGCGAAATGATCGATCAAGCCTGCGCGGCGTTTTTTGTGGATATCTAAACCCTTCAGACCTACCCCGAGCCTGCCACCGATGTTTGAAAATTTTCCCCACCCCATCATACTCGCGCACCGTGGTGACCTTGCCCACGCGCCGGAGAACACCCTCGCATCCTTTTCCCAAGCCCTGCAAAAAGGTGCGGACGGTGTCGAACTGGATGCCAAATTAACCTCCGATGGCCATGTGATCGTGATCCACGATACAACTGTGGACCGCACTACAAACGGCAAGGGCCGCATCCCAACGCATTCCCTCGAGTCGATCCGCCAGCTGGACGCGGGCGCGTGGTTCGATGAAAAGTTTCGCGGTGAGAAGGTCCCATTGCTGGCGGAAGTGTTCGAACTGATCGGCAGGGATAAACTGATCAACATTGAATTGACCAATTACGCCACCCCGCGCGACGGATTGGTGGTGAAGGTATGTGAGTTGATCAAACGCCATAACAACCAAAAACAGATCATATTCTCGTCTTTCTTTCCTGCCAACTTAAAGATCGCAGCGCAGAGTCTGCCTGAAGTTCCGCGCGGCTTGCTCGCCATGCCGGGGTTGATGGGCATCTGGGCGCGTTCCTTTGGTTTCATGTTTGGCGAATATCAGGCACTGCATCCCCATATTTCCAGCGTCAACAAGCAGCAGGTTCTGCGTGTGCATCGCATCCATCGCCGCGTGCATGTGTGGACGGCGAACACCCCCGCGCAGATCGAGCAACTTAAAGAGTGGGGCGTGGATGGCATCTTCACTGACGATCCGCAGACAGCAGTACGCGCACTCGGGAGGGCAGGGTGAAGTTGAAGCCCGCTGAAAACCGCGACCAGGCCCGGGCGGAGCTCGAAACGAAAACCCAAAAGGCGTCGTTCGTCGAGCGACGTCTGTTTTATCTAAAGAAGCGCCTGCTCCATATCTTTCTCCTCATTAATTTGTTCGCCATGTTTATGCCAACCTGGGCGCAGGCTCAGTCCCCCACACTGCCCCCCGCAAATATCGGCTATCTTAAAGTCCATGACCCCGCAGGAACGGGTCGGGCAGTTGTTTGTTGTGACTTTTAAGGGGATGGATGTTGGCGACACATCCGAGATCTATGATCTGATCGTTAATTATCATATAGGCGGCGTTGTGCTTCTGGCGCAGAATGATAATTTCACCGCTGCTCCAGACACGCTAACTCAGACACACGCCATGATCGAAACCTTGCAGCGTGTGGCCTGGGATACATCCACTGCTCCGGTTACTGACTCTGTCAGCGGACTCACACAGGGGAACTCCGCTTTTGTACCGCTTCTGGTTGGTGTCGCGCAGGAAGGGAATGGATACCCAACCGATCAGATCCTAAGCGGTTTAACGCCGCTGCCAAGTGAAATGGCGATCGGCGCGACCTGGAATACCGGGCTTGCGCAGCAGGTCGGGGAAGTACGCGGGCGCGAACTTTCTGCGCTGGGTTTTAATTTATTCTTTGGACCGTCTCTGGATGTGTTGGAAGCGCCTTCGATCTCCGGCGGAGACCTGGGAACCCGTGTTTTTGGTGGCGATCCATATTGGGTCGGTGAGATGGGGCGCGCTTATATTACCGGTTTGCATACCGGCAGTAATAACCAGCTTTTGGTGATTGCAAAGCATTTTCCCGGTGTTGGCGGCTCAGACCGCCTGCCTGAAGAGGAAGTTTCAACCGTTCGTAAATCCATTGACCAATTAAAACAGATCGAGCTTTCGCCGTTCTTTGCGGTTTCAGGGAATGCAACTTCTCCCGAAATGACAGTCGATGGGTTGCTGGTCTCGCATATTCGTTATCAGGGATTCCAGGGCAACATCCGCGCGACCACGCGACCGATCAGTTTTGATCCGCAGGCATTGAAACAGATCCTGGCTTTGCCCGAATTTTCCACCTGGTATGAGAATGGCGGATTGATGATCAGTGACGATCTCGGCACGGCGGCGGTTAGTGATTTTTATGCGTCTGGCGGCGGGCAGTTCCTGGCGGTTACCGCTGCGCGTGACGCATTTCTCGCGGGCAATGACATGATGTATCTCGGTAATATTATTTCCAGTGATGCCCCGGACACGTTCACATCCACGACCCGCGTGATCGATTTTTTTGCGCAGAAATATGAGGAAGACCCGGCCTTCGCTCAACGGGTGGATACTTCTGTCGCGCGCATCCTTGCTGTAAAGTCTGGTATTTACGAAGATTTTGTTTTTTCAAATGTGGTAACGCCGCTTAATGCGTTGGCCAATATCGGCACCGCGACCGATGTCACATTTGATGTGGCAAGAAATTCAGCGACGTTGATCAACCCCGATATTCAAGACCTCGCGTCTGTCCTGCCGCTTCCACCCCAATCGGATGAACGGATGGTGTTTATTACAGATACCGCGGGTTACAAACAATGCAGTCAATGTGCAGAGCAATCATCACTTGCAGTGGATGCGTTGCAGGAGGCTGTCCTTCAACTATACGGCCCGCAAAGCGGGAATCAAACCGCGAATTTCAGGTTGACTTCCTATTCATTAAGTGATTTGCAAACCCTGCTGGATGATCTTGAAATCCCGTTGATCCAGGATGACATCACCCGCGCAGATTGGATCGTGTTTTCAATTACAGATTCTTCTCAAGGGCAGGCGGCTCTTGTCAGTCGTTTCATGCGAGAGCGCCCCGACCTGTTATTGGACAAGCGCATAATTATGTTTTCTTTTGGCGCACCTTACTATTTTGATACCACCACCATTTCAAAATTCACAGCCTATTCCTCACTTTACAGCAAGCAAACGCAATTTGTGGATGTCGCAGCGCGGCTTCTATTTCAGGAGCTTACTCCGATCGGAGCTTCGCCTGTTTCGATTCCCGCAGTTGGATATGAATTGATCTCGGTGCTGACTCCCAACCCCGATCAGATCATCCCGCTCTTTCTTGACCTTGAAGTTGTTCCTGAGATTCCCGATTCTCTGATCACCCCCGAGCCGACTCCAATCCCGCTTTTTCAAATCGGCGACACCATCGCGATCCGCACTGGCCTGATCACAGATAATAATGGGAACCCGGTGCCGGACGGCACGCCTGTTAAATTCTCCATGATGCTTACAGGAGAAGGTGCCGGCATCCTGCGTCAAGTGGACGCCGTGACTACTCAGGGGGTGGCGCGTGCCGCGTTCGGTCTCGACAAACCCGGCCTGCTTGAGATTAATGTGACCAGTGATCCGGCCGTGATCTCCAATATCCTGCAGTTGGACGTCTCGCAGTCCGGGGCCGTGGCGGTGACGGTTGTTGTCCCGGAGTTGACCGAAACTGTCGCTTCACCCACGCCTGAACCGCCGGTTGTGGAAGTTGTGGATGATTATATTTCGACCGAAGGCTATCCGCGTTTGTCCGCCTGGTTTGTTGCGATCTTGATGATCGTCTTTTCTACCGGAATTGGATATGGCGTGGGGATACAAGTTGTAAATCGCCGTACCGCTTTCCGCTGGGCATTGGGCATCGCGCTGGGTGGTCTGGCTGCGTATAATTATCTTGCTTTTGGGTTGTTCGGCATCACGAACTGGCTTAGCGCAGGCGGTATAACCGGATTGGTCACCTTCGTGATCTTTGGCGAATTGCTCGGCTTTGTTGTCGGTTGGATCTGGTCCAGAAGATAAGAATACGGGATATACAATAATTGACAAGGAAAAAAAACATGTCTGTGCAAAAAAAGAATAAAGAAAAAGAACCCCCGATCCTGTTTGATAAAACACAAGCCATCATCAAACAGGCCAATTTATTATTGCACGGAACACTGATCACCTATTTCAACAATCCGCGTGGAAGCGTCTGTCATGACGACGTTCTGGCTTTGTATGAACTGCTTGAAAAGATAGGACATCAGGAAAAGATTTATCTCTTTATTAAATCAAGCGGCGGGAATGGACAAGCCTCCCTGCGGCTTGTAAATCTTTTACGCCAGTATTGCAGGGAGGTTGTAGCGGTCATTCCCTTGGAATGCGCTTCCGCTGCGACCATGATCACCCTGGGCGCGAATGAAATTCAAATGGGACCGATGGCTTACCTCACACCAGTGGATACGTCGTTGACCCACTCACTCTCACCGATTGACCGCGACAATGACCGCGTCAGTGTCAGCCTGGATGAATTGACTCGCGTTGTCCGTTTGTGGCAGGCGCAGAACAGTGATGCTAAAGAGAATCCATATCAGGAATTATTTCGGCATGTCCATCCGCTCGTGATCGGCGCTGTGGACCGGGCAGAGTCGCTTTCGATCATGCTCAGCAAGGAATTGCTCGCATATCACATTGAAGATGATCAAATGCAGGACCAGATCGCCAGCGCACTGAACGCAAAATACCCATCGCATGGCTATCCCATTTTGTTTGAAGAAGCCAAGCGTATCGGTCTCAAGGTAAGTCACCTTGCCCCTGAGATCAACTCCCTTTTGCTTGAGCTGAATGAACTTTACAGCGAAATGGGTCAGCGTGCCACCACCGACTTCGACGATACCCATGCGCATGGCAATGAAATTCTAAATATTTGGGAGTCGACGGATGTGCTTGCTTACTACCAACAAGACAAGGATTGGTTCTATCGCACCGAAGAAAGGCGCTGGATTTCCCTTAACGATATAAGCAGTTGGCGGCGGGTTTTGAAGGTGGGGAACAAGGTTGAGAAAACGATTTTGCATATTGCCTAAACCTGTGCAAAACCTGTGCAATATGTTATGATCTGTTTATCAGATTATGGAAGATCCGTGTCTGTGCTGATGCGGATTTTATTTTAATAAAAATGAAGGTGTAAAGAAAAATGGCAAATCTTAAATTCAATGACCCCGCTCCCGATGTGACATTGCTTGACGGGGAAGGGAAGCCAATTCAGCTTTCCTCGCTTTGGCAGGATAAGGTACTTGTCCTTGCGTTTACCCGTCACTTTGGATGTCCGCAATGCAAAGAGATGCTCGATCAATTGATCGACTCGCATCAAGCCCTGACCGAGAAAGGGCTGCGCCTCGCAATCATTTCCCACGCTTCGGCAGAATCAGCCAAACAGTTCTGTGACCTGCGCGCACCCAGCGCTATCTGTCTCGCCGACCCAGACCGCGCAGCCTACCATGCGTATGGTCTGGATCAAGGCACGCTCTGGCAAACCCTGCTCTCACCGCAGATCTGGATCTCCAACCGCAAGTTGGCGCGCACAAAGGGATATCAACCCGAACTCCCGCACGCGGGCCAGGATGCGTATCAAATGTCTGGAACATTCATCATCGGCACGGATGGACGAGTCCGTCTCCCATACTACTACGAAGATATCGCCGATCATCCACCCGTTGACCTGATCCTGCACGGCATCATGGGCGCCGACTGGAACAAACCATATGACAGCAAACCGCTTTTATAAAAACTCAAACGATAAAAACCAAACATGAAAAATTTTTTTCTCGCTACATATCTCGCAGTAAAAGAAGTGATCCGTAATCGCGGCCGATTTTTGCTCGTCGCTCTGGTGATCGCGCTCATCACTTTGCTTGTGTTGTTCATTGCCGCGCTGGGTGAGGGACTTGCCAATGGCAATCGTCAATACGTTGCAAATCTGGATGCGCAGCTGATCGTCTTTTTGGAAAAGTCAGACTACAGTATTTCCGCCAGCCGATTGGAGACAAACACAGTCAAGGCTGTGCGTCGTGTGGAAGGCGTTGAAGATGCAGGTCCGGTCTATACCTCAACCACTGAAATTGTTTCCCTGCCGGAACCGTTGAAAGTATCCATGCTCGGGGCGGAAGCGGGAAAACCCGGCATGCCTTCCATCATTGACGGACGAGATTTTCGCGGCGGTGAAGCCCGCGAAGCAGTCATGGATCGCAACGTTGCTCTGCGTTCAGACCTGAAAATTGGCGATACGATTCAGATCCGCTCCACACAGGGAACGGATGATAAGTTTTTTGATCTCGTGATCGTCGGCATGGTGGATGGCCAATCGTATTTCTTCCAGCCCACGATCTTTGTTCCCGCCGCGACGTGGGAAAAGATCCGCCCGCAATCGGAAGCGGAGTTGAATAGTGATACCCCATATCCTAATATCATCGCTGTCAAACTGACCGATCCCGCGCAGCTGGATGTCATGGCTACCCGTTTGGTGGATGAAGTCTCAAACATAGAGATTGCTGATCTTGCAACGACCATCAACAATATTCCAGGATATTCAGCGCAGCAGGGAACTGTGCAGACCCAGGGTGTCTTCACTTTGTTGATCGGTATTCTGGTGATCGGCGGCTTTTTCCAAATTCAAATTTTGCAAAAGGTACCTCAGATCGGCGTGTTGAAAGCCATCGGCTCGTCAAATGGGGTGGTGGGTCTTTCAGCGGTGATCCAGATCATTGTGGTGACAGCTCTCGGCGTAGGTATTGGAGGCGGACTGACCTATCTGTTCTCGTTGGGTTTCCCGCCCACGATTCCATTGGTGTTCAACGGTTCGAGATCCTTGATCGCTGTTGCATTGTTGTTGGGGATTGGACCACTCGGCGGCATGGTTTCGATCATTTACGCAGTCCGCATTGAGCCGTTGAAGGCTTTGAGATTAGGATAAGAATATGAGTTCTGTTGCTTTGGAAGTTCGTGATCTGGTTAAATCATTTGCGTTGGATGGCGCTACCATCAACGCTGTAGATGGTGTTTCGTTTCAGGTAAACTCTGGCGAATTTGTGGCGCTGGTGGGGCCAAGCGGTTCAGGCAAGACAACCATGCTGTCCATTCTTGCCGCGCTGCTCACTCCCACTACAGGACAAGTTCTGATCGATGGTCAGGATCTTGCGCAAATGAACGAAAAGAAACGCGTGAAGCTACGCCGTGAGAAGATCGGCTTTACCTTTCAGTCCAATAATTTAATTCCATACCTTACTGCTCGTGAGAATGTGGAGTTCATGCTGCGCTTGAATAATAAACTTGACCGTGCGGGCCGCATCCGTTCGGATGAATTGCTGGCGCGTCTTGGTTTGTCTGACCGATTGCATAATCTGCCCGCCCAAATGTCAGGCGGGCAGCAGCAGCGC
The DNA here is from genome assembly GCA_016709305.1 of Candidatus Villigracilis saccharophilus. GTDB lineage: Bacteria > Chloroflexota > Anaerolineae > Anaerolineales > Villigracilaceae > Villigracilis > Villigracilis saccharophilus. Next base: position 115,642 of record JADJNA010000005.1, read on the forward strand.
GTAGCCATTGCGCGCGCGCTGATCCACAATCCTGCCGTTGTGCTGGCTGATGAACCGACCGCCTCGCTGGATACGGAACGCGCTTTCCAAGTTGTGGAAACTTTCGCGCACCTTATCCATGAGAATGACCGCGCCGGCATCATGGTCACGCACGACTTGCGCATGTGCCAGTTCGTTGACCGTGTACTGCAGATGCAGGACGGAAAATTGGTGCGAGTCTATGAATCAAAGCAGGAAATTTTGGAACTCGCACAAGGGGTATTGAAACACTAAAAAGTAGTGGAAAATTTTGGCAGTAAAACGAAAAGCCTTCGAAACTTTAGCTTCGAAGGCTTCTTTGTTACTAATCACTTGCTCTTACGCTGTTTCCAAATACTTGGTGATCTCGTAATCGGTCACACGCAGGCGGAACTCATCCCACTCTTCCAGCTTCGCGCGCATATAAGCTTCGAACAAATATGTGCCGAGCGCGGACTTCAATACTTCATTCTTTTCCAACTCAGCAAGGGATTCAGCCAGTGAACCAGGCAGTTCGGTCACATCCAATTTCGTGCGTTCTTCTTTGTTGAGGTGATACAGGTTGATGTTGTTGAGCGGCTTGGGCGCGGTAAGATTTCTGTCAATGCCGTCCAGCGCGGCGGCAAGCATCACAGTGAATGCCAGATACGGGTTGCAGGATGGGTCAGGGAAGCGCAGTTCAGCGCGAACCGCCTTGTCCCGTCCTTCGGTGTAGCGCGGAATGCGGATCAACGCGGAGCGGTTCTGCTGAGCCCAGCCGATATAGACAGGTGCTTCATAACCGGGCACCAAACGCTTGTAGGAGTTCACGGTCGGGGCGACCACACCTGCGAGCGCGCGTGCATGTTCCAACTGACCCGCGATGAACGAATATGCCAAAGGTGAAAGATGGGCGGCATCACTCTTATCGAAGAATAAATTTGCGCCGGTTTTTGTGTCGAAGAGAGACTGATGGCAGTGCATACCAGAGCCATTAATGCCGTACACAGGCTTGGGCATGAAAGATGCGGTCAGTCCGTGCTGGGCCGCGATCGCCTTCACTGTGTATTTCAAAGTCAGCACATTATCGGCCGCCTTCAAAGCGTCGGCAAAACGGAAATCAATTTCATGTTGTCCCAGGGCAACTTCGTGATGACCGACTTCCACATCCAGACCCATTGCGTCAAGCGCTTCCATTAACGCGGTGCGCACTACAACGGCTTCATCGAAAGATGAGAAGTCAAAATAACCGCCTGTGTCGTGAGGGACAGGGTGAACTCCCTGGCCGTTTTCGCCTTTGAACAGGAAAAACTCCGGCTCGGGTCCAATGTTGAGCATCCAGCCGCGATCGGCGATTTTCTTGAGGATGCGCTTCAAAGCACCGCGCGGATCTCCTTCGAATGGTTCGCCGCCGGGGGTGTAGATATCGCAAAACACGCGCGCGCGTTTTGAATCAGCTGCTGACCAGGGCAGAACAGCGTAAGTATCGGGGTCAATGATCAGGCGCATATCACTTTCCTGAATACGTGCAAAACCTTCCACCGATGAACCATCAAACCATGCGCCGTCTTTCAGCACATCTTCGAGGTGACGCACAGGCATGTCCACGCTCTTCACCGCGCCCATCACATCTGTGAATTGCAATGAGATGAACTTGACATTATCTTCCTTCACTTTCTTAACTAAATCTTTTGGATCCATTTCTTTTCTCCTTTTTAATTTGGTTCTGGAGTTCAGCAGTTTATTACCTTGTGGGTGTTGCTGGATCATCTCCAGGTTATAAATGATAGCTGACAATCTTCAACATTCTTTTGTTTACTGGTCATTCTTCATACGCCCTCGCTTCTTCCTCACCTGCACTGGCGTGCGGCGCAAGTGTCACTTTTGGCTTGCTCCTGCTATTAATAAAGACCACAGATCCGATAATGATCGCTGTTGCCAGTCCAATGCGTGGCTCCAGTGTTTCATTTGCCAGCCAAACCCCAAGCAAAATAGCCACGATCGGGTTGACATACGCGTAGGTCGCAACCAGCGAGATCGGCGCATTTTGCAGCAACCAGGTGTACGAACCAAAACCAACGATCGAACCTATGGTGATCAGATACCCCAGCCCGGCCAGGGATCGAGTGGAAACCTCTGCAGGATTCCATCCATTCAACTCGCCTGTGACCAGCGAGACAATGAACAAACCAATACTGCCCATCAGCATTTGTGCGCCTGTTGACATGAGAGATGCCTTGGGCAGGTCTGCGGACTTGCTATATACAGAGCCTGTTGCCCAAAGCAAACAAGCGAAAAGCAATGCTACCACCCCATAAATATTTAATCCCGCCCCCGCGGCAGCTTCCGTGGGATTGATCAGAACATAAATACCCAGGAAGCCGATCAACAATCCAACAATGGACTGCCAATTGGGCTTGACTCCATTTGGGCGGATCGCTTCTGCGACCACCAGGAATAACGGAACAGACGCGATGATCAGCGCCGCGATGCCCGAAGGGATGAATTGCTCTGCCCACGAAACCAGTCCGTTGCCCCCGAGCAGGAGAAAATTGCCAATGATGGCTGTGGATATCCACTGCCTGCGGGTGGGCATTTGCTGTCCTGCCGCGCGCTGCCAAATGACGAGGATCAAGCCTGAGGCGAGGAAACGCACTCCCGCATGAAAAAATGGAGGAATGGTCTCTATCGCAACTTTAATACCCAGATAAGTTGAACCCCAAACAATATATAACGCGAATAACGCCAGCCAAATTTTAGATTTCATTTTTTCCTTGTTGTTCCATGTCATTGCGAGGAGGGTGCTCTATCCAACGACACTCCCTGGCACTGCCCGCCAGTGCAGGCGTGCAACCTGCCGTTAATTGGAACCTGCTTCGCGCAAAGCGCTCGTAGCGACATGCTCTCTTGCCAGCAGCGCTTTCTTTCTCGCCGCGCCGTAGCGATAATTTCCAAATTCTCCGCTCTTGCGAATGACCCGATGACAGGGGATCAGTACCGCAATTGGGTTATGTCCAACGGCTGTGCCAACCGCGCGCACTGCATTCGGATTCCCGATCTGCGCGGCAATATGTTCATAGGTGGTCACTGTGCCGGTTGGGATCTTGAGCAATGCTTCCCAAACTTTTATTTGGAAGTTCGTCCCGCGCAGGTAAAGCTTGAAAGGCGAATCAGATTGACGGTCGCCCGCAACGGGCTGCGCCAAAAAGATGCGAGCCGCCAACGAGGCTGTGGCTCTGTGATCCTCGAGCATCTTGGCTTGATTCCACGTGGAAACTAAATTATCAAGTGCCTGACCTTCGCTATTCTCGAAAAAACTTAGATTGCAGATTCCTCGCTCTGTCGAGGCGATCAGACATTTTCCAAACGGCGTATGATGAAAGCCGTATTGAATCGTCAATCCTGCTCCGCGTGTCTTGTATTCGCCCGGCGTGACCGCCTCTGTGTTTACGAACAGGTCATGCAAGCGCCCCAAACTCGATAACCCCACTTGATGGGTGGTATCGAGCAGGTTTTCAGACCGGGCAAGCAGGTCTTTGGCATGCTCCTTTGTCAGGAATTGCATGAAACGCTTTGGACTAATGCCCGCCCAGCGCGTGAACATGCGCTGGAAGTGATATTCGCTCACGCCAACTGCGGATGCGATCTCTTCCAGTTCAGGCTGGCGATTTACATTCGCTTCAATGTACTGAATTGCCAGTTCTATCAATTTATAGTGTTGTGAAAGTTCAAGATTATGTTCCATAACGATCTCCTTTTTGATGTTGGAGATTGTATTGGTTCATTTGTAAAGCGGCGACCCGTTTCTTGCTCATTTTTTTTCACATGCTCTATAAACTTGATGGGTATCCCTACTGGAGGGGGAATACCTTATGTACGAGACCTTTCAGGTTTTCACAGACAATAAAAAAAACAGGCATGCTCGGGCATACCTGTTTTAATACACAATAGTATTAAAAAGAAACGCCCTTCCAACAAATTACAAGCAACGCTCTCCTGCTTGTATTCACCGCGTTCACCTTGTCCCAAACATTACTGTCTGGTTTTCAGTGGCGAGCAACCGATACCGTTTTGCTCAAAACGCTTGCTTTGGAAGGGAGAAGGAAGTCCGTGATATGACTTCGAAGGCATCCGCTGATCTATCCGATTTTCTTGACCTCGTTTGGTTGAGGACAATTAGCGTCCCGCTCACACGGGAGAACCTTCACCTCGTGATCTTGTTTTGTCGTTTACATGACACCAAAAGACCCAGCCGCTTATATCTCCATTTGTTTGTCTTACAATGCCGCGTATTGTATACGCAGCACAGGTGCTCGTCAAGTAACAATGTATCATGGATAAAGAAACACCCCGCACGTGCCGTGTATCACCAGGTTTTGAACCTGCAAGTGCAGGTGGGTCCCTACCTAGAAACGCCGCCTTGGCTCAGGCCTATCGCGTTATTCCTATTAAGTTAAGGACCCTTTTAATATGTATTGGCTCAAAACGTGAAGGCGATATCACGAACACAGAAGGGCTGTGATTCTTATACCATAATCAGCGGTGCAAGTATAGTTAAAAATTAATATCCCTTAATTGCAGTTTTGAAAAACTTGTTGATTTCATAATTATTTTGTGCTAGTCTGTATCTATCGAATCTCACCTTATATAACGGAGGCAGAATGGCTACAGTTCCAGGTATTGATGTTTCTCATTGGGATGCGGGTATTGATTGGCCCAAGGTGCGTGCGACCGGCCAACGTTTTGTGTTTGCTAAAGCCACGGAAGGTATTGTTTATAAAGATGATACTTTTAAGGATAATTGGTTTGGCGCAAAATCTGCGGGGCTTTTGCGCGGCGCGTATCATTTCTTCCGCTGTAATGTGGATGCGAAGAAGCAGGCGGATTACTTTATTGATTATGTGCGTTCGGTAAAAGATGACGGTGAACTTCCGCCTGTGCTTGATCTTGAATCCAATGACGGCGTATCGAAAGAAAAGATCGTGACCGCCGCGAAGGTTTGGCTTGATCGGGTCGAAGCTGCCTTTGGAAAGAAACCCATTATTTATTCAGGACAATATTTTCTACAGGATTATCTTGTACTGCCCGGAGGCGGACCCCCACCATGGGCAAAGAATTATCCGCTTTGGCTGGCGCAATATCCAAACCAATATGTTGAAGGAATGAAACCCTTCCTGCCGCGCGGCTGGTTTAATTGGGCGATCTGGCAGCACAGTGACAAGGGCAGGATCAATGGGATCAATGCCTCGGTGGATATGAATCTTTTTAACGGCACGCTTGAGGAATTGTATAAATTCGCGGGCGCGGCAATCCCGGACCAAACGCCAAAAATTCATACCGTTGGCGCTGGTGATAGTTTTGAATCCATTGCCAATAAATATGGGGTGACCGTGCGCGAATTGGTTTCGGAAAACCTGCAATTGCTGAAAGCCGGGGATCAGCTGACCGTGCCGGTTGCGATTGCCATTCCTCAGGAAGGTGTCACTGAAAGCACATCTTCTACTTCCACACGAACATATACCGTGCAGACAGGAGATACTCTTTCATTTATCGCGGTGAAATTCAATACAACAATCGCTGCGATCGCCAGTGCTAATAATATTAAAAATATCAATAACTTGAAAGTGGGGCAGGTGTTGATAATACCCTAAACAAAAAACTCGGAGGTCTTCAAGACCTCCGAGTTTTGATTTAAGGATATACCCTTTTGATCGTTGTCGGGAAGGCGATCGCCTCGCGGACATGCTCATTGCCGCAGATCCAGGATGTGACCCGTTCGGTTCCCATGCCAAAGCCTGAGTGCGGGACCGAGCCATACTTTCTCAGATCGAGATACCACTTGAAAGCCTCTTCAGGAAGTTTCTGGTCGCGGATGCGCTGGAGCAGGGCGTCGGGGTCGCTGATGCGCTCCGAGCCGCCGCAGATCTCGCCGTAGCCTTCGGGCGCGAGCAAATCCACGCTCTTGCAGACTTCGGGACGGTTGGGCCACGGTTCCATATAAAAGGCTTTAACAGCGGTCGGGTAGCCATAGACAAAGACGGGCTTATCGAATTGCTGTGTGATGATCGTCTCGTGCGGTGCGCCAAAGTCGATACCCCAATCGAACTTAAGCAATTCCTTCTTTTCGGGGTCGGTTTCCTGTTCGTATTTTTCCTGCAAGATCTTTGCGGCATCATCATACGAAATGCGCGGGAAGGGTGCCTTGATATTCTCCAGTTTGGAGATGTCACGCCCAAGGGATTTCAACTCAGGCATACGGTCACGCAAGACGCGCTGAACGATGTGAGTCAGCATCTGCTCTTCGATCTCCATGAGACCATCCAAATCGCAGAAGGCGATCTCAGGTTCGAGCATCCAGAACTCAGTCAGGTGGCGGCGGGTCTTTGACTTCTCCGCGCGGAAGGTGGGGCCAAAGCAATAGACTTTTCCAAACGAGAAGATATTCGCCTCGTTATAAAGTTGCCCTGTTTGCGCGAGATAGGCTTTGCCTTCATCAAAGTATTCGGTTTCAAAAAGGGTGGTCGTGCCTTCGGCGGCGGCTGGAGTTAAGATGGGAGTACTCATTTCAACAAAGCCGTTGAGATCGAGCCATTCACGTGTTGCAGCCATGACCGTGGTGCGCACACGCAGGATCGCCCATTGACTTTGCATCCGCAGCCACAGGTGACGATTGTCGAGCGCAAAATCCACGCCATGGTCTTTGAGCGACATGGGATAGTCCAGCCCCGCTTCCTGCACGATCTCGATCTGCTTCACGCCGACTTCATATCCGCCGGGGATGCCAGGCGCGCGCTTATCCTCGCGGACTGCACCTGTGATGATGACTGATGACTTTCCTGCGGCAGTTTTGAAACCCTGTCGAAGACCTCAGGCTCAAGGTCGCCTTTGAATGCAACGCATTGCACAAAGCCAGAACCGTCGCGCACAAGCAAAAATACCAGCTTGCCCTTATCGGTGCGGTTATAAACCCAGCCCTTGATGGTCACTTCCTGTCCTACGTAATTTGAAATTTGGGTAACGCTGATATGTTCAGCCATGTGATGATTCCTTTTGGTCGTTGATTTGTACAATTATAGCAGATGTAAATTATCGTTCTTCATATAATTGCATCATCCCGCCAACATGATCATGTTCACCCCAGGCTCGACCAACTGACGATAAAAATCATTCATCTGTTCTGGGGAATAGGTTGAATCCGTATCTAACCACCATGTCAGCAGGGAAATAAATGAACTGGCAATGTGATACGAAAGAATTTCAGGCGGAAACCCTTTTTTTCGTTTTGCCAATTGTTGTTTCAGATGTTCAGCCAGATACGCGGATAAATATTTTTGAATATAGGTCAGGGCAATGTTCCCACCCTGTTTGCCAGCCATCGCTTTATAAAGCCTGCGCTGGCTTTCCGCATGTTGAAACATGGCCAGGCTCAATCCCCATGGACCTTCGTTGTTGGCAGAGGCTGCATTGAGATGTTTTTCAAACTCCGCCCACAGATGTTCAAACCCGCTGAGGAGTAAATCCTCTTTATCTTGAAAATGCGCGTAAAACGTGGAGCGCCCCACGTTGGCGCGGTCAATTACATCCTGCACCGTGGCGGCTTCAAATCCTTTTTCCAAAATGACGGCGATCAATGCTTCCTGCAATAACTGGCGCGTGCGCTCAATGCGCCGATCCACTGTTTTTGCTGGCATGGTTCTTTCTCCTTTTTCATTGTAGTCGAGCAGCCCCGAATGTTATTTGAGGGCGTATCGAGAGCATCGCTGAATATGAACAATTCACATTGTTTTGTTCAGTATTGAACATTTATGGGTATTTTGGTTGTTGACTTCCAATCAATACACTCGTATAAGTAATAAAACATAATGTTCAGAAACGTATATAGTGTACATCATTTCTGCAAAAAAGAAAAGGAGAAGCATCAAAGTGGAAACAAAACTTATTGAATTGCTTGGTGTCAGCAAGGCATACGATGTGGCGGCGGGAAAATTTCTCGCACTCAAAAATGTGGATATGCAAGTCGGCGCGGGCGAGTTCGTGGCGGTGGTTGGAAAATCGGGCAGCGGAAAGTCCACGCTGATCAACATGATCACAGGCATTGACAGCCCCACTGCGGGCGAAATCTTCGTCGCGGCGACGCCCGTCCACGATTTGGATCAGGAACAACTCGCGGTCTGGCGCGGACGAAATGTGGGCGTGGTCTTTCAATTTTTCCAATTGCTCCCCACGTTGACCGTCTCCGAAAACATCATCCTGCCAATGGATTTTTGCGGTGTGATCCCCGCGCGTGAACGCAAGGAACGCGCGTTTGCTCTGCTGGAAAAAGTGGGCATTGTGGAACAGGCGGATAAACTCCCATCGGACCTATCGGGCGGACAGCAGCAACGGGCGGCGATTGCGCGCGCGTTAGCGAACGATCCGCCCATCATCGTCGCGGATGAACCTACGGGCAATCTTGATTCGCATACATCGGACGCGGTCATGCAATTATTTTCCGAACTCGCTGCCGAAGGCAAAACAGTTGTGATGGTCACGCACGAACGCGACCTGACTCGTTTCTTTACGCGCTCTATTACTTTGGCGGATGGAGCCATCATCAGGAGCGGAAATGAATAGTCCACGTTGGAAAAAAATGTTGTGCGACCTGCAAGCCGCACGCGGACGCATGGTGATGATGACCGTCGCGATTGCGGTCAGTATCTTTGGCGTGGGAACCATTCTCGGCGCGTACACCATCCTGACTCGCGAGATCAGCCGTAATTATTTGGGAACAAATCCCGCCTCGGCATTTTTGGAATTGGATCAGGTCGATGATTCTCTGGTTGAAGCAGTCCGTCAACAGCCCAACATCGCAGACGCGGAAGCGGGTTCATGGCTCACGGCGCGAGTCGAAACCAAGCCTAATGAATTTTTGCCTTTACTGTTATTTGTGGTCAAAGATTTTGAAACCATGCGGATCAGCACGTTCAGCCCCGAAGCGGGCGCGTTCCCTCCACCTGCACAAACCATTCTGCTGGAACGCGAAGCGCTCATTCTGTTGAAAATGAAAATCGGCGATATGCTCTCGGTTCAGACTCCCAGCGGCACGAAGCAAAGCATTGAAATTTCAGGAACCGTCCATGACCCCAGTCTCGCGCCCGCGTGGCAGGAGCAAACCGTATACGGTTACATCACCCCAGACACGTTGAAATATTTGGGCGAAAGCGGTACGTTGCAATTGCTCAAAGTGGTTGTGAGAGATCAACCCTGCGACACGGCAACCATTGATAAAACAGTTGGCGACCTGACGACATGGCTCAAATCACAGGGACGCACCATCGAAGAGATTCGCATTCCGCCGCCTGGCAAACATCCGCACCAAAGCCAGATGACCTCCATCCTCATGCTGCTGTTGGTCTTCAGCCTGATGGCGTTGGCATTGAGCGCGATTCTCACCGCCACCATGATCGGCGGATTGCTCGCCCAACAAATTCGCCAAATTGGAATCATGAAAGCCATCGGTGCGCGTTCCACTCAAATCACCAGCATGTATCTTGTGCTCATCGTAACGCTGGGTATGGTGGCAGTTCTCCTTGGCGTTCCGCCCGCCATTTTCGCCGCGCGCGGATTCGCCACCGTGGTCGGGCAATTGCTCAACTTCACAATTTATAGCAACGCTATTCCTGTGTGGGTGTACGTCGTTCTTTTGCTTATGGGGATTTTAATTCCGCTGTTGACGGCGCTGAACCCGATCATGCGGACATCGCGCACCACTGTCCGCGAGATTCTCAGCGACTACGGCGCGACCAAGGAAGCCTTCGGCTCGAATCGACTCGACAGTTGGCTCAGCAAACTTCGGGCAGTGGATAACACCCTGATTCTGGCCATCCGCAACACGTTCCGTCGGCGCGGACGGTTGATCCTGACTCTCAGCCTGTTAGCCACCGCAGGCGCAATGTTCATGACAGGTATCAACGTCAAGACGGGTTGGGAATCCTATCTCACGAAAGCCGCCGCAGACCGTCATTACGATCTGGAAGTTCGTTTCAACAGTCCGCAGTCGGAGGAGCAGGTCAATGCGATTCTCGCGCAGATCGCTGCTGTGGCGCAAGCCGAAACCTGGAGTTTCACACCCGCCGCGCTCAGCCGCCCCGATAATTTGCGTCTCGTGCGCACCTATCCCGATGGCGGACATGGAAGTTTTAACCTGCGTTCCGCGCCGCCTGAATCCAAGTTCATCGAAACCCCTCTGATTGCTGGACGCTGGCTGCAAACGGGTGACGAGAACTCTGTGGCGTTGAATCAGAATGCCAAGGCGTTATTCCCCAATGCCCAAATCGGTGACCAAATTTCCATCCAAGTTAATGGGCTGGATACAAAGTTCAAACTGGTGGGCGTCATCAAGCAGGTGTTATCACCCGCGGCTGCTTATGTCATCCCTTCCACCTATGCCGAAGCGACGGGACTGTCCATGCAGACTACAACCGCCGTGCGCGTGGTGATGACTTCACACGACAAAGAATCTGTCGCCGGGACTACTCGTGAAGTTGAACAACGCTTTGCCTCAGAAAACATCAGTGTGAAAGTGGCGATCTCAGAAGCCCTGCTCGACAACGCGCTCAGCGGACACGTTTACATCTTTATCTTTGCGTTGATCCTGATCTCGGTCATTATGGCTGTGGTCGGCGCGCTGGGATTAATGTCCAGCATGGGCACCAGCGTGATCGAACGCACGCGCGAGTTTGGCATTATGCGGGCAATTGGCGCGAAGTCAAATACGATTCTGCGCAACGTCATCAGCGAAGGGATTTTTATCGGCTTGCTGAGCTGGGTCATCGCCCTGCCGATTTCCGCGCCGCTTTCTTATGGCATTGACTATCTGGTGGGCATGTTGTCCTTCCGTTCCCCGCTGCCGCTCATCATCTCGCCTGTCGGTCTGGGAATTTGGCTTGTCGTTATTCTAATTGGCTCCATCGCCGCCAGCGCCTACCCCGCCAAACAGGCTTCACAATTGACAATTCGTGAAACTTTGGCGTACATCTAGAAAGGAATGTTGAAATGAAAAAGAAAATTATTACCGCCCTGATCGTGATCGTTGTGGTCGTTGCATTGGTTTGGGTTGCCAGCCTGGTGGTTGCCAATCTCGATGTCGCGGAACTTTTGAAGCAACTCCACGGCGGCTAATTTTGGAATATTCATCCGTTCAAAAAATAAAAGGAGAAAAGAATGACTAGAAAAGTTGTTGGAACGGTGTTGCTCGTGATCGGCGTTTTGGGATGTATTGTGCTTCTTACCTATGGTGGACCAGTTCTGCCGCATATTGTGGGGCCAATGGTTGTTGCAGTTATAGGATTGGTGGTTTTCTTTTACTCGGGAAAGACCAGGTAAGCAATTCATTGGCTCAAAAAAAGTGACAGTCATTTCTAAGATGACTGTCACTTTCAACCTTAGTTCCTTCTTGCTTCCAACGCTTTCACCAGCAACTCCTTCGCCACATTCGGGTCGGCTTTGCCTTTCGTGGCACGGGCGACCTGTCCCATGAGCCATTGGACGATGGTTTCTTTGCCAGCGAGGAATTGTTCCACTTCCTTGGGATTATCGCTCAAGACCTTTTCGATGGCTTCCTGTATGAAGCCCGTATCTGAAACCTGGGCGAGGTTTTTGTCTTTGACAATTTGCGCGGGGTCGCCGCCACTATTGAGCATTTCATTAAGTACGATCTTGCCTGAATTGCCGCTGATGGTTTTATCGGTCACCAAGTCGATCAATTGCGCGAATTTTTCAGCGGGCAAATTAATTTCTTCCAATGCCAATCCTGAATCGTTCATGTAACGCATGAACTCGCCCGCGATCCACGAGTGGATCGTTTTTGCAGTGCTCTTGGATTTTGCAACAATGCTCTCGAAGTAATTGGCAAGAGTCTGCTCGGAGGTAAGCAACTGCGCCTCGGATGGAGTCAGTTTGAAGTCCGAAATGAAGCGCGCTGTTTTTGCGTCGGGCAGTTCTGGCAATCCACTCTTGATCGAGTCGATCCACGCGCGGTCAAGTTGCAGCGGGGGCAGGTCGGGTTCGGGGAAGTAGCGGTAATCGTGTGCGTCTTCCTTGCCGCGCTGCGAAACGGTCACGCCGCGCGCTTCGTCCCAGCCCAAAGTTTCCTGCACCACTTCGCCGCCATTTTCATAGACTTTAATTTGGCGTTCGATCTCATACGCGGATGCGCGAGTCAGGGCGCGGAAACTGTTGAGATTTTTGATCTCGGTTCTTGTTCTAAGCTCGGAGCTGCCGCTGGGTCTGACGGAGACATTTGCCTCGAAGCGCAGGACGCCTTTTTCCATATCTCCTGAGTTGACACCGAGGTAGCGCAGGATGGCGCGGATCTTGGTCGCGTACGAAAGCGCAGCTTCCACAGAGCGCATGTCCGGCTCGGAAACAATTTCGAGCAGAGGCACGCCCGCGCGGTTGAAGTCCACAAGGGCAGAATTTTTTTCGTGCGTTAACTTGGCGGTATCTTCTTCCAGGTGAACGCGGCGAACGACAACCCGCATTGGATATTCTGTGCGCGAAGCGTCCAAAATATCCAGCCAACCCTTGGATGCGATAGGCAGATCATATTGCGAGATCTGATAACCTTTGGGCAGATCGGGATAAAAATAATTTTTACGCGCAAAGGTGTTGAATTCATTGATGGAACAGTTCAAGGCCAAGCCAACTACTGTGGCTTGTTCAATTGCCTTTCTGTTGAGCACAGGCATGGCACCGGGCAAGCCCGTGCAAACGGGACAAATAAATATATTCGGGTCTGGAGCGTTGGAATAATCCGCTGAACAGGAGCAGAACATTTTTGAGTTGGTCTGCAACTCAGCGTGGATTTCAAGTCCGATGACGGGTTCGTATTTTAGTGACATAGTTTGGTGATCTCGCAGTTGTTTGGATTGGGTGGGTGGTTGGTCTTGTTTGATCCTGGAACATATGTGCTAAAATCAAGCTCAATTAAAAAAGGAGAAACTTAAATATGAATGCAAATGCTTTTCGTCATTTCTATAACTATCACTTCGCCGAAAACCGCAAAGTCTGGGAGCATGTCGCTTCGCTGACCTTTGAACAGTTCAACCAGCCAATCGGCTATTCTCGCGGGTCCGTCCGTGAACAAGTCGTTCACCTGCTGGACGTGGAAGATATTTGGTTCAACGAGTTACAGGGCACTCAACCTTGCGATCCGTTGCCTACTGTCACTGCCGATGACCGGGATGCCATCCGTGCCCACTGGGACAAGGTGGAGGAAAAAATCCGCGCTTATCTTGCTGACTTAAAGGACGAACAATTGTTTTCCAAGCCAATCACCGATCCTGAAGAGGACAAGAACTTGATCGTTTGGCAGGTCCTGCTTCACGTTGTTAATCATGCCACCGATCATCGCGCCCAACTTCTGCGTGCCTTGCATGATCTGGGCTTGGACACGAAATCACAGGATTACATTTTCTACTTGTATGAGAACCCAAGTAGCAATCTCTTATGATATCGTAAAGACCCTCACACACTGGCGTAAACAGGCCGGCTTTCAGTCAGGTAATTAGAAGATTGGTTGCTGCTTGTGCCAATCTGTCACTTGCTGATACGCATGACCGACCTGGAATAATGTTTGCTCATCTAAATGTTTGCCGATGATTTGCATACCAACGGGCATGTTGTTGGAAAATCCGGCTGGCAGGGCCAGGGCTGGGACGCCGGCTGGGTTTGTGGCGACCACATAAATATCAGAGAGATACATTTCGAGCGGATCGTTTGTCTTTTCGCCAAGTTTGAAGGCGGTGGTAGGGCAGGTGGGGGCGAGGAGAATGTCAACGGAGGCAAGGGCAGTCTCAAAGTCACGACGAAGAAGCGTGCGGACTTTCTGGGCTTTGAGATAGTACGCGTCATAATATCCCGCAGATAGCGCGTACGCCCCAAGCATGATCCTGCGCTTGACCTCGTCGCCGAATCCCTCGTGACGAGTTTGCAAGTAAATGTCGATCACATCTTTTGCATTCTCTGAAACCGAAAGACCGAAGCGCGTGCCATCCATGCGTGCGAGGTTGGAACTGGCTTCGGCGAAAAGCAAAAGATAATAAACGGGGAGCGCATATTGAGTGTTGGGCAGGGAGACTTCCTGAATCTTCATGCCGAGTTTTTCATAGGTGCGGATGGCTTCCTGGATGGAACTTTCCACGCCCGCTTCCATGCCCGATACAAAATATTCTTTTGGAATACCGATGGTCATGCCTTTGACAGACTTGTTGATGCTTTGATGATATTGCGGAACAGGCGAATTAAAGGTGGTACTGTCGCGTTCATCGTGACCTGCGATGGCTTCAAGCACGGTGGCGCAATCATAAACATCGCGAGTCATCGGGCCGATGCAATCGAATGAAGAGACGAGTGAGATAAGTCCATAACGGGAAACACGGCCATAAGTTGGTTTGATGCCTGTGACGTTGCAAAAGCCCGCAGGCATTCGCACAGATCCGCCGGTGTCTTCGCCGATGGAGAAATTGCACAGCCCGGCAGACATGGATGCAGCCGCCCCGCCGCTTGAGCCGCCGGGGACTCGTTCCAAATCCCATGGGTTGTGCGTTTTGAAAAGCGCGGAATTTTCGCAGGAGGAGCCCATGCCGAACTCGTCCATGTTCGTTTTGCCAATGAGCACCGCGCCCGAGTCTGCGAGTTTGTTTGTGACTGTTGCGTTGTATTGCGGGACATAATCTTCGAGAATCTTCGATGAGCAGGTAGTGCGGACTCCACGGGTGGAGATGCAATCTTTCATCGCGAAGGGTATGCCTGTCAGCGGGGTGACGTTTTCGCCTTTGGCGATGCGTTCATCGGCTTGTTTGGCTTGTTCGAGCGCAAGGTCATCGGTGATGGTGACGTAGGATCGAATCTGCGGGTCAACTTCGTGGGCGCGTTGAAGAGTCGCCAGCGTCAGTTCGACGCTGGAAACTTGTTTGGTAATTAGTAATTCGTGCGTTTCGCGGATGGTGAGGTTGTGTAGTTGCATAGTTTTTTAGTCAGGTAATTAGGGGGTAGGTGATTAGGGATTAGGAAAAGCGGTGTGCTTACTTGCCTAATCCCTCGTTCCTATTACCTAATTCTTATTCTTCGCCCAAAACAGTGGGTACTTTGATATAGCCACGCTCTGAATTTGGCGCGTTCTGTAAAAATTCTTCGCGGCTCATGGAGGGTTTGGCGACATCTTCGCGCAGGACATTTGTGTTGTTTGTGATGTCTGATGCAGGTGGGATGTTTTCTGTGTCCACTTCGTTGAGCATGTTGAAGTACCCGATGATGGCAGAGAACTGTCCACTAAACTTTTGGGCTTCCTCTTCCGAGATTCCAAGCCGCACCAGGTTGGCGACGTGCTTAACGGTTTTGGTGTCGATGGTTTGGGTCATAAAACCTCTTTACTTTCTACTCGTGATGCTGAGTCATTGTATGCAAAAAGCTCATTCCAGCCAATACTTGGTGAATCCGTCCTTTGCTCAGCGTCCCGATATATTCACCCAAATGGGTTTTGTCCAACGTGGATACCTGCGAAACGACCACAACACTTTGCTTGGGTAAATTTGCTTCGCCTTCTTCGAGTAACACATTGCCAGGCGCTTTTGCACGATCCAGGTTTGTCGTCAATGCGCAAACGATTATTGTTGGCACATCATCCTGAACGACCACATGCGGATGGGTGTAGTCAGATGCTATCTGGTTCGCTTCGTTTGGAGAAATCCAAAATATATCGCCTTGGCTGACTTTCATCTTGTTCTTTTTAATCAAACTTAATATGCAACTCTTTCAACTGCTTCGGTTCCACCGCAGAAGGCGCGTCCGCCATCACATCGCGGCCCGCTTGATTCTTGGGGAAGGCGATCACTTCGCGGATGTTGGGCTCGTCCGCCAACAGCATCACCAATCTGTCGATGCCGGGCGCCATGCCTCCGTGCGGGGAGCGCCGTATTCAAACGCTTCGAGCATGTGCCCGAACTTGGCTTGAATTTCTTCGTCGCTCATTCCAAGCATTTGGAACATCTTCATTTGAATGTCACGGCGGTGAATGCGGATCGAACCTGACGCGGTTTCATACCCGTTGCAAACCATATCATAAGCATCAGACGACACTGCGCCAGGGTCGGTGTCAAATTTGTCGAGGTCTTCCATTTTTGGCATGGTGAACGGATGATGCTCTGACTCCCATGCTTTGTTTTCTTCATTCCACGCGAAGAACGGAAAGTCCACAACCCAAGCAAACGCCATCATATTTTTATCGGCAAGATCTAACTTATCGCGGAACCATAAACGCAATCCGCCTAAAACTTTGTTGACCACTTTGCGCTCGTCTGTTGCGAAGATGATCAGATCGCCGACGCCCGCTCCTGTTTTTGATTTGAGCGACTCAACTTCTTCCGGAGTGACGAATTTGGATGCGCTTCCTTTCACGCCTTCGGCTGTTACTGCCAACGTGGGCATTCCCTTCGCCCCGAGAGTTTTCGCTACCTCTGTGAGCGCATCCACTTCCTTGCGGGACATGTCTGCACTGCGAGGGGCGATAATGCACTTGATCACGCCCCCAGCCTCCAGCGTAGATTGAAAGACGCGGAACTCACTCTTGGCGAAAACATCGCTGACATCCATCAATTCCATACCGAAGCGCAGGTCGGGTTTGTCTGATCCATATTTTTCCAACACTTCACGATATGAGAATTTCGGCCACGGCGATGAAAGTAATTTTTTGTTTGGTGTGACGGCGGGAAGCATTTTGGTGAATAGATCTTCAACCAATGCAAGCACATCATCACGATGAACGAATGACATTTCGAGGTCGAGCTGCGTGAACTCAGGCTGACGGTCACCCCGCAGATCTTCATCGCGAAAGCAGCGCGCGATCTGGAAATACTTGTCCATGCCCGCGACCATCAGCAACTGCTTCAATTGCTGCGGAGATTGCGGCAGGGCGTAGAACTGTCCAGGATAGATGCGGGAGGGGACAAGGTAATCGCGCGCGCCTTCTGGAGTCGCTTTGAACATGATCGGTGTTTCGATTTCGATGAAGCCCTGTTCATCAAGATAGTCGCGCATGAACTTGATGACCTTGTGCCGCAAAACCATATTATGAGTCAGGCGTTCGCGGCGCAGGTCAAGGTAACGATATTTGAGGCGGGTGTTCTCGTCGGCGAGATCGGCATCTGTGCTGACCATGAATGGCAGAGTCTTTGCGGGGTTCAAGATCTTTACTTCGCGCGCAATGATCTCGATCTCGCCCGTTTCCATTTTTGGATTCTTCATACCGTCGGGGCGTAGTTGCACGATCCCTTCGATCTGCAAAACCCATTCCATGCGGACATTGGTCACAAGGTCAAGCGATTCTTTTGGAAGGTCCGGGTTGATGGTGACTTGCACCAGGCCCGAGCGGTCACGCAGATCGAAAAAAGCCACCCCGCCGTGATCGCGGCGTCGGTGTACCCAGCCTGAAAGGGTGATGGTTTGCCCTGCATGGCTGGCCCGTAATTCTCCACAAGTATGAGTTCTATACATAATACGCCTCCGTAAATTTGTGAGACCAACCTGTCTGGTCTTCTGTATTTATATAAAATAAATCGCCCTTCGCGTTTGCGTCGGGCGATTGGTTTTGAATTGAATTATTCGTCAACCAGCAAAGCTTCGCCCAACGATACAGGGATCGTTATTATTATTATCATTATTATTGGCGAGGCTGATCTTGCGTTTCATAGTGGCGGCATTATAGCATAAATACTCTTTAATGACGTGTATCATTTTTTAGCCTGATGAGGCGTCGTCAGGATGCGCTCAATAGTCTGACAGGAGAATGTGTTTATAACGGAAATCGGCGGGAGCGGTGAAAGTTCCATGTGCCGGATGTTAGGAAAATGTAAGGTCGAAGGATTTATCCTGCTTCCTCTTCAGATAAAAACAATGTATATTTATTACGATCAGTCCAATTTATTTTTTTTCAAAAGGAGAGAAAGATGAGTTATAAATCCATGTTTGCTCTGAATTCGATTGTTATGCTTCTGGCAGGTCTGGCAGTTTTGTTTGTGCCTGAAAAAATCCTCCTGCAGATGGGGACATCGGAGACATATGTGTCCACGATTCTGGCTGTGCGATTTTTGGGAACTGCAATGATTACGATCGGGTTGCTTCTTTGGTTTGTAAAGGATATTTCCGATGCGAGTGCGCAAAAAGGTCTGGGTTTTGCGATGCTTGCCAGTATTTTTATTGCGTTTGTGCTGACTCTAATCGGATCCGTGTCAAGTACGTCTGTGATTCGTTCCAATTCATGGATTCTAATTGTCGTTTATGCTCTTTTTAGTCTTGGTTATGGCTTCCTTATATTCTTGAAACCAAAAATGAAAGAATAATACACCCCCGATATGCCAAAGTGCGCTATCCACATATTTGGGATAGCGCACTCCTTTTTATCTATCAGTGCATAGACTGTGAATTTATATTAATTTTCTGGCTTCTTTTTCAAAATCTGTCAACAAGTCATCCGTGTTTTGATAGCGCTCTTTGGGGTTTTTATTGACACACTGTAGTAACACTTCGTCAAAGTCTTTTGATATAAGAGGATTTAATTCGCTTGCTGGCGCGGGATTGGATTTTTTATCCGTTATGGAACGGCGGTCAAAAAAATATTTATTCTTAGCGTTGTATATTTTTTGACTGGCCAGGGGGTGAAATCCCGTTATTAATTCATAAAGCACAATGCCAAGTGCGTAGACATCAAGTGTCGGACTGGCTTTTACTTGATCACCATTGACTTGCAGGATCTCTGGAGCCATATATCCGATCGTGCCCCCGGTGACCCGCATCCCGATCGGGCGGACAAGACCAAAATCAATTAACGTGATTTTCTGCCGGCTTGACATCACATTGCTTGGTTTAACATCACAATATACAAATCCTTTTTTATGTATGTAACCTAACGCAGAGCATAAGTGGGTCAGTATCTTCAAGGTCTCCTTTATGGAGAACCTTTTCCTGCTATTAAGGATTTGATTCTTTAAAGTAGTATTCCCAATAAAATCTAGAACAATATAGGGGCGCTGACCTTTCAAGTTATAATCACAAAGTCGAATAATGTTCGGATGGTGACAATTTATGAGGAAATTCGCTTCCTGGATGATGTATTCCCCCGATCGGTCAATGATACGGTGCCCAATATCCAGTGTTTTACCGACACTTTCTTCATATTCCTCTTGATCATTAACCCCGGCAAAGTGCAATGGGAGTATTTTTATGGCGACCATTGAATTTCTTGTATTATCAACAGCTTTATATATCTCGGATGTGCCGCCTTTACTGATTGGCGCAATCACATGGTATTTTTCAGAGATGAATTGATCGATCTCTCCATGATAGATATTTTGATCGATGGAACGGCTGCTCATAAGATAATTATACCGTGCAGGAACCTGTTGGCGGGTTGATATTTTAAAATAATGGGTATATTATCCGGTGTGCTCGAGGAAGTAAACGGAGTTCGCGGGTTATAATTGAAATTAAGTAGCCCCTGTAATAAAGGATCGTTATGAAACAAAAACTCATATTTCTTCTGATTTTTATAATGATCGTAGGTAGTGATCCGTCCAATCCGGTGGATATTCTCAATAGGGATCAATAAGATTTGAAGACGAGGCACTGATATAACAAAATACATTTGGAAGAGCATATATGAATATTTCATTTGATCGCAGGGATTTGTTTAAAAATTCAACCATTAAAGATAAACTGAATTTATTTCAGTTACTATTTGAAACCAAGTCTCTGAATGCGGACCTTGCCCTGGCTCTGCTCAAGATCATTCATCAAGAATTGAACGATCATCAAAAACCTGATCGTACTGTTTTTAAGCGGTATGCCGAAGCGATCGAGAGCCTGCGTTTTAATGTCCCTGATCTTCTTCAACAAATTGTGGATGGCTGGAAGGCCCATCAAAATGTTACGCCTGAGGAATGGTTTTCTGATGATAGTTCAGGTACAGACAATAATTCAACGGCGCATCAATTATAAGGTTTCAAAAAAAACGCTCCCTGAAATATCCATGTCAACCAGCCGTACATCATAATAAATATGGGGTCTTCATCAATTAGAAAGTAGAGCGACTCTTCTTCAGAAGAGTCGCTCTACTTCCTTTAATCCTGCCACGAAGAAAAAAACATACCCAAAGAAATTACCCCGTGAATATGGATTTCATCTTTCATAGGCGGATATGGGGATCGAAACCATGCTTGCCGCCGCTGCCTGGGCGGACAAATAGGATGGGGGGATATTTTACGCCTGCACTCCGATAAAATTGATGCAGGCGTTTTAATAATTTTAGAAACGTGCTGTAGGTTTAAGCCGGTAATTTGAATATGAGGCCTAAAGCCAACAGAATAGCCGCGATCAATAATTCCCCGCCAGCCTTCCATAGATCACGAAATGCATTGTCCCACTCCTTCTGCACATAAGCCAGCCAGGGCGCATTTTTGTCGTAGACGATTTCAACCGTTTCACCGGGCTTGTAACGGTAGGTTTGAAAAGTGCTGCTGTCTATCACTTCGATGGTCAGTTCTTTTTCGTCAGGCGTTTTATATAAGAATTGGGGATGATTGACTTTGCCCAAAATTGAGGACATCATGCCTGTCGTTGTCCCGGCGTTCGGATGCGGACCGGTATTCAATTGCACGATCCCGGTCGTGGTTGAACTGTTCTTTTTGATCTCTCTCATCCGCAAAAGCTGGGGGATCGCGGGAATCCCCGTGGACAGCCCAAGGATGAATAGTAGAAGAGCAATACCGTAGATCATTACTTTTTCCTTCGTGCAGGAATAAACTCAAGGGGAATTATATGCGAAACACAGCTAAATGTTATGGCTCATCTCAAAATTGTATTTTATGGTCATTTATGACCCGAAAAAGCCAACATAATAAGGTGTTCAATGAGAGCTGTTTGTGTAATATTTATTTCTGATCAGGAATTAGTTCGGATTACCCGCTTCCGAGCCATGAACAGCAAAATATTTACACAAGGATTGGCATGGATCTTAATCGAGGCAAAATTTTATTATCTGACGATATATTGGCCATCATGAAAGGCGTTGATTTTGAATTCAGTTTTGCTTTTCAACCCATCGTCAATGCGGACAAACGGGAGGTTGTTTCGTATGAAGCCCTGGTCAGGGGGCCGAACGGTGAGCCTGCCACAGATGTGTTCTCGCAGGTTGGCGAAAACCTTTATGGATTCGACCAGGCTTGCCGCATCAAAGCGATCCATATGGCCAGCCAATTAAAACTAAATAAACAATTGAATATCAATTTGCTGCCATTCGGAAGCTACCAGACCGGTATGAACATCCGCGCAACATTGCGCGCATCGGAAAATTTTGGCTTCCCGATCCAGAACATAGTTTTTGAGGTGACCGAATCCGAGATGCTGACGGATCACCGCCGCCTGATTGATATTATCAAAATGTATCAGGAGTTTGGATTTCAGACCGCCATTGATGATTTTGGGACCGGGTATTCGGGATTGAAATTATTGGTGGAATACCAGCCTAACTATGTCAAACTTGACCGTCACCTCATTGCGGATATTCAAACGAATGATATCAAACAAGCAGTGGTGCAGGGGATCGGGTTTATTTGCAAAAAATTGGGGGTGGGATTAATGGCGGAAGGGGTGGAGAAGTTCGAAGAGTTTTCATGGCTTCGCGCGATCGGCGTTAATTTGTTTCAGGGTTATTATTTTGCGTCGCCGGCTTTTGAATCCCTGCCTGACGTGGCTGATGGCTTATATGCCTGTTGAATCAAAACTCATAAAAAACAAACCTCTGACCTTTAGAGGTCTCAGAAGCCTGTTTTTTCATATTCAATTTTTCTAAAATCGTAAGTTGTTAGTTCTTGCTAAAGGGGTGGACCAGCATCACGGGAATATGCGCGTGATGCACAACCCGGTCTGCGACACTGCCCATCAACCAACGTTGAATGCCGGAACGTCCATGAGTAGACATGGCGATCATATCGGCGTGGACCTCATCTGCGACCTTCAAGATTAATTCAGGGATCGGGCCTTCACGCATAATATGTGAAACCTTTGCGCCTTCCTCTATTAATTTAGCTTCTTCTTTTTCGAGGTAGGCTTCGGTCTCGATCTCTGTTTCCTCAATCACCTTGGTTGCCAATCCTGGGCTGCGTGCCAGAAATTCCAAACTCGGGGTTACAGGCACGCTCAAAAGTATGATCTCTGCGCCTTCGGTTTTTGCCAGCGCTTGTACATGAGGCAATACAGCTTCTGCAAGTGATGATCCATCCAACGGGACTAGTATTTTTTTGTACATGAGGCATCTCCTTTTGATCGGAAGAACATAAATGGAAATGTTTATGAATTATTTCACAATCACTATAGCATAAGGAGATTTGAAATTCAAGACCCGCTATCTGGCTTTTATCTTGCTCATGGCGTATTCTGCCAGCGCGGTAATGGTCAATGACGGATTCACGCCCGGGTTGGCGGGCATGATCGAGCCGTCGATGATGTACATACCGTCGTAGTTATGCACCTCAAAATTTTCATTGACTACACCATCATCGGCAGTTTTGCCGATCGGGGCACCGCCAAGGATGTGCGCGGTGGTCGGCAGGTTAAGCAGGTTCTCGCCGATCGAACCAAGCGGGACGCCATTAATACGCGCTGAAAAATCACGCGTCAACTCGTGCGAGCCTTTAACTTGTGCGCCGATCTCGTACCCGGGTTCCTTCTCGGCCACCATCGCGCGGCGGAAGAACGTAAATCCGCTGCGGCCGATTTGGAAGCGCATTCGGTTATCGGCGTGCTGCATCACCAGCAGGATGGTCACGTTGTGCGCCCAGCCTGGCAATACCAGCGCTTTCAGGAAGTCAATCGGATGTGTCAGCGCCCACCAGATAAATTTCAAAAGGCGGACCGGGATGCTTACATTGGTATCAATTAACGGCGCCGCCAGGAAGCGCATCAAGGATGATCCATCTGGATAACGCACTGGCTCTACGCGGGTGATCTCATCATAATTATAGATGGATGAAATCGAAACGCCTTCTGAATAATTGATATCAGACTTGCGTGCGACGCTTCCCAACAAAGCCTCTGAGTTGGTCCTGACCATGTGACCGAGTCTCTGGGACAGATTTGGCAGGGACCCCTTCACGTCACGCAGGTTCAATAATAATTTCATCGTCCCCATCACGCCCGCGGAGAAGATGATGCTCTTTGCGTGGACAGTTTGTTTTTTCTTGAAAAGTTTGGTTGAGTCCTGATAGGTGATTTCGTAGCGGGCTTCTGACGATAGACCGTTGAGCGTTGGCCGTCCACCGTCCACCGTCAATGGTCTGACATCTACAACTTCCACTTCCGCACTAACCTTCGCGCCGTTCCTCTCTGCAAAATATAGATAATTTTTTGGTAATGTGTTCTTTGCATTATGACGGCATCCCACCATGCAGCCGCCGCAATGTTTGCATCCTGCCCGGTCTGGACCAGCTCCCCCGAAGAATGGATCAGGAACGGTCACGCCTGACTCGCCAAAATACGCGCCCACATCCGTCGCGCGGAAGGTGTGTCCCATGCCGCGTTCTTCAGCCATTTCTTTTAAGAGCAGATCCGCTTTCCATAGTTTGGGATTACGCGCCGCGCCAAGCATTCTCCGGGCAGTTACGTAATGTTCGTTGAGCGCTTCCCCCCATTTGACATTTTTATTCCATGCGGGCGTCGCAAAAGTTTCCTCGGTGGGGATTTCCAAAACATTGGCGTATCCAAGGCTTCCGCCGCCCACACCCGCCCCATGCAAGACCATCACGCCTTTGAGAATGCTGATCTGCAGAATCCCGTACGCACGGATGGCAGGCATCCAGACGTATTTCCAATATTGCCAGTTGGACTCGGCAAAATCCTTTTCTTCAAATCGTTTTCCCTTTTCGAGGATGAGAACAGAATAACCTTTTTCAGCTAATCGCAATGCTGATACGCTTCCCCCAAAGCCAGAACCAATGATCACATAATCATAGACTTGAGTCATCTGTTTGCCCTCCACGGCGAATTTGAGCGATTATAGCACCATCATAAAATTGCCTCTTGAAATTGTTTTGATTAGGCTTACTATGGAAGCGTAGAGACGAATGTTTTGAATTCAAGAGGCTGTAGTGAATATTTCACTTTTCGATTTGATCATTCGATGGCTGGGTGGAGTGCTGGCATATTTAATACTCGGGATTTTGCTTTATGGGATTTGGCGCGGTACCCAGCGTCAGGCGGGACGCACCACCGGACTTAACGGAGGCTGGCTTCGTTCTCCCTGGTTTTTTCTCGCCTCTGCATTGCTATTCTTTGGTGTTTGCTACTTTGGTTGGATTCCCCTGCGGTGGACAGTTTCACCGCAAATGCGTGTATGGGCGCTTGTTATCGGTTCGTTGTTGTATTTCCCCGGTATGTTATTCGCATTATGGGGCAGACTGGCGCTTGGAAAAAATTATTTTGTCTCAACTGGTTTCGGCGCACAGTTGTTTGAGGGGCATCAACTGGTCACAAGCGGACCATTTGCGATTGTACGTAATCCCATGTATTCAGGTTTCATCGTGGCTGCCATCGGCGCGCTTTTGATCTACTCCACGTGGATGACTTTGATCTTCGCCTGTTTCTCCCCATTGACCTCACTTCGCGCCCGCCGCGAAGAAGTAGCACTCTCAGCCGAGTTCGGCGAGCAATGGACTCAATACTCTAAACGAGTCCCAGCGTTCTTTCCGCGACTCAAGCGATAAAAAATAGGAAAGGAATCCCCATGTCCGAAAAAATTCCCCAAACCTTGGAGGGTGTTTCGAAAACATTGTTAATGACTCTTTATGTCCGGGCACGTGAGTCGCAACGCCTGGATGGCATGATCAAAGATGAGCAGGCTGTCGAAATGGTCAACAAGCTCGACTGCGATTTTTCGCATCTCCGGATGCACAGGCATGATGAGGTCGCTGTCGTCATGCGCATGCGAAAATTTGATAATCATGTACGAGACTTCCTTAAGCGAAACCCCTGATTCGGTCATTGTCCATATCGGCTGTGGACTCGATACACGTTTTGAGCGCGTGGACAATGGTTACGTCGAGTGGTTTGATCTCGACATGCCCGATGTGATCGAATTGCGAAAAAAACTGCTTAACAACGAAAACAGCCGTTATCATATGCTTGCAGCTTCTGTGTTCGATCAAAACTGGTTGGAAGAAGTAAGTCGCTTTAAGCCGCGTTCATTTTTGTTTATGGCCGAGGGCGTTTTTCCTTATTTTGAAGAATCGCAGATCAAAACGTTATTTCTCACTCTAAGTGAGAAATTCCCCGGCGCTGAACTGGTCTGTGATGCGCATACACCCTTCGTCATTTGGGTTGATAATTTGCAACTGGCTTATGCAAAGGTTGATGCGCGCCTGCATTGGAGTTTGAAACATGGCAGAGATGTTGAGACTTGGGGCGCGAGTATTCATCTGCTTGATGAATGGAATTACTACAATGATAATGAGCCTGGCCTGAAAGCTTTTCGTTGGGTACGCTTGATTCCGTTGTTGGCAAAGTCGTCGGGAATATTTCACTATCAACTGTGAGTTCCATGTCGCTGCGAGCGTTTTTTGCGAAACAGTCTCCTTGTTAAACAAGAGATTGCTTCGGGCGAAAGACAAGAGTGCCCTCGCAACGACATGCATGTTTAGTATTGCTCATGCACCCACATGAATTTCTGACGTTTGTTCATCATGAGGACGAGACTTGTTTGTATGCTTCGTCATGGGACATGGTTGCCGCCTTTTACACTGCCCCCTCTGGCTTCGCCATCTCCCCCACATACGACAGAAAAATTCCTTATGACAGCCAAAGTTAGAATGTCATATGTGGGGGAGACCGAGAGGGGGCGGGGTTATGATTTTCCCTTCTCAATTATCCCCTCAATTTCCTCGGCATGTTCTTCCTCGTGCTCGTAAAAGATTCTCAGTAAATCCGCCACGTTTCCGCTCCCGCCCCAGGGGAAGGGAAAACTCTCCTGCATTTTTTCGCTGGGCACTTCAAGGATCAATTTTTTCACGGCCTCGCGTGAAGCTTCCCATTCGCGGTAGCTGTGTACAAATGACAACGCCTCGCGCGTTGAGACGGTCTCGGCGTTGTAAGCGTCAATGCCGCGCACCGAAGGCATATCTTTAACCATACCCTTGATATGAGCATTCAAGACCGCTATGACCGCGTCGTCCCAGCCTGAGATGTGATCAAGCACTTCCTTCATTGTCCAGCGCGGGTAGATGGCTTGATGGGAGTCTGCTTTGGCAACGATGGCACGCATGCGCGTGCGGGACTTATCGAATTCAGCAATAATTTTTTCACGTTCGTTCATACAGGCCTCCATTTTTTATATGTTTTGCGGATCGAGCTGCTCAATGCTGATTTCTAATACTTATAAAACCCGCGTCCTGTCTTTCTTCCCAAGTATCCAGCATCCACCATCTTGCGCAGCAAATATGCCGGGCGATATTTATCTTCACCAAGATCTCTTTGTAAAACTTCCATCACGAACAGCACCACATCCAGGCCGATCAAGTCCGCGAGCGTGAGTGGTCCCATGGGATGATTCATTCCCAGCTTCATCACCTGGTCAATCGCTTCGGGTGTGCCGACGTTTTCCTGCAAAGCAAAGACCGCTTCGTTGATCATCGGACACAGGATCCTGTTTGAGATAAACCCGGGTGAATCATTGGCCTCAACAGGTTCCTTGCCCATCCATTTGCAGACTTCAAGAGCGGTGGTCATGGTGTCATCCGAGGTTGCCAATCCGCGGATGACTTCGACCAATTTCATGAGCGGCACGGGATTCATGAAATGCATCCCGATCACTTTTTCGGGACGTTTGGTCACTGCGGCGATTTTGGTGATCGATATTGAAGAAGTATTGGTTGCGAGGATCGCGTTTGCGTGAGCGTGCGTATCCATGTCACGGAAAATTTTGAACTTCAATTCTGGGTTTTCCGTCGCGGCCTCAATGACCAGGTCCGCTTCTGCAATATGAGTCATATCTGGCGCGAAGTGTATCTTTTCGATGGAATCTTTTTGCTCCTCCGTGATCACGCCTTTTTCAAATAGTTTGGCCGAAGATTTATGAATGGTGGCTTTTGCCTTTTCGAGCGCGGCAGGCATCACATCCATGCATGTGACGTCGTATCCCGATGTCGCTGCAATTTGCGCAATGCCATTGCCCATTGTCCCTGCGCCGATGACGAAGATGTTTTTAATTGTCATAATGTCTCCTTATTCACCTCGTCATTGCGGGGAGGGTGCTCTTCCCGACGAAGCAATCTCCAACACAACATGAGGATTGCTTCGGGCTAGCGCCTTCGCGACGACGGGATAGGTTATTTATTTTTCCACAATTTCAAATTATTCTGTATCTGCTCAATATGCCCGGGAATATGGCGTGAATAAATGTCGATCCATTTATCGAAAGTATACGGCTCATTGATTTCAGGGTGAATGATGGCATGTGTGAATACTTCCTCGGGTTGCCGCTTGATCAATTCGTAGGTCGTTTTTCTTGCCAGCCGCGTTACTTCCAGTGCATCTTGCAGGTTGTGATCGTGATAATTTAAAACGTCCGCCCATTCTGCCTGATCGTATCCCATCAAAATTCCGCCTGGTTCAACGATCAATTTGCGGGCGCGTAACGCCGCATTGGATTCAGAGTCTGCGATGTGGATAATGATCTCATGGACGCTCCACTCTTTTGGTTCAGGCTTCCACTTCATCGCCTCAGCCGGGACCTCGGCCAGCGCGGCTTTCAATAAGCTGAATCCACGCCCGTAGAGTTCGATCTTTTCGTTGCGTTCTTGTGTGTTCATTATTTTATTCCTCAAGGTTTGCAAGTTGACAAGTTTGAACGTTCAAACCTGCTAACTTTCCAACTCCACCGCCATCGCCACCGCTTCACCGCCGCCGAGACACAATGATGTAATGCCTCGTTTTAATCCGCGGTCTTTCAGGGCATAAATGAGAGTCGTTAAGACGCGTGCGCCGCTTGCTCCGAGTGGGTGGCCGAGTGCAATTGCGCCGCCATTCACGTTGACCTTGTTCCAGTCCCAGCCCTGGTCGGCGAGGGCATATCCGTTGGCGAGGACTTGCGCGGCGAAGGCTTCGTTGACTTCAAAGAGGTCAACATCGCTGATCTGCCATCCGATCTTTTTTAGCAATTTAGGAATGGCGACGCCCGGTGCCGCGAATAAAAATTTCGGCTCCAACGCAGCTTGCGCGTATCCAACAATGCGAGCAATAGGCTTGAGATTATTCTTTTCAGCATAAGCATGAGAAGAGATCACCACCGCTGCAGCTCCGTCGTTCATGGAAGATGCGTTGCCCGGAGTGACTTTGCCATCCGCTTTGAAGGCGGGCTTTAATTTTGCAAGTGATTCGAGTGTACTGTCTTTACGCGGACCTTCGTCTTTGTCAAAGATGGTCACTTCACCTTTTCGGCCGGGGATTTGAACGGGAGTAATTTCCAGCTTGAAGCGGCCCGCTTCTTGAGCCTCAACAGCTTTCAGATGAGAGCGAAGCGCGAATTCATCCATCGCCTCGCGCGTAACCTCGTACTCGTCTGCGATAAATTCGGCAGCGTTACCCATGCCCCAATTCTCAAAAGGATCCCACAGGCCGTCATTGAGCAGGGCATCGGTGAGAGGTTGATTTCCGAACTTGAGTTCGCCCGAACGCCCGTTGACCAGATAGGGCGCGCGGCTCATCGACTCCATTCCGCCTGCCACGAACAGATCGGCATCGCCAGCGCGGACGGCTTGTGCCGCCATCATGGCCGCCTTCAAGCCTGATCCGCACACTTTGTTAATTGCGGTTGCGCTGACCGTGGCTGGAAGCCCCGCGAAGATCGCGGCTTGACGGGCGGGAGCCTGTCCATTGCCGGCTTGAATGACATTGCCCACCAGAACTTCTTCAATATCCTGCGGGTCAACCCCTGCGCGTTCCACTGCGGCTTTGACTGCTGCCGCGCCGAGCTTTGTTGCAGGGATACTGCTTAACCCGCCCTGAAATTTTCCAATGGCTGTGCGCGCTGCACTTAAGATCACGGCTTCATTTTCTTTGCTCATGGGGGTTCTCCTATAGGTGGTGTCGCAATTATAAAGCCTGGAATATTATATGTAGCGCAGATTTCAGGCTGCGCTTTGTTTTCAGTTACAATTTCACATATGAATGAATTGAATTCACTCTACGATCTGACCGGCGGCGAGACAGGTTTGCGCACGCTTGTTGATCGCTTCTATGATCTGATGGATACAGCGCCTGAGGCAAAGGATATCCGCGCTCTTCACGCGAAGAGTTTAAGTCAGTCGCGTGAGAAACTTTTTATGTTCCTCTCTGGCTGGTCAGGCGGACCTGCGTTATACATCGAGAAATATGGCCATCCGCGCCTGCGTCAGCGTCACATGCCTTTTTCGATCGGTGATGTTGAGCGTGATCAGTGGTTATGGTGTATGAACAAGGCCTTGGATGAAAGCAGATTTCTTCCCTCAGTGGTGGACCATCTCAAGACGCGCTTTGCCGAGGTGGCTGACTTTATGCGGAATAGGTAGGGGCGGGGTTACCCCGCCCTACATAATATTTATTCCCCAATATTCTTCAATGCCTCGCGCCGGCTGAGCGGATGCAATTCCTTCGTGGCTTTCACGAACTTCTTCACGGGCGCGGGGTTTGTGTGTGCGTATTGACGCAGCGCCCAGCCGATGGCTTTATTGATGAAGAATTCATCCGAACCGAGATTTTCTCTGACGATCTCACAGAGCAGGTCAAAGTCCGTTTCTTTTTTGTAGCCAAGCTGAAAAAGCAATGTCGTGCGGCGCAGCCAAAAATTATCCGACTTGCGCCATTTCTTCAAGTAATTTTCTTTTATTTTGGGGAATCGCTTGAATTGGCTTCCAACTGTGTGACTGGCAAGCAGGTCCACTGTGTCCCACCATGATTTTTCCGTGATCAGATATTCAATGGTGGTGATGAATTCAGGCTCAAGTTTCTGCTCCAGTTTGCCCAGGAGCGTCATAGCGGCATATTGGAACTCGCGTTGCGGCAACGACCAAAGCTCACGTGAAATAATATCCAGCTGGTCGGGCGTTGGAAGTCCGTGCTCTTTGATGAAATCCCGCGTTAGAACCGCATTTTGCGGTGATTTGATCCCAAGATATTCAAACTGATCCCGCATGTATTTCTTCATCGGTCCCGCCTGCGCGGGATCCGCGTTTTGTTCGAAAATATCTTTTAACGCAAGAACGTATGAATGCATGAAACCTTCTATTTGTGTTTTAGAAATTCCTCACGTACACGTTGATACGTATCTTCCAAAGACTCAGGCAGAACGCGCGTCTCTCCTGTCGTGGACATGAAATTCGTATCTCCAGCCCAGCGCGGTACAATGTGAATGTGGACATGTCCCAACACGCCTGCGCCCGCCGCTTCGCCGATATTGATTCCCATATTGAAAGATTCCGTCCTGTAAACTTTTCGCAGGATGGTTGTACAGCGTGAAGCAAGTTCCATCATTTCTGCGCGAGTCTCAGCATCCAGGTTTTCAAGGTTGGGTTCATGACTAAAGGGAATGACCATCAGGTGTCCGCTGGTATAGGGGAAGCGGTTGAGGATCACATACGCGTTTTGTCCGCGGAAGGCGATCAAATTCTCGGCGCTATCCGCTTTAGCTTGTGCCCTGCAAAACACGCAGCCAGATTCTTTTTCATGTTTTTCGATATATTTCATACGCCACGGTGACCAGAGGTGCCTCATAGAATAAGATTGTAGCAGAAAAGTTTTTCTTTTTAAGTGAAGGCTGAAGGCTTGATAAACCTTCGGCCTTCTAATTAATTTTGATTGTTCAACTTAAACATTAATGACCGTCTCACTGCAGGCCATTCCTGGTTGATAATGGAGAACACAACCGTATCGCGATAACCACCATCGGCATTCTTTGATGATTCCTCAAGACACCATCCTGCTTTGCGCCCAACCTGGCGATCGCGGCCCGCGACTTTTGATTATGCCAATGTGTGCGGAACTCCACCGCGATTGCCTCCAATTTTTCAAATGCATGGGACAGGAGCAGATACTTGCATTCCGAATTGACCGCCGTTCGCTGATAACTTTCCGAATACCATGTGTAACCGATCTCCAGGCGTTGATTGCCCTCATCCACATTGAAGTAACGGGTACAGCCTATGATCTTATTGGATTCCCTGTCTCGGACAATGAACGGCATCGCTCCCGCATTATCGCGCATATCCAATGCCGTTTTTATGTATGCTTCCGCTTTTTCAGGCGCGGGTATGGATGTGAACCATAACTTCCAAAGTTCACCGTCTTTAACAGCGTCGACCATGCCCTGCAAATGTTCCAGGGAAAGCGGTTCCAAGACAACTTTTAAACCCGTGAGTGTAATTGGCTCAATCCATCTCTTTTTCATATTTCTTCCTTCCAGCTGGAATAACGGCACAAAAAATAATTTCAACAATTATAGGCGAATTTTTTTCGCCTTTCTTATTCTTTCCAATTTCCTATTCACTATTCACCATTTTTCGATTATCCTGTAATTCAATGCAGCCGACCTTGTTTTCCTCCATCCACCTGACCGTCTCTCAACTCACGTTCCGCATCCGTAAATTGTTGGAAGGCGATCTTGAAATGCAGGATGTGTGGGTGGAGGGTGAGATCTCGAATCTCTCACGACCGAATTCGGGTCATATTTATTTCACACTCAAGGATAAGAATGCTTCCTTGAAGTGTATGATGTGGAAACCTGACGCAGCGCGGCTGCGTGTCAATTTGCAGGACGGCATGGCAGTCGAAGCGCATGGACGCCTCACTGTCTACGAGCCCCAGGGAAGTTACCAACTCGCGGTGAATCTGATCCAACCCAAAGGGGAGGGAGCGTTATATCAGGAGTTCCTGCGTCTGAAAGCCATGCTTGAGGTTGAAGGTCTTTTTGATCCTGAACACAAACGCTCCATTCCCCAGTTTCCCAAAAAGATTGGCATCGTAACTTCGCAAACAGGCGCGGCATTGCGCGACATGCTGAACACCATTCGCCGCCGCCTGCCGCTCGCCCGCGTCATTCTTGCGCCTTCGCCTGTGCAAGGCGTAGACGCCCCGCCCGCGCTCGTCAAAGCGATCCAGTCGCTCAATCACCAAAATCCAGAAGTCATCCTGCTTGCGCGCGGAGGCGGTTCCATTGAAGACCTGTGGGCCTTCAACGATGAACGGGTTGTCCGCGCCGTGGCGAATTCAAAAGCGCCCGTGATCTCAGGCGTGGGTCACGAAACCGATTTCACGCTCTGTGATTTTTCCGCGGATCTGCGCGCGCCGACGCCGACCGCTGCGGCGGAACTTGCCACGCCGATCACTATTCTCGACCTCAGCCGTGACCTGCTCTCTGCGCGCGCGCGTCTCAATGACTTAACCTTGAACCTGCTCGCTGAACAAAAAACAATTGTCTCATCTATAACAGCGCGCCTGAAATATGTTTCACCAGAAAGACAGCTTCAGTCGGAATATCAACATCTCGATGAGTTTTCCCGCCGTGCATTTTCCGCGTTGACTCACCGCATCCAATTGCAGGCATCAAACGTAGATGGTATATCAAAACGTTTGCAATCGCTAAACCCGCAAGGCATACTTTCGCGTGGATATGCTATCATCACCAGAAAAGATGATGGCGCTGTCGTGTCAAAAACATCGCAGGCGCACGGCGAGATGAAAGTCCGCGTTAGTGACGGCGAATTCGAAATAAATCGTAAATCGTAAATTGCACGGAGATCTTATGGCAAAAGCATCTGCAAAAAAAACAGAAAAAACAGTGGAAGAATTATCCTATGAGGAAGCATTGACTGAACTCGAGGGCATTGTCGAATCTCTGGAAGATGGGCAGAACCCGCTCGAAGAGTCGCTGAATCTCTTTGAACGGGGGCAGGCTCTGGTTACGCATTGCGGCGCATTGCTTGAGTCCGCTCAACTCAAAGTGCAAAAACTGGCTGGAGAGTCGCTTATTTCGTTCGAGGAAGATCCCGAATGAACTTTCTTGCCATTTTCGAGAATAAAGTATTGATCGCTGTATTGATCGCGTGGTTGTTGGCGCAGATCCTAAAGATCCCAACGGAATACCTACGCTCGCGGCGCTGGATGTGGGCCATGTTATTTGCTCCTGGCGGGATGCCATCTTCACACTCTGCCCTATTGGTTTCAGGGACGCTCGCAGTTGGTTTGTATCAGGGATTCAATAACCCTTTGTTTGGGATTGCCGTTGCCATCACGATGATCGTTGTCCATGACGCGGCCGGCGTGCGCAGGCAGGCTGGTATGCACGCGGAACGCATCAACCTGCTGTTTGACGAGTTATTAAAAGGTCATATGTGGGATGAGAATGCTCTAAAGGAAGTCATCGGTCATACGCCGCTTGAGGTGGTTGGGGGGATTCTGTTGGGTTTATTGGTGGCGTTCGTACAGTGGAAGGTTTGGCCGTAATGATTTTATGTAGTAGGGGCGAGGTCACCTTGTCCCTACCGATTTTTCAATCTTCTCAAGACCCCGCTGACCATATACTGTAGTTCGGGCACTCGTAAGATCCATAGCGCGGAAAAATAAACCCCGCCGCCGAAGATCACGCCTATGGGCGTGAGGATCCACGCGCTCAAGTTTTTCCCAAAATATAGGCATCCCAAAATAACGACCGACATGGACAACACGCCGAGGGCGGCAAGGATAAGTCCGTTCACAAGTTGACCGCCATCGATGCCGTTTAATCTCTTACGCATCACAAAAAATAATGCGGCAGCTTCTAGCGCGGTGGCAAAAGAATTCGCCAGCGCCAGGCCGCCATGCGGCATCCAGCCAATGGACGCGAACAGCCTGGCGAAGAGAATGCTGAAGACCACATTCAATTCCATTGTGACAACATCGATCATGACTGGGGTTTTGGTATCATGCTGGGCATAAAAGGCGCGCGTCAGAATTTCCATGATCGAATGTCCCACCATACCCGCAGCGTACCAGAGCAGAGCCCACGCCACAAGCTGAACGGCGCGCGCGTCAAATTCTCCGCGTTGATATAACATCGAGATCAAAGGCTCTCGCAAAAGGATGAGTCCGATACTGGCGGGTAAGGCAAGAAAGATCACGCCACGCAAGGTGGATGCCAGGGATGCGCGCATTTCATCATTCTGGCCGAGCGCGTGCTGTGCAGAAAAAGTCGGCATAACCGCGATCGCCACTGATTGCGCGATGACTGCCTGCGCCATGAGCATCAATGAAAAACCATAGTTCAAGCCAGTGATGCTTCCAAAAGGCATTTGCGAAGCCAATCTTAAATTCACCCAAAAATTGAGCTGCACCACTGCCACGCCCAAGAGCCGTGGCCCCATCAAGAGAAATACTTGTCTGGTGTTTGAGTTATTGAAATCCAGGGTGAAAGTATACGTACCTTTTTGCTTCAAAAGCGTGGGGAGCAAGACCAGTAAATATAACAAGGCTCCAATCACAACTCCCCATGCCAGCCCGTAAATTCCCATCGTGGGGGAGAGGAAGACTGCGCCGAAAATGATTCCGATCTGATACATGGCAGGCGTCAGCGCGGGTACCAGGAATATTTGATGCGCGTTCAAGATGCCAACGATCAATCCGCCCAGCCCAAACAGGATCGTGGAGATCAATTGAATTCGCAGGAGCGAAATTGTCAGCGCGAAAATTTCTGGATCGTTGGAAAGTCCGAGAGTGTAGTGGACCACTTGCGGGGCGAAAAAGGCAATGAGTGCGGCGAGCAGGCTGAGGGTCAGTGTGACCGCGTTGGCGATCGAAGAGGCGAGTCGCCAGGCGGAAACTTTGTCGTTGCGGGCAAGCAATCCAGTGAACATGGGGATGAACGCAGAGCCAAGCGCGCCGCCTGCCACCAGCAAAAACAGGGTTTCACTGACGCGGTTTGCCGCGAAGAACGCGTCGAGTTCAGGCGACGCGCCAAAAGTGCGTGCCACAAGAATTCCGCGCACCAGTCCCGCGATCTGTCCAAAGAGTATTGCGATCATGACCGTGCCGGCGGCGCGAGCGATCTGTTTATTTGCTGTTGATTCTTTCATAGGGTGGCGGGATTATAATCGCTTCGGGAGAAATATTTATGAAGAAGACTATAACCATCCTGTTCATTTTTGCCCTGATATTGACTGCTTGTGATGTGGTTCCGTTAACGCCTCCCGCTTCGCTCCTGCTGACAGAAGTTCCTGTTTCTGAACCATCTGTTCCCATGGAAGAGATTCCGCTCGGCGCTGGCTATGGGGTGCGCGGTGCATGGTTCGAGCTTTATTTTACTGATCCTGAAAGTCCGCTTGCATCCCAGAAAACAGGCGGCCCTGACGGTCCACTGGCTGAGGCGATCGATTCCGCGCGCTTGAGTGTGGACGTTGCCATTTACAGCCTGAGCCTGAACAGCATTCGCGATGCGTTACTGCGCGCGCACGACCGCGGCGTACAAGTCCGCATGGTGATGGAAAGTGATAACCTCGACCGTTCTGACCCGCAGAAGTTGAAGGATGCGGGTATTCCCATTTTGGGGGACCGGCGCGAAGGGCTGATGCATGATAAATTCGTGGTGATTGACAACTCTGAGGTGTGGCTGGGTTCGATGAATTTTACAGATTCTGGGGGGTATACAGATAATAATAATTTGATGCGGATCCGCTCTGTGAAGATGGCTGAGAATTTTACAAAAGAATTTGAAGAGATGTTCACGGATGACAAGTTTGGCCCCGATGTAGTCGTCGAGACCCCCAATCCGCGTGTCACCATAGACGGCACGCCGATCGATGTCTACTTTTCGCCTGATGATGGTGTGCAAGCCAGTTTCCTTGACCTGGTCAATAATGCCCGGGAAAGTATTTATTTCATGGCTTTTTCCTTCACCGCTGACCCGATCGGAGAGGCGGTGCGGGCTCGCGCCGCTGACGGTGTGACCGTGGCAGGGGTGATGGAAACCGACCAGGTCAAATCGAATATCGGCACCGAGTTCGACCATTTCAGTCAGGATGTTTTGGATGTTTATCAGGATGCCAACCCCGGCCAAATGCACCACAAAGTGATGATCATTGACCAAAGTATCGTTATTTTTGGCTCATATAACTTTACCGACAGCGCCGAGACGCGTAATGACGAGGATTTATTGGTGATCTACAACCAGGATATCGCCGCGCAATTTATTGCCGAGTTCCAAAGGCTGTACGCGCAAACAAAATAACCTGTCCTGAGATAAATTTCCACCACCCAAAACGGCTGTTTTCAGTAATTTACTGAAAACAGCCGTAACTTTTTTGTTACCTTTGCGACTAATAAATGTAACCGAGACATTTATTGAGGAAAATATGAAAAAAATTACCCGCCAAATTGTTTTTGTACTCTTGCTAGCCACATTACTTGTCACAGCCCGCGCCAGCGCGGCGATCCAGGCGAATAATTCAACGGCCGGGGTTGAAATTGGAACGAAAATTAATCCTCAAACCATCGTTTTTGACAAAGGTGACAGTGATGCTTATGGCATAGTAGAGAGTATGAGAATGGATACGCTTCTCATTGGCGGACAGTTTTTCACCCTTACAAGCACTACCACCTTTAAAGACCTGCTTAAGTCGGGAGACTTTGTCAAAGTACATTATTCTCTTAACCCTGATGGCAGCTACACCATTGTGGAAATTGAACTTTGGAATGCAACCCAGGTCTCGATCGGTAGTTCTAACTAGATTTAAAATGACCATAATGGCAAAGGATAATTAATGGATTATTCTGAATACGGTAATTTTTATCCCTTTCAGAATGGTATACTCCGATGAACGAACGAACCATTCCAACCAATTATCAACGGAGAGTCGCGTTTCCCATGTCTATCATCGAAGACAAACGCGTTCTGGATGGCTTGCGTGATCTTGATCAGCAGGTTATCGGAGCGATCTACGACCAGTATTTTTCAGAAATTTATCGTTATGTGTTATATCGAATGGGTGACGCAACCGTGGCAGAGGATATTGCCAGCGATGTTTTTGTGCGTATGATTGAAGCTGCCCAGAATAATAAAGCTCCAACTACCAATATTAAGGGTTGGCTGATTGGGACAGCTTCCCACGCTGTGGCGGACCACTTGCGAAAAAAATATCGCCGACCTGAGGAAGAACTTTCCGATATGATGCCCGATCTTAGCCCGAGCATCGCCGCTGAAATTGATCAACGCGAACAGAACCGGTCTGTAAAAAACGCGTACGCGCAATTGAGTCCGGATCAACAAAATGTACTTGCCCTGCGTTTTGGACAGGGATATTCTTTGGAAGAAACTGCAATGCATATGAATAAAAACGTAAATGCCGTCAAGGCTCTCCAGTTCCGCGCACTGGCTAATCTTCAGCGCGAGGTCGGTGAGGTGGACTATGAATAATAAATTATATGATGCTTTGGAAACCTGTTTGCAGGAAATTGAGAAAGGGGCAGCGCTTGAAAGTGTCCTCGCGCGTTTCCCTGATCTTGCCAATGAGTTACGTCCGATCTTGAAGGCTTCCATTCAGGCTCGCAAGTTGAGCGCGGACCCTTCGGCGGATGCGATGCGCCGTGGACGCGCAAAATTATTACAGCGCGCCTCCGTGATGCGGGAAGCGAAAACAGCTCCACGCAAACGCGTAATCCCGATCTTCCAACGGCTTGCCCTTTCCCTCGGAATGGCCGCCACTTTCCTTGTAAGTGGAACTGGTTTGGTGGGCGCATCTGCCACTGCACTGCCTGGTGAAAATCTTTATCCGGTCAAACGCACCTGGGAAGATCTGCAATTGCTTTTTACACTTGATCGGGATGTCCGTGACGTGGTGAAAAGCCAATTTGAGATCGAACGTTTACATGAAGTGAACGAATTGATTGCTGAAGGCCGCCATGAAGTTATCCAGTTTGCAGGCGTGTTTATGCAGGTAAATGGCGTCTACTATGTTTCAGGCGTAAATGTTCTCATTCCATCCAATTTGCAGATTCCCGAAATTGGGTCGGCAGTGATCGTGACTGGACGGACCAATGCGCAGGGATTTGTGGAGTTGGAATCACTCGAACTCCTGCCAGACGGTGTCTTTGTGCCTGTCGGTCTCCCTGTTGAAATAGAATCAGAGTCTGAGTCAAATTCGAACTCTGATGTTAACGGAAACGAAGGATTAGATTCGATTTCAAATTCAAATAATAGTGATGGGTCAGGCGGTCAGTCAAGCGATAATGGCAATGAAGCCGGCGGTGGAGATAAACCTGAACATCGCGAAGATTTTGAGGTGGAAGGGGTTGTTGAATCTCTGTCAGAAACCACGCTTGTGATCCAAGGCAAGACCGTGTATTTGGAAAGTGCCACGATCAAAGGAAATCTGCAGAATGGCGTCAAAGTTGAAATTAAAGGGTACTACGCTGAAGATGGAAGATTTATCGTTACTGAAGTAAAAGTAAAGGGTTCCAAATCTGATAGCAACGACAACGACAGCGACAGCGGTGATAATGATAGCGGCAGCAACGACAACGACAGCGACAGCGGTGATAATGATAGCGGCAGCAACGACAACGACAGCGGCAGTGGTGATAATGATAGTGGCAGCAACGACAGCGGCAGTAATGCCAATGACAACAGTGATAACGACAGCAATCATAATGATAATGACAATCATAATGGCGGCGGTTAACAAAGATCAAAAACAAAAAATGCGAGGTAACCCCTCGCATTTTTTGTTTAAATAGTCTCTGCTCAATTATCATTGCCATTTCTGCTAAAATGGATTAAATTAGCTACTAGCACGCACGTTCTACAAAGCTCTCGAAATATGCTATTATCCGGGAGTAAAAAGAAGTTATGGAGACAACTCATGGCAGATTCAAATTTTTACCTTGGTCGTGTAGTGGATGCAAAAACCGCGAAGCCCACTACAGTCGCTGTTGAATATGACCCCGCAGATTTAACCACCCACGCCGTTGTCACAGGCATGACAGGTTCAGGAAAAACAGGCTTATGCGTTGCCCTGCTCGAGGAAGCTGCATTACAAAATGTCCCCGCCATTATCATTGACCCCAAAGGTGACCTGACCAATTTACTTTTGCATTTCCCCGATCTGCTCCCGCAGGACTTTCAGCCGTGGATCGATCC
Organism: Candidatus Villigracilis saccharophilus; assembly: GCA_016709305.1. GTDB lineage: Bacteria > Chloroflexota > Anaerolineae > Anaerolineales > Villigracilaceae > Villigracilis > Villigracilis saccharophilus. Next base: position 154,856 of record JADJNA010000005.1, read on the forward strand.
CGAAATGCAACGCCGCACGGGCAAGACGATGGAACAGATCGCAGATGAGGCATCTTCTGCGTGGGGCGCTGGATTAAAAGAATGGGGTATCGGGCGGGAGCGTTTGCTCGCGTTGCAGAACGCCGCCAAATTCGCGATCTACACCCCAGGCTCAGATGCCGGTATCTCTGTCAGCGTGCTTTCCTCGCTGGCTGCGCCTGATCTCGAATGGGCAGCCAACCGCGAGGTTTTGCGTGAACGAATTTCAAGCACTGTCACCGCCTTGCTTGGTCTGGTCGGCCTGAATGACATTGACCCGATTCGCTCGCGAGAGCATATCCTGCTTTCCAACATTTTCGAATTCCACTGGAGCGCGGGCAATGACCTCGATCTCACCGAGCTAATTCTTCAAACGCAAACCCCGCCGTTTCCCAACCTCGGCGCGTTCCCTGTTGATACCTTTTTTCCAGCCAAAGACCGAATGGAACTCGCGATGGTCTTGAACAACATCCTCGCCTCACCTGCCTTTGAAACGTGGCGCGAGGGCGAAACTCTCGACATCCAATCCATGCTCTTTACACCTGAGGGCAGACCCCGTCATAGTATTTTTTATCTTGCGCATCTTTCAGATGGTGAGCGCATGTTCTTTGTTACACTTTTGCTTTCCGCTGTTGAAACATGGATGCGTACCCAAAAAGGTTCTTCCTCTCTGCGCGCCCTGCTCTACATGGATGAGATCTACGGCTATCTTCCGCCTACCGCCGTTCCCCCCTCAAAAGGTCCGTTGCTTCGAATGTTGAAGCAAGCCCGCGCCTTTGGGCTTGGTCTTTTGCTCGCTACCCAAAACCCTGTGGATATGGATTACAAGGCTCTCTCAAACACAGGTACATGGTTCATTGGCAAACTCCAGACTGAGCGCGATAAGAACCGCTTATTGGATGGTCTCGAAAGCGCCGCGGGCGGGATCCCGCGCGCTGAGATGGATAAATTAATCTCATCGCTTGGCAAACGTGTCTTTGTCATGCACAATGTTCACGAAAAAATGCCTGTCTTAATTCAAACCCGCTGGGCGATGAATTTCCTGGCTGGACCTATGACGCGAGCCCAGATCCCCGCCCTCAATCAGTTGGTGAACGCTGTGGCAGCGCCTCGCACTGCGCCTCTAGCAGCTCCCGCTTCGAAGGCAGGCGAATTGGCGGATACACCACTTCGCCCTTCTGTCGAAGCCTTCCAGCCTGTTTCAGTTGCACCAATGTCCCAATCTTCTGAACCGCAGTCTGTGGGCGTTCAGCCTTCCGCGCGCAACCTTCAACCGTCAACCAATGGAAATTTAACAAAACCCACTCCTCCTGCCGGCATCCGCGAATATTTCCTGCCCCAGAATTTCAGTCTGCCCGAGGCTTTTTCCTCCGCTCAACGCTCCATGCCTTCGCAAGCCATGATCCAGGGTGTGATCTATCGGCCGTCTCTCCTTGCCGCCGCCCAGGTCAGGTTACTTGACCGCAAATATGGCGTGGATGCAGAAGTCACTAAAACGGCGCTTGTTAACTCGCTTGATCGTCGCGGTATTGTCCGCTGGGATGAATTCCCTTACGCCGGGCCTTCGCTGGATAAAGTCGAAACCATGCCGGCCGCAGGCGCACGCTTTGGCGCAATAGATGCGCCGTTGAATGACTCAAAATTGATGACCGCTCTGCAAAAAGATTTCACCGATTGGATCTTCCGTAATACGTCAGTCATGGCGCGCGAAAATCGCGCTCTTAAAGTTTCGGCGGGACCTGATGTCACACAGGCTGAATTCATGAAGGCGTGTTCCGATGCCGCGAGTGACGCGCGTGATGCCGAAGTCGCAAAGAAAGCCGCAGCGATCGACAGGAAGATCAAGTCTCTAGAAGATAAACTCTTCCGCGAAGAACGCGAACTCCAACAGGATCAGGCGGATTTGCAAAATCGGAATATCGAGACAGGTCTGAGCGGGGCAGAGGCTGTCGCTGGACTGTTAGGTTTTGGCCGCAAGAAAAGCCTCTCCACTTCCGTCTCGAAATTTCGCATGGCACAGAACGCCAAAGAAGATGTGCGCGAATCGGAAGAATCCATCACACAATACAAAAAAGATCTCGCTGCATTGGAACGTCAGCGAGAAGAAATTGCTACAGAGGTCAACGAGCGTTGGGGCAGCCTTGTCAACGAGATCAGCGAAGTCAGCATTAAACCGAAGAAAACAGATATCTATGTCAATATCTTTGGCGTGGCCTGGAAACCGTTTTACATTGTGCAGGCAGGTGATGAGACGATTGAGTTGCCCGCCTTTGGCGCGGAATAATGGCTTCTTGTGAGACGGCCTGGAACTTGACAAAGCAATCTCCCAATAGAGTTGGTCATGGCTTCAGTTAAAGAACATTGACGCCTTCGCGATGACATAAAATATGTAAGGTAGTGACGACCTCAAGTCGTCACTATGATTTAAAGGATAAAACTGTGAGTATTGTGATCCTGTTATTTTCATTGACTCTGTGGGGTATCATCCATTCGATCCTGGCGTCAAACTTTGCCAAGGATATGCTGGGTAGCGCAAGGTTATATCGACTTGGATATAACCTGTTCGCCGCGGCAAGTTTTTTGCCCATTCTGTATTTGATGAGAACATTACCAGATCGGTTGGTGTACCAGGTCCCGGCTCCGTGGAGCATGGTAATGTTTGGAGGGCAAATCTTTGCCGCGTTGATGTTATTGACCGCGTTCCTGCAAACCGATTCCCTATCATTTGTCGGCTTGCGCCAACTGTTCGAAACCGAGAAACGAGGCTCACTTGTTACCCAAGGGTTATATCGAGTCGTGCGGCATCCGTTATACACCTTTGGGTTGCTGTCTGTCTGGCTCACATCAACCGTCTCACAGAATACACTCACCGTCTATATCGGCGCCACTCTCTACACATTGATAGGCGCGTATTTTGAGGAACGAAAACTTCTGCGTGAGTTTGGCGATGGATATGCCGAATATCGAAGAACCACTCCCATGCTAATTCCCTGGGTCAGGCTGGGTAAACAATAACCAGGCACCGGTCAACCTGTCTCAATCCCCAATATCGAAGTTAATCCCTGCACAAACAAACTCCCTCCGAAAAAAAGTACCGTGTTCTTCACATCCCCGCTGACAATGGACCAGTGGATGCCCCAGGCTATAGCGGATATGCTCACAATGACAAGGAATAATCCGCTTAGCAGCATGCGGCTCTGGCTGATGGGTTGAATACCGTCTTTGAGAGTCAACCCCCCAAAATAGATCGCAAGGATCCCCGCGCCTGTCTTGAAAGCGATCCATCCCAACGCTTCGCCCGCCGAAACGCAAGACAGGATCAACAATCCGCCGATGAGTGAATTGATAAATGCCAAAAGAATAGCAATGACTTTCATAAAAGCGCCTCCATCGTATCTGTTTCAAGGATACAAGGGAGGCGCTTTCATTTTCTATTGAGAGTCTGTCAAAGACTATAAGAAAATTTCATCGCTCCATACCGAACGAGGAAATTAACACTGTCATGCGATTTCTGCCGTGTTTATCCGACCTTGGGTTTGGCTATGTTGACCTTGAGCGTATTATCTGCCAGTGAATAAGCATTGAACATGCTGATCGCCTTGTCAGCATCTGCCTGCGCAGGCATGGATACAAATGCAAAACCCTTCGACAAGCCAGTGCCTTTATCCATTACGAGGTCGACCGAAGTAACGGCTCCCGCTGTTGCGAACAGGGTATTAATTTCTTCCCGTGTGGTGCTCTTGGCCAAATTTCCTACATAAATTCTTACATCCATTTTATTACATCCTTCTCCAGCTCGGCTGGAAATAAAAAAAAATGACCGCAACCCTATAAGAGGGTCGGCGGCCAAGTGGTGCGGCGAAGATCCAGTTATTTATTACTCATTCAGTGTAGCACACATTCCGTTCACAGGCGGGGTGATTCAGTCTATGTGGGAATATGGTTATTTCCATTCCCTCGCAAAACTGACCAGCGCTCTCACACCGAAGCCTGTCGCGCCGCGGGTTACATGCGGCGGGTGAGTGTGCGGATACAGAGGGGTGCTGCCGATTTTATCTAACGCCATTCCTGCGATGTCCCAATGTGTCCAGGGATAGGACGTGAATTCTTCAAGAAATACAGCGCTGCTACCTACTCCGCTGCCGGCTCCACCGCTATTCTTGATATCCGCATAGTCGGTCTTGATCTTTTCGTAATATTCAACATATAAAGGCAAGCGCCATAACTTTTCACCAGAGGCATTACTGGCTTCATTCACTTTTTGGGCAAGTGAGTCATCATTCGCAAAATAGCCTGCAGCTACATTCTGACCGAGCGCTGTCACACATGCGCCTGTCAATGTTGCCAGATCGATCACGGCTTTGGGTTTGAATTCCGCCGCGTAGGATAGCGCGTCCGCCAAGGTCATGCGTCCTTCCGCGTCGGTATTGATGATCTCAATCGTTTTTCCATTGCGCGCGCGGACCACGTCCGCAGGACGGTAGGCGGTTCCGCTGGGCATGTTCTCGCAGGCAGCGATCAGCCCGACAAGATGCACAGGTAGCTTCAACTTTGCAATCGCCTTAAACGCCCCAATGACCGCCGCCGCGCCGCTCATATCTGAGCGCATATCTTCCATACCATCCGCACCCTTCAAACTGATTCCGCCCGTATCAAATGTAATGCCTTTTCCAACAAATACAAGCGGAGGTTCGTCTGAGCCGTTGTATTCCATCTCAATGAACTTAGGCGGGTTGGCGGAGCCCTGTGCCACTGACAAATACGCATTCATGTTCTGTGACCGGATCCATTCGAGGTCGTGTACTGTGCACTTAATTCCGGCCTCATTGGCCATATTCTGAGCGGATTCTGCCAGTGCGGCGGGGGTCATATTATTCGGCGACTGATTGACAAGGTCGCGGGCGCAGTACACGCCTGAAGCTACAGATTGTCCGGTGCTGATTCCTGATTCAACCGCTTCGATTTTTTGCGCATTTGATTCAACCAATGTCAAGGAATCTACATCTTCACGCTCAACCGGGCTTGTATGATTTTTTCGCCAGCGATACAAGCCGAGCAATGTCCCTTCAACCATGGACTGCGCTGCGGATGAAATATCCATGGAACTGGCGCCGAACACGCAGGATGCAATTGTTTTGCACCCTAACTCGCGGGCTTTCTTTGCCCCCGCAGCCGCTGCCTGACGAATTCGATCAAGTGAAATATCTTCGATTTTACCGAGGCCAACCACGATCACTCGCTGGGCTGGCATGACTCCGCGTGAATAAAGAATAGCCGTTTCATTTAGTTTTCCGCGCACATCTTTGGCATTCACGAGCTCGCTGACAGCGCCATTTAATGCCATATCCACTGCGCCCGTCGCTCCCGATGAAATGTCGACGCCTTCATACAAACTTACAAGGATCGCATCCGCGCTCACTGCCTGAATTAATGAGTTACTGATTTTTATATCCATGTTCGCTCCCAATTCGTTGAAATGTTACTTTATAACTTATTCAATCATATCATCTAAGCAAAAAGATGTAGTACAAAATTTCAAGTTGTTTTGCGTTGATAAAGAGTTTTGTCTGATTGAGGGCTGTCCAGCGATTGCTTGTTAAAGTTGCAGCTTTGAAAGCAGTCTGATTCCAATTTCTATCAGAGAAGAAGCGGGAATACTTCAAATCAGAAGGATGCAGAGATGATGGAATTTTGGAGTTCAGAGGTATATTCAGTCTGGAAAGGAGTGGGGCAGGGATTACTTTCTTTGATAAATCCAACCAGGGTTGTTCCTCTGTCATCAGAGAGCATCTGTGTCAGAATTAGTAATGATCGCGTGAATTCATTCTTCAATTTGCCAATCAACCATTAAAATCATTCCGTTGAATGATGTAATAATCTACGTTTCAATGTGAAATTCTGGAATTGCACACATATGTTGACCACCCGATCTTTCCTTACTCATACCCTGTCTCATCACCCACAAGGCCAGGCCGTCACGCGCATCCTTGCTGCAGCCATTCATGCTGTTGAGCCGCAAGCGGCAGTCCGTCGTTTTTTCCAACGCCAGGGATATACTCTCCTAATTAATGGTCAGGAATATTATCTGGATAAAATGGGGCGGATTCTGCTCCTTGGGTTGGGCAAAGCGTCGCTGGCAATGACGTTGCCTTTGGCAGATTTGCTTGCGGATCTTTCTCCCCGTGGATTGCTCATTCCAAAACAGACCCCTCTTCATGCTTTGAGCGGATTCGACATCCAGCCCGGTGGGCATCCTGTTCCAGACGCAAACAGTGTGCTTGCCGGAGAAAAAGCCATTCAATTGGTACAGGGTCTTAACGAAAATGATCTGCTGATTTGCCTGATTTCGGGTGGCGGCTCCGCGCTAATGAGCGCTCCGCGGTCTGGCACTACTCTCTCCGATTTGCGTGAACTCACCTCCGCATTGCTGGCTTGCGGTGCGCGCATTGACGAGATCAACACACTGCGCCGCCACCTGGATCAACTCAAAGGCGGCGGGCTTGCGCGACTCGCTTTCCCGGCAAAGGTTGTCAGCCTGATTCTTTCAGATGTGGTGGGCAACCCGCTCGAAGCGATCGCATCCGGCCCCACTGCGCCAGATCCAAAAATATGGGTTGCGGCAGACTGTTCCGGCCGCGATTCCTGCAGGATTGGAAAATGCCCCTGAGACACCCAAACCTGGCGACAGGTTGTTCGAGCGAGTGCAAAATGTCATTGTGGGCAGTAACCTGCTGGCGGCAGAATCTGCAGCAGCGCAGTCCAAAACCGAAGGGTTTTATACGCAGCTATTGGGCAATGACTGGCAGGGGGAAGCGCGTGATGTCAGCCGGAAACTTAGTACCATTGTAAAAAATACAACGAGTCAGCGACCATTTTGTCTTGTGGCGGGCGGCGAAACAACTGTTACCCTGCGCGGGGGCGGGCGCGGCGGACGCAATCAGGAATTAGCCCTTGCCGCTGTGCGGCAGTTGGCGGACATGAAAGACACATTGCTCATAACTTTGGCAACCGATGGGGAGGATGGTCCCACTGATGCAGCCGGGGCTGTGGTAAACACCGAGACACTCAAGCGCGGGTTGTCAGCTGGACTTTTCCCCGAAACATTCCTGGATAACAACGATGCCTACACCTACTTTAGCGAGCTGAATGATTTAATCAAGATCGGCCCGAGTGGGACAAATGTAAATGATCTGATATTTTGCTTTGGGTTTTAGAAACTCCACAATAACAATGTACACTGCAACTAATTTACCCAAGGCAGAAAAACCTGCAGTTCAAATCATGCTTCTGTGCGTGGATGGCGACGGGATGTTGCGCGGCATTGTCACAGTTTGAGTTGATTCAATTCATCTTGAAGCGCGGGAAACTTGCGAAAACGTTCGCGTATTTCTACTATGAGTTTGTCCCATGATTGTATTTCGTTCAACTGGCGATAGATGTCACGTATTTCACGCAGGCAAAGTGCGGCTTGCGAATAGTTGCCCCGGTCACGGTAATTAATAAAGCGCTCTGCTTCTTTTTTGAACAGCCGAATAGATTCCTGGGGATATTGTTTCTTTGCCACTTGCGCTACTTCAATATGCAGGGAATGGTCTCCCCAGCGTTCCGGTAATTTTTCTAGCATTGTAAGTGCGTTTCCCACTTCCTTTTCAAGGAGGTAGAGCCTGACAAGGAAATCAACATCTTTTTTTCCTTCAAGTTCACGGATGATATGACTTCGTGAATTTTCCCAACAATTAAGTTGCTTTGCCAGTGTACGAAGTTTTTCATATTTATCTATGTTGGGGTATTTCCAAAATAGTCTTTCTTCCAATTCCAAAGAACCTGCCAAATCCCCGCGTTCTTTGAACTTGTTTGCAAGCCATTCTACCAGACGGTCATCTTTGATATTTTTTAGCCTTTCGGTTACAAGTTTTTCGGCGACCACGGCTTGCCCATGAGTTGCAAAAATCTCAATTGTCTTGAAAAGTGGATAATCCTCTGCGACTCTGGCTACATCTTCAGCTTCTTTAATTCTTTTGAGTTTGAGTAGACGTTCAATTAGATCATTCAATCGTCCTGTTTCACGGCAAAGCTTCAAATATGACTCATCATCAAGAATGTCTGATTCAAGATCAAGCAAAAGTCTGCCAAGAGTTTCGCGATGATAGCCATCGCTCCAACTGTTTCCTGTCGGAAGAATTTTGCGTGTCCATTTCGCGATTTCCACTCGTTCTTCCGGAGTAATTTGCGATGTCAAGATTTCTGGTACGCAATCTGCCGCGCCAACGCCGCCCAATTTGATAGTATCCCATCGATATACACTGAAAAGGACTTGCAGAATCTCAAATCGCTTTTTCGGGTCCCTGATTTGGGATAAGCAATTACCTAGCTCTACCGTGCATTCATCGAGACCTCGGCAAGAAACTCCCTGCTTTAGCAGTGGAGAGGATAGCCGCTGGCGATGTGCTTTCGCTAGAGCAGCTTCAATAGATTGGAACTTCGGTAGAATCACGCCATGAAATTGATCGCTCAAATAAAACTCCTGCCTGCGCCTGAACAAGCGCAAGCCCTTCGTAAAACTCTTGAGGTTGCAAACGCCGCCTGCAATTACATCAGCGAACAGGCGTGGGATAGTCAGACATTCAAACAATTTCCAATCCACAAACTTACGTATTACGCTGTCAAGGAAATGTTTGGCTTGACCGCACAGGTGGTTGTGCGTTGCATCTCGAAAGTTGCAGATGCTTATAAGCTGGATAGAAAAGTCAAACGTACGTTCAAGCCGCATGGCGCGATTGCTTTTGATGACCGCATCCTGACCTACAAGCTGGACAGGATGGAGTTGAGCATCTGGACGGTAGAGGGCAGACAAAAGATGTCCTTTGCCTGCGGAAAACGCCAGCTTGAATTGCTCAAAGGCCAGCATGGGGAAAGCGACTTGTGTCTGGTCAAAGGTAGGTTTTACCTGATGGTTGTCTGCGAGGTGGAGACACCCAAGCCAATTGACGTTGAAGGGGTGTTGGGGTTGATCTGGGTCTTGTCCAGATCGCCGCAACTTCGGACGGTGGCGGGTTCAGCGGCGCGGCGATCGAAGATAAGCGCCGAAAGTTTGGACATCGCAGAAGCAATTTGCAAAAGAAACAGACCAGATCCGCCACACGAAAACTCAAGAAAATATCCGGCGTTCAATCCCGTTTTCAAAAACAACCAACCATAGAATCAGCAAAATTCTCGTACAGATTGCGTATGACACTCATCGAGCGATCGCCCTTGAAGACAGTGGGCGGTATCCGTGAGGCTCCCGTAAAAGGACGCAAGCAGAGAGCGAGACATGCGAATTGGTCGTTCTACCAACTGAGGCGGTACATCGTTTACAAAGCCGAGCGCGTGGGGTTCCCGTGATCTTCGTTGATCCAAGAAACACCTCGCGCACTGCCCCGAATGTGGTTGTGTTGATAAAGCCAATCGTAAGTCTCAATCTGTTTTCCTTGTACCGCTTGCAACTTCTCTGGCAATGCGGACAGAGTAGCGGCTGTGAATATCGCAGTCAGGGCAGAAGTAAACCTGCCAATGGTCTCGAACCTTCGTGTTCAGGGACAAAGCCCCCTGCTTTAGCTGTGGGGTTCGTTTACATACTACACCTAACAATTGTCCTTCTTCATCTCCGAGAGCCTCATTTTCGTTATCCATGATGGTCTCTATGATTGCGATATAGATCGATGCCGAATTTTTTGCGTCATCTCGGGACAAATAGCCTGCCGCGAGTTTTAAAAGCGGATTCAAATCCCGTTTGATTTCACGCGCATAACCCCATTCAAAATCTGCGCCTTGAAAAGCTTGTTCTGCCTGTTTGCAAATGGCTTTTATATTTAGCAGTTTGTTTTCTCCTACTGCAAGTGGCAGTTCAAGCAGGGATTCCAAATCTGGTTCCTGTTCGATCATTTGCTTAATGAGGGCAATCAATTCGGGTTTGGAAAGCTTTTCGAGGATGGCGTCCATCGCTTCAACTTCTTGGAAAGAGTTGGGGTCGTTCACCCAGGTTAGCAATAACGCAATGGTATGTTTGCAATGTCCGCCATCACCTACGGGACAGGGAACATTCTGCGGATTTAATTCCCCTGCTGTCGAATAAAACTTCCTGACGATAAAAGGGAGCTTGCGATCCTGAGCATTTGGATTTGATGATCATCCCTTGAATCCGCTGTTCGTAGATGGCTCCCTCTTCATAATATTTTTGCCCTCGCTGGAAGTAAACATTATCTGTCCAGTGGGTGATAATTGATTTTGAAATTCGTGGGATGGATGACATAACGTGTTCCAAAAATGAGATATCGCATTATACCGTTTGGCATAATTATAGTGGCTATAAACTCAAAGTGTAAATAAAAAGTCATGTAATTTACATATTTTGGCTTAAGTGTTATTATAAATCTGGTTATTTACAATATCCCTTGGATATAGTGCCATGAATCCTAATGATTTTCGTTCTCCCGAAGCTGGACAGGTTATCCTAACTCAAAATGGTTACTATGCTTTTATTCCAGCACCTCTGCCGCCCAACTTGGTCTGGTCTCTGCCATTAATTTCCGCATTATCTGAAGCGGAACGTGATCTGAGCCGTCTGGCCACTCTGGCAGGCGCGTTTCCTTTTCCACGCTTACTGATTCAACCTTTTACGCGTCGCGAGGCAGTGCTTTCTTCACGGATTGAGGGCACGCGCGCCACGCTGGCGGAACTCTACACTTATGAATCTACCCAGTTATCCTTTCTTGGGCCAGAGGATGATGTGCGCGAAGTTCATAACTACGTCACAGCCTTGGATTACGGGTTGGAACGATTGAAAACTTTACCGATTAGCCTTCGATTGATCCGTGAAATTCATGAGAAATTGATGCATGGCGTGCGTGGCGGAAACCTGACTCCAGGTGAATTTCGACGCACCCAAAACTGGATTGGACCAGCCGGTAGTACGATTATGACTGCCACTTATGTCCCCCCGCCAGTTGATGAGATGAATCAGGCATTGGGTGATTTGGAGAAGTTTATTCACACAAGCACTGAAGTCCCGGTCTTGACGCGGGCGGCGATGATTCATTACCAGTTCGAAGCCCTTCATCCATTTCTGGATGGCAATGGCCGGATGGGGCGCCTGCTTATGGCTCTGCTTTTTACTGAATGGAATATTCTGCCTCAACCATTGCTTAACCTGAGCGTTTACTTTGAGCATTATCGTCAGGAATACTATGATCATCTCCTGTCTGTATCCCAACGCGGTGACTGGGATGTTTGGTTGCGCTTTTTCCTGCGTGGAGTCAGTTCACAGGCACAGGATAGCTTGTTGCGCATGCAGCGGCTGGAAGCAATACGTACAAAATATGAACCGCTGGTGAAATCAGACCGTAACTCGGAGCGTATGGGCGCGGTGTTGGACTTTCTATTTGCCAGGCCTATCCTTTCTGCTAAACAACTGGCAGATAGCGTAGGTATGCCATTCAAAACAGCCAGACAGTATATTGAGAAGCTTACCAAGGCCGCCATTTTGCGCGAAGTTACTGGGAATGCACGCAACCAAATCTACTGTGCCGATGAAATCTTTGGCGCCCTGGATAACATTCAAGTATAAAGGGTTGACAATATTTACACAAAAGCATCCCGCAAATGCAGGGTGCTTTTGTATAGTTTTATTGAATGGTCCATGCCGCCTGCGAAACTTATACCCGTATACATGATATATGCCGCACTGGGCAATTATGTGTTCAGCTTTGACAACAAAAAGTATTCAATGTTGTCATACATTTGATCTTAACATGCCTTTCGCTTAGATTGTTCGTGAATGTCGCTATCGGCAAACACGGCGGCTACAGACCGCATATGATTGAAAGTCCTGATTTAGACTAATCTCTGTCCTGAATTCTTCGGGATGGGGATTAACACAATCGGACTTATCTTTTCGTGGATGGGAATATAAAGTTGGCGTTCCGCCGAAACACAATTGCCTACTTCTTTTTCCCCTTTAACCCGAACATCATCAGCGATCCCAACTCATCCACCAGATTCGGGCGCCGCGAATATTGGCGTTGGAATTCCGAGTGGGTGAACACATCCATGAAGATCGTGAAGTAAATACGCAGGGCTTCTTCTGAAAGCTCAGGGTTGACCTGTCCCTGTTGCCTGCCTTCCTCGATCAATCCCAGCATCAGGGCAATCATCTTCTCCTGTGCTTCCATGCGGATTCTTTTGATCTCGGGATCGTTCTGTAAATCGAGACTGCTGGTGAAGATTGTGTTACCTGAAGGGGAGGGCTTGTCGCCTGTCATCATCGTGGAAATGAATTGGAAGAATGCCGTCATCTTTTCCTGATACGAACGTTCGGGTATCAGGAACTCCTGAATACGGCTGACCAGGCTTTCGACCGCGCTCGCCACAAACTCCCGCGCGAGCGCTTCCTTGCTGCCGAAGTTGTTGTAGATGGTTGCTTGTGACACTCCCGCTTTGCGGGCGATGTCCGTCATGCTGACCTTATCCACGCCAAACTGGCTGAACAACTCCCAGGCTGCCTTGCGGATATCTTCCTTGCTTTGTTCTTTACGGCGCGCAAATCCATCCATGTTGACTAACTCCTTAGGCTAGAGCTGTTTATATTTTGTAATATTTATACTATTTGGTGTTGACAATTCCAAAAATATAAATATAATTCAATTCTGTAATCTCTATAGTATTATATTACAAAATTATAATTTGATGGAGCTATTAATGACAACAACCTTCGCGTTCGATACAACCGAACTTCCCACTTTGGAACAGGCAGGCGGCAAGGCGCTGGCGTTGATCGAAATGACCAATGCAGGGATGCCCGTCCCGCCTGGGTTTGTGTTGACCGTGGATTTTTTCAAGCCGTGGGTGGATATCCTCAAAGGGTCGCTTCACTGGTCTGGGCTGACAACTGCTGCTGCAAACCAGATCCGTCAAACCGCCCGATTGATTCAGGAACTGTCCCAAACCCTCACTTTCAATAAAATGCAGAAGGATGAACTGGAACAGGCTTTGACCTCGTTCCGCAAATCAAATCAAGGATACTTATACGCTGTCCGTTCATCATCCCCCGAAGAAGATTTGGAAGGCGCATCGTTCGCAGGTGGATACGAAACTACGCTTGGTGTCATGGTCGATGGCATTGAAGCGGCGATCCTTCATTCGTTCACATCCAGTTTTGATGAGCGGGTCTTTCTATATAAAAAGGAACACGGCTTTCAACTCAACGAGCCACGTATTGCGGTGATTGTCCAACAGCAGGTGGATGCCGACAGCGCTGGTGTGGCGTTCTCATTGAATCCGCTCAACAATTGTTTTGATGAGGCTGTGATCAACGCCAATCACGGCTTGGGTGAGTCAGTAGTGGCTGGAGAGGCAGACCCAGACTTATTTGTGGTGGACAAGCCCACCCGTCAGATTATTGAGGCGCGCGTTGGGAGCAAGCAAGCGGTCATTACTTTGAAGCGAGCCGGGGGCACGATAAAGTCCATCCGCGAAAATCATCTGGAGACTTCCATCACGAATGAGCAGGCGCTTGCGTTGACTGACCTGCTGCAAAAAGTGGAAGCTCATTATCAAAAGCCCATTGATATCGAGTGGGCGATTGCGGGCGAAAAAATTTATTTACTTCAGGCGCGACCCATCACCACCTATCGACCACTGCCCACGGAAATGGTCACTGCGATAGGTGAACCCAAACGCCTGTATGCCAACTCCACATTGATCGAACAGGGATTGCAGGATCCGCTCTCGGTTTTGGGTACGGATTTTCTGAATTATGTGCTAAACAAAGCTGGCGGTCCCGTCGCCGAAGGAGCCGTAGGTGCGGATGGAATTACTTTCACTGCGAGCGGCGGATATTACATGAACATTTCATTTGCGCTGATGATGGGTATGAAAAATGCCGCGCTTGCGCCTGGTAGTTTCGGTGACCCGCGCGTAATGGAAATTTTGGACAGCATTGATATCAAGCAATATCTGGGCGGTGAACTGCCTGCCAAGCTCAAAGCGATGCGCGGCAAAATGATTTTTAAGATGCTGCCGATGGTGACATCGGCATTGGGTGCGTATCTCAGACCACAGCGCGCGCTCACCAATTATCAAGCCGCCCTGCCCGATGAACTGCGCCGTCTTACAACCTTCACTGGCGCGGGCATGTCGCTGCAACAGCAAGCCGTTACACTTACGAACCTTTTGCAATTTTTTTACGGCGATTATGGCATCCCGATGATCCTCGCGGGACAGATCGCCCAACAACGCATCAAAAAACTTTTCAAGCGCGAAACCGCAAAAGTGCAGGATCATCTCATCAACCTCGGCATTTCCCTGCCAGGCAACAAGACCGCGGAAATGGGGGAGGCGCTGTATGCCCTGGCTTCATCGGATGAACTCAGCCGCTACGATGCCCCTGCCCGCTTCCTTTCTGACCTTGAGCAGGGTGCGCTTTCCCCAGACTTTGTGCAACGCTGGGAGCGCTTCATGTCCGAGTTTGGCATGCGCTGCCCAAGCGAGATCGACCCCGCTACACCGCGCCCGAAAGAAAATCCCGCTCAACTTTTTGAACAACTCAAGTCCATGTCACTTGCCATTCTTGGACGGGAGAGTTCCAAATCCTTTTTTGAAGAAGCGCGAGCCAAACGCGAATCGGCACATCAAGCCTTGCACACCGTAGCACAAAAAATGGGCAGGCGTCAAGCCAAAGCGTTTGAGAATTACTACAACATATGGTTGACCTTCGGCGGTTACCGCGAAACGCCCAAACATTACATCATCACTGTGGTGGACTTGTTCCGTCGCAGCGCATTGGAGATCGCCAACCGCTTCGTAACCGAAGCGCGGCTGGATTCTCCCTCCCAGATCTTTGACCTGACCATTGAAGATATTGACCGGGCCATTGCCAACCCTGCCCTGAATTTACGCGCGCTTGCGCAGGAACGGACAGTGATCATCAACAGGCTGCGCAAAAATAAATTAGCGGCGCGCATCCTCGACTCGCGCGGCAGGATCTTCTTTCCACCTCGCAAAGCCAACGTCAGCGGTGAACTGAGCGGTGTGCCCATCTCGCCTGGCATCGTGCAGGGACGCGTCAAAGTGCTGCAGTCTGCCAATGAAAAGAAATTACTGCCTGGCGAAATTCTGGTTGCCCGTGCGACAGACCCAGGCTGGACTCCGTTGTTCATCAACGCCAGAGGCATCATTCTCGAAATTGGCGGAGCACTTCAGCATGGTGCAGTCGTGGCACGTGAATATGGGATTCCATGTGTATCAGGGCTGGATGATGCTACCAGCATATTGAAAGATGGTCAGCTGGTTGAAGTGGACGGTTCGAATGGCATCGTCCGCATTTTGGAAATAGCAGAAAAGTAGAGGGAATACTCCATGATGACATTCATCGGCATCATCCTCGGCATGTTCGGCATCGGCATTATGCAGCTGGTTCTGGCAACTGCCATGCCCGTCATCGTCACCGAAATCGGCGGCGACTATCTCTACAGTTGGGTCTTTTCTAGTTATATGCTGGCTTCGCTATTGACCATCCCGATCTTCTCGAAGATGGCAGACCTCTACGGTCGAAAGAAATTCTATTTGCTTGGCATGTCTATTTTCGCAGTGGGCACGCTCTACGGCGGGCTGGCACCCACCATGGAGCATCTCATTGTTGCCCGCGTATTGCAGGGACTCGGCGCGGGTATGATGACCCCCGTTTCCATTGCTCTCATCTCAGACCTATTTCCCGCCGAAAAACGCGGACGTATGATCGGCATGTTCAGTTTTGTGCAGTTGCTCGCCAACCTTATCAGTCCCATTCTGGGAAGCGTCATCACCAGACAATTAGGTTGGCACTGGATTTTTTTCTTCACGCTGGGCATGGTGTTGACCGCCCTCCTGCTCGTGGCAATGGATAAGTCCGCTTCACAACAATCCAGCCAGCCAGTGAGTTGGATCAACATCGATCTGCTTGGCGGATCGATGTTCGGCTTGTTCTGCGTGTTCCTCGTCAGCTTCTCGGACTCGGTCAGCAATCTCGGTCAACTGAACCTTTCGGGCATTCTGCTCCTGATTGGTGCAATTGTCACGGGTTTGATTCTGGTATGGAACGAATCGCGCCACAACGACCCCATCATTAAACTGGAATTCTTCCAAACCAAGGTGCTGCGTCAGTCGATTTTCAGTTCACTGATCGCAGGCGGAATTATGTATGGGTTGATAATGCTCCTGCCCTTGTGCAATGCCATTTTGAAACAACGGGGATTTGACGTCGGCGATAGTCAGCTGCTACTGATCTTCATGATTGGTACCACCCTCGGTCTGCTTATCACGAGCAGCTTCATTACGAAACTTAGTTCTATATTTCCCAAAATTCTTTGGGGAGTATCCATCCTTGGTGCAGGCGGGATGTACTTCGCCATCAGCGCCAGCAACTTCATCCTGTTCGAGATCATCACTGGTTTTCTGGGTCTCACCCTCGGCGGCATCTCAGCAACTCTACTGATCAATTCCCAAAACGCTGTCAGCAACGAAGACCGCACGGTTCTAAGCGGTCTCGTACAGTTGGGACGTTATCTCGGCGCCGCGGTCGGTGTGACGGTTCTGACAGGCATTCTTCCGGACATCAGCCAGATTAACAACGTCAATCAATTTTTGGGAGCCTTCGGAATTTTGATTGGAATGTATATCCTGGGATTGGTGAATCAGTCGATGTAAGTTTAGTCTGGCTACATCATCATTTTTTTGGGTATTGCAGCGCCTCCGCCAAATGCACGGACAGTATCTCTTCGCTTCCAGCCAAATCCGCAATCGTGCGAGCTCATCACACTCTGACTTTCAGCCGCAACCGACAAAATTGGCGGATCTCCCCGAGGCGCATATCCTGTGCCGGCTACCTAGGTCATGGGCTCAGTTTTGCCAAGTAAAAAAGGGGAATCGTGCTAGTTCACCCGCAATATAAAACGCACTGAGAACATTTCACTTTTTTTCTGCTTTTTTATTCTTTAATTAGTAGATATATTTCAAGCTGGCCTGAATTTATACCCATATACCGGATTTGTACCCCGCTGGACAGGTTTTATTACGGTTGTAAAGGTAGAAAAGAGCTTGTATTGACACTGCGGGTGGTTTTCGCTATACTATGAAAACGCTTTCTGTAAGCGCTTACATTCATGGCTATCACTAACCGTTTGCCCACGATCACTGATGTAGCACAACTTGCTGGCGTTTCAATAGCCACTGTAAGTCGCGTGTTGAATGCATCCACACCTGTTGTTGAGGAAACCGCCCAACGTGTCCGTACGGCGGTGGATGAATTGCAGTTCGTACCGCGCACCGCCGCTCGTATGCTTGCCAGCCGTAAAACAAACACCATCGGTTTACTCTTTTCTGAAATTCGCGGCGCATTCTTTGCTCACCTGCTTCATGGAATTGAATCTCAACTTCGAGCCGCGGGGTATGAACTGCTTATTTATTCCACGCAAAGCGATCACCCAATAAAACGCAAGCCTTTGGGCGAACATAATACAGATGGATTGCTTGTTTTTACTGCCAGTCTTGAGAAAGAAGAACTTCGCAGGTTAAACAAGATTAACTTTCCACTGGTTCTTATGCATCAGACCCCACCTGAGGGAATGAACATTCCCGTAATTACAATTGAAAATAAAGACGGCGCCGAATTGCTGGTCAGTCATTTGATTGAGAAGCATGGTCGGCGCCGAATTGTTTTTTTGCAAGGCCCCGCAGGGCACGAGGATTCTCAATGGCGTGAGCGCGGTTATCGAGATGCGCTTGAATCACATGGAATTCCATTTGATCCTGAGCTCGTTGTTTCAGGTGAATTTGATGAAGAGCAGGCCTTTGCCGCAATGCAGAAGTTGCTTCTGGATGGTATTGACTTCGATGCTGTCTTTTCAGGTGATGATGATGCCGCTATTGGTGTGTATCGCGCCCTCAAAATGACCAACCGCATCATCCCTGACGATGTGGCTGTTGTCGGTTTCGATGATGTTCAGTTTTCCCGATACATTTCCCCCGCGCTGACGACGGTCCGTGCGCCGATCGAAGAAGTAGGGCGCGAAGCTGTCCGCCAGCTGATCCGCTTATTGAACGGCGAGCAGGCTCAAAGTCTGGTATTGATGCGCACAGATCTGGTCATCCGCGAATCGTGTGGATGTGGTCCAAAGGAGGTCAATCCATAAATTTATATTGCCAATCAATTTTCCATTTGCCCCAATCTAATGACCAAAGAAAAAGGAGATAGAAGATGAAAAAAGTGTTTGGCTTACTCAGTGTTCTAATGATCCTCAGTATATTATTGTCTGCGTGCGGCGGATCCAGTGCCGCAACAGATGTAAAAGTATTGCGCGTGTGGGTTCAATGGGGTGACAACCCTGCCCAGATCCAAACTCTCTTTGACAAATACACGGCCGAGACAGGCATCAAAGTTGAAGTGACTGCCCCGCTCGCCGATGACAAGATCCTGCCCGCGCTCACTGGTTCCGAGCCGCCCGATGTTCTGGTCTTGAGTGGCGGTGACCTGGCGAAGTCCTTCTATAAGGAAGGCTTGGTGGATGAACTATCCGGCGCGATCAAAGCAGGCAATATTGATATGGCGGATTTTTACACCGCTCCATTGACTCAATGTCAGCAAGGCGATTTGATCCTCTGCCTGCCATGGGGCACCGATGCATACGCCTTGTTCTGGAATAAGGATATGTTCGAAGCCGCAGGATTAGACCCTGAAGTCCCACCGGCTACGATGGAAGAATTGGTTGAGTTCGCTGACAAGCTCACCGTTGTTGGCGCGGATGGAACGATTGAGCAGATCGGCTTCATCCCGAATCATTCTTGGAGTCACACAGATCTTTACGTCCGCAACTTTGGCGGATTCTGGTACAGCGACGATGGTTCGACGCTCACTGCCAACAGCCAGCCCATGATTGATGCGCTCACATGGCAGCAACAGTTCTTCACCAAATACGGTGTGGATAATGTCCAGGCTTTCTCCTCAGGCTTCGGTGAGTATGGTTCACCTGATGCGCCCTTCTATGCTGGCAAAGTTGCCATGATGGTCGAAGGTGAATGGCAGACAGGACCGAACTTCATCCCTGCACTGAAACCCGAATTGAATTACGGTGTGACTGCTTTCCCGCCCCCTGCCGATCATCCTGAACGCGCTGGCACAATCGTTAATCAAGGCACTGCGGTGGTAATTCCTTCTGGTGCTCCTAACAAAGATGCCTCTGCCAAACTTCTGGCGTGGATGATGTCTCCTGCCATTGTGGCGGAAGAGTTCTGCTTCAATGCCAACCTGCCCACCAGCAAGAAGGCTGCTGAAGATCCTTGCTTCAAGGAATTAGGCGACAAGTTCCAGGTCTTTGTGGACCTAATGTCAAGTAAGAATGCTTTTGCCGTACTCACCACTCCACTTTCGTTTGAATTAAATGACGCTCTAGGTTCCGCTGAAGAAGAGATATTGCTCACAGGCGCAGACCCGAAAGAATTGCTGGACGCGATCCAGGCTGAGTTTGAACCAAAATTAAAAGAGGCAATGAAGTAAATTCCAAAGCAAGTCCCTAAAGTTCTTATAGAACTTTAGGGACTTATGCTTATCTCTTGAAAACGGAGCGTAGAAAATGACCGAACCAACTACCTCGCAAGGCAGAAAGAATTTCAAACTCCCATTTGGATGGAAGTTTCCCGATAAAGTCGTTTGGACGAAACGCACCAAAGCCGACTTCCGTACGGGCATGTTATTTCTTTCACCCTGGCTGATCGGCTTTCTCGCTTTTACGCTCTACCCCATGGTTGTCTCTTTTTACTACAGCTTCACCATCTACCATTCAAGGCGCGCACCTGAATGGATCGGTCTGCAAAATTATAAAGATTTGCTTACAGATGAAAAATTCTGGATCGCGCTCAACAACACCATGTATATGGTTGCCATCGCTGTGCCGCTCGGATTATTCGCTTCATTTCTTTGTGCGGTATTACTAAATCTCAAAGTGCGCGGACAGGCTTTTTATCGCGTTGTTTATTTTCTTCCATCGATTGTCCCGACCGTGGCTGGTACGATTCTTTTTCTCTGGCTGCTCAATCCGCAGGTGGGATTGGTAAATACGCTTCTCGCTCAAATTGGCATTGACGGCCCCAACTGGATGGCTGACCCGAACTGGTCCAAGCCCGCTTTGATCCTGCTTGGTATGTGGGGCATGGGCGGTACGATCATTATCTATCTTTCAGGCTTGCAGGATGTGCCTCAAAGCCTGATCGAAGCCGCCGAGTTGGACGGCGCGAACTGGTTACAACGTTTATGGCATATCACCATCCCCATGGTCTCGCCCATTACGCTCTTTAATCTCATTACGGGCATGATCGGCATGTTCCAATATTTTGCGCAAGCCTATGTGGTCGGCGGCGGTGACAGCCTCGGGCGCCCGCTCAACTCGACGCTTTTTTACAGCGTCTATCTCTATCAAAACGCCTTCCTATTCTTGAAGATGGGCTACGCCTCCGCGATGGCCTGGATCTTGTTCATCATCATTTTGATCTTCACGCTCCTGCTGCTAAAAGTGAGCGATAGATTTACCTACTATGCGGGATGACAGCATGACAAATATTCCCGCTTCTTCCTCAACCCCCAATCTGATTCAACAACCCGATCAGGGTCGCCGCTCTGAAAAACAGTCGCGCAAAATCCGTGATATCTTCACATCCACCATCAGCCATGGACTGCTCATCTTCGTCGGCTTGTTCTTCGCCGTTCCGTTTTTGTGGATGTTGCTGACCGCTTTCAAATCGGACCAAGATGTCTTTCACTCCCCACCGCGCTGGCTGCCTTTTGACAATGTCCGCGTGGATGTGAATGGCGAACAGCTTGCGCTCTACAATGTAAAGACAGAGAATGGAATGAAGGAACTGGCGCTGATCAAGATCATCGAAGGCGTTGGCACCTTCGTTGACCCTGCCCAGCCTGAAAAGATCATTGAGTATGAGATCCAGCAAGGCGCCGAAAGGATTGCCGAGCCGATCATGGAAATTTCCTTCCGCTGGCAAAACTTTCCCGACGCCATGAACCGCGGCAGCCGCCCCGGTGTGGGAGCCAGTTTTTGGGTCTATTTCAAGAACAGCCTTATCATCGCCTTTTTTTCGATCATTGGCACGCTGGTTTCAAATGCGCCGGTTGCATATGCCTTTGCCCGTATAAAATTCCCCGGACGTGATTTTTTATTTGTCATCATTCTCGCCACCATGATGCTTCCCTTCCAGGTGACGATGATCCCCATTTATCTTTTATTCAATGACACACTCGGCTGGGGCGATACTTTTCTGCCGCTCATCATCCCAACTTTCTTCGCTAACGCCTGGGATGTATTCCTGCTCCGCCAATTCTTTAGAACCATTCCCGAGGAAATGTGTGATGCGGCCCGTGTCGATGGCGCATCGGAATGGCAGATATTCTCCCAAATCGTTCTTCCTCTATCTACACCCGTCCTTGCTACTGTTACGGTTTTCACCTTCCTTTGGGCGTGGAATGACTTTACGGGACCGCTGCTCTTCCTTAATAGTCCGCGCAACTTTACGATGGCGCTCGGCTTGCAGGATTTTCAGGGACAGAAAACCATTGTCTGGAATCAACTCATGGCCGCCGCCACAGTTTTTACCATCCCGATCATCATCGCCTTCTTCTTTGCACAGAAGACCTTCATACAAGGCATTAAATTGACAGGATCAAAAGAATAATGGAACTCCTCAAAGTCTCGAATGGACAGATCGTCACCCAATCCAACAAACCAATGCGCCTGCGCGGCTGGAATGTTGGCGGCTGGCTTAACATGGAAGACTTTATCGATGGCTTCGTCGGCGCGGAGCATAACTTGCGCGCAACTATGTCGCGCATCCTAGGCAGGGACAAGGCGCAATTTTTCTTTGACCGCCTGCTTGACCACTTCTTCACCGAAGAGGATGTCAAAGCGATGGCAAAACTCGGCGCGAATGTGATTCGCATCCCTTTCAATTACCGTCACTTCGAGCGGGATGAACAGCCCTTCGAATACCTCGAAGACGGATTCAAACGCCTCGACCAAGCCTTTGCCTGGTGCACCAAACATGGCATGTACGTCATCCTTGACTTTCACGCGGTGCAAGGCTGGCACAACCCAGACTGGCATAGTGACAATGCCCACGTGCATATTTTGCTTTACCAGCACAAACACTTTCAAGACCGTTTTGTCGGTTTGTGGAAGGAAATGGCGAAACGATATAAGAATCATCCTGCGCTTGCGGGCTACGACTTAATGAACGAACCCTGCACACGGGTTCAATATGATGAATATGATTCAGATAATTACAACTGGGACGCATTGAATGCTGTCCATCACAAAGCGGCTCAAGCCATTCGTGAGATTGATTCAAAGCACCTCGTCTTTGTCGAAGGCGATAACTTCGCCTGTGAATTTGACGGCTTGGACGTGACCTTCGACGACAACCTCGTGGTCAGTTCGCACAACTACATGTCCCCGACTGGCGGCGGAAGCCCTTACCCTGGTGAAATTGACGGGTTGTATTGGAACCGTGACATCGTCGCCGCGGAGTTTGGAATGCACAGCGCTACACGCCTAGCCTTCAAACATCGCAAGCCGATCTTTGTTGGTGAGTTTGGCACGTGGTATGCGGGTCATCCTGAAGCGCTCCACTACCGCGCCGCCGCACTGGATGATCAGCTTGGCGTGTTCGACTCAGCGGGAGTCCACTGGGCGATATGGACATGGAAGGATATCGCTTCGATGGGGACATATAACATTGACCCTGAATCGGAATATGCGCGGTTGATCACGCCGATCATGAAGGCAAAGCAGGAAGCCGCGGATTGGGAAGGTGAAATGCCCAATGGCAGTGTTGCGAAAGCGATGAAAAATTCAGCAGACGCGATCGATGCCTATTTGGCACAAACCAACCTCAAAGTCCAGATTGACCGGCGCTGGTTCGCGCAATATACGTTGTTCGGTTACCTCGCTCAATTCCTGCAAGTGCCGTATACGAATCTGTTCAAACATAAATCAGAAAAAGAATTGGACGAAATGCTCAGCGCGTTCGCGTTGAAGAATTGCGTCCAAAATAAAATCATTACAAAGGTATTGAAAAAACATCTATGACCACTTATAAATTCCCTCACAATTTTTTCTGGGGCGCAGCCTCCGCCTCTTATCAAGTGGAAGGCGCGTGGAATGAAGACGGCAAAGGCGAGTCGATTTGGGACCGCTTCAGCCACACGCCCGGAAAGATCGAAGATAACCTGACGGGCGATGTCGCCTGTGACCATTATCACCGCTATGAAGAAGATATTGCCCTCATGCGTCAGCTTGGACTCAAAGCCTATCGCTTCTCCATCGGCTGGGCGCGTGTCCTGCCCAATGGACGCGGACGCATCAATCCCAAGGGACTCGCCTTCTACGACCGCCTCGTGGATGCGTTATGCGCTGCAAACATCGAGCCGTTTTTAACTCTCTATCACTGGGATCTGCCGCAAGCATTGCAGGATGCAGGCGGTTGGGAGAATCGCAACACCGCGTCTGCCTTCGCTGATTACTCCGCGCTGATGGTCAAACGTCTTGGTGACCGGGTCAAATACTGGACGACTTTCAATGAACCCAGCGTTGTCGCGTTTGACGGCAATCTTTCTGGCGAACATGCCCCAGGGATTCAAGACCCGCGCATCACCTATCAAGTGGCGCATAACCTGATGGTCGCGCACGGGCTTGGAGTACAGGCCATTCGCGCCGCAAATTCAAAAGTGGATGTGGGCATCGTCCTTAATTTGTGGATGGCCGACCCCGCCACCGACGCGCCCGAAGATATTGCCGCCGCCGAAACTGCCTGGGATCGCAGCGAAACCCTTTTCCTCGACCCGATCTTCAAGGGACATTATCCCCTGGCTGCGTATGAATTGGTTGGCGAGAACATGCCGAAGATACAGGATGGCGACATGGCATTAATCTCGCAGGAACTCGATTATGTCGGCATCAATTTCTATTCCCAGGATCTTGTCAGCGCCACGCAGGAAATTGACAGCGTGCCTGGTTCTGAATATACAGAAATGGGCTGGGAAGTTTGCGCGCCTGCCCTGCGGCGGATGCTTGTGAAAGTAAACAACAATTACAAACTGCCCCCGATCTACATCACCGAAAACGGCTCGGCATTCAAGGATGAAGTCAGCGCCGATGGAAAGATCCACGACCCGCGCCGTCTCGATTATTTGCGACAACATTTCATTCAGACCCGCCTCGCCATGCAGGACGGTGTCGATATTCGCGGATACATGGTCTGGTCGCTCATGGATAATTTTGAATGGGGGCATGGCTTTACAAAACGCTTCGGGCTGATCCGCGTGGATTATGAAACGCAAAAGCGCACGGTCAAAGATTCTGGCGAATGGTATGCGGAAGTGACAAGAACAAATTCCGTGACGGGATAGTTTCCCCGCCGCTTGAATTGCGGGTTTAAGGTTGAGGGTACCCGCGTAAATTTCAAACCCTATAACCTCCAAATCATTTTATGGAGGCTCCGAATGGGACACCACGACGAACGAACAAGAACATCTGTACGACCATGATCATGATGAACATGGGCACGATCATCCACACCCGCATGAGCATCATGAGCCTGAGCATGCCCACGATCACGACCACGAGCACGACCATGAGCACGACCATGAGCACGATCATGGTCATTCTCACTCCAACAATCCTTTTCTCGCGTGGATTCAACATCTCTTCATCCCGCACAGCCACGGGCATCAACAAGCCGCGCTTGACCCAAACCTCGCAACCGATCGCGGCATGTGGGCGTTGAAGATTTCACTGGCTGGTTTGCTGGTAACCGCCGTCTTTCAAGTGGTTATCGTCATTGTTAGCGGGAGCGTTGCGCTGCTCGCCGACACCATCCACAACTTCTCCGACGCGCTGACTGCCATTCCGCTCGGTCTTGCCTTTTGGCTCTCGCGCCGTGCGCGGAATAATCGATATACCTACGGCTACGGACGTGCTGAAGATATAGCGGGTGTCATCATCGTTTTGATGATCGCTTTTAGCGCATTCGAAGCCATCCGCCAATCTGTTCTGCGCCTGATCGAACCACAGCCCATCACCAATCTCAGCTGGGTTGCCGCCGCGGCGATCATTGGTTTCATTGGCAACGAAATGGTTGCAGTCTTTCGTATCAAGGTCGGCAAGGAGATCGGTTCCGCCGCGCTCATTGCGGATGGCTATCATGCCCGCACAGACGGATTTACATCGCTTGCGGTTCTCGCTGGAGCAATTGGTGTCTGGCTTGGTTTCCCGTTGCTCGACCCCATTATCGGACTTGGCATTGGCATCGCCATCCTCGGCATTGTTTGGAAAACCGCGCAGGATATGTGGCACCGCATGATGGACGCTGTTGACCCCGCTATCTATGAAGAGTTCAAACATATCGCATCGCACGTCAACGGCGTGATGGATGTGCATGGAGCGGCGATCCGCTGGGTGGGGCATCGTCTGTGGGGTGAAATGCATGTTACTGTGGATTGCAAGTTGACCGTCCTGCAGGGACACTTCATCACCGAGAAAGTGCGGCACGATCTCTTTCACGAATTTCCCGCACTGATCGAAGTTGTCGTTCATGCCGACCCGTGCGAATGTGATCAGTCTGTTGAATATCATCCAGCATCACATCATCACTTTTTACCTGCCGCAGATTAATGATCGAAACAGGTGTCTCCTACTTTGCCAACGGCTGGCTTCATCACTTTGAGCGCGACCTCGAAGATATCCTCGCGCATCACTGTACCTACATCGTGCATAGCTTCAGCGAGAACGAATTGATCTTCGCGCGCAAGCGCAACGAAACATTTTTTCGTAAAACGCGCGATGCGGGTCTCGGCTGTTGGGCGAATCCCTGGGCAGTGATGGGACTCTTCGGCGGCGAGCAATTCAGCGCCTTCGTGCCGCGCAACCCGGATGCCTGCCAAATTCTTTCCACGGGTCAGCGCGCACCTGCCGCCTGCCCATCCGCGCATGAAACCCAAGCCGCCATGAAATATTGGGTCGATGCCGCAATCGACTCGGGAGCCGATACTTTATTTTGGGACGAGCCGCATCTCTACATTCCAGATTGGGACGACCTGCACTTTGCCTCGGACGACGCCTTTGCCTGTTTCTGTCCGAGATGCCGTGACTCGTTCCAGACTCGCTTCGGCCAACCTATGCCGGATGAATTGACTTCCGAAATGCGTCTCTTTCGCGAAGAGACGATGATCAACTTTCTTTCCGAGATGATCGGTTATGCCAAAAACAAAGGCGCGAAGAATGCCATCACGTTATTGCCTGTGGACGATGAATCCAACGAATCAATTCCATGGAATCAAGTCGCAGACATTCGCGGAATCGACATCTTCGGTACCGATCCTTATTGGTTCCTGCACGGCAAAGATTGCGAAGATTATGTCGCTGCGCAAATGAAGCGCACCATGGATATTTGCGGGCCGCGCGGCTTGACTCCGCATTTTTGGGCGCAGGGGTTTGGAGTCCCGTCAGGCAGGGAAAATGAACTCGACACAGGATTCACTCTCGCCGTGGAAAGAGGCGCAAGGTCAATTGCCGTATGGGGCATGCATGGCAACGCCGCGTATGAGGGCGCATCCGAAAACCCCGAAGCCGTGTGGGATGTGGTTGGCAGGACATTTGGGAGACTGCGAAGGTGAAAATTATTACTCTTGTAAAAGATAACGACCCTCTCGTTCAGCAAGCGGCGCAATTGTTGGTGGATGCATTCCGCGAACATTGGCCGACTGCGTGGCCATCACTGAAGGATGGATTGGAGGAAGTTCACGAAATGCTGGAGGCAGAACGCATCTGCCGCGCGGCGATTGATGATGAAAAAAAACTGCTCGGCATCATTGGCGGAATTCCGCAATACGACGGTCTGGTGTGGGAACTGCATCCGCTGGCGGTCCAGCCTGATATGCAGGGCGGGGGCATTGGTAAAATGTTGGCCGAAGATTTAGAAGAACAGGTTCGCAAGCGCGGCGGATTAACGATCACCCTCGGGTCGGACGATGAAGACGGTATGACTTCGTTATCCAATGTGGATCTGTACGAAAACCTGTGGGAAAAGATCAGGGATGTTCGCAACTTCAAAAGACATCCCTATGAGTTCTACCAAAAAATGGGATATGTCATCACAGGCATCGTCCCGGACGCGAACGGAGTTGGCAAGCCCGATATTATTTTGTCAAAAAGAGTTTCAAGATGAAGCAAATTTGGAATCTGCCCAAGGTTGACCTGATACCCTTTTCTGAAATTGACGAGAAGCGACCCGTGCTGCTTGTCACATCCGCGCCTGCGTGGAATGCAGTGAAAAACAATTTACGCGGATTGAATATTATTGAAACGATTGAAATAACAGAAGCAACAACCGGGTACTGGGATAATCTCCAATCCAAAATCGTAAACTTGAATCCCGAAATCGTATATGCGGTCGGCGGTGGACTTGTTGCAGATGCGGCAAAATATATTTCGGTCAAACTCAACCTGCCGCTTGTCGTCCTGCCCACTGCTTTATCTGTAGACGCCTACATCACTGCTGCATCGGGAATTCGGCGCGATGGGTGTGTGTACTACATCGAAACCAAGGTACCTGAAAATCTCATCCTTGATCTGGATACCATCGCCAAAGCGCCTGCCTCCATCCAAGCGGCTGGCATCACGGATGTGATGTCCATCGCCACGGGCGCGTGGGATTGGAAGTTTGCGCACGAACGGGGAAAGAACCCTGCGGGTATGGAATTCATCCCATGGGTATACGATAACGCTCAAAGCATCTTGAGCGGAGTCCTGGACTGTGCTGAAGCGGCTGGACGAGGTGATAGAGACGGACTCAAAACATTGTTTGATTGTCTATGTATGGAAGTACAGTTGTGCAATCAGATCGGTCATTCACGACCTGAAGAAGGCAGTGAGCACTACTTTGCCTACGCTGTCGAAAACGAAATGGGGCACGGTCTTCCGCATGGCGATTTGGTAGGTCCGGCAATTTTACTAATTGCCAGATTTCAAGGACTGGATACCTTAAGATTGGAGAAATCTTTGAAAGCCTGCAATGTACCGATTAACAACATTCCACAGGACACAGTTGACCGCACATTGCAGATTTTGCCTGCTTACAGCGAACAACATAATTTACCCTTCGGTATTGCGCATACCCTGTCTACTTAACCAATCCTTTTATTTCATCTTTCATCCTTGGAATAACTATGTATCATAAACAACGCTGGACGCCCGAAAAGATCATACAACGCCTTGATCTGATCCTGCCATTGGTATATATCAACCGCAAAAATATCCCTCCCTTCCGCTATCGTGACCTGGCTAGTCCTGTTGTACCTGCGCTTGTCCAAATTGACCTGGATGATTCGCAATGGCTGGAAATCTCTCCCAACGAATATTGGGGATCGTGGATGCAGGACTTTGCCCTCAGAGCAACATTCAGCGTTCCCGAAGATTGGGGCAAGTCCCAGCCAATTGCGTTGTATTTGCCACTGGGTGACTCGGGTGATTTTTCCCACCCTGAGTCACTGGTGTACATTGACGGTCAGCCCTACGCCACCGTAGACCGTCACCACCAGGAGATTCGACTCAACGATCAATGGCTGGACGGCAAAGAACACTTCCTCACCTTGCGCGGCTGGACGGGTCTTGGCGATCTGTCAAAAGGTGACTTCTTCACCAAGCTTTACATGCGCCAATGTTCGGTGGTCCAGATCCACCAAGCCACGCGAGATTTAACCGTGCTGGCGCGGATCGCTCTCGAAACCGCGAACAATCTTGATGAAAACAACCCCGCCCGCCATCATATTTTCAACGCACTCAACGATGCGTTCAACGCATTGGATACCCGCGACCCGTTGTGGGACGGAAAATTTTACGCGAGTGTTGAACCTGCGCTGCAAGTTCTCCGCGAGGGAATTGAAAAAGCTGGCGTACCATTAGATGCAATCGTCCATGCGACAGGTCACGCGCACATTGATGTAGCCTGGCTGTGGACTCTCGGTCAGACCCGCAGAAAATCCGAGCGCACCTTCTACAACGTCCTGCGTCTGATGGAACAATTCCCTGACTATCATTTTTCGCAAAGTCAGCCGCAGTTGTATCAATTTATCAAGGAAGACCAGCCCGCGCTGTTTGAATCCATCAAGCAAAAAATAAATGAAGGCCGCTGGGAACCGATGGGCGGCATGTGGGTCGAAGCGGATTGCAACCTGAGCGGCGCGGAATCGCTCGTGCGTCAATTCCTGTTGGGCCGCACTTTCTTCAAGGAAAACTTTGGCAGGGATGCAGAGAGTCCCGTCTTGTGGCTGCCCGATGTGTTCGGCTACGCATGGGCGCTTCCGCAGCTCATTCAGCAGGCGGGTTTGAAATATTTCATGACCATCAAGATCGGCTGGAGTCAATACAACCGTCTGCCCTACGATACTTTCATGTGGCAAGGGATTGACGGCACGCAGATCCTCACGCACTTCAGCACGGTCAAAGAGTTTGGTAGCGAGTTTGCCAGCACGTATAACTCAATAGCAAACGCGAGTGAAACACTTGGCACATGGCAAAACTTCCAGCAAAAGGAATTGCACAAAGACCTGCTCATGGCCTACGGCTACGGCGATGGTGGCGGCGGTCCCACACGCGAGATGCTTGAGAACATTGAGGTGATGAAAAACTTCCCCGCACTTCCGCAGGTGAAGCAATCGAGCGTCAAACAATTCTTCGAGTCCATCGAGCCGCTGACTGATTCAAAAATGATGCCCGTCTGGAACGGCGAGCTGTATCTCGAATATCACCGCGGCACCTATACCTCGCAAGCCCGCAACAAACGCGCCAATCGCAAATCGGAATTCCTTTTGCACGATGCCGAGTTCATCTCAACATACGCCTCCATCCTCACTACCCTTCGACCAAGCTCTGGGCAGGATTACCAATATCCAATTACCAATTACCAGGAAGCCTGGAAAATCATATGCCTCAATCAATTTCACGACATCATCCCAGGCTCAAGCATCGGCCCCGTGTACGAAGAATCCCAGCAGCAATATGCCGAACTCACTACGAAGGTGACTCAACTCCGCGATGAAGCCTTGCAATCTATTTCTGAAAAATTGGATGGGGACATTCTCCTCGTCAACCCGACTTCGTTCACCCAACAAGGCTTGGTCTTCATCCCAGGCGACTCATTCCAACGCTTCACCCTTAACGGGGAGTCTGTTCCTGCTCAACCAGCAGACTCTGGTCTATGGGTGGATGCTGGCGAACTCACACCGTATAGTGTGACGGCATTGCAGGCGACTACAGACGATAGACCGCAGACCGAAGAAAGTGGTCAGTCATCAGTGGTCAGTGGTCATGTACTCGAGAATGATTATCTGCAAGTAGCCATCAACTCCAACGGTGACATCACCCGCATCTTCGATAAGCAAGCCAGGCGTGAAGTGCTTGCACCAAATTCCATCGCAAATGAATTTCAAGCCTTTGAAGACCGCCCCAAGAGTTGGGATGCGTGGGATGTGGACATTTTCTACGATGACAAAATGTGGCTGACCGAGCCTGCAACATCCATTACGATGGTTGAGGATGGCGAACTGCGGCAGACAGTAGAGGTCAAACGCAAGATACAGAATAGCGAATTTACCCAGCGCATTTCGCTGAATCGCAACTCCCGCCGCGTGGACTTTGACACCCGCATCAATTGGATGGAGCGCCATACCATGCTCAAGGTGGCCTTCCCGGTGGACGTGCTTGCGCCGCAAGCCACCTACGAGATCCAATGGGGCAATGTGACTCGTCCCACGCACCGCAACACCAGTTGGGATTGGGCACGCTTCGAAACCTGCGCCCAAAAATGGGTGGACTTATCCGAAGGCGATTATGGCGTGAGTCTGCTCAACGATTGCAAGTATGGACATGACATCCACGACAACGTGATACGCATTACGTTATTACGTTCACCCAGCATGCCCGACTCAATGGCTGATTTCGGTGAGCATGAGTTCAAGTACAGTTTGTATCCGCATGTGGATGCGTGGAATGAAGAGACGCAGAAGGAAGCGTATCTGTTGAATGATCCGATTGTGGTATTCCGTCCAGACCGGGGACCGAGGGCAGTGGACCGTTCATCGTCCACCGTCTTCGGTCTACCGTCCATGGTCAGCGTAAGCGTGCCCAATGTGATCATCGAAACGGTTAAACAGGCTGAGGATGGCGACGGGATTATCATCCGCTTGTATGAAAGCCAGAGAAAGCGGGGACAGGTTCAAGTCAAGGTGGGAGGCGTGGTGGATTCTGCCTGGACGACGAATCTGCTTGAGGAGAACAAGTCCGCTTTGAGCGTGGAAAATGATTAGATCCTCCTGAATTTGAAACCGTATCAGATCGTCAGCGTGAGATCAAGGTGAAAAAATGAAAATAGCATTTGCAGGCACGGGTTACATCAACAAAGTTCACGCGCAAGCCGCGCAGAGTTTGGGGCTGGAATTGGCGGCAGTGGTCAACCATAAAAAAGATTCGATGGTTGAGTTTGGAAAATGGTTTGGGATTTCGCGTAGGTATGAGAGCGTGGAGGCGATGTTGAAGGATGGCGGCGTGGATGCGCTGGTGGTCAGCACGCCGAATTACCTGCACGCGCCACAGACGATCGCTGCGTTGAATGCTGGTGTGCATGTGATGGTGGAGAAGCCGATGGCGGTGAACGCCGATGAAGCCAGGCAGATGAATGAAGCGGCGGCGAGATCAGGCGCGGCTTTGATGGTGGCGCATTGCTGGCGCTTCGACCCTGATGTGTTGTGGCTGAAAGAGCAATCATCCAAATTGGGAAAGATCATCCGCACAAAAGGGATTGGTGTGCATACTCATTGGGGACCCTCGGGCTGGTTCACGCAAAAGGAATTTGCGGGAGGCGGCGCGCTGGCCGATATGGGAATCCACGCGCTGGATACCGCGAGATTTTTACTCGGCGACCCGCAGCCTGTTTCTGTCTATGCAAAGATTGGCACGTATTACAAGGATTTCAACGTGGACGATACGGGTGTGATTATCGTGGAGTGGGATAACGGCGCGACATCTTTCATTGAGTCTGGCTGGTGGCAGCCGCACGCGGACGGTCCCGAAGCGGCCACGCAATTGTATGGCACGGAAGGATTCGGGCAACTCTTCCCAACCCGACTTGAATTGTCCAACAAGAAAGAGGAAAGAATTGATGTGGTTGATTCTGGCTTTGAATTTCCGCGCAATGAGCATTGTCCGCAGAGTTTGTATGATGACCAGTTGAAATATTTCGTGGAGTGCATTGATAAAAAGCAAACGCCCGTCCCCGGTGGTTTGGAAGGTTTGGCGAACATGCTGGTCGTGGATGCGGCGTATGAATCAAGCAGAACAGGAAAGGTGGTTCATATATGAAAATCACAGTCATAGGCGGCGGTTCCACGTACACGCCCGAATTGGTAAACGGCTTTTTGGAAAGAATATCAACTTTGCCGATCACGGAACTATGGCTGATGGATATTGATAAGGAACGGCTTGACATTGTCGGTGGGTTTGCCCAGCGTATGGTCAAGGCAAAGGGGAATCCGTTCAAAGTGGTGCTGAGCATGAATCAGCGTGAGGCAATTGCAGGCGCTTCATATGTGACCACCCAGCTGCGTGTGGGGATGATGCCCGCCCGCCGCGGTGACGAGTATCTCGGTCTGCGCCACGGGTTGATCGGTCAGGAGACGACTGGCGTTGGCGGCATGGCAAAAGCCCTGCGTACCATTCCCGTCATCCTTGGCATCGCGAAGGATATTCGCGAAGTGGCGCCGAATGCGCTGCTGGCAAACTTTACAAATCCTGCGGGGCTTGTCACGGAAGCGCTCAATCGGTACGCGCCAGATGTTCCCGCGGTGGGGGTGTGCAATGTGGGCATCACAACCAAGATGGAAATTATTGAAGGACTTGAAAAATTCACAGGCACGAAAATCGATTCGGAACATGCCGCGCTGAAAACGCTTGGATTGAATCATCTCACATGGCATTATGGTTTTACGGTGGAAGGTGAAGAAATGTGGCCCTACATTTTCCCCGCGTTCGTTGAAGAATTGAAGAAAGAGGAAGTGCCCGAGTGGGATATTCGCACGATCGAAACGCTGGGAATGATCCCCAACTATTATCTGCAATATTTCTATTACACCGACAAAAAAATTGCCGAGCAGAAAGAATGGCCCCCATCCCGCGCCGAGGCTGTAATGGAGATTGAGAAGGATCTGCTGCGCGAATATGCCGACCCTGCTCTCACAGAACCACCCGCGGATTTAATGAAACGCGGCGGCGCGTATTATTCCACGCTGGCTACACAGCTTATCAACTCGCATTTCAACGATCTCGGACAAATTCATGTGGTCAACGTCCGCAATAATGGGGCGGTGAAGGAATGGCCTGCAGATTGGGTGTTGGAGTTGCCCGCTCAAGTGGATGGCGACGGAATTCATCCGCTTCCTGCCGACCCGTTGCCGGCTTCCTGCTTCGGATTGATTTCCCAGATCAAGATGTATGAGCTGCTGACCG
The DNA here is from genome assembly GCA_016709305.1 of Candidatus Villigracilis saccharophilus. Taxonomy (GTDB): domain Bacteria; phylum Chloroflexota; class Anaerolineae; order Anaerolineales; family Villigracilaceae; genus Villigracilis; species Villigracilis saccharophilus. The sequence goes on from JADJNA010000005.1 coordinate 188,500, forward strand.
TCGAAACCGCTGTGCATGGCGACAGGAATGCCATGTATCAGGCGCTGCTCACTAATCCGCTTGGCCCGAGTGCAGACAAGATACAGGCTGTGATGGATGACATGCTTGAAACCAACAAGCAATGGCTGCCGCAATTCAAGTAGACGATAGACTGTGGACGATGGACAACGGTTCATCGTCCTAAAAGGATGATCAATGACACCCAACCCCTTACTAAAAAAATTAGGTTATTCCGATACGGATCGACTCGTCATCATCCACACCGATGACATTGGCATGTGCCAGGCGTCTGTGCAGGCATTCAAGGATCTGTGGGCATTCGGCACGATCACATCAGGCGCGGTGATGGTTCCGTGTCCGTGGTTCCCTGCGACGGCGCAGATGTGCCGCGAGAATCCCGAGATGGACTTGGGAGTCCACGCGACGCTGAACTCGGAATGGGAAAGCTATCGCTGGGGGCCAGTCTCCACACGGGATCAAGCGTCAGGGTTGATGGATGCGCAGGGATACTTTCATCAATGGAACGAGGCTGTCTATCAAAATGCAAAACCAGAGGCGGTGGAAATAGAGGTCAATGCTCAAATTGAAAAGGCGCTGGCGGCAGGGATTGACGTGACGCATGTTGATTCGCACATGGGCACGATCATCAATCCGATATTCGTTCAATCGTATATTCAAGCCGCTTCGAGCAGGCTTCTGCCCAACATGCTGCCGCGCATCAGTGCGCGCGGCGTTGAGATGATGGGCATCGAGGCAGACGGATTGCAGGCGTACGCGCCAATCATGGAGCAGTTGGAGCAGCAGGGTATTCCCATGCTGGATGGTTTGTTCTCCATGCCGCTTGAACACGCGAATGATCATATTGGCGTTGCGAAAAAAATATTAGGCGAACTTCCATCTGGTATCACGCATTTTATTTTTCATCCGTCTGTCGATACTCCCGAACTCCGCGCCGTGTGCCCTGACTGGCCTGCCCGTGTTGCAAATTACAACGCGTTCATGAGCGACGAGTTGAAGAAATTTATTGAGTCTGAAAATATTAAACCGATTGGGTATCGCCAAATTAAATACGCCATGAGGAGTTGACATGAAAAAAGAATTTGCCACCAGTACGAAAACGCGTATGATGTATTCACTCTCCAGCCTGGGAGTTACCATCCCAGCCGAAGCGGTTGCAGGCGTGATCGCATTTTATATCGTGGATGTGATGAATTTGCCCGTTGCTTTATATTCGGCCTTCTGGTTTTTTTACACCATCTACAATGCGTTGAATAATCCCTTGCTGGGATTTCTCTCCGACCGCACCCGTTCACGTTGGGGCAGGCGTATTCCCTATGTTTTGTTTGGCGGGCTTCCTTACGCGCTGGCGTTTGCCCTGCTCTTTACCGCGCCATTTGATGGAAAAACCAATCCAACAGGATTGTTGATCTACTTTGGCGCTGCCATCATTATTTGGGAAGGTTTGTACACCGCACTTGCCACAGGCTATTACGGATTGCTGCCTGAAATGTTTGGGACCTACGAAGAGCGGACAGACGTCGCCGCGAAGATGAATATCTTCCAGATCATAGGCTTGTTCATCGGGGCAGCGCTCCCACCGATGTTGGCAAACATCATGGGCTGGAGCAACATGGCGATACTATTCGCTTGTGTTTCGGTGATCGCTATTTACGCGGGCTATCCTGCGATGTTCGAACGCAAGGAATTGCATACCGACACAGGCTTCCCGTTTTTGCAGGCGCTCAAATATACCTTTGCCAATCGTAGTTATCTCACTGCCGCAGGTGCGCAGACCATGCGCTTCTTCGCGACCGGCTCGCTTCAAACCGGAATACTCTTTTATCTAAAATACAGCCTCAAAGTAGATGAAAGCCTTGCGACTGTCATCCTTGGCATGGCGTTTGTCATTGCCATGTTTTCGCTGTATCCGTGGCGTAACTGGGTGGCGAACAAACTTGATTCACGCCGCACACTCATGATTGCGAACGCAATCATGATCCTCGGCATTGTGCCGATGGGATTTTCTCCGAATATCAATTTCACCTATGCGGCCGCGGTGATCGTTGGTATTGGCCTTGGCGGACTGGTGCTGATCGGCGACGTGATCATGACTGAAGTGATCGATGAGGATGAAGTGAAGACGGGGCACCAACGGGCTGGCATGTATTTTGGCATGAGCGGCTTCCTCATCACCTTGAGCGGACTGCTGGTCTCCAGCGCGTTTGGCCTGATTATGCCCGCGTTTGGATACGACACCCTGCTTGATGTCCAGCCTGCAAGCGTGGACCTTGGTTTCCGTATTTTCCTCACAGTGCCAACATCCATTGGGTTTTTACTGGCGATATTTTTGCTGTGGCTGTATCCGCTGCATGGGAAATACCTGGCTGAGATCAAGCAGACCTTGGAGAAGAAGCGGGATGGCAATTAAGAAAAACCACCAGGCGCAACTGGGAGATCTATGAAATATTTTCTTGGCGTTGACGTTGGCTCATCCAAAACTCATACTCTGATCGCAGATGAGACAGGCGTCTGTATTGGGTTTGGCAAGGCGTGGGGCGGCAATCATCAAGGCGTTGGCTATGATGGTTTGGAGAAGGTCTTAAAGGAGTCGTTTGGGGCGGCAAGTGAAATGGCAGGCGTGGATTCTGCTCAAATCGCTGGAGCAGGCTTCGGCGTGGCAGGATACGATTTTCCATCTGACAGAGAATCTCATTTGCGGGCGATCTCAGCGCTGGGGTTATCCTGCCCGGTGGAAGTTGTCAACGACGGGGTCAATGGCTTGCTGGCGGGCGCGACTTGCGGCATTGGCGTGAATGTCACATCAGGGTCGTCCAACAATTGCAGAGGGCGAAATAAAGAAGGAAAAGAAGGGCGCATTGTGGGTAACGGAGCGACCTTTGGTGAATACGGCGGCGCGATCGAAATCGTCCAGCGCGGATTGCAAATGGTCAATTATGCCTGGATCAAGCGCATACCGCCCACGGCGCTTACGAAAGTTTTCATTGAAGCCGTGGGTGCAAAAAATGAAATGGATTTGATGGACGGGTTGTCCAGCGAACAATATCATTTGTTTCCATACCTTGCGCTTGAGGTCATCAAAGCCGCGAATGAGGGCGACGTCGCCGCGCGCGAAATTTTGCACTGGTCTGGTGAGGAACTGGGCTGGCTGGCGGTTTCTGTGGCGCGCCAGATCGAAATGGAAAATGATGAAGTGGAGATCGTTCAATCGGGCAGCGTCTTTGAAGCGGGTGCGATCATCATGGATCCCATGCGCGATGTGGTGATGAAACATTTGCCCAAAGCAAAATTGATCCGCTTGTACGGTCCGCCCGTTGTGGGCGCGGTCATCCTCGGTATGGAGCAGGTGCACTTCGACGGCTATGCGGTCCGTGAGAACATCATCCGGACTGCAAAGGAGATTGTCAAATGAAAATTGGATACGCACAGGATGTGATCACGCCTTAGCTTGATAAGCCTGTTTTTCTTGCGGGTTTTGGCAACAACCGCCGCGCTGAAACCATTCATGATGATCTGTATGTCCGTGCGCTCACAATGCAAACTGAACAGACCACACTTGTGCTGGTTGCGCTTGACTTGATCGGATTTTTTCACCCCGATGTTCAGGATGTTATCAACACCCTAATGGTTTCTGAACCCTTTAGGGTGTTGAATCCTCAAGTTGTCATCGCTTCCACACATACTCATCACGGTCCTGACACAATGGGCTTGTGGGGACCAGATGATAAAACGCGCGGTGTGGATGAAGAATATCTAGCCGCCATTAAAAATAAAATAGCGGATGCAATTCTCGGTTCTTTATCTGACCTCAAACATGCCTCCGTTAAATGGACATCTGTCCACGCTGCGGGTTTGGCGAAGAACGCCCGCAATCCAGATATCATCGATGATGAATTAACTTTGGCACAGTTCACTGCTGATGACGGCAGGCCGCTTATTTCTATATTCGATTTTCCCTGTCATCCAGAGGTCTTGTTCGAGAACAATCCACATATCACCTCAGATTATGTCGGTTACCTGCGCGATGAAGTGGAAAAGCAGACAGGCGTACCGTGTATCTTTTTTGCTGGGGCATTGGGCGGCATGATGACACCCGATGTGAAAGATCATTCCTTTGCAGAAGCGGAGTTGATGGGTAAGAAATTGGCGGAAGTGGGGTTGAAAGCGCTTGGAGCAGTCGAAAGCGGACAGTGTGAAGTGGTTAGTATCAAGAGGAAAGAACTTGCCGCCAAGTTGACCAATCCGCTTTATAAGATGGCTTTCTGGCGCAATCTGCTGCCTGATATTCGTAACAAAAAGGGACAAATCAAAACCGAGGTCAACCTGATCAAGATCGGCGATTTGTGGCTGGCGACTGTGCCAGGGGAGCTATTGCCAAAGCTCGGGCTGAGAGTCAAAGCCCAATTGTTGGAAGCAGGCGCGGGCGTGGCAGGAGTCGTTGGTCTCGCCAATGATGAAGTGGGCTACATCCTGCCTGCTGAAGATTTTAAATATCCGTGGAATCCATTCAAGCCCGGCAAACATTACGAAGAGACAAATTCCATCGGCAAGGAAATCGCACCAAAGGTGATGGATGCATTGAAGGAGTTGATCCGATGAAGACCGCGCTGATCATCTCTCCGCACGCGGATGACGCGGCGGCATTTTGTGGCGCGACCCTTGCCAAACTTTCGGCGCAGGGCTGGCATTTGATTCTCGTGCGCGTGACCGATGACCAAAAAGATTCGATTGGCTTTTCCGTGGAAGAGACGATCCAGATCAACGCGCAGGAAATGCACGCCGCAGCGAAGATTCTCGGTATTCAGGAGATCATCGAACTCGGGTTTGTGACGGATAGCCTGACAGATGTGCTGCTGGGGACTTTGCGCGAGCGTTTTGTTTATTTATTCCGCAAGCACAAGCCATACGCAGTATTTACATTTGATCCGTTTGGATTGTATGAAGGCAACCAGGATCACACCCGTGTGGCGCTTGCAGTGGAGGAAGCGTTTTGGGTTTCGTGTTTCGATAAGCATTATCCCGAACATTTTACAGAAGGACTTGAGCCTTTCTCGGTGTGTGAGCGCTGGTATTTTGCACGGCAACTGCCTGAGATCAATCACTATGAAGATGTGACTGAAACCATGGACAAGAAGATCATGGCATTATGCGCTCACCGTGAGATGATGAAGAACACCATCAACCAAACTCGTTTGCAATTAAAAACCCACGGCAAACGCATGGCAATGCTCGATGAAGCTATGAATGGCGACATGTCTCCACTGCTGGGGATGGTTATGCAAAAGATGGCAGGGCAATGGCAGAGAAGGCGAATTGGGAGGAAGGCAGGTTTGCAGAGGCATTCCGCAAGTCACGGTTTGGCGAGATGGAAGAATTAATTGAAATGATGGCAGAGGATTTATAACGTATGCCAAAAATTGTCATCATCGGCGGCGGGTCGTATTCGTGGGGACCCACTTTTATGCGGGATATTTTCGGCACGCCTGAACTGCTCGGCTCGACAATCGTGTTACAGGATATTGCCCAAGACCGTGTGGACTTGGTGTATGCGCTCGGCAAAAAAATGATTGATGATTTCAAACTTGATTTTCAGTTGGAGAAAACGCTCTCACTGGATGAAGCCCTGAAAGGCGCAGGCTTTGTCATTCTGACCATCACCACAGGCAGACTCGAATCCATGCGGGCTGATCTCGAAATCCCTGCTAGGTATGGGATTAAACAATCTGTTGGAGATACCACAGGACCAGGCGGACTCTCGCGTGCTTTGCGAAATATCCCGGTTGTGACCGAGATCGGGCGCAAGGTGATGGAAATTTGCCCGAACGCGTTGTTTCTGAATTACACAAATCCCATGAGCGTGCTGACAAAAACGCTTGCCATGCAGGGAGTCAAAGTTGTCGGTTTGTGCCACGAGTGGATCGGAGTGCGCGAGAAACTAGCTGCATTATACGGCGTTGCTCCTGAGCAGGTCACTGCTCGGATCGCAGGCGTGAACCATTTGATCTGGGTGATGGATGCGTGGGTCGGCGGGTGCAATGTTTGGAACGAACTCCCTGAGTTGACAGAGAAAATTTTGAGCGGCGCATTGAAAGTGGATGAAGAAGATACATCCGTGTTCGCAGATCATGCGAAGGTCAAGTCCACGTTGTTTCAGTTGTACGGCGCGCTGCCTGCCGCTGGGGATCGGCATGTGGCCGAGTTCTTCCCGCATTTTATCAATGAAGCGACAGGCTGGGGAACTGAGTACGATATCCGCTTGACGAGTGTTGAGGATCGCTATGAATTGGAAGCTGAAGCAAAGGGACTGATCGAATCCGCACTGCGGGCAGAAATTCCGCTTGCGGCGTTTATGCAGGATGTCTCCACGGAGGCCGCGAACAAGATCATCCGCGCAATGGTGAAAGGGGAGGACTATGTTGGCATCATGAACCTGCCAAATCATGGACAGATTTCGAATCTGCCAAAAGATGTTGTGGTTGAGACTTATGGCGTGATCAACAGCACAGGCACACATGCGTTGACGATCGGCGAAGTGCCTGCGGGGGTGCAGAACATTTTGCTAAAGCACATTCTGAATCAAGAGCTGACAATACAGGCCGCGTTGCAAGGCGACGATCAGCTTGCGCTGCAAGTTTTATTGAACGACCCGTTGTCAGGCCGCCTGACGGTTGAGCAAGCGAGACAAATGCTCGCCGAACTGCTGGAAGCGAATAAACAATATTTGCCGAAGTTCTTTTAGGTGAAATATTTTCAAGAAAGAAAAAGTTCGTTGAACAGAATCAAATCATTAAGAAAGAAGCGAAGCACTTCATTGTAAAAAAGGAGATCAATATGTCTGAATTAGCAATTCTTGGTGGAAAGAAATCCCGCACGGAAGCGTATCCTGAATGGCCCGTGTGGGATGAGCGTGATGTGCAGGCAGTGACGGATGTCGTTCGTTCGGGACGCTGGGGCGGGTTCCCGTATCCCGGGCCGAAGACCGCCGAACTGGCAAAAAAATTCGCAGAGCTGCAAGGCGGCGGCTATGCCGTGCCGATGATCAATGGCACCGTTACAATGGAAGTTGCGCTGCGCGCGGCGGGTATTGGCTGGGGTGATGAAGTGATCGTACCCGCGTACACGTTTCAGGCAACCGCATCAGCACCGATGGGCGCAGGCGCGATACCCGTCATTGTGGATGTTGACCCGAACACATACTGTCTCGATGCGAAGGCCGCCGCGAAGGCCATCACATCAAAGACGAAGGCCATCATCCCTGTTCATCTTGGTTCGAATATGGCGGATATGGATGCGATCATGGAATTGGCTGAAAAATATAATTTGATTGTGATCGAAGATTGCGCGCACGCGCACGGCGCAAAATGGCGTGGTCAGGGCGCAGGGACAATTGGTCACTTCGGCTCGTTCAGTTTGCAAAGTTCGAAGACGCTGACTTCGGGCGAAGGCGGCATTCTGTTATGCAAGTCTGCGGAGCATGCCGCGCTTGCGGCTTCGGTCATCGACTGCGGACGCCCGCACGCGTTGGGCGGCGGTGGTGAGGATGCGAACGGCTTGTCAGTTCAGGGCGGGAATTTTCGCTTGAGTGAATTGCAGGCCGCGCTGGCTCTGGTCGGTATTGAACGGTTCCCAGCACAGGCAAAACAACGCGAAGAAATGGCGGCATACATGGATGAAGCCCTCAGTGAAATCCAGGGTGTGCGAGTCTTGAAACATGATGAGCGCCATACCACGCGCTCGTTCTATCGCTACATCTTTGCTGTTGATCCGAGTCAATTTGGCGTGGAGCATGATGTGTTATGCGCTGCGCTCGATGCCGAAGGCGTGGATTGCTGGACGGGCTACGAAGCCATGAATAACTACGAATTGTTTCAGCCGCAAAAGTCCATGATGGCGGTGCCGAATGCTTTCCCTGAATATTTCAAGTTCGAGGAAATGAAATTGCCTGAAGCGACGCGCGCCTGTGAGCATGAAGCCGTCTGGCTGGATGAAGCTGTTTTTCGCGCCGGTCAAAAAGGCGTGGATGATGCCGTGGCGGCGATCAAAAAGATACAGCGAAATGCGGAGGAATTAAATCAGGCCGCGGAGGAGTTGAGAAAGAAGTACGGGAAATAAAAAAAACAGATGAACAAAAAATGCCTTTGAGCCATAATGGAATGAAGGTGTTTTTGTTTCTACATCAAGATATTCACTTCTGGTTAATAAATCGTTTGAATTGTTCCAATGCCGGAACAACCAATCGGTTACTACCGTGAAATCGCATGCCCAGATGCTCCTTGCTTGATTCTTGCGGATGAGTAAGTAGCCAGCACAAGCCCCTTTTTAGGCTGATTGTCGTGAATGATTAAATAACCACGTTTTCTATTTTGAGGAAACGTGGTTATTTTGAAATGCGGATGGCTCAAAAGGCAGCACAGGCTTGTTCGAAAAATTTACTTTTTACGGACAGTGTGACACAAGCTTGTTTGCTTCGCTTACTGAGCTGTTCCAGGAATATTCTTCGTTGTCGCTGAAATAATAATAGGTCACTCCATTGGGCATCATCGCAACGGTAATACCTCCATAGCCTGACATAAATGGCGTATAGAACGAACAAGTGTATCCATCGGTTGAGGTGAACTCTTTGGCCCAATAGCCGTTGTTATATTTGAACACCGGTCTGCCGGTTGTATCCAAACCGCGGTCTGTCGCATCTTTTTGCATTGCATCTGCCAGCATGTCGGTTTGAAGCAACTGCACGCCGTTGGCCATACCATTGTCATTGTTAAGCAGTTTGGCTACCTTGGCGATATCATCTTGAGTCCAGAATAACCCGTAGCCGCCAAATGAAGCGCCTGTGGAACTGTTGTCTGTCCGCAGACTGGTCATCGTCCCAGCGGACAGATGGATGGGCGCATAAACTTCATCACGCACCATATTGAAAATATCCGCGCCGCTGCCTTCCTGATATTGCAGATAATTATTCATGGCGCTTGTCAGGATAAATGTGTCTGAAGTGTGATAGTTCCATGATGTGCCGGGAGCGGCATTGTTTGGGAAATTAAAAGCAGCAGTGATCTTTGTGGAGTATGGCTCTGCAATGAAGAAAGCATCCATGTATAAGCTGCTTTCATCCTCCTCAAATCCTGCTAGACGATAATTCCCGGATGCCATATCTATCATGTTATTAAAAGTTACATCCGCCCAAGTGCCAACACTAGTGGAAGTTTCAGGGACATAATCTTTTATTAGTTGATCATATACACCCGAACCATAGACATGCCCCAGACGCATCAAGGCCACGCTTGCAAATGCTGACTTTGCCGTGGAATAGGACGGAGCGCGCATTTCTCCGCAGAAAGCATAGACTCCAAAACGAGTTAAGCAGTCTGATACGTAATTTGTTCCATTGATGAAAACGCCATAGAAAGTCATAGCCGAGGTTGTAACCCCTCTTCCAAAGGCGGATATATTCACTTTCGATGCGGGAAAATCGGCGGCAAGATCTGCGATGGGTTTGGTCGGCAGGTGATTGGCAACTTCTGCTGTATGATGGGCTTTATACACATCGGCATTAGCAACAGCATAAGGTGAATAAGTTGCAGGCAACTGTTTCCACATATTGACCTTGTAATAAGCACATGTTTCCTGTGTGACCTAATAGCGGACTTTGGATGCACTGTCATCATTGAACAGAAAAGTCATCACGCCGTTATGCGTGCAATTGGCATTGCGTTGGACAAGAGCAAACGGAAAGGCCGCGCGAGAATAATCATTATCTCCATTTTCCTGCCACACACGACCGGGACCGACAATGTAATTCCAGTATGCATGTCCGGTATAAGATAAGCCCTGCTGAACAGGAATTAAGTAACTGCCATCTTGAATAAATTCCAATCTGAACTCAGGTAAATGTTTTCGCGGATCGTCAGCGGTGCCAGTCAAAGATAATATATCTTTGACTTCACTAAATCCCCCATTGATTGCCTCGCCCGACAATTCCAATTGTCCTTCAAAAATATGATCGGGCATGGCCGCATCTGTCGGCAATGCAAAAGCGCTGTCATCGACCGCTGCCGTGCTTAAACCTGAAAACAGATCGTCAAAAGTTAATACTGAGCGAGTGTCATTATTCAATAAATCGTCAGTCGCAGCTGGCTGGGGAACCGAAGTTGGCGTGCTTGTGGAAACAGCCGCAGATACACAAGCCGTCATAATCGTACTCACAACAAATAAGGTCAACACAAAAGAAAAGATGTGTTGTTTCATGTTTAACTCCTTTGGCAAAATAAACGAGCTGCCTCTCTTATGGAAGCAGCTCGTTTATTTAGAAAATTTAATTACCGATTATTCAAATGATCCGATTGACGAAAGAATTTAAGCGGCCCCAGTTTTTCAAAACTTCCTTTTTGCAGCGCACCATCTTGATACATTGGGAATGTGTGTCCCGAGTCCCGTAATTGTTTAAGCGTCTGCGCTAATCCCAGCGTGCCGTATTCACGCGAACGAGTGGTGTGATCGAGATCGATCAACTCGGTCATAAATGTTTGATTGGTGGATGCTTCCTGCAAAACGCGTCCATCGGGATTGATGATTGTGGAACGTCCGCCGCCCCAGGTGCCAATTCCGTTTACGCTGACAAAATAGCATTGATTGAACATGGCATTCGCGCGTGCCATCACCAGTTCAAGTTCACGATCAGAAGTTGGCGTCAAAGTCGGCTGAATAATAACCTCCGCGCCCATCCAAGCCAATGTGCGCGCTACTTCTGGAAACCACATGTCATAACAAATGCATAAACCAAAACGCCCCACCTCAGGAATATCGAACACGCAAAATTCACTGCCCGCCGATGTGCCCGCTTCATATGGAAGCCACGGAAACATCTTGCGATATTTTGCAACGATCTCACCCTGCGGTGAAATCACAATGGCAGTATTAAACATCTTATCGCCATCACGTTCCCACATTGAGCCGGGCACAAGCCACTGATGAGTCTTGCGCGCCAATGCACATAAGCGATCAGTCAGCGGACCTGGGATCGGTTCGGAATTTTTCAGATACCAATCTTTATCTTCGGGCGTGAGAAATTGCACCAGCCCCGGCACGATCAATTCATGGAACACAACCATGTTGACCCAGGGTAAATTTTTTGAGATATTAAAAGCAATATCCGACATTTTATCTATCGTCCCCTGTGCATCAAAGGGTGAGACGGACATTTGCACACCTGCGATTCCAAACAACCGAGTCATAAATGGCTCCTCATTACTCAACAAAATGACAGGCGACGAAACGCCCGTTTCCTACTTCACGGAAAGCTGGTTCTGTTTTCTGACAAATTCCCTGCGCTATGGGACAGCGCGTGTGGAAGCGGCATCCCGAAGGAGGATTGACCGGGCTGGGGACATTTCCATCCAACACCGTCAACTCACGCTTCACAATGTTTACTACAGGCAAAGGGATCGCTCCGAACAATGCTTTTGTATAAGGATGCAATGGATCGTTATACACATCCTCTGACGAACCAAGCTCTACTAATTTTCCCAAATACATCACGCCGATGCGGTCACTGATATGCTGTACGACATTCAGATCATGCGAAATAAATACGTACGTCAGATTGTTTTCTCGCTGCAAATCCTGCAGTAGATTAATGATCTGTGCCTGCACAGAAACATCCAACGCGGAAGTAGGTTCATCCAACACGATCAAGCGCGGATCAACCGCCAGCGCGCGCGCAATCGCCACCCGTTGACATTGTCCGCCGGATAGTTCATGCGGGAAACGATCCAGATGCTGCTCGCCGAGCCCGACCTGTTCCAGTAACTCAAGTGCACGTGCGCGGACTTCACTCTTTTGCACAATTTTATGTGTGAGCAATGGCTCTGAAATCGCATCCACAATTTTCAACCGCGGGCTTAAAGACGAAAGCGGATTCTGAAAAACGATCTGCATTTCTCGGCGGATCTCCCGCATTTCAACCCGTGAGAAGGCTGTGATCTCGCGCTCATCAAAAACAACTTTTCCATCTGTCGGCTCGATCAGGCGCATCAACATTCTTCCAAGAGTTGTCTTGCCGCAGCCCGATTCGCCTACCAAGCCAAGCACTTCGCCGGTAAACACTTCCAGACTGACACCGTCCACCGCATAAACATAGCGTCTTGCAGAGCGATTGAAGCGTGAAATTATTCCGCCGGGCAGCGCAAAATGCTTTTTTAGATTTTGTGCAGTGAGTAAAGGTTGTATGTTCATACAGGATCAAGACTCAGAAGGCAAGAAACAAGCGCTTTGATGAGATTCACCTACAGATATCAGGGGCGGTTTTTCTTTCAAGCAAGGATCAAATACATTTGCGCAACGCGGCGCGAAGGGACAGCCGAGCACTTCACCGGGATTGGACGGTACTGTACCGGGAATGGCCGCCATTCTTTGTCCACGTGAACCAGGGCGCGGGATGGCGGCTAATAATCCTTTGCTGTATGGATGGTGAGGTTTCTCGTAAACAAAATAAGTTGGGGAAATTTCTGCAACGCTGCCTGCATATAGCACAGCCATACGGTCACAGGTTTGCGCCACAACCCCAAGGTTATGGGTGATCAAAACAATGGATAGGTCAAACTTCTTTTGCAGATCACGCAATAGATTTAGTATCTGTGCCTGAATCGTGACATCCAATGCCGTGGTTGGTTCATCCGCGATCAACAAGGAGGGACGGCAAGCCAATGCCATTGCGATCATGACGCTGCTGTTGTCCGCCTGAAAGCTGATGTGGATAGGATGTCATTACACGTTTTACATCGGGCAAGCCAACGGCATCAAGGCTTTCTTCCGCTTGAATCTGCGCCGACCTTTTATCAAGCCTCAAATGCTGGCGGACTACTCGTGTGATCTGCTCGCCAACCGTAAAGACCGGATTCAGCGATGAAGTGGGATCTTGAAAGATCATCGAGATCCGCCCACCGCGGACGGTGTTCATTTCAGTCTCGGAAAGGTCAAGCAGATTTCTGCCTTCGAACATGATCTGTCCGCGTATCGTTGCAGACTTGGGCAATAAACGCAAAATGGAAAGACCTGTGATCGTCTTGCCGCAGCCAGTCTCACCGACCACACCAAAAATCTCGCCGCGCTTCACACTAAAGGAAACATTATGCAATGCCTTATGAACGCCGCGCGCGGTTTTGAAGTCAATCGCGAGGTCTTTGATGGACAATAAATCGTTCATTTATACTGCCTCGGGTCGAAGATGTCGCGCAAGGTGTCACCAATTAAATTAAAGGCAAGTACAACCACAAATATCGCCAGACCTGGAAAGGTAGCAATCCACCACTGATCGAGAATATAAGTTCGGCCATCGCTGACCATTAATCCCCAATCAGGTGAAGGCGGCTGAGTGCCAAGCCCCAAAAAGGCGAGTCCGCCCATTGCCAAAATGACTGTGCCCAAGTCTACGGTCGCTTGCACAGAATCGGCGAAATTGTATTTGGCAAAATATGACGGAAGATAATCACCGTATCGCTGACCCCGATGGCCTGTGCGGCTTCGACAAAATATCTTTCCTTCAAGCTGATGGTGACGCCGCGCGCAATGCGCGTATACCACGGCCACCATGAGACGACGAGCGCAATTGCAGCCTTATCCAATCCGCGACCAAGAGCGGAGGCGATTGCCATTGCAAGAAGAAGAGATGGGAATGCCAGAAACAAATCCGTGATGCGCATGATGATTTCATCCAGCCAGCCGCCTTTGTAACCAGCCAAAGCTCCCAGCGGCGCGCCAAGTAGCACGGCAAACAAAACCACTCCAATGGGAATGATCAAGGCGGGACGGGCGCCCATGATGACACGGCTCACAATGTCACGGCCAAGTTTATCTGTTCCAAACCAATGATCAGCAGAAGGGGGAAGCAGGGTATTCGATGCATGCGTTTTTCCTTCGCCCTCTTCAGGGAAAGGAGCGATCTGATATGCAAAAGTCGCCATGAAAATAAATAAAACAATAATGATTGTACTGATGAACGAAAGCGGGTCACGCAATATGACTGACAGCACATGACGCATTGTGCGCATGCTGGCTGATTCAGGAGCTGGGAGAATTGGTGTGGATGCTGTCATGATTAATTTAAACTTACGCGCGGATCAACCCACGCTTGAACCAGATCAACGATCAAATTTATCGTTACATATCCTGTTGCGCCAAAGAGGGTCATGCCCATAATGGCGGGATAGTCAAGATTTAATAGCGAGCGGACTGTGAATAATCCCAGTCCAGGCCAATTGAAGAGAATCTCGACAAAGAATGTTCCTGTCAACGCAAAAGCAAAGGTTAAACCGATCACTGTCAATGTGGGGCTGATCGCGTTTTTTAACGCATAAAGATAAATGACCACGTAATGACGGATGCCATAAGCGCGCGCCGTGCGGATGTAATCCTGTTCAAAAACTTCGAGCATGGCGGCGCGTGTCATGCGAGAGATAAGTCCGATGGGAGGGGCAGAAGATGCAGATTTCGAAAAAAGATAATTTGAAAAATAAGTCCAAGAAAAAAAGCGGGCATGGAAACGCCGACAATGGAAAGCACGCGTACCGCCACATCAATTGGTTTGCCCTGCCAGCGCGCGCTTAAGACACCCAAAGGAACACCAATCAGAATAGCGATGAACATTCCTGATAACAGCAATTCCAGCGTGGCAGGGATGCGCCCTGCGAGCTCTTCCGTGATCGGACGTTTGGTTGAAATGGATGTGCCGAGATCACCGCGCAAAAGTTCCTGCATGTAGATCATATATTGAACAGGCAAAGGCTTGTCAAGACCAAGTTGTTTTGTAACACGCTCAATGTCTTCCGCCCGTGCCTTGGGGCCGATGTATAAAGCAGCCGCATCAGAAGGGACGACACGCGCAAGAAAAAATGTAATGACCGATACACCGATCAATACAAAAAGCGAAGTGCCTATACGGCGGAGGAAGAATTCAAACTTTTGCATGGATTTGGAAATTCAGCACAGAGAACACTTGATTCGTGCGCTCTGTGCTGAATTTATCTTAATGTATTATGGCTTACTTGGCAGGGCGAAGTTCGTAGAACCAATAGCGGACATCAGGGTAGTTCAAGTTGTACTTGAAGCCTTCCACGTGGTTCGGGTTTACGAAAGCGACCATGGTATCGAAGAGGAAAGCGGCGGGCGCTTCTTCCACGAGCAATTTCTGAGCCTCGGTGTACTTGGCGCGAGATGCTTCAACATCTGTACCGCTGAGAGGACCTGCTTCATCCATGAGAGCATTGTATTGATCATTTTTCCAATAGGACAGGTTGAATTTTGTGACGTTGAGGAAAGGTGCTTCCGCGCCGCCATAGAACATGCTATACATGTTATCTGCGCCAGCGTCGGAGTAGGTCGGCCAGTAGAGCAGGAGGAAAATATCCTGTGCATCTGCTGAGGCAGGGTCGGTCTTTGCCAGCGCCCATTGTTCACTAAAGGCCAAAGGTTCAACCGAAACATCCACGCCGATCTGTGCAAAGGATCTTTGATGAGCGGAGCGAAAGTCTCTTCTGTGGAGTTCTCAGAAGCATAGGTCAGTTTGAGACTGAAACCGCCGCCATCATAACCAGCTTCTTTCAAAAGAGACTTTGCCTTTTCGATGTCATACGTATATTGTGGCACATCTTCTGAATACGGGAACACACCAGCAGGCACGGTGCCGCGGCTTTGAGTACCACGTCCATTTGCGCCAATGGCGATGATGTCTTCGTAAGGTATGGCGTAAGACAAAGCTTGGCGTACTTTTACATCATTCAAAGGCGCTTTCAAAGTGTTGAAGAAAGCAGTGTAGTTAAACAAGGCGGGTTCGAGCGAGGTGGTGTAGTCAGAGTTCTCGGCGAAGGATGCGAAGGAATCCGCAGGAACACTTGTGACCAAGTCCACTTCGCCGCCTTCCAACAACTGCTGGCGGGTGGTGGCCTCTGGCACGAACGTGACTAATACCTTCTCGTATTGACCATCTTCCCAGCCGCCCCAATACTCGGTGTTTTGAGTTAAGACCAGTTCCTGGTCGGCTGTATAGGATTCAAGCATGTAAGGACCCGTGCCTGCTTCCACGCCAGCGCTCCAGTAGTTTTCATCAGCTGTGGCGGCATCAAGAGCCTTCGGGCTGACGATGTAGGCGGCATATTCAGAACCGACGATCAATTCCAAGGGCTGGGCATAGGACAATGTGAAGTTGACAGTCAAATCATCAACTACATCCACACTGGCAAGCGGCAGCCAAATGAAGGAGGCGCCAGCATGATCTTTGGCCGCTTCGATGGATTTCTTGACAGCTTCAGCATTCATCGGCTCGCCATCGTGGAATGTCACATTGGGGCGCAGATGGAAAGTCCAAACGAGACCATCATCACTCTTTTCCCAACTTTCAGCGAGCAGTGGAGTAAACGGCTCGGCACTGCCAGGCGCATTCACGCGCAGTAATTGCTCATACATGTTTGCCATGTAAGCGGCTTCGGTTGAGAACGAAGCGATCGGATCCCAGGTTGTGATGTTGGCCGAACTGGCATATTTCAAAACGACAGGGCCAGCCGCAGGCGCTTCGGTCGCAGCGGGTGCTTCAGTGGCGGCGACTGGGGCGTCGGTGACAGCAGGTGCTTGTGTTGCAGCAGAGCCACAAGCGGTTGCAAGCAATGCGAGCACCACTAACAGAGACAGAATAAACAGATTTCTTTTCATAGGTTCTCCTCTTTGGTTGGGCGAATTTGAGCAATCCTATCACAGCGGGTTTGCAGAAAGTTTGCAAACCATTAGCGGATATAATTCCCAAAACATGAAACCCTCTCCCCTGCTAAACACAAAATTTACCCCGCCGCCCAGTGCTGGACCGCGTCGCGTGCCGCGCCCGCATTTAATCCAATGGCTGGATAATCACATGGGACAGCGTCTCACGCTTGTTTCCGCACCGCCTGGATATGGCAAGACTAGTTTACTGGCAGACTTTTTCAAGGCCCATTCCGGAGCTGCGGCCTGGTACCAGCTCGAGGAATCTGATTCTGACCCGACAGTTTTTCTGTCCCACCTAATCGAGTCGATTCGCCGTATGCGGACAGTGAGCAAAAAAGCAAACAAGATCGGGCAGAACGCCCAATCCCTGCTCAATAGCGCAGAATCAGGCGTGGACTCGCGGCGAGTGCTGACCGTGCTTATTAACGAGCTTTCCGAACAAATCCATGATTCACTGCTCATTATTTTTGAAGATTATCATTTTGTAGCAAGTCCGATCGTCCATCAACTATTGGATTATTTATTGGAAAATGCGCCACCCGCTTTGCACCTGATCATCTCAACACGAACTGATCCTCCACTCGCATTGGCACGCCTGCGTGCGCGCGGATTGTTAGCTGAATTACGCGCCAACGACTTGCGATTCAATGATGACGAAGTGGCAACCCTGCTCCGCCGCGAAGTCCCAGATATTTCTTCGGAAAGTTTGAGCGCATTAAGTCAAAAGACGGAAGGCTGGGCAGCGGCTTTGCAGATTGTCCGCAGTTCGCTGGCTGGACGGAATGCTGAATCAGCCCACGAAATCGTCACGTCACTTAGCGGCTCGCACCGTTTTGTTTTTGAATATCTGGCCGAAGAAGTTTTTCGCCGCCAACCTGAAGCGCGGCAATCTTTCTTATTGCAAACATCCATCCTCTCGCAAATGGATGCGGACTCATGCAATGCGGTAACAGGGACTGATAATTCACAAGACAAGCTGAAAGAATTGGAACGTGAGAATTTGTTCCTCACCAGTCTGGATGAAAAGCAGCGTTGGTATCAATACCACTTTCTCTTTCGGGAATTCCTACAGAGCAGATTACGCCGCGAGACTGGCGAGCAGGTCAAAGGGTTGGAAAGACGCGCGGGCGCATATTACGAATCCCATCTTGAGTATGAAGCGGCCTTCCTTCAATACATATCCGCGCAAGACCACGAATCCGCTGCAAGAGTTGCATCCATCTTTGCCGCGGACTATGTTGAACGCGGCCGCGTTGAAGTATTGCATCGTTACTTGTATATGCTGCCCGCTGAAATCTTGCGCGCCAACCCTGAACTTCTTCTACAAAATGGAAATGCGCACCGCAGGCTGGGTGAGGCTGGTTTGGCAGTGACATCTTATGAAGATGCGCGTACCAGTTTTGCAAGCCAGAAAAATACATCAGGCATGAGCCGCGCGTTGACGAAACTCGCCGAGGTCTATCGCGCGCAGGGAAATTATCGTCAGGCAGAAACGCTTTCAGAACAGGCCTTGCAAGCCGCACCACTGGACGACCACACTGCCCGTGCCGAAGCTCTGATGGCACTCGCAAAAACTACAGGCTTCTTAAGCAGTATGGATCGCGGCCGCGAACTGGCCGAGCAGGCTGTCGAGGACGCGCGCAAGTCTGACGGGCTGTCTGCGTTATCACGTGCGAACTTTATCCAGTCACTGGGGCAAATCTGCTGGTGGCATGGTGATCCGATATCTGCTGCCAAGCATGCTCAGGAAGCCTTGCGCCTGGCACCCGATGAACTTTCACCAATTGCTGCACAGGCATGTATATTGCTGGTCACACCGCATTTATATTGGCGCGAGTTTGAAACTGCCCTGCGTTATGCCGAGCGCGGATTGGAGATCGCGCAAACCTTGCACTTGAATGAACTATTGCCCGCCGCCTACACTGCGCTTGGCAATGTGTTAACCCGCTTTGGTGAAACTGCGCGTGCCGAAGCAGCACTTCGTCAATCTGTAGATTTGGCTCAACAATTGGGCATTGCATCGTATGAACAATTAATGGCAACAGGTTATTTGGCATATAACTTATACGGTCAGGGACGTGTAGATGAAGCCTGGCAATTAGCCGAAGGCGCGCTGTGGGCGTACACGGGAAATCCAGATACATATGAGGCATTTGTCTGCCGAAGCGTGCTTGCGGATGTTGCACTGGAAAATAACGAACTGAATCGCGCTGAAAATCTATTTAGCGATCTCGCAGAAACCGGGGAACGCAGACAATTCCGTGTGCCGCTTGCGATGGTGTATTTTGGCCTTGCTTATATTCACCTCGTGACAGACCGTAAAGAAACGGGCATTACACAAGCTCTCAAAGCATTGGAATTATTAGAACCAACCAAGGCATTCCAACTTTTCATTGACCAGGGGGAGCGCAGCCGCCTGGTATGTAATGCGTTGGCGGAATCAGGCTGCAAATCTCCGTTTTTGGAGCGGGTACTGGAAAATCTACCGGGTAGGAAGAAACCCGCGACGATTACAATCTCGAATCAATCGGTCATAAAAATAAATACCCTTGGAAGCTTTCAGGTATTTGCAGGCAATGATGAGATCTCACAGGAACGCTGGGTCTCAACAAAAGCACGTGACATGCTTGCCTATTTCATCACTTTCCGCGGCGAGCGTATCCCAGCGGACAAAGTCTTCGATGGCATCTGGGCTGAAAAAGGCGGGCGTGGACTGACAGCCTTTCATACGGCGCTCTCGCGTTTACGCAGCGCCTTGAAGACAGGAGAAAACTCTCCGCGTTTGATTCTCGTCGAGGCGGGGGATTACCGCATTGACGCGGCGCGCTTTACTATCGATGTGGATGAATTCGACGCCGCTCTCGCTAAAGCCCGCGCGAGTATAGATGATGAAGCCACCGCACGCTTTTACGAACATGCCATAAATTTATACAATGGCGAATACCTGCAAAATTTTTACTATGATTGGATCTTTCCTGAACGCAGACGATTAACCCAGGCATATCTTGGTTCTTTACGGGCGCTCGCAGACCATCACTATGCCCATCGGCGGTATACACGCTCCATTGAATTACTTGAACGTGCCTTGCGAGTCGATAATCTACAAGAGGACCTTCAATGTCAGGTCTTACGTGTTTATGCCGCCTTGGGTGACCGTGCTGGACTGATCAACCAATATCAGGAAATGAAGCGTGTTCTTGCCAAAGAATTGGATATGGAACCTTTGCCTGCAACCGAAGCACTTTATCAAAGGCTATTGAA
>JADJNA010000006.1 GCA_016709305.1 Candidatus Villigracilis saccharophilus
GGCGCGATCACCGCTTTTGAAGAGAAAGTCGTTGACCGTTGAAGACCGCTTTGGTTGCCGGGGCCTGATGAACTAAAGACGGCACCAATGTTCTCAAGATCGGCGATGCCCCTGTTCAGTTGGATCCCCCCGCAGGCCGCCGCACTCTTAGTTTATCACCTGATCAGAAGACAGTAGCAATAAGCGCTCACTGCCCGAACGACTTCTAACTCTTTAGTTGATCGCTTCCTCGAAGCGCTCAAGTCATGAATAATCCGCAGATAAACAAATATGATGGCGGGCGCGCTGCGCCTTCATCTCTTTTTAACAGGATGACTACTTTCGATAAATCATGTCAAATGAGGATATTAATCACTACGGTTTACTTGACGTGGATTGTAAAATTGGGATCGTTGCCCCATGACATTGAATGAACTTGTCATAGACAAATTTTTTTTATTAAAATGGCTCCAGGAGAATTCAATGAGACGACTAAGAACACTACGCGTTGCCCGCTTTCTCCACAGGACTTGTGCTGGTCGCGCTCGCCTTGGCAGGTTACTGATCCAGGACGGTCGCGCCGCACCTCAGGCCAATCAAGCCTGGGCGCCAGCCGGGCAGCAAGTGGATAACAGCACCTGTTTGTTCTGTCACAGCAAAGCAGACTTTACCTTGACGATGTCGGGCGGGGAAACTCTTTTATTGACCATTGATGAAGAAAAGTTCAGCAAGTCTGTCCACGGCGAGAACGAGATCGCCTGCACAAGCTGCCATACCGACTTCACTGGATTCCCGCACCCGGAACTGAAAGCATCCAGCCCGCGCGAGATCGCCACCACGTATTACACCACCTGCCAGCAATGCCACAGTGAACAATACTCAAAGTATTGGACAGCGTCCATCAGACGGCATTGGCTGGCGGCAACTTGAATGCCGCAGTCTGTACCGACTGCCACAATCCGCACGAGCAAACCCGCCTGACGAACAAGGATACCGGCGAGCTCTTGATCACCGCCAAACTGCATATCCCGCAGACCTGCGCGAAATGTCACAGCGGAATTTACGACACCTACAAATACAGCGTCCATGGCGCTGCGCTGACCGAACAGGGAATCTGGATGTGCCGACCTGCATCGACTGTCACGGCGTGCATAACATTCAAGACCCCACCACCGCCCAGTTCCGAAATGAAACACCGCAGTTGTGCGCGAAGTGCCACGCCAATGACACGCTCATGCGCCTACGGACTCTCTACGAATATCTTGAACACCTATGTATCAGATTTTCACGGAACCACCGTCACACTCTTTGAAAAAAATTCCCCGGACCAGCCGACCAACAAACCGGTCTGCACCGACTGTCACGGCATCCACGATATTTCAAAGTGGACAACCCGCAAACAGGCATCGCTCTAAAGAATAACCTGCTCATTAAATGCCAGCGCTGTCACCCGGATGCGACCTCCAATTTCCCGGATGCCTGGATGAGTCATTACGTCGCCAGCCCGGATAAATACCCGCTTGTTTACAACGTCAACCTCTTCTACAAATTCCTCATTCCGGGCATTTTGGGCGGTATGGGTGTCTTTGTAATTTCAGACATTGTTCGACGGCTGATCGAACGCCGTAAAGGAGCTGCTCATTAATGGCCAAGACATCCGCTTCTTCAGAAACAGAACGCAGCTACGAGCGCTTTCCCCTTGCCCGGCGCATTGAACATTTGATCATGCTCACATCCTTTACCACCCTTGGGTTGACGGGGTTGGTACAGAAATTCGCAACCAGCCCAACTTCACAGTTTTTGGTCGGCATCATGGGCGGTGTTGAAAACACACGTAGCATCCATCACTTCGCCGCCATCGTTCTTATGCTCGGCACCATGTGGCACATCGTTGTATTTGGTTACAATTTTTCGTTCTGCGTACAAGCTTAAGCATGCTGCCCGGCCCGAAAGACGCGCTCGACGCTGCAGGCCTTTTTATACAATGTCGGCTAGGGAAACTTGTCGGCTTTGGAAAGACCCGTCCGCAAATGGGACGCTATACCTTTGAAGAAAAGCCGAGTACTGGGCGTTCGTCTGGGGCACGGCGGTGATGGGCGTGACCGGCTTTTGATGTGGAACCCGATCACATCCGCCAAATTCCTGCCGGGCGAAATCATCCCGGCCGCCAAAGCCACGCACGGCGGTGAAGCAGTGCTGGCGGTGCTCGCCATCATCCTCTGGCATTTTTATGGCGTGCATATTAAATTCTTCAACAAAGCCATGTGGACCGGCAAGATGACCGAAGAGCAAATGCAGCACGAACATCCGCTTGAACTTGCCGCGATCAAAGCCGGGAGCCGACCGCATGCCCGACGAGATGACCATTCGCAAACGCCAGAAGATCTACTTCCCGATCGCCGCTGTACTCGTCCTGGGCATGTTAGGCGGCATCTATGGCTTTATCAACACTGAAGAAACAGCGCTGACCACCATTCCGCCTCAGGAAGGCCAGCTGGTCGAAGTCTATGTACCGCAAACAGCCACACCGCGCCCGACTTCGACTCCCACACTTGAACCGACCAACACCCCGCTGCCAACGGCTACCACAGATGCATCACCGACACCCGAAGGAACTCTCTCAGCAGAAGGTACGCCCACAACAGCCGCAGCCGCGGTTGTCAGCTGGGATGGAGCCGTGGGAGCTTTACTTAAACAAAAATGTGCCGGCTGTCACGGCGCATCCGGCGGATTAAATTTATCCACTTATGCAGATGCGATGAAAGGCGGCGCTTCCGGTGTTGTCTTCACCGCCGGTGATTCTGCCAACAGCAGTATGATCGTAAAGTTTGAAAGCGGAAAGCATGCTTATGCTGAACTTAGCGCTGAGGAACTCGCCCAGATCAAAGCCTGGCTGGACGCAGGCGCACTCGAAAAATAGCAATTTAAACATCGCACGGGTTTATAATAAAGGCAGATGCATTCGCCATGCATCTGCTATTTTTTTCGGAGGTGTGTATGAAGAAGTTAATGGAACGGCTCGGAAAGTTTTTTCGTACCGGAGGCAGGCTCTTCACGCTGGACATATATTCTGCCATACCTGACGCTGATCATTGTTTTTGTGATCCTGCTGGCAGGAGGGATGTATGGATGGGAATATTCAAACTCCACAAGTTTCTGCGGAACTGCCTGCCACACCATGCCGCCCCAGAGCGTGGTCCATGCTGATTCTCCGCACGCGAACGTCACCTGTGAAGAATGCCATATCGGGCGCGCTTCCTTCTCCAATCAGTTGCTGCGCAAGACACAGGGATTGAAAGAAACCTATTACGAGATATTTAAACTTTATGAATATCCGATCCGCGCCACAGCCCTGCGCCCGGCACGCGATACCTGCGAAAAATGCCATCTACCGGAAACCTTTGCCCACGACAGCCTGCGCACCATCAAGCATTTTGCCAGCGACGAAGCCAACACCGAGATCAACCACCTACCTGATCCTGAAGACTGGCGGCGGAGACGAACGCGAAGGCCTTGGAAAAGGCATCCACTGGCACATCTCGAACAAGGTCCAGTATTACGCCACTGATCCGCTGAATCAGGAAATCCCGTATGTACGCGTCGCCAACGATGACGGCACATTCACCGAATACACCGATGTAGAATCCGGTTTTGACGCAGCTTCCATGGATGAAAGCCAGCTCAAGGATATTGACTGCACCACCTGTCATAACCGTGTGACGCACAACTTTGAGGTCCCGACCGAATCTGTGGACCAGGCCATGGCTGGAAAACTGATCCACCCTGCCATTCCTTCCATCCGCGCCAAGCGGTCGAGGTATTGAGCGTCAAATATGAAACGCGCGAAGAAGCCGTCAAAGCCATTGCCGCGTTGAAGAAGATTACAAGACCAACTATGCTGAGTTTTTACAGTCAGAATACCAGGGATCGTCCAGGCGGCCGTGACAGAGATACAGGCCATCTATGACCGCACCGTATTTCACGATCAGGAAGTTGACTTCACCACCCACCCCAACAACCTGGGGCATATCAATTCGCCCGGCTGTTTCCGCTGTCATGACGGGAAGCATTTGAACGCGGAGAATGAAGCGGTGCGCCTTGAATGTAACTTTTGCCACTCGATCCCGATCGTGACCGAACCCAAAGATCTGGTGACGAACATCGAGATCAACAGCGGCGGCGTGGAACCGGAGTCACATCTCAACCCCAATTGGATCAGCCTGCACAATCAATCCATCAACGAATCCTGCGTCGGCTGCCACACCATTGAAGGCATGGGCGGCGTGAGCAACACATCTTTCTGCTCGAACAGCGCCTGCCATGGAAATGTTTATACATACGCAGGCTTTGACGGCTCCGCGCTGCGCGAGATATTAAAACTCAAATTCCACCCCTGCTCCCGCAGCATCTCCTACCGCGGGAGGCTCAGGCTATGACGGAGCCATTGGTGAACTCTTCAAAGCAAAGTGCGGAGCTTGCCACGGTGACGCCGCTTCCGGCGGATTGAAAGTCACCACCTACGCAGATCTGATGAAAGGCAGCAAGAGCGGCGCTGTGATCGTTTTGAATGACTTCGTCGCAAGCCTGTTGATCAAGATCCAAAGTGAAAAGCACTTCTTCAATCTTTCTGCAAATGACCTTGATCTGGTCAAGCAATGGATAGACGACGGAGCAAAAGAGAAGTAATCTCCACACAGCAGCAATGAAAAGTCATAAATAAAAAAATCACCCTGAAGAATTAGCTTCAGGGTGTTTTTTTATCAAGAAAAATTATTCATCACTTGTACTGTCAGCGCCAAGATCAGGCAGGGCTGATTCGATCTCTTCAGGACTTTGCCCGGCTTCCAATCGATCCACCACATCATCGAATTCCGGCGGCAGTTCTTCACCCATTTCAGTGCCCATCTTGCGCATCATCTGTCCAAGCGCTTTGGGATCATCCTCGATGCCCTCAAAACCCGAGAAATCACCGGCGACAGATTCCATGCGACTTTCTTCAGACCGCGCAATGCGCACTTTTGTCATGCGGCGGCGGACATTCCCGCTTTCACAATGCACACAATACACAGGTTTCTTTCCATATTCGCTGAAGGTCATGAACACTTCAAAGCGTTTTTCACAATGATTACAGATAAAGTCATAGGTCGGCATGAGCTAATTTTACCGCTTCATGAAAACATTTGTACCCAAAAAAAGCCTATCCGCAGACGACGGGGAGGGGTTCGTAATCTTTGAATCTGCAGATGGATATGACTTCTGAATGGCCGCAATGAAGTGCGTGTCTCTTTGGTACAATACCCCCATGACCAACACATTCGAACTCCGCAAACCTGAGCCGCTCCTGATCGTGATCTCCGGTCCATCCGGCGTCGGTAAGGATTCAGTCGTCCAACGCATGATGGAGCGCGGCCTGCCATTCCATTTCGTGGTAACCGCCACAACGCGTGAAAAACGCGAGAGCGAGGTGCACGGCAGGGATTACCTGTTCGTTTCTGATGATGAGTTTGCCCACATGATCGAACACAACGAATTGCTTGAGTACGCGATCGTCTATGGCGATTACAAAGGCATCCCCAAACAGGGCGTGCGCGAGGCTTTTGCCAGCGGGATGGATGTTATTATGCGCGTGGATGTGCAGGGCGCAGAGTCTGTCCGCAAGGTTGCACCAGAGGCTTTGTTGATCTTCATCACCTGCGAGGGCGAGGACGAATTGGAACGCCGTCTGCGTGAACGCAAAACCGAAACCGCCGATTCCCTCTCCCTGCGAATCGCCACGGCGCGCAAGGAATTGCAGCGCATCGAAGCATTTGATTATGTGATCGTCAACCAGGATTTCCATTTGGACGACACGGTCAACAAAGTGCGCGGCATCATTGAATCGGAACATTTACGCGTTAAGCATCGCAAGGTTGATCTTGGATGAACGAACTCCCCGCTTCACCCTATCACACTGAGCCTGCTCCTGCTCCCCAATCAGTGCGCGTGGCCCTGCCAACCATCGCGCCAACTGTTACATACACGCTCATCGCGGTCACGGTGTTTGTTTATGTTTTGCAATTATTAAGCGTGGCGGTGCTGGGATATGCCGCCAATCAAATTGACTGGCTCGAAGTGTATGGCGCGCGGTTCAACTCGGTCATTCGCGCGGGGGAAATCTGGCGCTTTATCACACCGATATTCCTGCACGGGTCCATACCGCATATTTTCTTTAACATGTACGCGCTTTTTTCGATCGGAACATTACTGGAACGACATTTCGGACACGGCAGATTCGCCCTATTATATTTTCTGGCGGGATTCACGGGCAACGTATTCTCTTTCCTTTTGACCGGTGAAAACGGATATTCCGTGGGCGCATCCACAGCGGTGTTCGGACTGATCGCGGCCGAAGTCGCATTCTTTTATCACAACCGTAAGTTATTCGGCGGTCAGGCCCGGCAGGCGATCAGCAACGCCGGGGTGATCATCGCCATCAACCTGTTCATCGGGCTTTCACCCGGCATTGACAATTGGGGGCATGTGGGCGGCCTGTTGGGCGGCGCCATGTTTGCATGGTTCGCCAGTCCGCGCTGGGAGGTAACCGGCATCTCTCCAGACTTCCGTTTGCAGGATACGCGGGAATTCTCCGAGATCGCATTAGGAGCCGGGCTGGTCATTCTCGTCTTCGGGGCGCTGGCGGTCTGGGGAATATTCTTTAAGGTTTTATAACGAAATCATAAAAAAAAACGCGACCCATGCTGCGGTCGCGTTTTTGATTTAACAAGAAAACAGGTTATGAACTTACATGCACCAGGCGCGGGTCAAGCGCATCGCGCAAGCCGTCGCCGATCAAATTGAAGGAAAGCACGGTCAGCATGATGGCAAGCCCGGGATAGAACACAAGATGCGGAGCCGTGAAGACCTGGTTACGTTCCGCGCCTAGCATGGAGCCCCATTCAGGCGTGGGGGGCTGCGCGCCCAAGCCAAGGAATGACAGCGCGGCCGCGTCGAGGATTGCAGAGGCGATGCCCAGCGTTCCCTGCACGATCAGCGGAGTCAGCGCGTTCGGCAGAATACATTTAAAAAGGATCTCATACGTATTGCCGCCAAGCGAGCGGGTGGCTGAAACAAAGTCCATTTCGCGGACAGACAGAACCGAGGCACGCATTACACGCGCATAGGCCGGGATGGAGACAATGCCGATCGCAAGCAGGGCATTGATCAGGCCGGGGCCAAGAACCGTCACAATGGCAATGGCAAGCAACAGCGAAGGAAATGCCAACAGGACATCCATCACACGCATAATGAGATTATCGATCCAGCCGCCAAAATAACCGGCCAGCGCGCCAAGGATGGTGCCAATAATGATGGCAAAACTTACCGTGGAGAGACCGATCATTAAACTCAGGCGCGCGCCATACAACATGCGGCTGAATTCATCACGCATATTTCCATCGGTGCCCATGATGTGCTGCGGCTGGTCTTGAGGACATCCCAAAAGATAAATGCAGGGGGAAGACCGCTTCTGGATATCCTGCGGCGGTTTTGTATCCAACATGGAAAGTGTGGGGCTATAGGGAGCGATCCACTGCGCGGTCAGGGCAATGGTCACAAGAATAGCCAGGATGATCATGCCGACAATGGATGACTTGCGCCGAAACAGCCGATGCCATGTGATCTGCCACAGGCTTGTCGATTTCAGTGTGAGAGCTTCAGAATCCAGTTTTACAGGGGTTGCAGCGATTGTCATGATCAATTCCTAGTTCAAGCGGATACGGGGATCGAGGTAGGCATAGGAAACATCCACAATGAGATTTAATAAAACAAAAAACATTGCGATGACAACCGTGAACCCTTGCACGATGCCATAATCGCGGGCCGTGATGCCGTCATAAAGGATGCGGCCGACGCCGGATAAATTGAAAACAGTTTCGGTCAGAACCGCGCCGCCCAATAAACCGCCCAAGGACAGGCCAATCACCGTAGCAAGAGGCAGCAGGGCATTCCGAAACGCGTGTTTCAAAATCACCGAACGCCGCCCCATGCCTTTGGCGCGCGCAGTGCGAATATAATCCTGGCCAAGCACTTCGAGCATGGCAGAGCGTGTCATACGGGCGATCAACGCCATCGGAATGGTGCTAAGGGCAAAAGCGGGAAGGATAAGATGAATAAGTGCGTCTTTAAATAATTTCCAGTCGGCGGTCAGCACGGCGTTCAGGATATTCATTCGGGCAAGAAAATCAACGATCGTAAAAGAAAAAGTGCCTTCCTTGACCTGCATCCCCCAGGTTTCAAAAAATGGAGTTGTGGTAATCCCGGCGCTCAAGCGGCCGGAAGGCGGCAATTGAAAAGGTGTATCTTTTAACGCGAGCGCAAAAACATACGCCAGCATTAGTCCAAGCCAAAACACGGGCATGGACACACCCACATTGGCCCACATCATGGTGACCACATCCACCCAGGAGTTATGGCGGACCGCGGAGATCACACCCAAAGGAATACCGATAAAAATACTGACCAACAGCGCCGCAAAACTTAACTCAACCGTGATGGGCAAACGCTCCTTCAACAATTCAGTAATGGGTTTGGAATAGCGGAATGAAGTTCCGAAATCTCCGCGGGCAATTTCACCAACATAAACCCCAAACTGTACCGGGATGGGTTTGTCCAGCCCATGGCGATGATTGAACTCATCACAGACCACTTTGGTGGCTTTCTCTCCCAACATGGCGCGGCAGGGATCCCCGGGGATCAAGCGTGCCAGCGCGAAGGTGGCGAATAAAATGCCAAATAGAACGGGAATGCTGAGTAAGAGTCGTCGGATGATATAAGTGGTCATATCGGTTTAGGGAGAACCCCCGCCAAGATAACTCTTGACGGGGGTCTAATAGGTTGTGCGGGATTGAAATTACTGAGCCGGAGGAGCGTTCAGGAAGGAGCCGAAGAGGCCGCTCCAATAGGAGAACGCGCCGGTGTTGCCGGTGTGGAGCGGGTTGGCAGCATCCCATTGAATGGCAAGGGAAGTGACAACATCGTTCGCATCAAGTGTGGAGCCGTCGTGGAAGACCACGCCCGAGCGCAGCTTGAAGGTCCACTCGGTCAGGTCAGCGCTGACTTCATAGGACTCGGCGAGGGAAGGCTCAACAGCTGTTCCGCCGGTTTCGTAAGCGAGGAGGGACTGGGTCACCTGTTCGCAGGCGCGCAGGGATTCGCCGTCGGTCTCATCTGCACAATACAGGGAGATCGGTTCAGCATTCTGCATCCAGACGAAGGTATCGGTGCCGTTGGACATGACCGAGAACTCTTCGTTGCCAAGCGGGCTGGCAAAGGCGCCTTCAACGGAAGCCTTGAAGGCAAGAGCGGAACCACCATGAGCCACAGGGATCATCGGCACGTGAGTGCGGATGGCATTGTTGGCGGCGGTGTAGAAAGGTTCGCGTTCAGAATCGGAAGCGAGCTGAGCGCCCTGGGTCAAAGCTTCGGTGATGTCATCGAACTTATCGCCGAATTGCTGAGAAGCGCCGGCGCCGAAGTGGTAACCAAGGAAGTTGGTCTGGTCAGGATAGTCAGCGCCCCAGCCCAGCATGTGCAGGCCTTGTAACTGGCCGGCATCCGCCGCGGCGAGGAAAGCACCGGATTCCATGACTTCGATGTTGAGGGTGATGTTCAGGTTCTCTTTCAACTGAGCCTGAAGATCCTGAGCCACAACGTTGGGATCGGGCAGGTAACCGCGGACAACGTCGCGGTAGTTCAAGACGGTTTCGAAACCATCCGGGTAACCGGCTTCGGCCAAAAGCGCCTTGGCGGCGGTGGCATCAAAAGCGTACCATTCATCGCCTACGCAGCCGTTCGGGATGGAGCAGGGGTGAAGTGAGAAGCAACTTCGGAACCAGCGGGGTAGAAGTTTTCCACGATGCGCTGGCGGTCGATGCCCATGGCAATGGCCTGGCGGACTTTTTCGTTGGCCAAAGGATTGGCGGCATTATCGAAGCCGTCAACCTTGGGGTTGTTGTTAAAGCCGATGTACATGATGTTGAGGGCCGGGCGGTTGAAAAGAGCCAGGTTCGAATCACCTTCAACGGTGGCGAAATCATCAGGACCAACATTGTCGATACCGTCAACAGTACCGGACTGCAGTTCGAGCCAGCGTTGGGCTGACTCGGTGCTCCACTTGAAGACCAGGGGTTCAGCGCCGACATTCTCGCCCCAATAGTTGGGGTTCTTCTTAAGGACCAATTGATCGCCACGGACCCAGGAATCAACGATAGGGGGCCGGTGCCGACGGGTTTCTCAAGCAAGTCACCATTGCCGCCAGAGGCTTCGAGATATTCAGAAGGCTGAATGGCGAAGGATGTGAAGGCGATCTTGGATGGGAAAGCGGGGTCAGGCACACAGAGTGTGATCTTGACGGTCAATTCGTCCACCGCTTCGATGGACTTGAATTCGCCGCCGTATTCACAATCGGTCGCGGAATAGCTGGTGTCGGTGACAACAGCCTGATTGGCAACCGGCGCTTCCAGTAGCCGCAGGCGCTTCGGTGGCTGCGGGTGCTTCGGTAGCAGCAGGGGCTTCAGTGGCTGCGGGCGCTTCAGTGGCTGCACCGCCGCCGCAGGCCGCAAGCAAAATGCCTGCCAGCACTACCAGCGAAAGTAGAACAGATATATTTTTTTTCACGTTTCTCCTCCTTAGAGAAAAAGTGTAATGATGGAGGTAAGGGGAATTAACAGGTAGCTCTCCTCTGCCTCCCGACAAGTCAAGATTATACAGCAAAATTATTCGACTGATAGAAAGTGGAATCCAGACTCCATGGCTTTTCCATGACCAGGAAGACTTATTGCGAATTACTCGAAAAGACAAAAGGCCCGAAGTGCTCTCTCAAAATTCGCGTTCCAAACAAGTTTAAAAAATGGGATTATCAGGCGATCTTGAAATACCCTTGTGGACGCTGACATAGCCAGTCGATATCTGTTTGCCCGTTGCCCCCATTCCCTTTCTCAAAAACACGGAGACCTCAGCCTCCGTGTTTTGTTTCTATCCCTGCCCTACCTTCCAATCCTTATATTTATGCAGATCCTGCTCGAAAAGGATAAGGCATGCTCCCATCACCGCGACATCATCCAGTTGACCAATTAGCGGGAGCACATCCGGCACCATGTCGAATGGATTAAGCACATAGATCAGTGTGAAGACGCTCGAGGCGATCACACCGTAGGGAATCTGACGATACGTCCCAGCCCAGTAATCCTTGACGATCGCGATCAACAACTTGCCGTCTTCGATAAAGCGCGCCAGCGGACCTTTGGCGCTGAACTTCCTTTGTATCTCTTCTGACCTGATGATCACTTTTTCGACGTCTTTTTGTGTAACGTTTTGCGCCCCATCTTTGATGAACTCTTCACTCGGTTTTTTCAACATTGGGTCTTACTCCTTTTCACTCTGCGGACACTATGAGAGTGATGTAGTTTGATTGTATCAAAAACAGAAGACAATTCCCTCCGCCTTCGATTTGAGTTCGTCTTTTGGCGAACAGTTTCTTTTCACAGAATCTGGAACTTTTTCTGTCTATCTTCGTCAGTGCTTGAAATGGAGATGAGAAAATGAAAAAGACTTTAGCCCTATCCCTTGTTATGTTCATTTTTGCTGTCAGCGCCTGCGCTCCTCAACTTACAGCGACCCCGCTTCCAGTTATGACCGAAGCGCCGCAGATCTCCGTGACCGAAGCGCCTGCAGAAAAACCCTATGCCAACAGCGGATTCGGATTCGGTTTTCAGTTCACATCCAGTTGGTTCGGCCCCGAGGAATATATCTCCGACCAAACCCTGCGGATTGAAGTGGGCACGGACAAGGTTTATCCTTATGGGACAGACCCTGCCGAGCGAGTCTATGATCTAAGAATTCCTATACTGTTGTGATCCAGTATTCGAAGAACGATCAGAATCAGGTTTGGAAGGATACGTACCAGACGCTGGTCAACTTGAAGGATGGTGAGTCGGTTTCGGATGCGAGGAGTTTGACCATCCGCGTTCGGCAACTCAGCCTGGGTGGGTTTGATGGGATCGAGTACATCTCCACCCTTTCAGAGACAGCGCAGATCGAGGCCGTTTATGCGCGGCAGGTTATCTTGATCAATGCGCAGTCCAATGACGTGATCACTGTGATGGGACAGCCGATCAATGTTGAGATCAATGACGGTGCGAACTGGCATGAAGTTTACAAGGCCATTGATGAAGCGAACCTGAGTGTCTTTCGTGAGATGGTTGAGTCGATCACGGTCAACTCAATAGGCGTGCTTGAGTTGGATAAGATCATTGATGCCGCCTTGCGCGGGGACAAGGATGGCTTGAAATCCTTGATGAAATTTAATCAAGTCAAATGCACGGTTGCCGAAGGACTTGGCGGGCCGCCCAAATGTCTGGCGGGTGAGCAGGACGGGACTGTTGTGGAGGCACTGCCCATCCTTGATTCGGAAGGCCATTTTTTGCGCAAGGCTGATCTGGAAAGTTGGAGTGGTTTGGATGTGTCTGCGTTGTTCGCCGTGTATGAAGTTTCAGAATCGGCGTATTCAGATGAGAACTATCCCGCGGGACAATACGCGATCGTATTTGTTGGAGCGGATCAGGTCACAAGCTGGACCTTGCAGGTGGATCAGGGAACCATCATCCGCATGGATCATGGCTTTGAATTTCCTCCATCCATCCCTGACGGGAATGTCCTCCATTTTTGATTGAGCCGAGGTAATTCCCTCGTGGCGGGGCTGAAGGGCTGTCTGTTGACCAAATCTCCCGTGACATTTATTGAGTGGATAACAATAAGCGTGGGTCAGGAGACCCACGCTCAACGCTATGTTTAACGCTGGAAATTAAGCCGCCTGATTAAACTTCCTTCTCCTCACCCTCCCGGGCCGCTTCTCCTCTTTCCATCTTCCTCCTCAAACTCTCAGGCCACGCGGACACATCCTCCGACGGCAAGAACGTCAGGCTCGCACCGCTCTGAGTCAAAATATCACGTGTGCGGCAATTAAGCACCGCCTTGGCTGCGTTGATGCCCGATTGGGTCACGCCTGCCACGCCGTGACTGAGCGTGCTCGCCGCTCAGATACAAGCCTTCGAACTCGGTGCGCGGCGAGAAGGCCCACGGCCCCACCTGTTGCGGCGATTTCTCGATGCCGTATAAATTTCCACGCGTGGCGTTGAGATAATGTTCATTTGTCAGCGGCGTGCCGAGGCTGTAAAACACAATGTGCTTGCTCAAGCCAGGCACGTGCTTCTCCAGTCCGCGCACCATGCGCCACGCCAGGTCTTCCTTCATCGCGTCATAGTCCGCGGGGCGCGAACCGTATTTCGTCTTTGCCCATTGCTCGAACGCCTCATAGCCCACGAATGCGAACGACTCGCAGGTGTGATGTCCCGCGCCGTGCGCAGGCATCTTCGACGGGTCTTTCAATGTGGTTGCAGTCAGGAACATGCCAGGTGGAGGTCTCCGTCGCAGCAGCGCATCCGTCAGTCCGTCCGAATAAATTTTGTCCACATCGACGTGGTCATAAAACCAGTAATTGCCAGAGTCGAGTCCAGCTGCGCGCAGATCCATGTCCGTGGCGAAGAACAGGCTCAGGCACGAAGTCGAATATCGGACAGAATCAACTTTCCGTTTGAGTCGAGGCGAGAGCTTTTCCTTCCCAATTAATTGACCGAACGTAATTTCAGGATCAGCATTGGAAATTACAACACTCGAGCGGATCTCCTCGCCACTGTCCAATTCCACGCCGATAACTTTTTTGCCTTCGACGAGAATGCGCTTCACCCTACACTGGAGCCTGATCTCGCCCTCAGACTTTTCAGAGCCCGAACAAAGCTCTTGGCAGTGCGAACGCTCCGCCCAGCGGATAATATCCGCCGTTGAAATAATGATGCGTGATGCCCGCATGGACGAAAGCTGAAACCTTCGACGGCGGCAGTCCGTGGTCACCCGCCTGCGCCGCCAACACACCGCGCAAAACGGGATCGCTGACATGTGCGTTGATTAAGTCCGCGCCAGTGGCACGCATCCATTTGAGAATAGACGGCGCACTCGCCGCCGCTTTCAATGGATCGCTCAACTTGCCAATATTCGAAAGTGACTCCATCATGTTGGTCAGATCGGCAAAGTAAGAATCAATTCCCTTTGCCTGATGTGGGAAGTGACTCTTCAGCCGCTCAATTAAATTTTCTTTGCCTTTGGGAAAATCCACACGCTTATCACCGATGATGATGTGATCGTATCCATCAGGATTAAGTTCGCAGAAGGTCAGGTCTTGCGACACGCCAAGACCATCGTAAATCCTACGCAGTCCGCTGCCCTCTTCCAACGACCCGATGTAATGTACCCCAGGGCTAAAGCGATAGCCTTCGAGTGTAAACGAATGAGTCCACCCGCCGGGCCTGTCGTGCTGTTCAAGCACGATCACTTTTTTGCCAGCCTGTACGAGTGCCACCGCGGCGGCCAACCCGCCCGCGCCTGAACCGATGACGATCGCGTCGTAGGATGTGGTCATTGTGTGCTCCTTGATTTATTAGATGTGATGAATGCGGTCACAAACTGCGCCTCATCCAAAATAGCTTGTGTATACCCTGATGGGAGACTTTAATCCGCCAGCATCTTCTCGTACACCATAAATTCCCTCAACACCTCAGGCACGATCCACGCGTATTCATCGCGCAGGGAACCATCCAGCCTTGAAATGGTCTGATGCCAAGCCAGCGTTTTAGCGATGGATGCCACAGGTTTGGAGAGTTGATAAGCTTTTAACAGTTCATCCTTTGACGCAAAGGTTTCCCATTTTTCAAGGTAGCGCCGTAGAAGGTCGGTCATGCCTGAGGTGGGCAGGGCGTAATCATCGAGGTTGAGCGCGATCTCCATGCTCACAAAAAATGTGCGCAGTGACACGAAGGGATGGGTCAGGCTGGCGTCGCCCCAATCGAAGAAGGTCATGCGTCCATTCTTAAGCAGGATATTGCCATCGTGGAAGTCTCCGTGGTTGAGCGATGCGGGAATTCCAAAGGCGGAAAGATCGGCGCAGATCTGCTTGAAGCGCGAAGTCAGGTCTCGTAATTGCTGGAACTCAGCGGAGGTCAAACCCTTCTCTTGATCGATCATCAGACTGTCTTCATCGGCAAGCAGTTCTTTATATAGTAGGGGGAGAGTCACAAGACGGTGATCAGGGATTCCCAATGCCAACATCTCGGAAGCATGCCCTGCCAGCCCGATTTGTAATTCAGCATATTTCGTGATGACAGGTTCCCAGGGCTTGATATCCTGCGCTGGGCGGATGGATGCGCGCAATTGTTCACCGCCGTCGCGCATCAGCATCCAGCCGCGGGTTGTGTCCACTGCGATGAGCTCGGGCATGCAATCGGGGAACCAGCCTGCCAGTTTTTCTGTCAGCGCGGATTCATAAACGGTCTCTACCGCTGTGGCTTTATAGAAGATCGTGCCTTCATTTGTCGGGATGCGCATAACCGTTGACCACGGGTACATATGCGGTTGTTCGATCTCGCCGGTAATCTGAATCGATTGGCGTTCTGCTTGAGTATGAATCCATTCATGCGCTTGTTTTTGCCAATTGGGATGTTCCCATTTCAGTTTTGGTTTGCCTGTCAATAGCCTCTATTGAAAAGTGGAAGTTTGAAAAACTTCCGACTTCTTTATCCAGTCTTATCTCCCAGATCAATTTTCCGCGCAACATAATTCTCGTAATCAGGCCCAATCGGTCATATTCCATCCATGAGCGGAGAGGGAGATCATAAAGTCCGCCGAGGCGCGATTATTGGCGATGGGGATATTCCACACGACCGCCATACGCAGGAGTGCCTTTACATCCGGGTCATGCGGTTGAGGTTCGAGCGGATCCCAGAAGAAGATCAAAAAATCAATTTTATTCTCGACGATCTTGGCGCCGATCTGCTGATCACCGCCGAGCGGCGTGCGCCAGCAGATCGCGATTAATTCCGCCCATTCGATCCAGGTCGCGTTTTTATTCTCGTGCGCGACCGGGGCGATCTTCTTATCGTGTTCCATGGGAATCTTCTTATGAGACATGCCACAATAACACCCCCAATAACAATGTACTAACCAACATGCCCAAATCAGTACAAGCGGGAGGCTGAGAGAGATCGCGGCGAAAATGATCGGGCGGGTGACCTCTTTTTACCGCGGGGTTACCAAGTTTGTTGAGCGTTTCCCCGCCGAGGATCGTAGTACGTGAGTCCGAAAGATCCCACAAGGTTGATGATGATCGTGTTGGTGGAGGATAACATACTCACTTTGTTTGAGTGTTCCCAGTATATAGCCAGGCGATCAGATCATGGCTGCGCCGGTGGAGAGCACCAGAATGAAGAAACCCGAGAGCAGTCTGCCAACCATTTATTTTCCTTTTTGCTGGGTCTGCTAGCTAGTTTGCATTTATCTAGCCCTTTTATCTAATTGAAAACACTGTTAAAGCGGATCAATAAATCCTCGCGGATCTTAACACAGAACTCCTGCTTGTCCCTACCCTCGCTGATGAAGGGATCAGGCTTTCCCAGTACCAGTCATCCCATTTGCACAGAAACCGATCGTAATGCCAATATTCAGGGCTCTTGTTAACACATTCGTCCTCCTGAGTTGGATGTAAAAGCCCGCTTACTTCCAAACTGACCGTCTGGCTCCGCCAAAAGAGACTATCGTACAGCCCCTACATACTGCTCCAAAGCCAACGCGATGGGTGAGTGTTATTAATACTTGAGACTGCCTTTGAATTTTGCCTGTTCAGCTCACAGGTTTTCCTGCTGTTTCAGAATCTACTACAAATCTTGGTCAAATCTTAGGAAGCAGCCCCAACATCACTTAGGTTAGGTAATGCGGCACGATAATGTGCGGCGGCATTGGGAAGTTATTCTTGGGGACGCGAGTACCGATCTACGCCTCCCAGGATCAATAATGTGATGGAGAGCATCCCGTTCACGC
>JADJNA010000007.1 GCA_016709305.1 Candidatus Villigracilis saccharophilus
CTGAGGAATGTTTCCAGCAGGTCTTGAATTGTTTTTCTGAAGTGCTGTCGGTAACCCGTGGATCAACATTCCCGATTGCAAGCATAAGGGGACATTGATTGATCGGTGTGGCGCATTGCTGATGAGGATTATAGAAATGCTTCTATAAACTTGGGGTTGGATGCAAGCAGGTGCGCGCGCCGCTTGTCCGTGCGCGGATTACGTTCAGAGCGACAAGCTGTCCAGCCGCTTTACTCCAATGAAATCAAAACCGATCTGGCCGTAGATTGTATTTTCTCGACAAATGTTTTTACCCATTTGAACATTGCCGGATAGTTGACAATGTTGACAGCGACGACCGTTCCCAATCCAACTTTAAATGTGGCGGGATAGGCATGGGCGTAATATGTCCGTGATGACAGATGCCATAGGTGCTGTAATGCTTCCCAGAGGTATAGCCCTGCGCCACCCAAGGAATGGCGGGTCAAACTTCAGGGTGGATAATGCCAGTTTTAACGGCAGGATCATGGTCTGCGAGGCGAAGCGGGAATAAACCGGCTTAAGAAACAAGTTCCCGCCATTGTGCGTACGCGTGAATAGATCGTCTTTTGATCTGATGAGCATCGTCTCAGGCGCGGGAAGATCATTCGCCATTGCGCTAATGACAAAACTCCATTTGCTGTGCAGTTGATTTAATTTCGTGATGGACTCGGAAAAAACGGCACAGGGTAATTCATTGCGTTCCATGGCGGCATAGAATATCTCTTCGCCTGTGGGAATGAATAGATTTATTTTATTGTCAACGATGATATTTCAGCGCACGGATAAATGCCTTTGTTTGGTAGCGCGGCGATGGCAAAAAGAAATTTTTGTAATGGCGTTGCTTGGCTGGGATATATGCGCACGAAAAGATTGGCCATAAAGACTCATGGCCAGCTCTATGAAATGCGCGGGCGAGGTCAAGTGTGGCGGGTGCGCGCCCGCCACTAAGCAGGATATTCATCAGTAAAAGAATGGAGTGTCAGGATAACTGTAAGGTCGGAGTTCAGCATAAATTTATCCTGTGTCCCAATTGTACTCTCGAAAAATAATGACATTGACCCGCATTCCGTTTGAATTTACAATGTTTAAGATGTTGCTGAAATTTGCAGGATTTTTTCGACCGGATCATGACCCTCCACTTGCGCGCTGATCCCGCGTTGTCAAACTTTAACCCTAAAATTTTTCGGAGGAAAAATGCCCCACACCATTATTTCAAAACGCGCGCCAATTTACGCTGATGTTCCAGATGAAAAGTGGAACGATTGGCGCTGGCAGTTAAGTCACCGTCTGAACACTGTGGAAGATATCGAAAAGGTCTTGAATCTCACCGAGAGTGAACGCAAGGCTCTGCAAACTCAAGGTCTGTTCCGCGTGGATGTGACGCCTTATTTTATTTCTTTGATCGACCCTGAAGATCCTAATGATCCCGTGCGCAAGCAGATCATCCCTGTTTCAGAGGAAATGAACGCCTTTACATCCATGATGGAGGATTCGCTGGCGGAAGACCGCCACTCTCCCGTGCCTGGACTTGTTCACCGTTACCCTGATAGAGTTCTCATGCTGGTAACAACCCAATGCGCGTCGTATTGTCGTTACTGCACACGCTCACGCATTGTAGGCGACCCCGGCCAAACCTTCAACCGCCAGGATTTCGAGATGCAGATCGAATATCTCAAGCGAACTCCGCAGGTGCGTGATGTGCTGCTCTCCGGTGGTGATCCGCTTGTTTTGGCTCCAAAAATTCTGGAAGAATTGCTCACCCTTGCGCGAGATCCGCATATTGAAATTGTCCGTATTGGGTCGCGTGTGCCGGTCTTCATGCCAATGCGCATTACGCAGGAATTATGCGATATGCTCGCGAAATTCCACCCGCTCTGGTTGAATATCCATGTCAATCATCCGAATGAAATTTCAAGGAACTTGCCGAAGCCTGCGACCGCATGAGTCGCGCCGGTATTCCCCTGGGCAATCAGTCCGTCCTGCTTGCAGGCGTCAATGATTGCGTTCATATGCAACGTGAACTGGTGCAGAAATTAACCCGTATCCGCGTGCGCCCGTATTATCTGTATCAATGTGATCTGGTCGAAGGATCGGGACATTTCCGCACACCGGTTGCAAAAGGCATTGAGATCATTGAAGGCCTGCGCGGCCATACCTCCGGCTATGCCGTCCCGCAGTTCATTGTGGATGCCCCTGGCGGAGGTGGTAAGATTCCCGTCATGCCCAATTATCTTTGAGCATGTCTGACCATAAGGTGATCGTGCGTAACTACGAAGGATATGTGACAACCTACGAAGAACCGACCGAGTACAAGTCACACGACCCGAAGACGTGTAAATTCTGTCAAAGCAAACGTCCGGAACCCGGCCAGACCGGCCTGACCGGCCTGCTCGATGGCGACCAGCTATTTATCAAACCGGAAGGTTTTGATGAATTACATAATCGTGATGGTATCCAACACCGATTAAAGGACGAGAACAAGTGGAAACCGCTTGGGATCGGGTCCGGTGAGACAGATTAGGCGATGACTGAGGACTCTCGAAAATTAGAAACCAGTCAAAGCTCGAAAAGGAGATAAAAATGAAAAGAAATTTGATCGCGTTAATGATAATTGCTGCAGTTTTGGCAGGCTGTGCCCCGGGACAAAGCCCGGAACAGATTCAGTCACAGATCAATACTGCTGTGGCGCAGACCTTGGAAGCCGAAAGGCAGATCGCAGAATCTGTGGAGTTGACCGTGGCGGCCCAGATCCCGTTGGCGACCGCGACAGTTGAGGTCGTGCCAACGAACACTCCAATCACGATCCCGACATTTACGCCCGTTGTGCCAACCGTCACGGCTATGCCTGTGATTCCGCAGTCTGTCAGCAGCGGTGGCAGCGTGGCTGTGTCAAAACCCGACTATGCCTGTGACGTGATCAACCGCCGCCCTCATGACATGACTGAAATTCATCATGGAGACAGTTTCGATATAAAATGGACCATCGTAAATACTGGAACAAAGACCTGGGAGTCAGGCTATGATGTCAAGTATTTCAGCGGTCCAAAAATGGCAACGGTCAATGTCGTAGAAATTCCCAAACAAATGAAACCCGGTGATACCTACCAGATCGTCATGGACGCGAATGCCCCCGCTGAAACCGGCCGCCAGGTGATGACTTGGACCGTGCAGGGACAAGCCTGCTTTCCATATGTAGCGATCGATGTGAAGTAGGGTTTGTAGGAGAAACAAAGATGCAACGGAACCTTAGGATATTCTCTTTTTTGCTGATCGCAGCGCTTGTGCTTGCTTGCGCGCCTACGCTTGTTCCTGCGTCCGTACCTGCTCCGACCTTTGACCCGAACTCGATCAATACCGCCATTGTGTTGACCGCCGGAGCGGGCCGCTTCTCAAACCGCATTAATGATGCCGCCCTCCTTGACACCAACAGTGACAATGCTGCCTTCGAAAACGCCGGCGCCCACAGAATCGCCCACGCCGACTTTTATCTTCATCCTTTCCACTCCGACCGTGCCATCCTCCACACCGACCCTGGATACATCGGATTCCGGGGCGCAATTTGCATGCCGCGTGGATTAAGACCCGCCGGACGATACTGTCTTTGCGCGCGGCGCCGATTTTGATGCTCACTGGCTGGTGACGAACATTGGCAAGAATGCGTGGGATTCAAACAATGCTGACTATCGCTATAACAGCGGGGATAAATTCCACAAGGCTCCGATCTACGATCTGAATAAGAGCGTTTCTCCTGGACGGCAGACCGATATTGTTGTAGACATGAAAGCGCCCGACAGTGCGGGCACCTACACTACCACATGGAAGATCACGAGCGGAAAGAACACCTTCTGCTCAATGAAGTTGACGATCATCGTAAAATAAAAAAATCCTCCAAGTTTCTACTTGGAGGATTTTTTTTAAAAGCCGGGGGAATAGGCTCGTTATTCGAGACTACTACTGCTGGTTTCTTGCGGAAGGAGAAAAAACCAACTGCGATCGGGATGGCAATAAAGATCAGGGATAGACACAAAAATACTATTCCCATGGTGGTTGCGGCAGCTGGGTCACTGCTGCCCATCACATCGATATCCGCTCCGGGAATGCTGCTCGCAAAAACAGATGTCATCCCGAAGAAGCACATGAACAAACCCGGGCAGCCGCATAATACAACTGAGGCAATGGTCGCAATAATTCCTTTTGTTTTGGGATCCATTTCTTTTCTCCTGTGATAAATTAGATTTAAACCGAGTATACATTCAAAAAAACGGGATGCAAGTTTTCCCGCATCCCGTTTGTACTATGACTTTAATTTTGCTCCGACGGTATGCTCCAGCCGTTTGACGATCTTGTTTCGGATCGCCGCGGCGTCGGCATCGGTCAGCGTTTTCTCAGCCTGATAGGTGAGACTGTACGCCAGTGACTTTTTGCCAGCCCCGATCTTTTCATCGCGATAGACATCGAACAGGCGGACGTCGGTCACGGTCTTGCCGCCCGTTTGCCTGATCAATGCTTCGACGGCAGATGCGGCGACTGATTCATCAAGGATGACGGCAATATCTTCATACATCGGCGGGAATTCTGAGACCGGCTTAATGCCAAAGGATGGGCTCAGCGTGCGCAGTTTTTCTAGATCGAATTCTGCCACAATCACGGCGGCATCACCAAATTCATATTTTTCCTTTGCCAGCGGATGCAGTTCGCCGAATACTCCCACGACCTGTCCATTCACTTTCACCTCGGCAGATTTGCCCGGGTGCATGTTGTAAGCAGACTCACTCTCAGCATAGACAATGTCTGTGAAACGGAGGCCGGCCAAAAGGAGTTCGATGCGCCCCTTCATATCATAGAAGTCGAAAGCAGGTGAGTCTTTCACATCCCACGCGGGTGCAATGCGGGCGCCTGTCATCACGATGCCGAGTCTGCGCGGCTCGTTGGGCAGATCGTTCTTGACTGGCTCGAAGACCGAGCCCACTTCAAACATTGCAATTGATTTTGCTTTGGCATTTTTCTCGGCAACTTCAAGCACCGAAGCGAGCAGGCTTTGACGCAAAACGCTGCGTTCAGGCGCAATCGGATTTGCGATGCGGACATATTCGTTGTGCGCCACCACACGGCCTTCACGCTCGGGCGAGGTCATGCGATAGGTCACCACTTCCTGCAAGCCGATCGCGACGAGCAGATCACGCAGGCGTTCCTCCCACTCGTGGACTGGATTTCCAACCTGCGGAGGCAAAGCGTCAGCCATGGTGGTGGTTGGAATCCTATCGAAGCCGTATGATCGTGCAACTTCTTCAAGTACGTCTGCAAGACCGACGACACCTTCCTCAATGTCCATGCGATGGGCGGGCGCGGTGACTTTCACGCCGCTGCTGATCATCACAATTGAATTCAAGATGAGCGAGGAGCGCGGCAATTTCTTCATTTGTGAGTTCAATGCCAAGCAGTCTCTTTACGTCTTTTGGTGTCACCTCAACCACTGAATCCTTGGGTTTATGTGGATACGCGTCCACAAGGCCGGGTGCGATGGCTCCATTTGCCCAGGCGGCCATGTATTGCAAGCCGCGCCTCACGCCAGTTTCAGCCAGCGCGGGATGCACGCCGCGTGAAAAACGGAACGACGCTTCCGAAGGAAGATTGTGCTGCTTGGCGGTGCGGCGGATGTTGATGAAGTTCCACGCTGCGCCTTCAAGCAGGACATTGACAGTGCTCTTTCCACGTGAAGTGGTTTTTCCCTGCGGCATTTCGCCAGGCTTGATTTCAACGCCTATCGCATCCAATACTTCTTTAGATGCATCGTATACTTCAGATTCGGAACCACCCATTACACCGGCAAGAGAGAGCGAACCTTTTTCGTCGCACACCAGCACATTCATGGGGGTGAGTTTGCGCTTCACACCATCGAGAGTGATGAGCTCCTCGTCTGCCTGCGCGGCGCGGGTGATGATCTTGATCTTCTTTTCACCGGCGCGTTCCTTGAGGATGTCATAATCAAAGGCGTGCAGAGGCTCGCCGAGTTCGATCATGGCGTAGTTGGTCGCGTCCACAATGTTGTTGATGGAGCGCACGCCTGCAAGTTTAAGTCTGCGCTGGATCTGATATGGACTTGGCTTAATCTCCACGTTACGAATTAATCCCGCCACGAAGCGCGGATTAAGCTCGGAGTTGGTGATTTCAATGGTGACCGAATCTTCAACTGGATCGCCGGATGTCTGGAATTCAATTTTGGGCTGTTTCAGTTCGCGGCCCGTCAGCGCGGCGAGTTCACGCGCGATGCCGATCACATTTGCGTTACGCGCCATGTTCGGCAGAATGGAAATGTCCAAGACTGCGTCACCGATGTAGTCCACAAGAGGCATCCCCACAGGCGCATCGTCATCGAGCAGGATAATGCCTTCATGCTCTTCGGTGATCCCCAATTCCTTTTCAGAGCAAACCATCGAATAGGAATCCACGCCGCGGATTTTTGCGCGTTTGAGCGTGGTCAGTACCAATCCGTCCGCGTGACCATCATAGATGGTTGCGCCTTCCTTTGCGTAGGCCACTTTGATCGGCTTGGGAAGTTTGCCCGCGCCTTTCAAATGGAAAATGTTTGGAGCGCCTGTCAACACAACCTGCTCCTGTTGACCATCGAACAAGTCGAGCAGAGTGAGCTTATCCGCATTGGGATGCGCTTTCACTTCGCGGATCTCAGCAACGACC
The DNA here is from genome assembly GCA_016709305.1 of Candidatus Villigracilis saccharophilus. Taxonomy (GTDB): domain Bacteria; phylum Chloroflexota; class Anaerolineae; order Anaerolineales; family Villigracilaceae; genus Villigracilis; species Villigracilis saccharophilus. The sequence goes on from JADJNA010000007.1 coordinate 6,718, forward strand.
AGTTTTCGCGGTCCCAGCCAATGCCGTTGGTCTTGAATTCGTGTTTCTCGCCAGCGCCATAGGTTGGCATGGGCAAGCCCGCATATAGGATCTCGTCAACTTCGAGACCGGCGAGCGTTAATTTACGAGCAATGTCTTCGACGGTCAACCCGTCAATGTCAATGAAATCTTTTAGCCATGATATTGGTAGTTTCATAATTTTGCCTTTCAGTTACCATAAAGTGTCACAAGGGTACACAAAGGTTTTCCTCTGTGGTTAAGAACTTTAGAATTGCTCCAAAAACCGCACATTGTTGCCCCAGAAATAACGAATATCGTTGATCTTGTTTCGCAACATCAACTGTCGCTCGGGACCCATGCCGAAGGCGAAGCCTGTATAACGTTTGGGGTCATAGCCGCCGTTCTGAAGCACGTTCGGGTGTACCATGCCGCAGCCGAGAATTTCAAGCCAGCCCGAATTCTTGCAGACCTGGCAGCCCTTTCCGCCGCAGACAAAACATTCCACATCCACTTCGGCGGATGGTTCAGTGAATGGGAAGTACGAAGCGCGGAACCTCACGCGCGCATCCTGTCCGAACATGCGCCGCGCAAAATCGGTGAGTGTGCCTTTCAAATCAGCGAACGTGATCCCTTCGCCAACAGCCAGTCCTTCCACTTGGTTGAACTGAATCTCAGAACGCGCCGTGATCTGCTCATAGCGATAGCACATCCCCGGTAGAGCGATGCGGATCGGAGGCGGGTTCTGCGGGTTGATCGCAGAGGCTTCACGCATTGCGCGGATCTGTCCGGGCGAGGTATGTGTGCGCATCAAGATCGGGTTGTCTTCACGGCCTTCCGCTTCCACGTAAAAAGAATCCTGCATTTCGCGTGCGGGGTGATGCGGCGGGAAGTTGAGCATTTGGAAATTCATCTCATCCGTTTCAACCTCGCGCGAGGTATACACCTGAAAGCCCATCTCTGCCAGGATGGCTAATACGCGCCGCAACTGTTGATTGGATGGATGCAAGCGTCCAATGTTGATTTCGCGTCGGGCAAAGTCACGTCCAGTTTTTCCTCCTCAAGGGACTTTGCGAGCGCGGCATTTTTCACCGCCTGAGTTCTTTCTTCCAAAGCGGATTCCAAGGCTGCTTTTACACGGTTCGCAGCCGCACCGACAACTGGCCGCTCTTCCTTTGAGAGTTTCCCAAACCCGGCAAAAACCTGCATCAACGGCGAACTGCGTCCCACGTTCGCAATACGCCACGCGTCAAGAGCGGCTTGATCCGTAATGGATGCAAGACTCTCCAGCGCGGCTTTTTCGATCTCGTTCAATCTATCCAACATGGTGCCTCCAAAAAATTAACTAGAGTCCAACGTCCCCAATCGTTGGATACTCCGAAGTCAACTACTGATAAATGGTTCACCTGAACGGCTCAAGAGGGAACTTCAACTGATTTTGGTCGAGTGCAATCTCAACGGCTACTTTGCACATCTCTGGCGGCTTCTGCCAGTCTACTTTCCTCTGTCACGGCCTTTAGTTTAATTGCCGTAATTATCTGCGGAATCTAGGGGATGTCAAGGCTTGGATGTCTTTGGTCCAGGTTTCGCGCTTTAAAATATCAAAAGTTATGGACAATCGCAGTAGAATCGATTAATCTGTTTGATACCAACTTCTCAGGAGTAATATGGCGGCTTCCCCGCTTTTTGAATTTGCCTTGCTTTGTTTTGTATCCTTGTTCACGATGGTCAATCCCATTGGTGTCATTCCTGTCTACACAGCCATGACCGCGAAGTTGTCTCCTCAGGAGTCGCATCGTGTGGCGCGCAAAGCCAGTCTGACCGCGTTGTTCATTTTGCTTGCCTTTGCGATGACGGGACAGTGGATCTTTCGTTTCTTTTCCATATCCACGAATAGTTTGCGTGTTGTTGGCGGCGTGATATTTTTCCTGATGGGTTATGAAATGCTGCAAGCCCGCCTCACACGGACTCAGTTTGATGATGAAACAACGCATGAATATATCAACGATATTTCCATTACCCCGCTTGGTATTCCCATCATCTGCGGCCCTGGTGCGATCACGACCTCGATTCTTCTGATGAACGAATCGAAGTCGCCCATCGAATCAGGAATTGTGCTGGGCGCTATTATTCTGCTCATCGTTTTTACTTATTTCCTATTGCTGGGCGCGAAACAGGTCACACACCTGATCGGCGAGAACGGCAACAAAGTGATGTTGCGCCTGATGGGTCTGATCGTCATGGTCATTGCGGTGGAATTCTTCTTTAGCGGGTTGACGCCCATTGTTCAGGATATGTTAAAGATACAATAAGGCGAACATGAATCGAAAACTGGATTGGCCTGCACTTTTTCTGTTTGCCGCAATGCTGTTTGGCGCAGTGGTCCGCTTTTGGCCGGTCATCGCGAATGGATTTCCGCTTAATGATGGCGGTATGTTCTATACGATGATCCGTGATCTGAAAGCGAATCATTACATCCTGCCTCAATTCACATCCTATAACTTTGTGGATATTCCCTTTGCCTATCCTCCGCTTGGCTTTTATATCGCCGCTTCATTATCTGATCTGCTGCCTGTATCGGAAATTCAGATATTGCTCTGGCTGCCGGCCCTGGTGAACACCCTCTCCATCCTTGTCTTTTACAAATTAACTGAAGAGATCCTTCTTTCACGAACATCCGCTGCGTTGTCTGTCCTGATTTACGCTTTGTCGCCGCGTGCGTTTGTCTGGCAGGTGATGGGAGGCGGCATTACGCGGGCTTTCGGCATGTTTTTCCTGCTTCTGATGTTGTGGCAGGCTATCCGATTATTCAAAGAATATACGCATAAAAGAATTTTGCTAACCATTTTGTTTGGTGCAGGCGCAGTATTGAGTCATCCACAAACAGCACTCCACGCCGTGTTGGGAGGAGTGTTGATCTTTGTTTTTTATGGCCGCAATCCGCGCGGAATTATTTCATCCTTGTCCATAGCTGTTGGAGTGGCTTTGCTAACGGCTCCGTGGTGGGTGACAGTATTAACCCGTTATGGCATACAGCCGATTATTTCTGCAGGTTCTACCAGCCAGCGGACCCTTGAGTCGTATCTAGGAATATTCAGGTTTGAGGGTCTTGGGGATGTACTTTTTCTTCCGATCCTGCTCTTGGCACTGATTGGCCTTTGGATCTCCATTAGACAACGTGAATTCTTTTTGATCACATGGACCGTGCTTGCCTATCTTGTTGATCCGCGCGGAGGGGACGGTATTGCCTTACTGTCATTATCTGTGCTGGCGGGCATGGGGCTCCTCAAGCTCTTCGCGCTGATTAGCCGTTCGGATGACGGGCCTGAGACCGTCGTGCTGAAGCGTTCGAGCCAGTTCCTTGTGTTTTCCCTCATGTTCTTTTTCATTCTGACAGCAAGCATCTTTGATTTTCAATTGGTGAATACAAGCTTGAAATCCGATGATCTGAAAATGATCGAATGGGTGGATTCAAATATTGATAAGGGAAAGACATTTTTGCTTGCAACCGGACGCGAGTTTTCAATGTCTGATCCTTTGCAAGAATGGTTCCCCGCTTTAACGGAACAATATAGCGCGACGACGATGCAGGGGCTGGAGTGGACTCTTGGAGATCGATTTTTTCCGTGGTATGACCAGTTGACCGCTTTTCAACATTGCGCAGATGTGAGCTGTGTCAATGATTGGAGTGCGCGCAATTCGGTCAATTACGATTACCTGGTCGTTATGATCCCGTCTGAAAATGAAACTGGCGCAATAATGAATTCATTGCGCGGCCTGGCGGATTCGACTCGCGCTTCAGATCCCCATCTGCTTATGTATGAATCAGAAAGTGCGCTGATATTTAACCTGGAAAAATAGCTTTTGTTCTTGCAAGGGCGTCCTTTGTCTACTACGATCTTTGGATCCCGCGGAGCCGCTTGCCGTCCTGCAACGAGATTTAATTAATATCCTTCCCTTCCCACTCATTCATAAATTGACTTAGGAAACTCAGCATCACCTCATGGCGCTGTTCCGCAATCCTTTTTGCTGTGCCGGTATTCATCATATCTTTTAATAAAAGTAACTTCTCATAAAAATGATTAATGGTCGCGCTTTTACTTTTCTTATATTCTTCAAAGCTTGCATGCATTTTATTTGATCTTTCGGGGTCGTACATTGGCCTGTTCTTATAGCCCCCATACGCAAAGGCGCGGCCGATTCCGATCGCGCCGATGGCATCCAGCCGGTCTGCGTCCTGCACGATCAATCCCTCGAGCGATTTCATCTTGTTTTCCACCTGCGCCCCTTTGTAGGAAATGTGCATGATGATCTCGCAGACTTTTTCAATCATTTCAGAATTCACATTGCAAGACTCCATCCAGGCTTTGGCGCGGTTCGGCGTTTCATCTTCGTTTTCATTGAATTTCCAATCGTCAAGATCGTGCAGCAGGGCTGCGAGTTCCACAGTAAATCTGTCCGCTCTTTCCTGCTCGCAAATGGCGATGGCGTTTTTCCACACGCGGTAAATATGCCACCAATCATGACCTGAGGAATCGTCACTGAATTCTTGTTTTATAAATGCACTTGTTTTTTGTATGATGTCGTTTTGGGTCATACCTCCTATTTTGCCACATAAACAACAAGTCGGGCTTTTAACCCGACTTGCTGTTCCATTTCATTTTCATATAAATGTCGCCGCATTTCAGTTCATCCAGCATTTGATTCAGGCGTTTCTGCTTTGTCGTTTCCAGCTTTGCGCGGTTGATCCAGCCAATATAATCATTTTGTTGATAAGGCGGCCGCGCAAGATAGGCATCCGTTAATCCATGCGCATTGAGCGCCTCCTGAATAAAATTGGGCATGGGGTAGCGCGGACGCGGGACCATGTTTACACTTTTAATAGACACAAGGCCTGACGGATCTCGCCAAGATGATAGGCGGTATGAACTACGATGGAAAGAGCTCCGCCGATGGTGTCTTCATTCCACATTTTGTTCTCGCGGAACAACTTATTGATGCGTTCATAAGTTTGCTTAAGGTTGTTTTTCAGCGCGTCCCATTCTTCAGGCGTGACTTTTTCCACTGTACGCCAGATCGCACCCCAATCCACAGGGCTGGTATCCTGATAGATAGCAAAGCGTTCAAAGGATTCGATATAGAACGTCACGTGCGCTACCTGGGCGGCGAGAGAGGCGCATTTCCCTCCAACAGGAGTGGATGCTTCCTGGGCAGAAACGCTTTCGAGCGTTTGAAAGAGCGAGGTGTCCTTATCCAGAAAAATCCCATGATGGCTTTCGAAAGTCTCATGCATGAGATTAAGTAGATTGATGGAAAAATCTTCTTGTTTGATATGGTCTGACATCGGGTTATCCTGCTCCTTCGAATGCAGATCTGATCCATGTGATCAATTCAGCGTCTACTTCCTTCATGTCATTTACCTGGACGAAGTAATTGCACATGCTTCCCTTGGGCTGTTCCAGCAGGCGGCTATTTTTTTTGAGATCCTTTGCGTTGATGCCGACTTCGAAGCGTGTGTTTGTTTTTGGCCCGATCATCGCGAATTGTTTTTTGCGCCGTAAACTGACATAGCCTTTTTTGGGCACGATCTCGAACTCGCCAAATTTCATGATGTGCTCCATCAGAGCATCATGGATGGGACGCATGCCTGCTTTTGCACCGGAATAAATTTCATCTAGCACGGCATTCTCGTTCTTGCCTTCGGCGGCGCGTGTGCCGTCAGATGCGCGGATGGCGTGAACCAGTGAATTCGCATCGCCGTGCCCCAATCCAAACTTTTCCTTGAACATATCGCGCAGTTCGCCGTGTTTGGTCAAACCGCTTTTTTGCGCGATGCTTGTCAGTTCTGCGAGTGACTTGCCTGTTTTCTTTTGAATATTGTTAAGCTGGGTTTGCACTGCTTGATCAAGGTTACTCATAAGATTATCTCCTCTGATGACAAAATCGGATAAACAGCGCCTGTATTATAGAACAAAGTTTCTATTTTTCCAATGAGGGGTTTTATGCTTGTAATAGATTGTCAAAAATTCCTCACGGAGTAAAAAACAGCGTAGCGTTACAGATTCACCAACCGAGACACGACCACACAATTGCGCCCGTTTGATTTGGCTTGGTACAAAGCTTGATCTGCCAATGCGATCAACTCCATGCTTTTTGTTCCGTTCTTGGGGAATGTGGCGATCCCGCTTGATAAAGTAGCCCGTATCTCGAATTCCCCGTGCTCGGTTCGCAAGGCCTGAAAGGATTTTCTTGAACGTTCCGCGATCTGAAAAGCGTCGTCAGAGGAAACCCCGGGCAGGATAACAAGAAACTCTTCCCCCCCGTGGCGGCAAATGATATCTCCAACACGGGCGTGGCTTATCAGTTCGGCTGCCAGGTTTTTCAGAACAATGTCGCCGACGGGATGGCCATAGGTGTCGTTGATGGTTTTAAAGTGGTCAATATCGCTCATGATAAAACTGACCGGGTAATTTTCGCGTGCGGCTCTGGCGATCTCTCGTTCAAGGGTTTCATTAAGATAACGGCGATTAAATAAACCGGTCAATGGATCACGGATGGCTTGTTCACGCAGTTCGACCTGCAGCGCCTGCAGTTCGGCCTCAGCGCGTTTCCGTTCGGTAATATCCTCTTTCACCGCCAGATAATGGGTGGTTACTCCGTTGGCATCAATGATCGGTGAGATGATGGCGGACTCGTAGTACAGTTCCCCGTTCTTTTTCCGGTTCACAAATTCGCCCTGCCATTCCCTGCCTGTTGATATCTTTTCCCATAGGTCGCGATGCGTACCCGTCTGAGTCTGATCGGTGCTTAGGATGCGCGGGTTTTTCCCAAGCACCTCCTCCGCAGTATAGCCAGTGACCAATGTGAAGCGCGGATTTACATATTCAATGATGCCTTCAATATTTGTGATCAAGATGGAGGCCGGACTTTGTTCAACAGCCCGCGATAGCTGCTGGAGTTTCTCGTCTGCAAGTTTTTTTTCACTGATGTCGCGGAAGACAACCATGAAGGTGGGTGCCCCGTCAATATCAATGGGTCGAGAAGTAACTTCAACATCGATCGTTCTACCGTCGAGGCGTACGAATTTTTCATTTACCAGCGGGTTGGCACTTTTGTCTATCAGGCTTCTTTGAATACGCCGAATGACGAGCTCCTGCGAGTCTGAGTGGACAATATCAAGAAATTTTTTTCCGATCAATTCGCTTGCCGAGGATGCACCGATCATCTCAACAGACGCGCTGTTAACGAATTGGATCTTTCCATCCCGGTGCGTGATCACGCCATCCGGCAGCAATTTGACAAGCTGCTGGTATCGCGATTCACTCTCTGCCATGGCCTGTTCAGCGAGTTTGCTCTCGGTAATGTCGTGAAGCATGAACAATCGCCCAAGGGTTCGGTTTCGATTGTCTTTAATGGGGGAAATTGTTAGCTGATAGTAATGCAGCTCTACCCTAATTTCATCTTTGAATATATCTTGAGCATAGCGTTTAAAAAGGTCCGACCATGGTCTGGACAGATTGTCTGCGGGATTGCCAATTGCGGCAGTGGAAATGCCGCAGGCCTGCTGAGCAGCCTGATTGAACGTGACAATGTTTCCGTGCTGATCAAGGACGATCGCCAGATCCTTAATATGATCCATGACCTTGCTGCTGGTCAATGCCGCGATTTCGAATCGGCGATGGCGGCGCATGAAAAAGAAAACGCCAAGGATGGCGGCTATGATAACGCTGGGCCAAAGGAGGAAAGTGAAGTTCATGGAAGGGTTGAATAATTAATAAGTTTGGATTATAGCATTTGCGCGTAAAGGATACCCTTCAAACCATTTACAATTTTATGGCCGCTTATTATTTATTTTTTGCAGTTCTTCCTCCAGCGCGGTCCGTACCCGAATCGCGATCGGCGCGTTGAGATGGTTACGGATCGTCTCTGCGCTTTTCTTTTTATCATAGTAGTCACGAAATACCTGAATAACGGAGATCGTATCTTTTTCATACCGCTCAATCTTCACATCATCGCCCTTTGTGACCAGCCCTGCCTGCATGACGCGGCAGTACAAACCCGGTCTTTCTGCCCGACGATAACGTTTCACAAATTCAGGATCTCCCATACGGGCGGCTAATGTGCTGCAAGGGATACGCGGCGCCGTGATCTCGAGAATCACTTTGCCGATCACCAGTCGGTCGCCGATATTGAATTGCGCACTTTCCAATTCACTGATGGTCAGGTTTTCGCCAAATGTTCCGCCAGCCAGCTCACGTCCCAATTCAATGGACCACCAGTCGTAGTCCGCTTTGCCGTAAACATATATGGCCTGATCGGGGCCGCCGTGATGTTTTTTGCTGGCGATGAAATCCTCCTTGATCCCCAGGGAAGTGACCTGCACAGATTCGTTTGTCGGGGTTTTATAGACCCTGTTGTTTCCGTTTTATTCCCATTTTGCTGTGTGTGGGCCTGCCCGATATTCACGCTGACTAAGTTCATTTATTGATCTCCTTGAAGTCGAATAGTACGAATAAATAAAGGTGACCAGCCTATTTTACAGCAAGCTAAATCGGCTGGTAGGTCTTTAAGCGGAGAAAAAATGGTAAACTAAAATTTATCATGTATAGATGGCCGCGTTCCAGTCGCGTTTTGGCTGTTTACGGTTCTTTGATCTCGATCAGCGCCTTTATCGCCGCGCTGGTCATGTTTCAGATTCCTTCCGACCCTGAGAACAGGGCGTTTTTTGGTCTTTCCCTTCAAAGGCTGACTTTGATCGGCTGTGTCGCGCTTGTAGGAATATTGGCAGCCGGGTTTTCTTTCCGGGCTTACGGGGATAAAGAATGGCCGAAACGCATATGGGAATTGATTGCCGGTGAGGAATTATTCTCAAAGGCCGTGCTCTGGGGCGCGCTGGCAGGCCTGGTTTTGGGCTGGGTCGCAGCTTGTATCCCTTTCTATCGTTATGGAAACTTCCAGGATTATTTTGTTCGTTTGTATCCACTGCTCATCTGGTTTACATTCTTTAGCGGAGTGACCTTTTTGCTGGCGTGGGGCGCAAGATATGGATTTTACCGGCCAGATATTCAAACCTACAAAAGCGTATTGAATATCGCATTCATATTAATGACGGTCTTTATTCTTATCTGGATATTGATCTCATCCACCGGGCTTGGGCTGCGTATCAGCGAGGATTACTGGTATGCAACTGGTGTGCCGATACTGCCTCTTCAAATCTTTTATGCGCTCGCGCTAGGCGGGTTGTTTTTTCTTTTTGAGAAATCCTATTTTCATGTACATGTGCCGAAGGCTGCGGAGATCTTGATTTTTGCGATCATTTGGGGGGCTGCGGCTTTTCTTTGGGCGCGCGAGCCTGTGCTTTCAAGTTATTTTGCGCCAGGACCTTATTTACCTGATTTTCAATATCATCCGTATTCGGATGCCGCCACTTTTGACCTTGCAAGTCAATTTGCCTTGATCGGTCAGGGCATCAACAATGGATTATTCTTTGACCGCGCTTTATATATGGGGTTTTTGGTGTTTTTGCACGCGCTGGCCGGCCAGGACTATTCCCAGGTGGTTGCGCTGCAAGCCGCGATCTATGCTGTATTCCCCGCTATCTTATATCAACTGGGAAAAGAGATGCACAGCCGTACCCTTGGAGTTGTTCTTGCTGTTCTCGCAACCCTGCGCGGGCTCAATGGGATTGCCGCCAGCAGTATGATCGATCTTGCCAACCAGAAACAAATGTTGACGGATTTTCCTCTGGCCATCCTGATGGTATGGCTGGCGTTGATGTTGGTCAAGTGGTTGAAATCTCCAAATAAAAATTATCACTATGCTCTTTGGGTTGGTGGGATCGCCGGCTTGGGCATCATGATCCGCACCCACGCGTTGTTTTCCATCATGTTCGCCGTTTTATTATCGGTCATTGTGTATTGGCGTCAAAAGTCGCGTGCGCTGCTCGTCTCATTGTTCTTGGTTACAGCCATGTTCGTGAGTGTTCTTCCCTGGGGAGTCGTCAGTGGCGGATCTGTTTTTGATGTTTTTATATCCCGCATACGCACCGTGCTCGCAGAGCGATATTTCAAGACCCCATCACAGTCCGCTCCAGATCCAACCCCACAAGTACAAGTACAAGTAGAAGAAGCTGATATTATTTCAGCACAACCTGTGCTGACTGAAGTTCAATTGTTACCCATTCCTGTTTCGATCGCTTCGAATTTTTTTCATAACCTGGTGACATCAGTTTTTATTCTGCCTGTTTCGCCTGTTTTTCACGACCTTCGTTACATATTGAAAGAAGCCACGCCATTTTGGGAACAATATTGGGATGGAAGTATGGCGACCGGAGCTGTCTTTATTTTTATCCTTAACCTAATGCTGGTCGCGTTGGGGGTCAGTCTGGCCTGGCGTTCAGTAAAACTTCCGGGTTTGGTGCCGCTGGGTATTTTCTTTTTTTATCAACTAGCGAATGCCATGGCGCGCACATCAGGCGGCCGCTATATTGTCCCTGTAGACTGGGTGGTATTCCTTTATTTCGCACTTGGCCTGCTCCAGGTCATGGTTTGGGCGGCAGGCTCTTTCGGTTTTTTTGTTGATATTGAAATTAATAAACCCGATAGTCAAACACCCTGGTTGTGGACATCTATGAAAAAAGCGCCTGCCGTGCTGTTCTTATTTTTATTCATTGGCGCGGCACTGCCGGTCTCTGAGATGATCTTTCCGCTGCGCTATCCGCCCCGTTCCCAGGCGGAGTTATTGACTGGTCTTGAAAACGACGGTCATCTTAATGAAATGGGATTGACTCAGGTAATGCTGAAGGAATTTTCTCGGCAATCGCCTGCGTTCAGGGTTGTGGACGGGCGCGCGTTATATCCGCGTTTTTACTTGGAAAATAAAGGTGAGAATAAACGACGCTACCCCTATCAGATTATGGCATACCCCAGAATAGGTTTTGTCGTGATCGGTTCAAATGGAATAAATAACGTGATCCTGCCGCAGGATGAAGTGCCGTACTTCCCAAATGCTTCTGATGTGATCGTGCTTGGCTGCCAGAATGGCGAAAATATGGATGCGCTGGCTGTGGTGGTGATCGCAGCGCAAACCAAAGTCTATGTTCGCGAGCCTGTCTCGCCGCTGCAATGTCCCTTGCAAACACCTGTATGTGATGGAAATGGGGTTTGCCGATAGGAGTAGTGTCTCGGCGGGGGATGTTTGCTTTATTTTTTGGAATCCGTTAACATGTGTTCAGCCACATGACATTCTAAAATATCAAGGTATCAAAATTAAACCATGGAATTTTTGCCCACTCAAATACCGGATGTGCTCGTTGTACGCCCCAGGATATTTTCAGATCCCCGCGGCTTTTTTCTTGAAACCTATCGCGAAGATAAATTTACCTTGTCCGGGATTGACAAAAAATTTGTGCAGGATAATCATTCCGGTTCTGTCAGGGGAGTCCTGCGAGGTTTACATTATCAGATCCGCCAGCCCCAGGGAAAACTTATCCGCGCACTGGCTGGGGAAATATTCGATGTCGCGGTGGATCTTCGCCGCAGTTCCCCGACGTTTGGAAAATGGTGCGGCGTGCATTTAAGCGCTGAAAACAAACATCAACTTTGGGTTCCCAGCGGATTTGCCCATGGCTTTCTGGCGCTTAGCGAATGGGTTGAAGTGGCTTATAAGGCAACGGATTATTATGCGCCCGAATGGGAGCGCTGCATCGTATGGAACGACCCAACGATAGGGATCGAGTGGCCTGTCTTGGACGGCGCAGATATTGCCGTATCCGCCAAGGATGCACTTGGAAAAATATTCGAAGAAGCGGAAATATTTGAATAAAAGGAGTTCTATGAAAAACGTACTTGTGACCGGCGGTGCCGGTTTTATTGGCTCGAATTTTATAAGGTATCTGCTTGATGTCGAAAAGAATGTTCAGGTGTTCAATCTGGACGCGTTGACCTATGCCGGGTCATTGGAAAATCTGAAAGACCTTCCTGATCCGCTGCGTTATACCTTCATTAAGGGCGATATCACCGATCAAAGTTTTCTGGATGCCGTGTTGCGGGAACGACAGGTGGATACGATCGTGCATTTTGCCGCCGAGTCGCATGTGGATCGGTCCATTCTGGGTCCGGCCCAATTCATGCACACCAATATCATTGGCACATTTACGCTGCTCGAAGCTGCCCGCAAGTATTGGCTTCAGGAAAATGATTTCCCCAGGGATCAGATCCGCTTCCACCACATTTCAACCGATGAGGTCTTTGGCTCTCTGGCTCCCGGCGAACCCGCATGGACCGAGGAAACTCCATACGCTCCCAATTCACCTATGCCGCATCCAAGGCATCCAGCGATCACCTTGTACGTTCGTATGGTCATACCTATGGTCTGCCATACAGCCTGACAAATTGTTCCAATAATTATGGTCCTTATCACTTCCCGGAGAAACTGATCCCGCTGATCATTTTAAGCGCTTTGGATGAAAAGGCATTACCTGTTTATGGGGATGGCCAGCAGATCAGGGATTGGCTGCATGTGGAAGATCACTGCCGCGCCATCCACCTGGTGGTGACCAAAGGGGCAAATGGCTCCAGCTACAATATCGGCGGCGAAAACCAGCCTGCCAACCTGACCATTGTCGAAACCATTTGCGATATTCTTGATGAATTAAAGCCCCGCACAAATGGAAATCCATATCGTGAATTGATCCAGTTCGTAAAAGACCGCCCTGGGCATGACCGTCGCTATGCCATGGATTCAAGCAGAATACAGCGTGAATTGGGCTGGAGCCCGCGTCATACTTTGAAGGATGGCCTGTGTGACACAGTCAACTGGTATCTCTCCCATCCGGAGTGGGTACTCGCCATCCGAAAACAGCAGGACTATCAGGCCTGGCTGACAAAAAACTATGATACGAGGGAGAAGACATCATGAAAGGAATTATTCTGGCGGGCGGGAGGGGAACCCGGCTTCATCCGCTTACACTTGCAATAAGCAAGCAGCTTTTGCCTGTGTTCGATAAGCCCATGATCTATTACCCCCTTTCTGTGCTTATGCTGGCGGGGATACAGGAAATACTAATTATCAGCACGCCGGAAGACCTGCCGCTCTACCGCCGTTTGCTGGGGGATGGGAATGCCTGGGGGCTTTCATTTTCCTATGCCGAACAGGATCAACCGCGCGGATTGGCTGAAGCCTTTATCATTGGCAGGGATTTCATCAATAATCAGCCCGCCTGTTTGATCCTGGGTGATAATATTTTTTATGGACATGGTTTGCCCGAAAAGTTAAAAATTTGCTCCCAGCTCAGAGAGGGGGCGCGTATCTTTGCGTATCCGGTCCATGACCCGGAACGTTATGGCGTTGCCGAATTTGATAAAAATGGCATAGTATTGAGCCTGGAAGAAAAACCACAAAAGCCTCGTTCCAATTATGCTGTGCCCGGTATATATTTTTACGATCAGCATGTGTCGGATCTGGCTGCAAACTTGAAGCCGTCTCCGCGCGGCGAGTTGGAGATCACAGATCTTAACCGCATCTATTTGGAGCAGGGTAATTTAAAAACAGAAGTCCTTGGCCGCGGCTTTGCCTGGCTGGACGCCGGGACGCACGAATCCCTGCTTCAGGCGGCTACTTTCATACAAACAGTCCAGGAACGGCAGGGGATGATGATTTCCTGTCCGGAGGAGATCGCGTATCGAATGGGGTATATCAATACTTCGCAACTGCAAGCTTTGGCCGCCAGAATGGGAGGTACCCATTACGGCCGATACCTGCTGCGTCTTTCGGCTGAGGGACTATGATGCGTATCTTTATCCTCGCTGAAAACGGTCAACTGGGCTGGGAACTGTGCCGAACCCTCGCGCCTTTGGGGGAGATCATTGCAGTTGATTATCCGAAGATAGATTTGGAGCGCCCCGAGACTGTTTGCGAATTGATCAGAGAGATAAAACCCGCGCTGGTCGTGAATGCCGCCGCCTACACAGCTGTTGATCTGGCTGAAACGGAGCGCGAGCGCGCCGCAAAGATCAATGCCATTGCGCCCGGACTTCTTGCGGAAGAGTGTGATCGTTTAGGCGCGATGTTCTTTCATTACTCAACAGATTATGTTTTTGATGGGACGAAAGGCAGTCCCTACACCGAGAGCGATACCCCCAATCCTTTAAGTGTTTATGGAAGGAGCAAGCTTGAAGGCGAGCAGTTGGTCCGGAAAGCCGGCGGCGCGCATTTGATCTTTCGCACCAGCTGGGTTTACAGCATGAGAGGCCAGGGCGGGTTTATCAGCAAGGTCATGCAGTGGTCGCGCCGTCAGGAAACCTTACGGATGGTCACAGATCAGGTCAGCAACCCGACCTGGGCAAGGATGCTGGCTGAGGTTGCCGCGCAGATCGCCGTGCGCGGACAGAAGTATGTGGCAGAACGCAGCGGCTTATATCATCTTGCCGGCAGCGGTTTTGCCAGCCGGCTTGAATGGGCCAAAATGATCCTTGAGCTTGATCCGAACAAACAGGAACAGATCACAAAAGAGATATTGCCGGCCCTGACAGCGGATTTCCCCACTCCGGCCGAACGGCCGCTTTTTTCAGCCCTGGACTGCTCCAAGTTCGAATCTACATTTGATCTGAAACTTCCAGACTGGCAGACTGCCTTGAGGCTGGCCATGCAATAGAATACTATCTTGAAATGAAAGAAAAAGCGCGGTCTCAATAATCCAATAAACCTAGACGCCAGCATGCCCTTTTATTTACAGGCATACTGGCATTGTTTTTTGGCGGGCTGGCCTTATGGCAGTTCGCGCGCCGTGCAAAAAATAACAGCCTGACAATTTTGTACACAGGCCAGCCCGTTTCTGATTGTATAATTTAACTGCAGGCAGTATCATTCGCCAGGAGAATTGTGAATGCATGCAAGTAAAGGAAGATGATCAAAGACGGTTTTGACAGGATGAAATTTCAATGTGGTTTTCTTTTTATCCTGTTGTGCCAGGTCCCCAACAGAGCCAATTCGACAAGATGCATCACCCTCATAAAACCCCGCCATCATTTAATCAAACCGTCTCTAAACATCCTTTGATCATGATTGCATTCTCTGTTTTATGAACGTGCGTACGATCTTCTACAATTCAACCATCAAATCCTCAGAACGAGCAAAAAGCAATAAGAGCGTGATCACTTGTTTATAGTAATGGATAGTCCAGCTTCAAGGAGATAAAATGAACAGATCTTTCGTGCAAAATTTTATATCAAAAAAAATAATATACATTCTTCGCGTTTCATTGACGCTGATCTCTTTGCTGGGGATTGGTGTAATGCCAACTTCTTTAGCGAAAGCGAATAATTCCGGTATCACCGATGCTCAGGTTAATGCGGCTGGTGTTTTGTTGGCGCCTGCTCCAGTCTTTTCATCAGGAACCATTCCTGTTAACCTTCGAAATACCTGACCGTAATGAGGATCCAACCGGGGTTGGCGTTACCAGTACTTTTGTTGTCAATCAAAATATTACACTGGATTTTGTTGAGGTTGTCTTCAATGCCACACACGATTTTCGGGGTGATCTGAAAGTAGTGCTTACCTCACCTTCAGGTACGCCAAGTATCCTGGTTGATAAACAGGATGATCCAACTTACGACTATATTGCGTGGAAGTTCCTGACTGTTCAGCATCGGGGCGAATCATCTCTTGGAACATGGGCTTTGAAAGTTACCGACGAATCTGGCGGAACTGGTATCGGCACTTTTGATTGGTGGGAGTTAAATCTTTATGTTGGTAGTTATGTGGGCGGCGGAGATACGACCGGCGTCTTCCGCCCGAGTAACGGGCTTTTGTACTTGAAGAATGCCAACACAACCGGCTTCGCCGATGTCGCGATCAACTATGGGCTTGGCGGAGATTATCCTGTCACAGGCGATTGGGATGGCAACGGCACAGCCACGATCGGCATCTATCGCAACGGCTCATTTTACCTGCGTAACTCCAACACTCTCGGTTTCGCCGACCTAACCTTCGCTTTCGGCGCTCCCGGTGATCAACCTATCGCGGGTGATTGGAACGGGGATGGAGTAGACACCATCGGGGTATTTCGTACTACGACCGGGCAATTCTTATTACGGAATAGTAACAGCCCCGGCACGCCAGATATGAGCTTTTATCTGGGGAATGTGGGCGATGTCGGTATCGCGGGAGATTGGAACGGAGATGGCTCTGATACCACGGGTGTTTTCCGCCCCAGCAACGGCATCATCTTCCTCAAGAATACCAATACCACCGGCTTTGCAGAAATTGCTCTTAATTATGGTTTGGCAGGGGATATGCCTGTGACCGGAGATTGGAATGATGACGGGATCGATACGATCGGTGTCTATCGCAATGCGCAATTCTATCTGCGCAACAGCAATACCATTGGCTTTGCAGATCTCGTGTTTGCCCTTGGAAATCCCGGTGATATGCCGATCGCGGGCAATTGGGACGGAATACCGTAAGCAGGTGTATTTGGTTGCAAATTAAACTCACTTTGACCGCTCGAGGTGATGCGTAATATCAGTTGTTTCGCGCTGAATTACAATCTTGTTAGGATGAAAAACAAGTGGCTTATGCCACTTGTTTTTCATTGGTTTTATTTTACACTGAACATACATACTGGGCCTTGGTTATCCGTCTGGTATGAACATTGCAGTTATGTGCCTTTATAGCAAAGGATTTTTTACGCTTTCATGGCGATCCTTTTTTTGGGGCTTGTTCAAGTCAGGAGAACAAAATGTTCATCAAAAACAAAATCTTGCGGACACGCAAAATTATTTCCGGGATCATGCTGCTGGCCGTGTTTCTTTCCGCTTTTGACGCGGTCGATTTACCCTTTGCGGATGCTCAAGGCGCGGTCCCGCCAGAGCCGGTTTACGCAGGGATACCCTATGTTTTATCAGATGGCCAGTTTGTGTACGGCCCCAATATAGGGAATTTTAAAGTGAAGACTTTTCTCGAGTCCAGTGCGCCTCATTTATTAAGATATGCGGACGACCTGTACGGCCGCTCGGAATATTTCAGCATCAATCCCAAAATTTATTTGACCCTGTTGGAAATTCAATCCCGATTAATTTCCGATCCGCAGCCTGAACGGATCGAAAACCCATATGGCATGCTGGAACACGGTGGTTTTATCCCGCAGGTTGAAGCCCTTTCCACAAAAATGATGGAAGCTTATTATTTACATCTTTATTCGTATTCTGCGTTGGCCGTTTCACAACGCGAGTTAAAACCTTTTGTCACGCCGGGCGGCACCGTCGTCAATGTTGCGCCGGGGACGAACGCGGGCACATATGCTGTCATCGCCGGGCTTGCCGCAATGGATCATCAAAATATATCTTTAATGTTGGATAACAGCCAGGCAAATGGGTTTTATCAAACGTACCTCAGGCTCTTTGGAAGTGATGATCCGCTTGACGAAAAAAATCAGATAACGATCCCCACAGAAACCAGCGCGCTGGCCGCGCCGTCTAATTTATTGCAGCTTCCCTATTTACAGGGATTATCCTGGAGGTTTGGCGGAGTGCATAACAATTCCGGCACAACCAATTTCACGGATGCTTCCTCCCTGGATTTCTATCCCTGGCCGGTTTCCTGGGGAGCGGATACCAGTACCATGTGGGTGGTGGCTGCCGCTCACGGAATCCCCACAAGATATTCTGACTGCGGCTTTAAGATTTCTCATAGCGGCGCGCTTAATGTCGGTTGGGAAACAACGTATTATCACCTTGAAGGCGCGAAGTTCCTAACAGGTTCCATAAAACAGAATGACAAGATCGGCGTGATCGCAAATACGCTTGCGGAAGCCACTTGTACAGGCGGCTCCGCGTCCGGCCCGCACGTGCATTTCTCGCTAAAGTATAACGGTGCCTATGTCGCGATCAACGGTACGCCTCTCTCGGGCTGGTTTGTACACAGCGGCCGTTATAGCTATGATGTGGACCCCAATTATATGTGGCTTGAAAAAGCGGGACAAAAAAAATACGCGTATAGTGATGTGCTCCTTAGCGAAGGTACTTCATTACCGCCAGCTTTCCCGTGTACGGCTCCTCCCTCGGGCGGAATGGCCGCGTTGAATTTCTGTTCCGATGCTGTCAAGGAACAAACGGTTCCCGGGTCCTCTGCGCAAAACATGCCTGTTCTTTTTAACCCGGCGCTTGGCAGTGATACAACCGGAGTCTTCCGCCCGGGCAACGGGCTGTTATATCTGAAGAATTCCAATACGACCGGTTTTGCAGACGTGGCGATCAATTACGGGCTTGGCGGCGATTACCCTGTGACAGGCGACTGGGATGGGAATGGAACCGCCACGATCGGCGTCTACCGCAATGGTGTCTTCTATCTGCGGAACTCCAACACGCTTGGTTTTGCCGACCTGGTGTTCGCTTTTGGTTCGCCCGGCGATCAGCCGGTGGCGGGAGATTGGAACGGAGATGGCGTTGACACGGTCGGTGTCTATAATAGTGCCGCCATTACCTTTTGTTTGCGCAATAGCAATACCGCCGGCCCGCCTGATATCAGTTTTTTGCTGGGGCTTCCTGGAGATGTTGGAATTGCCGGTGATTGGAACGGGGACAGCGTGGATACCACAGGCGTGTTCCGGCCCGCCAATGGCGTGATATTCCTTAAGAACACCAACACGAGCGGGTTTGCGGACGTGAGCACTTAATTATGGATTGCCGGGCGACCAGCCGGTCACCGGCGATTGGGACAATGACGGGATGGACACGATCGGCGTGTATCGCAACGGCTCCTTCTATCTCCGTAATTCCAACACACTTGGCTTTGCAGATTTGGTGTTCGCCTTGGGGAATCCCGGTGACATGCCGATCGCAGGCAATTGGGACGGCGTACCGTAGCCGCTGACCATATTTTAGAAAGTTTTGTCGCATGGCTATTCCGCCAGACGGGGTGGCCATGTTTTATTTCGGTTTAGTTCAGCGAGTCTTTGACCAGGCGGAAGATCTGGCAGGGCTGCTTTCCAAAATAAATGGTTCGCTGTGTGGAGTATAATTTTATTTTAATGGAACTCCTGCTTTCGCAAAAGAAACGTAATAAAGGATCTCATGAATAATCCCCATCAATCGCATCCCGCCACGCCTGTAGCCATGTTCAAGAGTTTGTGGGGGAACCGCCAGCTGATTTGGCAAATGACCCGACGGGAAATTGACGGCAGGTATCGCGGTTCCATGATCGGGCTGGCGTGGTCGTTTATTACCCCGATCTTGATGCTGCTGGTGTATACGTTTGTATTTTCTGTTGTTTTCAAGGCGCGTTGGAACGTGGGCGGAGATGAAAGCAAGACTGATTTTGCGATTATCCTGTTCGCCGGCATGATCGTGTTTAATCTTTTTGCCGAAATTATTAATCGCGCCCCAGGGCTTGTCACTACAAATGTTAATTATGTTAAGAAGGTGGTATTTCCTTTGGAGATACTGCCAGGGGTCGCCCTTGGTTCGGCATTGTTTCACAGCCTGATAAGTTTATTTGTTTTATTGCTGGCGCAATTCATCCTTAATCGTTCCCTTCCCTGGACGATCATCTTTTTCCCGCTGGTATTGCTGCCTCTTATTTTTTTTTGTATGGGGATCGCGTGGCTCCTGTCCGCCATTGGGGTTTTTATACGTGATGTCGGACAGGTTACGGGCCTGCTAACCACAATACTCATGTTTATGTCCGCTGTATTTTATCCACTCTCCGCGCTGCCAGAGGAATATCAATTTTGGCTGGGGCTCAACCCGCTGGTGTTGATTATCACGGAAAGCCGTAAGGTCTTGATACTTGGGGAATCCCCGGATTGGATCACCCTTGTCGTTGCCTCGTTTGTAAGTCTTGCGATTGCCTTCGCAGGCTTCTGGTGGTTCCAAAAAGTGCGCAAAGGATTTGCAGATGTCATCTGAAGAAATTGCCATTAAAGTGGAACATTTGAGCAAAATGTTCCAGATGTACAGCCATCCACAAGACCGCCTTAAACAGTTTGTTGTCCCCAGATTTCAAAGATTGATCGGCAAACCGCCCAAAACATATTTCCGCGAGTTTTGGGCTATGCACGACGTTTCATTTGAGGTGAAAAAAGGTGAAACTGTCGGCATCATCGGCAGGAACGGTTCGGGGAAATCCACTCTTTTGCAGCTTATCTGTGGGACGCTTACACCTACGTGGGGATCTGTACAAACCCATGGGCGTGTCGCTGCGCTGCTGGAGCTGGGTTCCGGTTTCAATCCGGAGTTTACCGGGCGTGAAAATGTATACCTTAACGGTTCGGTTCTGGGTCTTTCCACTCAGGAAATAGAAGCGCGCTTCGATGATATTGCCGCATTTGCTGATATCGGCGAGTTTATTGAACAACCTGTAAAAACGTATTCGAGCGGCATGATGGTGCGCCTAGCGTTTGCTGTGATCGCCCACGTGGATGCGGATATCCTGGTGGTTGATGAAGCCCTTTCCGTGGGGGATGCGGTTTTTGTTCAACGTTGTATGCGCTTCATTCGGGGCTTCCAGGAAAACGGAACTTTGTTATTTGTGAGTCATGATGTCGGTACGGTTGTCAATCTGTGCCGCTCAGCGATCTGGCTGCATCAGGGTCAGGTCAGGGAAACAGGCGAAACCAAAACGGTGGCTGAAGCGTATCTCCAATACACCCAACAGGAAATATATGGAGAAAAAATTCAGTTATCAACCATTAAAAAGGCGGGTCGAACACCGCTGGAAAAACAAGCTGCGGGCAGGGAACCGTTAATTAATTATTCGGTCAAGGCGGAAGTGGTTAATAATCTCGAAGAAGCCAGCGGATGGAAGACAGATAGTGCTGAAATAATTGACGTGCGCCTTGAGCATGTTGAAGAGGGTATCCCCGCGGTATTTCAGGGAGGCGAGTCTGTGCGGATGATCATTCGCGCCCGCGCCCACCAGGAACTTGACCAGCCGATTATCGGGTTTTTGGTGCGTGACCGCCTCGGACAGGATCTGTTCGGTGAGAATACCCTGCAATATACCGATCTGAGTCCGGTCCGGGTCGGGGCCGGAGCGGAATTTTCGGCCGAATTTGTTTTCTTTCTGCCGATGCTGCCAAACGGTAACTATGCGGTCATGGCGTCCGTCGCGAATGGATCTCTTTTTACTCATATTCAGCACCATTGGCTGCATGATGCGCTTATCATCAATGTCGTTTCCAGCAAGGTCCGCTGGGGGTTGGTCGGTATACCTTTTGACGAAGTGATCCTGAGAGTGGACGGGTAGAAATGAATAAAACTCTTGATCAATTATATAGGGAGCATAAAGGGAGACTATCCGATAAATGGTCGCTGTATTTAACCGAATATGACCGGTTGTTTACAGTATACCGAAACCAGCCGGTCCAGCTTTTGGAAATTGGCGTTCAAAACGGCGGCTCGCTCGAAATATGGGATCAATATTTCCCCAATGCCAGAAAAATAATTGGCTGCGATATCAACCCCTCGTGTGCCGCGTTGCAATATCGCAGTTCCCGAATTGCGGTTGTGACAGGCGATGCCAATTCAGACGAATATCAAAATGAGATCCTGCAATATGCCCCGACATTTGACATTATCATTGACGATGGTTCGCATGACTCCAGCGATATTGTGCGTTCGTTCGCGCGTTATTTTCCCTGCTTAAGTGAGACTGGGATATATGTTGCAGAGGACCTGCATTGCAGTTATTGGGACAACTTTGAAGGCGGGCTGCATCAACCGCTTTCAGCAATGTCGTTTTTTAAACGGTTGACGGATATCCTGAATCATGAACATTGGAGGAACGGCCGGGCAGGTAAGGAATTACTCGCCGGGTTTTGCGACGAATTTGGCGTTGACTTTGATGAACTTGAACTGGCCAGGATCCACTCAATCGAATTTTTGAATTCATTGTGTGTGATCAAAAAAGGATCCCCTGAAAACAACGCGCTGGGTAAACGGTTTATCGTTGGAAACGAAGAACTGGTATCCAGCGGGGTTAAAAAATACGACGGATCCAGCATTCATGATTTTGAAGTGCAAATAAAAGACGACAAAGATCTGGACGTGTTTGCGTTGATCAGGCGCAACAGGGAACTGGCGCAGGAAAAGGAACGGGTCGTGCAGGCGCTGAACCTAGAACTGTCCGAGATCTATGCGAGCCGTGCCTGGCGGGTTGTTCAGTGGCTGCGGCGGATCAGGTTGATGGTTAGCCGTATGGAGCGCCTTGCGCTGACACTAAAAAAAAAAATAAGCGGCCTGCTGCAAACGCTGATCAATCATGATCGACCAATTCAATTGAATCCTTATCGAAAGATCAAGCAAAAGCTCGACCTCAAAAAAAATCTTTTATTGATCAACTCTTCAGGCCTGTTTGATAAAGAGTGGTATCTGGCCAATAATTCGGATGTCGCGCTATCCAAAAAAGATGCAGCCAGCCATTATCTGCTGCATGGCGGGTTCGAGGGGCGCGACCCGGGTTCTGAATTTAGCAGCCGCCAGTATCTGGATAATAACCAGGATGTTAAAGAGGCTCACGTCAATCCGCTGGTGCACTATCTTACAAAGGGAATGGCGGAAGGGCGGGGAAAGTTTCCGTCGCAAAAAATAAATGACCAGTCGAAAAGGTCATGAATGTGCTTTTTGTGTCAGGCGAGCCGGATACGCCTGGGCATATTTACCGGGTCGAGAGATATATTGAAACATACAGGTCATTGGGCATCCATGCTGTCTGGCGCAGGTCGGACGAGCTGGCTGGCGATCTGTCGCCTCTGGGGCAGATCCAATTGTTGATATTGTGGAGGACTATATATGACCCCAATATTGAATTGATTCTTAATTACGCAAAACAAAAACAGATCAAGATCGTGTTTGATGTGGATGATCTTATGTTTGATGTGAATGTTGTCGATGCTCAGATCATTGACGCCATCCGATTCCATAATTTGGATGTTGAAATAGTAAAAGACTATTATTTGAGAATACAAAAAACAATGCTGCAGGCGGATATCTGTACCTGCCCGACCCAGACATTGTCAAACGCGATGGGGGATTTAAATCAAAGATCCTTTGTTTTGCCTAACGGCTATGATTATGATCAACTGGATCGATCAACGGCTCTTGTGAGGGGAAAAACAGAGACAGGTGGTGAGGTGATCCGGATTGGTTATGCCGGCGGTACGCAAACGCATCAAAAGGATTTCAGCCTGGCCCTGCCGTCGCTTTTGAAGCTGTTGGTTGAGTACCCGCAAATTATTATCACGGTATTTGGAAAAGCGCTTCATCTCAGCGAATTTCCGGAAGTACAGGTGCACAAAGACCGCTTTGAAATAAGAGACATGGTGCCATTGGAAGGCCTGATTGATGAGATCGCGCGGTTTGATATTAATATAGCTCCGCTTGAGATCAATCGATTTTGCGAGGCCAAAAGCGAATTGAAATATTTTGAGGCCGCCCTGGTCAGGGTTCCAACCGTGGCTTCCCCCACCCAGCCTTTTAAAAATGCCATTCAACACGGGGTCAATGGTTTTCTTGCCGGCGACAGCGCCGACTGGTACAAGTATTTAAAAATGTTAATTGATGATGAAGCTTTGAGGAAAAGGATATCAAACAGGGCCTTCCTGGAGGTCTTATGGCACTTTGGCCCGGCGCAAAGGGCGTATCTGGTTTATTCTTTTCTGGATCAGATCGACCTTTCATATCGCACGAATTTTTCCGAGATTCGGCGCAAAGCCTGCTCATTTCAAAAGAAATTGCCGCCGTTTATCCCCGCTAACCAAAATGCGCTGCCCGCTTACGCCAAACCTGAAAAACTTTTCGAACATAGAACGGAAAAAATATCGAAAGCCGGCCTGGTTATTCCATTGTTTAATGGTCAGGATCTGATTGTTGAAACGCTGGACTCCATGGCGGGTCAAACACTGGACGACCTGGACCTGGTCATTGTGGATGATCGTTCCACGGACGGTTCTTTGGGCGCGGCAATGGATTGGCTGTCTGAACATAAGGGGAGATCTGCAAATTGCGCCATTCTTGGCAACGTCGAGCATCAGGGACCGGGCGCGAGCAGGAATATTGGTTTTAATTATTTGCAGACCCCCTGGGTGATGCCGGTGGATGCGGGCAATATCCTGCTGCCGGAATGTCTGGCGCAGTGTTTGAAATTAGGTATCGAAAATAATTTCTCAGGGGTTTACTCAAAATTACTTCTTTTTGGGGAGGCGCCTGCTTATATTCAAGAAACCTATGGCAGCGCGGAACTTAATCTCGCGGAGTGGGATCCGGCCAGGCTGGTTTCGGATCATTATATCGATGGCATGGCTTTGATCAGCAAGGCTGCCTGGGCAAGAGTTGGCGGATATGACGGATCATTGGAGCGCGGATTGGAAGATTACGACCTGTGGTTGAAATTCGTGGAGAACGGTCTCTTTGCAAAATATGTTCCTGATATACTAGCCAAATATCGTGTCAATGGAAAAACAACGCGCAGCGCGGGCGGAAAGATCGGCCTGATCGAGGGCAGGAAAGCGATCATGGAAAGGCATCCTTGGATGCGTGGAGATAAATACTAAAGCGTCGGTAATGAATACGGTCTTCCATTAAAAAGAACAGGTATTCATCCAGGCACTTTAAATTACCGTGTTCCAGTTTCCCTATACAAGAGGTCAAAATGATTGATAAAAAAATAAGCGGGTTTGGGACTCTCTTTATATTGCTTGTGGTTTCAACCATTTTGCTTTTGTTGTGGTCTTTTACTGTGCCGATCTACGAATCCCCGGATGAGGACCATCATTGGGCTTATGCCAACTATCTGCATAAGAACTGGCGGCTGCCGTTCTATGACAAGCAGCTTTTTGAAGCAAATTCGCCCCCGCTTTATTACCTGCTAGTCGCGCCGTTTGCGGCGGACTCCGTGCAGCCCCAATCGATTCGCAATAGCGCGAACGAATCCCCCCTGCCGCCCCGCTGGTTTAATGACTCGATCTATGATTCTGAATACTATTGGCCGATTCGATTGGGACGGTTCGTGTCAATTGTTATATCGGTCCTGACCGTCTTATTCTGCTATTTGGCGGGTGTCGAGGCGACGGGTCAGGAATCGACAGGCTTACTGGCGGGCGGGCTCGCAATTCTTTTACCTCAATTCACATTTCGCGGGATGAACGTCAGCAACGACGCCCTGGTCACCATGACCTGCGCCGCGGTGACCTATTTGCTCGTTCGGCTGATCAAGCGCGGTTTTACCTGGAAACTGGCAATCGCGGCTTCAATTCTGTGCGCGCTGGCATTCCTGTCCAAAACCAACGCCATTTTCCTGCCTGTTCCATTCGGGCTGGCCATCCTGGGCGCGCCGGGGCCATGGAAGCTGCGTTTGGGACGCTTGTCTGTGATGGGAATCGCCTTGTTGATGGTTGCGCCATGGCTGGTTAGGAATCAGATATTGTATGGTGACCCATTAGCAAGCCGGGTCATGTTTACAGTGGTTGACTTCCTCATCGATCCCAAACCCATCACTTCACCCTATTTCCTGACAATGTTCCCTCGCTACCTGGCCATGTCATTCATTGGCATGTTCGGTTGGTTGAATTTGCGTCTGCCCAATTGGATCTATCTGCTTTTCGGTTCACTGGGCGTTGCGGCGCTGCTGGGATGTATCTGGCGTGGATTTCAACGCAAGATGGAGTGGTTCCTGACTTTCATTCTTTTAACTTTTCCGATTTTGAGCATAGGAGTGACAATTTACATAAACCTGCGATTCTCACAGCCGCAAGGACGTTACCTGTTTACCGCGCTTGGCGCGATAACCCTCCTGGCAGCCATGGGTCTTGAAGGACTTCCCTTTTGGAATAAAAAACTAACCTACTTATTACTTGGGATCCTTTTGTCGGTGAATCTGTATATTGTTGGGGCGGTCATCATTCCTGCCTATTCGTTGTAACATGCGGGCGGCGGAACACGTTAAATAAAATCAATGGTTAAAGCGTTCCGATACTTGAGGGAGAGAATGGTTAAGGCGGTTGGCGCGGCGATCTATTTGATTGGTACTTCGCTGCTTATAAATTATTTCTTTTCCAATTGGATCTACGATGATCCTTTTATTACCTATCGTTATGCGGCCAACCTGCAACACGGCCTGGGATTTGTATATAACTCCGGTGAACGGGTACTGAGCACAACCACGCCCTTGTTTACCTTTTTACTGGCGTTTTTGGGGAACCTGTGGTCCGACCTGCCGCAATTGGCAAAAGTGATCGGCGCGTTCAGCCTGGCCTGGGCGGGGATTTGCCTGTGGGACCTGTCAAATACTTGGAAATCCCCCGGGGTGGCCTGGGCCGGATTACTGCTTTATCCTGCGTTTCCCCTGCTTCATCGCACGCTTGGTTCAGAGACTCCGCTCTACCTTGCTTTCTGCCTGAGCGCATTTGCGTTTCTCCCGCAAGCGGTATTCGCTGACAGCTGTTTGCCTTGCCCTGGCTGTCCTGACCCGCCCCGACGGCATCCTGTTGGCTTTCGTTCTGGCGGTCCATTTCCTTGTGCAGATACGACGGCCCATCCCATGGGTGGCTTTGGCCTTATTTCTTGGCATCACCATTCCCTGGTTCGTATTTGCCTGGACCTACTTTGGTTCGCCGTTGCCGGCCACGCTGGCCGTCAAGCAGCAGCAGGGGATCATGACGATCAGCCAGCGGTTTTCACCGGGGTTGTTAAGTCTCCTGGGAGGGTATTCCTTGTGGCCGTACGCTTTGGAAGCGGGCCTGGCTGCGGCCGGATTGATCTTTATGTTCCGGAGCGCTCGTCAGTGGGGATTGCTAACCGCCTGGATCATGCTTTATTTTCTGATGTATTCAATGTTGGGGGTGACCGCTTATTTTTGGTATTACGCCCCCCTGGTGCCCGGCTTGATTGTGCTGATCGGTTTGGGAATAACAGGCATGCGCGGGTTTTTTATTTCAAGCCGAACCCCGGTTTTTTATTTTGCCGCGATCAGTTTGTTCCTCGTGCTGGCGGCATCACAGGCGGTCCCTGTTCCTTTAAATAACCGTTCGATTATTTATGGCCTTGTCGGCGAATGGCTGCGCGGGCACACGCCGCCGAACGCCAGCGTGGGAACGCTTGAAGTGGGCATTATTGGATTCCACTCGCAGCGGAGAATGATCGATTTCGCGGGTCTGATCCAGCCTGAGGTTGGCGGCCAGTTCACCCAATACGCAACTTATGAAGATTCGGCCAAATGGGCGGCTGAGCATTATCACCCCGATTATCTGGCGCTGTTCGAGGGGGATCTTCCGCGCTTTGAACATGGGTATATCGCTCAACACTGCACGATGATACAAAGTTTTCCGGGGAATCCTTATTTGTATTCGAGCTATATGAATGTGTATGCTTGCAGGTGATGTCGGGGCCGCGTAATTCAACGGGTTGATGCGGACGCCGTGAATGTATGTGTGTTTTTCGGGACGCATGTGTGTTTTTTTGGAATGGCAGGGAGGTTCGGGGGCCGTGCCGGGGTTCTGGTGGCTGTGAGTGTGCTGGTCGTGGTGGCGCTGTAGGTCGCTGTAAATGTCGGCGTTGAGGTTGGGGTCTTTTGCGGACCGCGGTCAGCGCTGCTGTGGATTCTCGCGGCATCACCTCCACATGGGAAATTGATTCTGTCGCAGACATGCCGACAACCCCAAGAAAAAGTATCTATTCCACCCAACGCAGAAAATACCGTACTGTCCCGCGCAACCAAGGCTCCTTCTTGTTTGAATTCTCCGTCCTTCACGGTTCGCATCGGCGCGGAATTACCCCCGCGTTCGCGGCGTCCATCCGAGTCCAGGTTTTGAAATGTGCAGTTGGAAAATTGTTTTTGGGGAATATTCCAACTGTTTTTAATCCGCTTTGTTGTAAAATTATACAACAAAAATGATATGGAAGGTCAATCCACATTTTTGTTAGCCGGTGTAAAATTCGCCTGTAAGGGACGAGGCAATGGTTTCTTTCGTTTTCTTGACGATGGTGTTTTTGCGTGATAGGATAATTTTTGATTTAAAAATTCAATGAATGGGCAGTATCGGAAATAATCCACAGACTTGGCAGATTGCACGGATTTGAATTTTTTCAAGAGAAAGATCTGTGGATAAATAAAGTCTGGTATGTATTGATGTGTAGGTATTTCCCCTTGGCGGGAGATGCGCTTGTGCTGCAGCCCGGAATTTTTTATGAAGGAAAATATAAGTTATGGATGACGAAATTAAGATCGATCTCAAGCCAATGATTGAAATACTGATCCTGCGCTGGCGGTGGATCGTTGGTGTTCCTGTCGCTGTGACATTTGTTGCATTGGTAGTGGCCTTGCTGATGCCGCGTGTGTATGATGCACGTGTTTTCGTGGCGGTATCGAAACAAAAGGTCGAGGTGCAGTTTGGCACCCAGATCCAAACATTGACCGAGGAACAACTTGGAATGAGCGGCATCCAGACGCAGGCCAGCCGTGATGCGCGCCTGGCGACCTTCCGCGAACTGGTGACCAACCCCGCCATCGGTGAGGAAGTACTGCCGCAGTTCGCCGATCGCCTGCGCCAGTTGGATGAAGACCTCCTCAACACATCCCGCTTTCTGGCGGACCATGTGTCTGTTGACCAGAATACAAAAAGCGACCTGATCGGGATCGTGATCACACTGCGCGATCCCGTCCTGGCGGCTGATATTGCCAACGCCTGGGCGCGGGCTTACGAACAGCGCATTAACAAGCTGTACACCAGCGCCACCTCTGCGGATGTTGAGGCGGTTCGCGCGCAGGCTGTGCAGTCGGAACGCGATTATCAAACCGCCCAGGGGCAGCTTGAAGCGTACCTGGCCGACAACCCAATACCCCGCCTTCAAAAGCGGATTGGCATCCTCCAGATCCAGATTGAAAGCTATCAGACCGCCTTGCAGGAGTCTGAGGCGCTGGTCAATAGCCGCGAACTGGCGACGCGCAGGCAGGTATTGGAGGGATATTATGCAGACTTGGCGGCTCTGGAAAAATTGCTAAGCGATGCGCGCCTGTTACAGAAACAGGTCTTGAATGGCGAGACTTCGTCTTCAGCAGCATTTGGCGATTCTCTCGCAATGGTTTTCTTACGCAGTCGAACGTTTGCGAATCAAACTGATCAAACTAATCAAACTGATCAAACGAATTCAACAGATCAGAATTCTGCGCCGTTCTCGCTTCAACTGCAGACCCCGTTGACTTCCGGGCCGGTGGCGGCTTCGGATGTATCCGGCTTGATCCTCGCTTTGGAACAGCGCAAGACAGAGACGGAAGCCATGATCGATGAGCTTACCGCTACCCTGCTTGATCCTCTCAATTATCAACTTACTCAGGATGCGGGCGCGGAGATCAGGGATAGCATCGAGAAATGGACCGTTGAGATTCAGTCACTGGATGCGCAGTTGGAAGCTGAGGTGGCTCATCATAAGGATCTGGAACGCCAGCGTGATCTGGCCTGGAGTACCTATTCCCAGTTGGCCAGCAAGACTGTGGAGGTGGCCGTGGCCGCTGAAAGCGGCGGCACGGAAGTGCGCGTGGCCAGTCAGTCGCTCCCGCCCGTCGAGCCTGCGCACTCCGGCAAGCTGACGTTGATCGTCATGGTGGGCTTTGGAAGCCTTGTATTCACGC
>JADJNA010000008.1 GCA_016709305.1 Candidatus Villigracilis saccharophilus
CCAGATATAAGGAAGGACGCTTGGAATAAAGAAGGCTCCCTGGAAACCGCCCGCTTTTTTCATTTTTTCGTTGACCGTTAAAGGAGTTTCGTTATAACCGATCCCGTTAAGCATCATTGTTACAGACGTTAGCAGACAGCCCCACCCGCCGATTGTTTCGCCTGAATTTCCAAGAGGGGTTTTCTTCCACATTTCGTCGTTCTGGTAAAGATTCTTAGTAACGAACATAGCATGCCTCCTGCAGGTGCCACATTAAGAATATCTAATTGGCGACAATTTTACTCCATTAATATTCTACAAGAAAATGGTCTTTCCAAAACAACCAGTTTTCGATCGTTATGCGGGATGCAAAAGCGATAAAATAATGTCAAAAAATAATTGCGGAGAAAAGTATGAACATTCCACGCCTTAATTTCGCCCACCTGCCGACCCCGATCGAAGAACTGCCGCGTCTGACCGCCGCTTTGGGTGGACCGCGCTTACTCGTAAAGCGTGACGATCAAACAGGACTTGCTTTCGGCGGGAACAAAACCCGCAAGCTGGAATTCCTCGTTGCGGAAGCGCAGGAGCAAGGCGCGAAGATGTTGATCTCTGCGGGCGCGATCCAATCGAATCACTGCCGTCAGACCGTTGCCGCCGCGGCGCGCTTTGGTTTTGACTGTACCCTCGTGTTAACTGGTGACAGACCAGAACAACCTTCCGCCAATTTTCTGCTTGACCAACTCTTCGGCGCGAAAATTATCACAGTGTCTGACCGCAAAGACCGAGATCGTATTTTGCAGGAGACTTTTGATAATGCCGTTGCGGCAGGAAAGAAACCATATCTCGTCCCTTATGGCGGATCAAGTCCCACGGGCGCAATGGGGTATACCTTTGCGATGGAAGAATTTATGAAGCAAAATGTGAATGTGGACTGGATCGTCTTCGGAACATCTTCGGGCGGTACACACGCGGGACTTGTGTTGGGGCAGCGCTTATTTA
This sequence comes from Candidatus Villigracilis saccharophilus, assembly GCA_016709305.1. Lineage (GTDB taxonomy): Bacteria > Chloroflexota > Anaerolineae > Anaerolineales > Villigracilaceae > Villigracilis > Villigracilis saccharophilus. Next base: position 982 of record JADJNA010000008.1, read on the forward strand.
ATTTCAAAGGCAGAGTCTTGGGGATCAGCATTGACGAGCCAGAGATCGAACTCAAGGCGCACGTCTCTGAGTTGGCTTCGCAAGCAAGTGAAAAACTCGGAGAGAGAATCAACTTCACTCCCAATGATGTGCTTGCAACTGAAGGTTATTGTCAGGCTGGGTATGGAGTCTTTGGGACGCAGGAACGCGAAGCGATTCAATTGTTTGCCAGCAACGAAGGACTTCTGCTTGACCCCGTCTACACAGGCCGCGCCGCCGCTGGAATGATCGACTTGATCCGCAAGGGATTCTTCAAGAAGGATGAGACTGTTTTGTTCTGGCATACGGGCGGTCAACCCGCGTTGTTTGCGGATAAATATTCGCAGGACATTGTTTAGCAAAAAAATAAATGCCAACTATAAAGGTCATGTCGTTGCGAGGAGGGTGCTCTTCCCGACGACACCCGACGAGTGCGGTGAGCAATCTCATCATAAACTGGAGATTGCTTCGGGTGAAGAACAAGAGCGCCCTCGCAACGACATGATTATTTCATCCAAACTTTACGGCCTAAAGTTAGAAATGCAATTCCAACCCAGGCGATATTCAACCCTGCGGACGGATACGCGCGCAGATAAAACGTGTTGATGATCAACAACGTTCCTGCGACGATGTTCAAGCCTTGATACCACCACGAGTCGCCCTCCACTTTTTTAGCGGAGATCAACCCATATGCGATGAGATATAAAATCGTGCCTGCCCAGCCGAGAATATCGATAATGGTTCGTTCCATTGTTATTCCAAAATCTCCACACTCATCCCAACTTTTATATCTCCTTCATTCAACGGAATGACATTCATGCCGAACATCGCGCCGTCTTCCTGATTTCTATAAGTTGCCAATGTCTTGAGCGGTTCCTTGCTTTTCTCAAGCGTTTCCTTGTCAATGGTTGTCACCACACAGCGCGGACAGGGTTTGACGAGCGCCATTTCCACATCGTCGATGCGGATGCGCTTCCATGTGTCTTCTGCAAACGGCTCACAGCCCTTAACGACAATGTTCGGGCGGAAGCGATTCATCGGTAAAGTAGAAACCAGCTTCGAGTTTAGGTCCAAAAGCGATTCCTCAGAGATGATCAGGATCGGGTAGCCGTCTGCAAATCCAGTGTGGTCTTCTGCGCTGACGGCGTAATCTGGATTCAATTTTCTTTTATATCCATCAGCTGCATGTACAAGGCGAACGGATACACCGAGCCAATCGGAAAACCACTGCGCGCTTTCTTCGCCCTGATCGATGGCGTGAACTCCTTTGCTTCCCCAAATGTCAACGGGCGTTGGCGTGCCTGATCTTTGAACCGCGAATTGAATCGAATCAAAATTCGGCGCGGATAATGTGACTGAATCATTTTTCAATACGGGTGTGACGAGCGCAAGCCTTGGGTATTCACGCTGGGTTAGAAATTCGCCTCGGGCGTAACCACCATCATGCGGCGGTCATCTGCAAGCCCCATGCGTTCAACGCGCGCTTCGAGCAAATCAAACCCACGGCAGGCTTTGATCGGATAATAGGTGAGGTTTGATAATGTGATCATACCGTCCCTTCGATCACAACCATGTTCGACTTCGCGGTCGCGTGACGCATTTTTCTGGCTTCGCTGTACTCGTCAGAGTACAACCATTTCTTGGCCTGCTCCACGCTTTCAAATTGCAAGATCACCAAACGGCTCGGTGACCAATCGCCTTCAAGCGCTTCGGTATGTCCGCCGCGCGCGACATATTTGCCGCCGTATAAAGCCACTGCGGCAGGCGCAAGTTTTTTGTATTCTTCATAACCAACAGGGTCGTGTACATCAATATCAACGATCACATAAGCGCTCATTTATTCTCCTTTGATTTTCATTCTCACATCCACCGCCACCGCGCCTTTTTGCAAAACGCGCAGCGGGTTGATCTCGATCTCTTCCACTTCGGGATGCTCATAAGCAAGAAAAGATAATTTGATCAAAACATCGATGACAGATTCCTCGTCAACGGGCGGGATGCTGCGAAAGCCTTTTAACTTTCTCCCAGCCCAGGTCTTGCGGATCATTTCCCGCGCCTCGGCTTGATTCAGCGGTGCTAGGGCAAATGCCACATCCTTGAGTCCTTCCACCTCGATGCCGCCTGAACCAAACATCATCAACGCCCCAAACAGCGGATCTCGCACCGCGCCGATGATGACTTCCTGTCCCTCAGGGATTTGTCTCTGCACATGCACGCCTTCAATCCTTGCATTGGGCATGGATTTTCTCGCTCGCTCAAGCAGAAGCGTGTAGCCACTCTGTGCCTCTTTCACTGAGTTGATATTCAACAACACACCGCCAATATCTGACTTATGCAAAATATCAGGTGACGCGATCTTCATCACAACCGGAAATCCAAGTTCGTTTGCGGTTGTGACAGCTTCGTTTTCGTTGCGCGCAAGTTTGATGGGAGTCGTTGTGATTCCATAAGCTGTGAGCAATGCACCAGATTTGCCCGGCACTGGGACTCTGAGTCTTTAATTCTCCGTGCCTCCGTGTCTACTGGTAAGAAATTCTTTTCGTTTGGCTAATGCCCCCAGCGCAGATGCCGCACGTTCGGGGAATGGATAGGTAGGGACGTTTGAATGTTGGAATTTTTTTCTGGCTTCTTCAACAAGCGTTGAACCCATCAACGCGATCACAACAGGTTTTGACTCTGGAGTCCTGAAGCTTGCTTCGGGCTTTTCGGACAGCAAGCTGGCCGACTCCAGAGTGAGTGACTCTAGAGTTTGGATAATTTTTTCCGCCACATCTTCTGTCTTGAACATCGGTGGCGGAGGGAGGATCACCAGCACGCCATCCACATTTTCATCCTGCAATAAAATTTTCAAACAAGTTGCATACGCATCAGGCGATGCGGAGGCGAGCATGTCCACGGGGTTGTGGACACTGGCCGAGGAGGGGAGATAGGAAGACAAAGCCTCCAGCGTTGCTTCTGTCAAGTGAGACAGAAGCAGGCCGTTCGTTTCGAGTGAATCGGCGGCGATCACGCCAGGTCCGCCTGCGTTGGTTAATATCGCCATACGCTTTCCGCGCGGTAGTGGACAATTCTCCAAAGCCCGCGCCCAGTCAAACATTTGCTCGGCGGTGTCGGCGCGCAGAACGCCAGCTTTTGCGAACGCCGCGTCGAATGCCGCTTCGGATCCAGCTAGCGCGCCCGTATGAGATGCTGCGGCTTTTTGTCCCGCTTCAAAGCGACCGACTTTCAGCGCAATCACAGGCTTATGTTTTGTGACCTCGCTTGCGGCTTGAACGAATTTTTGTCCATCTGAAACGCTTTCCATGTAAAGCACGATGACGCGCGTGTGTTCATCTTTTGCGACTTCGGGCAGAACATCAGTCTCGTTGACATCGGCCTGATTGCCGAGGCTGACGATCTGCGAAAAGCCGAAACCCTGTTCGCGAGCCCAATCAATGATGGCGGCGGCGAATGCGCCAGAGTGCGAAATGAAACCAATGCCGCCCTGCGCGGGCATGGGCGGCTGGAGAAATGTTGTATCGAGGGGAAGATGAGTGTCGAGCGTGCCGATGCAATTGGGACCCAGCAAGCGTACGCCGTGTTTGCGCGCGACATCCAGGCATAGCTGTTCAAGCGCAGCGCCTTCCACGCCGATCTCACGAAAGCCTGATGAAACGATGATCGCGGCTTTGATCCCGCGTTTTGCACAATCTTCAATCGTCTGCGGCGTGACTTGGGTTGGGACGATCAGGATCGCAAGGTCAACAGGGTCGGGCACATCATCGAGATTTGTATACAGCGGACGGTCAAATAATGTGCCGCTTTTTTGGCTCACAAAATGGATTGCGCCGCGATATCCGCTTTGGATCAAATTGCGCGCCACGCCGTAGCCCAATTTTTCAGGTGATGTGGACGCGCCAATCACGACCACGCCTTTGGGATTGAAGAAGGGAGTGAGGGATGATGTCATTTGTTTTGTCGTTTCAACCTTTCCTCGATTTCTTTTGAAGTCCTTGTTATGGAAAGTCCGCCAAGCGCCGTGCAGCGTAATTCGTGGGGCATACTTTTTCCGACGCGATCCAATGTTTCGATGACTTCATCCAACGGAATAACCGCATCATAATCAGCCAGTGCCATATTGGCGCACGCCAGAGCGTTACTGGCCGCCATTACATTTTTCCCAAGGCAGGGAACTTCAACGCGGTTGGCGACTGGGTCACAGACCATCCCGACGGTGTTTTGGAGCGCCATGGAAGCGGCGTCAATGGATTGCTTGAGCGTGCCTTTTGCCAATGTGACCAGCGCCGCGGACGCCATGCCTGAACCTGAACCACATTCAGCCTGGCATCCCCCAACTTCTGCCGCAAAAGTGGCATGAGCCGCAATGAACACACCGATCATTCCCGCAGAGAGCATGGCTTTTGTCATTTCTTCCACGGATAATCCCAGCGAAGTCGCCGCACCGATACACGCCCCGGGCAAGCCCGCGCATGCCCCGGCTGTAGGCGCTGCGACGATCACGCCCATGGAGCTTTTTACCTCCATCATGGCAGTCACGTACAGGATCATCTGATTCAACATGCCGCCATCGAGCAACTGTTGATTTTCCATGCGTGTCTTGAAGAGTCCAGATTGATAGCCAAGGATGCGGTCGGCATATTTTGTCCCGGCAATTCCGTCGAGAATGGATCTTTGCATGAGGCGTACGATCTCAGACATCTGCTGAAATACCTGCTCGTGGGATAAATTGCCGCGGGCGCTCTCATAGTGGACCGCCAGTTCCCACAATGCAAGGTTCTTGTCCGCGTTATATTTCAGCATTTCATCGCAGGTAATGAATGGCACGCTGCTGTTTTTGCTGGACATCACTGGCAGCACTGGCGAGATGCTCTTCAAGTATTTGATATTGTATTGTGCATGCAGCGCGGAAATGATCCTTTCCTCCAGGAAGTTCTGCGCTTTGATCTCGATCATCTGCGTATCCATGCCGCTTAAGAGAAGGATCCTGTCGGCGTCTATATTTTCCCGCAGGTATTTTACGATCTCGCTGCCGTTCGAATCTACATAAATCAGGGTTTCATAATAATCGCCAGCCATTGACACTTCAATGCCGTCGATCTCAACAATCTCGATCATCCCGCCGCCCGTGGAGATGGCGGTCAAGGTGTGTTTCTGTGTGGTATTTTTGAGGGTTAGTTTATAGGTGCTGGGATGCTTCGCCTCAAGATCTTTGATCTCGATCTGGACTGTGATGCCCGCTTCCTGGATCGCCTGAGTGGATTGAGTCAATCGTTCATCAGCAGTCTCCCAGCCCAGAAGACCTCCAAACAAGCCCATATCAGAGCCTTGACTATTATGCGTTGTAGCCAGCGAACCATGCGAGTCGAACTCGATCAGCACCTCTTCGATCCTGGCGTCCATCAGATCCCTGGCGATCCGCCCGATGCGCAAAGCGGCGGCGCAGTGCGAGCTGGATGGTCCGCGCATGACGGGTCCGATCACGTCGTTGAAAATGCTGGGGAAATTGGGCTGTGAATCTTTTTGAATTGGTAACATTTATTCTCCATTTATTTCTTGTGTGCCTATCATTTCCCTTCAAATTATCTCCTTTAGACTATTTAATAAAATGGCTGCTCCGGCATGATTTGTTTAGTCACGATTTACGCAAGGGCGCAATAACCAGAGCCCATGGCAGCACTGACTTCACCATTTATCCCAATGTACCACTTCATCCAACGCCGCGCGTCCACCCTTTTTCGGCGGCGCGGATAATAGCTCTTCCTCCAAAGCATATCCAAACGACAATGCGATCCGCAAATGCCATTCGGGAGGGAAACCTAGAATAGCGCGTGATTTTTCAAATTCATACAGTGAGGCAGGCACCGAGCCGACTCCCAATTCCCAGGCGGCGAGCTGCATAAATGCCGCGGCTTGACCCGCATCGAACATGATCTGGAATTTCTCGGTTGGGTCAGGCGTCAGGATCGCAACGGCCAGCGCCGCACCTGCCAAATGTCCCGCCCACTCGCCGCAGGTGGAAAGCTCCTTCAAACTTTCCTTGTCTCGAATGGCAATGAATTTCCACGCCTGCGTATTCTTCGACGATTGCGACCTGCGTCCCGCGTTAAGGATGGCATGCACCACATCATCGGGCAGGGGAGTGTCCTTGAATTTTCTGACTGCGCGTTTTAATCGAATGGCATCGGATACGTTCATTTTTACCTCATCTTTTTCTGGTTTCCATTAGCTGGCTGATGGAAAGTTATAGCTTTTCCTGACTTTCTCATTATATATCACCCTGTCTCTTGACACTCCAAGAAGGGGAGGATTATCAATAGGCATTCTGTACCCTTTCTGTAATAATGAATATATTGAACGAATCATAGGAGACTATAAAATGACCCTGCCTGAAAATCTTGTAAAAGCTGTTCTTTTGGGTGAATACACCTACGAAAAACGTCCCGTCGAACGCGGCTATGCCGGCCGGACGTTGTACATCAATTTGGAAAATAACACCTTCCTCGAAAAAACTGTCACACAGCAGATGAAAGACCTGTTCACTGGCGGGCGCGGATTTGCGCTCAAACTACTCTGGGATGCTGTTACCCCTGAAACGAAATGGAATGACCCGCAGAATGAACTGGTCATCGCCAACGGTCCCATTTGCGGGATCACGGCTTACCCGGGTAGCGGCAAGTCCACGGTGGTGACGTTGAGTCCGCTGACAGAGAATGTGATTGACAGCAATGTCGGCGGGTACTTCGCGCCTTTCCTGAAATTCTCTGGTTTCGATGCGCTCGAAATTCAGGGCAAGGCGGCTGAGGATGTGATCATCTTTATTGACGGGGATACTGGAAAGGTTACGATCGAGACTGACTCTCTCAATGGGGTGGATTCGCATGAGATCGGCAACCAGCTTACAGCGCGATATGGAGGCGATGAAAAAGGCAGGCGTGGAATCTCGGTTCTGTCTGCGGGGCAGGCGGCGGAGCATATCCGCATTGCGTTGATCAATTCCACCTGGTACGATGTGCGCCGCAAGGAAGCGAGGCTTAAGCAGGCAGGGCGCGGCGGACCGGGGCGTGTGTTCCGCGATAAAAAGATCAAGGCCATCGTGGTGCGTTATACCGATATGGGCGGCGATAAAAATGGTGTGGCGGATATGGCACTTATCCGCAAGGCGGGGCAGCGCATTAACAAGGAAATTACGAATCTGGATGATAAGCAGAACCAGATGCGTAAAGTTGGGACGGCAAATATCGTTGAGGTGATGGATCACTTTGATCTGCTGCCGACACATAACTTCCGCTATGGCTCGCATCCCGATACGCATTTGATCGATTCAAAAGTCTGGAAGGAAGCTTTCACGCAGGGCGTGCCCGATGGCTGTTGGCTGGGTTGCACCATGAGCTGCTCGCATGGCGTGGATCATTTCCCGATCCAAACAGGACCTTATGCTGGTCAGTGCGTCCTGGTGGATGGTCCTGAATATGAGAACGCCGCGGGGCTGGGTTCGAACATCGGTAATTTTGATCCGCAAAAAGTTTTGGAGCTCAACTTCTATTGCGACACCTATGGCGTGGACAGCATCTCGTTTGCGAACTGCGTGGCTTTTGCAATGGAATGTTACGAAGAAGGATTTATCACCAAGGAACATACAGGTGGTATGGAATTGAACTTTGGCAACGGCGCTGCGGCGCTGGAACTCATCCATCAAATGGCGCGCGGCGAAGGCTTTGGTGTGATCGTCGGTCAGGGTGTGCATTTCATGAAGGAATATTTTGTGCGCGAATTCGGCGCTGACCCGCTCTTCCTGCATGACATCGGCATGGAAATTAAAGGGATGGAAATTTCTGAATACCTGACCAAGGAATCACTTGCCCAGCAGGGCGGGTTTGGTCTGGCGACCAAAGGTCCGCAGCACGATGAAGCGTGGTTGATCTTTATGGATCAGGTGCAGAATTTATTGCCGACCTTCAAGGATAAGGCTGAAGCCTTGCATTACTTCCCGATGTGGCGTACATGGTTCAGCCTGCATGGACTGTGCAAACTTCCGTGGAATGACATTTCACCTGAGAATAATAAGCAAACCAAAGAACCAGCCAAGGTGGAGGAACATGTTGAGAATTATTCATGGATCCATGAAGGTGTCACTGGCAAGCCGACTGTTCCACAGGATCTGTTGAATCAATCGGAGCGTGTCTATAACTTCCAAAAAGTTTTCGCATTACGCATGGGGCGTGTTGGACGCAAGCACGATTATCCGCCGTACCGCGCGATGGGACCCGTCACCGCGGCGGAATACGAATCGCGCCAGGATCGTTACGATGAGCAATTACAGCGCCTGGTTGAAGTTGATCCTGCCGGATTATCCACACAGGAGAAAATGGCGCACCTGCGCAAGTATCGCGAGAATCAATATGAACAGTTGATGGATGCAGTTTATCAACGCCGCGGCTGGGACTCGAACAGCATCCCAACCCTCGAAAAATTGCATGAATTGGGCATTGATCTGCCCGAAGTGATCGAAGTAGTGGAACAAGCAAAGGCGACGCTATAGTTCAGGCTGACTAAAACAGGAAACAACCGGGACACAGAGTCGCGGAGATCTTTCTTCCGTATCTTTGTGTCTCAGTTGTTATTTCTTCTCTTTCTACTTTTCTCCTTCATCTTTTCCACAGTATAATTCGTCCAATGGACACGCAAAATACTACATTTCGAAATTACCTGCCATCCACCATCACCCTCATCATTCTTGGCTGGGGTGGACTTGCCGCGATATTCTTTTTTTTTCTACCATACGTCTGGGCACGCTGGGGTTTCTTCGTTTTTGGGATCATGGCGCTCACAGGCACAGCCATACCGATCGTGTATTTTTTTAACCAGCGTTTTCCAAGCGATCCTCCAGCAGAATCTAATGTCATCGTTCGGCAGGCGATCTGGGCTGGAGTTTATTTTGCCACGCTGGCGTGGCTGCAATTAGGGCGTCTGGTCACATTGTATGTAGTGTTTGGTTTGGCCGCCGGTATCATTGCCGCGGAATATTTTATTCGCCTCCGTGAAAAAGCGAATTGGAAAAAACCAGCAACCCCTGATGACAAACCTTCGTGACCTTCCCTCGGTTGAACAATTATTACAAACACAAACTTCTGCAGAATTGATCGCGCGATTTGGCAGGCCTTTGGCATTGACTGCCATCCGTTCAATATTGGATGAAGCCCGCGCGCGTTTCAAGCTTAACCCCGTACCTGCTCTGCCCTCAATTGATCTCATCCTCGCCCAAACAGACTCACTCCTATCCGCGTGGACGAAGCCAACCCTTATCCCTGTCATCAACGCCACGGGTGTTATCTTGCACACGAATTTGGGGCGTGCGCCATTAAGCGCAGCGACCATCCACGCAATGGATATGGTCGCGCGTGGATACTCCAACCTCGAATATGATCTCGAAAAAGGTACGCGCGGTTCACGTCTGATTCACGCAGAGTCCATACTGCAAAAATTGACTGGTGCAGAATCCGCGCTGGTCGTCAATAACAACGCCGCGGCTGTTTTACTGGTACTTTCCGCGTTGGCGAACAGGAAGCGGGTGATCATTTCCCGTTCGCAACTGGTTGAGATCGGCGGCGGATTCCGCGTGCCAGATGTGATGAAACAATCTGGCGCAAAACTGGTGGAGGTCGGTACGACCAATCGAGTCCATTTGCGGGATTATGAAAACGCCTTGCAGGAACCGACCGCGCTTGTAATGAGTGTGCATCCCTCCAACTTTAAGATCATCGGTTTTACTGAAGAACCCGATCTAAAGGATATTGTCGAAGTTAGCCATCATGCTGCCGCTTTCGTTGTGGATGATCTTGGTTCTGGAGCATTACTCGATACCGCCAAATATGGTCTTGCGCACGAACCAACCGTACAGGAGTCGTTGGCGGCAGGCTCGGATGTGGTCTGTTTCTCAGGAGATAAATTGCTTGGCGGTCCGCAGGCGGGAATTATTGTGGGCAGGAAAGTTTTGATCGATAAGATCAAAAAACATCCGCTGGCCCGGGCTGTCCGCGCGGATAAGGTTTGCCTTGCGGGAATCAGCGCCACACTTTTGCATTATCTCAAAAATGACGCGGAGCGGGAGATCCCGATCTGGAAGATGATGTCGCTTACGTTGAAACAGGTAAGAGGGCGGGCGGAAGCGTGGAAAAAAGAAGTAGGTCAGGGAAATGTTGTGGAGGGTGAGTCCACCGTGGGCGGTGGAAGTCTGCCTGGTGAATCCTTCAAAACATATTTGTTGTCTTTGGAAGTAAAGTCACCTGATAAATTCCTGAAAAAATTACGCGATCAGGATCCGCCCATCATCGCGCGCACAGAAAACGATAAAATATTGCTTGACCCGCGCACTATTTTGCCCGAACAGGATGGCGCGCTGCTGGCTGGCTTGAAGAATGCGTTATAACGTGGAATGTCGCTGCGAGCGCTTTTGCGAAACAGCCTCTTGCAAAGAGGCGATTGCACCTGGCGCAAGTGCAGGTGTGACATATAAAACGGAGATTTAATGAAATCAGATATTGATGTAATGATGAAAGCCAGAAACCTGGATGCGATCATCGTGTTTGGGAATGCCGAGCATAATCCGCCAATGACCTATTTGACCGGCGGCGGGCATGTCAGCCATGCCACCTTGATCAAAAAACGCGATGAGAAAGCCATTCTCTTTTTTGGAGACATGGAACGCGATGAAGCCGCCAAAAGCGGTCTACGCCTGATCCCGTATAGTAATTATGATTTTGATGAGCTAAGCAAAAAGGCGAACCGTGATGGGCTGCTGGCGGGTGCGTATCGTTGTGAATTAATGTTAAACGATGCCGGTGTCAATTCTGGGAGAGTGGGGGTCTATGGAACGTATGATCTCAGCGCTGTCTTTGGAATGCTCTCCCATTTGCAAAAAATGATGCCGTCTATTGAATTTGTGGGCGAGGCGCGTGAGGATCCGATCTTCATGCGTGTCATGGAAACAAAGGATGAATCTGAAGTGGCGCGCATCCGCAAAATGGGGAAGATCACAACGAATGTGGTCGCTAGGGTCGCAGATTTTCTGACCTCCTGCAATGTAAACGCGGATGAAGTTTTACTGAAAGAAGATGGGTCTTTATTGACCGTTGGGGATGTGCATTCAAAGATCCGCTTGTGGGTTGCCGAACAAGGCGCTGAACTTCCCTCTGGGTTTATCTTTGCGATCGGCCGCGATGCGGGCGTCCCGCATTCAGCAGGAACTCCGTCAGACTTGATGAGACTTGGGCAGACCATTGTCTTTGATATTTATCCTGCCGAAGCGGGTGGCGGCTATTACTACGATTTCACGCGCACCTGGAGTTTGGGATATGCCACCCCGCAGGCGCAGGAACTCTACGATCAGGTCAGGGAAATTTTTGAAAAGTTGAACGAGAATTTTGACCTCAATGCGCCGTTTAAAAATTACCAACAAATGACTTGTGAGTATTATGAATCAAAGGGACACAAGACCCCGCTGCATACAAAATCCTCGGTGGAGGGGTATGTTCACGGGCTGGGTCATGGGGTGGGACTCAACATCCACGAACGGCCGTTCAGCAGTCTTTTGAACGGTGACGATCATCGGCTCGCTCCTGGCGTTGTCATTACCTCGGAACCCGGGTTGTATTATCCTGAAAAAGGCATGGGCTTTCGCATTGAAGATACGCTTTGGGTTCGCCCCGATGGTAAGATGGAAACCCTTGCTGAATATCCTTATGATTTTGTTCTGCCGATGAAGAATTGGAAAAAATAATGGCTCTCAAACCCGCCCGTATCCTTGCAATTGAATCCTCCTGTGATGAAACCGCCTGTGCCATCCTCGAAAACGGCCGCGCCTTGCTTTCATCTGTTGTCGCTTCGCAAATGGAAATCCATGCGCGTTATGGCGGGGTATTTCCAGAAGTGGCTTCGCGCCAGCATGTCCTGAGCATTACTTCTGTCGTGGAGCAGGCACTCACACAGGCGCACCTTACGCTCAAGGATATAGACGCGATCGCTGTCACGCAAGGACCGGGCTTGGCGGGTTCTCTGGTGGTGGGCATGAATATGGCCAAGGGGCTCGCACTTGGTTCTGGTCTGCCCTTGATCGGGGTCAATCATCTTGAGGGACATTTATACTCGGCCTGGGTCTACAACTCCGACGAACGCGCGCCCGCGGAGCCGCAATTCCCATTGATGGTTTTACTCGTCTCAGGCGGGCACTCCGAATTGAATCTCATGACCGATCATTTGACCTATCAACGGCTCGGTTCAACCCTCGACGATGCTGCTGGTGAGGCTTTCGACAAAGTCGCCCGCATGTTGGAACTCGGCTATCCCGGCGGACCCGCTGTCCAGAAATCCGCGGAAGAGGGCGACCCGAATCGATTCAAGTTCCCGCGCGCCTGGCTTGACGGCACCTGGGATTTTTCGTTCAGCGGGTTGAAAACATCTGTCCTGTACGAAGTGCGTGAATTGCAAAAGAAGAGCGGTTCACTGCCTGTCGCTGATCTGGCCGCGTCTTTTCAAAAAGCGGTTATCGACGTGCTTTACAAGAAAACAATGGATGCTGCGCGCGAGTTTGGCGCGAAAGAGGTACTCATTGCAGGCGGGGTTTCTGCCAACCGTCCGTTGCGCCAGGTATTCAAGGCTCAAACTGAATTTCCTGTTCATATTCCCCCGTTGTCTTTGTGTACCGATAATGCCGCCATGATCGCATCGGCAGGATATTACCGTTTTGCGCTCGGGCATATCTCACAATTGGATATGGATGTGCTTCCGACCTGGCCGCTCTCATAAAAAAAATCACATTGATTTAAAAACAGAACCGCCTTTGACTTGCCCAAGTCATCGGCGGTTCTTATTAGGAGAATGTAATGCTTATTATATGCGGGCACTTAATAGCGACCTGAAACATGACTAAGAATTGGATAAGAGAAACAACAGGTTGAACTTTGCTTAAGTTAAAACTCAAACCCCGCTTCAGACTTGCCCAAGTCTGTTACGGGGTTTGCTGAGGGAGAATGTATTTCTATTATATGGGCATCACTTTAGCACAGTCTGAAGATAACTTAAATAACGGATGAGAGTTTTGGTTATAAAACTGCCATCAGGTCATTTAATGAGATCGGTCCTTCACGTAGGATCCCCGGCAGGTCACCTGTGCAATCCACCAGTGTGGAAGGGACGCCTCCAATTGTTTTTCCACCATCCAAAATTAAAGGGATTCGTCCGTTGAGCTGGTCAAATACTTCCTGTGCTGTTGAGGGATTTTGTCCGCCTGAAATATTTGCCGAGGTGACTGCCATCGGTCCAGCCGCGCGCAATAGTGCAAGCGCATCGGGATGATTGGGAATGCGGACTGCGATGGTGGAAGTGGCAGAGACTGCCGGGGGGAGAGTCTGTTTTTTGGGGATGATACAAGTTAGAGGTCCAGGCCAGAAGCGGGCTGCCAAACGGAGAGCCATGTCTGGGGTGCCGCCTGCAATTTTTTCGAGGTCGCTTAGGTCTCCGATCAAGATGGGAATGGCCTTTTCGATGGGACGATCCTTGGCGGTGTAAATACTTTCAATGGCATTGTTGTTGAACGCCAGCGCGCCGAGACCGTACACGGTGTCGGTGGGGAAGGCGACGATGCCTCCGTTTTTCAGGATTTGTAACGCGATTTGAATTTCACTGGCAGGAAGGATCTCGGTTTTCATGTGAACATGATCTCCAGCAATCGGTCGCGGCCTGTCAGGTCTTGATGTAAATGAATGGTGACATCAGAGAATGAATCGAAAGCCAGACTGAGTGCTTTTACACCGAGGGTGGATTCGATCTCAAGCAGCATCATGCCGCGCGGAGCAAGCCAGCCGGGTGCTAATTTGAAGAGATGCCGATACACTTCGAGTCCGTCTTCGCCGCCATCGAGCGCGAGGGTGGGTTCTTTTCCATAAATGGGAAGTTGATGCAATGCCTTGGTGGGAATATAGGGAAGGTTCGCGCAGATGAGGTCAAAGTGGCTGTCGGTGGGCAGAAAGTCCACAGGATGCGGAAGAAGGTCGCATTGTAAAAAATCTATGCGGTGATGGACGTGGAATTTAAGGGCATTATGCTTTGCTACATGGAGCGCGCTCATGGAAATATCCGTTGCAAGGATGCGCGCGTCTGGAACGTGCATGGCAATGGATGCGGCGATCGCGCCTGAGCCTGTGCCAATATCTGCCATGGTGCGGCGCTCTGGAGATTCTTTAAGCCAGGCGATCGCTTTTTCCACCAGCAGTTCTGTTTCGGGGCGCGGGATGAGCACTTCATTGGTAATGTCGAAATCAAGCCCGAAGAATTCCCAGTGACCGAGGATGTAGGGAAGAGGAGTGCCATCTTTCAGCTTGGAGAATTCTGTCTGGGCGGAATCAATTTGAGACTGGGTTAGTTGTGTTTCCAGATGTGCGAGAATCCATGTGCGCGGACGGTCGATCACGTGCGCAAGAATGAGCTGCGCGTCGAGGTCTGTCCAATCGCCCTTTTGTTGTTCCAGGAATTCAGCTGCGTTCATTCGGCATTCCCGAACATCATCCGCTCAAGCAGGGTGCGCTGGAAGATGAGAAAGATGATAACAACCGGGATGGACATGATGATCGCCAGCGACCCGAGAAAACTCCACGGTTGCGCCCCGCCTGAATATTGAGTTTGGACCATGGCATAGATGGCCATGGCGAGTGTCAGGGTCTCGGCTTTTTCAACAAACAACCAGCCAAGGGTGAATTCAGAATACGCCATCAGAAAGGCGATCAGGCCTGCCACGGAAATCGACGGCAGAGCCAATGGGAGGGTGATAAATACGAAGGAAGTGAAATCGCCTGCTCCATCGAGAAAGGCGGCTTCTTCGATCTCTTTTGGAATGGACTGAAAGGCGGCGCGCATGTTCCAGATGCAGAAGGGCATCGCGAAAGCCGCGTAGGTGATGACCAGCGCCATTAACGTGGTGCGAATGTGCAAGAGGCTGAGGATGATATACAGCGGTGTCATGAACGCCACAGGCGGGAGAACTGCGGTGAGCAGCAAGGCGAACAATCCGCTTTGGCGGCCTGGAAATCGAAAACGCGCAAAGGCATATGCAAGACTCATACCAAGCAGTATGGCGATCAATGCTGCTCCCGCAGAGACGAGCAGGCTATTTTTAAGCAATACCTGAAAATCCACGGACTGATAGGGTCTATCCAATACTTGCAGTAAGGCATCGAAAGACCAGGCTTTAGGCAGGAAGCGGAACTCGGTCGGGCGTCCTTTTAGTGAACCATCGAATGCCAGGCGTGCCATTCCCCAAATTGGAAGCATCACGAACAGGCCGATCAAGGCCAATGATAGCTGAGTGACAAGTTGTCGCAGGAAGGATATTTTATGCATAAGTAACTCCTTCGCCAGCTTTGCTCCAGCGGTTGAATAGCATGACAAAAAACATCAGAAGGATGACCGTAATAATATTGATCGTTGCTGACACTGCGAATTGTCCCCCAAAACGTCCAAATCCATTTGTCGGGTTGAAGATGTTATAGGACAAGGTCGCCAGCGTGGAATCCGGAAAGCCAAACGCTTGAAACAAATAGAATTGATTAAAGGCAAAAATACCGCGCACAATAATGGCGGGGATGAGCAATGGCAAAAGAAGCGGCCAGGTCACATACTTAAACGTCTGCCAGATGCTTGCCCCGTCGATCGCGGCGGCGTCCAACACTTCCTTTGGAACAGTTTTAAGCCCGATACTTGCGGCTAACATCATAAATGGAAATCCATACCACACGGCGGGCAGAAGGAAAACGATCAACCACATGCTGGCGCTTTGTTCCAACGCATTAACAGAGACCGCAAAGAAAGAAGTTTTTCCAAATTTATCCGCCGCCAGATACAGCCAGCCCCAATCCCTTTGGAAAATGTTAACCCACATCATTGCACCGATCATTTCGGGGATTGCCCAGGGAAGAATGAACAAGGCCTGCCAAAACTTTCCAAGTCTTACGCCCCGCTGCCAGAGCAGGAGTGCTACTCCCAATCCAAGTCCGCATTGAAGCAGGACGGAGAGCACAGTCCACAGGACATTGAAGAAAAGGACGCTCCAATTATTATTGTATGCGATGAAACTGAAAACATTTGGATATAGATTCAATCCCACAAAATTTACTTTATCCGCACGTGTTCCAATCTCACCCGGCATGGTGGGGAGTTGTCCGGTGATTCCTTGTGAGATGGAGCGCCAAATGCCGCCATTGAATCCATCACGGATGGATGCGGTACTGAAGTTGGTCAGCGAAACGCCGAATTGAAATAGAAGCGGGAACAAGGTCAGTATGGCGAACGCGATCAAGCCCGGGATAAGCCAGGGGAGCGCACGCCGTATTTCTGCTTTGGGGTAATGAATTTTGGCGCGAATCTTTCTTGTCCGCCACCAGGTTACGAGGTTGTCCTTGATAAGAAAGATTCCTTCAGCCGCTGCAATTGAAAGCGGTACCGTCAGCGTAATAATATACTGCGGCCATTTTGTCGGCCAGAAAAATAGGAACAACATGGCGATTCCAAGCCAGAGCACATAAAGTCGTTCCCGAGTCCACAAGCGTTTTATGCCAAAGAAGGCCAGAGTTGCGATCAAGGGGTCGAATGGAAATACAAAGACTCCTTTATGCCATACGGAGGGAGAGAAAAATATCCAGAAAATTGGCTGCCAGATCGGGTAGCCTGCGTTATCAACTTCAGCTGCTCCTGATGCGTATCCGGCGTGATAAAAGATCGACTCTCCAAGCCGTGTAAGTGGGTTGGGCCAGAGAAATGGATCAAATATAAAGAAGGTGGCAATTGCCACCACGCCCCAGAGTCCCGCGGTACGCAATGATTCTTTGACGGTATCTTTTTCGTTGGCATCCAGGTACCAATCCACGAGGATTGCAATACCGACTACACAGTAAAGATATTTGGATGCGGCTGTTAATCCAAGTGAGATCGCTGATAGAACCAGCCAGCCGTTCAATCCTGACCTGTTGGACTGTTTCCATTTCAGGTAGCTGATCACCGCGATGAGACTGGTCAAGGCAGGCAAGGCTTCCAACATGATCTGCGAAACATACTTGATCGTAAATGTATGCCCAGCCAGGAAGAGTCCAGCCAATGGATTGATCAAAGCCAAAATGGCTACAGTCACAGTGCCAAGGATGGCATGGACTGTGCGTGCCGAATTGACAAGCTCACGCGCCAGAAATTTATTTGGTCCTGCAGAGGTGAGGGCTTCTGGTGTCAGAGGTTCTTCGGGCGCAGATAAGATACTAAGACCGATGATGATCTTCGCGAGCGGGGGATGTTCGGGGCGGTAATTTGTTTCCAGAAAGCCGGACCAATTCGAGGTGCGGATCAGATGTGCGTATTCCTGTCCTGCGCGCAAATAGTCATCTTCATCGAAATCGATCGGGAGCAGTGATACTGCCCGCGCTCGCAGGGTCCATGCAATGAAGATGACTAGAAGAATTGCAAGTATCCGCAATGGGATTTGAAAGTGTTTCATGATGTTCCTATTTTTTTATCGCCAAAAGGGATAGATATTCAAAAACAATATTGGACGCGAGAATAGCGGTGATGTCGGCGTGATCATAGGGCGGCGAGACTTCAACAAG
Source organism: Candidatus Villigracilis saccharophilus (assembly GCA_016709305.1). Taxonomy (GTDB): domain Bacteria; phylum Chloroflexota; class Anaerolineae; order Anaerolineales; family Villigracilaceae; genus Villigracilis; species Villigracilis saccharophilus. The sequence continues at coordinate 18,639 of JADJNA010000008.1, forward strand.
GTCGAAGCCGATCAGGTCGAGTCCGTGAAGTCCGCGGACAAGTTGTAGTAATTGGTAACTGCTTAATCCTCCGACTTCAGGGGTGCCTGTGCCTGGTGCATAGGCTGGGTCTGCAGAGTCAATATCCACGGTCACATAGAGCGGACCTTTCATGCGCTCATGCACTTCTTTGAGAATTTCATTGACGCCTTTTTCCATGACTTCGTGGATGGTGACAGTCCGTGCGCCGAGTTGCTTGGCGTCGGCATAATCATTCGCGCCGCTGAGCGGGCCACGAATGCCGATCTGCATATACTCATTCTTACGGATCAGACCTTCCTGTAATGCGTAGCGGAAGGGCGTGCCATGACTGTAAGGCGAGCCTTCAAATTCTGATTCCCATGTATCGATGTGCGCGTCAATGTGGACAAGAGAGACGGGTCCGTGCTTTTTGACGTGCGAACGCAAAAGCGGGAGCGCAATGGAATGATCTCCGCCGAGCGTGATCAGCTTTGTGCCTGTACCAACGATTTCACTTGCCATTTTTGTGATGGCGGTCATGGTATGTTCAATGGAAGTGGGGATGACCGATACATCGCCGTAATCCACCACATTTAACTTTTTCAGCGGAGTGACATTGAGCGTGGAGTTATGCCCCCAGATCATGAGCGATGTCTCGCGGATCTTGCGCGGACCGAAGCGGGTTCCCGTGCGATAGGATGTGCCGCTATCAAAGGGGACGCCCATAATAGCAACATCTACACCTTTGAGTTCGCGCGAAACGGGCAGGCGCATAAAAGAAGGAATGCCCATAAAGGGCTGCAAGCCTGCGCCGAATGCGGGATTATCGTTCATGTTGTTCTCCTAAATTCTTTTTAAACACGAAGACACAAAGTTCACAAAGGTTTAAGTTTTCATTTTTCCCTTCGTGTTCTTTGTGCCCTTTGTGGTTACTGGTCTTCAATTATTTTTTATTCGTCGTCGTCCACGCCTGTCGCGGCGAGACGTTCTGACTCATCTCTGGTGGAGAGTTCGTCAATGAATTGATCTATCGAGCCATCCATTACCGTAGGCAGGTTGTAGCTGGATAATCCAATGCGGTGATCTGTGACTCGGTTTTGCGGATAATTATAGGTACGGATTTTTTCCGAACGGTCGCCAGACCCGACCTGCGAGCGGCGGTCCGCTTCAAGTTCGGCGCGGCGTTTCTGTTCTTCCATTTCATATAACCGCGCCCGTAAAATGCTGATGGCGCGTAATTTGTTTTGCAATTGCGAGCGTTCATCCTGACAGGTAATGATCATGCCGGTTGGTTTGTGATACAGGCGCACAGCCGTTGAGTTTTTCTGTACGTTCTGTCCGCCCGCACCTGAGGAGCGATAGACTTCGATCACAAGATCGCTTTCGGGGATGTCGACTTCCACATCGTCCACCTCCGCAAGCACGGTCACGGTGGCTGTGGAGGTATGGATCCGTCCCTGTGACTCAGTGGTCGGCACGCGCTGGACGCGATGCACACCCGACTCATATTTCAGTCTTGAGTATGCGCCCTTGCCTTTGACTTCAAAGATCACTTCCTTGTAACCGCCTACGCCAATGGCGCTTTCAGACATCAGTTCGATCTTCCACTTTTTTCCATCTGCGTAACGCGTATACATGCGGAACAAGTCCGCAGCGAAGATGGCGGCTTCATCACCGCCCGCGCCAGCGCGAATTTCAAAGATGACATTCCTGTCATCGCGCGGATCTTTGGGCACGAGCATGGTTCGGATCTCTTTTTCCAGTTTTTCGATCTTCGGATTGAGATCATCCACGTCGGCTTTTGCCAGCGCGATCATCTCCGAGTCATTCTCGGAAATGATCAGGGCTTTGGCTTCCTCCAGGCTTTTTACTGCCTGACGGTATTCGCGCACCTTCACATAGATCGGTTCGAGGTCTACACGTTCCTTGTTGATCTCCCCTGCGCGTTGATAGTCGCCGCCCACCTCAAGCAGTTCGCTGCCAAGTTGTTCAAATCGTTCTTCAATTGCCTGTAATTTGTCGAGCATGTAATTTCCTTACACTTGCACCGCGCTTACGCGGCCAGTGCGGTGTGTCATAATGGGGAGCGTGTTTCTCGAAGAAGCAATCTCGTTATTAGTTGGAGATTAGAGCTGCCCTCGCAATGACGTTTCTGTAGTTTGCGAAATAAAACGCGGCAGTGTGCCGCGTAAGCGTGATTATACCATTTTGACCTGCGCCTAGAAATTCGCAAAAGCAGAGAACACCATCGAAAGGATCAGGATGACGGCAAAGACCGCGAACATGATCTGCGCTGTCCTGTTTTGACGTTTTGTACCTGTCTCTGATGTTTTTGTTTGTTTCTTGTATTTTGTACTTTTTGTCGCCATTTTTACACTCGCTTGATTATATGATTATAAAAGGCTTGAGACATCACCTTTTCCAACTCTTCGATCGTGACGGGCTTCATGACATACCCGTCTGCCCCCAATCGCATGGCCTGATCCACGGTCACGTCCGCCGCCTCAGACGAAAGCATGATGACAGGCAGGGATTTCCACTCTTTGCGGCGGCGCAGGAATTCCAGCATGTCCAGGCCGCTGACCTCGGGCATGTTTATATCCAGCACCATCATGTCGGGTTTTCCCCCTGCCAGTAACGCCTGGGCAGCGGGACGTGGATTCATGAAGTATCTTGTTTCGCAATCCAGCAGTTTAAGCATCAAACTGATCGCGCGTCCCATTTCTTCGTCATCATCAACGATCCAGATAAGTTTCATTCCAGATGTGCCTTAATACTTTCTGCAGCGCTCATGTTCATGCCTTTGACCGCGGACAATTCTTCAACATTTGCTTCCTTAATCTTATCCATAGAACCGAAATGTTTCAAGAGCGCTTTTCTGCGGGCTGGTCCAATGCCTGGAATTGAATCAAGCTGTGATGCCAGACCCTGCTTCGAGCGGCGTGCGCGATGCGCGGTGATCCCATAGCGGTGCGCCTCATCGCGGATCCTTTGCACAAGGTATAGTCCCTGCGAATGACGCGGCAAAATTAACGGCTGGCTGTTGTGCGGGAAGAAGATCTCCTCCTCCTGTTTTGCAAGCCCGACCACGGGTACTTTATCGAAGAGCCCGAATTCTTCGAGGACTTTGACCACACGTCCGAGCTGACCTTTGCCGCCGTCGATGATGATCAAGTCAGGCAGGAAGGAAAACGACGCGTCTTTTTTCGCGCCCGGGCTGGGTTCCGTTTCCTCGGCAGACCGCCATCTTTTGAATCTGCGCGTCAGCATTTCCTCCATTGACGCGAAGTCATCAGGCGCGCCGATGCTGGTGCTGTCAATGTTGAATTTTCGGTATAGATTTTTGGCAGGCGTGCCCTGCTCGAACACGATCATCGCGCCGACAGTTGCCACTCCCTGTGTGTGACTGACATCATAACATTCGATTCGATTGGGCGGCGTGGATAATTTTAGCGCAGATTGTAACTCACCCAATGCCTGTTCCTGCTTGTGAGCGTCGGCCTGCCATTGCGCGCGCAACGCCTGCAAAGTTTCGGTTGCGTTCTCGGCGGCCATGTTCACCAGATCGTGCGGCTGACCATCCTTTGGCACGAAAATTTCCACTTTCTTTCCGCCGCGTTTTGACCTGAGCCATTGCGCAATGATCTTTGATTCTTCTATTTCTATTTCTTCTGGAATCATCACCTGCGCGGGAATATTCGCTGCTTCAGTGTAGAACTGCTTGACGAACTCCGTCATTACTTCCTGATTATCAGTATCTTCCGTGCCTTCAAGAATAAAGTATTCGCGTCCGATCAATTTGCCGCCGCGAATAAAAAATATCTGCACGCAGGCTTCACCATCCGTGCGTGCCATTGCCAGCACATCCGAGTCTTTATAATCTGCGGCGAAGACGATCTTTTGCCGTTCAATAATGAATTGCAAGGCTTTCAACTGGTCGCGTAAAGCGGCGGCTTTTTCAAATCGCATCTCATCCGCCGCTTTTTGCATCTGCTCCAGTAAATGCATCAGTACACCTTCGCTGTGTCCGCCCAGAAAATCCATCAGGTCGGAGATCATCTGACGGTAGCCAGCCTGGTCGACCGCTCCGATACAGGGGGCAATGCACAGCTTGATGTCATAGTAAAGACACGCGCGTTTATCGAGCCCCGTGATCTCGCGGTCACAAGTCAGGTAGGGGAAAATCTTGCGCAGCACATCCAATGTTTGATAAACCGCCCAGGCGGATGTGTAGGGGCCAAAGTAGCGTGAGCCATCCTCTTCCATTTGGCGGGTGACAGAAACATGCGGATACGGCTCATTCAAATGGATCTTGATATATGGGTAACGCTTGTCGTCTTTGAGGCGGATGTTGTATTTGGGGCGGTGTTTCTTGATGAGGTTCATCTCAAGGATGAGCGCTTCAAGTTCCGAGCCGACCACGATCCACTCAATATCCGAAATGTCGCGCACCAGACGGCGCGTCTTGCCATCGTGGCTTGAGTCCGCGTGGAAATACGACCGCACGCGGTTTTTCAGGCTGATGGCTTTGCCCACATAAATAATGGTCCCCTCGGCATTGCGGTAGATATAACAGCCTGGTTTGGAAGGCAGTGTGGCAAGGATGCCCTGCAGTTTTTCGGAGATTTCCATCGCGGGCAATTCTACCGCTTGTTGTGAAAATTAGTGTGTATGCAATTCCAAATGGTAAAATTTCTCCACAATGCGAAAATTATTGGAAGACAAACGCTGGGGATTGTTTCTTTCTATCCTTGCGCTGGTTTCCCTTTTATTGCTGGTCGGTGCGTTAAGGAATTTGGATTTTCGCCCTTCTCAGCCAATCGGTTCGACTGAAACAAGTGAGAGATCGATCAACCTCTCGGCGGTTGGACAAATTTTGATGGATGCTGCGGAAGTTCCGCTCTGGAAGCAATTGGTCTTTTGGAGCATGGTTGTTCTGGTCGTTGTACTATTTTCTTTCTTCCTTTCCCCCGAACTGCGCAAGAAATTAATTCTATCCATCCTGCGGACCGCAGCGATCGGGATCGTCTTTTTTTACCTGATAAAACATAACCCAGGTATTCTGAGTCCCTTTTTTTTGAATTTCCAAAATATTAATACCCCGGCGGATATTTTGTCCACAGGCGATATGCCCCCGCCAGTTTTCCAGCCTCCTCAGATACCGCCTTTCCTGTCATTCCTGGTCACGTTCATTGTGATCCTTGCAGGCATTGCCTTGATATGGATTGTGAACCGCTGGTGGGAAAAACAAAAAGCGTTAAACTCCGCATCCCAGCCGTTGAAAGATATCGCGGATATTGCGCGACTGTCCTTGAAAAAACTTGAAGATGGGCAGGATGCAACAGATGCCATAATTCAATGTTATGAGGGCATGAGTCGTGTGGTCGGGGCGAAGCGCGGATTAGAGCGCGAATATTTTATGACGCCTGCCGAATTCGCATCACAGCTTGAGCGGGCGGGCATTCCGCGCGAGCCTGTGACCCGGCTGACCCGCCTCTTTGAATCTGTCCGTTACGGGGGGCATGTCTCGGGTACGGCAGAGATCGATGAAGCGGTCGTCTGTCTTAAGTCCATCGTTCAGTATTGCGGAGAATTGGAATGATGCCGCGCCGTTGGTTGATCGGTCTAGGTGTGATTGCGGTATTGGCGCTCTCTTTTTATTTGCGCGACTCCATTCAGCGCGGCATCATCATCCCGCTCGCCTATCTATGGTGGCTTATAAAATTATATTATCGCGCTGTGCCGCAGGCGATCCTATGGGTCTTCCTGGTCATTGCTGTCTTTGTTTTTATGCTTCGACTGATCCCGTTAAAAAATATTATTCTCCGCAAAAGAAAAGTGGAATATAAGCCATCGGTCGGCGCGATCGAAGATCTTGCTCTTTGGGTCAGGAAGTCACCGCGCGGCATCTATTACAAATGGCTGGTCGCAAATCGTTTGGGGAAGAATGCCCGTGAAATTTTGGCCCAGCGGGATGGGCACGCGGTCAATATAAAATTTGGTCCGCTGGAGGGTAGTGATTGGGATCCCCCGCAGGAGATCAAGACCTATCTTGAGATCGGGCTGAACGGTTCATTTGCAGATTTTCCGCAGTTCCGCTCGTGGTGGGCATGGTGGCGCAAGCCGAAGCCCACGCCTTTGGATGTGGATGTGCGGCAAGTGATCGATTACCTTGAAAGTGAATTGGAGACAAGTCATGATAGAAATCGCAAAAGTATCTCAATTAAGTAACCAGATCATTGACGAAGTGGAACGCGCCGTGGTCGGCAAACGCGACCTGCTCGAAGCGATCATGGCATCCATTCTGGCGGGCGGGCATGTCCTGCTGGAAGATTATCCCGGCCTCGGCAAGACCCTCATTGCACGCAGTTTTGCGTCCGCGCTTGGATTGGATTTCAAACGCATTCAGTTCACGCCCGACCTCTTGCCCGGAGATATTACAGGCGGATACATCTTCAATCGCAGCAAGAATCAATTTGAACTGCGGCAGGGACCCGTCTTTACCAATATCCTGCTTGCCGACGAGATTAACCGTGCATCACCCAAAACCCAATCCGCTTTGCTGGAAGCCATGCAGGAGGGACAGGTCACGATGGAAGGCGAGAGCCTGAAACTGCCCGACCCGTTCCTCGTGCTCGCCACGCAGAATCCAATTGAATATGAAGGCACCTTCCCTTTGCCCGAAGCTCAACTGGATCGGTTTATGGTCAAGCTCACGGTGGGCTATCCCAGCCTTGAAGAGGAAAAGGAAATCTTGAAGCGCCGCCGCGAACGCAGGCAGGATGAGCTTACGCTCAAACAGGTCACCAAACCGAAACAGTTGGTTGAAATGCGTGCCGCGCTGGAAACCGTGCATGTGGATCCTGACCTTGAAGGCTATATCTCAGCTCTGGTACATGCCACTCGCACCGATCGCCGCGTGGCGGTGGGCGCCAGTCCGCGCGGATCGCTGGCATTCCTTAAGATGGCACGCGCCCGTGCGGTGCTGTCAGGCCGTGATTTCATTTTGCCCGATGACGTTAAACATTTTGCGGTGCCCGTTCTCAGCCACCGGCTATTACTGCAGCCTGAATATTGGATGTCAAAACAAATTAACGGCGATGTCATCCGCGATGTTTTGAGGTCAACCCCCGTGCCTGTCACGCGCTAACGTGTCCCGTTCCATTTTTCTTTCCGCGTTTATTTATGGCTTGCTGCTAGAAGGGATCGTCTCCCTGCGCGGTGAATTCATCGCGCTTGCGATCCCGTTTCTACTTTATCTTTTATACGGATTTTGGAGCGCGCCTGAATCGTTCAACCTTCATGTCGAACGCAGTCTGTCCAATGACCGCATCACGCCTGAGTCGGAATTGGTTGTGACCGTCACGATCACCAATCAAGGCGCGGATATCGAGGAACTTGCCCTGCAGGATGTGATCTCTCCCAATCTGACGATCCGTCTCGGTTCGACCCGTCACCTGCTTCGGCTTCCCAAAGGCAGTTCCCATACTTTCGCATACACTGTCACAGGCCCGCGCGGATCGTATGTGTTTGATTCCATCTACGCCAGAGCGACAGATACCTTTGGCTTGATCCGTCGCGAACAGACCCTGCGATCCGATGAGCGCCTGTTGATCTTTCCTGAATTCAGAAAACTAAAACATATATCCATTCGTCCGCGCAGGACACGCCTATACGCCGGCTCGATCCCCGCGCGTGTCAGCGGCGCGGGAATCGAATTCTTTGGTGTGCGTGAATATCAGTTCGGCGATTCACCGCGCACGATCAACTGGCGGGTGAGTGCGCGCCATGATGAGAATTTATATTCAAATGAATACCAGCAGGAGCGTGTGGCGGATGTTGGTATTGTCCTGGATGCGCGCGCAAGCGTGAACATGTTCCATGCCGATCATTCCATTTTCGAACACAAGGTTTCCGCTGCAGCCGCGCTTTCAGATGCTTTCCTGTCACAGGGCAATCGCGTGGGACTGTTTGTGTACAGCGGCTTTTTGGGTTGGACTTTGCCCGGGTATGGAAAAATTCAACGCGAGCGCATCATGCAAACGTTGGCGCGCGCCCAGGTTGGGGTAAGTTCTGTGTTTGCTGGTTTGGAGCATTTATCTCCACGCATGTTCCCGCCTGAATCACAGATCGTTCTGGTAAGTTCATTGTTGAATGCTGACTTGAATGTTTTGATCCAATTGCGTGGACGCGGTTATCAGGTCATGATCATCAGTCCTGACCCTGTGAAATTCGAGCTTGGTTTATTACCGCCCTCCAAAGAAGTGGAGATGGCGGCGCGTGTTGTCCGTGTGGAACGCGACCTGCTCATCCTGCGCCTTGAGCGGGCGGGCATCCATGTTATCGAGTGGAATGTTGATATTCCGCTGGATCAGGCTGTCGGTCCGCTTTTGATGCGCCAGAAGAGGGTCTTATGACCTTGTCCGCACTTTTAGTAAGCATCGTCTTTGCATCCGCATCGCTTGCGTGGGGGTATTTTCGGAGCGGATTTGGCCTATATGCAATTTGGATCTTGATCTTTGGCGCGGTTTGGTTGCTTGCCGTTTGGCGAAAATGGAATTGGTATTCATCGATTGCCTTGCTGATTTACATTGTTGTTGCGGCGCTTGGTTTATGGTTCGAGTTCAACTCAAGCTGGATGTTCGCTGGGGGAATGCTTGCCCTCTTCGCCTGGGATGTTTCAGATCTTCGACGGCGTTTATATTGGTCGGCGAAGGATGATGACACGCGCGGACTCGAACGCCATCATCTGATACGCATCAGCCTGCTTGTGCTGTTTGGTTTTTTGCTCGCATCCATCACACTGTCTTTGCGGGTGCAGTTTACTTTTGAATGGGTCGCGGTCTTTGTCATCTTTGCCCTGCTTGGTCTTGGGCAGTTGGTGCGCTGGCTGCGAAGATAGATTACTCGGGCAATTCGATCATGAAGGTCGTTCCTTCACCTGGTTTGCTTTGCGCTTCAATCGTCCCATGATGGGCATGGACAAGTTGTTTTGCAATGGCGAGTCCGAGTCCGCTGTTCGTTCGTTCAGTACGGGATTTATCGCCGCGCCAGAATCTGTCGAAGATAAAGGGCAGTTCTTCCGCGGGGATGCCTGAGCCTGTGTCCCTGACAACGATCCTGATGCCGCGCTGACTGCTGATGTCTGTTTCGATGGAAATTGTCCCGCCCTGAGGCGTGTGCCGCAGCGCGTTTGAAATTAAATTTGACAGTACCTGATTCAGTCTGTCATAGTCTGCGGTGAATTCTTTGGCTGGGTCGTGAACAATGGTTTGCAGGGAAATGCCGAGGGCTGCAGCCTGGGTGGAAAAACTTGTCGTGAGATCAGCTAACAGGTCAGCCAGCAGAAATCGGGTGGGGTGAAGCGGAAGTTGTCCCGCCTCCGCAAGCGAAAGTGTTTGCAGATCATTCACGAGCCGCGCAAGAAGTTTGGTTTCATCCAAAGTATTGTTGATGTGTTCGGGGGTTGGCTGATAAACGCCGTCAGTGATCCCTTCGAGATTGCCTTGAATAATATGCAGCGGCGTGCGCAGTTCGTGCGCGATATCGGTGGTCAGGTTACGGCGCTGCTGGTCGGAACGCTCCAGTTCACTGACCATTTTATTGAAGCGTTTGATCAACTCTTGAAACTGTGGTGAGTTATCGTCCGGTACGCGCACGGAGAGGTCGCCTTCAGCCACAGAGTCAATGGCGCTGAATATCTGTCCCAACGGTCTGCCGAAGCGGGCGTACAAAGTAAAGGCCGTAATGATGGCAAGCAGAACCACCGCAGAAGGCGCTCCACATACGAGGAGCCAGATATTCCTCACCCCAGAATATTCTGAAAAGATCAAATAAAGGATTGCCGCGGTGCCGCCGATAAAAAGCAAAATGAAACTGAAGAAGAAAATGGCGAACGGAAAAAAACGACGGCCGCCGCGCCATTTTCTGGGTGAGTGAAGGGTGGGGTTATGGGACATGAGGGTGGAATTATTTCTCTATGAAGCGATATCCAATTCCGTACACGGTTTCGATCATGGACTCGCCCGATGCGGTTTCAAGTTTCTTGCGCAAATTCTTGATATGTGAGTCCACGCTGCGGTCTATGCCGGATGCGGCTCCATGCAGGTCTTCAAGTAATTGTTCGCGTGTAAGGGTCTGGCCCGGGCGGCCGGCGAGAATGAAAAGCAGTTTGAATTCGTTTGGCGTGAGTTTGACGGGATTGCCGTTGAACGTGACGGTGTATTTTTCCGAGTCGATTTCAAGCGCGCCGATGCGAATGATAGTGGGCGCTTTGATCTCCCCACGTGATCTACGGAGCAAGGCGCGTACACGGGCCACCAGCGCGCGCGGAGAGAACGGTTTGGTGATGTAATCGTCCGCGCCGATCTCGAGACCGGTGATCTGATCCACTTCTTCCGCCAACGCGGTCAGCATGATGATGGGAACATCACTGTCCCGCCGCAGGATCTTGCAGACTTCACGCCCGTCAATGTTGGGAAGCATGAGGTCGAGCACGATCAGGTCTGGTTTTTCGCGGCGGGCAGTTGTCAGCGCAGATTGACCGTCGCCTGCGGTCAGGACGCGGTAGCCGTTCTTCTCCAGATAATCCCGCGCGAGGCGGGCGATCTTGGGTTCGTCATCTACAACGAGAATGAGTTCGGACATGGGGAAAGTATAAAGTATGAGGGATGAAGGAGGAAGGAGGAAAAGTGATGAGTGATGGGTTACGAGTAATGAGTAGTGAGCGATAAATTAACTTCTACAACTTATTTCTCGATTCTCATTACTCGTTTCTTAATCCCCTGATCACCTCAATGACAACCTTGCCCTTCGTATGTCCATTCTCAACATGGCGGTGTGCCGCTGGAATTTGACTCAGGGGATAGGTTTTTTTCGATCACGGGTTTTAGTTTACCTTCCTCGGCAAGCTGACGGAACAAGTTCATATCCTTGTCGTTGGGATTTGCCAGATGCATTTTGATGCGTTTATCGCCGGTCACCATGCTGATCAGCATTTGCGTCAATAGGAATCTTTTTTTCAGCGGGTTCTCGGTAATGAAGATGCCAGTGCTATTTAGCGAAGGCTTGCTCTTGAAATAGGTCAAATATCCGACGGCATCTAGGATCAAGTCATATTTTTCGCCATTCCCGGTAAAGTCCTCTTTGGTGTAATCGATTACGCGATCTGCGCCTAATTTTTTCACCCAGCTGAGATTGGATGTGCTGCATACCGCGGTGACATCCGTTTTAAAGTATCTGGCGAATTGAACCGCGAAATGACCGATTCCGCCGGATGCGCCATGGATCAGGACCTTTTGCCCTTTCTTGATGTGCGCCACGTCTCTTAATGCCTGTAATGCTGTTAAGCTGCGCATGGGATTGCTGATGCTTCATTGAATGTCAGGTTCTTCGGCATCAGGCTGATCCTGTTTTCACGGACGAGTACATATTCGGCATGTGACCCTAGACAACTTCCGAAAACACGGTCGCCGGCTTTGAAGTTTTTTACATTTTTTCCAACGGCTTCCACGACTCCGGCAACATCAATGCCCAGGATTTGTTGTTTGGGTTTGAGAACCCCGTTATCCGGCCGGGTGGGCAGAAATCCTTTTCGAAACAGATAATCGTATGGGTTGACCGATGCGCTGTGCACTTTTATCAACACTCGGTCATCATGTTCCGCTTGAATGGACGGCTTTTCAACTTCTTCTACCTTTAGGACTTCAGGCGGACCATAGGATCTGTATACTGCGGCTTTCATAAAAATATTCTCCTGATAAGTTTATTGTATGACAATCTATCCAACCCGGTTTTCAGGGTTGGATAGATTGTTGGAACTGTCTATTCTTTTTTATTGCCTTCTCCAGCGGGTGTTTCACCGTGCGCATGCTTGTGCCATTCATTGAACATGGGCGGGATACCGTCCTTCCAATCCTTTCCCCAGGGACCGTGATGTCCATGATGACCCCAGCCGTGGTGCATTCTGCGGAAGAAGATCATTTTCATGAAGCCGAAGAAGAAGAACAGGAAGATGAGAGAGCCGCAGATCGCGCCGAACGGATTGAAGTGATGGCGATAATCGAAGCCATATCCATACCCGTAGGGCTGACCGTAGCCGTACATCATCGGTGGGACGGGAGCGGCTTGTCCGCTTTCAGCGGCTTTTGAGATCGCTGTGGCAACCGCGGGTGCCTGTGTGATTCCACGGGCTTCTCCAGCTTTGAAAGCCATTGCGCCTCCGCCAGCGATGAGACCGAGCAGCAGTACAACTCCGATCAGCCGAAATACGAAACCATTACGAAACATTTTTACCTCCAGTAGGTTGTTGATTGATTTGGTTTGTTCTTACGCCCCAAATGTATCAATCCATTGTGGAGGAATTGTGGAAGAGCGCGGGAGAGTGTGTGGAGGTCGTGTAAGAGAAATGTCAGAGATCAACATGTAACTTTTCGCCTCTGACGGCATCTGATACAATGCGAAGTGGTAATAACAAGACTGACAGAATCGTCTTGATAATATTCTAAAATAAGATCCAGGCGGAAATGCCTAAGGAAAAAAATATGTCCAACGATAATGAAAAACATGTAAAAGTATTGGTGCTTGGGGCGGGACCTGCGGGGTTGGCGGCGGCATTATACGCAGCGCGCGCGGAACTGAACCCCGTTGTGTTGACCGGCATGCAGTTGGGCGGTCAGGCCGCATTGACGCATACCATTGAGAATTACCCGGGCTTTCCTGAAGGGGTCGGCGGGGCGCAGTTGGGTGAGTTGTTCCAGAAGCAGGCGGAGAACTTTGGCGCAAAGGTCGAGTTTGACATGGCGCATGAGGTGGATCTGTCACAGCGTCCATACAAGGTGACAACAGACAGCGGCGAATACAAAGCCGATACCTTGATCCTGACAACAGGCGCGAACCCGACACATTTGAACGTGCCCGGCGAAGTTGAATTAACTGGCCGCGGAGTGTCTTACTGCGCCACCTGCGACGGTTGGTTCTTCAAGGATAAGAAAGTGGTGATCGTCGGCGGGGGAGATTCCGCGCTTGAAGAGGCTCTCTTTATCACCCGCTACGCATCATCTGTGACCGTCATTCACCGCCGCGACGAATTCCGCGCCAGTCCTGTATTGCAGAAACGCGCCAGGGAACACCCAAAGATGAACTTCATCCTGGATACAGTTGTGACCGAGGTGGTTGGCACGGATAAGATCGATACCTTGAAATTGAAGAATGTGAAGACCGGCGCTGAGTCCACTTTTGACACGGATGGCTTGTTCATCTTTATTGGTCATGTTCCGAACACGCAGATGTTCAAGGGACAATTGGATATGAGCGACCTGGGATACGTCATTGTCAATGACAAGATGGAAACCAGTGTTGAAGGTGTGTACGCAGCTGGCGAGATCGCCGACCCGCATTTCCGCCAGGTGATCACGTCAGCGGGGATGGGCGCGGCGGCAGCCATTCAGGCGACCCGCTTCCTCGAGGCTAGTACTGCCGAATTGGAAGAAGCAGCCAAAAGTTAAGGAAGAAGCGGTTTCTGCCCGATTTTCTCCTCTAAAAAAAAGCCTCCCGCCGAATCGGCAAATGGAGGCTTTTTTCATGCCATTTTTGTCATTTTGTGTGTCAAAACATGTGACATTTTGTACTTTTTGTCTGTGAGGCTTTCGGATAGAATTAGTGAAAATTTTGCATTTTTGCAAATATAAAAAATTGGAGGCACAATGAAGAAAGTTTCTATTATTGGCGCAGGCAACACGGGAGCAACTGCCGCCCATTGGCTCGCCGAACGCGAACTCGCGGACGTCGTTTTGGTGGATGTCGTTGAAGGTATGCCGCAAGGCAAGAGCCTGGATATGACCCAGGCAATGCCCATCATTGGCAAAGATGTCAAGATCACCGGTACCAATAATTATGCCGATACCCAGGATTCTGACATCATTATTATCACGGCCGGTGTTGCCCGCAAGCCCGGTATGAGTCGTGATGACCTGCTCAAGATCAATGCGGACATTGTCGGTACCGCTGCGACAGAGACTCTGAAATATTCCCCCAATGCTTTTTATATCGTATTGACCAATCCGCTCGACACAATGGCATACCTGACCTTGAAGAAGACCGGGTTGCCCCGTGAGCGCGTCATCGGCCAGGCTGGCATTTTGGACTCAGCCCGCATGCGTGCCTTTGTTGCGATGGAGACCGGTGTGAGTGTTGAGAACATTCAATGCTACGTGCTTGGCGGACATGGCGATGAAATGGTTCCGTTGACCCGCCACTCCAATATCGCCGGCATTCCTTTGAATGAGTATATTGCCGCGGATAAGCTCGAAGCGATCGTAAACCGCACACGCAAGGGCGGCGGTGAGATCGTCAATCTTTTGAAGACCGGTTCCGCTTTTTATGCTCCTTCCATGGCCTGCATACAAATGGCCGAAGCGATCCTCAAGGATAAGAAGTTGATCGTTCCGTGCGCTGCTTACATGGACGGTGAGTACGGCTTGAGTGATATGTTCTTTGGTGTGCCTGTTATGTTGGGTGCCAAGGGCATTGAGCGCATTTTTGAATATAAGTTCAATGATGCCGAAAAGGCCATGTTCGAGAAATCCGCCGCGTCGGTCAAAGAGACGCACGAGGCGTTGAAGAGTTTGGTAAGTTTGTAAATGAACACAGATAAACACGTACACAGATAACCATGTGTACGTGTTTACTTTTTCTACTTGTATACTCATAAAAGGAGTTCATAATGATTCTTCACGAAAAAATGTCTGCCCAATTGCCTGCCTGGCGCGAACGCATTAAGTCTCTCTCGAAAGAACATGCTGAAGTCAAAGTTGCCGAGGTCAATGTTGGTCAGATCGTCGGCGGTATGCGCGATATCAAGTCCCTGTTGTCGGATATTTCTTATGTAGACCCGGCCGAAGGGATTCGTTTCCGCGGCATGTCCATCCCTGAATTATTGAAGGCGCTTCCCAAGGGACGCGGCAACAAGATGCCGTTGGTGGGCGGACTTTATTATCTGTTGATGATCGGTGAAGTTCCTACAAAAGAACAGGCATATGAAGTGGAAGCCGAATGGGCCAAGCGCTCGAGCGTTCCTGATTATGTCTTCAAGATGCTCAAGACTATGCCGAAAGAGACTCATCCGATGACTCTCTTCTCGCAGGCTGTGCTGGCTCTGCAGAACGGCTCGGTCTTTGCGAGCAGATATCACACCATGAAGAAAGATGTATATTGGGAAGCCGCCCTCGAAGACAGTCTTGACCTGACCGCGAAACTTCCGATCATTGCCGCTTTCATTTATCGCATGAAATATTTTGGTGAAACCTCCAAGCCGAAATACAGTCCCAAATTGGATTACGGCGCAAACTTCTCCAAGATGATGAAAGTCTCTGACAAGAAGGGTTACTCCGAACTCGCCCGCCTGTATTTCATTTTGCACAGCGATCACGAATCTGGAAATGTCTCAGCCCACACCATGCACCTCGTTGGGTCCGCTCTCTCCGATCCGTACCTTTCCTTCTCCGCCTCGCTGAACGGTCTTGCTGGACCTTTGCATGGTCTTGCAAATCAAGAGTGTCTTGGCTGGTTGATGGAAGTCCACAAGAAATTCGGCGGTGTTCCCTCCCGCGAAGACCTGTATAAATTCGCCTGGGACACCCTCAATGGCGGACATGTGATCCCCGGTTATGGTCACGCCGTTCTGCGTGTGCCTGATCCACGCTTTACCGCGCAGATGGAATTTGCCAAGAAGCGCTTCCCCGATGACGAACTTGTCCGACTGGCCGATATGGTCTTTGATGTCGTGCCCGCCGTTCTCCGCGAACAAGGCAAAGCCAAGAATCCCGCCCCGAACGTCGATGCGATCTCCGGCACCTTGCAGTATTACTACGGCGTGCGCGATTTCGACTTCTACACCGTATTGTTCGGCGTTGGCCGTGCCCTCGGCGTGACAGCCAACTATGTATGGGCGCGCGCGCTTGGCATGCCCCTTGAGAGACCAAAATCACTCACCACGAAGATGCTGGAAGATGTGGTCGCGAAAGCTGCTGCTGCTCCTGCTCCTGTACAACCCGCATAGTCAATTTCAGAAATAAAACAAAAAACTTCCGAGAAATTTCTCGGAAGTTTTTTTTATTCATCTTATTCTTGATTCCCTGAGCGAAGCGAAGGGTCGCTACTCTTAAAATCTGAGGTTTCTCACTTCGCTCAGAACGACATACTGTAGCATCATTTACTTAACTGCAAGTTTGTCGATCAAGAATGCATAATCCTGCGCCACTTCTTTCAGGAAATCGTAACGCCCGCTGGCGCCGGCGTGACCTGAGTCATAATTGGTATAAAGCATGATCAGATTATCATCTGTCTTCATTTCGCGCAGTTTGGCGGCGAACTTGGCGGGCTCCCAATACGCCACACGCGGATCGTTCAGTCCGGTGGTGATGAGCATATGCGGATATTCCGCGGCGCGGATGTTATCGTATGGCGAATACGAAAGCATGTATTCGTAATATTCCTTTTCATCGGGGTTGCCCCATTGATCGTATTCGAGCGTGGTCAAAGGAATGCTTGGGTCGTTCATCGTTGTGACCACATCCACGAACGGGACTTTGCAGATCACGGCTTTGAACAGGTCAGGGCGCATGGTGACACATGCGCCAACAAGCAGTCCGCCCGCAGAGCCGCCCATGATGGCGAGCTTTTGCGGTGACGTGTATCCATCTTTGATGAGATGCTCGGCGCAGGCGATGAAATCAGTGAAGGTGTTCCTCTTATTTTTCATCTTGCCATCTTCGTACCATCCGCGCCCCATGTCTGAGCCGCCGCGAATGTGTCCGATGGCGAATACAAATCCACGGTCAAGCAGAGAGAAGCGGTTGGAGCTAAAGGTCGCGTCAATGGTCGCGCCATAGGAGCCGTATCCATAAAGCAGGGCGGGATTGCTCCCGTCTTTCTTCAATCCTTTTTTGTAGACAATTGAGATCGGGATCTGCGTGCCATCCGATGCAGTGGCGTGGATTCTCTCGGATACATATTGGGTCCTATCATAGCCGCTGGGGATCTCGTCTTCTTTTTTGAGCTCCCATTCTCCAGTGGCAACGTGATAGTCTACGACCGAGTTGGGCGTGATGAGCGAGGAATATTTGAAGCGTAGAAGATCGGTTTTGAATTCAGGATTAACTTCAAGATAAACGTTATATGCGGGTTCGGGGAAATGCACGTAATGCGAATTTTCAAGTCCATCTGAACCACTGATGCGGAGCTGTTTGAGTCCACCATTACGCTCCGTGACGACGATAAAATCTTCAAAGGTATCTACGCCGTCCACAAGCACATCTGCGCGATGGGGGATGACCTCCCGCCAGTTTTCCTTTTCGGGCTGGTCTACGGTGGTAACGCTTAATTTGAAATTCTTCGCGTTGTCATTGTGAACAATGAAGAATTTCCCATTGTGATGCGCGGCAAAATATTCCAATCCTAGTATGCGCGGCTGGATCACACGCAGTGACTCTGCGGGATGGTCCGCGGGTAAAAACCGCATTTCACGCGTAGTGGTGCTGTAGTGATAGGTCATGATGTACGCGTCATCGCGGGTCTTGAACATGAACAGGAAATAGGTTTCATCATCTTCGTGGACGATGAGTTTATCCTGCGTCGCATCCGTCCCAACCTTGTGGCTAAATAATTTATGCGGACGCTGGGCTTCGTCCAGTGTTGTATAAAAGACGGTCTCGTTATCATTTGCCCATTCTACGCCGCCATGTTCGTATGCACTTCCCGAGGTGTTTTCGATCGCTTCAGGGTATAGCTCGCCGCTCTTTAGATCTTTGATATGGAGCGTGTAGATTTCCCGTCCGCCAAAATCAACCGAATAGGCCAGCTTGTTTCCATCCGTGCTGATCGAGAATGCGCCGACGCTGCAAAAGGTTTTTCCTTCTGCTAATTCGTTTTGATCAAGCAGGACTTCTTCCGTTGCATCTAGGGAAATATGCCTGCGGCAAACGATGGGATACTGCTTCCCTTCCTCATGGCGTTCGTAATAAAAATATCCGCCTCGTTTTTCGGGGACAGTTGAGTCATCCTCCTTGATACGCGCCTTCATCTCATGGAACAGTTTTTCCTGCAACGGCTTGGTGTGTTGCATAAGTTCTTCGAGATAATCGCTTTCGGCGCGCAGATGTTTCATCGTCTCGGGGTCGTCCTTGTCGCGCATCCAGTAGTAATTATCAATGCGTGTATGTCCGTGCTGTCTGATCTCGTGCGGGCGTTTTGATGCAATTGGGAATGATGACATGTGGTTCTCCGTGTAATAATGATTTCGAGCGTTGATTTTAGTATAGCATGAGGGCGTCTGTTTTCGATTCTTGGAAAATATGGCGCAAATTGATGTCTGCATGAGACCGATATGCGGGATGGAATGGGTAAACCCTGTATAATAACAGTGTAAAAGAAACCATATCTGTTTACGCTGCTTTTCAAGCATGTATTCAAAAAAATAAGGCTCACTTTATGACCAATAATCACACTCGTAATCCCGGCACGCCCCTCGACCTTGATTGGGTGATGGGCGCGCACATCAACAAAAGCGCGGTGGAGCGGCGTACTGCCACGCTCACAGGTCGCCGCACGGTCAAAAAGGACTGGCAGGCTGCATGGCTTTTACGCGCCATCACCAACATTGACCTGACCACCCTCGCAGGCGACGACACACCCGGGCGTGTACAGCGTCTGTGCGCCAAAGCCAAACAACCCCTGCGTCCCGATATGCTTGAAAAACTTGGATTGAACGGCGAGCGGATCACCGTCGGCGCCGTGTGTGTGTACCCCAACCGTGTCGCGGATGCAGTCCACGCGCTTCAAGGCGCTGGAATTCCAGTTGCCTCTGTCGCGACAGGTTTTCCTGCGGGTCAGACTCCTCTGCCACAGCGCATTCAGGAAATTGAGCAAGCCGTGGAAGCAGGCGCCAAAGAAATTGACGTGGTCATCGCCCGCAATTATGTGTTGACGGGTGACTGGCAAGCCATGTACGACGAGTTGCAACAATTCCGCGAAGCCTGCGGTGACGCGCACATGAAGACCATTCTCGCTACGGGTGAACTCGGCACGCTCAAGAACATCTATCAAGCCAGTTTAGTATCCATGATGGCAGGCTCAGACTTTATCAAGACTTCCACAGGCAAAGAGCCGACCAATGCCACCCTTGAAGTGAGTCTCGTGATGCTCCGCGCTCTGCGAGATTATCTCGACCGCTTCGGCTATAAAGTCGGCTTCAAGCCCGCGGGCGGAATCAGCTCCGCGAAGCAGGCGCTGGCATGGCAATCGTTGATGAAGGAAGAACTCGGCGACGAATGGCTGATGAATGACTTGTTCCGCATTGGCGCGAGCAGCTTGTTGACCGACATCGAGCGGCAGTTGTATCACCACATCACAGGTCACTACGCGGCGAAACATCACATGCCGATGGGATAAGAATGATTACGTCATTGCGAGGAGGGTGCTCTTCCCGACGAAGCAATCTCCAACACAGTGTATGAGATTGCTTTGGGCGAAGAACTAGAACGCCCTCGCAATGACGGGATGAACTGGAGTAACTTTATGAGCAAAATACTAGAAATCTTCAACACCATGGAATACGGGCCTGCGCCCGAAGCGCCGGATGCTGTCATAGCGTGGCTGGATGAGCATGGACGCAAATTCGGCTTGTTCATCAACAACGAATGGGTGACGCCGAAAGGGGCGAAGTTCTATTCATCCATCAATCCATCGAATGGCGAATTATTAGCAGAGACCACGCAGGCTGGACAAAAAGAAGTGGATGCAGCGGTTGGGGCGGCGCGGGAGGCGTTCAAAACTTGGAGCAAGACTCCTGGCGTCACTCGTGCGCGTTATCTGTACGCGATTGCGCGCAACCTTCAGAAACATTCGCGCTTGCTGGCGGTGCTTGAGTCGATGGACAACGGCAAGCCGATCCGCGAGTCGCGGGATATCGATGTGCCGCTGTTGGCGCGTCACTTTTACTATTATGCGGGTTGGGCGCAGTTGATGGAAACCGAACTGCGAGATTATCAATCCGTTGGTGTGGTCGGGCAGATCATCCCGTGGAATTTCCCTTTGCTCATGCTGGCGTGGAAGATTGCGCCTGCGATTGCGATGGGCAACACAGTGGTGCTCAAGCCTGCTTCATACACCAGACTCACGGCGTTGTTGTTCGCGGAAATTGTCGCCGAAGCGGGGCTGCCCGCTGGCGTTGTAAATGTCATCACTGGAAGCAGCAGCGCCGGCTCGATGATCGTTGAACATCCCGATGTGGATAAGATCGCGTTTACGGGCTCAACCGATGTTGGGCGCACGCTCCGCAAGCAGACGGCTGGCTCTGGTAAGAAATTGTCACTCGAACTTGGGGGCAAGAGTCCATTTGTCGTGTTTGACGATGCCGATTTGGATGGAGCAGTTGAAGGAGTGGTCGATGCGATCTGGTTTAATCAGGGGCAGGTCTGTTGCGCAGGGTCACGGCTCATCGTGCAGGAAAATATCGCAGCGAAGTTTATCCAAAAATTAAAAAATCGCATGGAACACATGCGCGTGGGCGACCCGCTCGATAAGTCGATTGACATGGGCGCGATCGTTGACCAAAGCCAATGGGATACGATCGATGGTTGGGTGAAGACGGGAATTGCCGAGGGCGGCGAATGTTTTCAGCCAAAAATCGCGCTGCCTGAAAAGGGACTGTTTTATAAACCCACGCTCATCACAGGGCTTGATGCTGCGGCTTCAACCGTGCAGGAAGAAATTTTCGGACCCGTGCTCGTCTCGCTCACGTTCCGCACGCCGAGCGAAGCCATCGAACTTGCGAACAACACGCGCTATGGTCTCGCGGCGAGTGTGTGGAGCGATAACATTAACCTCGCGCTCGATGTCGCGAGCAAGATCAAGGCAGGCTCGGTGTGGGTCAACTGCACCAATCAATTCGACGGCGCTTCGGGCTTCGGCGGCTATCGCGAGTCGGGCTACGGACGCGAAGGTGGACGTGAAGGTTTGATTGAATATTTAAGACCGACATGGATGGATCGTCCACGCCCAGAGTTTACCGTGAATGAAAGTGGGGAGGACACGTTCCTACGCTTCCTTCCCAGCCGACAACTGCTCGGGCAAATGGACATTCGCTTCCGCCGATAGATCGCACGCCGAAGATGTACATCGGCGGCAAGCAGGTGCGACCCGATGGCGCATACACTTCGAGCGTGTTGAGTGCGAAGGGAAAACTTGTTGGTCAGGTCGGTGATGGCAATCGCAAAGATATTCGTGATGCAGTCGAAGCGGCTCACAAAGCGCGGACATCAGGCTGGGCGATGCGTCACGGATACAACCGCTCGCAGATTTTATATTTCATCGCGGAAATTTGGATGCTCGCAATGCTGAGTTCGTAAAACGTATCGTCGAAATGACGGGACGCACGCAGAAGTCCGCGCAAGCCGAAGTGGACGCGTCCGTTGAAAGATTATTCACCTACGCGGCATGGGCTGATAAATACGGCGGCACCGTGCAAGAGACCACCCTGCGCGGAATCACCGTCGCGGTCAATGAACCGATGGGTGTGATCGGCATTGCCTGCCCCGATGAAAATCCTTTGCTTGGTTTCATCTCGCTCATGGCGCCTGCGATTGCACGCGGCAACAGCGTGGTGATGATCCCCAGCCAGAAATATCCGCTCTCCGCCATGGACTTCTATCAGGTGCTCGACACCTCCGATGTGCCTGGCGGTGTGGTCAACATCGTCACAGGTGACCGTGACCATCTGGTCAAGACGCTTGTACAACATGAAGACGTTGATTCGGTCTGGTACTTCGGCCCGGCGGAAGGCAGTTATCACGTCGAGAACGAGTCCGCCGTGAACATGAAACGCACATGGACAGGCTACGGCCTGCTCCGCGATTGGTTAGACCGTGAGCAAGGCGAAGGTCACGAGTTCCTGCACGAGGCGACTCAAGTAAAGAATATCTGGGTGCCGACGGGGGAGTAGGAAAGGACAGATTATTCGATATTAGATGACAAGACCTCCGAAGTCTCGAAGACTTCGGATGTCTTGTTTTATGATGTCACGATTTCAATCCCGCTCAATTTGACTTCGTCGGAGGATAAGATCGCTAATAATGCTTCTCAATTCCCCCAAACCCAATCTGCTTGTTCTTGGCGGTCATTTCAATGAAATACCGTAATCGCTTTTTAAATTCTTCGGGGCGGTTGCGTGCGCCATCAATAAATGCGACGCGGATGCGAATGTACGCGTCCGAAAAGTTCTGAAAATTCTTCCTGGCTTCCTCCTCCGCTTGAATGGCTTTCAAAATATCGGGTGGGATGATGAACTCGGCGTTCAAGACATCTGTCAGCGTATCGGCTACTTCTTTGATGACTTTCTTTTGCGCCACCAAAGTACGCAGGCGCTCGATGTTGGCTTGCGAGTATTTTGCTTTTGGTTTGCGCGGCGAAAATCGCTGAACGTTATGCTCGGTGTCCAATGCCTTGATGATGGAGTCGATCCAGCCGAAGCAAAGTGCTTGCTCCACGGCGTCGTTGTATTCGATGCGGAGCTTGCCTGTCGCTTTTTTTGGGTAGACCAGCCAGACTTCACTTTCGGTTTTGTGATGCTGCTTGAGCCAGTTCCGCCAGTCTTTGGGCTTGGTCAGGTATAGCGTGTTTGAGATTTTCACTTGGTCTCTCTTTGTAGATTTGATTCTCAAAGTATAAGGGTAAAGATGCCCTTCCGCCCACTCAAAGGGAGGTCCGGTAAAATCAGACAATGCCTGACACAACTGAACTTCCTACTCTCCCCTTTGAATCCAAAAAGACATTTGCAGCCTGGCTTAGCTTGCCAAGAAAGCGTCTGGGATTCCGTCAGTGTCATATCGGGAGGCATTGGATGTTGCCTTGTGCTATGGCTGGATCGACGGGCGGAAGGGGGCTTTGATGATAAATACTTTCTACAGAAATTCACGCCGCGCAGACCGAAGAGCATCTGGTCGAAGGTCAATGTATAGAAGGTGGAACGCCTGATCGCGAGTGGGGAGTTGAAACCGTCAGGGTTGAAAGCGGTCGAAGCGGCGAAACATGACGGGTGTTGGGCGGAGGCGTATTCGTCATAAAAGAATATTGTTGTGCCTGAGGATTTTCAATCTGCCCTGAATAAGAACAAGAAAGCCAAAGCATTCTTTGAGACGTTGTCAGGGTCAAAGCGATGTTCTTTTTTGTTTAGAATTGAAATGGCGAAAAAAGCGGAAACACACGAGAAGCGCATCCGTCTATTCGTGGAGATGTTGGAAAGAGGGGAGACGTTTTAAGCAAGCGTTTCACTTTCCTTCGCGGCCCGTGCACTCCCAATCGCGCTCAAAAGCACCCCGCTGAGCACGACCAGTCCGCCTAGGAGTGCGAAGGCTCCCATGCTTTCACCGTAAAACAAAAACCCCCAAATGGGATTCAAAACAGGTTCCAGGGTACCAATCAAATTCGCTTCCAATGCGGGGATATGCTTGATGCCCTGGGTGAAGAATATAAATGCAAGCCCGATCTGAAAAATGCCGAGAAAGGCGAGGATCGACCAATTAGTGATCGTCCATGCTTCCTTCAGTACGAATGGAAAGCCCAATGTGGCAGTGAAGAGAAATGCGATCAGGTTGCTTTCTGCTGGGTTGCCATTCTTTTGGGCGCGGAAGGAGACCATCATCATCGCCGAGGTCATGCCGCTGAGAATGGCGAGCAGGTTGCCGTAGAAACCGTCTGCGCTGAGTTTGTCGCCGAAGAAGAGCGTCAGCCCGAGGAAAATGATGAGCATCGAAAGCCAATCCGTGCGGGAGGGTTTTTCGCGCAGGAACCAAAATGCCAGCAAAACAATATAAATCGGTGCAGTGTATTGCAGGAAGATCGAGTTCGCGGCGGTGGTCATCTTGGTGGAGGTGACAAACAGGAACTGTGTCAGGATGAACATGCCTGCTGCCAGTAACTGCCACATGCTAAAACGGGTAGGGATGCGTCGCAGATATATAAGGAATACAATACTTGCGAATAGGCTGCGTCCTGCCAGAATGGAGATCGGCTGCCAGTCCAGAATTTTGACGAACAGTCCGCTTGTGCTCCATAAAATGGCGGCGAGCCCAAGATAAAGAATCGCCTTGCGGCGTTCTGAAAGAGAATCCATTGATGTCCTCACATTGATTCAGGATTGAGTGCTGATTTTACTAGACCTGTCCTCGCTCGGACGGCTTGGATTTCGGACGAAAGACTGAATTATAATAAGTTACGCTTCGCTATTGATCCGAGCGGAAGTTTTGCCTCAAAGTGCGCCGTAGTATTCCGCACCCGATTCCCCCTTTGTGTCTACTCTGTGAATTTACATTCCATCGCGGGTGGATCGTTTCCCGTGATGAAGCGTATTGTTTTCCTGAGTAGCGCTCAGTAGAAAAGGAGATTTAATGAAAAGAGTTAGAAATACGATCTTTGTATTTACCATCATATTGACATTTATCCTGTCGGCTTGCGCCGCGCCGACTCCGCTGGTTGTTGTGGTCACTGCCACGCCTTTACCGCCCACCGAGGCGCCGTTGGTAGAGGCCTCTCCAACCACAGCTCCGCCCGTGGTGACGGTAGCCCTTGCTGGTCCACAGGCTGGCGCGAGTATGAAGTGGATTGACGGAAGTATGTTGAATTATGTGGCCCCCTCAGACTTCAAGATGGGTTATGGTGGTTTTGATGCTCCCGAACACACGGTCACACTCGATGGGTATTGGATTTATCAGACCAAGGTGACCAATCGCATGTTCGCTCAGTGCGTGGCGGTCGGACAATGCACAGCCCCCTCCCAGGAATTAGGCGGTTCAGTTTTTAATAACCCGGTCTTTGCCAATCATCCTGTTGTCGGTGTCACATGGGATCAAGCGCAGGGATATTGCTCCTGGGCGCAGGGGCGGCTGCCCACAGAAGCGGAATGGGAAAAAGCTGCGCGCGGCACGAATGGTAATGTCTATCCGTGGGGCAGCAATGACCCTGTCTGTGATCTGCTCAATTTTGGATATTGCAGCGGAGTTACCTCGGAAGTGGATTCTTTCTCCGCGGGTGTCAGTCCCTATGGCTTGTATGACATGGCTGGTAACGTGTTCGAATGGGTGGGGGATTGGTATAGTGCCACATATTACAGTGAAGCACCTGCCTTGAACCCCGCAGGACCTCAAAGCGGGGAAACCCGTTCCATTCGCGGCAGTTCATTCGAGACCGGCGCGTTTGATCAGATTATTTCTGCTGTGCGGCATTTTGGCCCGCAGGGATATCATAACCGTGACCTTGGATTCCGCTGCGCGGTTCCAACTCCAAAACCGATCGCTCCATACTGCCAATTGGCCGCATTTATCCCTTCAAGTCAGCCGGTTGCTGAATCATGTGCGCTTCCGGAAGGCGTTGTCACCAATCAATATTGCTCAGCGGACGACAGCTACGCAACCGTCCAGCTTTCCTTCGGCGCAGATTATGACGTGCGGGGAACTCAAATGCAATGTACTGAAGTGATCGAGAATGGGATACGCCTGCTCACCTGTCTTGGTCCGCGCGGCAAGGAGGCTACGAATGAGATCACGGTTTGTAACACTTCCTGCGGTAACACTGCGGATGTAACTGGATTAACTCCCACATGTGATGCGGGCTATACTCTCGATCCTGCTACAGGAGCTTGTAATTACACCCCCATCGTCAGCCAGTTGAGCGTGGCTGGCTGCCCGGCCGGGTACAGCATTGCAGATAACGGTGGTCAACAGACCTGTGTGATCGCGACCGATGCGAATGGTCAATGCTCGGCGGGAATGTATTTCGACAGCCTTGCTGGCAGGTGTGTTCCCGCGGACGGCTCGGTGCAAACTCCCTACGGTATCGATAATTCGTCTCTGGCATTGCAGACCTACGCGGGATGCGCTGCGGGATACTCCTACAGCGATTCTTTCCAATGCTGCCAGGCGGTGACAGGTGGAACATACCCGGGTTGTAAACCGGGCTCCACGTTCAATTCGGATATCGGAGCCTGTTCCCCGGGGCTGACCGAACTGAGTGGCCCAGGCTGCGTCACAGTTCGCGTGAATACGCTGAAATGCAGTGAGCCCGTGGATGTGTGTGCGCCCATCTCCAAGGAAACGCTGTGCGTAGCTAAGGGTGTTTGTTCCTGGGATGAAAAAGCAACTGCGTGTAAGCCGAAATAGTTTTCAGATCAAAGTCCCGCAGGTGTGTAAATGCCTGCGGGACTTTTTATTTTTGTAAGGAGCGTGTTAAAGTTCTGTTACATACTAAGAAAATAGTTGGGATGGGTTTATAATTTTTTTCATTTGAAGCATTGTTATCGGAGGGTCGAATGAAACGATCTTTGTTATTTTCCCGATCATGGCTGGTATATCTTTGATCATGTCAGCATGTAATTTGCCATTTGGCGCTGCGGCAACGCAGCCGACCGTGGCGCTAGTCACGGAAGCTCCAGCCACTGCTGAGGTTGTGACTGAACCGCCCGCGGTTGTTACAGATATTCCCACGGCAACCGAGGCTGCGCTTGTTACGATCAACCTGGCCGGTCCTCCGATGGAATTGGGCTCAAAATATAAATATGTGGACGGTTCAATTTTGATAGCCGTGCCAGGCGGGGAGTTCATTATGGGGTACAACGCTTCCGACAATCCCATCCACAACGTTACCTTAAGTGATTTCTGGATATACAGCACCAAGGTCACCAATCAACAATATGCCCTATGTGTGCAGGCGGGAAAATGCACACCTCCTGATCCATTAAATAATCCTGATTTTGAAGATCATCGCTTTGTTAATTTTCCTGTGACGGCCGTGAATCATACCCAAGCCGCAGAATATTGTTCCTACGTGCATGGCCGCCTGCCAAGTGAAGCGGAGTGGGAAAAAACTGCGCGTGGACCCGAAGGGAATCTTTTTCCATGGGGTGATGAAGCCCCTGTTTGCGATCTGTTGAATTTTAAGTTTTGTGAGGGCAAGACCACCGCTGTTAATAATTACACCAATGGGATCAGTTACTATGGCGCGTTTGATATGTCTGGGAACGCGCGAATGGGTGGCCGATTGGTACAGTCCAACTTACTATAGCGAGGTCGCCGGTGGTTGACCCGTTAGGTCCGACGATCGGGGAGAAACGCTCCGTGCGCGGGAGCAGTTTTCAGGACAGCGCCGACCCATCAATCTCAGCGCATCGCTTTTCGCTCCTGCCAACCGGGAATCTAAATGATCTGGGATTTCGCTGTGTGGTGGAAGATCCGACCTATTTTGCGCCGATGTGCGAGCAATTGGGGTATATCGGGATGGGGCCTTTAGGCGAGCCTGCGAACTGCACCCCAGACATCAGATGCAATGATGTCAATATTTCGCAGGCGCCCAATTGCACGGGCAAGCCATATTACATTCCATATACAATCGTGACCTTCAGCCTTTCTGACACGCCGCCCGATGCGTGGACTTATGACGTGCCCGGCTGTTCAAGTCCGGTCGCGGGTGAGGCAAATAAATTCCAATGTGACCTTCCCGGTCCTTATACAGCCTCAGCGGAAGGATCCTGTGTGGACATGACTTCTTGTGTTTCTGACTGCGCGGCCAATTATGCGCGGGTCAAGGATACCTGTGTATGGGACGGGTCTAAAACGGGCGGGACAGCCTGTTTTGGCAATACCACTTATGATCCGCTCAACTCTTGTTGTTCTGCCGCGCCTGACAATGTGTTAAGTTTTGAACTTTGCCCGCCTGGATTTTACCGCTTTGGTGATGCGTGTGTGATCTTCGCTGGAGTGATTGATAGTGAACTTCAAACTGTATTGTTCGATACCCAAAACTGTCATCCGCCGGTAAGAACAACGCCCAAACCAAATGACGATCCTGGCGGGGGATGTAAGACACCTCCGCAGGCTTGTGGCGGTCCCAACAATCCGTATTTGGCGTGGGATTCGACATTGTGTTGTTGTGCGTATACAAGTCCAACTGCAGGCTCATTTTGCGTTACGACACCATAATAGTTAAATTCATCAACTCAACAAACCAGCTTTGGAGTAACCTTTCTGAAGCTGGTTTGTTCTATTTGGCATTGATTACACCCGACCCGTACTTTACAGATTCGCAAAGTGGATTGTAATTAACTCTAATTTAACTCTTGATTTCGTTGTGAAATATGAAGCTAATCTTTATACTATATGAGTCGTTTAATTCAATCGTATTATCAAATCGTAAAAGGATGGTACAAAATGAAAAAAATGAAATATGTAGGTTTGCTTTTATCCTTGTTTGCGACGCTTGTGAGTATTGCTGCCGCGCCTTTGGCTGGGACTGCTATTGCTTTGGTCGAGGTCCGCAATGATGCTGGCGGCGGTATCATGTTCGTGTTCCGAGTGGAGGGACAATTCCCCAGGTCTGAGCTGAAGGGCTACGTACAAGTTCAGGGTGGGGATGGATATCCCGTCTATTGTGCGCAGGTGAGTGAAACCCAGGTGAATTGTTCCACTTCACGGAAAACCGCTGGACAGAATGTCTCTATCACATTTGGCGGAGCCACTTTTTGGGATCGTGTCCCTGAATCTCGACCTCAATACTGTTATAACGTCTGGGATTGGCCATTAGCATTTGGGAATGAGGGCGAGATAGTAGGGGCAGTAGGTTACGAAGTACAAACCATCCATTGCCAGAATTCTCCCGCCAATTATGGCGATATAGTGGAGATTTACAACCCGGTTTGGGAGGGGACTTATACGTATGAGTTTTTGCCGGGTTGCGTTGGAATAGTTGAGGATGCGTACTGGTATGCATGTTTCTTTGCAAATTAGCATCAATACTGTCCGGTAGAAAGGCTCGAAAACCAAGCGAGTATTAAGCAGCTGGTAATATCGCTGAATTACAAAAACAGTCCCAGGGATTTCCTTGGGACTGTTTGATTTTCCAGATTTTTACAAAGCGATTTTCGGTTTCATTTCATGCCATTGCGTGGCTTCCTGAAAAGCATAACCAGCCCGCAGCACCCCTGCTTCATTCCAGGCGCGCGAAACGATCTGCAAGCCAATGGGCAAGCCCACTTTTGTCAATCCACATGGGACCGAAATTGCGGGTAGGCCGGTCAGGTTGAAGGGCGCAGTGAATCGGGTCAATTGTCGGGCGCGTTCAATGGCATTCTCTCCCTCCAATACAGGAGCGGGGATCGGAGTGGTGGGGAGCAGAAGTAGATCATATTCTTCGAATAACAACTCGCATTGTCTCATAACCTCGGCCTGGGTGCGCCTTGCGAGCGAATACTCGCTCGAGGTGAATGCCGCGCCTGTTTCGAGACGCAGGCGTACATCCGCGCCAAACCAATCCGGGTGCTCCTTCATGCGTTCGCGGTGAAATGCGGCACCGTCAGCCTGGGTCATGATCCCATTGGCAAGCGCCGCATCCTTTAGAAAGTCAGTATTGACCTCGATGATGGTTGCGCCTTGTTCTTTCAAAATTCGTGCAGCTTTGCCGGCAGCTTCTAAAACTTCCGAGTCTGCTTCAGCAATATAACTTCCAACTGCAAGACCGATCTTGAGTCCGCTCACGCCATCTTTGATATGTCCTGAAAAATCATCTGGTGCGGTTTTGCTGCTGGCCGGGTCGAGTTCATCATATCCGCTCATTACTTGGAGCATCAGTGCCGCATCCTCAACCCTGCGTGTGAGCGGACCGGCATGATCGAGATTCCATGAAAGCGGAAGGATCCCGCGCAGGCTCACGCGTCCGTAGGTGGGTTTGAGTCCCACCACACCGCACAATGAGGCTGGGATGCGGATCGAGCCCCCCGTGTCTGTGCCGAGCGCTGCCAGCGCCATGCCTGTCGCGACAGCAACCGCGCTTCCGCCCGAGGAGCCGCCGGGAGTGCGCGTAATGTCCCAGGGATTTCTGCAAGCCCCAAAGTGCGGATTGTTATTGGTCACACCGAGCGCGATCTCATGCGTGTTGGTTTTGCCAATGATCTGCGCTCCAGCCTGTTTAATTTTTTGAACCACGAGGGCATCTTCCTGCGGGATATGGTCCGCAAAGAATTTTGAACCAGAGGTGGATCGAATTCCCTTTGTTTCGTACAGGTCTTTGACCGCAATTGGAATTCCGTATAGTAAACCATTCCGTGTATCCGATGAAGGCAATGCTGCCTCGGACGGAATGACTGTGATGAAGGCATTCAACGTCGGGTTGAGTCTCTCAATTTGACGTTGGCAGTCTGCGGCGAGGTCTGAGGCGTGGGCAGGGTCGCTTTGGGCAATTTCGCGGTGATCGGTCAATGACAGGGATTCATGATTCATAATGGCGCAGATTATATCCAGATTAGAAAGTTTTTACACGGTCTGTTCATGCTGATATACTATTCAAATGAAAAAGATTGCCCGCTTTCTGATCCTATCAATCATATTGATTGTGGTGATATTGACTTCAATTCAGGAAACCGATTCTCCGAGCGGATTTGTCGGATCTTCAGATTCGAGCATCGTCACGCCGTTGGCTGCGCAGCAAAAAAGTGACAGGATGCGCGGGCTTGTTTTTGTGGAATTTTTTGCCGGCCAGTGAACGGAATGCGCAGCCATGCAGCCCATCGTGAATGGGATCAAGAAACAATATAGAGCCTGTTTGAAAATGGAGCGGGTGAACTTAAATTCAAAGACCCGCTGGCATGAATTGATCGGTCCGATCGGATCCCCGGAATTCGTTCTGCTCGACTTGTCCAATCAAATTATTCACCGCTGGATCGGGCTTACAGAAAAAGAAGAGTTTACTCAAGTAATGAATTCAGTTTGCGGTAGTTAAAATAAAACGGACCCTGAAGAAAAATCTTCAGGGTCCGTTTTTATGATCAATTGAGTTAGAACAAGCCGACTACTTTACCGGTCTCAAGGTCGAGATCGACATCGTAGAATACCGGGCGTGTGGGTAAGCCTGGCATTGTGCGCATGTCACCGAGGATCGGATACAGGAAGCCTGCACCAACGCTGGCGCGGATCTCGCGAATGCTGACGCGGAAGCCGGTTGGCGCGCCTTTCTTCGAGGCGTCGGTGCTGAACGAAAGATGGGTCTTCGCCATGCACATCGGGAGTTTATCGAAACCGAGGCGGGTGTAACGCGCGATCTGTTCCTCTGCTTCGGGGGAGTAATCCACGCCGTCGGCACGATAGATCTCGCGGGCGATGGTTTCGATCTTCTCTTTGATGGTATCTTCCAACGGATAAAGGAATTGGAATTTGCTGGGTTTCTCCGCGGCTTTGATAACGGCTTCGGCAAGTTTCTTCGCGCCAGCGCCGCCATCAGCCCAATGGGTGGAGACGACCGCGTCCATCGCGCCCATCTTGAGTGCGGCTTCACGGACGAGTTCCACTTCAGCGGGTGTGTCTGTGGCAAAGGAGTTGACCGCAACGACAACATTCACGCCGTATTTGAGCGCATTCTGAACATGGCGTTCCAAATTGGGAAGGCCAGCGCGGAGCAGGTCAAGATTCTCGTCTGTGTATTCAGAGGCAAGCGGTTTGCCTGCAACGACCTTCGGTCCGCCGCCATGCATCTTGAGCGCGCGCACGGTGGCGACCATCACGACCACCTGCGGGATCAAGCCGGAGTAGCGGCATTTGATATCGAAGAATTTTTCCATGCCGATGTCTGCGCCGAAGCCGGATTCAGTGATGACATAATCTGCGAGTTTGAGCGCGATTTTATCTGCGATGATGGAGGATTGTCCGTGAGCGATATTGGCGAATGGTCCCGCGTGAACGAATGCGGGCGTGCCTTCGAGAGTCTGCATCAGGTTTGGTTTGATCGCGTCCTTCATCAGAACGGTCACTGCGCCAGCCACGCCTAGGTCTTCAGCGGTGACAGCTTCGCCGCGTTTGTTGGTCGCAACGACCATGTTGCCGAAGCGTTCGCGCATATCTTCGAGGGAGGAGGTCAACGCTAGAACGGCCATGATCTCGGAAGCAACTGTGATGTCGTAGCCGGAGCGATGTTCATGACCGGCTTCATCCTTGCCCATGCCGACCTGTACTTCACGCCGGAAGCGGTCATTGATCTCGATCACGCGCCGCCATGTCATGCTCGCTTCGTCAATGTCCAGGCGGGCCAAGAGCGAGCGTTGTTCAGTTGTGAGTTCGTTGGGATCGGTTTTGTTGATGCCGAGTTTCTTCAATCGGCGTAACATGCTGGGAGAGAATCTGCGGTTGCCTTTCTTGTCGAGCGGGCAGAGCGCATTGAACAACTTTTCATCATCCTGCATCTTTTCGTGCATGACGCGCGCATCCAAAGCGGCAGCTGTTAAATTATGAGCAGCGGTGATGGCATGGATATCGCCTGTCAGATGCAGGTTGAAATCTTCCATAGGGATGATCTGCGAATATCCGCCACCGGCCGCGCCGCCCTTAATGCCAAATGTGGGGCCTTGTGATGGCTGGCGAATGGCGGTGATCACCTTCTTGCCTAACAGCGCGCCTAACGCCTGTGAAATGCCGACCGTGGTTGTGGTCTTGCCTTCGCCGAGCGGAGTGGGCGTGATGGCGGTTACATCAATATATTTGCCGTCTTTGCGATTCTTCAAACGGTCTAAAATTTCAAGTTTAACCTTGGCTTTGTACGGACCATATAATTCAAGTTCATTTTCGCGGATGCCCAACTCTGCGGCCACTTGTAAAATAGGCTTGAGTTTGGCGGCTTGCGCTATGTCGATGTCGGAGGGCACCGGGCGGACGAGTTTTAACTTCGTCGGTTTGAATGTGACTTTGGCTTTTGCTGGGACGACTTTCTTTGCCGCTACTTTCGGTTTGGCTTTCGCCTTCACGGTTTTCTTTGTGATTTTTGTCTTGGTTGCCATAAAATCTCCTTGTAGATTATATATAATCCAACGTGTCTATTATCCGATTTTTCACAAAAAAAGCAAGAGCGTTTCGTCACCTCTTTGTCACTCAATCAAGAGTGTGCCGACATTTTCTCCGTTCAATGCGCGGGTTAGGCTGCCTTGTTCCTCAGCCGAGAAGATCTGCACGCTCAAGCCTTTATTCTTTTTAACCAATTCAAGCATTTCCTCTACTTTCGCCTTCATCCCGCCAGTGACATCGGTACTGGCTGATCCGCCGATCCCTGCACGCATCTTTTCATAATCTGACAACGGAATCTGTTTAACGAGCGTTGTCCTCGCTGGGAAATCCGCCCACACCCCGGCCTCGATCCCCGCCAGCAGGATGCGTGTAGGGGAGAACTCTTCCACCAGAAATGCAAACACATCCTCGGTCGAAAGGATCGTCCCGCCTAAGGATTCATCGAAAGCCACATCACCATGTACAACAGGTAAAAGCTTCGCCTCTAATGCTTTGCGCATAGTCAGTATGTTGTGGGAGGTTACTTTCCTATTCTTTGAAACTAATGAGGAAGACGGATGCAGCGAGACGGCGGGCAGTCCAGCTTTAAAAGTGACTCGATCACGTAACGGGTCAATTCTGCGGCTTGAAACTTGACTTCTGCGAAACCGTGCCATTGCTCGACCGTTTTGACTCCGTCGCGTGTGCCGTGTTTTTTGGCGGCAGTGTGTCCAAATGAGCCGGAACCATGCCCGAGGATCAGAAGCAGGTCCGGGTTTGAATCCAGAACCGTTTTGATTTCCAGAGCCAGTTCATTTAATTTTTTGAGCCGCGGGGTGTAGGGGATATCCTTATCGGTGATAAGCGATCCACCCAGTTTAAGGAAGACGATTTCATGGGTCATGCTCACATTATAACGGTGAACGATTACGTTATAATCCTTCTCATGGATATTCATGGTGGAGTTGTTGCCGCGGCGATACTGATCGTTACTTTGGCAATTTTAGTGGTGAGATCGGCTATTCGTGTGATGCAGTCGGCGCGCAGACTTTCTTTTTATAGTTTGCGCCGTATGCATAACCGCAATGCGTTCAGGTTATTTATATTTGCCATATTCCTGTTTGCCTGCGCGTACTGGCTTCCTTTTTATGGGGAGCCGATGATCTATGTTTATTTTCCACCTTCACCAACCATAACATTGACCCCCACGATCACGTTAACGCCGACGATCACTTTGACTCCGACCTTGTCTCCGGTGCCGAGCCAGACGTTCACCCCTTCTGTTTCTGATACGCCCACATTAACGACTACTCCTTTTTTGCCGGTTGCGATCGAATCTCTGTTCGAAGGAGTGGTGACACCCAACCCCGATGCGGTCTTTACCGCCATTCAGTTCTCCACCAAATTTGATGGTTTGAATCCGGTTGATCCGAAGACAGTTTTTGAACTTCCCATTGAAAAGATCTATGGCGGATTTGATTACAACAACACGATCCCGGGTGTGCAATGGACTGCACTCTGGTACCGTGAAGGGAAATTGATCTGTTATGAGACCAAACCTTGGGACGGCGGTACCGGCGGAATTGGCGGGTATTCCGAATGTTCGCAACCCATCGGCGGCTGGATGCCAGGTACATATGAAGTGCAGATCTTTATGGCTTATGAATGGAAGGGGGTCGGGCGCTTTGTTGTGCTTGACAACCTTTCCACGCATACTTCTACACCCACATCCACTCCATTTATCGAACGAACAGTTACGCCTGCTGCTACTCCTTAAGTAAAGTAAAAATAAATTTATTAAAAGGAATTCCATGATGACAGAAACAGCCTTTCAAGATTTTTACCCCGAATATTTTGCACACTGTTACGGTTGTGGCAGCATGAATGACCTTGGACATCAAATAAAAAGTTTTTGGGATGGCGAAGAATCGGTCTGTCACTTTCAACCCATGCCTTATCACACAGCTATTCCCGGCTATGTCTATGGCGGATTACTTGCCTCCTTGGTGGACTGCCACGGTACAGGCACAGCCGCTGCGGCTGGCTATCGCGCCGAGAACCGTGCCATGGATACCGAACCGCCTCTGCGTTATCTGACCGCTTCCTTGCATGTTGATTATCTCAAGCCTACGCCGCTTGGTCCTGTGTTGGAGATCCGCGCGAAGGTCAAGGAAGTCAAAGGGCGGAAGGTGGTTATAGAGGAATGGATCGTGGTGAATGGAGTGATCACTGTGAAAGGAGAAGTGGTGGCGGTGCAGGTACCGGAAGATTTGGTGAAAGAGTTGTTGAAAAAAAATAATGATTAAGCAGCTTTGCTGCACAGAAAAAAACTGAGACCCCCAGGTTCTTGAAGAATTAAGGACTTGAGGGTCTTTTGTTTTCCTCAAAACCTTCATTTTGAGAAAATATAGTTAAAAAATATCAGGACAAATGTCAATTGCCTGAAAACAACGAAAATGCTAGACTTATCGTATGTAAGAGTGCAAATTTTTCAATTTACTAATATTTTGTAGGAGAGTCACTTCATGGCAAACAAGACAGTTCTTTATGTTGGTGCCGGCATTTTGTTCCTGATCGGGTTGTGCCTGGTGGGTTATGGCGTACTCAGTGTCATCGGCTCCACCTCAGCTCAGGGTAGTTCATCCTGGCTGACTTTTGGTCTTGGGTTTGGTTGCGTGGGTGTATTATTTTTTGCCGGCGGCGCAGGCATGGTCATTGCTGCCATGCGCGGAACAAAGACCGAGATCGTGCAGCAAGTCACCATGAAAATGGATCTGCCCGGGCAGACCAAGATCGAAGAAGTCAAATGCAGATCCTGCGGCGGGACCTTGAGCGCGAAAGACATCACGCTTGCGAATGGTGCGCCCATGGTCAACTGCCCGTATTGCCATACCATCTATCAACTCACCGAAGAACCGAAATGGTAGGCCGATTGAAGATGTACGATTTTTGATTTGTGGGTTTTCGAGGTCGTACCGAGACCGCGTTGGAGGTCAAATGAAACAAAAAATATTTGCAATTTGCATTGTCTTTCTATTAACATTTGGATTGGTGACCGGCGTATCCGCTCAATCCTATTTCTTTAACCTCGATCAAGAGGTGGTCAATGTGTTTTGGAATGAAGACGGCACATTGGCGCTGGATTATCAATTTACATTTACAAATTCACCCGGCGGGCATGTCATTGATTTCGTGGATGTTGGCGTTCCCACGGGACAGTTTTCCGGTGTCTCCGCTGATGTGAACGGCAATCCGCTCACGATCTCTTCTGATTTT
Source organism: Candidatus Villigracilis saccharophilus (assembly GCA_016709305.1). Classification (GTDB taxonomy): domain Bacteria; phylum Chloroflexota; class Anaerolineae; order Anaerolineales; family Villigracilaceae; genus Villigracilis; species Villigracilis saccharophilus. Next base: position 54,755 of record JADJNA010000008.1, read on the forward strand.
CAGGGGCAGGGCGGTTCAGGTTTCTCAGTGGATATGGGTGCGTATGCCATTCAGCCCGGTCAAAGCGGAAGCGTGCATGTGGTCATCGGTCAAGTTGAAAATGTTCTATACAAGGATGATGAGGATGATGCCTACGCCAGCGCTGTATTTTCTCCGAACTGGTTCGGGTCCGAGTTTGTAAGCGGAGTCACCAACCTGACGGTCACTTATCATATGCCGCCCGGTGTCCAGCCGAGCGAGCCGCGCTGGCACTCTGCTCCATCCGGCTTTCCGTCAGAACCGCAAACAGGCATCGGCGCGGATGGACGCGTCTTCTACTCCTGGAACAATCCAGCAGCGAGCGGTTCCACTCAATATACATTTGGGGCTTCCTTTCCAAAATCCTACATACCGGAAAGCGCCATTGTCACCGCGCCGCCTTTTGATTTTGCCGCACTGATTGGCGCCATGATGCCCCTATTATTTTGCGGTATTTTTGCTTTCGTGTTCATTGGCATGCCCATCATCGGGGTTATCCAAGGCAAAAAACGAAAAATGCAATACATGCCGCCCAAGATCGCCATTGAAGGTCACGGCATCAAACGCGGACTGACCGCTGTCGAATCCGCGATCTTGATGGAACAGCCGCTCGATAAAGTGATGACCATGGTCCTCTTTGGTGCGATCAAGAAAAACGCCGCGTCTGTAAAAACACGCGACCCGCTCGAACTCGACGTTGTCTCCGCGCAGCCTGAAGGTTTGCATCAATATGAAACCGACTTCCTAAAGGCGTTCAAAAACCCCGATAAAAAAGCGCGCCAGAAAGAATTACAAGACATGATGATCGCGCTCGTGAAGAGCGTCTCTGAAAAAATGCGCGGTTTCAGCCGCAAGGAAACTTTGGAGTATTACAAAGCCATCATGGAAAAAGCGTGGCAGCAAATTGAAGCCGCCAACACTCCCGAGGTCAAGAGTCAGAAACTTGACGAAGCCCTTGAATGGACGATGCTGGACAAGGATTATGACGACCGGACGCGCCGCATGGGGCCTGTCTTTGTGCCGATGTGGTGGGGACGCTATAACCCGACTTACAGCTCGCGTCCGCTCTCAACCGGCAGCGGACTCCCAACCTCCATGCCGAGTCAGCCCTCGGGCGGTTCCTCTCTGCCTGGCGCGGATTTTGCTGCGCAGATGGTGACTGGTGTGCAGACCTTCTCCTCGAAAGTCCTTGGCAACGTCAACACATTCACTGAAAAAGTGACTGGCGCGACCAACCCGCCTCCGAAACCCACATCCAGCGGGCGCAGCGGGAGCGGACGGTCTGGCGGCGGTTGTGCTTGCGCCTGTGCCTGTGCGGGCTGTGCCTGCGCCTGTGCCGGTGGCGGACGCTAATTGGATTTACGATTTCAGATTTACTATTAAAGGTAGCCATGGCTTTACTTAACTCTATTAAAAATATTTTTCAAACATCGTCCATGGTCAGCGGTCCTTCATCTGGCCTGTACCACTACGTCCGTGAAACTGCGGACGAAAAATCGCGCATTCATTTGCGGCTTGATGAAGATGGCGCTGGCACATTGATTGTCAATGCCAGCAGTGTCATGCACCTGAATCCAATGGCTGCGTTGATGGCTTATTTGATTCTAGAAGAGAAATCTGAAAAAGAGATTCTTTCCTCGATCACAAAACAATATCGAGTTGGCGCAGCCCAGGCAGGCAATGACCTTTCCACTTTCCGCTTTCAACTTTCCGAGCTTCTCCGCCCCGATGGCGCCTGTCCGATCCACGAGCTGGATCTTGAATCGATCATGCCGTTCAGCGCGCGTCCTTCCGCTCCGTATCGCATGGACCTGGCTGTCACATATCGCTGTAATAACGATTGCGCGCATTGCTACAACGCCCGCGAGCGAAACTTCCCTGAACTCAGCACAGAGCAATGGTTCAAGATCATGGACCAGCTTTGGGCGTTGGGCGTGCCGCACATCATCTTCACCGGCGGCGAAGCAACCCTGCGGAACGATCTCCCGCAGCTGATCCGTCATGCGGAGAACAATGGACAGATCACAGGTCTGAATACGAATGCCCGCCGTTTGTCTGATGAGAACTATGTGCAAACATTGGTCGATGCGGGGCTTGACCATGTTCAAGTCACGGTCGAATCTTGTGATGAACAGATCCATGATGAAATGATGCGCTCCAAAGGCGCATTCAAACAGACCATTCAGGGCTTGAAGAATGCGCTCAATAGCAAACTCTATGTGATGACCAATACCACCATGCTGAGAAATAATGTCCACAAGATTCCCGAGACCTTGGATTTTCTGGCTGAGATCGGCGTGCCGACTGTGGGACTGAACGCCTTGATCTATTCAGGTAACGGCGCGACCGTTGGTACGGGGTTGCGTGAAAATGAATTACAGCCCGTTTTGGATATCGCCACACGCAAGACTGCCGAGCGTGGACAAAAACTGATCTGGTACACACCGACCCAGTACTGCCAATTCGATCCGACCGCCAGCAATCTCGGCGTGAAAGGTTGTACTGCCGCGTTGTACAGCATGTGCATCGAATCAAATGGCGATGTATTGCCCTGCCAGTCCTATTATCAACCGCTGGGCAATATGCTCACTGATTCCTGGGATTCGATCTGGAATCACAAGCTATCCACGCAACTGCGCGACCGCAAAAACCTGCCACTCAAATGTGATACCTGCGCCCTCGTTGCCGAATGCGGCGGAGGCTGTCCGCTTCAGTTTGAAGGTTTACAAGTTGAAAAGTTTTCAAATTCAAACCTTCGAACTTTCTAACATTCCAACCTTCAAACCTGGAGACACCATGAACGACTACGAATGGATCAAAGAATTTCCCGCCGCCATCACGGTCTGCGACCAGGAAGGTTTCATTCTTGAAATGAATGACAAAGCCGCCAAAACTTTTGAAACGGATGGCGGATATAAACTGGTCGGCTCGAATATGCTGGATTGCCACCCCGACCCTGCGCGCGAAAAGACAGAAAGACTGCTGGCGGCGAAAACAAAAAATGTTTACACCATCGAAAAGAACGGCATCAAGAAAATGATCTATCAATCCCCATGGTACAAAGATGGATGGTATGCGGGCTTCGTGGAACTCTCGCTTGAGATCCCGTTTGAGCTGCCGCACTTCATTCGCTCCTAACTTATTCCCTGACCTATGGAAATCTGCTACCTGATCGCCTTTCCCGATGAAGATGACGGCAAGATACCCCTTGTTGAACCATTCAAGGGGTTGAAGGATGCACCGTATTTCCGTCCCATTGATATTGACATTGTGACCCTCGGCGAGGAAACTGTCCTGATCGAAGGTCATGCAGTGTTGGTCATACGTCAGCGTTTTGACGGGCGCGTGCAAATGGTGGAATGCAGGTTTGAATTGAAGGATCCTTTTGCTGCATCGGTTTTGCAGGAGCGCACACAGATCCAGAATGCGCTCCAGAGCAAATTCATCCCAACCCTATACCGCCAGAGCGGATTGTATGAAGAGTACACCATCCTGCTTGTGCAGGATGCCAGCCCGTCTCCAGATAAATGGATCGAAAAGAATTCCCGCGCCCTGGCGAAATTTATCCGTTCCCAGCGTGAAGTGTTTGACAAGGAAGAACTTAACGAGATCCTTGTTTCGCGCACACGCTACTCGGCGGTGGAATTGACATTGGTGGATTGGGAAGGAGCGGTCATCATAGCGCCCAATGAAGATTACCAATCGGACATTGCCCTTTTGAAAATTGGCAATTATCAATTATTACGTTACCGCATGCTGGATCAATCCATTGACGGAATGCTGGACAAGATCAGCCAGACCTTCTTTGAAAATAAGCGCCGTCCACGCCCGACCCGCGGAGTCATTCGTCAGATCGCGGAACACAAGCTCGAGGTTATGTTGGACTTTGAGCGCGCGGAACAAAACCTGCTGCTTATCGGTGATTGGTACACCGCCAAGCTGTATGAAGCCATCCAAAGTGAGTTCTATCTCAGGGATTGGAAGGAAAACCTAAAGAACAAACTCAACAATCTCGAAAGCATCGTCCAAACGATCAAGGATAATTTCTCGCTCTCCCTCGAAAGTGTTTGGGGGCGCATCGAAATGGCTGGTTGGATGATCATGCTGATCGGATATATCTATCTCTTTATCGCCGACCTCGGATTGTTTAATAAATAGGAGACCCTATGAACATTCTCAACCAAATTTTTAACAAGGTCACACCTCTCCCTGTGGGCACCCATCACATGCAGGCAATGCAGGATGAAAAGCCATACCGACTGCATCTGCGTCTTCAAAAGGATGGTTCGGGCCTGCTCATTCTTAATGCGGCCACGGTCATGCAGCTAAATCCCACCGCTGCCGAATGCGCGTTTCACTTCATCAAAGGCTCGTCGCCTGAAGAAGCCGCAAAACAGATCTCTGCGCGCTATCGGGTGGATCGGAAAACTGCGCTGGCAGATTTTAACAACTTTGCCGATCGCATCCACGACCTGATCTCCACGCCTGACTTGGACCCCGCCTCCTTCCTGGACTTTGAGCGGGCTCAGCCCCATTCAACAGATTCCACGCTGCGGCTGGACTGCGCCCTCACGTACAAACTCCCCGAAAATAATCACACTGAGTATGCGCCTGTTAAACGTGTTGCCCGCGAACTGACCACGCAGGAGTGGCAGACCATCTTAGACAAAGCCTGGCAGGCGGGCATTCCTCACATCATCTTCACTGGCGGTGAAGCCACCTTGCGTGAAGACCTGCCGCAGCTGATCGCCCATGCTGAAAAGAACGGTCAGGTCTGCGGCTTGTTGACTGATGGATTGAAATTGGCGAATAAGGAATACCTTGGGTTATTGCTGCAAACAGGCTTGGATCACGTCATGGTCATCCTCCAGCCCGATCAGCCGCGCTCGTGGGAAGCGATCGAGATCATCATCCCGCAGGATCTTTTTCTCACCGTGCATCTCACCCTCAACAGGGAGAACTTGAGCGAAGCCAAAAATATTTTGCAAAAATTGGCGGAGCTTGGTGTGGAAAATATCTCCCTCAGTACCTCAGAAAGTGATTTTCTCGATGACCTGCTTGAACTGCAAGACACAGCCAATTCCCTGGGTCTCGCTATTCGCTGGGATCTGCCTGTGCCATATTCCGCTTCACATCCTGTTGCCTTTGAAACAGTGGATGAGGAAATCCCTGACGGCGCGGGCAAAACATGGATGTATGTTGAGCCTGATGGCGACGTTCTCCCCGCGCAAGGCGAGGCGGATAAAATTCTCGGGAACTTCCTGAGAGATACATGGGAGAGTATTTCAAAATAGAACTCTAGTAGAAGCGCTCTCGGCACCGTCCCCGGCGGCGAGGATGCTGTCTAGAGCAGAGGAATTGAACCAACAACATCATGCCCGCTGACAGGGCATGATGTTGTTTAGTGGTATCCTTGTCTAAAAATTTTCAGGCGATCAAATCATGCCCCCCATAAAAACGCTTCTCGCTCTCTCCGTAATTCTGGTCCTGTCTCTGGCTTGTGTCACTTTATTGGGCGCGCCGGCATCCCAGCCGCCCACATATGTTCCACAGCCTCTGTCCGAGATCACACAGATTCCAGCCGCAGAAATTCCGACTGAGATCCCAACGGAAATCCCCGATGAATTCCTTTCCTGCCCCGTGATCACGCAAAGGATTATTGAAGCGAATTCCACTGTTCTTGTGGAAGGGGAATCTGAAACCATGGATTTTGGCGCACGTGACGAAGATAACACCACCTATATAGTTACGTATCTTGTTTCAGGGAATGAGATCAATGATCCCAGTTTTGAAAGTGTGTCAGCCGACTTGCAGGATGAGCAGGATGATACCGCTGCGCATCAAAAACTTTGGGAGTATTTCACGAACCTTATCCCGCTCGAAGGCAGGCAGGATCTTGCCGAATTTTCCGTGATGACAGATGGACAGGATAATGTATTGGCTGCTGTTGCTCAGACCTACAATGACCCAGCCTTGTGGGGATTGGAAGTGGATATTGCCGACTCACAGGAGTATGACTATCTCAGTTACACACTTGTCCACGAGTTTGCGCATCTGCTGACTCTAGGCCCGGATCAAGTCCCGCCAAGTGAGGCTATCTTTAACAATCCTGAAGACAATGATGTTTATCTGAACGAAGTGTCCGCTTGTCCCAACTTTTTTCCCGGTGAAGGCTGTTCCAATAGCGATTCTTATATCAATCAGTTCTATGATCGTTTCTGGCGTGATATTTATGAGGAATGGGATGCGATCAATTTGGAGGAAAATGATGATAAATATTATGAACGCCTTGATGAATTTTATTACAATTACCAAGACCAATTCTTAACTGATTACGCTGTCACCCATCCCGCGGAGGATATCGCGGAATCTTTTTCGTTCTTTGTCTTTGGCGAAAAGCCCGCAGGAGATACCATCGCAGAACAAAAGATACTCTTCTTTTATAATTACCCCGAGCTGGTTGACCTGCGCTTAAACATCCTAAACAACCTGTGTGTATCATTTCCACAATAAGACTATGACCAAAATTCCCATTCCAGAATCCTATTGGGTCGAAGAAAATCGATTCCTGGCGGGTGAATATCCCGCTACTTATGGTATTGAATCCACCCGTCAGCGCATGGACTTGTTCCTTGAAGCAGGAGTTACCTCATTTTTTGACTTGACCCAATCTCATGAGCTTGCGCCATACGAGCCCATCCTAAAAGAACAGGGCGAGATATTTGCCATCACGACTAGCTACCAGCGTTTTCCTATCCGTGATCATAGTACTCCTTCAGCGGATATGATGACAGATATTCTGGATGCCATTGACCTGGCGATCAATAGTGGAAGATGTGTTTATGTCCATTGCTGGGGCGGGATCGGGCGGACCGGCATGGTGGTTGGCTGTTATCTTGTGCGGCATGGGGCAACGAATGCAGAAGCCGCGGCTCAGGTAAATAAGTTATTCAAGACCAGACCCAATAATCCGTATTTTGCGCGCTCGCCTGAGAGCGATGAGCAGGTAAACTTTATCCTGAATTGGTGGGAAGACCCCGACCGTCTGCGTAGAAATAATCAGAAATTTTGCGAAGGATGAACTGGCATTCACGTTATCTCCAGCAAGCCGCATGGACTCGAGACCTGAGAGTCTACTTATTTGAACAGGCGGGATTGGCGAATGCGCGATCTGTGCTTGAGGTTGGCTGCGGCACGGGCGCAGTCCTGCGTGAACTGAATACCCCCGCCGCCATTCATGGCCTTGACTTCAATCCTGCTGCGCTCAGTGAATGCAGAATCCACGCTCCGTCAGTTTTTCTTGCGCGCGGCGATGGATACAGCCTGCCATACCCGGATAAATATTTTGATATCGCATACTGTCATTTTCTTTTGCTGTGGGTGAAAGATCCATATCAGGTGGTGTGCGAGATGGCGCGCGTCAGCCGTGCTGTATTGGCGCTGGCTGAACCAGATTACAGTGGACGCGTGGATGAACCAGCCGGGCTTAAATTGTTGGGGGAGTGGCAGACTGAGGCATTGCGGCGGCAGGGGGCAGATCCAAAATTTGGCGCGCAGCTTGCAGAGACGTTCTATCAGGCGGGGATCAAACTTATTGAAACCGGACCCATTCAAAGTCAGGCTGTGATGCGTTCTGCCGAAGATTGGGAAAATGAATGGGTGGTGATCGAATCTGATCTGGAAGGCTCGGTTACAGGGCAGGAAATCCAGAAAATGAGAGAACTGGACAAGGCGACGCGTAGCCGTAATGAGCGCTGCTTGCATGTTCCCACGTTTTTCGCCTGGGGTAAGACTTAAGAACCAGTCAACTTCGAAAAAAGAGATGTATAATCTCGACGAAGATTTGGAGGCATGTTTGGAAACCACAAACCAGGAAGAGCAGTTGGATGCACCCATCGCCACGCAGGTGGAAGGTGCTGAGTTACCGGAGACGGGAGAGGAAAAAATAAATTGGGGCAGGTTTGCGCTTGATATTATTGAAACGCTTGCTTTGGCTGTTATTTTATTTTTAGCGATCAACGCCATGTCGGCGCGTGTTCGCGTGGATGGGTTCAGCATGCGGCCAACCCTGGAAGACGGCGAGTTTGTGCTGGTCAGTAAAATGAGCTATTTGTTTGGCGAGGTACAGCGCGGCGATATTATTGTGTTCCATTTCCCGATGAATCCGGAAGAGGAATTGATCAAGCGTGTGATCGGCCTGCCCGGAGATTCTGTGAGTGTTCACAACGGCGTGGTTTCAGTGAATGGACAGGTTTTGAATGAGTTGTATATTTCAAGTGCGCCTGCTTATTCCGGTGACTGGCAGGTTTTGGATGGACAGCTTTTTGTTCTGGGCGATAACCGCAACAATTCGAATGATTCAAAAGATTGGGGACTTTTGCCCTTTGATCAGATCGTGGGCAAGGCGGTCTTGATCTATTGGCCGCCGCCTTTTTGGGATGTACTAGAGCATCCTCAATTGATCACATGGGCCCAATCGCCTTATGCGGCAGTTAATAATTCCTCGCGCAGCGTCAATTCTTTTATGCAGTAGGATTTTATATGAGTGAACCCGATACCATCTCTCGCTCCAACGCCTGCTATGAATGTCACGCCGGCATCATGCAGCCGCGGCATCTCACTTACTTTACCTGGCTTGGTGAAGAACTAATCACCGTGCCGCATTTTCCCGCCTGGATCTGTGATGTGTGCGGCAAACGCGAATATGATGAAAAAGCCATCCAGTGGTTGAACATGCTGCTTGACCCGAATGCGGGCAAGCCCACCACGAACCGCCGCCGCGCGCCGCTTGCCCCCCGTCCTCATCATGGCGCACATCGCCCGATCCATGATTCTTAACTGAAAAGGTGATTTCAGTATGTCAATGGATACCTCTCCCCGCACTTATCGTCATCTCTCCGCTGATATTTTAACTTCCGGTTACCGCGTGGCCGGCAAGATCATGGTCACCAATCATGGCGCCATGGGCATGTTGAACGACCCCACCCGTTCCGCCATGGATGTCAGTGATGCGCGTCTCGCGCGCCTGCACATGCCTACGAAACTTGTCGATCATTTTGAATTGGTGCGTATGATGAAGAAACATGTCTACGCGGTTTGCCTGTCGCGTCGCGAAGATTTGGGTCCACACGCCATAGTGCGCGGCGGATATACGAGCGTGATCGAATATCCCATCCGCGTTACCACACAAATGTTTGAAATTGAAGGCATCATGGAATTGCCTGGCAGATTTGACTTCACCTCGCTTATCACTGAGGGCACGCGTGAGTTCCTGCCGATCTTCAATGCGACGCTGACTGCGATCCTGCTCCCGAACCTGCGTGTTGAAAGCGCCGGCATGTTGATAAACCGCAATCAGATCGACCTGATGGCGCTGTTGAATCAACGGGTGAAACCGGAAACTCAAAGCTGAAATTGCTTGACGGCCTCAGAGTGCAGTGATAGAATTCGCCCGCTCAAAAAAAGCCCCCATCGTCTAGAGGCCTAGGACGCGGCCCTTTCAAGGCCACGACCGGGGTTCGAATCCCCGTGGGGGCACTTTTTTTTGCGAAAACGCTGATCATTGATCGGCGTTTTTTTGTGCCACGATCCGAGCTGAAGTTATTAAAAACATTGATACATTCACATGCTTCCATTCCACTCAATATCAAACGTGGATGCTTCAAGCGGAGTGATGCCATATTTCCGCGCAAGTGTGATGTATGTGAGGATGCCTCTAAACTGAAAAAGGGATGGTAAGGGATCATGGATGTCAAAAATTACATCCCTGCTTGCTAGATATGTTTGTAGCCATTTAAAGAACCGACCGCTTCTGATTGAGGCAGGCAGCGCATATGCTAGCATGGCTGTAGTGATCATGTGCGGCGATGTCTCCATGGGATGTACGCAGCCGGGATTTTGACCGATAAATGCCTTAACAAATTGAGGGTTTGATGCCAGTAAATGCACACCGCTGGTTGTGCGCGGGTTGCATTCCAATGCAAACAATTCGCCTTGTTGAGTCTGGATGAAATCGAAGGCGATCTGTCCTGTAAAATTACGTTCCCTGACAAATGTTTTCACCCAATTAAAAATGGCGGGATGTTCCACATGCCCAAAGACGATCGTCGCGCCCTGCCCCGCCGTGAATACGGATGGATATGTGGTGTGCGCGTGGACAATTCCATTGTGGCAAACAGAATAAGTGCAATAAGGGTGACCCTCTATAAATTCCTGCGCGATCCAGGGCGACTCAAAATTCAGCATGGATAACGCTCTCTTGATTGAAGGTCGTATCAAGGTGTGTGCGGCAAAGCGGGAATATACCGGTTTCAGTATCAGACTGAGCCAGCGATCATACGCTTGAAGAATGTCAGCCTGGTTCTTGATCAGCATTGTCTCAGGCACAAGCAGTCCCATCCCACGTGTATTAATGAAAAAATCCCATTTATTGTGGAGAGCGTTTAATTGATTAATGGACTCGACAAAAACTGCACAAGGTAATTGATCGCGTCCCATGCTGACGTAGAAAGTTTCCTCGCAGGTGGGAATTAGCACATCGATTTTATTCGCTGTAATAATGTGGTTCAAGGCACTGAGGAATGCCTCCTTGTGTTGACGTGGTGCTGGTACGATGAAATTGGCTTGAAGCGCTGCGGAGGGCTGACTCAAATGCCCTCGTAAACTTTCCGCCATGAAAACAGAATGTCCCGCGCGATGAAAAGCGCGGGCAAGTTCGAGCGCTGCAGGGGCCCGACCGCCGGTAAGCAGGATATTCATGGTTTTATCAAGATCAGTTGAACTTAGAAAGTTAACACCATTCCACCGATCGACAGTCCCGCCCCAGTGCCTACCAGTAAAATCTTGTCATCGCGCTGGATGTGTCCGTCACGGACGCCTTGGTACAGGGTCACAGGAATGGACGCCGCCACACAATTTCCGAGTGTCTCAATTGTCTTGATGATCTTATTCTCAGGCCATCCGAACCGCTTGAGCATCATCAGTCCCACCTTGCTGGCCTGATGCGGAACGACCACGTCGATATCCACCATGCCTTCCGATAGTCCGGGATAGAATTCCTCTAAAAAATCGTGCGCGATGCCTCGCACCATCCGTAGGACTGCGGGACCATCCATGTGAAAGAGATCATCCTCGGCTTTGTGCCCTTCGAAACGGGGATGAAAACGGGAGCCGCCTCCCATGATGGTGGTGAGATATGCGCCATCGCCATAGCTTTTGAAATGCGCGTTGTGGATCATGGATGTATCCCCATTCCCTGATCGTGTCACGATAACAGCCGCCGCGGCATCCCCAACCAGCGAGGCAGACTCGGGTTCCTTTGGATTGATTCCGCAGGACGCGATATCCGCGCTGGCGATCAGGATGTTTTTGTAGCGTCCGCTGCTGATGAAATTGGATGCGACATCCATTGCCATGATAAAGCTTAAACAAGTGGTATGAATCGTCATTGCGGGGATGCCCGATTTTCCCAGTCCCAGTTGACGTTGGATCAACACGCCCGTATCAGGAATCGCCTGTTCACCTGTGCCTGAGGCGTTGATGATGAGATCGAGCTGATCCGGTCTGAGTTTTGCTTCACAGAGCGCTTCGCGGGCTGCTTCCGCGGACATGAATGATGATGTTTCGTCTGTAACCCAGCGGCGCTCACGCACGCCATTATGCCGCTCCACCCAGCCGGCCGAGAGTCCGCACATGGCTTCGAGCTCTGAACTCGGAACGATTCGTTTCGGTAAATATCTTCCCAATCCAATAATTTTGAGGGGGATGTTGACTTGCAAATTTATACTCCTGAATGATGTTGTTAATAATTTAACCGCCGACCGGAATGAACCCGCGGTCTTTACTTAAAAATCCATCTTTTTAAAATACGGGATCGCCGCCCTCGATACCGCTTGGATCAACTTCCACGGCAGCCGCTGTTTGTGCGGCAGGTGCTTTGTGTACACCGCGTTATATTCAGTCACCGATTCCCCGCCGCGGACTTTTTTGAAATTCCCCACACCCCCGCTGGCGTGAACAAGTAAATTTTGTTTCAATCCTTCCTGCAATGTGATCAGCGTAAGAAGCCGGTACAAGCCTTCAGCAAGGGGAAGCGAAGTATCATATCCAAACAACGGCTGGGTCATGACACTATTTCGGATGAAAAATCCCATGATTGCGTCGACTCGCCCGGCCTTTTTCAAGGCATACATGTTCAAGATCTCTTCATCGCGTGCCAGTTTTAAAAAGTCAAACGTGAATTGCGGATTATAGTACGAATACTTTTGAAGATAGAGCAGCTCGTACAAATGAACTGCACGACGCAATTCATCGTCCGACAGGTCTCTTCCGCTAACCACTTCGTATTCATTCTTTCTCAGCACGCGCATGTCCTCTTTGCATTGGCGGGTCTTCAACGCAGTGACTGGATCCATGTACCAGACCTGGCGACTCAACACCAGGTCGTATCCGAGTTCATCTAGCGTTTGAACCATATGTGGATTTTTCTTTTGATCAACGGAGCGGAAAATGATGGCGCGGTCCGGGAACCATTTGATCAACGCCTCGCTCACCGTCGATAACTGGCTGCTGTTAACCGATGGGTAAAGATTTGTAGAAAGCAGGTAGTTGTTGACAAAGACCACTTTATCCAGTTCGGCATATCGAAAATAACAAGCTGCGGGACCCATGATGAGTTTGACCATTTTTTCCGCTGACGGGTTATTCAGGTGTTTTACTTCCTCCAGTCCACCGTATGAAACGTAATGGCTGTATGGTGATACAGTATATGTATTTTCGGGATGGAAATTTGTGAGGCTGATGGGAAGAATCACATCTTCAATTTTGACAGCCATCAACTGTGTGTTGTGGACATTTCTGATGTATTTCTGCGGATCATCCATCACTCGCGGCAAATAACGGCGTGCGTACTCACCGTCTACGGATGAAGGGAATTGCAGGGTGTGGATATTTTCACGGGTGAATAATTGCAGAGTGTGCAATGGGTGCGTCACGCCATGTGGGTTGGATAATGCCATTTAATAATATGCTCTCAGGGTCGGGTCAGGATTGTTAATGTTGGTGCGAGGTCGCTCTTCTGGGCGCGGATCGTCTCGTCACAATGTGATGGAATAACCAGCGTTTCCGGATGTGTAAGCTGGTAAGTATGTAGGTTCCCGAGCGTCTCACGGTACGCTGCCGGGTCTGGAAAAAGCAAGTTAGTGATCCTGTGCGGGGGGCGGTTCTCCAGAATGGATCGTTTCAGCCATGCCGCGTCTGCGACGAAGAAGAAAAGTTTTTCTGCTTCATCGCGGACAAAAATTCCCATTTGACCAAGGGCGTGCCCGGGCAATTCCACTCCCATAACGGATCCATCGCCGAGCAGATCATACCCTTTTCTAAATGGCGCGTATTTTTCTGAGAGCAGGGTGGGTTTGGACAGATCCACTTCTTGAGAGCGATCATCGAAATCGTTCGGGATAAGTCCGCGCATAAAGGCGTGTTTTATGCCTTCAAAAGGCGGCAGGTTGCGGAGGTGTGCATATGCGTGGGGCATATAGATATAACGAGACCTCGTTATATCTGGGAGTGATGCGATATGATCCGCGTGGAAATGGGAGATGAAAACGCGGGATACATCCTGCGGCCTGACGCCATATGCCGCGAGCTGGTTGATAAGCAAGTCTTCTTCATGCAAGGTGACCGGGGTGATCCAGCGGTGGAAACGATTTGGGAATTTTTTCGTCTCATCGAAGAATCGATGAGAGTATCCCGTGTCAAACAGCATCGGACCAAAGTGTGGGTGCTGAAGCAGGGCGAACATGGCTGGGAAACGAATATTGCGCCAGTGCCCGCCGTGAATGGCAATGTGTTCGGGTGCGGTGCAGTACCCGGCGTGCAGGATGTTGATTTTCATTTTGCGCCTTGCCATTGCGAGAATAGGCTGCAATCTCACAGATAGGGTTGGGTACCGCTTTGTCGGGCTAAAACCCTCCCCGCAATGACTCGGTCTCCTTCCACCATTGCATGAATTTGTCGAAGCCTTCAGCAACGGAAATTTTTGGTTGATAGCCGAGTTCGTTCTTTGCGGCGTTAATATCAAGCGTGGTACTGTTTGCCATCATGCTGATGGACATGCGTGTAATTGGCGGCTCGGGGTGGGTGGGGATGAGTGTGAAAATGGCTTCAAGCGTGCTCGCGGCCGCCATAGCCGTTTGATATGAGATCTTTCGTTTTGGAACCGGTAAATTTAAGTCCGTACAAATGCGTTCGATGAACTCCCAAAGTTTGACAGGTTCATCATTTGAAATGTTGTATTTTTTTCCAAGTGTGCCTGCCGGTGAATTGACGCACAGAAGAAGCGCATCGACAACATTCTCGATGTAAGTCAGGTCAACTAGATTTTCGCCATCGCCTAAAATGGGAAGCCTGCCCGATCGCAGGCGTGGAATCAATCTTGGAAAGATGACTGTATCCCCTGGTCCAAAGATCGCGCGCGGGCGGATCGCGATGACGGCGAGGCCGCGTGCGAAAGCTTCATCCATTTCTTGCTCGGCGAGGAGCTTTGTGGCCGCGTAATTACTGACAGGTTCAGGCAGGGAGGCGGTCTCCCTGACATTTATGCGTGACGAATATCCAAAATAAATGCTGGGTGTTGAAACATACACCAGGCGTTTTACTTGATGCTCCTCGCATCCGCGAATGACATTGCGCGTGCCGATCACATTGGTTTGATAAAATTCTTCAAAGTTTCCCCACGGCGATGGGAGCGCGGCGCAATGAAAGACGATCTCCTGTTCCTTGCAGGCGGTCGCCATGTCGCCTTTTTCCTTCAGATCCAGCCGATGTGCGCGGATACCTTCCCTTTCCAGTTGATCCAATTTCGAAGTATTGCGTCCAAGCGCGGTTACGTCCCAGCCCATGTTGTGAAGTCTGCGGGAGAGTGCACCGCCGAGAAAGCCTGTTGCCCCGCTCACCAATGCTTTCACGAAAGCCTCTTTTTTGCCATGATCCCCAATTTTTCTCGGATAATCTTTGAGTTATGTCGTACATCTGTTGGAAATTTTTTCATATACAAGAAAATTTTTATTTTGGAGGCCTGGGGATGATCTTTGGCTAATTCAAGTAATTCACGGGTTATTTTTTTGTCATCGGTCTTACGATCAAGCTCGATCCATAGAACAGGTTCTCTGTTGACGCCTACCAGCGCGGTCCGATAAACGAACGGATGCATATTGAAAATTCCTTCTATTTGCTCAGTAAAAAATACGCCATGGTTTGTGGCTACGCGGTCTGATTTTCGTCCACAATACCACAGCCGGTTGTCATCATCAAAGTATCCCACATCTCCGCTGCGGTGCACAATGTGATCGCCATGCTTGATCTTGGAAAGCAGGTTCGCGTCCCCTCTTGCGATGTATGACTCGGTCACTGCCGCGCCTTGAACAGTGATCTCCCCAACGACGTTGGCTTTCACTTCGAGCGACTCGTCCCATTCTTCGATCGCTGATTCAGTGATGGATATGATCCGTACCCGAACTCCTTCTACTGGTTTCCCCAAACAAACACCCGCCCCCATTGCGGATTTGCGCTTTGCTTCAAATATCTCACGACTCTCGATCTTTGCGATGGGTAATGCTTCCGTCGCGCCGTAGATGCCAAAAAGATCTGTTTTGTCATCCAGCAGTTTTCTGAATTTTTCCTGTAGCTGAATGGTTGCGGGAGCGCCCGCGGTAATGACACGTTTCAAGCCCGATAATTTTATATTGCGGGGTATACCGTACTCCGCAAGTTTGCTCAGAACTACCGGGGATGCAAATGTGTTTGTGACCTTATAGCCTTGCATGGCGGACACTATCCGCGCAGGATCAATGTTTCCCGGCACAGGGAAAGTGACGTCAGGGATCACGGATGTAACGCCAAGCAGGGTATCTATGAGCGCGTAGAGTGGAAACGCAGGCAGGTCAATTTCGTCCTGTGAAATATCAAAAGTGTTGCGTAACATCTCCAGTTGCGCTGCGAAGTTCGCCAGTGAGTAGATCACCCCTTTGGGAGCGCCTGTACTTCCGCTGGTATAAATGATGGCAGCAGGCGCTTCCGCGCTCATGGATTGGGGCTCGGGAAGCTCATTCTTTAACTTTTTACTTTTAGCAGATCGTATCGTCAGATTGATTTTGACTGAATCTTTGCCCCAGCCAAAAAGAATTCTCAAACCATGGGTGATTGAATTGCCTATAAAAATATGCGGCTCGGTTTCTTTTAGACATTCGCCCACTTTTTTTAACCCAATGGCAGGGTCAACAATGACAGGGACAACGCCTAGTTTAAGCATGGCGAGCGCCAGCGCAAAAAACTCGATCGACGGTGGAGTCATCATGGCAGCCCGCATGCCTGGAATGACGCGGCAGGCTAAAAGTCCGCTGGTGAAGCACTGTGTCAGGTCCGCGAGCTGTGCGAAGCTGAGTGTCTCCCATGTTTTGCTGCGCGTAGAAAAAAAGATAAAAGCGGGTTTATGTGGATCGATGCTGGTGATTTGATCCACATATGACAGGAGATTCATAAGCCTTGATTGTATCTGCTTAATGACGATCTTTGTCGGTGTTGCTATTTTGAATCAGATATGACCGTACGGTTGCGCCCGGCTTCTTGGTGGCGGATAAAGCAGGAGCAGACTTTCCACGGTATCGTGTTCTGAGGCGTCGTGAATCGATTGAGCGATGCCGATGCTGTTCGTAAGCATCAGCGTACCTTTGTTCGTGTTGAGGTGCATTTCCGAGATGCTGGCATGCATATATTTCGCGAGGGACAGGGCATTCCGTGCGCTGGTCTGAGGCAAGAGGATCATAAATTCTTCGCCGCCAATGGCGTGCCCGAAGCTGTACCTGACCTGTTTGAAATAATCAATATCAAAGAACATCATCGAACGCGATTAAATTATTCCTGTTCAAATAAACTTGTGATCTTTGTGATCTGGTCGCTGGTCAATGCACGGTTTTTTACACCTTGGCGCATGAACTCTTTAAGTTGTTTCAGTTTCATTGCGGGGATGGGTGAATCGTTTGGCTCCAATTCAGCTTCATCGCTGGTGAAAACTAGGATCGGTTTGATCTCAGGAATGAATGCGTCATCCAGCTTTTTTGCAAAGAATTTTTTCAATGTTTGTACTTCGGTTTCCGCGTCGATCTCCGGTCGGCCGATGCTCTCCTGTCCAAAAATGCGCATGTAGGCTTGCATAAACCCGCCGCCGCGCATCCGCCAGCGGTTCTTCGTGAATTCCACCTTGCCTTTTTGGTGATAGGGGAGCAGCACCCATGCGCCGGATGGTCCGACCAGCAGATGCGATACAGGTGAGGAATAGTGATATATGCTGAAGTCGCTGTGCAGACCTTTTAGCCCCGTGTCAAATTTTTCGTCAGGGCGCGGGGAACGTCCCCAGCGGTTGCCCATGTACATGCCGACCTGCGTCATGATGAAACCGATCAATAAACAAACAACTGAGTATGTGAAAAGTTCGGGTTTTGTGAACGAGATATACATCCCCAACCCAAGCACAACCAAAGCGCCCAGACTTACATACTGGCCGATCTTGCCGTTCCGTGAAATTAGTTTTTCATTCTTAATGATTTTCATGTTTTCCTATATTACTCCCATGTCGGGGACGGTATGAGAAGCTGGCTGAAATTTATGAATAAATAGATTGCTTCGAGCGGAATACGGTTCTCGCAATGACATTTATGCGGAGTTTTTCAAACTTTCTTCAATTGCAGATTTCATGGCATCCAGCACGTTCACATCCACGGCGTGTTTTGCCACGCGGATGGCGTTCTTGATGGCGAATGCATCTGAGCGGCCATGACCGATGAATACCAATCCGTTGATGCCAAGCAGGGGAGCAGCGCCTTGTTCGCTTGGGTCTAATAGCTTCTTGATCGCACCAAGCGCCGGCTTTACCAGCAGACCGCCGATTTTGGTGGCGACACTGCCGTTCTTGATGATCTCACGGATGCGGTCCGTGATCAATTTGGCAACTGCTTCAGATGATTTTAGCATGACATTGCCGGTGAAGCCGTCCGTGACTGCTACATCCACTTTGCCGCCGATGACTTCCTTGCCTTCCACGTTCCCGAAATAATTTAGTTTTGATGCTTTAAATAATGGCGTCGCACCTTTCACCAATTCGTTACCTTTGCCTTCTTCTTCTCCATTGGAGATCAGTCCCACCTTGGGATTCTTCACGCCGCGTACCTTCTCGGCATAGATGCTTCCCAAAATACCGAATTGAAAGAGATTTTCAGGTTTGCAATCCGGGTTCGCGCCAATATCCAGTACAACACAGGTTCCTGTTGCGGTGGGAAAGATCGGAGCCAGCGCGGGACGGTCAACGCCGCGGATGCGTCCCAGACGGAAAAGCGCTGTAACCATGCCTGCGCCAGTATTTCCTGCCGTGACAAATGCGTCAGCGCCTCTGCTCTTGACCAGGTCAATGCCGACCGCCATTGAATTCTTCGCGTCTTTACTGCGCGCCTTCAAAACTAATTTCTCGCCTTTGTCTTCCATGGAAAGCATTTCAGGCGCGTTCACAACACTGATCTTTAATCCCTTTGTGTCTTGTTTTTCAAGCACCGGCAGGATGATGGATTCATCGCCCACCAAAATGATCTCCACTCCATATTCACGCGCCGCCTGTACCGCGCCTTCCACATCCGGTACGGGGTAATTATCACTTCCCATTGCGTCCACGACGATTCGAACCATGATAGCTCCTGTTCACTGATTATTTTTATTGCAAAGAGGTAGCGTTCTCCTCGCAAAGATATAAAAGATTGTGCTTGACAAGAAAAGCAAGCCGATTATAATACGCCCTGCAAATGCGCTGGTGCTGGAATTGGCAGACAGGCACGCTTGAGGTGCGTGTGCCGTAAGGCGTGGAGGTTCAAGTCCTCTCCAGCGCACAAGCAATGAAAATCCCCGAACTCGTTTCGGGGATTTTTTCTTTTTTGATGAAGAGCCCGTTTCGCGCTTATCCCAGACCTGCTTCTGTTTATTGCGAAATGATCAAGCTGCAGCAGGTGACCGCGCCTTCGGCTTTCGCGAGTTCGTCTACAGTCACGGCGCAAATCTTGCATCCATGCGCTTCGAGTTTGGCGCGTGTTTTTGGAAATGATGTGGGGTAAATGATCTGACCATTCACAGGTAAACAATTTGCCGCAAACGGTTCGGAGGGATCAACCTCGATCCAATTCAGATCTTTGAAGTGGGAAGTATCCACCCAGTTAGGGTTGATGAGTACCGTGTTGTCATCAACTTTTGTCAGCGCAGTTTTGAGGTGAAGGCAGTCGTGCATTTCCACGCCGCTTACTTTATAACCATAAACAGCGAGTAATTCCTGTAGTTGATGAATGGCGGCCGCATTGCTGCGTGTTGAAATGCCGATATAAATATTTTTTCCGAGCACAAGCACATCGCCGCCGTCCACTGTGGCGGGCGCGGTGACATGTACCAGTGCACGGTGGGGGGCTAGAGTCCGGATGATGGTCTCTGTCTCAGGTTTGCGAGAATCCGCTCCGGGCCGCGTGATGACCGCTACTTCATCCAGAATAAAAGCGGCATCCTCCACAAAAACCGAATCAGGCAAGTCCGCTTCGGCGGGTAATTCCACGACCTCACATCCAACGGACATCAGCGCTTTTACATATTCATGATGCTGCGCGCGCGCGACTCCAACATCGATCGGTGTGCGGTCAATATGCGTGATCTCGCATTCGTTGAAACGCGGACTGACATCGCGTGTAATGGCAACGGTCATTTATTGTTCTCCCGTGCGATAGCGGTCGATCAATGCTTTTGTGCGCGGATCTTTGGGATTGTTGAATAGATCAGCGGGCTTGGCATCTTCGATCAATTCACCGTCTCCCATCACAAGCACACGGTCGGCAACTTCGCGGGCGAAACCCATTTCATGCGTGACCACGAGCATGGTCATGCCTTCTGTGGCGACCTTTTTCATCACGTTCAACACTTCGCCGATCAATTCAGGATCAAGCGCGGAGGTGGGCTCATCAAAGAGCATGACGCGCGGTTCCATGGTCAGCGCGCGCGCGATGGCGACACGCTGTTTTTGCCCGCCGGAGAGACGCATGGGATATTCGTCTTTTTTAAATAACAATCCAACACGGTCCAAATTTTCCTCGCCAAGCTCGATGGCTTTTTTCTTGTCCATCCCTTTCACAATGACCGGACCTTCGATCACATTTTCAAGCACGGACATGTGTGGGAATAAATTAAATTCCTGAAAGACCATGCCTGTCTTCAAGCGCACATCATGAACGAGTTGGCGGTGGCGCGCGCCTTTTTCGCCGCCTTCCACTTTGATTCCATCCACTTCGATACTGCCATGTGAAGGTTCTTCAAGGAAATTGATGCATCGCAGGAGCGTACTTTTCCCTGAACCGCTGCGCCCGATCAGACAAACGACCTGGCGCTGTTCAACATCAAGGCTGATATTTTTTAGCACATGCAGACGGCCGAAATATTTATCGAGATTTGAAATCCTAACAATGGGAACCATGTTATCGGTCTCCTTTGGCGAGTCGCTTTTCGATGATGCTCTGGATATAACTCAGGATCAGGGTCATGCCCCAGTAAAACAGGGCGGCCATGATGAGCGCCTCAAGATTGTGGAACTGAGCGCGTCCAACTTTTGTGGAGCGCCACATCAGTTCATGTACGAAGCCGGTGGCTGAGACAAGCGCTGAATCTTTTGTCATGGCGATGAAATCGTTGCCGATCGGCGGAATGGCGAAGCGCAGGGCTTGCGGTAAAACGATGCGGCGCATCGTTTGGTTCGGGGTCATGCCCAGGGCGGCGGCGGCTTCACGCTGACCTTTGCCCACGGAACTTAATGCTGCGCGGAAAACTTCTGACATGTAAGCCCCGTAATTAAGACCCAGTGCCAGCACGCCGGCAATGAGACCGGGCAGAATAATGCCCAACTGTGGCAATGCCAAAAAGAAAAAGAAGATCTGTAAATAAAGAGGTGTCCCGCGAATGAGCGAGACATAAAAAGTGCTAAGCGCGTAAACGGGGGGGAGAGTGGATAGTCGGCCAAGAGCCGCCAGCAGCGCGAGGGTCATGGCGAGTGCAATGGACAGGATCGAGATCCTGATCGTTTCACCGACACCGCCCGCGATAAAGGTCAGGTTGTTCCTCATGAACTCGGTATCCACTTTAATACCGCTGAAGGTCGTTGACCCAATGGTGATTTCCTGCCCGCTGAAAGTGAAGACGAGGATAAAAAGTAAAATAAACCAGGAGAGAGCTACATTGGCGCGGAAATGGTTTTCCTTGCGGGTCTGGGCTTCATAGATCAATTCGGCTTGTGATTTGGGTGCATTCTGTTTGTTTGAGAATATATTCATGCCGATCTCCCTTGCGGATAAAAAATATGGGAAGCGGTACGCTACGCGAGCCGCTTCCCATTTGTTATTGCAAAAATTTATTTGGGAGCTTGAGTCAGATCCTGACCATCGAGCCATTTGATGGAGAGGGCGGAGAGGGTGCCATCAGCGTGCATGGCGGTAAAAATCTTGTCCACTTCGGCGCGCAGGGAGGTGGTGTCGAGGGTGGAGGCCTTGTCGAACGCGGCGGCGAGGTCTTCAGAGTACACAACACCTTCGAGTTTTCTCACGGGCAAACCCGCGGCGAGATTCGCATCCACAACGGTACCGGAGGTGACATAACCAACAAAATCGGTACGACCGGCGGCGATGGATTGCGCACATTCCTGATCGCTATCGAGCGGCACAACGGTTACGCCTTCGGGGACTTTGGCGTAGATGGAAGATTCGGGCAGGCCGAGAGCGACCATGTCATTGTTCAACCAAGCTTCGTAGGTGGTGGAAACGCCGGCGCACAAAGCCTGACCAGCGAGCGATTCAAGGGTGTCATAGGTCGAGTCTGCGGCAACAGCTACAACAGCGGGAGTGTAGTAGTAAGGCACGCTGAAATCAAGAACGGTCTGGCGTGTGGTGGTGATGGTCATCGAGCCGACGCTCATATCCCATTTGTCGGCCCAGTTGCCGGCGGTGAGCAGATCCCAGCCGGGGGTGGCGAAACAAGTTTCAACACCGAGGGCGGTGCCGATCGCTTTGGCAACATCCACATCGAAGCCCTGCATTTCAGCAGTGGTTAAAGCGTCGGACGGGCATTTGGTGTCAGCCGGTCGTTTGGCGGTTGTATCGAGAAATGATTGCGGCGCATAATTCGGATCGGTTGAGATCAAAATATAGCCGCGGTTCTTGATGTCATCAAGTACGTTATCCGCCTTGGCAGTGCCCCCGCCGCAAGCAGAAAGGACAAGGGAGGCCAGAACCAACAGGCTGGCCAGTGTAAACAGTTTTTTCATTTGCTCCTCCAAGAGACATGAAATATTGGGCAATTCTAAATTGCCGCGGGATGATGTTCATCCCGCACGGTTAAGCATAGACTATTTTTTTCATTTGTGCAAGGATTTTTGTACATAATTTCATAATGGTACAATATCAGTATCCTTGATGTGGAGGTTTTTTTATGACTGCTGTCTTTCCAAGTGAAGAGTGGTTACAGGGGCTTGAAACAAAACTTAACTCTGATGAAAAATACGCTGACATTGCGAAGAATTGGGAAGGGGATCTGTTTTTTAGGATTGAGCCGGAGGGCAATCTAAAGGAGGAGCTCACGTTCTATCTGGACCTGTGGCATGGGAAGTGCCGAAAAGCAGAATACAAGCCTGACGCATCCGCCTACCCAAAACCCGCTTTCACATTAGCCGCGACTTACAACAATATCACCGCCATCCTGACGGGCAAGATGAATCCAATGACCGCCATGATGACCATGAAATTGAAAGTTCAGGGCAGCATGGGCTATATGATGCGCAATGTGCCTGTCGTACTTGACTTTGTCCGCGTGGCGAATGAAGCGACCGAAGAAATATTGTAAGAGTACACGTCATTGCGAGGCGGTGATCTTCCGCCGAAGCAATCACCTAGTTAGTTGGAGGTTGCTTCGGGCAAAGGGCAAGAACGCCCTCGCAACGACATAAATTAGATCATGCAACCCATCCTCAAAATAAATCTCACAACTGGCACAACAGAAGAATATGTCATCCCAAAAGAATGGGAGCGTGACTTCCTTGGCGGCGCGTCTCTTGCGGCGCGGATTTTGTATCCATATCTCACAAAGGAACTTGACCCGCTTTCGCCTGAGTCACCTTTGCTGTTCATCAATGGTCCGCTCACGGGAACATCGGGGCCCACCACAGGCCGCTTTGTGATCTGCGGTAAAAGCCCTGCGACTCAATTGTGGGCTGAATCCAATATTGGCGGATTCTGGGGACCCGAGCTTCGCAAGGCTGGCTACGACGGATTGTGGGTGACAGGAAAGTCTAATAGCCCGGTCTATCTCTGGGTCGAAGAAGGCAGGCTTGAGGTCAGGAATGCAGCGAGTGTTTGGGGCAAGGATGTCTATCAGACGCAGGAATTAATCAAAGAGGATGTTGGAGTCAAGGGTGCAAGAGTCGCAGTGATCGGACAGGCGGGTGAGCGCGGAGTTTTGTATTCATCCATTTGCTGTGACCACGGACGCATGGCGGGGCGCACTGGACTCGGCGCAATAATGGGGTCGAAAAATCTCAAAGCCATCGCAGTGTATGGAAAAAAGAAGATCGAGGTTGCGGATGAGGAGCGCTATTTCGCCTTGCGCTCCGAGGCCAACCGCACACTCAAGCAGGATAATCAGGCGAGGATCGTACATGAACTTGGGTCAGCGAGCGCCGCGAATTTTGCCGAATATCTCGGGCAGATGCCGGCGAAGTATTATCATCAGGGATCGTTTGCAAATGTGGATAATATTTCTGGTTCGAAGATGTCGGAAAGTATTTTGGCGCTGTATGAAATGGGCAAGCTGACCAAACAGGACACTGGCGGCATTGAACTGACTTGGGGGAATTTCATGGCGGTGCGCCAGTTGATCCACATGATCGCGCGCCGTGAAGGACTCGGCGAATTGTTTTCGCGCGGGTCGCGTCAGTTTGGCGCGGCATTCGGTGCGGAAGATGAAGCCGTGCAAGTAAATGGACTCGAAGTGGCATATCACGATCCGCGCGGCGTTTCGGGTATGGCGCTTGCGTATGCAACTAGTCCGCGCGGTGCGTGCCATAATCAATCGGATTATTTCATGGTGGATTGGGGCAATACGCAGGAGAATATTGGTATTACCTATTTTGACCGTCACGCGCAGGCGGAGAAAGCCGCGAACGTGGCGCGTCATCAAAACTGGCGGACGTTCTTTAATTCATTTCGTGATGTGCATCTTTGCCAATGTTGACCCGCAAATGCAAGTAGACCTGGTCAACGCGGCTTGCGGTTACGAATGGACTCTCGCAGATATGATGCGCTCCGGCGAACGTGGCTGGAATCTCAAACGCGCCATCAACAATCGTATGGGATTAACTCGCGCGAATGATAAATTGCCCAAGGCGTTTCTTGAACCGTACAAGGAAGGCGGCGCCGAAGGGTTTATCCCTGATTTTGCTGAAATGCTGAATGCGTATTATGAAGCGCGCGGATGGGATATGCAAAGTGGAAGACCATCCAAGGAAAAGTTGATTGAGTTAAGGTTGGAAGATGTAGCGATGGATATTTGGGAATGATGCAGGGATGACCCCTATGGTCTCCCTTTTATTTATTTTGGAGAAAAAATGAAACTCGTAACCGTCGCGCAGATGCGCGAGATTGAAAAAGAAGCAGACGCAAACGGCTTGCCTTATGCCGAGATGATGGAAAACGCAGGTCGCGGACTCGCAGAGATCGTCAATGAAGTTGCCTTTGATGATGATTGGGAGGAAGTGCTGGGGCTGGTTGGACCTGGTAACAATGGCGGGGATACGCTTGTCGCATTGACGCACCTCGTGGAAGCTGGCTGGCATGCGCGCGCATATGTGGTCAAGCGCAAGAAGAAAGATGAATTGGTGACGCGTCTCATCGAGGCAGGCGGGGAAGTGACTTTTGCAGATTCTGACAAGGATCTTTCGGCGTTGGGGATGTGCTTTGAATCCGCGGATGTTTTGTTGGATGGATTGCTTGGCACTGGAATCAAACTTCCGCTTAAGGCAGAGATCGCATCTGTGCTGGAACAGTCCCTTTTTATTATGGCTGAGTTGGAAGAACCGCCTTATATCATCGCGGTGGATTGTCCGTCTGGAGTTGATTGCGATTCTGGCGAAGCCGCGCTGGAATGTCTGCCCGCCGATCTGACCGTCACGATGGCGGCGGTCAAACGTGGACTGTTGAAATTGCCCGCCTTCGAATTTGTCGGCGATCTTGCGCTGGTGGATATTGGTCTGCCCGACGATCTTGCTTCCTTTTGCGATCTGAAAACCGAAGTGGCGGATCTTGATCTGGTGGCGGGACTGCTGCCCGAACGCGGACTCGATTCTCACAAAGGGACGTTTGGTACTGCGCTGATCGTAGCTGGTTCCATCAACTACACAGGCGCGGCATACCTGGCTGGCGCGGCGGCGTATCGCTCGGGTGCGGGTCTTGTGACGATGGCGGTTCCAAGTCCGCTGCATGGCGTGCTGGCAGGTCAACTCCCTGAAGCAACATGGGTATTGCTTCCGCATGAGATGGGCAATATTGCAGGCAACGCTCTATCCGCGCTGACCAAGTCTCTTGAAAGCGCATCAGCTCTGCTTGTCGGTCCAGGACTCGGACTCGAAGCCAAGACCAGGGAATTTTTGGAAGGATTGCTCACAGGCAAGTCCAATGCCAAGAAGCAGACATCCCAGATCGGATTTGTTCGTCAGGAAGCCAATGAAGACGCTCAGATAACTTTGCCGCCCATGGTGGTGGACGCGGACGGATTGAAGCTGCTCGCAAGAATAACGGATTGGCATAAATTACTTTCGCCTCTCAGTGTGCTGACCCCGCATCCGGGCGAGATGGCTGCGTTGACTGGTTTATCAAAAGATGAAATTCAAAATGACCGCGAAACCATCGCTGCGAAATTCGCGCGGGAGTGGGGGCATGTGGTTGTGTTGAAAGGTGCCTTTACGGTCATCGCTTCGCCCGATGGTCAAATGACCGTGATCCCCGTGG
Organism: Candidatus Villigracilis saccharophilus; assembly: GCA_016709305.1. Taxonomy (GTDB): domain Bacteria; phylum Chloroflexota; class Anaerolineae; order Anaerolineales; family Villigracilaceae; genus Villigracilis; species Villigracilis saccharophilus. The sequence continues at coordinate 80,887 of JADJNA010000008.1, forward strand.
CGTCGCCTGCGTTGGCACGGGCGGGCACAGGAGACGTTTTGGCGGGTTTAATTGTCGGTTTGCGAGCGCAAGGGCTGGATGCCTACGATGCGGCTGTTGCAGGGGCGTACATTCACACAGAGGCAGGTCTGATCGCCGCGGAAGATCTTGGTACGACTGCGTCTGTTCTTGCAAGTGATGTTTTGAACAGTATTGTAGACGTGATGAGTGAATTGGAATAATCTTTACAAGTTGGCAGATTTAAAGGTTTGAATATTTAAACAAAAAGAGACTTTCCAAACAGAAAGTCTCTTTTGCTATACACTATTCGCTGCACTAACTATTCATAAACGATTCGAGGTTTTCCTTGCTGATGCGATACGCAGAGCCGATCTTCTTCGCCTTGAGGCTCCCATCAGTGATCGCGGAAAGGATATCTGCTTCGGTCACTTTGATGAACTGAGCCGCTTCAGCGGGGGTCATGATATCGGGCATCTTCGCGCCAGCAGCAGGAGCGCCGCCCTGGGAATTATTCTGCATGCCGCCTTGTAAGGCCTGTCCCATTAAGTTACCGATTCCCATTCCAGCGCCAATGCCAGCTGTGAGCCCAGCTCCGCCGCTTTGGTTCTGAGCTGCGTCGCGCATGGCGTCTGCGGCTTGCAGTTGGGTGTAGGTTGACATGTCGAGCATGCCCATATCGCGCAGTTCCTGAGCCGATTTTTCAGAGGGCTTCAAGTTACCGACATAGAAAGTCTTAAGTGTTAAACCGATGGCTTCAAATTCTTCCTTGCCTTTAGCGCGCACTGCCGCGCCGATCTCCTCGGTCAGGCCGATCATTTCAGGCACGGAATTCTTCGCGGCGGTTTCACCGAGCACATCCTGCAATTTTGAGAGCAGCATGGTGCGCAGGCGTTCTTCGATTTCAGAGGTGCGATACGTGCCGGTCGTACCAACGATCTGGGTCACGAACTGCTGAGGGTCTTTGACCTGGAAGGAATAAGTACCAAAGCCTTGCAGTAACGCCACGCCCAATCCCATATTCGGATTGCGGACAATGATCGGCTGCGGCGTGCCCCACTTCTTGCTCGCGAATTCCTTCATTGAAACGAAATAAACTTCCGCGGGGAACGGCGTGCGGTCATTGAAAGCCTTGCCGATGAAATCAATGATCTTCGGAATATTCGCAGTTGCAATGGTATGACGCCCGGCTTTGAAAACATCCAGTGCGTTGCCGTCACGGAAGAAGACCGCGCTCTGGCTTTCGCGCACGATCACCTGCGAGCCGATGCGGAAATCACCTATGCCTGTCTCAGGGAAGCGGTGGACGATCTCATCATTCATCTCAGTTGCGTATTCAATGACATCAAAAATTCTAGCCATATTTTCTCTCCTTTTTTATGATCATACTCAAATTATAGTCTTATTTCTTTACGAATTCCAACCCGAAACGTTTCGTCGCTTCGAGTGAAAAAATATACTTTTGAAATTTCCCTGCTCTCACTCAGCGTCTCATCCTTAATCTCAAGCTTGTTTCTGCTTTCCCAGGCATTATCCTGCCTTTATCTTTTCACTTCTCACTGCTCTTCATCGACTTGCCTGTCCCTTTTTCCTTGATCATCATCACCTCAGCCATAACGCTGACTGCGATCTCTTCGGGCGTCTCGGCTTGTAATTCCAACCCCATAGGCGAGTGGACTTTCGCGATCTTTTCCTCGCTGATGCCTTTCTCTTTCAATGCTTTGACAGTGGTTGCCCATCTGCGTTTTGAGCCGATTATGCCAACATATGCGGCAGTGGAGTCGAGCAGCGGAGCAAGCCCAGCCGCATCGACGGAAGATCCTCTGGTGGTTAAGATGAGGATCGTGCGTTTGTCAATATTTAAATATTTGGGGAGTTCATCCATCGTGACGGGATAATACGCATCCGCTTCTGGAGTGGATTCAGGAGTGCAAAATTCCGCGCGGTCATCGTTGACGGCTACGCGGTATCCCAGCCATTTCGCCAGATGGACAACAGCTTTGCCCACATGCCCCGCGCCAATGACGACGAGCAGCGGGGGAGGAAGGATCGGTTCCACAAAAACCTCCACCTGACCGCCGCACACGCCGACATCTCCGCGTGATGGGTCAGCCATGTTGTATTGCAGTTTGCGCGGCTGGCCGTCAGTGATCGCCATCCACGCTTCGTCGAGAACGCGATGTTCAAGGTCGCCGCCGCCGACCGTGCCGATGAATTTGCCGTCAGGGTAGACGAGCATTTTGCTGCCCACATGGCGCGGCGTGGAACCTTCACTGCTGGTCACAGTGCAAAGTGCGGCAGATCCGTTATTCTTTTCGATTTCAGCAAGGGCTTGATAAATGGAATTCATAGTGGCCTCTGGAGTCAGACAGCTTGCTGTCTGACTGGATGCTGTCCATATGGGAGCAAGCTCCCGTACTCCAGAATGTGCTCCAAATAAATTATCCGATCTCTTTTGCGATCACACGCACTCGGATCGCCTCCACCAAAATATGCGCATACTCCATTCCTTTTTTGGAAGGAGTCTTTTCCAGGTGTTTCCAGCGGCGGGATTCAAAAAAGAGGCAGGTACGCAGATCGGTTAATGACAGGGTCATATCTTTTTGGGCGCGGTATAACTTAACGCCATCCTCGGCGACTTCGCGGCATCTTTTGAAGGAACCCCAATGTTTGTAACCGTTAAAGGTCAAGGCAAAGGGTTCGATCTTTTTCCAGCTTGCGCGGTGGGAGGGGATATCTTTTTCGATCAAATGAGAGTTGGGGATTATATCCATGATGTTCTTTCTGTCGCTTGCGCGTTTATTATTAATGTAAGGTGCATCAAACTTCAAAGTGCGCAGCTTGACGATAAATCGCTATAAAAATTTCTTGATCGCATGTTTGTGAAGCGGGAGATCGTCCTGCACGGTGTTCCAAACATTCGCCAGATTTACGCTGAAATGTTCTGGGATGATTTTTTGCAGATACCCATCATGTCATCCCATGGCAGCGCTGGATGTTCATTTTGAAATTCAGCGGAAATGCAATTCGCCGCTTCACCAATGATCTCAACCTGGCGGACCACAGCATCCTGTACCATCGCGCGCGAGAGAAATTCGCTTTCAGACATGCCGCGTGTGTAGCGGTCGATCTGCTCGATGGCCGAGAAGATGTGGTGTAAATAGACAGCATCCTGATTAGCCATGACTGGCCGCCTTTTCTTGATTTATTTTGGGGAGGTTCATTGTTTTTGTGGACATGATCATACATCCATTGTACCGTAATAAATGTACTCGTGGCGGAGGTGGATATAGTTCCCCATATGCATCATCCCGCCCCTTATGACCCGGGAGCGGGATGATGGCAGGTGAAAAAACAAGACGCAGGACGGTTAAGGAAAATAAACGTCCCACAAGAGGATATGCTTTGGATTATTCTGGTCTATCACCAGTGTAACTTCTTTTTGTTGCAATAGGTTCTTTGTCCTTTCAGTGATGACCTGGTCAAATTTTTGTTCATGGATTTGGCTCAGATACGTATACCGCAACTTCAGCCGCATATTGCTTCTATGGGCGCTCATACTGAGAACCTGTGCAGTCACTTTGTAACCATTCTCAAATACCTCGTTGATATATCGAATACGCCACAACGTAATAAGGACCGCGGCGAATCCCGAGATACTTGTCATGATGATGAAAGGTGTTGCGCTGGGAACCTCTGAGATCGTTGTGAACTGCAGCGTAACCGCAACGATTGACGTCATGATCAGCAGTGCAACGAATACCCCAATTGCGGGAGCTGACCAATTATCATTTTGAAGGATGTTGATGAAGCTCGGTTTTTTGTCCATGCTACACCTTTATTTTTCGAGTAACCCAAGTATGGCTGGTAATAACTGCTTCTTTCTGGAGACCACGCCTTTTGCCTCGCGCGTGCCATCCGCCAGCGGAGGGTAGGGAAGATCATCCAGAATGGAGGGGGCTTTGGAGGTGATCAGCAGGCGGCTTGTGCTGCGAACAACGTCCGTGACCAGTAGCATGGCAAAATCAAGTCCGCGTTTGTCTCGCAGATCGTTGAGCGCGCCTTGCAGCGGTTCAAGATGATCAGTAAGCTGCATGATGTCGGTTACTTCGGCCTGCGCTACAGCAAATTTATATCCGCCGCCTTCAAACGGTTTGATATCTGTGCTGACCACATCTTTTGGCTCACGGTTGGAGAGTCCTGCGCCTGCGCTGAGCACGGCTTTTCCGTACGTATCGAGCGTCTCCCCTTTGAGGGGACTCCCGCCAACGAACGCCCAGCGGGATAATCTCTCTGCAGCGGTTTTGTCACGCGGCGTGGTGGTGGGAGATGTCAGGATAAGAGTATCCGCTAACAGCCCGGCTAGAAGCGTGCCTGCCAGCGGGGGCGGCATGGAGAGCCCTGCCTCGGCGGTTAGTTCCGTCACCAGCGTTGAAGTTGACCCAACGGTATCCACAGTGAAGCGGATCGGCTGATGCGTATAGGGATTGCCAAGGCGGTGATGATCCAGTATCTCAAGCAGTTCGGCTTCTTCAAGCGCGGCGATGGCTTGACGCGGCTCGTTGTGGTCTACGAGGATGATCTTTAATCGCGGCGGGTTGAGCACTTCGCGCTGGCTGGCGATGCCGACATAAACGCCATGCTCGTCCACGACCCAATAATCATCATGTTCGTCCCGCAGGATCTTGTTGAGCGAGTCGCGGATGTGTGCGTTGGCGTTGAATTTTTGAATGTTTGTATCTGCCGCATCTCTACACGGGGCAGACATCATTTCACGCACGGTGGTATCGCCGGGGCGCGGTCCCAAGGTGTCTGTGAAATATTTGAAGAGGCTCATGCCGTTGATGAGACCGTAAGGTTTTCCGTCTTCATTGACGATAGGAGCGATTCCTCCAGTTTTGCTGGCAAGCGTCCAGGCTGCGCCCAATTGTGAGTCAGGGCGGAGCGTGTCGAGGCGGCGCATGACCGATTCGAAACGCGGCGATGCGTCAGTGAGCAGGAAGGGCGCATCCAAGCCAAGGGTTTTTAGCACCCAGGATGTTTGCGCGTTGAGAGCGCCCGCGCGCGCGGCAACGGTATTTACTCCGTCGCGTTCGCGCAGCAGCCAGGCGTATCCCATTGCAGATGCGATGGAATCGGTGTCTGGGTTGACGTGTCCAATTACATAGATTTGATCAGGCATGGTTGATTTTTGACTCCAAGGCTTTGAATGTCATCAATTTGACTTCGACAATGATCTGGCGTTATTTTGAGAGGATTGATTTTATGATCGTGCGTTTACGGGGTAATGCAAATGAATTATATCTCTCCTTTTTCAACCAGATCTAGAAATATTTTTAAAATAACCGGATCGAAATGACGACCGGATTCGTTGCGTAAATACTCGATCACCTTATCTTTGTCCCAGGCCTTTCGATAGGGCCGATCATTGGAAAGCGCATCCCACACATCGATCACAGCAAAGATGCGGGCTGTTATGGGAATGTCCTCTCCTATCAATCCGCGCGGATAGCCAGTTCCGTCCCATTTTTCATGGTGGCAGAATGGGATCTCAAGAGCTTTTTTGAGATAGGGTATTTTGGACAATAAATCGAAGGCAACTTGTGGGTGGTGATTGACAATTTCGCGCTCGTCAAATGAGAGAGGTCCCTGCTTTTTTAGAATTTCATCAGGAATTGCCATTTTGCCTATGTCATGCAGGATGGCGCCGCGGCGGATGTCTAAAAGATCCGACTCTTTCATCCCCATTTTCCTTGCGATAATCACTGTTGTTTCTGTCACACGGCGTGAATGTCCTTCTGTTTCCTTGTCTCGCAATTCCAGTGCGTTTGCCCAGCCTTCGAGGGTTGTATCGTAGGCTTCCGCGAGATTTTCCTCTGCCTGCTTGCTTTCGGTAATATCGAGAATGGATACCAGCACTCTGCCCCAAGTTTCTTCATATCCCGGAGCGATTGTGCCATTGATGATCAAATGTATTTGAGCGCCATTCCGGCTTGGGCGGGAAATGGCCACCTCATAGTGTTTTGCTCCTTTAATAAGTATCATTAATTCATCGGTGAAACTTCTGTATTCCCCAGGTTCAATCAATTCACTAAGGCGGACTTGCAGTGCTTGTTTGTTAGTGACGCCGTACCACTTTACAGCGGCTGTGTTGACATCCACGATGCGTATCATTTCTGCCAGTTTTTTGGCTTCCTCGAGGTTTTGATCAAGGAAATTTTCCAGATCCTGAATCCCGGAATTCTTTAACTGATCAATATATCTTTTTGCTGCGGAGTAATCCTCTTCCAAAAGAGGAAGGGGTGAGTCTTCAAAAAGTGTGCGGAAACGGTTTTCACTTTCCCGAATTATTTTCTCTGTTCGTTTATGCTCGGTTATTTCTATAAAGGATGCCACCCATAATTTTTTGACAGGGCGCATGAGAATTTCCGTAGTATGGAGCAGTCCGTCCCTGCCGGTGATCTCGTATTCCCGCAATGGCGTAGTGGCTTCAAACTGCCGGGCGGTGGCTACGTCTTTTGTCCATTGCTTAACGACCTTTTCGCGATGTTCGGGATTCGGGTACGCTTTCTGCATCCACTCCGATATGGTGGGCATATCCTCCAATGTATATCCATAATTTTCAGTGAATTTATGGTTGACCGTGAGGATATTGCCTTCTGCATCCGAGATGCTGATAGGGATGGGCAGAAATTCAATTGAGTCGCGGAATTGCGCCTCTGAGGTCTTCAAGTTTGAGAGCGCTGCCTCCAATTCCTGTGTGCGTTTCTCAACACGAACCTGAAGTGACCTGTTGAAAACGACAAGGATAGAAATGATGAGGAGGGTTAGTGCGATCCCGATGCCTAGGTAATATATGATCTCATCCAGATTTTTCGGATACTGCTTTCCAAACCAACGGTCGTTGATCGTCTGATATTCCCCTTTGCTTATGCTTGAAAAACCATGATTCACGAGAGCGAGAAGTTCCGAGTTTCCTTTTTGGACCGCGCGGTGGAATTCACCGCCATATAATGGCTCGGAATAATGGAAATCATTTTGGATATTATATTTTTGTAAAAAATAAATGGCAGGCGGTTCGTCAACTACAAAAATGGCTTCATCTTTTCTGGATGCCGCCTGAATGATTTCCTCGTAGCTATTGTAATACACCAGATTGGTCACACCCTGGCTGATCAAATAATCGGCATTCGCGTCTCCTGCTTTCACTGCAACGCGAAATCCTTTGAGGTTACCCGCATCTGCCAACCCCAAAAAATTACTTGGGTAGTATATATTTACATTGATCTGGGCGTAGGGATCTGTGAAATCGTAAATTTTGGCGCGTTCTTCTGTTAAGAATATCGTGTCAATAACATCGAACTCACCCGCTTTCATTCCTGCGAGTGCTTTATCCCAGTGCAGCCCGACGAGCTCAACTTTAATATTGGTACGTGTTTCCCAGGCCTTCCATTGGTCAACGAGGATGCCCTGCATATTTCCATTTTCATCCATAAATGCGTAGGGAGGGTAATTGTTATCCATCACAACACGGATGCTTTTGATGGACGATTGGGTTGTTGGCGTGGTCGCACAGGATGTCAGAATGGAAACCAGCGCCGCTGCCAAACATAATTTCACCCAAATCATTAAATTTGACTTGGGTGAAATAAACCAATTTTTAGTGGCTGCTAAAGTTGATAATGGAACAAAGGCTCTTGTTCTTGTGGTTTCCAACGCAAAATCTCTACAATATTTAAGGAATATTTATATGAGGGAATAATTCGGATTTTTTCCCAGCGCGGCCTGCTGCTGTTTACTGATGCTTGATCGCCCTCCACACTCTTTCGGGGGTAAGAGGAATCTCATCCACATTCACGCCAATGGCATCCAGGATGGCGTTGCCGACTGCGGGAGCGACGCCGTCCATGGGGATCTCGGCGACGGCTTTGACGCCAAATGGATGGCTCGGTTCAAATGTCTCAACGAAAATTGTTTCCAGTTCTGGCATCTCGTCAGCGCGGAAAAGGTGGTAGCGGTCAAAGTCGCGTTCGTAAGCGCGGCCATTTTCATCGTAGCGCATTTCTTCGTTGATGGTATATCCGAGAGCCTGGGTCATTCCACCTTCGATCTGGCCTGACGCTGTCTGGGGGTTGATGATGATACCCGAATCAACTGCCATCACGAGCCTATCGACTGTGACCGCGCCTGTTTCAGTGTCCACAGTCACTTCGGCAAATTGTGCCGCGTACGGAGGCGGCGAGACATGCGAGACGTAGCTCGCCACGCCCATGATCTGTTCCTGATTATTTTTGTGCAAACTATCCAATGCGATCTCAGCCATGGATACTGACCGTCCATCGGGAGCGATGGCTTGCCTATTTTCTAGCTTGATGTCATCATGCTTGTCAAGTTTCAGTATCATCGCCGCGCGGACTCTGATCCTCTCTGCCACGATCTTGGCCGCGTTGACGGCAGCAGTGCCTGAAATATAAGTCGTTGAAGATGCGTACGCGCCTACATCAAATGGTGTGAAATCTGTGTCGGATGAATAGCAGATTACATCATCAATGGGAACGCCTAAAACTTCCGCCGCCATTTGCGCAAGGACAGTATCCGAGCCAGTTCCCAGATCGGTTGCGCCGACGAGTAGATTGAACGAGCCGTCGTCGTTCATTTTGATTGAGGCTCCGCCCATATCGAGATACGGAATGGCTGTGCCTTGCATGACCATTGCCACGCCGATACCTTTTCTTTTTGTCGAAGGTCTAAGGTCGAAGGTCGACCCTGACTTTTGATCTTCGACTTTTGACGCAGAATTTCGCCATTCCTCATTTCCATATTTATCATCCCAACCGATCGCGGCGCGGGCTTGTGCCACGCATTGCTCAAGTCCGACAGTTTGGATGATCTCAGGTCGCGGCTCGCGACCTTCGTTCCATGCGGTTGAAAATGGATGATATTCTCCGGGGCGAATCGAATTTTTTAAGCGGAAGTCTATTGGGTCAAGACCCATGGCGCGCGCGATCTTTTCCATGTGACGGTCAAGCGGCCAGTATCCCTGCGGAACACCATAGCCGCGGAATGCTCCAGCGGGCGGTGTGTTTGTGTAAACCACATCCGCATAAAAACGGATATTCGGCGCTTTACGATATTCGCCGTCACCAACATATAATGCCATCGCCTTGTGACCAGTGTTGCCAGTCACTGTCAAAGCGTGACAGCCGTACGCGCCTGTGTCAGATAACGCATACATGGAGTTGGCTGTGATCGTGCCGTCCTTCTTCACGCCCGTCTTCATTTTGACACGCATCGGGTGGCGCGAGCGCGCCGCGATAAATTCCTCTTCGCGTGTGTACTCGTACATCACTGGCTGTTTGGTGGCAATCGTCAAATGCGCAGCCACGTCTTCCATCAACACTTCCTGTTTGCCGCCGAAGCCGCCGCCGATGCGCGGCTTGATGACGCGGATTCTCTTCACTGGCAGGCCTAATACTGGTGCCATCATCCTGCGCACATGGAACGGTACTTGTGTGGAAGTTCTAATGACCAGACGATCATCTTCATCCCAATAAGTCACGACCACATGCGGTTCGATGTGCGCCTGTTGAACTTTTGGCACTTCGTAATTCGCTTCAAAGATCACATCTGCGTCTCTGAAACCTTTTTCGACATCACCAATGTCAATGCGGATATGCGCGGCCAGATTTTTGTCTGGATTCGAATCTGCGAAGTTGACATACTCGGGTTCGTCATGGATCTTTGTGGTGCTGGTCATTGATTCAGTGGAATTCAAAATCGCGGGCAGGATTTCGTATTCGACATCGATCAACGCGAGCGCTTGTTCTGCGATCTCGGCAGTTTCTGCAGCGACGAATGCCACGCGGTCACCAACAAAGCGGACTTTTTTATCCAGTGAAAATGCGTCCAGCGGACCGGGGATCGGGTCAGACTGTCCTGCGGTGGAATATACAACCCGCGGCAGATCCTGCCACGTGAGAACCGCTGCAACACCGCCAAGCGCTTTGGCTTTGCTGGTATCAATATTCTTGATCAAGGCGTGCGCGTGCGGTGAATGTAAAACTTTGGCATGCAGCATTCCACGTTTTTCGAAATCTGCGGCGAATGCAGGTTTGCCTTGTACCAGTTTTACCGCGTCCACTTTGATCTCTGGCTTGCCGACGGTTTGGTAGGTCTTTGATTCGGGAGCTAAAACCACTTTTGGCCGAACCTGCACACCCGTCAGATTTGAAGCGGGGGCGTCATCTTGAGGGGAGTCATCTTTGGGAGAGCCGAAATCCCAATTGATGGAACCAAGCTCGAGCGGCGCATCGCCCCGTAATTCCGCAGCAGCTTTTAACACGGCTTGCACAGGTTTGAGATAGCCTGTGCAGCGACAGAGCACGCCAGAAATGGCCTCGCGGACTTCGGCTTCGGTTGGGCTGGGATTTTTTTCAAGCAGAGATTTCGCAGCGAGGATTTGGGCAGGCGTGCAGTAACCGCATTGGATCGCGCCTGATTCAACGAAAGCTTTTTGTAGCGGATGCAACCCGTCGGTTAATTTCCAGCCTTGTTCGGGATGCTCGCCAAGTGCTTCGACGGTCGCAACTTTGTGACCTTCAGCCTGCGCGGCCAACAGTGAGCCCGCGTTGACAGGTTTGCCGTCAAGCAGGATCGTGTCCGAACCGCTCAAGCCGCCTTCATCTCCAAATTTGACTCCATGGAATCCAAGTCCGCGCAGCGCGGAGAGCAGGGTGGTGGACGGGGCAGTGTTGATGTTGTGGTCTATACCGTTGATGTGTAGTGTGATGTTCATGTGAACTCCTTCGTTATGGTCGAAGGTCAAAAGTCTAAAATCAGGAAGCGACCTTTGACTTATCTTTTCTACAATATCTTTGTAATCTTCAATCCAATATTCGCGGACTCAATCGCGCTTTGCGATCCAATGACCGCAACAGCATCCGATTGCACGACCTTTTCCAGAATTTCACCAAAGGCAATAAAGTCTTCGCCGTTCGTGGAAAGAATTTGGTCGCGGGTCTTCTGCCGCATCTCGTCTGTGCGGCCTGTGAGGTGACGCATGAGCGAAGTATATCCCTTTGCGTCAGGTAATTGGTAGGCGTCCAGGTCGCCGATGGCGGCGATGATGGCTTTGGTTAATTCCGAATCTGAAAGTCGTGATGCATCAAGGTTCTTCAGGAATTCAGCAGACTTGTCGTAGTTTTCCAATGTGCCCGCGAGGTTGGGATCACGATACGATATAAAGGTTATCACGCCGGAGCGATCATCGAAGACCGAGAATGCCCCATACGCGCCGCCGAGGATTCGTATCTTTTCCCAAAGATGGGTCATGCGCAAATATCCCAGAATGACCTCGACAGAGCCGTCGTGTTGGTAACCGAGTTCATACAGGTTCGCGCCTTTGCCAACGTAGTTGACTTGTGCGGGGATGGTCAGCCCTTCTTTTTGGGTTGTAAGTTGAACATCGAATGATGAAAGTCTTACATTCTTTGACGGGATTTCTGTGAGGAAAGATTCAAGCTGCGGTTTGAATGTCTTCCAACTTTCACCGTCGAGAGTCACATTGCAGACCAGCGCGTTACGGTTGATGAGCAAATCACGGATCTTCTCGAACCGCTTCAATACTGACTTCCATTTTTTATCAATGTCATTCGCGAGTTCGCGCAGGGCAAACAAATACGCGATGCCTTTCATCTGGTCATTGGCCCAGCCCGATTCATTAAACTGTGCGCGCAGACGTGTGTTCACAAAGCTATGTCCGCCGGGCACCAGGCTTGATTCGAGTCCAGCCTTTTCTTCCAGCACCATTTGCTTGAGTCGTTTGCGATTATCGAAATTTGTTTTGAGGAGCACATCTTTGATGATGTTCAACATCTCGGCAGATTGCGCCACTGTGGATTTACCTTTGATGAATAACTTGATCACGCTCTCTCTTGACCCGAGAGCTGTCACGCTGACCGCATCGGCATAGATTCCGCCTGTGCTTTTCCCGATCCGCTGCGACAGTTTGGTGTAGTCTTCGGTATCGGTTCCCATCTCAAACAGTGCGCGCCCGAAAATTTCGGTGAGCGGAAGTAAATCCGCGGGGAGGGCGTGCAAGTCAAAGCCGAGATCGAGATAAACGATCCCATTCGTGAACAGGTCATGATACAAGGTTGTTGCGCCTTGTAATTGCATTTCTTCCACAGGGACGGTGTTGCTCTTTTTATCGAGGTCTTCCAATTTTAAGAAGGGCAGAGTCTCCAATGCTTCATTTGAATTTGGAGTCTCCTGCAATTCCTTGAGCTTCTTTGTTTGCTCGACCAACTCTGCAATTTGACTTTCATTGAGCGCGGAGCGGATCGCTTCCAGCCGCGATTTTTCATCTTCCTCGAAACGGCGACCCAGCTCAGGGTCAGGGGTGAGCCGCAAGATTGTGCGGTGGACATTATCCAGCAGGTGGGTCTGAATCAACTTTTCAAAATAATTCTTATCGGCGGATAATCGAGTCCGAATCTCTTTGAGTGCATCTTCGAATCCGAGCATTTTGAACGGTGAGTAGTCATACAGCCAGGTGGTGAGGGCACGGAGCATGAGCGCGATGCCGCGCGGGAACGAGCCCGTGTTGTTTTCGCGCAGGCGGAACTCGGCGGTGTTGATCGCTGCCGCGATGGTGTCGGGGTCGATGCCGTCGCGTACGAGATTTTCAAGTGTGGTGAAAATGAGTTTCTCAATTTTCTTTGCATGACGCGCGCGCGTGCCTTTGAGACCAGTTGAGAAGATCATCTGACGCATGTCGCTTTCCAAACCTAGGCCAGCCAGATCTTCGCCGAGACCTGAATCCATGAGCACTTTCTTGAGCGGTGACGCGGGCGTGCCGATCAAAATGTTAGCGAGAATTCCCATGCTGAAACTCAAGACTTCATCTGAGGTGTCGGGCATTAACCAATTGACTACGAGATAATTTTTGTTTTCGATCTCCGAGTCGCTGCCCGCATCGTAGGCACATTCAACTTTCTTGGCGCGCTTGAATGGCTTGGCCAATGGAACGACAGATTTAACTTTCTGTTTCTTATATCCTTTGAGATAACCTTCCATCAACTTAAGGCGTTTTTCAGGATCATCATTTCCATACATAAAGATGAACGCGTTGGATGGGTGATAGTAGGTTTCCCAGAAATTTCTGAAATTCTCATAAGTAAGGTCGGGGATATGACGCGGGTCGCCGCCTGAGTCAACTCCGTAAATGTGTTTTGGGAAAAGTGACTCCATCACGCGGCTTTGCAAAACACCATCAGGTGATGAGTACGCACCTTTCATTTCATTGAAGACCACGCCTTTATAAGTCAGCGGATCATCAGGACTGTTGATCTCGAAGTGCCAGCCTTCCTGCATCAGGGTTTCCCTGGTGATGAGCGGATGCAGAACCGCATCCATGTACACATCGATCAGGTTGTAGAAGTCCTGCAAGTTCTGACTCGCGATGGGATAACAGGTTTTATCAGGAAATGTAAATGCGTTGACGAATGTCGCCAGTGAGCCTTTGAGCAATTCCACAAACGGTTCTTTGACAGGATACTTTTCCGATCCGCCCAAAACAGAATGTTCCAAAATATGCGCCACGCCCGTTGAGTCTTTCGGCGTCGTGCGGAAGTTGATCGAGAACACTTTGTTCTCGTCATCATTGATGATCGAAAGCAGCCGCGCGCCTGTGCGTTTGTGCGTGTACAGCTTTGCCGTTGAGTTCAACTCGGGAATATATTTTTCTTCAATAAGGTTGAATGCTTTGGACATTTTGTCTCCTGTTTACGTGTCCCTTCTCCCCTCCGGGGAGAAGGCTAGGATGAGGGGTTGTCCCCTTCAATTCTATTTTCAACTTCTTCCATGATCGCTGTCACAAGGGCATGGATGTTATATCTTACATTATCATTTGTAAGACGAATTACCTTGCATCCGCGTGCTTCCAAGTATTCTGTTCTTGCTTGATCGTACTCTTGTTATTCCTTTTCAAAATGTGACGGACCATCTATCTCGATCAGTAATTTAGTCTCGGCACTATAAAAGTCAATAATGAAAAAATCAATTGGGTGCTGACGCCTGAATTTATATTTCAAATTCCTGTTTCGCAAAAGATTCCACAGTGTTGATTGGGCGGGTGTTTGTGGTTGGCGTAACTCCCTTGCGAATTGGCGAATGGTTGGTTTGGACGCGAAGGCGCTTTTCCATTGCTTAGCGCAACCCTCACTCTGCCCTCTCCCTGGAAGGGAGAGGGGTCCTTATCTTTTCTCTCAACTCATCGATCACTTTCAACTTGCCATTCTCTTTATACAACCACATATCCCAGCCATTGACCGCGCCGCCCGCCAGCGATTTTGCCAGTGAATGGATCGAACCAACTTGATCTTTATATTTCAAATGTCCGTTCGATAGAATTACAACGCTGATGGATTTATCTTCTTTAAAAAATAATTTCTGGCCCGCGCTTAAGAGGTCCGCTTCAAGCAGCGCCCCAAACGGGACCCGTGCCTGATTCCGTTTCTCGGGCAGAGTCAACGCCTCGGCAGGGGACTGCTCAACAGCGTCGATGCGCTTTTGTGCCACCTTGACATATTTCTTATCGCGCTCGATGCCGATGAAATTTCGTCCGAGCTTCTTTGCCACTGCGCCAGTTGTTCCGCTCCCAAAGAATGGATCGAGGATCACATCTCCAATATTACTGCTGGACATCATCACACGATACAACAGCGACTCTGGTTTCTGGGTCGGATGAGCCTTTGTCCCGTTGGTTTTGATGCGTTCTTTTCCTGTCGCCAGAGGCAGTACCCAATCCGACCGCATTTGCAGGTCATCGTTCAAGGCTTTCATCGAGTGGTGATTGAATATATATTTTGCGCCTTTTTTCTTTTGCGCCCAGATCATGGTCTCATGTGCGTTGGTAAATCTCACGCCGCGAAAATTTGGCATCGGATTTGTCTTCAGCCAGATGATGTCATTCAAAATCCAAAATCCCAGATCCTGCATGATCGCGCCAACGCGATAAATATTATGATATGAGCCGATGACCCAAATCGTGCCCGTCTCTTTTAATACATTTCTTGTTGCGGATAGCCATTCGCGCGTGAAAGTGTCGTACTCTGCAAAGCTATTGAACTTATCCCACTTGTTGTTGACTGCATCCACCTTGCTCAAGTCGGGGCGATACAAATCATTTTGAAGTTGAAGGTTATAAGGGGGGTCTGCGAACACCAAATCTACCGAATTCTCCGGCAGTGATTTGAGAATCTCGGTGCAATTACCCTGCAGTATCTGGTTCAAGGGGAGTGTCACAATGCGATTATACACGCATAAGAAAGCAGATATGAATAAAAAAACGGACGGGATTAACCGTCCGTTTACATTGAGGCTGGCTCGTTTTGGTCACCCCTTTATAGAATTATAGTTTTGTCTGTTGTTATTTCTTGATGCGGCGTATTTATCGTACATGCGTTGAAAGATAATGGCATCCCCGGTACTTAATCCGATAATTTGAAAACCGATCTTGAATGTGTTTGGGACAATGTTGTCCGGCTGACACCAAATACTGCGCGCAGAAAATATCAGCGAAGATTTGTTGGAGATATCCCCACTAAGCTCGATATGTAGGCGAAAATCCTTCCCGATGGATATTGATTTTTCGCTATCCAATTTAAATCCGCCTGTACTAATGTCCACCAGATAGCCGACCAAGCTTCCGGTGCCTGCATCAGTCACTTTCATGTAATACGTGAAGTCGCGGCGTTCCACTTTTCTTTGTTCGTTGACCATGGTATTCACCTCATTCCATCACTTACATAATATTATAAAAAAGATTTGAAATCAAGAGAAACTACTAAAAGGACAATCTTTGGAAAGTCGGTTGTCATGTGAGGATGTCTTCGCCAGATTATACCCTCATAGAATCGGAAAATAATTCATTGGACTGTATGGAAATCATGTTGAATTTTAAACATCTATAGTGATCGTTGTGAATGAGAAACGGGGCGGGTAAAACAGAAATCTTCTGCCCCAGAATTCCATTAACTGCTGTGTGGTCATTTTATATATTTTTGGGGTTACTTGGCTGTGGTTATTGACAGGCCATGGATCGGCCGGGTTAAGCAATAGCCACTGCAAGGCGGCGCTGTCGTAGCCTATGAGTATCATTGTATGAGGCGTTCCGCCCATGAGCGCATGTAAAACATTGTACCTAAAATTTTTATTGCTTCGATCAAGTGTTGTCTGCCAGGCTCCATGGATGAGAATCAGGCTACCCTCACGCAACCGATCAATAATATCATGGAGTTTATGGCCGGCACTCAACTTCACGCGAAACGATTTACCGTATTTTTTTTGTAGACCGCGCGCAAAATCCTTTAAAGTGATGACTGCCTGCCAGGGCGTCATCATTCCGGGCAATGGACTGTGGGTTGAAAACCTATATCGCCAACCCCGCAAACCGATGGTATCCAGGTGGTGTGTATATTCTTCAATACTTTGATTGCATTCAATGGGATGACCATGCTGGGAAGCCAGCCAATCTTTGATCATGTTCATGCTGATCAGAGTAGAAGTGGTGACGCACTCATTTGGGGTTGGTCCGTAACCCTGGCTTTGAAAATAATATAGAAAATAGGAACTTTTTTGTGGCGAGTTTCCAGCAGACGAATCGGATATCCATGGAAAATGAAAGGCGATCGGCGGCATTCCCCAAACCTGCCCTTCGATCAGTTGCGGCGGCTCAGCTGTCCAGCGATTTCGATAGAGTGCGTCAAAAAAAGAGTCCAGTCGTTGGGTAACTTTCTTCCAAAACTGACCTTGGCCTGGGTTTCCTGAAGCCGTTTCGCTGGTCAAATTGAGTTCGTCTTGTTCCAGGTTGGACATACTGCCTCCAGTAAAAACCGATAAATATTATGGAACAACGCCACTATATAAATATGATTATACTCATTGAATAAAAAAAATCAATTCCTGGTATCTAAAATCGAATGCCCCATTTGTAATGGGGCATTCGATTTTGCTTACTTAAAGGGTATCTTTGCATCTTCTTGCTAACACTGCTGCGATCTCCATACGATATTCAGCAGATGCCCATTCATCCATCGCTTCATGATAGGCGTTGCGTGCTGCGGCTTCGAGACCCTCGTCTTCTGTTCCGTCCATTGCCAGTATGGGACTCTTGCCGTAACCGCCAAGGGCGAGGCGTGTGCGGCCTGAACCCCATTGAGTCACTGCGGCACAGATAATGGGTTTGTCTGCGGGTGTGCGGGAGACAAATTCAAATGTAAATTTGGTATTGAGCGGTAGGATGATCTTTGTGATTAGATTCGTTGGACGCAGTGGAAGATATTCACCAATGTTCGATATTTGGTATTCGATTTTCGAATTATCAAATATCGCCTTTTCGATTTTTGTATCCATCGCGAGCAGTGCTGTTGCAAATGGCGAGCGTCCGTCGCTTGCGACGAGTGTGCCTGCCACAGTTGCCGAGTTGCGGATGTTGATCGGTGCTTCGAGTTTGATGGCGGTCTTTAATGTTTCGGGACAATTTTCATTTTCAAGCAATGACTGTAATGTACATGTCGCACCAATTTCGAGGTCGTTGCCTTTTTTTGTTAGCGAGTCCAAGCCCAAAGCTTGAAGGTCAACCGCTTGGATAGAGTCAGTTGTCGGCTGGGTGAGAAGCGTTCCTCCTCCAAGTGGAACTGTGTTGGGCTGCGTCAAAAGAGTCAAGGCTTCTTCCAGTGTTTGCGGGCGGTGATAGGTCGTGATCATGGTGTGCCTCCGTGAAATTCTTCTGTATTATACAGGCTTAAGGGGCTGGCAGAGTCATTTTAAATCTTACGGCCAGCAACCGTAAAATAAAAATGGCAGTTGCGCCAATGGCCGAAGCGATAAGCGTGTTGATGTGAAACCACGTGAAGATGATAAATATCCATGTGCCGATGAATGAGCATGTAGCATAGAGCTCGGTGTTATTGCGAAAGACATGGGGGATTTTGTTGCATAACAAGTCGCGCAGGACGCCGCCAAAAATGCCTGTGACGATTCCCATGAGAACGGCGACAATCGATGAGAGTTGAAGTTGAAGCGCATAGGTCGCGCCGAGAATACTGAATAGGCCAAGGCCGACAGCGTCTGCAATGATGAGCGGAGTGTTTGAAATGCCCTTGGCGCGGTAGAACGAGATGGCTGCTGAAATAAAGGCTGCGACGGTCAGCCACGGGTCGATGATCCAAAAGACGGGTGTGCGGCCAAGTAGCAGGTCGCGCATGGTGCCTCCGCCAAAGGCAGTGACGAATGCAATTGTGATTGCACCGACGATGTCCATTTCGTGTTTGCGCGCTTCGAGTGTGCCTGAGACGGCTGATGCTATAACGGCGATGTAAGTAAGGAAGAGCAGAAGTTGATCCATTGGAAAATTTTACCGCCATCTGAAAAGATGGCGGTAAAGGTTTGTAGCTTGTTGGCTTTATGGTTCGTTAATATGCGTTGGAAGCAGGTATTCGTCTTTCAGCGCTTGCATCAGAAATTCGAATTCGTCGCCGTTGCTGTAGTGACCGTAGAAGCGCCAGACCGGCTGGAGATATGGCGGTTCAGTAGCAAGCTCGGAGCCGGCGTAACGTTGATCGGGCGTGTAGTAGGCCAGTTCCACTTTTTCGATGGTTGGGATGTAGTCAGATTGCTGGGTCATTTCTGGTATAGTATTCGGTTCAGCGGCGAACAGGGTGTATTCAAACGGCTGCCCGCTGACCGGGTCAATTGCCAGGCTGCCGCCAAAGAGACGCACAGCCGGGTATCCGCCGAATGTTTCATTGGGAATTGCCAGGACTTCAACGATCACCTGATCGGTTTCGGCTCCTATCAGGGAACTGCCGGTTAATCCATCTGGATATAGCTGAACATATTGAGTCCCATCTTCGGCAGTGAAAAGTGTGGCAGGCTGCCCTTCGAGCGTGACAAGTTTCTCTGTGCCGGTCATCAACTGGAATTGCAGGTCTGGATACGGAATTTCGTAGCGATCCACATCGATGGCAAATTGCCCATCCGGGTTCTGCGCCGGCGTACCCCACACATCCACCGGGCGGTTGTGATATTTCTCCAGTCCCTGCAAAGCATCGCCTGAGAGGTAATAATAAGCAGCGCCAAGATGATCAGGGCTATTGACTGCAAGATAATATTCCATGCGGCGGGTTCCATCTTCTTTCTCGAAGATTGTGACCGTAACAATGCCGCGCAACCCCTCAATGGGAGTTGTATCCAACGGTTCTGGAGTGGGTGTTGGCGCGAGCGTGGGCAATGGGATCGGTTTGCCGCTCAGGTTGAGTTTGAAGAATCCCAAGCCGCCGCCTCCACCGCCGCCTCCACCCATTGGACCGTTGTATATGGTCTGCCATTCGAATACATCTTCGATGCTAATGCCAGTGATCGATACATTTTCCATGGGCAATGGAAGATCAGTGGGAGGATCGGGAAGGGTGAATGTCAAGCCGTCGTTCGTTTTGAATGTAACCGTATCTCCATCACCTTCAATAATCCCAAAGTAGTTTTCCTCGTAGCCTTCATATTCTCTCCACGATTCGATCTCAAAGCTTTGGACTCCGTTCGTGTCGTGGAATTGGCCGACTGCTTCGATGAAAGCATTTTGCTGGTTTTCACCAATGCCTTGCACGTTCCCGCTGACGGGATAGTTGTTCAGCGCGATATAAGGTGCTCCTCCGCTGGCGGATTTTCCACTCAAGGTTATCCAGCCATAATAGGTAATGGATTCATCCAACGGGCGCGGACGCACCCACGCTTCTGTTTCCACGGTTTTCGGGGTGATGCCCATCAAACTCTCGTATTGCGGAAAGGGAGCAATCAGTCGGTCAAAGGCTTCCTGTGCGTTAATAATGCTGACTGGTTTCACCTCATCATATTGCAGGAAATTGGCGCTCACGCTGATGATGCCGTTCTGGTTGAATGTGAACGTCAGTCCGTGATCTGCATAACTGCCTTCACGAATCACGAACCCATCAGGTGTATAGGGAAGTACGGATACCATATATGGGTTTGTAAGATCCATTTGATACTTGTCTGTGAATTCATACGTTTGCAAAAACTCGTTGACCAGCGCTTCAGCGTTCGAGTTACTGGAGGTGCTCATGACCGCTGCGTATTCGGCATAGTTCGGATAGTATGTGTAATAGCGATTCGAGCGTACGCGTAGTTGACGATTTCCATCGATTACGATGTAGTCGGTTGTCTCTGGAATTTCGCCCGGCGTCTCGTAGATTTCACCGGTCATCTTGAAGCGCTCAGCTAGTGCTAGCACATCATCCATACCGGCGCGGACTTCTTCTTTGGCAAGGTAGATTTTCATTTCAGACGGCGCATCTGGCAGGGAGGTATTCAAATAAATTGTTGAGCCATTCCAATCGTACGCTACACCTTGCGGTGGAATGACGGTGTCAGCTTGGGCGGTGGGTGTGCCATTGATCTGCGCTTCCGGCGTTGGCTTTACTCCTTCAAACAATACCTCAGTCACAAACGTCAGCGACGCATCTCCGACTCGCCCGGTTATTTCCCAACAACCGGTGGTGGGGAATATCAAAGCGGAGACTTGGAATCCAGTATCACCGTACCCATCCGGGATGTCAGCGCGAAGCGGTTCCGCCTCTGCATCCAGCCGGTGACCTTCGATCGTTAACTCACCAGTCACAGCCCGCACCCAACCCCACTTCATGCTTAGCGAGCCATCGTTTTCCTGATTGTGCTGTTCCATCATCACCCTGCCATCAGGCCAAAGAACTGTCCACAATTCGCCGTTGCCTAGATATTCTGGCGATTCAACAGTCTCACCGGGCGGCAGGCTTCCGTTCGGTTCTGTCACAGGACAAATGAAACCATTGCCTGCGGAAGGTGTGCGCGATACCAGCGAACGGGTTGCCCAACTCAGCCCGGATACCAAAATAACCAGCGCAATTGTCCAGCCTAAAGTCGGAAAAATATTCTGGCGCAAAAACGCGAATAGGTCAGGCTTTGGTTTATGCGCGGCGGTCAGACGTTTTTCAAGTTCATGTTCAAAAAACATATTTGGCTTGATCGCTTTTGAGGTGTTTTCAAGCAGCTCAATTATTTTTTTATCTTTGGGATTCATTTCTCCACCTCCAATGCAAGTGAAGTTCGTTCGCGCAAGTCTTGTAATCCGCGTGCAACCAGCATTTTGGCAGCCGCCTCGCTTTTGTTTAGAACGCGGCCTGTTTCGGCCATGCTTAACTCACCGAAGAAACGCAAGATCAGCGCTTCGGCTCTGTCGGCGTTGATCTGTTTCAGGGCGCGGGAAATGGATTCGATTTGCAGGCGGGAGAATGCCGCTTTGTCAGTCGGCAGGCTTGGACTTGGAATATGAAGCGCAGCTTCGATCGGAACCTCGGGCTTGCGTCCGCGAAAAAAAAGGAATCGTTTCTTTGAGGCGATCCCCATCAACCACGCCGAGAAGGGAGCATCTCCGCGAAACGAGCGGATACCTTCCAGCGCTGCCATGAAAGTTTGCGAAGTGAGATCTTCAGCATCCTTCACATTGCCTGTGTGTGCCGCATGATAGCGATAGACGCGCGTCACATGGCGGCGATAAAGCTCCGCAAAAGCATCCACGTTGACTACGGCATCACGCGCAAGACTTGTTTCGTCGGCGGGCGCACTTTGTGTTTTTTCGGTCATGAGGGTAATCATAAACCTCCTGTCTTTAATAGGTTGCAGGAGGCGCTTAAAAGGTAACAGGGAAAGGAACCCTCTCCCATTTTGGGAGAGGGCAGGGTGAGAGCTAATCCGGATAAACTTTCCACCCCAATTCATCCAACTTAGATGTGTCCAATTTGTCTGTCGGTACGTTGATATGGATCGCGTTCGCTTCGGCTAACAGTTCTCCGCTCTCCTCGTAGATTCCTGCCCATGCCTCTACGAAACTTTTTTCTGTCCTTAATCGCCTTGCCAACAATCTTCAAAGGTTTCCCAACGGGAACATTCTTGCGATACTTCACTTCGAGTTTTCCTGTGAACATAAAACGCGGCGCATCGGCGCTGCCCATGAACGCGCGTCCGCTGGTTTCATCTAAGATTGCTGCAACAATCCCGCCATGTAAAACTCCGGGGTAGCCTTGAAAATGATCAGGCGCGGTATATATGGTTTCGACAACACCTGGCTCGGTTTCATAAAAATGTAGATGCAGGCCAATTGGATTTTCCAATCCGCAAATAAAACAGTGACGTGAGTTGGGTTGTTTGATTTTGGACATGCGCGGGATTATACTCCGCCCATGAAAATATTCATCACCCGCATCATCCCTGACCGAGGGCTGGCTCTGGTCAAGGAACATTTTCCAACCTGTGACATTTGGTCTGCCGATTTGCCGCCTGCGCGCGAA
The DNA here is from genome assembly GCA_016709305.1 of Candidatus Villigracilis saccharophilus. GTDB lineage: Bacteria > Chloroflexota > Anaerolineae > Anaerolineales > Villigracilaceae > Villigracilis > Villigracilis saccharophilus. The sequence continues at coordinate 103,284 of JADJNA010000008.1, forward strand.
GAGCTTCTACAACGAGTTCGCGGCGTGGATGGACTGCTCTGCCTGCTCACCGAAAAAATTGACGGCGAACTGATGGATGCAGCCGGTCCTCAGCTAAAGGTTATCAGCAGTATGTCAGTTGGCGTGGATCATATTGATGTTGCCGCAGCCACTGCCCGTGGAATCCCGATCGGTAATACGCCCGGTGTCCTGACAGATGCCACGGCTGATATGGCTTTTGCCTTGTTGTTCGCGTCTGCGCGGCGGGTTGTGGAAGGAGAGAAATACGTCCGTTCTGGAAGCTGGAAAACATGGAATCCCAAACTTCTGCTTGGCGCGGATTTTGTCGGAGCCACTTTGGGGATTATCGGTTTCGGGAGAATTGGTCGGGCCGTGGCGAAACGCGCCCAGGGATTTGACATGCGTGTGATCTTTACGACCCGACCGCTCAACCTGCGTATGGCGCAAATCCCGTTGACATTGATACATTATTGCGCATGTCGGATTTTGTCTCGATCCATGTGCCGTTGACTGAAGGGACTAGGCATCTGGTCAATGCGGAGTTTCTTGCGAAGATGAAGCCAAATTCAATTTTGGTGAATACCTCGCGCGGCGGAGTGGTGGATCAAACTGCTTTGTATGATGTCTTGAAAGCCGAGAAGATCTTCGCCGCTGCATTGGATGTCACCGACCCTGAACCTTTACCGATGGATCATCCCTTGCTCGAGCTGGGGAATTGTCTTATCGTCCCGCATCTTGGCAGCGCGAGTCAACACACACGGAATATGATGTCCCTGCTTGCGGCAGAGAATTTGATCGCGGGCTTGAAGGGCGAGCGCTTGCCGAATTGCGTGAATCCTGAAGTGTATGCGTAATTTAGTCATGGGATATTTTAGAAATACTTTTGAGCCCGAGGAGTTAAATGTTAGCAAGCCTGAAAAAAACATATGATCAATTTCCGCCCACATTTTGGGTGGTTGCTGGTACTCACTTTATTGATGTGATCGGAAACACATTACTCATGCCATTTTTTGCTTTATATGTAACGCAGAAATTTGGGGTAGGCATGACCCAGGCGGGCATTTTGCTTGCAACGAATTCAATCGCAGGTCTGATTGGCAGCACGATCGGGGGCGCTCTGGCAGACCGCTTTGGCAGGCGCGGCATTATTTTGTTTGGCTTGGTCGTCAGCGCCTTGAGCGGACTTACACTTGGTTTTGTGAATAAGTTTTATTTGTTCTATAGCGTAAACATTTTTGTGGGGCTATTATCAAGTGCCGCACATCCCGCTCACAATGCCATGATCGCAGATATTCTTCCAGCAGAGAAGCGCGCTGAAGGCTTTGGTATGATGCGGGTGATCTCAAATTTTGCCTGGATCATTGGTCCCACCATGGGCGGCTTTCTGGCGGCGTATAACTTCCTTTATCTATTTCTAGGTGATGCTGTGCTCAGTATTATCACGGCTTTGCTTGTGTTCCGCTTGCTGCCAGAAACGAAGCCCCAACCCAAAGAGAAGGCGGAACAGGAGTCGATCTGGCAGACATTGCGCGGTTACCGTGTCGCGCTGCTGGATCGTCCATATTTTGCATTCATTTTTGCATCTATTTTGATGATTCTTGTCTACCAGCAAATGTACAGCTCATTGTCAGTCTATTTGCGTGATGTCCATCATGTGGATCCCCAGTTCTATGGATTGATCATGTCATCCAGCGCGGTGACCGTTGTGCTTTTTCAGTTTTGGGTCACGCGGGTCATCAAGAAATATCCCCCGTTTTTGATGATGGTGGTCGCGACATTCTTTTATATGATCGGCTTTACCATGTATGGATTTGTAGCCACGATCCCCTTATTCATTCTTGCCATGGTGATCGTTACCATAGGCGAGATGGTGGGTATGCCAACCAGCAATGTACTGGCGGCCTCCTTCGCTCCGGAAGAGATGCGTGCGCGCTATATGGCGGTATTTGGCCTTACATGGACTGTTCCTTCCATGATCGGTCCATGGGCGGCGGGTTTGGTCTTTGATAATTACAACCCGAATTATGTTTGGTATATCGGGGGTGTTCTATGCGTGGTTGCCATGCTGGCTTTTTATTTCCTGCATATTCGGCTTGGTTCCAAACCAAAATTTCAGCCTGCCAAGGCGGATTGATCATTTTTCTCCCCAATGCATTCCGATCGTGCCGAACATCAAGCGTTTGAAATCCACTTTCTTGAAGCCTGCGGCGATCATGCGTGCAGCAAGCTGCTCAGCCGTCAGGAAGTTTTCTGTGGTATCTGGTAAATAATTATAAGCATCGCGTTCCCCTGAAAGCAGACCGCCAATGGTGGGAATAATGAAGTGCATGTGAATCCAGATGAACGGCGAGAGGATATTCTTCTTTGGGCGAGTGGTATCGAGGATGATGATGCGTCCGCCGGGTTTGAGCGTGCGATATTGTTCCTTCAAGGCTTGTTGAATATCTGTCACATTGCGCATCAGAAAACCTGAGACAACCGCATCGAAGGTGGAGTCTTTGAACGGCAGGTTTAACGCATCTGCCGCGGAGAATTTCAGGCTGCCGCTTTTCTTTCCAACCCTCATCATCTCGATCGTAAAATCTGCGGCAGTGACTTTGGTTTGCGGCTCCTGCAAAAGGGCTTCGCGTGCCAGATCACCGGTACCAGTTCCCAGGTCAAGCAATGATGCGCTCGGAGTCAGGCGCGCAAGTTTGATGACTTGCTTTCTCCAGCGGATATCCTGCCCGCCGGTCATGAGTCGATTCATCACATCATAGCGATGCGCTATTTTTGTGAACATGGATTGCACGTACTTGGAACGTTCCTGTCCTGTAAGGTTGGTCATGGTTCTCCTGAAAGTTGGCCTATTATAAACGCTGAAAGTTCGTTATACTGCGCGGCTATGGAAAAGCAAAACTTATTAAAAATTTGGTGGCTTGCGATCCGTCCGCGCACTTTACCCGCCGCCGCTTCCGGCGTGGTGATGGGAAGCGCGCTGGCATGGCGTGATGGTTCATTTATTTTTTTACCCGCGCTTGCGGCATTGTTCGTGGCGCTGCTTTTACAAATTGGAAGTAATGTTGCCAACGATGTTTTTGACTTCGAGCGCGGCGCGGACACGGCGGAGAGACAAGGTCCGTTGCGAGTAACGCAAGCGGGACTACTTACGCCTGCTCAGGTCAAGCGCGGCATGTGGATCATCTTTTCTCTGGCGGCTTTGTGCGGACTCTACCTCGCAGCGCTTCGCGGCTGGACCGTGGTTTGGATCGGCTTCGCGGCGATTGTCTCGGCGATAGCCTATACCGGCGGGCCATTCCCGCTTGGTTATTACGGTCTCGGTGATGTATTTGTATTTATCTTCTTCGGCTTCGCCGCAGTGGCAGGGACGTATTATGTGCAGGTGGGTTCGGTCAGCGCCGCCGCGTGGTGGATGTCTGTGCCGATTGGTCTGATCATCACCGCGATTCTGGTTGTGAATAATTTGCGTGATCTTGAGAATGACCGCAAGGCTGGTAAACATACGCTGGCGGTTCGTCTTGGCGAGAAATCTACAAAGACAGAATATGTTCTGTGCATGGGAATTGCTTATTTGCTTTTGCCTGTCCTGGTGATTTTTAAACTTGTCCCTCTTGCTTCATTGTTCGCATGGCTCTCTTTGCCAATCGCGATCAACACATTAAGAACAGTGTTCACGCAGACGGGGCGTCCGCTGAATGCCGCGCTTGCCGGGACAGGTCAGACCGCGTTGTTGTATAGTGTTTTGTTTTGGGTGGGAGTGTTAATTTCGTAATTCCCATGTCATTGCGAGCGTGTTCTTGCACTATACCCGAAGCATTCTCTTTATTACGACGAGGTTACTTCGTCGCATTTACTTCTCGCAGCGGCATAATTAACTTACAAACTTCCACTTACACCATTTGCGTTCCAGCCAATCCACGCCGAAGTACATCCCAAGTCCCAGCAGACTCATTGCCACCACACCCGCATACATGGCGGGGTAATTGAACAATGTGCTGCCCTGATAATAAATGTAATAGCCCAATCCATATTTTGTTGCGAATAATTCAGAGATATATAACACCGCCACCGCCGTGCCAATGGACTGTCTCAGCGCGGTGAGAATGGCTGGCAAACTTGCGGGCAGATATACAAATCGAAATAATGCGCGTCGTCCCGCGCCAAGGCTTTGCAGGCTTTGGATCAACTGTGGTGGGATGCCGACAGCCTGGTCACGGACAAGCACGATGATCTGGAAGAATAATATCAAGAAGATGAGCGTGATCTTGGCTGTATCACCGATCCCAAGAAATAATAAAACCACTGGCACAAATACCACTTTGGGAATTGGATATAGCAAATAAATAATGGGGGAGAGGAATCGGTTCATGGTCTTCGATCCGCCGATTGCCAATCCTGCAGGCGCAGCGACCAAAACCGAAAATGCCATTCCTGCTGTGACTCGCCACAGGCTGACTCCGAAATGGATCAAAAGACCGTTGCCCAGTTCTTTGAAGAAGACTGCAAACACCTCCCATGGCGCGGGCAGAATAGGACGGTGTACGATCATCGCGACGACCTGCCACACGATGGCAAGTCCTAACGCGGCAAGTAATACGTCACGCCGTTTCATTGTGCGCCCCCTATTCCTCTGGGAGAGGGCTGGGGTGAGGGAATTTGCATTTCCTTCCAGAGTAAATCACACAGATCATGATAGGCCTGACTTCCACGATGATTTTTTTGACTTGCATTGGGATTATCAAAAACACGGGCGTTTTGATTCGGCGTTTGATCGAGCAAGAGAATCTTTTTTCCTAGTGCCGCCGCTTCCTCAATCGCGTGCGTGACAATAACTAAAGTCAAATTTTGCTCCGCACATAAACTTAAAGTCAGGTTTTGCAGGTCTTCGCGCGTGATGGCATCCAGTGAAGAGAAAGGTTCATCCATCAAAAGCAAGTCAGGTTCGAGCGCAAGCGTGCGTGCAATGGCGGTACGTTGACGTTGTCCGCCCGAGATTTGGGATGGGAATTTATCCGCTACTTCGCTGAGCCCTAATCTACTTAGCCAATGATCGATATTATCCTTTGGTAAATAATTGTCTGGTGTGTGTTTTCCATCAGGTCCGTAAAAATCGCGGACTCGGATTCCCAGTTCCACATTTTCATATACAGTTGACCACGGAAGCAAGCCGTAATCCTGGAGGATAAGTCCGCTGTGCGGGCGGGGGCGTGTGAGGACTTCGCCTTCAATCGTTATTTGGCCCGAAGTTGGCTGGCGCAACCCCGCCAGTAAATAAAGCAAAGTTGTTTTGCCGCAGCCTGATGGGCCGAGAATCGCCCATGTCTCACCGCGTGAGATGGTTAAGTCGAATCCGCTGAAGAGCGGAATATTATTTTGGTAATTGAATGTGAGTGAGTGAATGTTTATCATAACGGAAGCGGGAGACTGCCGTAGGGCAATCTCCCGCTCATTATAGCGGATTCAACTATCGGCTATGGCAGAAGCGTAGCATTGACCGAATCCGCGTAGGAAACATCAGTGGTCAACATTCCTTTTCCTTTCGCCCAAGCCAGCGCGTCATTCCATTCTTCTTCGGTAGGAACGGCCTGGTCAGGGAAAGGCGGCACCTGGAAAGTTTCCAGCAACGGCGGCGGGACGAGTCCCTTATCACTTAAGAGCGAAGTGTATTTTGTGGCATCAAGATTGATGAGGTCTGCGGCCTCTTCGATGGCGGCGAGAAATGCCTTGACTGCGTCGGGGTTAGCGTCGATGACTTCCTTGCGGAAGGAGATGACGCTGAAACCATATTCAGGATGAAGCGAGTCATCAAGCACCTTGACCGCGCTCTGACTGATCGCGAGAGACGCGAGCGGGTCGGGAAGAACACCGGCATTCAGTTCGCCAGAGGCGAGCAATGCCATGCGGTCAGGAATTTTCGGCACAGCGATGGTCTTGATCTCATCAGTGGTGAGTCCTTCAGCCTGCAAAAGTCTTTGAGTGACATATTCGATCACGGTGCCTTGCGACACGCCGATCTCAACACCTTTGAGTCCCTGCGCGTCAGTGATGCCGCTTTTCGCGGATGCTAGGATAAAGAAATGTCCATAACCTTCAGTTGGTCTCAACGCATAGCGCACTGCCTGCATTTGAATTACATCTTTGTTGAACAACATCACCGAAAGTGTTTCGTTGATTGTTCCATCCGCCTGGCCAGCCGCGAGCAATTGGTCACGTTCTGGTGCGGACGCAACAGGAATGAACTCAACGGTCACGCCATGTTTGGCGAACAGACCTTCCGCTTCAGCGACATACATGGGAAGTGTGTCAATGATGGGGAGGACGGCGATCTTGAGTGTGCCGACATTTTGAACAGGCGCTTCAGTTGCGACCTGTGTGGCTGATTCAGCGACAGGTGATTCTGTCGCAGGGACGGTTGTCGCCGCTGGCGCGCAGGCCGCAAGTAACGTGACAAGCAAAAGAACAACTGAAAGGGTGGTACGAAATTTCATGTATGCGTCTCCATATGGACTATTATTAGGGGGGTGAGTAGCCTTGAACGAACTTTGCGAAAGGCGTATCGAAAGCACCATGTTTTTTTATTTTGCTTTTTCTTCAAATTCCCGAATCCGTTCTTCCTGCACGCCAATGCTTTGCAGCAACATTCTTCTCAGCACCGGCAGCGAGCGGACAGGGTCGGGCTGTCCCGTGTAAACCCAGCGTAGAACGATCTCATTCAGCGAACCGATCCACGCGCAGGCCACAACTTCAGTGTCCAGTGGGGGAATGCTCCCGTCTTGAATCGCTTCATCGAGATTCGTCTTGATGATCTCAATGAACCTGTCATTGACTGCGCGGCGTTTTTCTTCGAAAGCAAGTCCCAGCCCTGTGGCTTGAACGAGCGCGATCTTTGCCAACCCGCGATATTGGCCGAAAGTCTCCAAACAGACGCGTAAAGCCAAGTCAACGCGTGCCATGCCAGAGCTCTCAGAAGCAAGGCGGCTGCGCAACTGCTTTTCGAGCAAGTCTGCAAAAGTATCCACCAGCGCAAGGAAAATATCCTGCTTGCTGGGGAAGTAGAAATAGAAAGAGCCTTTGGAGGTCTGCGACTCGGCGACGATATCATCCACTTTTGTGTCGTGGTAGCCTTTGCTGGCAAAGACCGTCACCGCAGCTTCGAGGATGCGTTCGCGGGTTTCCTGGAGGGGATTTGAGGGGTTTTCTGCCACAATTTGATAAACCGACTGGTCAGTCTAGTCGGCATAGGATAGTCGAATCAAAAAGCCATGTCAAGGTGACATGGCTCATGTTTATAAAATGACTTTTCTGTGTGATCAGCTCTGTGCAAACGTATCGATAAGCAACTTGAAATTCCCGCCGACTGGATACAGAATGGGGCAGGTGCACCCGCGCTTCGTGTATTCAGCGACCTTGGCGCGTGCTTCGGCAGGTGTACCAGAGGCAGTGATCTTGTGCACCAATTCATCAGGGACAAAGTGTTTGGCTTTGTTGATTTGTTCTTTTGTGGCTGGCCATCCCAAAGTGGCTTGAATATTATTGATAACTTCCGCAGACACATTTGAAGCCTTGGCGATGTGCGGCTGTTGGGCCAGATACTGGCAGAGTAATTCCTTCGTGTACTCAATTGCCTTATCGTGATCTTCATCCACCGAGCACACGATTAACTGCGGACGGTCAATATCGGCGAGAGTGCGGCCAGCCTTCTTCGCGCCTTTTTCCAGCAATTCCAGCGCCTTGTCGTTGTATTCAGGTGCGACACAGTAGTTCATGACACAACCGTCTGAGATTTCACCCGTCATTTCCATCATTAAGTCGCCAGTTGCGCCGATCATGATCGGGATGTTGCGCGGCTCACGGCGGCCATGGACTACATCCAATTCAATATTGTCCACGTGGTGGAATTCGCCATGAAAGGTAACGCGTTCCAGATTTAGCAGGCGGCGCAAAACTTCGACGGTCTCACGCATGGCGAGCAGCGGCTTTCTGCGGTCAATGCCCACATTCTTCGCCAGCGGATCCCACCAGGCACCGATACCGCAAATAACACGATTCGGAGCAAGATCATCCAAGGTTAAGAATGTGGCGGCGAGTAATCCAATGTTGCGAGTCCAGTTGTTGATCACGCCAGAGCCGACCTTGATCTTATTGGTCACAGCCGCGTAGGCAGCCATCGGGACGATCGCATCGCGCACTAAGCGGCTCTCAGCCTGCCAGACAGCTTCAAAACCTTTCTCTTCTGCGTATTTGACATAATCGAGTCCATCACGCAGGTCGTGCGAATCTTGCAGATACAGGGCAACACGTTCGGTCATGGGTTTCTCCTTGAAATAAAAATTAAATGTCTATGCGGGGAGCGAATGACAGTGAGTGACAAGACAACTTCCATTTCTAGTGATGGTTGCCCGTTCCTCGCGGTGACATTATGTTTTCAATCCTTCCAACTTGCGTACCATTTCCAGATCTTCCGGAAGATCAAGGTCCAATCCGAGCGACGGTAATTCAACAACCTCCAACCGTGCGCCGGATTTTATGGCACGTTCACAGTGCCGTTGATAAGAGTCTTCGCCAAAGTCGTATTCGATTTGACCGGCGGGACAGATCAGTAATGCGTTCGTGCCCTTGCCGTGACGGTCCGGTGCGATGACAACCACAGGAGGTTTGACAGCGCGGTCGATCAATGCAAGTACATCCTCGCGCTCCAGCAATGGCAGGTCTGCGGGCAGTACCAGCACACCATGGGTTGCATGGACTTTCGCCACAACTGTAGCCCGCTCCAGGGCAGTGTTCAAATGCGGTTGACCGTCTTCCTGGACAGTTCTGGCACCGTGATTACGGGCTATCGTCAACGCTTGCGGATCGCGGCTAACCACCAATACCTGATCCAACTCTTTTAAAGTTGATAACGTTTTCAGAGTGTGTTCCAATAATTCTTGATTTAGTGCGGTTCTTTCATCTTCAGTCAGGGTTCCAGATAAACGCGACTTCCCTCGTCGCAAAGGTTTTACAGGGACAATTGCCCAAAGTGTCATTTTTTATAAACTCCCAGCAAAGTTTAGCACATCCGTTGCCAATCGTGCACGGTCTGAAGAATTATTCATAAGCGTATTCGTGGTCAATGTACATGCTGCAATTCTATCCGATAGCTGTCCATCCACCGTATCCAACACGAAACCACTTAACAAGTTTCCATAATGCTCAGCCACCGCCAGCGCTGACGGCTCAATACCTAATTCAGTGTACATTTTAGCGGCAGGCCCTTTGACGGTTTTTCCACCAATGATGGGCGAGACTGCAATAACTGGATTGTTGATTTTTTGGATGACTCGCAAGATAGGATCCACACTAACCCAGGGATTTGACGGGCAAATAATGATTGCCCCCGCTGAATCGATCGCTTCGCGCGCACCCGGAGCTGGCTCAGCGGAATTGACTCCGTCGAACCGAAAGCCTTTGACGCGCGGCTCACAGCGTCTGTAAACAAAATACTCCTGAAATGCCAATTCACCCTCATCCGTATCTACCATTGTGCGAACAGGTGAATCAGACATCGGCAGGATCGTGTGCTTGATTCCCCACGCTGAACAAAAATCCTTTGTGACCTCTGACAGCGACTGACCTGCTTTCATTCTTCTTGTTCTTTCAAGATGAGTGGCAATGTCCTGGTCGCCGAGGCGGAACCAGTTGGGTCCGCCAAGTTTTTCTATATTCGCAATGGTATTCCAGGTTTCGTTGACTCGCCCCCAGCCTGTTTCAGGATTTGCGAGTCCTGCCAATGTATAACAGACTGTGTCCAGGTCGGGAGAAATATACATTCCCAAATGTTCAAAATCATCGCCTGTGTTGACGATGATGGTCAGGTCTTCTGGTGCAAGGAGTTGGGCAAGTCCGTGCGCAAGTTTTGCGCCGCCGACTCCGCCCGCGAGGGCAACTATTTTCATTGGCTACTCTCAAACGTCAGGAGACGTTTGACTCCATTTTGTAATTTCGTTGAGAGATTTTCTTTCTCTTGGCTGCGGAATTTCTGCCGGATAGCCAAGAAAGTACATCGCTTGCGGTTCCCATGCTTTTGGCAAACTTAAGACTGTTTGTACTGTTTCTTGTGCAAAGAGGGGACTGCAGACCCAAACGCTTCCTAATCCTTCCGCGTGCGCGGCAAGAAGCAGCTGCATGCCAGCGTTCGCGGCGGATTGTGTTGCCATGATGTATTCAGCTTTTTTTCTGGGTTTATTGGGGTATGTATCCATATCGCTCATATCTACGCTTAAGATAATAACAACAGGCGCGGAGAGTATTCTTTCCTTGGAGCGCGCAATACGTTTTGAAATTTCATCGGTTGAGAGATTGTCGGTTTTAAGTTCTTCTTGAAATTTTTCTGCCATTGTATCGGCAAGTTTGTTTTTTATAAATATTTCTGTTACTACGGCGAATCTCCAGGGCTGGCGGTGATGCGCAGAGGGGGCGAATGTTGCAGTGGTGAGAATGTCCTCGATAACCGAATCAGGAATCGGGTCGGGTTTGAAACGGCGGATCGAGCGGCGAGTCCGCAGAAAGGTGTGGAGATCAGTGGGCGTCAATGTGAGCTGGCTTAATTTTGAATATGATCCGCCTTTGTCCTTCGCGGTATTTCCAGGCCTTGTTGTCATACTTGAGTGAGAGTTGGTTAATGTGATCATCAGCGCCTTGTGTGGTGAACTCGGCGATCTCTCCGCGGATTTGAATGTAGCGATAGGGTGTTTTGGGGTCTTGAATGACGAGTGCAACTTTTGGGCGCGCTTTCATGTTGCGGTCTTTTGTACGTCCTTCATTGGTGTTGATGAGGATGTAATCCTGATCTGCGTTAAACCATATTGGTGTGACTTGCGGCGAACCATCCGGCATGGTGGTTGCAAGAAACAGATAGGCTTTTGTTTCGTCTTTGAGAAGGTCTAGATATTCTTGAGGAAAATTTTTCATTGAGCCTCGTTCATAACTTATTCAAAGATACCAGACGAACATTGGAATCATATTAGCGGAACATATCCTGTTCTTTAGGGCGGATCAGGTCTTTGAGTGCGCCTTCGCCGAGCGGATAGGGGAATCCGCGCACATGCACAGCGGGGATCCCCTCGGCGGCCTGCCCCATCACGAGCGATGCGGCGGCGGCGAGTTCATCCGCCACGCCGACGACCGTAATTTTGAGCGTCAAGCCAAATAGATCTTTCCAGCCGCGCTCATCGATCAGCGCTGGCAGTCCGCTAAGGCCAATGCAAATACCAACCGTGCCATTGCGCCATGCCCGGCCGTGCGAGTCGATGATCATGACGCCGATATTTTTTTGGGTTGATTGTTTTATCTGTTCGCGTATATTTCGCGCAGATCGATCCGGGTCTTCGGGGAGAAGTAACACATAGTCTTCTTTTTCATTCCCGTTGCCCATCACATTTGAATGGTCAATCCCTGCATTGGCGCATACGAAACCAAGTTTGTGCTCAACAATAATGGTTCCCACTCGTATGCGCAGGATCTCATTACTTTCCTGAAGCATAAGCTCCATCACACGTGGATCTTTTTCCGCTTTCTGTGCGAGTTCAAGGGCGCGCTGTGATGGCGTAACTGTCGCAAGATTTACCATCCGCCCTTCGCTTTTGCTGACGATCTTTTGCGCAATCACCAGGATGTCATCGTTTTGCAATTCGATGCGTGATTCCCGCAGGGACTTAACGAGAATATCCGCCAGATTGGCGCCCTGGCGGATGAACGGTATGTTTTTGAGTGAATTTAGTGTAAGCGGCATTGCATTAAACGCTTGAGCGTTTCGGTCTATTGATGTTGAGCACCTGTGATCTTGATACCTGCATGAGTTGATCCATATTTTTTGTTGATGCCGATCAAAATGCTGGTCAGCCCTTCGATCACCATTGAATTTTCGATCGGTCCTGCGTCCCATCCACGTAAACCCGTAGCTTCAACTAATTTGATCGTCTCAGCGCGTGCGTCCTTGCTGGAGCCTGTGACGAGCACGTCACATTCGACTTCAGAGTCTCCAAGCAAATGATCATGTCCAATATTTTGGAATGCGGCACATACCTGTACATCATCGCCGAGGATCTGTTTTGCTTCCTGCGCAGCGGAGCCTGCCGCAGGCATTTGCACGGTGGCAACTTTCGGCGGTACAAGCGGCACAGTTACATCCACAAGGATTTTTCCCTTGAGTTCATCTTTGACCGATTCCAAGGTGTCGCGATGCGCGGAGTAGGGAACGGTTAGAACTGCAATATTCGAATTGTGCGCCGCTTCGAGGTTGCTCATCCCTTCGACAGAGACTCCATCTCCAAGCATTTCCCTGATCTCGTTCGCGGCGGCTATGGCTTTTTCCGCCGTCCGCGAACCAATGCGCACATGATAACCCGCGCGTGCCCAGCGATAAGCAAGTCCTTTGCCTTCCTTGCCAGTTCCGCCTAAGACAGCGATGGATAATAAAAGATTGGTCTTGTTCATAAAATCTCCACTTCAAAGAATAATCCCAGATTTCTCAGATTGCGCAGATTTTTTATAATCTGTCAAATCCTTCTAGTCTGCGGATTGGATTTTGTTTATTACATGACTTTCGCCACTTCCTCTTCGTATCGTTTCCAAATTCTTGGTGCAATTTCTCTGGCGCGCGCGGCAATCTCTTCTTCGTTGAGTGTCAATAACTCGCGGTCTTTCATCAGGATTTTTCCGGCTGAGATGGTGGTCGTGACCATGCTTTGATTGAAACCAAAGATGATATGCCAGGGTAGATTCCCGGCGGTCAATTGGGTGAATGGATGGTAATCCACAAACATCAGGTCAGCGAATGCGCCTGCTGTGATCTGCCCGATGGGTGCGGCAGGGAAGAACATGTTTGCCAGCGCGGCATTATTGTAGATCGCCATTTGCTGGACATCATATCCACCCATACGGCGCGGGTCACGGTGATGAGCTTTATGCAATAGATACACCGTTTTCCATTCCTCCCACATGGCGTTGGAGAATCCGTCATTTCCCAAACAGACTTTAACTCCCAAGCGCATCATGGATTCAACAGGAGTAACACCGACTCCATTGTTCATGTTTGAACGCGGCTGGTGGGTAAGCCAGGAGCCGGTTTCTTTTAGGATTTCCATTTCGCGCGCATCAAAGTGGATGCCGTGCGCGGTGATCGTGTTTGGACCAAGGATTCCATGCTTAAGCAGGCGGTCGATCACGCGCATTTCGCTCTTACTTAAGCTATCGTATTCATCCGATTCGTGTTCAGCCGTATGAACATGGAAACCTGTTCCCTCGGGGACGGCGGCGCGGCAAGCCTGCAGGGTGATGCCCGAAAGCGTCAGACTGGCGTGCAGCCCAAAGGTCGCAGCGAGGCGTGGATGCGGCTCAGCGGCGAGGCGTTTTAGGAAGCGCACATTTTCATTGATCCCCGCGTTTGCTTTTTCACTTCCATCACGGTCTGTCACTTCGTAACATAAAACGCCGCGCAGGCCGCTTTTATCGACAGCCTCCGCGATAAGATCGAGCGAACCGTCAATGCAATTTGGTGTAGCATGATGATCGATGAGGGTCGTCGTGCCATGCTTGATGGCGTCCACCAGACAGACCAGGGCCGAGAAGCGCACTGCTTCCGCATCCAGCGAACGGTCAAGTGGCCACCACAACTTTTGCAGGATCTCAGGGAAATCTTTTGGCGCAGGACCGGGGATTGCCAGGCCGCGCGCAAAGGCTCCATAAAAATGAGTATGCGCGCAAATGCTGCCGGGCATCACATACTGTCCGCGAGCATCAAGCGCTTTTGCCTTTGGGTACTTGGCTGTTAGAGATTTGGTGGTGCCGATCTCTTTGATGCGGTCTCCTGCGATGTAGATCGCGTGGTTTTGCAGAATCCGGTTTTCGGATTCCCAGGTGATGATATTAGCATTTGTGATGAGCATAGTTAACCGAATCCATATTGACTAGGGTGTGGGAGCTTAACGCCGGACGCACCAATCTCCCAGAGAGTGATATAAGCCGCTTCGCGCAATTCGGGATCGTCCCGGTACATTGCGTCATACAATTGGGCTATTACGCCTTCGTTAGGTGTGAATTTTAGATAAGGCAGCGCTGCGAGACGCGTATCGGGGTCGTCTCCTTTGAGGGCAAGCAGGAGAATATCTGTGGCTGGGATACCGGGTGAAATCCCCATGCCTTGCTTGCTTGCGAACTCGATCAGCCAGGGCGATTCATGTGGGGCTTTGAGCTTACGCGGCGCGCGCGAACGAATATGCTGTTTAGCATCCAATACCTCGGTTGCGGCATTTCGGACGATCCATTGATCGTCTTCGACCTGTACTTTCTTCAGCATTTCATTAGCCCATTCTTCATTGATGCGCCCGAGTCCATAAACAACAGCGCGGCGCAGGAGAATGTCACTTAATGTAATGCCATCGCGTAACATTGCGTAGCCTTCATGTGGATCGTTCGAGAGGGCTTCTCCCGCGGCTCGGCGAATATCCTCGTCACCGCTGAGCAGGGTATGCGCCACTGATTCAAGCGCATCATTTGTTCCCATTGCGACCAATGCCATACATGCCGCGCGGCGAACTGATATGCTGGGAGCATCCATCGCCTGTTCAACAGATTTCAAGGCTTTGGTATCACGCAACGCGCCAGTTCCCAATACTGCCAATTGAACAAGTTCGAATGAAAGACTTGCTCCCAATTGTCGGAAGAGGGCGGCAGCGCCCGGATCGTTGCTGACTACGAATGCGGCCATTGCCTGTCCGCGCACTCCAAGCGGGATGCCGGCAGTTTGCATGATGGCGGCTAGTGTCCCAAATAATTTTCCGCGCCACGGCGCATCTTTTGGAGCATCCCGCAGCCAGCGTGCGGCCGCAAAGAGCGGGCGGTGCATTGGCAGGCGTGAAAATTCCAATAAAGTCTGCACCAATTTTGATGCATCGCCCCGTGCGGCGAAGTAACGCATGGCAAGGTATTTGCCAGACCAATCAGTCTGGTTGATCAACGTCTCTTCGGCGTTGTAATTGGATAATGCATACCCCGCAAGATATCCCGCGAACACCGGGTGTATAAAACGCATTTTGTTATTTGGATAACTTATCAGTAAGCCACTGGCTGCCATTTTTCCAAGCAAACCGCTTGTCGGTGTGCCAACACGTTTTTCGTTTTTCTTTCCTTTTTTGGGTTTGGCTTCTTCCTCTTCCGACAGGCCGTTGGCATCCTCAGCTTTTTCTTCAGCGACTTCAAAAGACTTTACCCAATCGCGCGCTTTACGGGAATCAAATATTGGTTGTGAATTTAACATCGCCTGCATGCCGAGTGTTTCAAGCGCAGCGAGCGGAGTATTGGCTGGCGCAATGCGGCGGATGTGCGTAGCGATGGCATCCATAGTGCTTGGTCCCAAACTGTCGCCGGCGTATGCGCCCCAGGTTTTGAGAGTTAGCTCAAGCGGAGTTAAATTTACATTATCAGCGCCCAGCCAAATGTTAAGCAGGAACGGATCAACTTTTTCAGGGCCGCTTTGTGACCAGGATTCCAGCGCAATGGTTTGAGACCACAGTTTGCCCCAGTTTTCAATAAATTTTTCATTTTTCTGAACAGACCATGTGATTAACGCAAGCGGCGCAAATCCAAGGCCGATCAAACCATCCAAATATTCCGGTGCGCCGGTAGTGACGATGCGTGTCAGTGGATAATCTTTTTGAATAACTTTGAAATAATCCGTTACAACCTGTTGAGCTTCAGGCGGAATCTCATCGAAACCATCCACGAGCAACAAAGCATTGCCGCCACTAAATGTATTCTGGAAGAATTTTGGCAGGCGGCCAAGATCGAACATGGGGGCATGTTCTGATGCCGCTTCGATCAACGGGGCTAGTAAATTTTTTTTGTCGGCGGTGGGGAGTTTTAGATCTGCAACATGGACAAGGAATGGAACGGCATTCTTCAAGCCTTCGAGATGCTCGCTTCGATTCGCGGCGAGGGATGCGAGGTGCGCGAGGGACACTGTCTTCCCGGTGCCCGGTTGGCCGATAATAACGATGTTGGCGTTCCCAGATAAAGCCTGTGTGAGGGTCAAAGTGGACGCGTGATAGGCGGCGGCGATCTCCGGCCATGAGGGAAGATATGGCAGGGTCTGAGTGATCACATCTTCAAATGCGGGCGGTGCGCCCGGTTCCACTCTGGCCGGAGGCATGATCAGCAAAGGCTCGAGGAGGATCTCATCCAACGCAAAGAGCTGCGCGGCGATATGCATTCCTTGGGCACGTCGTAATGTGACTCGACGATGATTTTCCTCAACAGTACTTGATTTGCGCGTTTGAGAGGTTTCGCGTTTTACTTTTAGAGAAGCCCGCATTTCTTCCCAAAGCGGACGGGCGCGCGAAACGAGCAGCCAAAAAATGGAAGCGGTTATGAAACCGATGAAGAATGAGAAGGGGTCAATTGCAAACTGGAACATGATTAATAATTAATTTGCAAATAGGATTCGTCCACAGGAAGGACAATTGGATAGTTGTTTTGGCGAACGGGCGCTTTGCTGCAGGGCGGCGTTTAAGGTGGTGCCGCATGAAGCACATGCTCCGTCATTGATCTCAGCCACGGCTGTGCCGCGCTTTTGTTGGCGCAGGGATTCGTAGATTTGGAGCAAGTTGCCTTCGATCGGTCCGAGCGCGGCTTCGCGTTCTTCAGTCATTTGTTCGAGGTCTGCCAGGATAGCGGTTTGCTCTGTAAGCAGATTCTTGTGTTCATTTCCAAGGCGTGCCTGAATTAATTCAAGTTCTGTTTTCGCCCTTTGTAGATCGTTCTCGGTGGTTTCTGCATTGACCATTGCTTCAAGCTCCCGTTCTTCCAAAGTGGTCAGATATTTCTTTAACGAAACAATGTCTTTTTGCAGGTCTTGCAGTTCTTTCGGGTTTTGCACCCGCCCCCCGTATAAATTCGATTCGGCTTGTTCTATTTTTATTTTCTGGGCTTCCGCTTCGGCAGTTGCATTTTTCAGTTGAGTTTGGAAATGGAAATGACTCGTTTGGGCTGTTTCTACATGCTCGCGCGCCTGGCGTAATTCAACATCATTTTCAAGAGTCTGGCGGATCGTTTCGAGTTGCGTACGCGAACGGTCAATTTTTCGGTCAACTTGTTGCAGCCGGTACAGGCCTAGTGATGCGCTCATAGGTTGCATTATATACGAAGTGTGAAAAAAAGACCGATTTTCATACTTGCATGAACATTGTTATTACTGGGCTGTTATGTTGAAGTAGTTGTAAACAGCCTTTGTCAAATTTCCGAACAATGGATTGATGTTGTCCCAAACATTATTGATCGGATGGTAGGAGTAAATGGATAGTACAAAATTTCCACCCGGCGTGTAGACGATGCCGACATCACTCGTGTCGCGGACAACGCCATCTGAGGCGGGCACGTAACCATGTTTGTGCGGAACAAGCGTTCCGTCTGGCACTCCGCCCTGAATCAGAGATCCCAGTTTATCCTGCGCCATGAAGTCGATCAGAAGCTGGCAGGTGGCCGGGCTGATCTTGTCTGGGAATGCCGCAATCAAGGCGCCGCCGCCATTCTGCGCACACTGATACAGATCGGCAAGTAAGACGCCCATCTCAGATGGGGTGGTTTGGGAATATGGATCAGGATCAGTGAAAACATCAATGCGCTGATTGCCGGGAGTTAATCGATTTGGCAGCAGGTTGGGCGCACCGATATAGAAGAAACCGCCGATATATGTGCTATTAAATCCGAGCGCTTCCATGTTTTGGGTGACGATTAACGGGCCGTTGTTATTGTCGATTGCGGATAGTATCAGGTCTGTAGCGGAATTATCTGACTTTCCCAGTACGCGTGAGATCGTGTTTGATGTTTCTGTGTCGAGCACGCTGCCGCGGTTGATCAGGTAGGAGGTCACGATCGGTACTTTTATGGTGCTGGATGCCGTGAATGCAATATCCGGCTCGGTGGGGATTTCCACCTTGTTGTTCATGGAAAAATGGATTTCCTGGCCGGTCTGCAGATCCACCATATAGAAGCCGATTAAGCCGTCAAACTTGGAAATGGTCACAATTTGTTTGAGCAATATTGTCAGATTTTCAACCGTGGGGCGCGCAGCGGAGCTGCGTGTGAATGAGAGCGCCACAGAGCGATTGGTTGGGGAACGAAAGGCATCCCCGATCAGTTGTATCGCTCGGTCAAGGTCAAGAACCTGCCCGGGTTGGCCGGGCAGGAACGAGGTTCCGCCGGGAATCGGCTGTGCGGGTGAAGGCGGAAGGTCGTATCGGGATGATATCTCATTCTGTAGATATTCGCGCAGGCGTTCTTCTACTAGATTTGAGCTTAAGGGGATTTGTGTTTCATTGGAGGTGCGATTCCAAAGGTAGTTCCAAAATCCACCCCAAAATGAACTGCCTGTTCGGTTTAGCTCTGCCGCGGCCAGCATGGCTTCAATATCCACCTGAAAACCAGCCACGATTGGGTCAATATGGATGACAGCGCCGTTATATTGGACTTCGACCGGAGAGGTGTAAACTTCCAGCAGCCTTTGAGAGGCGTTGGAGGGAGTTAGCCCGCCTACAGGCACATCTGCAATTGTCATGCTGGCGGGAAAGTTGTTACGCTGGCGGCTGTATCCGATCAGTGAAATAAAGGAGAGGATAAGTGCACCGGTCAAAAAAAGGATGGATACACCCCGAAGGATTGTGTTTGTATTTCGATTTCTCACACGGTCTCCAAAGTAATGACAAATATCACAGAAAAAGTATAACACACCCAAATGGGGCATTGTGCTAGAATAGGTTTGCCGGTCCGCCGGCACATCCCTCTATAAAAAGGATCGATATGCTCCGTTCTTTCCTCATTTATCTTTCGAAAGCCGCCTGGGCGCAAAAGCTGGTTACCGGCTGGAGTTTTGCTTGGCGTACTGCTTCCCGTTTTGTAGCAGGGACAAGACTCAGCGACGCGATGAGTGTCGTCCGTGAGTTAAATGCCAAGGGGATAAACGTTACGCTCGATCATCTTGGCGAGCATACCAACACACCTGAAGAATCACAACAGGCCACCGATGATATTTTTGCGACTCTGGATGCGCTTGGGGCAGAACCATCGGCCCGTGGAAATGTCTCCATTAAGTTGACTCAGATCGGCCTTGGCCTCGATGAAAACCTGTGCGCCGAAAACCTGGAGCGGATTCTCGCCCGGGCAAGGAAGAATAACACCTTTGTCCGCGTGGATATTGAAGATACCCCCTATACCGACAAAACGATCAATCTATATTATTTGATGCGCGAGAGGGGTTATACCAACGTCGGCACGGCGGTCCAATCATATTTATACCGTGCTGAAGCGGATACGCACCGGCTGCTTCAAGACAGGACGCCCATCCGCTTGGTGAAGGGTGCGTATATGGAACCTGCCGAAAAAGCCTTCCCCAGAAAAGCGGATGTGGATGCAAATTACGATCTGTTGACCAAGATCCTGATCGATGCTTCCCTTGCCAATCAAACGAAATTATCGGAAGATGGCCGTATCCCAGCCATCCCTGCGATCGCCTCGCACGATGACAAGCGCATTGCGTTTGCCAAACAATACGCCGAAAAGGTGGGTCTCCCCAAGAACGGACTTGAATTTCAAATGTTGTACGGCATTCGCCGCGACTTGCAGGAACAGCTTGTAAAGGAAGGTTATCCCGTGCGCGTGTATGTTCCTTTCGGCACACATTGGTACCCCTATTTCATGCGCCGCCTTGCAGAACGCCCCGCAAATATTTGGTTCTTTATTTCGAATTTCTTTAGAAAGTAAAAAAGATGGATAAGTACGAGCAGCGGATACCAATTGGTATCCGCTGTCTTTTTTAACGGTTTGCTTTTGTTGAGTGGCTTACCAATGAATTTGGAGTTGTAACGTCACTTTGTCGCCTACACCAAGATTTTCTGATTTTTGAACGCTCTTTTTTATGGGCACAAGATAGCGGCCCTCTTTTGGGAAAAGGGAAGTCTGCCATTCGGTTTTTCCGATTCGCACGTGAACAGGAATCACCCCCCAGCCATAAGTGACCATGGAGGAGATCGCTTTTATATCGCTGCTTGGTTTTTCTGGGACGGCAACAAATAGAAAAGGGGCGGGTCCGCGCCAATAGAAAATTTCGCCTGTGAACTCGATATGCATTTATAAAGTATATCAAATGGTTTGGCAGCCCGAAGCAACTATAAGACGGAAATTCATGCTTTTGCTACACTGTGTAGCGTTGATTCCAACTGTCTGGGAATGTCAGAGCATTACCATAGACAAAGCGAATAAGTTGACCGTGATGCTGGATTTCATGTTCAAGGAGGTCGAAGGCGAGTTCGATCTGCATAGAAGAAAGATCCGTGAAGTCGATTCCGTTCATTTGCTTATGCGTCGCCTCCAAAACGGCAAGCACGGATTGTTTAACACGCGGCGTTGTCAGGCTGCACGAGAATCCTTTCCAACCGCCCGTTTCGATTGCTTTGGTATAACTTTCACGAGCACCGGCGATGCACCACAATTGACTTGCGATTCGATTGGAAGGCAGATTTGGTAAATCCAGGGTCAATGAAGTTTCATCAAGATGGATTACAAGATCTTGCGTTAATTTGAATGATCGATCTAATTTGGTTTTTAATTGTTGGTTCACATTTACCTCCATAAGCTTACTGTTTTACACGGAATAACCATCTCCTGCATTAATTCCAACTATACGATCATTTCTTTAATTTTACAAAGACAAATATTCGTAAAGCTCAATTTGCTTATGTCCAATCCTCAAATCCCTTATAATCTCTGCATGACCAAACCTCTCGCTCTCGTTACTGGCGGTGCACACAGACTCGGAAAAGCCTTTGCGCTGACTCTTGCTCGCATGGGATACGATCTTCTTTTGCATTATCACACCGCCGAAGAGCAGGCGCAAAAAACAAAACGTGAAGTTGAATCCCTTGGTGTCAAAGTCCATCTCTTCAAGGCTGACCTAACTCAACCTGAAGAAATCCATTCACTATTCTCCATTCTCGATACTGACCTTCGACTTTCGACCTTCGACCTGCTTGTCAATTCCGCCGCCATCATGCCTGTTGGAAATCCGCGCGACCTTGAATTGAAAGATTGGGACTCTGCTCTCGATCTTAATCTTCGCGCGCCTTTTCTGCTTGCGCAGGAAGCCGCCAAACGAATGACATCAGGCGGACTCATTGTCAACATTACCGATATAGGCGCGCAAAAAGCATGGAGCCGCTATCCATCTTACACGGTCAGCAAGGCTGCGTTAGAGTCGTTAACCAAATTGCTGGCGCGCGCATTTGCCCCGAGCATCCGAGTCAACGCCATTGCGCCTGGCTTGGTCTTGCAATCGGATGTTGTCACTCAGGAAGAATGGGATAAACTTGTCAATCGCCTGCCGCTCAAGCGCGCCGCGCGGCCCGAAGAAATTGCATCCGCTCTCGAATTTCTCATCAAAAACGAGTATATTACTGGACAGACTATTGTTGTTGATGGTGGATACTCTTTAATTTAATCACTGATATTAACCAAATCCCTAATGCCCAGCAAAAAGATCCTCCCCGACCTCCTCATCTCCATCCTGCTCGTTGCGCCTACGTTGTACTACGCGTCGCGCTATGTGGATTTTTCCATCCCGCCATTTGAAGATGCCGCGATGCTCATGCGTTACGCTCAAAACCTTGCGGGCGGCCACGGCATTGTTTGGAATATTGGCGAACATCCCGTAGATGGCGCGACCGATTTTCTTTTCATGGCTGTTTCTGCGGCATTTATCAAACTTGGCTTAACCGTTGGTCAATCTGTGCGCGGTATTGGATTTGCTTCACATATACTCACCGTTCTCATTGTCTACTGGACGAACCGCCGCATCAACAATTCAAATATTCCATTTTCTTTTTTAAGCGGACTTTACCTCGCCGTTGGGACGGGACTCTCCTATGTCTCTGCCTACTTCGGGACGCCTTTCTTTGCCCTCGCCGCCGCTTCCACCTGGGCTTTGGGCCTGCTTCTGATTCAAAGAGAAGATCAGCCCTTTTGGCTGTCCCTCGCCTTCGCCCTGAGCGGACTCGTCACTGGACTCATCCGCCCAGAGGAGTCATCCTCGTGTCGCTGATGTTATTGTCCGTTATCTTTATGCGCGGACTTAAGAATTCCATTTCAAGTGGGCGGAGGGGGTTTCTATCACTTTTTTGGCACAGTATTTCTTGTGCTTGGCGGCGCGTATTTCCTGTGGAGATGGGATTATTTCGGTTATCCGTTGCCGAATCCGTTTTATAAGAAAGGGGACAGCGGTTTGCATTGGGACTCGTTTGACAATTCCCTGTTGAATACTTTGCGTTTATGCCTGCCGTTTGCGATCATTGCCTTGCTCGGTTTTCGTTCGCGCGAAACGACAAAGCAAACTCTTGCGTATCTAATTCCCATTCTCGGGTTCGCTTCGGCGTTTATTTTGATCTCAGATGAAATGAATTACGGCGCGCGCTTTCAGTACGCCCTTGTGCCGATCGCGCTCATGTCGTGGACTCCGCTTGTGCGCGGATTAAACTTCTCGTGGCTGAATCAATTATCAGGTAGAGAAAGAAGCGCGTACTTCATCGCATTAATTGGTTTGTGCGGAAGTCTGGTTTATTATTCGTGGTTTCAGAATTGTTCTCTGACATCCTATCAACGAAGCTGCGACCGCCCGTATGAAGAGGATGGCCGTTATGATATGGGGAAATTGCTGGCGGAATATCGCGGCAAAGGCTATGTGATCGCGACAACCGAAGCAGGTTTGCTGCCATATTATTCAGGCTGGACAGCGATCGATACCTGGGGACTGAATGACCAATTCATCGCGCATAATGGCGCTATCACTGTCGAATATCTTGATCAATACAAACCGCATATTATTATGTTCCATGATTATTACTCGCCATTGGTCCCGCCAAAATTGACCGAAGCGAATCTGGCGCAGAGATGGTTTGGCATGACGATCCTGCTGAAAGATTATGCCGAAGCGAATGGATATGTGCTGGCCGCGATCTTTGGTGACAGCCCGTATGATACCCATTATTATTATGTGCGCGCAGATTTTGAAGACAGCGAGCGTTTGATCGAGCAGATATCTTCGATGAAAAGATATTTTTATCCAACAACAGGGAAGAAATCCATTAATTACGCAGGTTTCCCCGAACCATGATTTTTAAAACCGCGAAGCTCGCCAAGGCCTCTAAGAATTTTAAAAGGTTTTCTTTGCGCACTTCGCGTGCTTTGCGGTAAATAAATTTTTTAGGAGTTGACTATGTCTGAAATCACAGAACTTGCTGAAAAACTAAAATCTGAAGGCGAAAAATTTATTGGTATTTTTTCTGGGTTAACAGATGATCAATGGAATGTCGAAGTCTATACCGAAGGCACAACCTGGACAATCCGTAATGTGCTGGCGCACTTTGTCACTTCGGAGCGCGGATTGGTCAAGATGTTCGAGTTGATCCGTCAGGGCGGTGCAGGTGCGGCTGATGATTTTTCCATTGACCGCTATAACGAGGCGCAGCAACAAAAGACAAAAGAGTTCACTTCCGCTGAACTGCTTGAACAATATAGGGATGTGCGTGCAAACTCAGTTGCATGGGTATATGGCTTGAAAGATGAAGAACTTGAGATCACAGGCCGTCATCCATTTCTCGAAGTGACCACCATCCGCGAGATGGTGAAAATGTTGTATCTTCATAACCAGATCCATTACCGTGATCTGAAGAAAGTGCTAAAGTAAACACTTTGGCGCGAACATATTTCATCCTTCATAATTCATCCTTCTCCTATGCATCTTCCTCCCTTCAAACTCGAACGTTATTTTGCCAAATACGAATTCAACACTGAATTCCTGCTGTGTTCTTCCGATTGTGAAGCGATGTCCATTGCGGATTTGCTGGCCTTCGAAGATGGCGCGGCGGATAAACTTCAAAACGTCTGGCTGGGATATACCGAATCACAAGGCAGTCTTTCCCTCCGAAAAGAGATTTGTAATCTCTACACAACTATTCAGCCCGAGGATATTCTTGTCCATACTGGCGGGGGAGGCGATCTATCTGTTCATGTATGCCGCCTTCAAAAATGGCGACCATGTCATTGTTCATTCTCCTGGCTACCAATCCCTTGCCGAAGTGGCTCGCTCTGTCGGCTGTGATATCAGTCCGTGGATGGCTCGTGAAGAAAATGGTTGGGCGCTGGACTTGGATGAATTAAAGAAATTAGTGCGCCCCAACACCAAAGGTATTGTCATCAATACGCCGCACAACCCGACAGGTTATTTAATGTCCCGTGCGGATTTTGATGCGCTGAATAAATTTGCACAGGAGAATAATCTGCTTCTTTTCTCCGATGAGGTCTACCGAGAATCTGAATATGATTTGGCTGATCGTCTGCCCGCCGCCTGTGACTATGGCGAACATGCCGTGTCTCTTGGAGTCACATCTAAAACTTACGGACTTGCTGGTCTGCGAATCGGCTGGGTCGCTACAAAGAATAAAACGATCTATCAAAATATGGCCTCTCTCAAAGATTACACAACCATCTGTAACTCCGCGCCCAGCGAATTTCTCGCGGAAGTTGCCATGCGCCATCGTGTAAAACTTGCCGAGCGGAATCTGGAAATTATCAAGGACAATCTCACTATTGTTGATGATCTCTTTTCTCGTCACCCCGCACTTTTCACATGGACTCGTCCAAAAGCTGGCTCAATGGGATTCCCAAAACTGCTTAAAGGTGACGTCGAAGATTTTTGCGATGACCTTGTCCTGAAGGCTGGCGTTTTACTTCTCCCTGGCACGATGTATGATGAATCAAACAATCACTTTCGATTGGGGCTTGGCAGGAAGAATCTCCCACAAGGCGTGGAAAGATTGGAAGAATATCTTTCAAAAAAATAATCACATGATTTCTTCATCCTTCCCCAAATCGCAAATCTGAAATCCTAAATCGTAAATTGTTAAAACTCTCCCGCCCCCTCCATCTTCTCCTCGCCGCGCTGACCTATCTGCTCGGCTCGAGCATTCCTGCCTACCTTGGGAAATCATTTTCCGTTCTCGCGTTCTGGCTTGGGCTGGCTGGCGTTATTTTTGCGCAGTTGGCTATGTCGTTGCTGGCCGAAGTGTTTCGTCCACATAATGAACCGCTGATTGAGAACGAAACGCCAAAACAAAAAGAGACGCTCAGAAACAACCTGCTTTATGTTTCCTACGGATTACTGACAGTCAACGCGGTATTGGCTTTTCTGCTTTACATCAATAATAGCCTCGTGCTTGAATCCTCACTCTTTCTTCTTTCTTCTCTAGTGACAGTCATCCTCTACGCAGTTCATCCATTTCGACTCATTGACCGCGGATTTGGTGAATTAGCTCTCGCGGCGCATATCGCCTACATCATTCCGTCCATTGGTTTTCTTTTGCAGGCGAAGGAGAATCATCGCTTGCTTATCATCCTTATCATCCCGCTCACGGCGCTTGCACTGGCATATTTTTTAATTCTAAATTTCACCTCATTTACAACCGACCAAAAATATCAACGCGCCACGCTGTTGCGAAGCCTGACATGGGAGCGCGCCGTACCTTTCCATCACAGCCTGATCATCTTTGCTTATGGTATATTCGCTGCCGTGCCTTTGCTTGGGTATTCCTTTTCGCTGATCTGGCCCGCATTTCTCACTCTGCCGTTTGCCATCCTGCAGATCTTTCATCTCCGTCATATCTCGATCGGCGGCAAACCGAATTGGATCTTTCTCACCACGACCGCACTTGCGGTTTTTGGACTCACAACTTATTTCATCACTTTGACTTTTTGGCTTAGATAACCATGCCTGAATTTTTGACTCTCCTTCCCCCAGATGATGCGCGGACTCTATTGCTCTCGCATCTCTCCCAGCCGAAAATTGATTCTGAATCTATTGCAGTGACCTCATCTTTGGGCCGCTTCACTGCGTCTGACATATTCGCGCCGCACCCGTTGCCTGACTTCCCCGTACCACCGTGGACGGATACGCCGTCCGCGCGAGAGATACTTTTGGCGCAAGCGACTCACTTCCCGCGTATCTGACTTTGATCGGTGAAGTTCCAATGGGTGATGCGCCAATCTTCGAAATTGAATCAGGTCAATGCGCATTGATCCACACGGGCGGCATGCTGCCCAAAGGCGCAGATGCGGTTGTGATGTTGGAATACACACAAACACATCGTAGGGGCGGATCGGATCCGCCCCGCCCGAAATCGAAATCTTCAAATCTGTAGCCGATGGCGAGAATCTAATCCGCATTGGCGAAGATGTTGCTCAGGGACAATTGGTCATTCCAAAAGGGACTTGATCCGCCCCGCAGAAATTGGCGGATTAATGGCCTTGGGATTCACATCCATTCAAGCGGCGAAGAAACCGCGCGTTGGGCTTCTCTCCACTGGAGACGAAGTGATTGACCCAAGTCAAACTCCGCGCTATGGGCAGGTGCGTGATATCAACTCGTACACACTTGGGGCGCTCGTCGAGAAAACTGGCGGGGAAGCGATCCGCTATGGGATTTTTAGTGACAGCTTTCAGGTCCTGCAGGAAGCGGCGGCGAAGGCGCTCTCCGAATGTGATGTGATCATCATCACCGCAGGCTCATCCGCATCCACAAGAGACATGACCGCCGAAGTCATCCGTACATTGGGCGAGCCCGGCGTATTGATACACGGCATCAACACACGCGCCCGGCAAGCCAACCATCTTGGGCGTGTGCAACGGCAAAGCAGTGATCGGCCTGCCCGGCAACCCCGTCAGCGCATTGGTCAATGGATATTTATTCGTCGTGCCAGTCATTGAAAAATTATTAGGCGCGTTACCAAAACCCAAGGCAACTGTTCAAGCAAAACTCACAGTTAATCTACCATCTCAAGCAGGCCGTGAAGATTGGTGGCCTGTGAAATTAATCGTCAATCGTAAATCATCAATCGTAAATTACGAAGCCGAACCCATCTTTGGCAAATCAAACCTCATCTTCACTCTCGCCTCCGCCGATGGACTCTTGCGCATTCACCCAGACGCAACAGGATTAAGCGCTGGCGAAACGGTTGAGGTAGTTCTTATTTAAATTTTCTCCCAAGGGAATATCAATGCTCATTGAACTATTAAATAAACCTGTTGGATTCTTCCTGCTGGTCATGACCATTATCCTCGTCACGCCGCTGTTGTCTGAGCGCGTGAAACTGCCTGGCATTATCGGCATCATCATTGGCGGCATGTTGATCGGTCCGCATGGCTTCGGACTCATGGAAGCGGGCGACCGAATTGAGTTCCTGTCCACCATTGGTCTTGTCTATCTTATGTTCAGCGCAGGCCTCGAAGTGGATATCAATCAATTCCTGCGTGTGCGCGGACGTGCTCTGGTTTTTGGCATGATCACTTTTATTTTCCCGCAGTTGATGGGTATGGGGCTTGGCTATATTCTCGGGCTCGACTTTTTAGGCATGATCCTGCTTGGCTCCGCGTTCGCATCTCATACACTCATTGCATTTCCCATCCTTACCAAACTTGGTGTAACCCGCAACGAAGCCATTGCGGTCACAACAGGCGCGACCGTACTTACTGACATTGGTGCATTTGTTATTCTTGCGATAGTGCTTGGCGCAAGAACAGGCGGTATTTCTGCGGGCTATTTTGTACAGCTTATTATTTCGCTAACGATCTTTGCGCTCGCGATTGTCTTCGGCTTGCCCCGCCTCGGCAAATTTGTCTTTAAACGCATTTCAGGCCGCGCCGTTGAATTTCAATTTGTGATCGTCACGCTTTTTATTTCCGCCTTTGTCGCGGAGTTGATCGGTGTGCATGAAGTCGTCGGCGCATTTCTCGCGGGGCTGGCCATCAACGCCACACTTCCGCGCCACAGCCCGGTCACGGGGCATGTGTTATTCATTGGTGAATCATTTTTCATTCCAGTTTTCATTCTTTACAGCGGACTCATCACAGATCCGCTTACATTTCTCAAGAGTCCACAGACGATCATCGTTGCGATCGGCGTTACCATCGTTGCCTATGTTTCCAAATTCATCGCCGCCTGGATCACCGCACGCATTTATAAATACACCAAGTCCGAATTTTGGACGGTTTACGGTCTCTCACATGCGCAGGCCGCCGTCACCATCCCCACATTGGTGATTGGTTTGGAAACTGGACTTTTTGACGCCACCCTTTTCAATGCTGCCATCTTGATGATCCTTCTTACATCGATCTCCTCTCCACTACTCGTCCAGCGCTTCGCCCCTGACCTGAAAACTGCTGAAGCAGACGAGGATGTTTTACCTCTCTTTGGGCGGATTCTCGTCCCCGTTGCTGACCTGAAACAATCTGCGGGACTCGTTTCCCTTGCGAGTTTGTTGGCGCACTCTTCCAAAGGCAAGGTGCTGGCTGTCAGCGTGGCGAGCGATACAGGGATGGACAGGGACAGCAGTTTTTCGCTTCATAAGGAATTGCTTGGCCGCGTCCCTGAATTGTTGAATGATCCCGAAACTGAAATTGAACTTATTCCGCGGCTTGCCTCCTCTCATGCGCAGGGAATATTACAAACCGCGCACGAACAGAACGCGTCACTTATTCTCATGGGCTGGCGCGGCAAGCGGACATTACGCGAGTCTGTGCTTGGCAGTGTTCTGGACGAAGTGATCTGGGGGTCAGATACACCCGTAATGATCGGAAAACTTTCGCTGCCGTTGAATGGAATGAAGCGCATTGTTTTTATCATTCCGCCCAAAACTGTTCCGCCTATCATCCTGCGCCGTATGCTCGAAACAAATTTGACTCTTGCAAAAGCCCTCAATGTGCCGCTTGAAATAATCGCCGACAAAGCGTATCTGCAGATCGCTGAGACATTGCTTGTCGCAACAGGATCAGACCATCCCGTTAAGATCGAGGCGTTGAATGATCAACTCAAGCCAGAAAATCTGGCGCGCGAATCTACGAGTAGTTTTATCATTCTTCCAGGCTTTGGCTCCCGCAAACGGGTTGCTGATACATTAGGCCATATCCCTGAACAACTCGCAAAAACTTTTGATGGAAATTTGGCTGTATTACATTTTGACAGGTAGGGGCGACCCGCCCAGCAAGAAAATATATCCGCTTGACCATGAAGGGTCGCCCTTACTCTGTTGGGGGATTATTTCAAAGTTAGATCAAAGAAGGCGATCGTTCTTTGCATGGCGGTTGAGAAGTATTTTGAAATATTATGGTTATCGCCTTCGTAAGTGTACAGGTCGGCGATCTGGCCAACGCTGCGGGCCTGTTCGGCGAGACGGATGGAAAAATCCAAGGGGACATCTTCATCCAATGTTCCGTGGTGCAGCTCCAACGGTCCAGAAAGATCGGCGAGATAAGAATTGGCTGAGACCGAATCCCAAAAAGCAGGATTATCCGCAGGTGCGCCGTATGCTTCGATCCATCCTGTGCGCCAGCCGCGCCCGCTTGAACTTGGTGACGGTGTGAATGAGCCAGTGCGCCGCCAGTTGTAAAGCAGGTCAGTGTAGGAAGCGACCACGCCCGCCCAGATCACGCCGACTTTCACATCATCTGAAATGACCATCGTGCGCAGTGTGAGATAGCCACCCATGGAGTGACCCCACATGCCGATCTTTTCGGGGTTCACTTCAGGCAATTGCTTGATGGAGGCGACCGCGTTCAGAACGTCTATTTGATAACCGGGGCTGCCATACGCGCCAGACGCTTCGCCTTCAGATGCGTCGTGCCCGCGATAGTCAATACGGAAGACAACATATCCAGCCTTTGCGATTTCATCCACATAAGCAATGTAGCGTTCGGTTGTTTTATAAACATCGGGCGGAATATAGCCGTGATTGAAAACAATGGCAGGGAATCCGCCTTCGGGCATTTCTCCGTTGGGAATGGTCAACAGCGCGTATATTTTCAGTCCCTCTGAAAGATAGTACGCGTAATAGCGGCGATAATTTAATCCTCTGTCCAATTCCTTGACAATCGTAATTTCACTGCCTGGATAATCTCCCGCCCGCATACCGATAATGCTCATCGGGTGGGGGATCGGCGTTGCCGTTGCTGTCGGCAAAGGCGTGAGGATTTGCGTTGCCTCAGGGATTAATGTATTTGTTGAACTTGGAATTACGGTCGATAGGATGATGGGGGCATTTGCGGGCGCTGCAAGCTGTGCTCCGCAGGCGCTTACGAAAAGGGAGATAGTTATCAAAACCAATAAAGCTTTTTTCATCTTGGAACTCCTTGTTATTAAGAAAACAGAAGGAGGCGTTTTATTACGGCCTTCTTCTGTTTTGATCACTTTATTACATGTCGTGACCCCGTTTGTCATTGTTTCTATAATCGTAATTCCTTGATACTGCCACCGTTAATTTGATGCCTGTCTGCCCTGTATGTAAATCAGCAAAGCGGACAAGGCAGTGGTCAAGAAGATCAACAGGAAAAGTGTCACCCGCAATTCCCCGCCTTGCTCCATATTTCTAATACCCTCAAGCGCGAGAAAAGTAATATTGAGAATAAGATACGCGCTGACAGATCCCATGGCTATTTGTAAAAATTTCCCGTTGAATTTTCCCGTTGCCGCAATTGCCAGCCACACGAGAACAATAATATTTGAAGTGACCCGAAGTATCTCCAATTGATCAGTGACAGCGTGAATGAAGATGTCAAATAATTGAAGGAGGGCAATTCCAAGCCCTAGAATCTTCAAAATTGTGGTTGTGTGTTTTTGCATTCGGTTATTCCCATTGTGTCTTATCAGCTCATTATGCGCTGTGTCAGACGAAGAGTATAAATTTTGAAAAATGCGATACCTGCCATGATTAGCAATAATCCTAATCCAGGGATCGCATGCGACAACATATTTTCCGTAAGGCTGTAGGTCGCAATCGCCTGCCACTGTGTCATTCCTATTCCTGTTGAAATAGCAAAAATACTCATTCTTTGCAATCTGTCTTCGCTTACTCCCCATAGATGGCACATTGTTGGAATAAGGGCCAGACAAATAATAAAAGAATAATGATATACAATCAGAGGCAATGCCAGCATAAATGGAAAATACATTACAAAGGAGGAAGTTTCAAGTTTATTTACTTTGTCCAGTTTGTAATCTGTAAATATTACAAGAGAGAGTAATATGCCATAGATAAGCACGGTTATTATGGGAGACAAATTGACTAATGAAACCACATTTGATATCCCCAGGGAATTTATCAATATCGAAATTAAGCTTATTGTAGCCACTAAACTCCCATTCTCGTCAAACCTAAAAAGAGATTGCGAGCGCGAGGATAAAGCTGTTTGAAAATCTGAAAACCAAAAGAGAGTAATTGATCCCCACAATACCAGCCACAGGCCTATCCAAAAAACCAGGCGCCACTTTTTACTTAATAAAATTGGCAGTACTATTAGCATGGGATAGACTTTGAATACGATAGCCAGGGAAAAGAATAACCCGCTAGCCCACTCCTTTTTTGGATTTTGGAGCCAGTATAAGCCTAGGCACAGGAAAAGAAACACCCATCCGTCGATATTCTCGCGTTGAAGAAGAAAGTAAAAAGGGTAACCGAATAATAAGGCGGCCAGCCCCGCCGTTAAAATTGGGTCTTTGTCTATTTTCGAAAATCCGAACATCGAAGTTATTAATTGATAACCGAATGCCAGGGAGAGCGGTATAAGAAAGTAAAAGAGGATTCTCGCATTGTCAAACCCCAAAGGGATAAAAACTGTATTTGCAATTGCGGGAATGGGTGTGGTGACGTACCGATTGGTAGAAACATCATAAGGGCTTTGCCCATTGATAATGTTCTCTGACGCCTTAAAAAAATCGGCGTAATCCAATCCATACGATTCCTTGTAATTTAGGAATAATAATGGCTTGTTGGAAAGAACGTGCCCAATTGAAATGACTCCAAAAGATGCAGCTATGAATATGGAAATAATAATTGCTGGGAATGAAGCTTTTTTGATCATATGCTTTAATGTGTGCTGTAATGTTTAGCACTTAATCCTTTGCGTTGACTGGCACTGGGGCGGGCATGGACTCTGTTTGGGAGCAGAAAATACTCGACGCGAAGCGTGCCGCAGACTCCCACATTTCAGGTACACGCTTTGTTGGGCTGCTTTTTAATAATCAAATTTCTGATCCAAAGAAATTCATGATTTCATGTGCAACTTCTTGTGGGCGTGTCATGGTTGGAACATGACCTGCACCTGGAAGAACCGATAATTTCGCATTAGAAATAAGCTCGGAAAGTTGGAGCGCTTCTTTAACTGGTACGATACCATCAGCTTCTCCATGTAGGATAAGCGTAGGTTGAGAGATGTGGCTTAATTCGTTACGCAAATCAACTTCGCCAGCGGAGAGATACAAGGCAATTGCGCCTTCTTGTGAAGCACGGTCAATGATTTGTCGCCCCCAACGTTTGATATGGTCACTATCTGACTCGGGCACACAGGTTTCAACGAAACGATCAAGTGTGGCGGAATAAGCCTTGCGCAATCCAAAAAGAAATAAATCCTTTTCTGGGGGCGTCTCGCGGAAATACATACCATCCACAATAACTAATCCCGTGATTCGATTTGGATGTTTGAGAGCGGCACCCAAAGCGGTGAGGGCTCCAGCAGATTCGGCTGCCAACACACATTTTTCAACCTTGTAGGCGTCAAGTACAGCAAAGACATCATCAACCAAACTATTGAAAGTGATGGACTCCGCTGGTGCTATGGTCGCGCCTGCGCCACGATGATCATAGGCGATGGTGTGCCAACTTTGACTCAAGATTGAGAATGGTTCAGCCCATAATTCCCAACTCCCGATCCACCCGCCAATACCCACAATAGCAGGCGATGTAGTTGAGCCAAATGAGGTAGTGTAAATCTTTGCGTCTCCAACGTTTATAAACATTAAATCTCCTACATATGTAATAAAGGAGTGTCACTTCAATTCGTCAGCAGCCCAATGGTTTGCGTTCGCGAAGCACTCCGCTTGGGTGGGGGACGGCGAAGCCGTCCAGTCAGAAAAATGATAAGGCGTAGAAAACTGCTTGACGCGAAGCATGCCGCAGAATCCCCAGCGTCAGGTGCGCGCTTTGTTAGGTGGCGTTTTGTCATAAGGACTCAATATGTTGGAATAGAATCTCTTTTCAGATAAAAACATGAACCATGACCTAGAAGAAGATATTCCTTGAAACTTTCTAAAGTAAACGATGTAACATCTTCTAATGCGCCATCTTCATCTGGTGATGGTGGATAGTATGGAGACTTACCGAGCCAAATAATTGCGCCTTGAAAGTCGTCCTTGTTGGGACAAACAGTTATTAATTCATCGAGTCTTATTTCTGGCTCATGATACCAAATAATTAAGTCTAGGTCATCGTAGAAAAAAGTCATGTGATACCACGCCTTCCAAGGTGTCGGAGTTGGCTCATGAATTACTTGCAAGCCAAAAGTTATCTTTGAAGGAGCGCCGTATCGTTTGAGCATTGCAGATGGAGAGTACATTGACCACTCAAATTGGTTAGAGCGGTCAAGATAAACACGCATACTTTTTACCAAATCATTACTTAGGTGAAAACCAGTTTCAGGCGGGATTTCACTGTTAGGAAACTTTTCTAAAGCGTATGCATGTCCTTTACCTTCGTAATCATACAATGGCAATCCAAAGTGGTTAAAAATAAGTTTTAATTCATCTACAGTTGTTTTTTCAGGAATTACCCCTAAGAAGCATGGTGGTTTGCAATCAACATCATTCTGCAACAAATCCCTTATTTCGCTCTCACTAGCCTGTTGAGACAATACTGGCAATGGCGTCAATGTTGCTGTGGGTTCTAAAGTTGGGGGTAAAGTAACAGTAGAAGTAAAAAATGGTGTTTTATTAATAATAGGAAAAGGTGTTGTACCTGTCGTAGATAATGTGCTTGTGATAATGGGCGTGTTTACAGGATTGCATGATACTAATGTAATGCAGATAAGAACTTTGAGTATTGCTTTTTTGATTTTGCTAGACATACTGAAATATTTTCAAAGAAAGCCACCTAACGGCTTGCGTTACCTGCGCTGGGGCGGGGACGGCTTCGCCGTCCAACTGGAAAAATGAAAAGGCGTAGGAAGCAACTTGAGATTGTGGCAGAATCCCAGGCGTCAATGCATCCTTTGTTGGGTGGCGTTTATGTTGAGAATGGATCTTTGTCCAAAAGGAATGCAATTAAATTGTTTCGATTCGGATTTTCTTGAAGCCATTTTCTGATTTCTTGAATTTTTTGATAATCGCTGTATCCGAATCTTTCCAAATACATCTCGTCAAATTTGCTGGCAGTTGTTTTGCTTTGAATATTTTGTTGCCATGGATTTGTGAAAAACTGGTTGATTTCATCATGTAAGTCTGCCGCTTTCAAAGATTCCCATTCATTCTTATCCAACCAGACACCATTGCAGTTATTACAACGGTCTAAATGAAAATCAACTTTTGCACCAATTTTATATTTCCGCAGAAGATGACCACAATCGGGACAAATAGAGGCTTTATTAGATTCGGCAACAGGAAAACGTTTGCTGGCTTCTGTAGTTTTATCCTCTTCAAAAGAACCAGGATTTTGGGATTTGAGCCAACGAGCATATTCATTTGCTCTCAACCACGACCCGCCACACGAATTGCAATTCATAACTGGTAGGGAGTTTTCGAAATTTGATAATTCCAAGACTACGTTTTTACATGCAGGACATTTTGCCATAATCTAACCCTTTTCGATGGAATTTTTATTGATGAAGAATCAAAATGCTAATTTTGCAAGAAGCCAGTCAACCAGGGTGTATACAGCGTGTTATATATACCCTTATATATTGCATAGCAGCATTATACAGTTGCCGTCACAAAGCAACAAGCAAGAATAAAGAGCCCCGCGAGTTTTGAAAACTCACAGGGCTAATTGCCTACGCCTTCGCGGCTGCTTCCGCCTCTCGCAACTTTTCAGTCGCGCGGAAATATTTCAGATAGCGCATCGAGTTTGCGTCCCTGCCCAACAATAGGTCAGTCGCGCGGATCGAGCTTCCCAGTTTGATTGGGTCAGTGATCGAGCAAGTCACACCTGCTTGAATTGCCAGCGCAAGGAAAGCGCTGTTCACAGAATGTCGGTCGGGCAGTCCGAACGAAACATTGCTTGCGCCGAGGCTCATGTTCACGCCATATTCTTTGCGGATCAACTCAATTGTCTTGAGTGTCACAGTCGCGGCCAGGTGATTGTGCCCCACGGTCATCACCAGCGGGTCTATGATGATATCTTCAACGGGAATTCCCATCTGTGCGGCGCGCTCAATGATATGACCCGCCACCTTGAGACGTTCCTCCGCTGTGGCTGGGATTCCATCTTCGCCAATGGTCAACCCGATGACTGCCGCGCCTCTTTCTTTAACGATCGGCAGGACAGCGCTCAATTGTTTTTCCTCCCCGTTGACAGAGTTCACGAGCGGCTTGCCAATCGCCGCATTGAGTCCCGCTGCCAAAATCTTCGGGTCATTCGAGTCGATGCACAGCGGGACATCCACCGCAGCTCGCACCGCTTCGACGACGATCGGCATCATCATCACCTCTTCAATTTGCGGATGCCCCACATTCACATCCAGTACGTCTGCGCCCCAAGCCACCTGTCTCTGAGCCAGTTGAATCACGTACTCCATATTGCCATCCACGAGAGCCTGTCCCAACTTTTTCATGCCAGTGGGATTGATCTTCTCGCCAATGATGACAAAAGGCCTGTCAATGCCGATGATGATCTCTTTCTTTTCTGATTTCAAAATAGTATGCATTGTGCCCTCCGACTTAAAAATTAAACACAAAGGACTCAAAGGTCACGAAGGAAAACCTAAGGCTTTTTTTACCTTTGTGTACTTCGTGTCCTTTGTGTTTTAAACGTTTTACTGTTTCAAAAACCTCAATGCAGTTTCTGCAAGAATAGCCGTGCCCAATGGAAAAGTGCGCTCGTCTATATCGAACTTCGGGTGATGGAATGGATACTCTTCGTGACCTTCTTTTCTTGCGCCGATCATATACATTGCTCCAGGCGCGTGCTCCATGAATGAACCAAAATCCTCCGCACCTAAAGACTTACCAAGCTCATGCACATTTTCAGCGCCAAGCAGATCCCTGCCAACCGACTCGATCATTTCGGTTACTTTCTGATCGTTGATCATGGGCGGGCCGCCGATCTCAATTTTTAATTCATAATCTCCGCCAAGCGTTTTCACAATATCAAATGCGCGCCTGATCTCATCGTGGACTTGTTTCTGCACATCGTGAGTGGTGTAGCGCAATGTGCCCGTGATCTTGATGCTGTCTGGGATCACGTTCTCAGTGAACCCGCCATTGATCGAACCGATGCTGACCACTGCTGGCGCAAATGGGTCTAGCTTGCGCGAGATCATTGCGTTCAACGCGAAGATCACATGCGCAAGCAGATAGAACGGGTCAATCGTATGATGCGGATAAGCTCCATGTCCGCCTCGGCCTTGAATGACCGCAAACCACGAATCGACTCCGCCGGAAGCTGGCCCAGAACTGATGGCGATCGTCCCGAGCGGCTGGCCTGGGTCCACATGCTGCGCGATGACATAATCTACGCCTTCCATTGCACCTTCTTCAGACATGCGCACCGCGCCGCTCTTGCCTTCCTCGTCCGCAGATTCTTCGCTGGGTTGGAACAGGAAACGAACACGGCCATTGAGTTTTTCCTTGGCGAGAATATGCGCCGCGCCCAAAGCCATCGCGGTATGTGAGTCGTGTCCGCAGGCATGCATCTTCCCATCCACCAGTGACTTGAATTCTGACTCATTCAACTCTTGCAGCGGCAGCGCATCCATATCCGCGCGGATCGCGACCATCTTGCCGCCTTCGCCAATATCTGCGACTACGCCAGTCTTTCCTACGCCACGCTTGACACGGTAACCCATTTTCTCCAATTCATCCGCCACGATCCCCGCTGTGCGGTACACATCGAAGCCCGTTTCGGGGTGCATGTGAAAATCACGCCGCCATTCGATCAGTTCTTCCGATATTGCATGTGCCTGTTTTAACATTAAACTTCTCCTAAATATAATTTACGCCAACTACTCGACTACTTGACCAGTGCCTACCCGACTATCTTTTCTTCACGTGATCTTTCTCAGCCGCTGCCATAATTCTATCAAGTTCCTTTTCCTGCTGTGCTTCCAACGGCGGGACTTGATGCTCGCGCAGGATGCGGTCTGCTTCGGCATCGGCATTTTCCAGAATGCCTTTGCGCCCGTTCTTCTCCCACGGTTCCCACGAATTACGCTCAGCAAGTTTGGTGAGATGTAATTCCTTCTTCAAATATTTCATCGTGTGTTTTTGGCCTAGGAAGTTGCGCGTGCCGTCCATTGCCTTGAGGATGCCTTCAAAAGCCAGCGTATCCTCGTTGACATCGATGCTGCCTTTCAAACGGATGATATGTCCCGCGAATTCATTGTCGAGCACCATTTGCGCGTATGAACCCATCACGCCCGCTTCCATCTCGCCGATGCCAGAGAGTTCGTCAGCGCCAGCCAAGGCCGGGATGACCGCGTTCATACCGCGCTCGAATCCGTTCTGCGCGTCGATGGTGTGGGCATTCGTTGAGAATCCATACACATTGACCGAGTATCCATAATAATGTCCGAGCTGAACGGTTGCGGCAGAAGTCAATCCCAGTTCGAGTCCGCCCCAGATCAAGCCCGTGCGCGGTTCGAGCATGCCAAGTCGTCCGCAATAAATGATCGGCAAGCCTGGATTAATCAGTTGAGATAAAACCACGATGGCCAATGTCTCCGCGTTTTGCTGTGCAAGACTTCCAGCAATGGTCATCGGCGATGTTGCGCCAGCAGTGGGGCAGGGTAGAGTCGCAAACGCCACGCCAGCCTTCGCCATTTCCACCACTGCCGCCGCTTCGTGATCGGGAATCGTCAGTGGCGAGACAGGTGAAAGGGACAGAGTCAGCTCCGCGGCTGTTGTGTCAATGACCGCCGCCATTTCCAGTGCGTGCTTCACTTCGAAATCATATTGAATGCCCGGACCCTGTAAAGGTTTCGTCGTGTGCGGAATCGAATGCCGATACATGAACAAAGACATCAACTCGCCTGGCACATCCTGCGGTGTGAAGAACGGCGTGACCGTGTGACAATTATCCAGCGCATCCAACAAACGCGTTGCATCCCTTACATCCTGTTCGATGGCAGGGCGGCGCGAATTTGTTTTCGCTTCGAATACATCGCGCGCACCGCCGAGGTTATGGAAAAATAAATTACCTTTCCCATCGCCGAGGGTTTTTGTTGAACCATTGCGCCCCTTGATCGTGACCGTCTTGCCAGATTTCTTGATGCAGTCTTCCACCAGTTGCGGCGGGAAGTACACGCGATTGCCTTTGATCGTACAGCCTGCGCTCGTGAGAATATCGAGGCTTGGTTTATGTGTCCACACAAAACCGATTTCGCTCAAAATTCGCAAAGTGGTATTGTGGATCGCAACGATCTCTTCATCAGAAATAAATTTCAATTTTTCCATGCCGTCTCCTCAGGAATGCGGACTTCAGTCCGCGTTTGTTGAAATGTAGGTTAAGTAAATGCAGACTGAAGTCTGCATTCCTAATAGGTTTATCTCTCCAGCGCCTTCGCCAAAAACTCCATGCGCTTTACTTCT
Organism: Candidatus Villigracilis saccharophilus; assembly: GCA_016709305.1. GTDB lineage: Bacteria > Chloroflexota > Anaerolineae > Anaerolineales > Villigracilaceae > Villigracilis > Villigracilis saccharophilus. The sequence continues at coordinate 141,979 of JADJNA010000008.1, forward strand.
GCATCGATCACATTTTCGACATCCAAAAATGCATGACCTTCATCTTTATACAATAACAATTCGACTTCCTTGCCAAGTTCGACAAGTTTATCACGCGCGTCAATCGAGGTCTGACGCAGGGCAGCGCGGATCATTTCCACCGCAGATAAACTGCACGCGCGTTGACCTTGTCTAAAAGAAATACGGCGAGTGCGAATGCCATAACTCTTTATTGTCTTGCGGGTCGCCCATGTTTTCGATATTCCAATGCTGCAAATCTTCGCGTGAATTTTTATGTGACTTGAACCAGTTCAGGAACGGCACAACGGCTGAGCCCGCCGCCCATAATTCAGGATACATCGTCATGCAGGTCATCGTCAAAAATCCGCCATGACTTCGTCCCGTCACAGCGATCTTATCTGTATCAGCTAAATTATTTTCAATTAAATAATTTGCGCCCGCCGCGCAATCGTCAGTGTCCACGCCGCCCATATCATAGAGGCTCGCGTTCTGCCATTTTTTACCATAGCCCGAAGAGCCGCGATAATTCGGCGCAAGCACAGTCCAGCCGCGCGAAATCATGTAGCTCATCATCGGGTCCCACAGAAATTGATACAGCCAATTCGGCCCGCCGTGAATCTCGATCACCGCGCGCGTGCTGTTTTTTGCGCGATATAGCAGCGCAGGAATTTGCGTGCCATCTTTGCTGGCATAAGAAACTTCTTCGGGCTGAATGAATTCTGCGCTCTGTAATTCCTCAGGCAATGAATTCGTCAATTGTAGAATCGAATCATCTTCAAGATTTATTTTCCACAAGTCACAAGGGTGACGCGGATCTTCATACAGAATTACAACGCCCTCATCGGTGAACTGCGGAAAGTAATGCACTCCATCCCCGACTTTTATCTGCTTAACAACATCGCTTCCTTTCTTAAACTGGAAGCTGGTACTTGCTCCTTCAGAATGTACCCACCCGATACGCTGCGCGTCTCCGCTTCGCGACCATGCAGGCTGGGTATCATCTCCAATCGATTCGTTGACCCATGTAAGTTCCTGATTCTCCACATTGAATAATCCAATATCATGCCATTCACCGTTC
>JADJNA010000009.1 GCA_016709305.1 Candidatus Villigracilis saccharophilus
AGTAGGTAATCGGATTCCCAGCAGTACCGCTCCGTTCGGGACTGTCTCTGCATAAGTGCCGTGAATGACATGCACTATCTGGCCAGCAGTTGCAAGATATGCGCCTCTTCCAATCGTACAGAATGGAAGGGCGAACGAACCCACTTGACCAACGTCTGTGCAAGCCGGATTCGTCTTGTCGACATAGTAGACGCGGGCAGTGGTTGTACTGTAATCCTGGACAAACTGGTTTGAAGTCAAATTGGTATATGTACGAGTGGCAGGTCTGAACCCAAAACCTGATAAGGAAGGTGTGACCATGCCAGACCAGTTATAAGGAACCTCGAAGCTGTACAAGACCGGTTTCATCCGTCGTAACAGTCTTGGGTGTGCCATCCGTGTAACTTAGTGTGACACCTGCCAGGCCGGCGTTACCGGAGATGGTAAAGGTGACGCCTGTAGTGGTGTAGTCTTGCGAAGTTTGATCGGCAAGCACATTGGCATAGGTCATGCTCGTGGGCGAGAAGATATAGCCGGGCTTGGCAGGCGTGACCGTGCCAGACCAGTCAGTGGGTACCTGGAAGCTGTACAGGCCGGCGGCATTCGCCGTGACAGTCTTGGGTGTGCCATTTGTGTAAGTGAGAATGGCGCTTCCAACTCCCGCGTTCCCGGAAATAGTATGAGCAGTCACGGTGAGTCCCACGGTGACAGGTGCGCTATCTACTGTTCCATCGTTGACCTTGAACGTGAAGCTGTCTGGTCCCGAATAGTTTGTCGCAGGTGTGTATGTGCGGAGCGCGCCGCTGCCACTCAAGCTGCCATGCGCCGGATCATCTACAATACTGTAAGTTAAGAGGCTGCCCTCCACATCTGTGCCAGTCAGGGTAAGGTCGATGGACATATTCCAGGATAGGCTGACAGATTGGGCATCGGCAACGGGTGAATCATTAACTGGATTAACTGTCAGCAGGAAGGTGTCGCTGGTGGTGACTGTCGAACCGTCCATCACAGAGACTGTAATGGTGGCAGTGCCGCTCTGGTTAGGGGCGGGTATGATACTGGCGGTTCGGTTTGCGCCGCTACCGCCCAGTGAAATATTTCCGTTCGGCACAAGGTCCGTATTTGATGAGGTGGCCGTGACGGTCAGGTAAGCCGCGGTGGTTTCCAGATCACCGACAGTGAAGGGGACTGTGCTGGTGGCGGTGTCTTCATCGGTGGTCCGGTCGGTGATATCACTGATCGTCGGTGCTGTGTTTGTTTTGGAGAAAGTATGCGACCAGACTGGCAGGATTGTACCTACCTTATATATGTTATATGTGAACGAGTCGCCGTCTACGCTGATGGTCGCAAAGCCCTGTGAGTTATCCATATCTGGATATACATAATCTATTCGATCCGGGTAAACATACTCGTTGTATGTTCCGCTGCCGGAGGGGGAAGTGATGAACTGCTCGTAACTTCGGGTTAGTCCCGCGACGCGGGTATTATCCATATGCGTCCACCCTAAAACATGTTCGTGGCCATGAAAGGTTGCAGTGACAATTGGATGAGCATTGAAAATGCTCATCAAGCTCGGAGGCGTGCAACCAGCGTCCGCTCTGCCTGAGCATAAAGAATGTACGCTTGTCACAGGATATTCCGGCCCGTGGAAGAAAATAAATGCGTGCGTTAATCCTGTCCTTCGGCATACGTCAAGCGGGAATTGAGGAAGTCCATTTCGGGTTGTTCCAAGAAATCAATATCGCCTGGAACATCCAATCCAATAAAGATGGAGTTCCCATAATCGAAACTATAGTTCAACTGGTCCGAGGAGGAATTGAGTGCTGTCTTATTGGTCACATATGGCGGCAACACTTTTATGTTCGGGGCCGTTTCAAAATAATTTTCCCACAAGGCCGCGCCTTCCACATTGTTATCGGAATTGCCTCTGACCAAAAAGTTTTATTAAATACGTTCGCGGTTTTCAGCACGTTGATCATCGGATCTATTTGGGTTGCAACGAATCCGGTATCCTGCAGATCTCCGTTGTAGAGTATCAACGCGGGATTGAGGTTTTTAATTTGGTTGACGGTGGCCGTAAAGTAGGCTGTTTCCGCCTGCCCATCCCCCATGGATGCAAAACTAAAGACTGTCGGTCTGGCGGTAAAGTTTTGATCCACCTGACCTGTAACTACATTTGTATAAGCCCTGTTGCCTGGCACAAAGGAAAAGCCGGCCTTGGAAGGCGTGACCGTGCCAGACCAGTTGTTGGAGACTTGAAAGGAATACACACCTGAGCTATTCGCGGTGACGGTCTTGGGAGTGCCATCTGTATAGCTGAGTATCGCCCCGCCTACACCTGCGTTACCGGAGATGCCGGGCATGATCGCCGCGGCAGTGTAATTCTGATTGGTCTGGTTGGCGGAAAGATTGGCATAACTTCTGCTGGGAGGTGTAAAAGTATAACCAGCCTTAGAAGGAGTGACCGTACCAGACCATCCTCCTGATACGGTGAATGAGTAATTCCCCGTGGAGGCATTCGCAGTCGTTGAGCCGCCAGTATAGGTGATGGTTGCGCTTCCCCCAGCCGGCCCTGTGCTGCCACTGATGGTGTACGTAACCGCAGTGGCTGTATAACTCTGATTGGTCTGATTGGTCGAGATGCTGGAATAACTCCTGCTGGTAGGCGAGAAGGTATAGCCAGCTTTGGAAGGCGTTACCGTGCCAGACCAGCGCTGGAACCAGTTGGTGTCGACGGTTACCGAGTAGTTTCCCGAGCTGTCCGAGACTGTCGAGCTGTCGTCGTAACCCGTGTTGCCATTCGCGGTGATGGTTGCGCCTGCCACCCCAGCGGAACCACTGATGGTAACGGAAGACGCCGCATGGGCCGGCATAACCCCAACACCAGCCAGGAGCATGGACAGGATCATTAAACTATAAATGACCCGAAGGCTGATTACAGATAGTGATTTGGTTCTTCTAGTGTGCATGACGTTCCCTCCCGAGAATCGTATTCAATATAAAAATCTTAATCAACTTGGAGTATGTTCCTTAAATTAATAGGTCGTTATTATTTTTTACAACTATTGATTTGAATGATCTCTATCATTTGGCCTTATAAACAAGTGATCTTGGCTTAAATCTCCTGGCTTTATTTTGGTAAAAGTGTTCCTGTTCCTACTTTCAATACATCTGCCGCCTTGCGAAGATTGCTCAGCGATATATCGTGGTCATTGAAATTATCAAAATTCTCATATTCACCACGCCAGATCTTTATGGCGGTAGGTTCACTACAACCCCGTTTTCGCATTTCCCCAACAAATTCATCAAATGACATTTTTATCTTTTCCGCCAACTGTTGAACAACACCGTCCACCTTGGTTGGCATATCCATCATTCCAGTTAAATTTTGAGAGATATCATCCATATTGTTCCTCACACCACAATTCCACATAATGAAATCTAAAAGAAGTTGTGAATTGAAATTGCAAATTACTGAAGAATTGTTTATTAAATTTTATTTCGAAAGCAATGTGAAAATTGACACAGCCACACTTTACCCCCATAAATCTTTTTGAATCTTTGATCTTTATTTGAATTATTTTGAGACAAAGTTGAGTTGTTCTGTCAGGTACGGGGTTTCATCCCCCTATTTATTGGCAGACTGTATTTTCCCCCCAAGTGAAAAAATAGTGATATTCTTGATGCAAGTGGATATCTCTTCATAAAACAGGGGTAATTTTCAGTTCAAAGGCCAGGGAGATTGTTACGGTTTTGAAATCAGGGCTAAGCAACCACGCCTGCGATTTGACGTTGCTATCGCCCCCAGTAATCTTTAGCCTGTAAACATGCCCCTTGCTTCACAGAAATTGAAGCAAGGGGAACACCCCAAAAGATCCCTCAGTTGGCTATGACGCCAAGTCTTAAAATAGCATGCTTGAAAAATTCACCATATTACGATATACTTTGTGAAATAATACAAAAAATGTTTTGATCTTATTAAAAATTCTTTATGAAAAATGAGATTAATAAGATATATTGGATTGCACTGGATGAGGGTGGATATCAGTTTTTTTAGAGGCGTTTTTGGCACACAGAATGATGCTGAACTCATGAAGAAATCTACAAGCCCTGATGTCTTGCACATCCTTCATTTCTCCCTTTTGAGACTTGCAGACAATAAGTTAGAGTCGTACAATATTATTCAACAAAATATGATGGAAGGGAAAATCAATTGAATAAAAAATTACTAGTGATTGATGATGACCCTGAACTTGGAAAACTGGTTGAAACAGTTCTAAAACCCCTTGACCTCATCATCTATCAGGCATATTCAGGGGAGGACGGACTAAAACAGGCATACACGATTCACCCAGACATCGTCATCCTCGACATTATGATGCCTGATTTGGATGGATTTAATGTTTGTTCGCGTTTGCGCGAACTATCCAGCCTGCCAATCTTGATGTTAACTGCGCGCACTAATGCAAACGATATATTACATGGCTTCAACGTGGGAGTGGATGATTTTTTAAGAAAGCCTTTTAACAAGAATGAACTCGAGGCACGTATACGCGCACTGCTCAGGCGTTCAAACAATCAAAATAACAGCGAAATCTCCTATATTAACGGGTACACAGATCCTGTGCTGGAAATTGATTTTTTATCCAAGAGCGTTAAACTTCAGGGGAAGATTATTGAACTTTCCCCCAAGGAATATGACTTGCTGGCATATTTAGCGCGAGAACAGGGGAAGATCGTATCGCATCACCAACTGATGCGCGAGGCATGGGGGGAACTATATGTCAACGACTCAGCCGAAACCTCCCTTTACATATATTATCTAAGAAAAAAAATCAAGGATGGCAAACACGGGCATCAATACATCCGCACGCTTTGGGGGCGAGGATATTGGTTTGCACCGCGAAAGGACGATCTGATTCCGTGAGAATACAGGCTTCAAACAAACCGGGGGCAGTATAGTGTATCTGACAGAGTAGCTCAACTTTATCTCAAAATAATTCAAATAAAGATCAAAGATTCAAAAAGATTTACGGGGGTAAAGTATGTCTGCATCAATTTTCAAATAGCTTTCGAAATAAAATTTAATAAACAATTCTTCCGTAATTTACGATTTCAGTTCACAACTTCTTTTTATGTTGCGATAGCTAATATATAAATCAGGGAACAAATATGAGCGGTATCGTTCAACAAATGACTGAAAAAATAAATATGTCATTCGATGAGTTTGTCGGGGAAATGCGAAAACGAGGATGCAGTGAACCCACCGCCATAAAGATCTGGCGTGGTGAATATGAAAACTTTAAGAATTTCAATGATAACGATATATCACTCAGCAATCTTCGCAAAGCGGCGGATGTGTTGAAAGTAAAAACTGGAAACCTTCTGCCAAATTAGGAAAAAATCCCCAAACTCCATTCCGGCGTAAGCCATTATCCGGCACAGTCAAAAATGGCGAGCGGCGATGTCGCGAAGAATCAACATCAAGGAAACTCAATATCCATGGAACAGTGGTATGTGGCTCATAGCAAACCAAGAAACGAAGATCTGCTTTGGAAGCAGTTTCACTTGCGTAACTTCGAGTCTTATTTTCCTTGCTTAAAGACTAAAACGGTAAACCCGCGCGCACGACAAGTCCAACCGTATTTCCCAGGTTACTTGTTTGTCCATGTTGATCTAGAGAAAACAGGCAGATCGGAACTTGAATGGATACCGGGCGGAGCCGGACTTGTATCATTTGGGGACGAGCCAGCCTGCGTGTCTGATAGTTTAATCTTTGCAATCAAACAACGGATCGAACAACTGGAAAGAAACTCCGTAGAATCCAGTGGTTTATTTAGCAAAGGTGATACGGTCCACATTCACAACGGTGTCTTTAGCGGCTATGAAGCAATTTTTGACGGACATCTTTCTGGAAATGACCGGGTACGTGTTTTATTATCCCTGCTGGACAATAGACAAATCCCCATTGTATTGCCCGCAGAGAGTATTTGCCGCCTCGATCCAAGCTAGTCCAAACACGGGGACAAAGTAATTGCATTACTAAACAGTCAACTGACATTGATATTGTCGGAAGGGCGGAGCACTTCAAAAACAGGGTACATATGCACACTCAAAAACTAAGACTAGGATTGCTGCTTGATTCATTCGATGTGCCTGCATGGGTGTAGTATTATCCAGCGCATCACGAATGAAAATTCTGGGGAGTTCGCCCTGGTGATAATAAATGATGACACCGCCAAGCCTAAAAGAAAAGATCAAAGTGCGGGCATTTATTCAATCTTGAATCTCATTGACGAAAGGCTATTTACCAAACAACCGGATCCTTTTGCCCTGAAAGATGCCGAAAGTCTTCTGTCGAATATTCCGATCATCAAAGCACTTCCAGTAAAGAATAATAATATTTCCTCTCTCAGCGAATCGGACACAATAAAAATCAGGGAATACCACCTGGACATACTGATACAGTTCGGATTCCAGGGGATGCAGCTTGAAAACCTAAACGCAGCCAAATATGGAACATGGTTTTATTATCACGGCGATGACAGGATCATGAAAAACGGTCCGCCGGGCTTTTGGGAAGTTGTAGAGAATTGGCCGGAAACGGGTTCTGCACTGCTCTCAAGCGGGGGGATATTTTCAGCGAATCGGGTTTTGTATCGATCCCACTTTTTAACATATCCGCTATCCCCAGCCCGACATAGAAGTTATTACTTCTGGGCGGCAGCGTCTTTTTTACCCAGACAGATTCGCCAGCTGCACCACCTCGGCAAAGAGAGGTTCTTTCACGAAACAGAAAAATTTAACACAGCTCTTCTGCGGGACATCAAAATTTATGAAACACCATCGAATCTCTTAGCGGCAGCATCGTTTGCAAAAATCACATTCAGGCTTGTAAAGGAAATAATCCAGCGTTTTTTTTATACGGGCCAATGGTTTTTATTATTCAGTTTTAAACAGGATGTTTCTGGAAACTTCGGTGAGTTCATCAGATTACAGCCATCGAAGGATAGATTCTGGGCTGATCCGCATGTGGTTCAAACAGACGACCGGTATTTCATTTTTATAGAAGAGTTTTTACAAGCGAAAAACAAGGGTCATATTTCTGTGATCGAGTTGGATGAATCTGAAAACTGGAAGCCCCCCATTAAAGTTTTAGAGACGGATTATCATTTATCAAATCCATTTATTTTCAAATGGAACGACAAATTTTTCATGGTTCCAGAGTCGCGGGCAAACAAAACCATTGACCTGTATGAGTGCGTGGAATTTCCATATCAATGGATCTTCAAACAGCACCTTATGGAAAACATCTCGGCTGTAGATACAACACTTGTCAATTATCTTGAAAAATGGTGGCTTTTCACTGCAATTGCGGAAAATGCCGCAGCCGCGCCAAATGTTGAGCTGTTTCTATTTTCTTCGGAAGACCTCTTCAGCGGCAATTGGACCGCGCATCCGCGAAACCCGATTATTTCTGATGTCAAAAGCGCCAGACCTGCAGGCAGCTTGTTCGTGGAAGACGGGAAATTATTTAGACCGTCGCAGGATTGTTCGAAAGCATATGGATATGGCTTTGATTTGAATGAAATAGAGGTCCTCTCAGGAACAGAGTACTGCGAAAAAAAGATAATATCCATCAGACCGAATTGGGACAGAAAAATCGAGGCCACACACACGTTCGCAAATTGCGGGAATTTAACCGTGATTGACGCATTTACCCGGGCTTCAAAACATTGAATAGCGGGTCGACATGTCGGGGTGGAGACCATGATAAATACAGGGCATCGAAGACAATGGAAGAACAAGTTAAGCTCGACCTGATCGTTAAACTTTGCGACACTCTTAATGCAAAAAGAATTGGGTATTGTCACTGGAAAAGCAATACTTTTCTGCATCGTTCGGCGAGCGGCGAGAATGATCTTGATCTGCTGGTAAGCAGGATTCATGCTCAGAAGTTCACAGAAATCCTATATGACTTTGGATTTAAAGAATCCCTGCTTCCCGGGGAAGAGGAGTTACCCGGTGTGCGGGACTATTATGGGTACGATCAAAAAACGGGGAAAATGATCCATGTCCACGCGCATTTTCAATTGATTCTGGGGAACGACCTCTCCAAGAACTACCGCCTGCCGCTTGAGCAGGTTTATCTTCAATCATCCATTCAACAGGATTTATTTCGCGTCCCGGCGTGCGAATTTGAACTTGTGGTCCTGGTCATACGCATGGTATTGAAACACTCAACCTGGGACTCGATCCTCATGCGGCATGGCCAGCTTTCATCTTCTGAGCGGCACGAACTAATTGATCTGTCAACAGAAGAGACGGTGGCGAAGGTTCATACAGTATTACTTCACCTGCCAAACATAAGTCAGGCTTTATTTGGCCTGTGTTTGCAGTCCATACAGCCAGACTGCCCTTATTGGTTGCGCATCAAAGCGGGTGAACAATTACAGAAGGCGCTGCGAAGCTGTGCGCGACGGCCGCATGGGATTGATATCATCTTAAAGCTCGCACGCAGGGTATGGCAGCCAATTCTTCGGCGCGGGTTCAAGTACGCACGGAAAAGCAGTTTTGCAAATGGCGGCCTGCTCATCACGATAGTCGGCGGAGATGGTGCAGGCAAGACCACCGTCATCGATGAATTATATAAATGGCTCTCAGAGAAACATGAAGTCAAAAAACTTCATATGGGAAAACCAGTATGGTCATGGGTAACAACCTTTATTCGGGGAATATTAAAGATAGGCACGCTTTTGCGGCTCTATCCATTTGAAGGGGATGTCTATGAAGAATCTTTACAAGCGCACGGCACGCCCTGGTTCATTAGGGCGGTCTGCACTGCCCGTGACCGTTACTTGACATATATTGAGGCGCGGAAATTCTCATCAAATGGGAATCTGGTGTTATGTGACCGTTATTCGTTTCCTGGCTTTATGAAAATGGACGGACCGCAATGCGAGGATGCACTGGCAGGTTCAAAAAACACAAATTGGTTATTACAGTTTCTCGTAAACAAGGAAAAATCTTATTACCAGCAAATACGACTTCCTGATCTACTGATCGTTCTTAAAGTAGACCCCGAAATTGCTGTTCAGCGAAAAGTGGAAGAAACTGAAACATCGGTTCGGGCGCGTTCGTCAGAGGTGTGGGGGCTGGACTGGAAAAAACTATCAGCTTTTGAAGTTGATGCCAACAGGTCCAGAGAAGATGCGCTTTCCGAGGTCAAGGCTATCGTTTGGGAACATTTATAGTTATGTCAACAATCACCCGTCCCATGAAATTCATCTCAGGCCTGTTATCCGACAAAGGATTAACCAAAAAGGCTTATCTAAACGCTATCACAGTGGTGCTTGAGTATGGCGCAAGTTTGATCGTTGGTTTTCTCATTACACCATTGATGGTTGCCGGATTGGGAAATTATTTATTTGGGATGTGGCAGATTCTAAACCGCCTGATTGGATATATCAATCCAGTCAGTGGCCGCCCCGGATTTGCACTGAAAGCGACGCTCGCCAACCAGCAGGCATCGACAGATTACGATCAAAAACGCCGTTATGTCGGCAGCACATTGATCATTTGGATATTATTCCTGCCGGTTCTTATAGTCATTGGCGGAACCATTAGTTGGTTTTCACCTTACTGGCTGCACGCGCCATCAGCCTATATTTGGATCATCCGCGTGGCTGCAGGTCTGCTTGTTTTGAACACGATCGCGAACACGCTGGCTTCCATACCGCAGGTAACTTTACAGGGTGAAAACCTGGGATACAAGCGCATGGGGATGTCAGTGATCCTTGTTCTTACCGGCGGATGTTTCACCTGGCTGGCTTTATATTTAAAAACAGGGATCATTGGTGTTGCAGCCGCCGCCGTCATATCAACTCTTATAACTGGTTCGTTTTATCTTTGGGTCGTAAAAAGCCATACCCCGTGGTTTGGAATGGCAAAGCCGCGGCTTGCTGATACTCGTCAAATGCTGGGACTGAGTTGGTGGTTCATGGGCTGGAATTTGGTAACGACCCTGCTGCTGGCCAGTGATGTTGTCGTACTGGGACTGCTCAACTCGGTCGAGTCTGTCACCAATTATTCACTGACCAAATACATCCCTGAAACTTTGATCGGCGTCATCGTCATCATTATTTTTGGGATCATGCCCGGGCTTGGAAGTATTATCGGAACGGGAGATTATCAAAAAGCACTCCGTTTGCGCGACGAGATCAACTCATTCATCTGGCTGGTGGCGACAACCCTGGGCGCTTCCATCCTGATCTGGAACAGGGTTTTTATTGGGCTATGGGTGGGCGCGTACCATTACTCCGGGTCGATTCCCAATCTATTAATTGTCGTGGCCGCGATGCAGCTTGCTCTTATCCGAAGCGACGGCACCATTATTGACCTGACTTTACGCCTCAGTCAAAAGGTTCTTCTTGGGCTGCTCTCTGTCACAGTATCCATTGCAGCAGCAAGCATCATGGTCGGCGTCTTAAAGCTCGGGGTTGCAGGGTTGTGCCTTGGTATTATAGGTGGACGATTAATTATCAGCGTCGGCTATCCCATCTTGATCAACCGTTTCCTGGGCGTTTCATTATCCTCTCAATTAAATCATTTGTTTCGTCCGGGGCTTGTCACGATCCTGCTTTTTTCGACTACAGCAGCTTTGGATAATTTAATCTCAAATACAGTCGAAAGGGGTATCACGGGTTGGCTCATGTTCATTCTCTCCGCAACAGGCACAGGTGCCTTCTTCCTTTTGATATCGTTCTTTGCCGGCTTATCAGGCGATCAGCGCAGGCATATGTTACGCCGTGTTCAGACAGTGATGACAGTCCATGAATAACAATCCCGCATCCATAGTGGAGATCGTTGGCCCGGCGGGCGCAGGTAAAACAACTTTGTGCCGGGCGTTGTGCCACGCCAGGAAATCCATCCACATGGGCAATTTCCCTGATGTCCGAAAAATAACATATGCGCCTTTTTTTTTCTGGAACGGTCTGCAACTATCCCCCACCCTTCTCCATTTATCCCGGCACAATGACAGAAAACTTACCCGTCGTGAATTCGCATGGCTGTCCATTCTCAATGGGTGGTCTGGCGTCCTGCAAAGGGAGCTAAAAAAAAATAAGATCATCCTGCTCGATCAAGGACCAGTTTATTTATTGACTGAGACAAAAGAGCTTGGCCCTGAATATTTGCGAGCGTCTCAGGCCAAAAAATTATGGCAGACCTTATATTCCCGTTGGGCTGAGACACTGGATATGATCGTCTGGCTGGATGCTGCAGATACAGATCTGATGAAACGCATCCGCTCCCGCGACAAGGAACATATTGTCAAAAACGAATCAAACGAAACCACATTTAAGTTTCTGGCCCGCTATCGTGAAGCCTACGAGCGCACGATCTACAATTTAGAAATAAATCATATAGGTCTAAAAATCCTCCGATTTGACACAAGCCAAGAATCACCGCAAGAAATAGCGGACCAGCTTTTGTTTGAATTCCAATAAATTTGGATCTGGATAATTTGCCACCCATAAAAAGATCAACATATTCCCATCAGCGGTCAGATAGATATCAGAGCAACCTGGTAAAACCAATATGAAAACATCAAAAGAACGATTGGCACTTTTTTTACCTGGCTTATATGAAGGCGGCGCCGAGCGCATCGTTCTTAATCTTGCAAAAGGGATTTCCGAGCGCGGCTACGCAGTTGATCTGGTTCTGGCGCGGGCAGAGGGTCCTTACATGTCCCAGATTCCTGACGCAGTCAGGCTTGTGGATCTGAATGCACCGCGTGTACTGAGTAGTGTCCCGGCTCTGGCCAAATATATTCAGCAGGAACGCCCAACTGCATTGCTTTCTGGAATGTTTGCCAATGTGATCGCTCTTTGGGCGCGGCGCCTATGCAGTGTTCCCTGTCGAATGGCGATCATCGAACATAACTCGCTGTCTTCGATTGTCAACAGTAAAAAAGATTTGCGCTGGCAGTTGTACCCAAAGTTAGCAAAATGGTTTTACCCCTGGGCAAACAATATCATCGCCGTTTCAAACGATGTCGCAGATGATCTGGCACGAGTGACCAAAATCCCCCGTCATTTCATTCAAGTTATTTACAACCCGATCGTGACACCGGATTTACAAAATAAATCCGAAGTTCCATTGGAACATCCCTGGTTCAAGGAAGGCGCGCCTCCAGTGATTCTGGCCGTCGGACGTTTGACAGATCAAAAAGCGTTTGACGTGTTGATCCGCGCTTTTTCACTTGTGATAAAAAAAGGTCCTACACACCTGCTGATCCTGGGGGAAGGGGAAAACCGATTTGCGCTTCAATCTTTGATCAATCAGCTGGGATTGGAGCAGGATGTGATTTTGTTGGGATTTGTGCAAAATCCATATCAATTTATGGCGCGCGCCTCTATATTCGTACTTCCATCCCGATGGGAAGGTCTGCCAACTGTTTTGGTTGAAGCGCTATATTTGGGCTTACCCATCGTTGCCACAAATTGTCCCGGGGGGACGGGGGAAATCTTGAAGGATGGTCAATTCGGCAGAATGGTCCCAGTGGATGATCCTCTCGCTTTAGCGGAAGCAATTCAAGGGACAATAAATGTCCGCCGTTCTACTCCTGCCTCTGAAAGCTGGCAGCCATTTCATTTGGATTTTGTCGTGGATCGTTATATCAAATTGCTGCTTGGAACATAACAATGCGTCGGATCACCTATTGGCTTGCGATCATTCTAATTTTCATCGTTCCCTGGGAAGATAGCTTTTCGGTAACGACATTGGGATCACTAGCCAGACTCATGGGGCTCATCGTTGCCGTATTCTGGGCGGCGACAATGCTGGTGGAAGGAAGATTTCGGAAACCGCATCTTTTCCATGTGCTGGTATTGATATTCTTTTTCTGGAATTTCATAAGCATTTTTTGGAGTTTGGATCCAGAAAGTACGCTTCAACGTATAAAAACGTACAGCCAGATATTTCTGCTGATGCTTATCTATTGGGAAGTATTCCAAAAGCCATCAGAATTATTGAGCGGACTTCAAGCCTATGTTTTCGGCACTTATGTACTGATAGCAAGCACGATCTACAACTATATCAATGGCAATGTCGCAGTTGCGTACGAAGGACGGTACAGCGCCACCGGCGTGAACGCTGTTGATCTGGCGCTGATCTTAATGATGGGTCTGCCCATTGCAATGCAATTGTTTTTCACAACCGGGCAAAGTAAAAAGGGGACAATCTTGAAGGTGATAAATTTAGCTTATATTCCTCTGGCTATTTTTTCGATTATTCTGACCGGGAGCCGCACTTCCCTGATCGCGGTCATCCCGTTTGTCATTTATCTAGCGGCGACCCAACAGATCAAATTTGACCGCAAGGTCTTGTTTTTTGGAATTCTAGTAGTCTCATTCCTGATACTGCTCCCCTTTGTCCCGTCGATGGTCATTGACAGGTTGGGGACGCTGGGCGCATCAATCGAAGCAGGAGATCTTGGCGGCAGGGTCGATTTATGGCGGCAGGCCCTTTTGGTGTTTTCCAATCACCCGATTACAGGAAACGGCAGCGGCACATTGGATTCGGCCATCGGCTCGGCGGCGCATAACACCTTTGTATCGATTGCCGCCGAGACAGGGTCCATTGGATTCATTTTATTTTTTGCCATCCTCACAGTGGTCTTTTTCCAGGCGATGAATGTTCCGAATGGAAATGCGGGGCTTTGGGTGGCGATCTTCCTGACATGGGTCATAGGTGTTTGTTCGCTATCCTGGGAGTTCAGAAAGCTCACCTGGTTATTCCTTAATTTTATTGTCATTGAAGGAAGTTTCCTTCACGAGCAGCTACACGCAGTGCAGGTCAAAATTGAAATAAAGCGTTTTTTCAATGCACGTGCCATCAAGGCAGAGGGAGATTAATGTTAAACAAATCGAAGGTTGATTTGTTTCTGACGCTCGGGTTTCTAATATTGCTTTCAGTGGTTCTAACAGGTTGTTTACCGGTTCCAAAACCTGTTGAAGCCACTTCTCAAACATACACATATTCTCTTCCGGCATTTCCAGGTGCTGAAGGATTTGGGTCCATGACCAAAGGCGGACGCGGCGGAATGGTGTTCGAGGTGACCAATCTAAACGACTCTGGTCCGGGATCTTTACGAGCAGCCATCAGCGCAGAAGGACCCCGGATCGTTATCTTTCGCAATGCTGGAACAATCGAACTTGAATCTAGCCTGGTGATCGCCAATCCAAATATCACCATAGCGGGGCAGACAGCCCCGGGGATGGGCATCACATTACGCAGCATCAATTCGGAAGTTAAAGCGCTGATCAAGATCAAAACCAATGATGTAGTTGTTAGATTCCTAACCTTACGGGCAGGGCCGCCTTCAGCAGGGGATGCAATGCTGATCCTGACGTCCGATGCTCACGAAACATACAATGTGGTTATTGACCATAACTCGTTGAGCTGGGCTGTTGATCGGAATTTGACAACCTGGTATGACGTCCACGATATATCCATTCAATGGAATATTTTTTCCGAAGCATTGAACTGCAGTATCAATCCCAAAGGTTGTCATAGCAAAGGGGTTCTGCTCGGGGGCTACGCGAGTGATGAGAACAAGAATAAACCCGGCGCGAACAATATTTCATTTCATCACAATTTGATGGCCCACAACGGGGAACGTAATCCATATATAGAAGCCAGCGGCGTAATCGATGTCGTCAATAATGTTGCCTACAATCCTTTTGGAACTTTCAGTCACATAGACATGGTTGATCAGCTGGCTCCGGATTTGGTGAATTTCATCGGGAATATGTATAAACCCGGGCCGAACACTGAAATGAAGTATGGCATTCGAGCGCTAAATGCGGGTGCGCCAGGCGCAGGAATTTTTGTTCAGGGAAACATCGGGCCTCGCCGCGAGAACAACAACCTGCCGGAGATCAATATCATTGACCCTGACTCAAGAAAGTTTGTTGTATCCAAGCCGTTTCCCGCGGAAATGATCACAACGGTCACAGCTCTTCAAGCGTATGACCAGGTACTATCTGGCGCGGGTGCAAATATGGGACTGACTTGTGAAGGGATATTTTTCTGGCGGCAAGACGCCATTGACGCGCGCATCATCAGTGATGTTAGGAATGGCACCGGCAAAATAATTGATGATCCAGCCGAGGTTGGAGGCTGGTTAACCATTGAGCCCGCCGCACCTTGTGTAGATTCAGACCATGATGGAATGCCGGACGCATGGGAACAAAAATACAGCTTCGATCCTGCCGATCCATTAGATGGTTCCAAAGACGCCAACAGGAACGGATATACAAACTTTGAAGAATTCTTAAACGGTACAGATCCGCTTCATTAGGAAAAACAGACAATGCAAATTATCGAATCCAAACAAAGAATCAAGGCGCAAACAGCGACCACAGTTAAAAGGTTGCTATTCGTTGGCCCAAAACCGCCGCCGATCGGCGGCTCACCGCTGACTGTACAAGCCATGCTAGCTGAGTTGGCTTTATACCCGTCTATCCAGGTAACGTTAATCAACACATCGCCAGCATTGGATGTTAGAAAAAAAATGACCGGGTTTAACTTCGAGAAGGTTATCAGGTCAATGCTCATCCTGCCAAAATATGTTTTGGAAATTCCACGCAGCGATGCCGTGCTGGTATTCGCCAACGACCTGTTCGCGATCACGCTCGCGCCTTTGCTTCTATTTTTGGCCAAGCTATTTCATAAACCTTTTTACCTCAAGCCGGTTGGGGCGGGTCTGGATCTATTCATTAACGCGCAAAAGAAAATATTTCGAGAATACCTGCTTTTTGTCCTGCGGGCAGCCGATGGCATCTTGACTCAAACCAAGTTGCTCAAGAACGACCTGAATAAACTCGGCTGCATGAATGCGCATTATCTGCCGGGCTGCCGTCCATTGGCAAAAATTAACCAGTCACCAAAACAAGGTTCATCCGAATTTCGCATGATCTTTCTAGGTCACATCACAAGACTCAAGGGTCCGCTCGTTTTACTGGACGCTTTAAAGATCGTCACAGAAATGAGCGCGGAGCCCGTGACCTGCGATTTTTTTGGCCCCATCCATGACGAAATCCACGATGAGTTTATGAACGGATTGAAATCCAATCCCAACGCCCGTTATTGTGGTGTTGCTGAAGCCGGAACAGGCCCGCAGCTGATCTCAGAATACGACGCGCTTGTATTACCAACTTACTATGACACCGAAGGCCATCCTGGTGTGCTGATCGAAGCTATGCATGCGGGCGTTCCAGTGATTACCACGCAAGTCCGTACATTCCCGGAATTGATCACGCACGGGGTCAATGGCTTCCTCCTCCCGACTCAGGATAGTGATTTCCTGGCTCAGGCGATCATTTTATTGGCGGTTGACCCGGAGTTGAGAAAAAGAATGGGGAAGGCAAATCACCTAAAGAGCCATGAATTTTGCGCGGAAAACGTAGTGGGGCAATTGCTCAAGATCGTGTTTCCAGGCTTGCTTGCAGTGAGGCGTGCATCATGAAAATCCTTTTTATGGCGCAATGTTACGCCCCTGAAAATGTAAGCGCGGCGGTCCTGATCACAGATCTTGCAACCGATCTTGCAAAACGCGGGCATCAAGTCACAATCGTCACAGGCGCGCCGAATTATCCGCAGGGGCGAATCTTTAAGGGATATCGCAACAGCCTGTATGCAGTCGAGGTATTGGATGGTGTGCGTGTTATCCGTACCTGGAGTTTTATTTCACCTTCAAAGAAATTCTGGTCACGGCTGTTTCATTATGGGACCTACAGCGCGACCGCCTTTTACGGCGGGTTGTTTGCAGGCCGGCCGGATGTAATTGTCAGTTATTCCCCTCCGCTTCCTCTCGGACTTTCGGCCTGGCTGCTCAGTCTAATCTTCCGCGTGCCCTGGGTACTTCAAATCGAAGATCTTTACCCGGATGCGGCAATTGCCGCAGGTGTGATGACGAATAATTGGGTTGTTAAATTTTTTCTCGGGATGGAAAATTTCCTTTACCGGCACGCCGAGGGCATCTCTGTCATCTCGAAAAATTTCCGATTGGCCCTGCTTGCAAAGGGAATTCGAAACTCAAAGATAAAAACCATTCCAGTTTGGGCCGACCCTGATGAAGTGCGGCCCATGCAAAAACAAAATGCTTTTAGGCACGAGCATGGGCTCGACGATAAATTCGTTGTGATGTACTCGGGCAACATCGGCCTGACATCCTGTCTGGAAGACATTCTCCACGCGGCGGAAATACTTCAAAAACAAATTGATATTCAATTTGTAATCGTCGGAGAGGGCGTCAAAAAACAAACACTCGAAGCAGAAATGAAAGCAAAAAAAATACCTAACATTCTGTTTCTTCCTTATCAGCCAAGAGAGAAATTTCCTCAAATGCTAGCTGCCGCTGATGTGGGCCTTGTCACGCTCAACGCGGGAGCAGCGCTCTCTTCACTGCCCAGTAAAACATTCAATGTGATGGCAAGCGCACGGCCGATCTTGGCGGTCACCCCATCTGGAAGCGAGGTCATGCAGATTGTGGAAGAAGCAGGCTGTGGGTGGAATGTTCCGCCTGAGTCGCCTGAAAAACTGGCAAATGCCATCACCCAGTTAAAAGAGCGCGCGGCCGAGATGATCCAAATGGGACAAAATGGACGCGCCTGTCTTGAGAAGAAATATTCCCGCAATCATTGTGTGGATGCATATGAAAAAATGTTAACTGCCTTATATGACCGAACCCATTTGGACGCTGCTCACGCAGGAGAAATATTATGAACGCTGAAGTTTTTGCAGAATGGCTGCGCCGGCAGGGACATCGGGTAATTCGTACAACCAGTAGTTACTGGTACGATGCGGGCCCGCGCGTACTTCAAGCATTTCCTTTTCACTGGCTGATCACGCCGGATGAAAAAGAGATCCGTGATCTGATGCTGGAACATGGAATTGCAGCCTTACGTTACTCAACACCGCTGGGGTTCCCAAACGGCATGGTAAGTTATCACGTTGTTCTTAAGAGGCCATATAAATTTGAGATGCTGAGGTCACAGGCGCGTAATGGTGTAAAGCGCGGGCTGGAAAATTTTAAAGTTGAAAAAATTTCATTTGAACGATTGGCCGCCGAAGGGTGGTATTTACAGCAGGATACATTAATGCGGCAGGATCGACTGCGAAGCATGACCAAACAAGAATGGGAGCGCCTGTGCCGTTCTGCGGAAGGTTTGCCAGGTTTTGAGACATGGGCGGCGATCTCAAATAATGAACTGGCGGGCGCGGTCATCATCTGCCGTATTGATGACGTGTTCAACGTGCCTTATGCGATGAGTCACAGCCGCTTCCTGGCCGGCCATGTAAATAACGCCGTCTTTTTTTCGGTCAGTTGTGAAATGTTAAAACGGGATGGCGTGAACAGCATCTTCTTTACAGTGCAATCTCTGGACGCCCCGGCCAATGTGGACGAATTTAAATTCCGCATGGGTTTTGAACCCAAAGCTGTGCGCCAGCGGGTAGATTTTCACCCCTTCCTGAATCCTTTTGCTAATCCAACGCTTCACAACTTGAGCAAGAAACTACTCCAGCACGACCCGTCCAATCCCACGCTCGCAAAAGCAGAAGGCATGCTGCGTTTCCATGTGAAAGGCAGACACCGTATCACTGAACAGGAATGGCCTAAATGCCTGACGACAGAGCATGAAACCGGAATAAGTTGATCTGTGAAATTTAGAAGGAGAAACAATGTCAGATTTTGATGGATGCCAGCTTCCTTGTGTGCCAAAATTTTCAACAGGAGCCGCCCGCCTGTCCGCGCAAACAGGGATCGGACGTATAAAACAATTATTGGCAGTTCCATGGAACCGCCATGTAAAGAAATGGTTGAAGCGGGCATATTACACATCCATCCGCCGGAACGTAAACGCGCCTCAACAGGCAGCCGTTAAAGATTTCGCTCCTGCAATCCCATTTGAACAGGGAGACTTGATACGTGTGCGTTCGAGCGCGGAAATTCTCTCCACGCTTGACCCGTTCAAGGAATTAAAAGGCTGCGCATTTCTACCGGATATGTATCAATACTGTGGGACACAGCAACGCATACTCAAATCAATGCGATATTTTATGGATGAGCGGGATTACAAACTCAAGAAGGCACGAGGCGTTATTTTGCTTGAAAACGTGATTTGTAACGGGACGCCGGCCTTCGGCGAATGCGATCGCTGCTGTTTCCTGTTCTGGCGTGAAGAGTGGCTGGAAAAAATAGCCGGGTAGATCAACTCCTTCTCCAGCCGCAAGACACATCCACTTTATTGGAGGAAATGATGATCCGCATGACACAACACCCCAAAGAAATGAAAAAAAAACATAAAACGGGTCTTTCCAGTTACTACTTGAGTAACAGAATGACCGGCATGGCAAAACGCGTTTTCGATTTCACCGCAGCATTGATCGGATTGATCCTGCTTTCCCCTTTCTTCATGATCATCGCTG
This sequence comes from Candidatus Villigracilis saccharophilus, assembly GCA_016709305.1. GTDB lineage: Bacteria > Chloroflexota > Anaerolineae > Anaerolineales > Villigracilaceae > Villigracilis > Villigracilis saccharophilus. Next base: position 19,474 of record JADJNA010000009.1, read on the forward strand.
TCCTGATCAAGCGAGATTCACCAGGTCCGGTATTTTTCTGGGGGCCACGCCTTGGACAGTACGGGGTTGTCTTCAAGATGCTAAAGTTCCGCACGATGTATGAAACCCAAAAAAGTTATAACGGCCCGCGTGTTACCTGCAAGGATGATAACCGCATCACACCGCTCGGAAAATGGCTGCGCGACACCAAATTAAATGAGTTTCCTCAGCTCTGGAATGTGCTCATCGGCGAGATGAGTCTGGTCGGTCCGAGACCTGAAGACCCTACCATTTGCAAAACCTGGCCGACAAATATTGCACGTGAAATTCTCTCTGTGCGACCAGGTATCACAAGCCCGGCCTCTGTTGTATATAGAAATGAAGAAAGCATGCTTCATGCTGGCGATTTTATGAAAAAGTACTTCCACGAATTGAGTCCAGATAAGATACGGCTGGATCAACTCTATGTTCGATATCGTTCATTTTGGCTTGACCTGGATGTTATCCTTTGGACCGCGTTATTACTAGTACCTAAGATCAAGGCTTATTCGCCGCCTGAGCAACTTTTGTTTGTGGGTCCCCTGTCACGCCTGATACAACGGTACGTCAACTGGTTCATATGGGATTTTCTGATCATATTTACATCTATTATCTTTATAAGTGCGGTTGTGCGTTTATTTGGTCCATTGAACATCAGCTTGTTAATGGCAGCAAAAATGTCTCTGGGATATACCCTTCTGTACAGCACAATTGGGCTTTTCTTGAACATAAATCGAATCAATTGGCATAAAGCACCTTCCTGGGAATCAGTGCGCCTGTCAGCCGCCTGGATGGCGGCCACAATTACCATATTGGGTTTTCATTATTATTTGAAGTTTACGAGTCTGCGTATGTATGGTGTACTCCTCGCAGCCTCCATACTTTCCCTCTTTGGCATAATTGTTGTCAGGTACAGGTGGCAGTTGATCAGCGGAGTCTTAAGCCGCATGCTCAAACATCGGATCAACACGCTTGCGATCCGCGAAAGGGTATTGATCGTTGGTTCAGGACGAACAGCGGAACACATCGCCTGGTTAATGGATCACCCGACTTATTCAGGAAAATTTCAAATCATTGGCTTTATTGACGACGACCTTCTATCTCAAGGCCTAAGCATTTATGGATCGAAAGTTATCGGCAGAGCCAAAGATATTCAAGCCCTCGTAAAGCAACACGATATCGGCCTGATCATTCTTGCTGACAATCAAATCGCCGCGCATACATACAAGGATTTTCACAACACCGCCAGTTTCAGTCCCGCAAGAATTGTTGTAGCGCCAGATATCTTTGGGTCGCTAAGCAATTTGGACGGAGGTCCGAAGAACAATAAAACCAACGACAATTTGAACAATTTTCAATGTCAGTATTGTGTTGCCCGATATGCCAGCCATCAAATTCGAACATACGATTTTAAAACGGAATCAGTATTATTAATGGACAAGGCACACAACATTGATAATGGAAAAAAACATAGATCCCGCGCCAGCTCAAAAGGAAAAATCAGTAACCAGTAACCGGGGATTTATCAAAAAAAGAGATATGTGCTGATTTTTGATAAAAGTAAACTCAACTCGGTATACAGCCCAACTAAAGGAAAAAAATATGGAGATCAAAGATCTAATACTGCTTATGTGGCGCAATATTCGTGTCATTGTTTTAGGGCTTGTTTTAGGCGCGGGGATCGGGGTGTTTCTTTCAATCATCCAATCTCCTGTTTATGAAGCGAGCACTAAGGTTTTCGTCAGCCGCGCACGCCAGCAGGGCAATTCAGATGTGCTGTCTTTAAGCGATGAACAGTTATTGGCCATCAATCTTCAGCTGGCAAAATCCCAAACGGTCTTGAATGCAGTTTCGTCTCAACTGGGCAGCAAGGTCGATGTCGATAATATACAAGCAGGCGCGCTTCCCAACACGCTCATCGTTCAGATCAAGATCCAGGATACCGACCCGCAGCGGGCGACAACGATTGCGAACTTGCTTGTCCAGGAACTCATTCAGCAGAATGAATTCCTGTTATCAGAGCAGTATACCGGATTTGAAAATGCCATAATCGAACAAATTGAACAAGTCCAACAGCAAATTGACGGTCTGCAAACTCAGATCAGTCAGATCAATAATACAAGTATTCAGGAACAACAGGAACAAGTCGATCAAGAGATCGAGCAACTAAAGGCGGAGATCTCCAGCGTTGAACAGGAAATTGCCGGCCTCCCGGATATCCTTACGCCGCTTGAACGCATCCTGCTCGCCGAAAAAGAGGCGCAGTTGGACCAACTTCATTCGCTGATGACCCTTTACCAGCAGATCCAGACAAACCTGACCTATATCGGAAAGCCCATACAAAGCGGATCAAGTCTGGAAAACCCAGAACTTGCCACTCTCCAGTCAACATTGAGCCTTTATCAACAGATGAACACCACCTTGATAAACAGCCGTGAAAGCACACGTTTGGCTCGCACGCAAAGCAAACAAAACGTGGTGCAAATTGTTTCCGCAACACTTCCAAAAAAACCAGTCCGTCCCATACCGGCTCTTTACATATTATTGGGGGTGTTGTTGGGTTGACCTTGACAGCTACTGCCGTCCTAGTGATTGATCACCTGGATAGTTCAATAAAAACGGCTAGTCAAATGGAAGAATTGCTTGGCCTGCCTATTTTGGGGTTTGTATTTGGTGACAAGACGTCAAAAAGCGGAGTGGTCACATCACGGGAATCTTTTTCTGCAGAAGCAGGCAGTTTTCGTGCGTTCGGCGCAAGTGTGGAAATTGTGGGTGCTGATAAAAATGTACGCACAATCATGATCTTGAATGCCGAGTCCTTGGACGCGAAAACTTCCATTGCCGCGAACCTGGCTGTCGTAAACGCCCAACAAGGAAAACAAGTAATCCTTCTGGATGGAGATCTTAAGCATCCACATTTACACACTCTTTTTGGATTGGAAAACCAAAACGGGTTGGCCGAGTTGCTCAATGGCAACCTGGAAATAAAGAACGCATGTCATGTTGTAAAAAATGTGCAGGGATTGACTCTAATACCAGGTGGTATTTCAGAAAAAGATTCAACCATGTGGCTGGATGCAAAAAAATGGCAGCAGTTGGTGTTGGGACTTCAAAACGAGGCTGACCTTGTCATAGTGGATGGTCCGCCTGCAGATACCGCAGATGCCCAGATACTGGCTTGCTATATGAACGCAATTATCCTCGCTATCAGATTAAGGCACACACGCATAGATTCGGCTCAAGCAACGTTAAAAAGATTTCAATTGATTGGAGCCGCGATAATTGGAGTTGTACTGAATCACATGCCGCAAGCGCGAAAATCAGCCTTAAAACTTTATCGCTGACCAAAGTCAAGATAGGCATGTAAGGAAAATAATCAAACAAAGCCATACAAGAATGACACTGAAATTTACGAAGGAGGATCAAATGAACTGGCGTATTGCACTATCAGACATTGATTTCGACATTGAAGAAAGCAAAGCCGTGCAGGATGTCCTAAACAGCCGCTGGTTAAGTATGGGGGAGGCGACGAAACAATTTGAAGCAGATTTTGCTGCATATACAGGTGCGAAACATGCCATAGCAGTCACCAATGCAACTGCCGCACTACATCTGGCCTGCGTAGTTTCCGGATTACAGAAGGGGGACGAAGTGATCCTTCCATCTCTCACTTTCGTTGCCACAGCCAACGCCGTCCGTTATACCGGAGCCACGCCGGTATTTGCTGATATCGAAAGCATGCAATCACTGAATATTTCACCGACCAGCATTGCCAAACACCTCACGAAAAAAACACGCGCGATCATGGTGGTACACTATGCCGGTTTTCCCTGCGACATGCCCGCCATCATGCAATTCGCGCGTGAGCATAAGTTGATCGTGATCGAGGATGCCGCCCATTCCGCCGGCGCATGGCTGGAAGATCGTCACCTTGGGACCTGGGGAGACATCGGCTGCTTCAGTTTCTTCTCAAACAAGAATATGACCACCGGCGAGGGAGGCATGCTGGTGACAAACGACGATGCGTTGGCTGAACAGCTACGGCTGTTAAGGTCACACGGGATGACTTCGTTAAGCTGGGATCGTCATAAGGGACACGCACAGACATATGATGTGATCGCGCTTGGGTACAACTACCGCATTGATGAGATCAGGTCAGCGATTGGCTGTGCACAATTGAAAAAATTAGACCGCAACAATGCAAGGCGCAAGGAATTAACGATCCTATATCGTGAATTACTGGCGGAATTAGTCCCATCCATTTCAGTGCCATTTGCCGAAGCCGCGGGAGTGCCTGCATATCATATTTTCCCCATCCTAATTCCCAAGAGAGGGGAAATTGATCCGATCATGCTGCCTGTGGATAATTACCGTCAATTATTTATGGATGGGATGAAAACACATGGTATTCAAACGAGTTTTCATTATCCGCCAATACACCATTTCAATCTATATAAAGAGCAGGAACCGCATAAAAAAGTGGATTTACCCATAACGGAAGAAGTATGCGCCCAGGAGGTAACCCTGCCTTTATATTCGACCATGACAAAAGAAAACGTGCGCTTTGTGGTTGATGCAGCCAGTAATGTTCTCGAAAAAATGAGGTAATGTTTTTTTGATCAAGACTGAATAGCTCCATAGAAACCAAAGGATCACAAAACAAAGACCGCCAGATCATGCAAAACAGGCATAGTTTGGCGGTCTTTGATTCTATTTGGGCAGCGCTTTGATTATTGGTTGCAACGATCCCCACTTCCCCAGACTCGATCATAAAGAAATGGGCCACCACCTGACCCTGACAGAGAATATTTGCCCTTGGGCAACTTTCTACCTCGCTCCGCGTCAACCCATCCATTGAGTATTTTTAATTTGAGGCGCGGAAATTATTTTATTAGTCGGTACATTTCAAGCGTGAGACCCAACGGCATTTTTCAATCACAAAGACGCCTATCTATTCCGTATTCATGCGTATATAAATAGTATAATTTTGTTCTTTGGTGTAACCGATAGTTACGCTAAATCAGCATGCATTAATAACCAAATAATTTCCATAGCAGAAATTCGTCTTTCAAACTTATGCGTCCATACAGCACCTTGGGTCTCACGTTAGAATACAAAGGATGGAATAAATGATCATCATAGCAAAAGAAGCAGATGGCTCACAGATTCAGGACATCACTGCAAGAGCCGGTGTCTTCAGCCACGAGGAGATCGAATGTGTCAGTGAACTCTGGGAGGAATACCTGACCCTGGGTTCGGATCGCTGCGGGTATAACTTCATCGTCGATCGGGAAGGAGACCAGGTCCTCGGGTTTGCCTGCTACGGTCCGCGCGATCTCACCAACGGTGTCTTTGACTTATATTGGATCGCAGTTGATCCAAACGCCCGCCGTAATAGTGTTGGTCGCGGATTATTAACCGCCAGCGAAGAAGAAGTGCAAAAGCTGGATGGGCGGATGCTTATTGCTGAGACCTCCGGAACGCCACATTACGAACCGACGCGTAAATTCTATTTAAGTATGGGATATACGATCGAGGCAACCATCAAGGATTTCTACGTGATGGGCGATGACCTGGTCATCTTCATTAAGCGCCTCTCCCCCATCAGGAAAAATAACCCCGCGCCGAGCTATGCCAAAGGTACTCGAGACCATCTCATTTGAACTTTTTGTCAATATAAAAATCCGAGTTCACATGAACTCGGATTTTTTTGTATCGATCGCCTTTTCTTTAAGTATTCATGGCGCAAACTTTATTTTTCCAGGTCTACTTTAACCAGCACAGCGCGCACTGCAATTCGATTGGAATAAGTCTCTGTTTTCTCATTATAAGTCTTGCAAGTTATCAAGGTAAGCCAGGCAGTTTCTTCATGTTGAAGCACAGACGTATTATATGGGGTAACAATACGATTCTCACGCACTTCATAGGTGTACACTGAACCGTATGAATGAACCAGTATCTTATCACCCCATTTAAGTTTGCCAAGTCCTGCGAATGGTCCCGCATTGCCATTCGGCAGGGCAACATGTCCGGTTAATGCGCTGTTTCCCTGCCAACCCGGGAATGCCGTTCCATTTAACCACCCAGCCTGATTCCACAACCACGACAGGTCCCAATCATTACCGACCATTGGCACACCTACGATCGGAATATTCACACCAAGGCGCGGGATGTTCACCCACAGATCAGTAGCCAGGTAGGACTTTTCTAAAGACTGCTCCGATAAGGCAGTAATCACATTAGGCGCGAATCCTGTTTCGGGCAATTTCTGAGGCAGGGCAGTAATGGTAACGCTATCTGTAATTTGATAAACGTTGATCGCATCAAGCGGGTCATACCAGCGCTCTGTTGATGTTTCATTGAATGCAGACAGTTGAACAGGCAGGCCAGCCTCGCCCATATCAATCGGCAGGGAAGTCCATGCAACGGATGCCATATTCTCCACACCTTCCTTTCCTCCATCAAAACGGGCAAAAAATGCGATTGTGGCTGTCTCACCGAGCGGGAAGTTATCCCAGCCAAACGTAAGCGCATCCCTGTCCAGAATATTACATGGATCAGGCTGGTCACTCGGGGTATATCCGGAATACACAATCGGTGTGCATGCAATATAGACAAGCCCATCCGGCAACACATCGGTCACCACAACATCAAAGGCATCCCCGGAACTATTCGGGGTGTGGGAAATAACCAGTTTAAACTCAACAAACGAATTAGTGGTTACAACTGTCTGAACAGCTGATTTCTCAATTGTCAGATCAGGTTCAACGATGAGCACGTCTGGGGCGCTCGCTGTGAGCGAACCGCTGGTCCAGGCTATCGTGGCACTATTATTCAACTCATCATTCTCTTGATTTTCAATCACATCAAGGACAATGGCTCGATATTGAATAACCAACTGCGAGTCAGTAGCAGGCGCCGTTATATTGCCGATATTAAATTGAATTTGACGGCCCGGGTTCGCAGGGTTGGACACAGGGTCAGCGGGATCGGTGATGCTGGAAACCGCTGGGGGACAAATTGAGCTTTTTATATCCGTCCCAGACAGGACGGCAGATACACAACCCACAAAAGCAAGTCCTTTATCCATTCGATCGGTGATAACCACATTCGCAAGCGTCATGTTCCTTGAGAGATTCATTGTCACCTGATAGGTGATAATTTCTCCGATTGCCACATTTTCTCCACTGGTAAACATTTCACTTGTACCAACAATGAACTTGGAAAAATCTGTCGTGACAACATTTACCGTGGCAGTATCCGTATCCTGAACAGAGGTTGTCCCAAATGTTCCGCTGACCGTTGCGATATTTGTAGTCGTGGTAGTTAACACGCTTGAACATGTGTAATTCCACCACTCAGCCGGTTCAAGAATATTATTCGAATTGGCATCCCCGCTCACATAGGATACGGGCGAGCATTTATCATCCGCCACTACAATGGAATTGAGTGATATATTCCCGGGATTGGTTACAACATATGAATATGTCACCGTGGCGCCACTGTTGATCACAGTTGCGCTGGGGGTCTTAACAATGTTTATCGCAGGCGCCTGCGCGGCAATCACAGTCTCGCTGTCGGTTGGCGATGTAACAATACCATTGCTCACAGATGCAATATTGGTGACTGAACCATAATTAATATCAGCCTGTGTGATCGTGTAACTCGCAGTGCAGGTAATGACTGCTCCGGGAGATAACGCAATAGCCGCCGGACAACTCTCGTCAGTTGTCTTGTCATCGCTCACTGTAAACGGTCCTGCCAGACTGACGTTGCCCGTATTCGTTACCACATAACTGTAGTTGATCACAGTTCCAACGGCATTGTATGCGACCGGCTGCGCGGTCTTGACAATGCTCAGCGAAGGGCTCTGGATGGCAGTCACAGTCTCGCTGTCGGTCGGTGAGGTTGCAATCCCGTTGCTCACAGAAGCGCTATTCGTAACTGACCCATTATCCAGATCAATTTGTGTGATCGTGTAACTAGCCGAGCAGGTGATGGTTCCACCCGGTAACAATGAACCTGTTATTGGGCAATTTTCATCTGATGACTTATCGTCGTTGACTGTGAACGGTCCTGCCAGGCTGACATTGCCGATGTTTGTCACCACATAATCGTAGTTGATTACATCACCCACCGCATTATATGTTACCGGATTTGCCGTTTTCACAATACTCAAAGCAGGGATTTGTACGATCGGGATATTAAGAGTATCCAGCGCATCCGGCGATTCATTCGAGCTGGCAGTGACATTATTCGTCAGACTGCCGCTCAAGGCGGTCGGCGATCCGTTCGCGTCCAACTCAGCCTGCGTGAAGTCATGCGCGGCGGTGCAGGTTGTCGTCGCTGCCGGTGCCAGGGTTGTGACAGGACAGATCACACCTGCCGCCGTATCGTTGTCGTCCACCAGAACGATATTCGTCAACGTCACATTCCCAGTGTTCCTCACCAGATAATTGTAGCCAACAACTCCAGTTACGCTCAAACTGGTGTTCAGAGAACTCTTTTCGACAGTCATCAATGGTTTCTGTGCGATCGGAATGCTCAAGGTGTCAGTCGCATCCGGCGCTTCGTTCGAACTGGCTATCACGATATTATCCAACGTGCCGCCTGCATCCAGCTCCGCCTGCGTGAAGGTGTGGGTCGCGGAACATGTCATCGTGTCCGTCGGAATCAACGTTGCAGCGGGACAGGTCATATCGTTATTATCGTTATTGTCAGTCAGACTAATTCCTGTCAACGTCACGTTCCCGATATTCGTCACTACGTAACTGTATGGCACTGTTACCGGCACGGTTAATTCCGTACTGGTTGAACTCTTCAACACCGTCAATGCCGGGTTCTGGATGGCAGTCACAGTCTCGCTGTCGGTCGCCGAGGTTGCGACACCATTGCTCACAGAAGCGATGTTCGTGACCGAGCCATTATCCAGGTCGGTCTGTATGATCGTATAGCTCGCTGTACAGGTGATGGTTCCGTTTGGCAGCAAAGCGGCAGTCACAGGACAACTCTCGTCAACGGCCTTGTCATCACTTATCGTGAATGCCCCCGCCAGTGTAATATTGCCTGTATTCGTCACCAGGTAGCTGTAGCTGATCACATCACCCACCGCACTGTATGTGACGGGGTTTGCTGTTTTCACAATGCTTAGTGATGGGCTCTGTATGGCAGTCACAGTTTCGCTATCGGTTAGCGAGATTGCGACACCATTGCTCACAGAAGCGATGTTCGTGACCGAGCCATTATCCAGGTCGGTCTGTGTGATCGTGTAACTCGCTGTACAAGTGATGGTTCCGTTTGGCAGCAAAGCGGCAGCCATAGGACAGGTTTCGTCTGCTGCTTTGTCGTCATTAACCGTGAACGGTCCGCTCAGTGTGACGTTGCCTGTGTTGGTCACCAGATAACTGTAGCTGATCACATCGCCCACCGCACTGTAGGTTAACGGGCTGGCCGTTTTGACGATACTCAATGCGGGAGCTTGTATGATCGGGATATTAAGAGTATCCAGCGCATCCGGCGATTCGTTTGAACTGGCAGTAACGTTGTTTGTCAGGTTGCCGCTCGCAGCGATTGGCGACCCGTTGGCATCCAACTCTGCCTGTGTGAAGGTGTGCGAGGCGGTACAGGTCGTGGCTTCCGCCGGCACCAGCGTTGTGACCAGGCAGCTTATATCATTATTATCGTTGTCGTCCACCAGGGTGATATTCGTCAATGTCATATTCCCTGTGTTCGTTACCAGATAGCTATAGTTCACCATGCGCGGCGCAGACAGACTGATAGTCGTGGAACTTTTCACCACTGTCATCAGTGGGTTCTGTATTGCGCTGACGGTTTCGCTGTCAGCCGGCGATGTGATGGTGCCGTTACTCACAGATGCGATGTTCGTGACAAAGCCATTATCCATGTCAGTCTGAGTAATCGTATAGCTCGCTATGCAGGTGATGGTTCCGCTCGGAGGCAATGCAACAGTTGCGGGACAACTCTCATCTGCCGCCTTGTCATCGCTCACCGTGAACGGTCCACTCAGCGTAATATTGCCTGTGTTGGTCACCAGGTAACTGTAGCTGATCACATCTCCAGCAAGAGAGTATGTAATCGGCGAAGCAGTCTTGACAATGCTTAGCGCCGGTCCCTGCGCAGCAGTCACAGTTTCTGTGTCGGTCGGTGATGTAGCGACACCATTGCTCACAGAAGCGATATTCGTGACCGAACCATTATCCAGGTCAGGCTGGGTGATCGTATAGGTTGCTGTACAGGTGATGGTTCCGGTTGGCGGCAGAGCGACGGTCACAGGACAGCTCTCGTCAGCGGCCTTGTCATCACTTACCATGAATGGCCCCGCCAGCGTGATATTGCCTGTGTTGGTCACCAGGTAACTATAGCTGATCACATTTCCAATAACATTGTATGTGATTGGAAATGCGGTTTTGACAATGCTCAGTGAGGGACTCTGTATTGCTGTCACAGTCTCAGTATCGGTCGCGGATGTCACCGTGCCGTTACTCACAGAGGCGATGTTCGTGACGAAGCCATTATCCAGATCGGTCTGAGTGATCGTATAGCTCGCTGTGCAGGTGATGGTTCCGCTCGGAGGTAATGTAACAGTTGCGGGACAACTCTCATCTGCTGCCTTGTCATCGCTCACCGTGAACGGTCCACTCAGCGTGATATTGCCTGTGTTCGTCACCAGGTAGCTGTAGCTGATCACATCACCCACAGTAGAGTATGTGATCGGGAGCGCAGTCTTAACGATGCCTAATGAAGGACTCTGTACGGCTGTGACAGTTTCAGTGTCGGTCGCGGATGTTACTGTACCGTTGCTCACAGTTGCGATATTCGTGACGGAACCATTGTCCATATCGGTCTGAGTGATCGTATAACTCGCTGTGCAGGTGATGGTTCCGTTTGGTACCAGCGCAGCAGTCGCAGGGCAGTCCTCATCGGCTGCCTTGTCATCACTGACAGTGAATGGACCTGTCAGTGTAATATTGCCTGTATTCGTCACCAGGTAACTATAGCTGATCACATCGCCAGCAATATTGTATGTAGTTGGCAAAGCCGTCTTGACAATCCCTAAAGCAGAGTTCTGAGTTATCGGAATGCTCAAGGTGTCAGTCGCATCCGGCGCTTCGGTCGAGCTGGCGGTGACATTATTCGTCAGGCTGCCGCTCAGGGCGGTCGGGGATCCGTTCGCGTCCAACTCAGCCTGCGTGAAGGTATGCGAGGCGCTACAGGTTGTCGTCGCTGTTGGTGCCAGGGTTGTGACAGGACAGCTCACTCCCGCGGCCGTATCGTTGTCGTCCACCAGAACGATATTCGTCAAGGTCACATTCCCTGTGTTCGTCACCAGATAACTGTAGTTCACCGTCCCCGGCGCGGACAGCCCGACTGTCACGGAACTCTTCGCCACTGTCATCGACGGACTTTGTGTGATCGGAATGCTCAAGCTGTCAGTCGCATCCGCCGCTTCGGTCGAGCTGGCGGTGACATTATTCGTCAGACTGCCGCTCAGGGCGGTCGGGGATCCGTTCGCGTCCAACTCAGCCTGCGTGAAGGTATGCGAGGCGCTACAGGTTGTCGTCGCTGCCGGTGCCAGGGTTGTGACAGGACAGCTCACTCCCGCGGCCGTATCGTTGTCGTCCACCAGAACGATATTCGTCAACGTCACATTCCCGGTGTTCGTCACCAGGTAACTGTAGTTCACCGTCCCCGGCGCGGACAGCCCGACTGTCACGGAACTCTTCGCCACTGTCATTGACGGACTTTGTGTGATCGGGATACTCAAGGTGTCAGTCGCATCCGGCGCTTCGGTCGAGCTGGCGGTGACATTATTTGTCAGACTGGCACTCAAGGCGGTCGGCGATCCGTTCGCATCCAACTCAGCCTGCGTGAAGGTATGCGAGGCGCTACAGGTTGTCGTCGCTGCCGGTGCCAGGGTTGTGACAGGACAGCTCACTCCCGCGGCCGTATCGTTATCATCCACCAGAACGATATTCGTCAACGTCACATTCCCGGTGTTCGTCACCAGATAACTGTAGTTCACCGTCCCCGGCGCGGACAGCCCGACTGTCACGGAACTCTTCGCCACTGTCATTGACGGACTTTGTGTGATCGGGATACTCAAGGTGTCAGTCGCATCCGGCGCTTCGGTCGAGCTGGCGGTGACATTATTCGTCAGGCTGCCGCTCAGGGCGGTCGGCGATCCGTTCGCGTCCAACTCGGCCTGCGTAAAGTTATGCGAGGCGGTGCAGGTTGCCGTCGCTGCCGGTGCCAGGGTTGTGACAGGACAGCTCACTCCCGCGGCCGTATCGTTATCATCCACCAGAACGATATTCGTCAACGTCACATTCCCGGTGTTCGTCACCAGGTAACTGTAGTTCACCGTCCCCGGCGCGGACAGCCCGACTGTCACGGAACTCTTCGCCACTGTCATTGACGGACTTTGTGTGATCGGAATGCTCAAGGTGTCAGTCGCATCCGGCGCTTCGGTCGAGCTGGCGGTGACATTATTTGTCAGACTGGCACTCAGGGCGGTCGGGGATCCGTTCGCGTCCAACTCAGCCTGCGTGAAGGTATGCGAGGCGGTGCAGGTTGTCGTCGCAGCCGGTGCCAGGGTTGTGACAGGACAACTCACTCCTGCCGCCGTATCGTTATCATCCACCAGAACGATATTCGTCAACGTCACATTCCCGGTGTTCGTCACCAGGTAACTGTAGTTCACCGTCCCCGGCGCGGACAGCCCGACTGTCACGGAACTCTTCGCCACTGTCATTAATGGATTCTGTATCGCAGTTACAGTTTCACTATCGGTCAGGGATGTCACCGTGCTGTTGCTCACCGCATCCTCGGCGCTAGCCGAAGCTGTATTGATAACCGAGCCGTCATCCAGATCGATCTGCGTGATCGTGTAGCTGGAAGTACAGGTAATGCTTACACCCGGCGCAAGGCTCGCGGTTACCGGGCAATTTTCATTTATGGTTTTGTCATCGGCAACTGTGAAAGGCGCGTACAGTATCACATTTCCGCTGTTAGTTACCAGATAACTATAGCTAATGACATTGCCCACCGCGTTGTACGTCAATGGGCTGGCCGTCTTGACGATGCTTAAGGCAGGCGCAGCAGCATACATGGCAGCATCGATCGTGTTATTGGTCTCGCCGCCAGTCAGCGTCACAGCAGCTGTTTGACCGGTGACAATATCCGCGTTGCTGTCTTTGGCCACATCAGCGCCGGTATTCTTGGGACTAAATACATATCCATTGGGCAGTGTAAAGATGACATAGTAGTCGCCTGCCAGGAGGCTTGTAAATTTATAAATGCCGCTGGCATTGGTGGTGGCTGTCTCTACGAATTGGTCCGCGCCGGTATATAAGTCAACCTGAACTGCATTGACCCCGGTTTCGCCCGCATCCTGAATGCCGTTGTAATTCGTATCGTTCCAAACAAAATCACCAAGAGTTGCAGGCTGGAAGAAACCAAAGTCAAGCGTCATATTGGCATGATCATCAGGCTGAACACCCTGTCCAGCCGGGGCATCACTTTCATTGATAGGTTCCGTAGCACCGATCGGACCAAGCAGAATGGCCTTGGAGATGACATCGGAGCCGACCAGCATGCCATTATCGTCCAGTTGGTTGGCATCATCAGGGTCACTCGAATCTGTTTCCGATGTGATCCCGGATGAATTCATATGTGTCAATGAAGACCAGTAGCCAGTGAGCGGTCCGCTAAAATTACTGGATGGGATAACGACAACATATTCTCCCGGGAAGAGGTTATCAAACAGATAATAACCTGTGCCATCTGTGGTGACCTGATCCAGCACGAGGCCGGTCGGCTGACCCAGACCATTTGCGGCGAATAATTGAACGGTCACGCCGGAAGCGCCTATTTCACCACCATTCATAGCACCGTTATTATCACTGTCCAACCATACCCGGTTTCCGACCGAGTAACGACTTGCAAAACCAAAATCAAGCGTGAGATTTGTAGTGGTGCCGCTAATATTCGAGACGGTACTGTTTGTTTTTATTCCAGTTGATCCTGGAGCGCTATCCACAGGGTTGGAAGCAACCACCCCGGCCGTTTCCCGATCATTATCCCCATTATCATTATTATCGGTATTGGTATTGGGATCGTTATTGTCAGCCTGATCGAATGTATCGAGGGTGCTGATCATGCCTGTCGTTTCGGAAACCTTGACGACATAATTTCCATCGGGCAGACCTGAGAATAGGTAATCTCCGCCAACACCGCTAAGAACGGCAGCTGCAATCTCTGTCAACCCGTCTGCGGAATATAGGCGCACTGTATTGCCGGATATCAAACCATCATCTGCCAGCACATACCTGCCGTCAACAACCGTTCCGCCTTCAGTCCAGAGCAATCCACCGATCTCAGTCTGATAAAAACCAAAGTCAACTGTCATGTTGGCACGATTATCAGGCTGCGCACCCTGCTCACCCAAAACGCCTGATTCGAGTTGTGCTGCAAGTTCGCCAGTCGGTTCAGTTGCGCCAAGCGTGATCGGCAGTGTGATCACAGCCCCGGTGATCGGGGCGGCAATTTGGCGCTTGCCGTTATCATCGGCATCCGTAGCTACAATATCAACATCAATGGCCGCAGGTTCAGAGATACTTCCCGTATTATCCATGGATGTACCCGATGACCAATAGCCGACCAACTTTCCAATGCCGGTAAAGTTTGAAGACGGGATGACGATCACATAGTCACCTGGCTCAAGATAATCGAACAGGTAGAAGCCAGCCGCATTGGTGGTATCAGAAGCAAGAACAGTGGTGAAGTTCGTATCACTGGCAGCAAACAATTGCACCAACACACCGCTCACTCCCACTTCAGATCCATTCATTGTGCCGCTATTATCGGTGTCAAACCAGACACGGTTACCGATGGAATAGTAGGCAGTGACTCCTCCAGTATGGGAAGCCGGGTCGTTATAAGTATTGATGCCTCCGGACGATCCGTTTCTTTCGCCATTTGCCGCGCCACTGATACCAGGTGTATCTGAACCAGTCCCGTTACCGGTCGTCCCGGTATTACCCGGCAATGAAGTAAATGTAAGCAAGGCATTATTGGTAACCGTGGCATTGCCCACAATAGCAGAAGCTGACGGAGGTGCATCCACCTTAACTTGATATGTGAAATCAGCTGTACCATCCAAAAGCAACGCGCAGGCCAGGTCACAGGTCCAAACGAGATCGGGCGCGCCAGTAGCGTCAGCGACCCAGCCGGCGGGAGCAGTGATCGAGAGAGGCACGTAGGTCAAACCGGACGGAATTCGATCAGCGACACGCAAGTTGAAGGCGTCCGCAGCGCTGGCAAGCGGTGAAGTGATACTTAGCGTGTAGGTCACAGTATCGTTATACTTCCAGTTTGTGGAAGCATTGGCTGTCTTCCCCAATAAGAGAACAGGTTCGACCACCGCGGAGAAAACATGATTGGATGACACAGGCGTGCCGCCGCTGATCGAGCTGGTGAACAGGTTGTCATGGATGGTTGAGTTGTGATTATTGGCATCGTTGTTGACCAATACATTAAAGTCGACAACGATCTTTTCCACATCCAAATTGGAAACATCCGCATCATTATTAATAAAATCACCAAGCGCAAAGGTCACATCCTGGCCATTCACCGTGATATGCCCGATCGGAAGATCAAAGGTCGGAGGCACTGCGCCATTCCGCGCGCCATTCAGGTCAGCCGGCACTGTCATTGGGATCGTGGAAATGATCGAAATCTTGGGATTACCCAGATAACTCAACCCAAGCGGCAGCGCATCTGCCAAAATTAAACTCGTTGAGGTTCCTTCGGGTATAACAACTTCCATGCGATAACGCAGGATTTCACCAATTGCCAAAACGCGCGCCTGATCTGTATTGTTGGAACCATCCCCCGTCTCGAGCGTATGAGCTTCAGAGGTGCTAACGATCGATTTCACCGGGATCAGGTTGGCGGCGTATTTCGTGGCTGTGGCGCTGTTATTGTAATCATTGACCAGACCTGAACCATCGCGTTCGCCGTCAACAGCACCCGGATTATTATCACCAGACTGCGAACTCCAATCAATATCGGCAGTATTCACAATTTGTTGGTTGGGAACAAGCGCCGCGGTGAGGATCGCTTTATAGGTAACGATGGCTGTTGTTCCAATTGGAATATCACTAATGGCAATCGTGACCGTATTAGTTCCATCATTGGATGTATTGATCACCGTCGCAGCGCCTGTACCGGAAACTGATACGGTTCCAATTTGCAGGTCAGCATAAATTGGCAGAATATCGTTCAAATTGACGTTGTAAGCTGTAGCGGTACTGTCCGGCAGTGTTCCATTCGTATCGTGGGCGATCGTGACCGTGTAGGTGATCTCATCCCCGGCAACCGGATTCACCGCGACAGATGCGGCAGTTTTTCCGACCGTCAAGATCGGTTCAGTGATCGTGGATGTCGCACTGCTGTTCAGTGATTGAGTGGCGCCTGCAATATTGGTATAGCTTAAAGTCGCCGTATTTGCCTTGACTGTGTAATTCTGGTTACCCACGACATTGGCAACGATCGCGTCATATTTGATTGTGAATGGACTGGCGCTAATCACTGCGCTGCCAAAATCCCAGGTAAGCTTGCCAGACGCAGACCCGTCAACCGGAACTGTCGTGGAAAAAGTAGCGGCACTCACCCCGGCACTGACCACCTGGCTGCCTGTCACATAAATAAATCCAGCTGGCAGAGAATCTTCCACCTTGGCATTTTGCAGGGTTCCCAATGGACTGGTGATCGTCAACGTGAAGGATATTTTCTGACCGATCACAGTCTGTACCACACCACCATCATCCTTTGTAATGGCTGGCGCACCCGTCGTAAATGTCGCTGTCGCTGTGTCCTGCGTTCCGTCCACGTTCGCGCGGCTAACCACATCTGCGTAGACACGTTCACCTGCATTGGCTGTACCATCCTGTGAGGTCCAATCCGCATCAATGCTATTGACATGATTGCCGTCCAGATGCAAAGTAGATTGGGCAACGCCGGTATAGACACACTCAATATACGAGTCTGTCGCGGTGGCAGGAATATCCCAGCTGCCGGGTATGTCACTATCAAACGGAACACTCACGATGCCGGCTGCCGGCTGTGTAAACCCGATCGGGGATGTGGCCGCCCCGTTGAAGTAGTTACAACTCGTGATCGAACCAAAGACCACACCCTGCGCCATCGTGTCCCAGGCTGTCATCATAGGCTGTGCTGTCGCCGCTGTTCGTGAACCGCACCGTGTAGGTCAGTGTGTCTCCGCCTTGACATTCGTTGTCGGGCTGACACTCTTCGTTGTCGTGATGACAGGCTCGGTAATTGTGAATGCATCAGTGGCTGGTCCCAGGTTCACCGTCGTCCCGGCCACATTCAGATAGCTGGCGCTGACGCTGTTCGTCTTCGCCCCTGTCCGCGCGTTGCCCGTCACATCCGCCACATGCGCGTTGAATGTCGATCGTGGCATTATCAGCGCTCTTGACCGTGTCTCCAAAATTGAAGGTCAGCACCACTGCCACTGCCGTCATTCGTGCCGAACGTCGGGACAGGCGAGGTGGAAGAATCCGCTGAACACCACACCGCCATCGTAGATCAGACCCGCCGGCAGGGTATCCGTCACTACCAGGCTGCGCAGCGTGCCCAACACATTCGCCCCGCCCACCGTGATCGTGTAGGTGATCGAATCTCCGATCGTCCTCTGCGTAATCCCGCCGTCGCTCTTACTTAGAGTGACGACTCCTGTTGTGAATGTCGCTGTTGCTGTGTCCTGCGTTCCGTCCACGTTCGCGCGGCTGACCACATCTGCGTAGACACGCTCACCTGCATTGGCTGTACCATCCTGTGAAGTCCAATCCGCATCAATGCTGTTGGTGTGACTGCCGTTCAGCACCATATTATTCTGTGCTGCGCCGGTATAGACACACTCAATATACGAGTCTGTCGCGGTGGCAGGAATATCCCAGCTGCCGGGTATGTCACTATCAAACGGAACACTCACGATGCCGGCTGCCGGCTGTGTAAACCCGATCGGGGATGTGGTCGCCCCGTTAAAGTAGTTACAACTCGTGATCGAACCAAAGACCACACCCTGCGCCATCGTGTCCAAGGCTGTCACATCATAGGCTGTGCTGTCGCCGCTGTTCGTGAACCGCACCGTGTAGGTCAGTGTGTCTCCCGCCTTGACATTCGTTGTCGGGCTGACACTCTTCGTTGTCGTGATGACAGGCTCGGTAATTGTGAATGCATCAGTGGCTGGTCCCAGGTTCACCGTCGTCCCGGCCACATTCAGATAGCTGGCGCTGACGCTGTTCGTCTTCGCCACTGTCCGCGCGTTGCCCGTCACATCCGCCACATGCGCGTTGAATGTGATCGTGGCATTATCAGCGCTCTTGACCGTGTCTCCAAAATTGAAGGTTAGCACCACCGCCACACTGCCGTCATTCGTGCCGAACGTCGGGACAGGAGAGGTGGAGAATCCGCTGAACACCACACCGCCATCGTAGATCAGACCCGCCGGCAGGGTATCCGTCACTACCAGGCTGCGCAGCGTGCCCAACACATTCGCCCCGCCCACCGTGATCGTGTAGGTGATCGAATCTCCGATCGTCCTCTGCGTAATCCCGCCGTCACTCTTACTTAGTGTGACCGCTCCGGTTGTGAACGTCGCTGTCGCTGTGTCCTGCGTCCCATCCACATTCGCGCGGCTGACAACATCTGCGTAGACACGCTCGCCCGCATTGGCTGTGCCGTCCTGTGAAGTCCAATCCGCGTCAATGCTGTTGGTGTGGCTGCCGTTCAGCACCATATTATTCTGTGCAACACCGGTATAGACACACTCAATGTACGAGTCCGTCGCGGTGGCGGGAACATCCCAGCTGCCGGGTATGTCACTGTCAAACGGAACACTCACGATGCCCGCTGTCGGCTGTGTAAACCCGATCGGGGATGTGGTCGCCCCGTTGAAGTAGTTACAACTCGTGATCGAACCAAAGACCACACCCTGCGCCATCGTGTCCAACGCTGTCACATCATAGGCTGTGCTGTCGCCGCTGTTCGTGAACCGCACTGTGTATGTCAGTGTGTCTCCCGCCTTGACATTCGTCGTTGGGCTGACACTCTTCGTCGTTGTGATGACAGGTTCAATGATCGTGAACGCATCAGTGGCTGGTCCCAGGTTCACCGTCGTCCCGGCCACATTCAGATAGCTGGCGCTGACGCTGTTCGTCTTCGCCACTGTCCGCGCATTGCCGGTCACATCCGCCACATGCGCGTTGAATGTGATCGTGGCATTATCAGCGCTCTTGACCGTGTCTCCAAAATTGAAGGTCAGCACCACCGCCACACTGCCGTCATTCGTGCCGAATGTCGGGACAGGCGAGGTGGAGAATCCATTGAACACCACGCCGCCGTCGTAGATCAAACCTGCCGGCAGGGTATCCGTCACCACCAGGCTGCGCAGCGTGCCCAACACATTCGCCCCGCCCACCGTGATCGTGTAGGTGATCGAATCTCCGATCGTCCTCTGCGTAATCCCGCCGTCGCTCTTACTTAGAGTGACGACTCCAGTTGTGAACGTAGCCGTCGCTGTGTCCTGCGTTCCGTCCATATTATTAGATAAGCCATCGCTATAGTTTCGTTCGTTGGCATTTACACCATCAAGTGAAGTCCAATCCGCATCAATGCTGTTGGTGTGACTGCCGTTCAGCACCATATTATTCTGTGCAACACCGGTATAGACACACTCAATGTACGAGTCCGTCGCGGTGGCAGGAACATCCCAGCTGCCGGGTATGTCACTGTCAAATGGAACGCTCACGATGCCCGCTGTCGGCTGTGTAAACCCGATCGGGGATGTGGTCGACCCGTTGAAGTAGTTACAACTCGTGATGGAACCAAAGATCACGCCCTGCGCCATCGTGTCCAACGCTGTCACATCATAGGCGGTGCTGTCGCCGGTATTCGTGAACCGCACCGTGTAGGTCAGTGTGTCTCCCGCCTTGACATTCGTTGTCGGGCTGACACTCTTCGTCGTTGTGATCTGCGGTTCAATGATGGTAATAGCGGCAGCTGAATCGTTTATCGTTCCACCCGTGTAAACAGCCGTGGCAGAATTGATCAGGGAAGTTGGATATTCAACATTAGCCGGAATACGATCCTGGTTGCCGGTAATATTTTCCACCAACAAAACAATACGGATGATAAATGTGTTGTTGGCGGCATTATTATCATCAAGAGTGGTCACATCATTGAATGTGAATGTAACATCATCCCCGCTGGCGCACGCATTAGCACAAACACCCGATATCAGGGTTACATCTGTTGGTCCGCTGAAAGGAGTGGACAGGGCCGCATCAGATGCAAGAACCTGGGAACTTACATACTTCAGACCATAAGGCAGGCTGCCAGTTGGTTTTGTGCCGGATGGAATATTATCAGTCACCACCAGGCTGGGCGTTACTCCTTCTGGAAGGGTGACACGGATATCATAACTGACCGTCTCGCCTATGGTATATACCGCAGGTGTCGCATCATTTTTAACGATACCCGGCACATCCAGCGTGAAGGAAACATTATCTGAATCAACATATGTATTCGGTGCTATTCCCGATCCCGTTCGTTCGCCCGTTGGGGTACCGGGGTCGGTAGTTACCACAGAGCCGGTGTCATTGACAGTGGTACCATGCGCACCCGGCAGACTGGTATATAAGATAGCGGTTGAGTTGGGAATAACCTCACCCGCCGCTGCTCCCGGTGCGACTTTGGCTGTGATGGTGGCAGTGATGGAATTACCAGGATCAAGACAAGTGGCGGTCAATGTAATCGTCTGTCCAATTCGAGAAATCTGATCAGCATATACAGTTGTCCCAGATCCGCCGCCAGAACAAATGGACGCCTGTGTGGTGCTGTCAATTACCTGTGAAACCGGGGTCAACCCGTTATCCAGAACATCCGTCAACTCAAGCTCAAAAGCGGTTGCATGATCAAGTGAAGTACCACCAGCCGTAACGGTCAATTGATACGTGACTGTATCGCCCGCATCCAGCGGAGTGCTCATCAAAACCTTGCTGACAGTAACGGAAGGTTCGCGCGCGATCGATGAAACAGAAGGAGACGCATTCCCCATGTTAACCATTGCTGTGCCGTTCCATCTCCGTCCAATAAAACTGTCTGTCAATGTACTGCCAGTGACATTTGCAGCTTCATTCGTGACCAGCGCATTGAATTCAACGATGATGAATTCCGGGTTAACGTCATTATCGCCATTGGTGATCGTACCCAGTTGGAAGTGGATGCCTCCATTGGTCGGATAGGTATCCACGTCACTATTTTCAATGGCTGTAATGTTGGCATCTGCGAGTGAACAATTAACTGCTGACGACACGATCGCCGACGTGCCCGCGAGTGTGAAATCTCCCCCGTAATTGGCACAGGCGCTGACCGCCGGCACGCTGCCGTAGACGGCCGACGAGACACTGCCATTCCCTACGAACAGCACTCTGGCCGTATTGTCGTCAAGGAAGCGCTGGCCGCCAGTTCCACCAAACGTATCGCTTAATTGCAGATCAGTGACGACGCCTTCAGGCAGTTGCATTACCAAACGATAGCGGATGATCTCTCCAATGGCTGCGTTCGGATCGTCCGTGTGCGCTTCGGAGGTGGCGATGATGGATTTTTGCGCCACGACATTGTCCAGTGTAATCGCGGAGGCGGGGCTTTCGATACCGTAATCGTTGAGGCTGTCGCTTCCAATGATGCCCGTTGGGCCGACCCGTTCATCTGATGCTGTGTTGAATGGCGATAGATCAGCGCGCGTTCCAGAAATGCTCGTCCAGCGTAATTCGCCGGTATTGGCGGCGATCGTTTGCCCGGGCTGCACATCTGCATTGACAGTTGTGTTGAAAGTGAATGTACACGAACTCGCTATAGGGAAAGAAATCCAGGAAGCGGTCAGAGTCGTTGTACCGCCAAAAGTCGGCGAAGCATCGCAAGCTCCCAAAGTGGGAGAACCAACCAACGTCAAACCAGACGGAATAAGATCCGTGAATTCGACATCATGAGCTACGGTCGTTCCGCTCGCGACATTGCCGTTCGTCACTGTGATGCTGAATGAGGCTGTATCACCCGCATCGTGAATGGTTGCGGGCAGTGTCAGAAGCGATTTTGAGAGAGTCAAAGTCGGTTCAACTACTGTCACAGCCGCCGCCGATGCAGAAGCTTGATCACCAGTCCATGAAAAGACCGCCGAATTATTTAAATTCACAAGGCTCTGGTTATTTATATCGTTCAAGACGATCGCACGGTATATGATCGTGATCGTTTCTGCGCCGGTATTTGTACCATCGACATAAGGACTGGTGTTAATAACATTGCCAAAATCGAAAGTAAGCTTGCCGCCGCTGGTCTCTACGAATGGATTAACACCAACACCGTTCGTTGCGCTGGAAGTACAGTTTGTGCAATTACCGAAGGAGTCAAATGTCATTTTTTCCGAATTTAATCCCGCATCCGTATTGACAGATGCTCCATCAGAATCGCGATTGGAAACCGTCACAGAATCCACGGCCACCAATGCGAGACCGGCGTCAAGCGTATCCACGATCTTGGCGGACATGGTTGACCCGGATGGGAAGGTAGTGACCAGTTGGTAGGTCAATATCTCGCCGATCACGGCCTGAGTATGATCATTACCGCTGACATTAAATTCGGTCGTCACCAGGGACTTTGCCAGAGATGCCGGCCAGGGAGTGAGTTCGGCTGCCGTGGCTGTATCTGTATTAGAAGTCACATCGAGCGCAACGTATTTCCCATGCGCATTCGCAGTATTGACAATGGAAGCCCCGCCATCAATATCCGCCTGGGTAACGGTATAGCTGTTGGTACAGTTAATACTGGCGCCAATGGCGAGACTGACAGCGGTTCCACAACTGAAAGCTGTTCCGCCATTAATATGATCATCTGTGATCGTGAAATAACCATCCGGGGTGCTGTTCCCAGTTAACGCCACATTGCCGCTATTCGTGATCGTATAACTGTAATAGATGATCGCCCCGGCATGGTTATAACTTTCGCCGGATGTGATGACCTTGTCAAGTTGAAGCGAGGGCACGGACAAACCACTTTTTGTGTCTGTGTCTGTGGAACTGACCGGACTGCCGATCGGGGGATAGCCGGTGGCTGTGGCAGTATTAGAGAATGTCCCCGCATCAATATCTGATTGTTTTAAAGTATAAGTGCCGGTGAAGGTGGTGGAGTTAACTTCCCCGGAAGCCAGCGACGCAATGGTTGGTCCGCCGGTAATGGTGATGCCGCCAACGATGTCGATCAGGGTGATATTGGTCAGCGTGACTTCGCCATTATTTGTAATTGCGAATGCATAGGAGATCGTATCTCCGGCATCTGCGCGGCCATTGCCGCCGGCATTGAGGGTTCCGACCTTATCCAAAACGATACTTGGCGTCTTGGTAATGACTGTCACTGTATCGCTGGCTGATGGAGTTTCATCGCTGTCGCCTGTGGCGGTATTGGTGTACCCACCGTTTGTCAGATCCCCGGCGGTCACTGTATGGCTGGCTGTACAGGAAAGAATGGCGCCTGGAACAAGTGTGGCGGGGGTAGCCGGTGTACAGGTACCCATGACAACCCCGGGCGTATTATCGACCAGGGTAACATTATGCAGGGTCTCATCACCGCTGTTAACCGTGGAGATATCATAAGTTATCACCGATCCGACCGTGTTATAAGGTCCGTTGGAAGTGACCTGTTTGAACACATTGAGCTGTGGGTTTTTCTTGATATTAACGACCACAGTATCGCTGATCGGCGGGTCGGTCTCAACACTATCTGCAATGGCTGTATTAGTAAAACTGCCTAGATCGACATCAGGCTGAGTCACTACATGACTTGCAGCACAAACCATACTGGTACCGGGCGTCAGCACAGACGGCTGGCCGGGAGTGCAAGTCCCCAGGGTTACGTTCGTGCCGGGATCAGTCACGGTTACGCCGTTCAGGGTGCTTGTTCCAAGATTGGTGACGGTAATGGAGTAGTTCAGCGTATCGCCCAATTGATATGGGGCAGTCGAAGTGATGACCTTCTTGATGCTCATCGCATCGATCTTATCGATCGGAACTGTGACAGAGTCTGTGACCGGGTCGGTTTGATCGCTGTCGCCGCTGGCAGTGTTTACAAAACTGCCAGCGGTGTCATCATCAAGAACGACCACATGAGTGGCTGTACACGACAACGTTTGTGTGGGCAGCAGGGTGACCGGAGTCCCGGATGGTGTACATGTCCCCATCACCACATTGGGATCTGTAATGGTGACATTAGTTAACGGAATGTCACCAATATTTTTCGCGACGATCAGATAGGCGAGCGAATCGCCAACCGTATAAGGAGCAGGACTGGAGTTGTTAATATCAAGCGTCTTGATCAACTGCAAAAGTGGGTTTGCATTGATAGTCAAGGTGTCAGTCGCCGGTTCGGTATTGGTAGCGCCTTCCGCTGAAGTGAGGGAATTTTTCGCAATCGTGTTGGTATATGTACCGGCAGTCGTGCCTGTGACTGCCACAACCATGTCACAAGTGGTACCGGGACCGGCTGGTATTTCACCGCCGAGTAATTTGATGATCTGAGTTCCCGCGGCTGCAGTTAGCACACCGCCGCAATTATTGACCGGCGCAGGAGATGCCAAAATTTGAAGCGCGGCCGGCAGGTTATCTGTAAATCCTAAATTGGTCAATTTGATATTGCCGGTATTTGTAATTCTTATGGTTAATAATGAAGCCTCGCCTGCAATAATGGAATTGGGCGAGAAAAATTTCGTGATACTGGCGCCGGGCAGGTTGGTCAAGGATGCCTGCGCGGCCTGTGGGTTGCTGGCCCCATTAAAAGTAGTGACTGCCCCAGCTGTGATGGTGTTGGTGCGGTTACCGTTAACGTTCATGGTTGTACCAAGGGTCAATGTACAACGCTTATTGGCATTCAACACACCACCGCTGAAGGTAAAGGTGCGCTCTCCGGGGGTGGCCGTCAATGCACCACCACAGGTCCCAGTCGATAGGTTGGGAGGATTCGCAATAAACATGCCGAGCGGCATCGTATCGGTGAATGTGATCCCTGACAGGACCGTGTTGTTTGGATTGACCAATTGCACGCTGAGTGTGGATGAAGATCCGCCAAAAACAGTTAGCGGATCAAAGCCCTTCACGACTCCCACTGACAGGGGGGTGATGAGCAGGTTTGCAGCCGCATCCGCAACCGGGTTGATGGTTGTACCCAATCCAAAGATCGTTCCCGACACATTCGTCCTGTAGACCGTATTCGTGCGGGTCGTAGGCAGGGTCACAATGCTGCTCGATGCCTGAACATCAACACTGACAGTACAGATGCCCGGCACCCCGCCCACCTGGGCGGGAATACTCCCGTTGCTCAATGTAATGATCTGCGATCCCCCGCTAACCGGAACGGTGCCGCTCCCGCAAGTGGTTTTTCCATTGGGAGTGGGTGCGATCGAAATATCACCGCCGCCCATGGTGGTCAAGTTATCTGTAAGGGACACTCCTGTGATCGGCGCGGGATTTGTGTTGGATAGGGTGATCGTTAGGGTCGAAAGGCCGCCGGGGCTGACCGCATTTGGATAAAACGCCTTGCTGATGGTCATGTGGCTGACGGTTAGCGAAGCCGAGAAATCAGCAGGAGGGCGCTGACCCTGATCGTTCGTGATCTGGGTCGCAGCTATGGTATTGGTATAAACGTTTGAAACACTACCTGTCACATACACATCAATCTGGCAGGTAGTCGCCTTTGTGATCGAGGCGTTACTTAAGGTGATCGTGTCAGTCCCGGTGGCTACCGCGGTCAGGGTCCCCGCGCCGCATCCACTAAGGGAAGCCGCTGTTGAATTACTAATGGTGACATTTGCCGGCAGGATATCGGTCACCGATAAATTGGTCAGGTCTTCGTCATCTGGTGCGCGTAAAGAGATTCTAAGACGTGAGTTGGAGCCGGCCAAAATGGAAACCGGAGAAAATGACTTGCTTGCAGTTACACCTTGATCCGTTTGATATACATTTATGGATCTGCTCGCGGAATCCAGGTTGGTCGCACCTTCCAGCGTGGTGATCGTATTTGGATCGACGACATTGGTGTATGTAGCCGGGAAGACACTACCATTGGTCGTAACATTGACTGTAACCCTGCATGTCCCAGGCACAGCCACAGTACCAGGCGGAATGACCCCCCCGGTCAGTGTGACAGCTGATGGGATGGTTGTGGAGGCAGCGGTTCCTCCGCTGCAGGTGGTGGCTGCCGTCTCCGGGGCAACCGGCACCAAACCTGTTGGAAGGGTATCCGTGAACGATACAATATTTAAGGGATTGCTGGTTCTGTTCTGCAGGGTGATGGTGACTGTTGTAGTCCCGCCTTGCTGAATGGCTATCGGAGAAAAACCTTTTACGACGCCAATACTTAATCTTTGTACCCCCAAATTTGTGCTAACGGGCAGAAGGTTACTAATGCCTTGATCTGTCACCAACGCGTTGGCAGGAATTGTGTTGGTGTGAGTTTGTGTTAATGCTGTATCCGGCGTGGTCACACTGACCGTGATCGTACAACTGTTCGGAGTAGCCACACTACCCGCGGGAATCGTTCCTCCAGTCAAACGGACTGTGTCATTTGCGCGGCCGGTAGTCACGACCTCTGCAATCCCGGTACCGCAATCGGTTGCGGCAGTTCCAGGCACCAGTTCCAAGACCGTACCTGGCATGACATCATCAATTGCCACCCCGGTATAGGGAGTTGCCGTCGGGTTTCTTAAGGTAATGGTTAATAGGCTGATTTCCCCGGCTTGAATGGTGGTGGGGAAAAAAGACTTTAGAATACTTGAAGCTTGGACATTCAACGGCGCGGAGGCGGGGGATGCATTTGTCACCCCTTGCTTACTGCCGATCGCTCCAACAGCGATCGTATTGGTATAACTACCAGCGACTGACGAGACTACATTAACAAGAATTCGACAGGTTGAGTCTGCGGCAATGCTCGCATTATTTAAGATTAGTGAGCTCGATCCGCTATTGGCAGTCAGCAAAGCAGCGGCCGTCCCGCCGCATCCTGATAATGAAGCTGAAACAGGATTTGCTATAACAATATTATTCGGCGCAGGATCATTCAGGATATCTGTCAGGGTTATTTCAGACAATACATGAGTCAGATCATTGTTCTTGATGTCGATTGTTAATTGACTGGTCTGCCCCACCCAGACAGTGTTCGGGGTAAAACTTTTTGTAATCGAAGGGGGCGCGACAGTATCAACTTGCAGGGTTGCGCTGGATGGTGAAGTATTTCCCACTGTAACAGTCCCGCCAATCCCAGTAGACGATAAAGCCCCGGCCGGAATTGTATTGATCAGATTTCCAGGCGTAGTTGATGTCACATCCACCGACACGGTACAGGAACCTGGGTTGCTGTTTAACTGGGCAGGCACTTTGCCACGTTCCAAAGAGATTGTAGTTCCCCCAGCCAGTGCAGTTACAGCAGTCGGCGGGTTAGCCAGGGGATCATCACAGGTTGTCAAGATATTGGGCGGATTAGCGATCTTCAAGCCGGTCTGAATTCCCACGAGGTTATCAATCCAGGCAGCATTATTCAACTCAAAGGTATTGGAATTGTAGATAGAGATGCTCAGGCGGGACACATCCCCGGGAGCGATGGAGATCGGGTTGAATTGCTTATTGATCTCGGCCGGAAAATCAAAGGTGGCGACGTTCAGTATCGCGCTCGCATCTGCGCCATTCGTGATCGTTCCGGGACCGCCGTTCTCCGTTGCGGTTAACGCTCCGGCCGGGATGGTGTTTGTAAGATTTCCAGATACACTTGTGATAACATCAACAGATACGGTACATGTACCGCCATTTGCGGCGACGGACCCGCCAATTAATTCAATGGTAGTGGAACCTTCAACCGCGGTCACTGTACCGCCGCAATTCTCTACGATATTGGCAGGCGTGGCAACGCGTACCCCCGGCTGCACACTGACCAGATCATCAGACCATGAGACATTATCTAAAATAAAATTATTGGGATTTGTAACCACCACGCTAAGCCGCGTTTTTTCCATGCGGCCGATGGTTGCAGGATTAAATAATTTTGAAATTGTTGCGTTATAACTCTGCGCCTGCACATCCGCTTTTACTTTAAGGAATGGAGAAATCGTAAATAAGCCCGCGATGGCAACGATCATAAAACACACCTTAAAGATTTTGGGCATACATTTCTCCGGCTTGGGAATATAGAATTTGTGCTTATAGTTATCTTAAAAACAGGGGCGGTTTCGCTATTCGCTCGTCAGTGCCCTTACTCAAAAAACGAGATAAGCGACCAGATCAAGACACTGAGTCAAGGCATCCCCCATCGCTCAAAAGTACTATTTTTCACTTGATTCTATGAGAATAATATGAGTAAGTCAACCAACAAAACATACAGAATTGAAAGCTAAACAACACTATCTCGACAACATCTATCGTGTTCACATTTTTTCATCGTGGAAGCAATAATGAGCACACTGACTAATCGGCGGTCAAGCTTTCAAGATGGATTAAAAGAGACCCGATTTCGCGGATGGTAAAGGCGGGCAAATAACTGAATCATACAAAATAACTTTTTAGGAAGTTTTTACGTGATAAATTCGCCCTGAATTCATTGAAGGGATATAATGCGAAATATTGGGAAAATCTAGACAACCTTATTGTTTAAATTGATACACCTTTGAATTGGCCGGTCTTATATCTGGAATTACGCCACACAATTTCTAATATCGGCTCTTTCATAATTTTTTAGACGTTGACAAGCAATACTTATAAGCAATTACATTTACATTGCCCATAACATTGAGAGCAGTCTTGATTATCAAGGTCAAAAATAACATGGATCAATTCATACCAAGATCGCCTTCAAACACATGAATCCAAAACGATCGATCATCATCAACATCGTAATTACGATAAGCCTGCTGACGGCGACATATGCTGTTTACATCTATAAACGCAATTCCCTAAAACTTGAACAATCCACAGTCAACCCAACTTCGCGTCCACCGTTCCATAGTTTCATCGACCCCGGCGGACTGATTGCCCTGCTCATCCCCACAATGCCCGGCCCCACCCCGGCTCCGCTGACAGCCAGTATGCACGAGATCATCGGCACGGTTACAATTCGCAAGCCGGACCAATCTGATTTCACAGCGGTCATGCCAGACCAGATATTAACTGTTTCCAGCACCGTAAAAACGGCCGAGCAAAGCCGTGTAAGACTTGACCTTTCCAACCAGACTATTGTACGTTTAGGTGAAAACACAATCTTTGTATTTAAAGATGAGCGCAAGGGTGTTGACGGGGGACGTTATTTCCTCGATCTGGGACTCGGCGAAATATGGATCATTCTAAAGGGCGGTGAGGTCAACGTGGAAACTCCCTCCGGATTGGCGGCTGTCCGCGGGTCGTTCCTGCACGTGACATATCGCCCGGAAAATAACCTCACCTCGATCTCGTGTTTGGAAGGTCACTGCGAACTCGAAAACGAAGGCGGGCGGGCGGAACTCGTATCAGGCGAGACCGCTCTTGTTTACAGCCCTTCCATCCCTCCTGTCACAGGACGCATGACCGGGGCGGAAGCTTCCGATTGGGTTCTAAACAACCCGGAAGCGACACTCGTTATCCCAATTCTTGAAGCGACATTTGCAGCCCTGCCAACCATCACTCCCGGACCTTCCAACACTCCTCCAGGTATTTTTGATCCCACCCAAACTGCCAACACTACCAGCCCTACCTCTACCAATTCGACTTTGACAACAACGAACACTTATACACCCAGCGCCACTGGAACATTTACTCCAACTTTTACCTCGACATTCACAAGAACGATTACAACAACTCCCTCCCGTACCCCGACAGCCAAAGCCGCTTCAACCCGGACTCTGACGCCTGTCTATACTCCTACCAAAACACAAACCTCTGTTCTTACTTCAACGAGAACATATACCCCTATTCCCTCAGCGACAAAAACACTAACTCCAGCACCAACATCAACCAGGACATTTACTCCCATCCCCTCTTCAACCAAATCACAAACTCCCACGTCCACATCCACTGCAACATTTACTCCGATTCCCACTTTCACAAAAACATCAACACCCTCAATAACTTTCACAGCCACTTCAACGCCAACAATTACACTTACACCGACGATAACACCAGTCAGTGGGTGTGCCGGGGTAACAGAAATTCCAGTAATTGAATGTAATGCGTTGGTTGCACTTTATAACAGTACAAATGGAAATGGCTGGACCAACAAGACCGGCTGGTTGGTTACGAATACGCCATGCACATGGTATCGGGTTACTTGCGCCAATGGACACGTGACACAAATATTTGTCGCCAACAATAACTTAGTAGGTAGTATACCGGCAGAATTAGGGAATATCGAGTCTTTGATCCAACTCGGTTTAGGGAGTAATAAACTCAGCGGCAGCATCCCGCCTCAATTAGGAAATTTAACCAATCTCCAGGAATTCCGTATTGAAGCCAATTTGCTTTCAGGCAGCATCCCAACTGAATTGGGTAAAATGACAAACCTAAAACTTCTTTATCTATACGAGAATCAACTCAGTGGCAGTATCCCCACAGAACTAGGCAATCTAACTAATCTTCTTCAACTTCTTCTTTACAACAATAGATTAAGTGGAAATATTCCTCCAGCATTGGGTGGGTTGTCAAATCTAACCTCCGTCAACCTGGGAATTAACCAGCTGAACGGCAGTATTCCCCTTGAATTAGGGAACTTAATTAATTTATCATCCCTGAGTCTTGCTCGCAACCAACTGAGCGGCAGCATCCCATCTCAACTGGGAAATTTAGTAAGTATGGTTCAACTCCAACTTTACGAGAATGCATTGACGGGTAGCATCCCCGTTGAATTAGGCAACCTCAGAAATTTAAAATATCTAGGCCTTTATGGAAATCAATTGACTGGAAATATTCCAATTGAATTTGGAAACCTCAACAATTTAGTATGGTTACAACTAGAATATACATCGCTTATTGGACCAATCCCCACGGACATAAAAAATTCATTACTTATGGAAAGATTTACTTTTCCAACATCAGTCTGCGCGCCAAACGACCCAGGTTTTATAACGTGGATTAATGCACTTCTCACCCATTCTGCTTATGCGTTATGCCCATAGTTGATGGATTGCGATCTCTGGAAATAAACGCCTTATGAACGGTAAAATAATTCAATCCTCACGCATCAGCATCTTTATTTTTGTCATCGCCAGCTTGATCCTTTTGGATCGGGTCGGCAGCCGTTTATGGGAATTACCCACACCCATAGAAAGACTGGAACTATATCTCGTTGACGCAGCCTTACGATTGAGAGGCACGCAAACGCCATCAGCGCCCATTGTCATTGTCACCATTGACGATAACTCGCTCAATTACACCGGCTATCACTGGCCCTGGCCGCGCACATATCTGGCAGAAATAATCAATGCTCTCAATAACGCGGGGGCGCGCGTCATTGGTTTCGATGTTATGTTATTTGGAAGTGACCCCGACCCCGCGGGAGATCAAGCGCTGGCGGAAGCTTT
Organism: Candidatus Villigracilis saccharophilus; assembly: GCA_016709305.1. Taxonomy (GTDB): domain Bacteria; phylum Chloroflexota; class Anaerolineae; order Anaerolineales; family Villigracilaceae; genus Villigracilis; species Villigracilis saccharophilus. The sequence continues at coordinate 51,176 of JADJNA010000009.1, forward strand.
TGAGAACGCCGGGAATGTGGTCGCGGTCATGAATATTTTCCGCTCAGCCAATACAGAAACTTTGGAATTACCAATAACTCCCTATCCAGAGGTTTTGGCGGACATGGGCATAGCTGGCATACTCGCGGACAATGACGCCATCATCCGCAGCGTGCAGGCGTATGACCATTCAGCCTACGATGACAGGGTTTATTTTAATTGGGCATTTGAAATAACACAGGCTTACCTTGGCGTTGACCCGCCTCAAAGCCCAGCGCTTGATCATCTTGTTTTTAATTCCAAGATCGTGCCATTGCAAAACGGCCGCCTGTCGGTAAATTTTAATGGCCCCCCGGAAACATTCACGTACTATCCAGCTTTCCAGGTCGCCCTTGGAGATTACCCCGCTGAAACTTTCAAGAACAAGATCGTTTTGATCGGCGCTACATCCGTAACCCTGCAGGATATTTACCCGGTTCCCTTCTCAACCTTGAAGAGGATGCCGGGCGTCGAGATCACTGCCAATGTGGTGGACACAATCCTTTCCGGAGATTACATTGATATCCCGTCCCCGGCGGTACGTGGATTGATATTAATTTTCACGGCAATATTCGCATGGCTGATCAGCCGCCGCCGTCTACCGGGCAAAGCGATCATCATCATGTTTGGCAGCATGGTTGTCTATGGATTGATTTGGTTCTTCCTGTTTACCCAGCGGCAGTGGCAATTTGAGTTGGCTGCCCCTGAGTTGATGTTATTGCTGGGAATTTTAGTGCCCAGCTTTGATGAAGCGCTCAATCAGGAATTGGAAAAGCGCAGGCTGCAAAAATTATTTGGACAATTCGTTTCCCCGGAAATTGTCAGCCAGTTAATAAAGACCCCTGATATTTTGAGTTTGCATAAACGGGCCAACTTAACGATCTTATTTTCAGATATCCGTAATTTCACAAACTTATCAGAGAAATTGACACCGGATGAGGTGGTTGGAATGCTTAACCCTTATCTGGATGTCATGACAAAAGTCGTCCACAAACATGGCGGAACGGTCGATAAGTATATTGGCGATGCCATTGTGGCTTTTTTCGGGGAGCCAGTCCCCCATCCCGATCATGCCATCCGGGCTGTTCGGACAGCGATGGAAATGCGTGTCGAATTAAATAAATTACGCAAAGTGTGGCTTGAAGAAGGGCGATTTGACGGGGTGTTCGATATCGGCATTGGCATTCACAGCGGTGATGTTTTCGTTGGGATGATCGGTTCACTGCAGCGTCTGAATTACACCGTTATCGGTGATGCCGTAAACACTGCCGCGCGCCTGCAGGATCAAACAAAGTTCCACGCCTGGCCGATCCTGATCAGCGGGCAGGTATATAATATAGTTAAGGATGAAATCGCAGCAGAGTTTGTGGAAGAGCGCTTATTTAAAGGAAAACAGGAACCTATCAGGATATATAAGGTTCTGGGAATAGAGTAATCCCTGCTTGTAACTTGCCTGAATTAAGAAAGAGGTCGATGATGGCAACCAATTCGCTTATCAACTATAAGAGGAACTCACATGGCTGAAACACAGGCTGGGATGAAAAATGGGTATGTCGAAGGAAATTCCATATCCCCAAACGAACTCCATATTCAATATGGAATCCCAACTGAAGAAATCTCATCCTTCCGAAATCTCATACGAATTTACCCCGAGCGGGAAGTCATCATCAAAGAGGGTGAGCATGAGCACGCCTTATATCTCCTGAGGTTTGGGAATGTGGAGGTCTTCAAAGGGTCGGGCACATCCAGGGAATTAATTGGCGCGATCGAAGCCGTCAATTTTTTTGGCGAGATGAGTATGATCATTGACGAAGCCAGGAGCGCAACAGTCATATCCCGCTCAAGCCATGTGGTGGTTTATAGAATACCCAACCCGAACATCCAAACGATCCTTACCAATCCAAAATGGGCAGAGTTATTGATATCACGCCTGTGTAAAAATCTAGCAAGAAGCCTTGAACAGCAAATGACCGCTTCAGAAAATGTTAAAGAATTGCGGTCAGAACTTGAACAGGTTAAACAAGCAATGAAAAAACAACAGGAGGAAACCGCCAGAAAAACCCAACTTACTTTAAACGGGATCCTTCATTTTCAAAATATTGTTCAAAGGACAGCGGTTGTAGGCAGTAAGGGATGGGCTTATCTAAATACGCTTAACCATGTTGCCCGCACGTTGATCACGCATTATCTGCCCAATCTGGATGACGCTGAAAAGACTGTGGAAATCAGCGTTATCAAGAACTCCCTGTCAGCGCTCCCGCAAAACGAACAGAACAGGACGATCGACGAACTCAAGCAGTTTTTATAACCGTACTCATAAATTAACGAGAGCAATATTTTTATCGCGAGGAAGCCAACTATGTTTCCATCAAACTTACCCAACGCATCAAAACAATTTTCATCCCTTGATGATGTTCTCAACGCGCTCAAAGGCATGAAGGATGACCCGCTCGCGAATGCAGGCACGAATATTGTCATCAGCCGTGGAAACCCAGGCGCTAAATTACTACTCATTGGCGAAGCGCCCGGGCCGCAGGAAAACATTCAAGGCAAACCGTTTGTGGGACCGGCGGGTCAACTGCTCGATAAGATTTTGAAGGCGGGATCTTTCGACCCGGATAGAGACGTATACATAACCAACTCCGTATTCCGTATGCCGCCGGGCGAAGACGGCAAATCATTTCGCAAACCCAATGACCAGGAAATCGATTACTACCGTCCATTCGTCTTTGAGATCATCCGATCAATCGACCCGCTTGTGATCCTGCTGACCGGGAACGTTGCCTGCCAATCCGTGCTTAAAAAGACAGGCATCACCTCCCTGCGCGGACAATGGACTCAGGTCGAAGGTCACTGGTCGATGCCGATCTTTCATCCATCCTATTTGTTGAGAAACCAATCCCGCGAGCCTGGTTCTCCCAAGTCCATGATGTGGGATGACATCCGCGAGATCCGCAGGAAGTATGATGAACTCCGCAGTTGAGCAACCCCATAAAGTTTCAAAAAGAAGCCACCTCTTTACTAAACTGGACAAGCGATTTGTTTGTCCAGTTTTCATATCTACGGCCTAGATTGACGTTTCATAACATACTATGCTACACTGAAAGTGCTTTCATCACTGCTTTCAAGAGAAGAAATATGCCCAGAAAAAAGAAACCCACCATTTATGATGTTGCCGAAAAATCGGGGATCAGTATTTCAACGATCTCGCGTGTACTGAACACTCCCGAAAAAGTGAACCCCGAAACCCGTGCGCTTGTATTGGACGCGATCGACAAGCTCGGATTCGTTCCAAAAGCCGAAGCGCGTGCCCGCGCATTGAGCAACACCAATCGAATCGGCGTGATCACACCATTCTTCACTGCCCCATCCTTCGTGCAACGCTTGCGAGGCGTTGCATCTGCTTTGGCAGCGTCAAACTATGAGCTGGTGATCTTCACCGTTGAGTCCTCTGATCATATACAGGGGTATCTTTCTTCGATCCCCTTCATGGGGAATCTTGACGGGCTGATCGTCATGTCCCTGCCCATTCAGAAAAAAGATGCGCAACGGCTCATTGAACACGGCATCGATACCGTGTTGATCGAATATTCCCACCCTGAACTTAACAGCATTGAAATAGATAATTTTCAGGGCGGCCAAATGGCGGCGCAATACCTGCTGGATAAAGGACATAAGCGCATCGCATTTATTGGCGACAAAGAACCCCATGATTTTGAGATCCACCCCGCCGGAATGCGGCTGAAAGGATTTCAAGCGGCGTTGAAAAAAGCCCGCATCCAGTCTCCCAATGAATATATCCGATTGTTCGCGAACACCAAGGAAGATGCCATGCGGGCAACACGCGAGTTATTAAGCCTTCCCACTCCCCCGACAGCGATCTTTGCCGCAGCCGATATCCAGGCAATTAGCGCCCTGAAAGTGACGCGCGAATTGGGCATAAAAGTACGGGAGCAACTGGCTGTGATCGGGTTTGACGATATTGATTCAGCTGAATACCTTGATCTTACAACAGTCCGCCAGCATCTGGATGAGTCAGGCAAGCTGGCAGTTGAAATATTACTCACACATATAGCAGATCCCTCACGCCCTCCTCAACATGTAAATTTACCCCTCAACATCATCGAACGCCAGACAACATAATTTTTTAAGGAAGATATCTTATGCCAATCCACTCATCCGCAACAGGCTGGATTCTTGAAACGCGTAACACCGGCTACGCGCTTGGATTAAATCCAAGCAGGTTTGCTTGCACATCGATATTGGGGGGCGCGGCTGCCTTACATCAGCGACTATCCTGCGCCATTTGATCCCATCAAATGGTCTTCTCCTGACGGACCACATCACTTCGTTCCGGAAGAATATCCCGGCTATGCCAACACAAAATATATCGACCCCTGCCTCAAAGTCACTTTTGCAGATGGGACACGGGATGTAATTTTGACCTATGAGGATTTTTCCGTTACCGCCTCTCCCCAACCGGTGCTGGCCCTGCATTTCAAAGATTCGTATTACCCGTTGCAGTTGACTCTGCATTACCGCATCCATGAGGAGTACGATCTGATCGAACGCTGGGTCACGCTCGAAAACCTCGGCGATGATCCGATCCTGGTCGAACGCGCTTTCTCAGCCAAGTGGACTTTACCACCCGGTGACAATTACTCATTAACCCATCTTTATGGGCGACATATTGATGAATTCCACATTCAGCGCGAACCATTAACGCCGGGATTGAAAGTCATCGAAAGCCGCCGCATCATTCCAAGTCACCGCGCCAGCCCGTGGTTTACAGTTGACCGCAATGCAAGCGAGGAACAAGGTGAAGTCTGGTTCGGCACATTGGCATGGAGCGGCAACTTCAAGATCACCGCCGAGGTGACTGAGTTTGCGTCCACACGCATCAGCATCGGGGTCAACGATTGGGATTTTGCGTGGAAGTTAATGCCGCATCAAATACTCGCCACGCCCGCCTCCATTTCCGGATATACAAAAGATGGTTTCGGCGCGGCCAGCAGGATCTTCCATGACTATGTGCGCGATGAGGTCATTCCACATGGAAAGACTCCGCACAAGATTTTATACAACTCGTGGGAAGCAACCCTCTTCGATGTGGATGAAACATCGCAATCAAAACTCGCCGTGATCGCCGCGCAAATGGGCGTGGAATTATTCGTTATGGACGATGGCTGGTTTCATAACCGCAATCTCGATAATGCCGGTCTCGGCGATTGGTTCCCAGACAGGGTCAAATTCCCAAACGGGCTTGGCGGTTTAATAAGGAGCGTCAATGAGCTCGGTATGGACTTTGGTTTATGGGTCGAGCCGGAAATGGTCAACCCCGATAGCGACCTGTACCGCGCCCATCCCGATTGGGTGCTTCACTTCCCGACCCGCGCGCGCACCGAAAGCCGCAATCAACTTATTCTTAACATGGCGAGGATGGATGTGCAAAACCACATCATCGAATCGCTCGATAAACTTCTCAGCGAAAACAATATCACCTTCATTAAATGGGATATGAATCGCGGCGTGAGTGAACCCGGCTGGGCGGATGCCCCCGCCGACCAGCGCGAGATCTGGGTGCGCTATGTCCAGGGCGTGTATCATGTTTGGGGCAGGCTGCGTCAGCGGCATCCCAATGTCATTTGGCAGAGTTGTGCCAGCGGCGGCGGACGAGCCGATTTTGGCATCCTCGAATTTGCAGACCAGATCTGGACGAGCGATAATACCGAAGCCACCGCGCGCTTAAATATTCAGGAAGGCTATTCGCAATTCCTGCCGGCCAACACCATGGAAGCCTGGGTGACGGATTGGGACAAAGACATTGTGCCGCTTGAGTTCCGTTTTCACGTCAGCATGTGCGGCTCACTTGGAGTAGGTGGAAATCTGCTTGAGTGGGGTCAATCTGATCGCGAGTCCGCCGCGAAATGCATCAGCTTGTACAAAGAGATTCGTCACATCATTCAGTTTGGCGACCAATTCCGTTTGATCTCATCTCAAAAGAATGCTTACTCGGCGGTGCAGTATGTCAGCAAGGATAAAAGGGAAGGCGTGTTGTTCGCATTCCGCACACACATCCCCGAGCCGTTCAATATTCCCATGGTCCACTTGCGCGGGTTAGACCCCGAAGGGATGTATTCCATCGAAGGGGTCGAGCAGCCCAGGTCTGGCATGGCCTGGATGGAAGCGGGTTTGAAAGTGGAATTAAAAATCTACAAAGCACAGTGCTGCAAATTAAGAAAATTTAGGAATGTGCCTCTCAGATATTGACTCCGACAAACGAGTGTGCTAAACTAGTTACTGAAAGTGCTTTCAAGATAACACTTTCAGGAAAATAAGAACCTATCCGGTCGCGATTGATCTGCTGGATACACGTTTTTTCATGAACACAGAAAAATCAGATACTTAGTTCTTATATCGTCCACCCATATTCAAGATTCATGAGGAGAAAGAAAAAAAATGAACAAGAAGTCACTGATTTGGTCACTGATAAGTCTGCTCGTTTTGGCATCCCTGGTACTCACCGCCTGCGGTGGGTCCGCAACTGAAGCTGCTGTTGCTGAACCTGACGCAACTGAAGCTCCTGCCGCCCTACCTGCTGGTGATGGAAAGGTCTCCATCTTTGGTGGTTATGGTGAAGCTCAGGCCGCTGCTTTCCAACAGGCCCTGACCGAGTTTGGTAAAGCCAATGGAATCGAAATTACCTTTACCTCCCTCGCCACCTTTGACACCGACATTAAGGTGAAGATCGAAGCCGGTCAGGAACCTGACATCGCCATGTGGCCTCAGCCCGGCGGGTTGAAAAATCTCGCCGACATGCTCGTTCCCCTTGATGAAGTTATCGACATCAGCATTCCTCAATCCACTCTGGTTCCTGGTTGGGATACGCTTGCAGTTGTTGACGGCAAGATCTACGGTCTGCCCGTTTCCGCAAACATGAAGACTCTGGTCTTCTACAACCCCTCAGCCTTCGAAGCTAATGGCTACACCGTGCCAGCCAACGACGCTGAATTGGTTGCCCTTGAAGAAAAAATCAAGGCTGACGGCACTGGTTATCCTTGGTGCGCAGGCATCGAGTCTGGTGGCGCCACCGGCTGGCCTTTCACTGACTGGGCCGAACAATATGTCTTGGATTACAACGGCGCCGAAGTTTATGCCAAATGGGTTTCCGGTGAAGTTGATTTTGCTTCCCCCGAAGTCACCAAGGCTGCCGATGAAGTTTCCAAGCGCTTGCTTGCTGAAGGTCAGGTTAACGGCGGCGGTATCTCCATGGCGACCGACTCCTTCCAGGACACCGCTCCTTTGTTCGCCGAAGGGAAGGATAATGGCCAGTGCTTCATGCTGCGCCAGGGTTCCTTTATCACCGCATTCATGCCCGAAGATATTCAAGCTGAAGTCAAGGCTGGCGATTACACTCACCTCGATGTCTTCCCGCTTCCGGCACCTGAAGGTGCGCAAGCTGGTGTGATCGGTGGTGGTGACATCGCCGCGGTCTTCGATGGCCATGTTGATCAGGATGTTGCCAAGGTGGTTGCTTACATCTTCAGCGCAGATGTTCTGAAGTACCAGGTTGCCACCGGTGATATCTCCCCGCACAAGACCTTCGATCTCTCTCTCTATCCGAACGAAATGCAGAGGAAGATCGGCGAAGCCATGGCCAATGCTGCAGTTTTTGGCTTCGATGGTTCCGACCAGATGCCCGCTGAAGTTAACGCTGAATTCTGGGCTGCTGGTACCGACTTCGTTGCAGGCCGCGCTACCTGGGCTGAAGCTGCCGCACGAATTGACAGCAAGTATCCCTAGTCTTTTCTTAAAGATATAAAATAGTGGCACTGGCTCATCAGGGTCGGTGCCACATCTCTTTTAGCACTCCCTCCGCTGGTAGTGTTCGATCGGTATCATAATAACGGAGATTGAGACATGAGCGACATAATTTTCGGACTTGTTTCCATCGTGATTGGCATCGCTGCCAGTTATGGGCTGTATTGGCTGCTTAACTTCCTGCTCTCTCTACTGCCAGAACGCATTTCCCGCAATGCCGCCTGGCTGGCTTTTTTGACACCAGCTGCGGTATTGGTGATTCTGGTGCTGATCGTTCCTCTACTTCAGACTGTGGTTTGGTCTTTTATGGATGATCGAGTGAAAGCATGGGTGGGATTCAAAAACTATGTTGATCTCTTTACTGATAAGCGCTTCCTGGGCATACTGCTGAATAATTTCCTGTGGGTGCTGGTCGTGCCGGCGATTACAGTGGCGATTGGGACAGCCGTAGCTACCCTGACCAATCAAGTTGGGCCTACTCGCGAAAGAATCTTTAAATCTTTGATCTTCATGCCCATGGCGATCAGCTTTGTAGCGGCCGCGACCATCTGGTCTTATTTCTACTCTTATGTTCCGCCGGGTCGTCCGGAAGTCGGCTTGCTTAATGCGCTGGTAAAGTTGTCAGGCTTTGAAGCACAACCCTGGCTTACCATGGATCAAGGGCGCTTGAATTCCTTTTTGCTCATGGCCGTTGTGGTCTGGCTGCAGGTCGGGTATTCCATGGTCGTCATTTCTGCTGCAATCAAAAATGTACCCGAGGAAACGATCGAAGCGGCTCAATTAGACGGAGCCTCTGCCTGGCAGGTCTTTGCCGGCGTGGTTCTGCCGCAGGTTTGGGGAACGGTAATGTCAGTATTTGTCACTGTCCTGATCCTTGTCATGAAAGTCTTCGATATCGTGCTTTCCATGACCCGTGGGAACTTCACCACCAGTGTTCTGGCATTTGAATGGTACAAGCAATTCTTCGAGAACTCCAACATCGGCCCTGCTTCTGCGGTGGTTACTGTATTGGTCTTGTTGATCGGTCCGTTGATGTATCTGCAAATTAAGACAGTACAACAGCAGGAGGCACTGCGATGAATAAAATTGCGCACCTACTTCGAAGGATGAATCTGGGCAGTACCATTATGTTAATCATTCTGGTTGCCCTTTGGTCAACCCCCACTGTTGGTCTGCTCATTACATCCCTGCGGCCGCGCTCTGTCGCTGAGATATCGCCCTGGTGGGAAGCCTTGCTAAATCCGATCGGCACGACTTGGACGTTGGATGCCTACCAGAATTCACTTGCGGGTGGAATGCTGTCTTCTCTAATAAACACCATCGCAGTTAGCGTGCCTGCGACCATCCTTCCACTCATGATCGCGGCAAATGCCGCCTATGCTTTTACCTTCTTGAAATTCAAGGGCAAGGAATTTTTCTTTGCAACCCTGGTGGCATTGATGGTTATCCCGGTACAGTCTTCGTTGATCCCGGTACTCCGGGGAATGGTCTGGATACAGCGCACATTTGATGTTCAGCTCACTGGAACTTACGTCAGTGCCTGGTTGGTACACAGCGCTTTTGCGATGCCGTTGGCAATCTACACTCTGCGTAATTTCATGATGACACTGCCTATTTCCCTGATCGAAGCTGCCAAGGTGGATGGCGCCAGCTACTACCAGATCTTCTGGAAACTGGTGCTGCCCATGTCTGCTCCTGCGATCGCTTCCTTTGCGATTTTCCAGTTCCTGTGGGTTTGGAACGACTACCTGATCGCCTTCATCTTCGTTGGGGAACAGAAGTCAGTCATGACCTATCAACTGTTGAGACTGCTGGGTCAGTACGGAGAAGGCTGGCAGGACGTAGCCGCTGGCTCCTTTATCTCCCTGATCATTCCACTCATTGTATTTTTCAGTTTGCAGCGCTTTATCGTTCGCGGGTTGCTGGCAGGCTCAGTCAAAGGATAATTTTTCAAAAGGGACAAAGTGGACTGGTTGCCCAGTCCACTTTATATATGAACAACAACCTCTGGTACAAGAATTCAGTCTTCTATGAACTTTCCGTCCGCGCCTTCAAGGACAGTGACGGTGACGGGCACGGCGATCTGCGCGGCCTGACCGAGAAGTTGGACTACCTGCAAACACTTGGCGTGGACTGCATCTGGATCATGCCGATTTATCCTTCGCCATTGCGGGACGATGGCTACGACATCGCGGACTATTACAGCGTGGATCCTGATTACGGATCGCTGGACCAGCTCAAAGTCCTGATCGAAGCGGCGCATCAGCGCGACATCCGCATCATCATGGACCTGGTGCTGAATCATACATCTGACGCACATCCGTGGTTTCAGGCATCGCGCTCAGACCGCAGCTCACCCTATCGCGATTATTACGTCTGGAACGATGACGATAAAAAATACCCGGATGTCCGCATCATCTTTAGCGACGTGGAAAAATCCAATTGGACATGGGATGAAAAAGCGGGTCAATACTTCTGGCATCGCTTTTATTCAACCCAGCCGGACCTGAACTTCGATAACCCAAAAGTGCGGGATGAAATGCTGAATGTTATGCGCTTTTGGCTAACTCTAGGGATTGACGGCTTTCGTGTGGATGCGCCGACCTATCTCTTCGAACGCGAAGGGACGAATTGTGAAAGCCTGCCCGAAACTCACGCCTACCTGAAACGCATTCGCAGCATGATGGATGCGGAGTTTCCCGGCGCGATCATGCTGGCGGAGAGCAACCAGTGGCCGGGCGAACTGGCCCGATATTTCGATGCCGGCGACGAATTTCACATGGCATTCCACTTCCCGCTGATGCCGCGTATGTATCTCGCGCTTGCGCAGGGTGATGCAAGCGCGATCATCGATATCTTAGAAGCAACCCCCGCGATTCCCGAGTCTTGTCAATGGATGCTCTTTTTGCGAAATCATGATGAACTTTCGCTGGAGATGGTGACAGAAAATGAACGAGGGTTCATGTGGCGGGAATACGCCCCAGAACCGCAGATGATCCTTAACCTGGGTATCCGCCGCAGGCTGGCGCCGATCATGCGCAACGACCGCCGCAAGATCGAAGTAATCAACTCGCTGCTTTTCACCCTGCCCGGTTCTCCCATCCTTTATTATGGCGATGAGATCGGCATGGGCGACAACCTCAACCTGCCCGACCGCAACGGAGTCCGCACGCCCATGCAGTGGGATGATTCTCTGAATGCGGGCTTTTCAACAGGTGAGCCCTTCTCAGAACTTGTTCAAGGAGAGTTTGGATATCAACGGGTAAATGTTGCCAGCCAGGTGAATGATCCCAGTTCGTTGTTCCGATGTATTAAAAGAATGATCGCCATTCGCAAAGAGCATGCCGCCTTTGGCAGCGGCGGCATGGAATGGATCGATATGGGCATCCCGTCTGTGGCGGCGTTTCTTCGTAGATATCAGGATGATACGATTCTAGTCATCAACAACCTCGCCTCTTGTGCAGAGACGATTCAGATTCCAGAGGAATATCAAACGAACTATCTGAACTTGCTTGGCGGAGATTTGCAAACACTTACCGCACAGGTTACCCTTCAACCTTATTCCTATATGTGGCTGGAACAATTGAAATGACCGAACCCACGGCAAGAAATGATGTACTTCAAAACCAGAACATGCATGATATGTATCGTCCAGAATATCATTTTACGCCACCTTCCAATTGGATGAACGATCCCAATGGAATGGTATTCTTCGAAGGTGAATATCATCTTTTTTACCAGTACAATCCCAAAGCAACGGTTTGGGGACCAATGCACTGGGGACACGCCGTTAGCAAAGATCTAATTAATTGGCAGCATCTCCCCATCGCGCTGCATCCGGATGAGCAAGGGATGATCTTCTCCGGAAGCGCCGTGGTGGATTGGAATAACAGCGCAGGCTTCGGCGAAAAGGCACTGATCGCGATCTTTACATACAACAAGGATCACCTGGAAACTCAAAATCTTGCTTTCAGTACAGATAAGGCCCGCACGTGGACGAAGTATGCGGACAACCCTGTTATTGCCCACCCGGGGAACTTGAATGATTTTCGCGACCCCAAAGTTTTTTGGCACGAGGATCATTGGGTGATGTGTCTCGCGGCAGGTGATACGATCCTTTTTTACACATCCACCAATCTAAAACAATGGGAACCAAGCGGAAGTTTTGGCGGCGGCTATGGATCTACAAATGGAGTATGGGAAACTCCAGACTTGTTCAAGATCCCCCTGGATGACGGTTCTGACTCACGCTGGGTCTTGACTGTTGGGGTCGGGAATGGCGGTCCCGCCGGAGGATCCGGGACGCAGTATTTCATCGGTGCCTTTGACGGCGAAAGATTTGTTTCTGAAAATCCCAGAGAAGTTATTCTCTGGGCAGATCATGGCGCTGACTATTACGCTCCGCAATCCTGGAACGACGAACCCAATTCACGCCGCATGATGCTCGGATGGATGAGCAACTGGCATTACGCCAAAGTTACCCCCACGTTCACATGGCGCGGAGTCTTTAGTATTCCGCGCGAGTTATCACTGACCCAAACAACAAACGGTATTCGACTTGCTCACAAGCCGGTACGCGAATTAGAAAAATTACGAAATATCCATTACCACTGGCGGCCAACCGCCATTCAGCCTGGCTTGAATTTACTTGACGGGCTCCAAGGGAAAGCTCTGGAGATCGCGGCTGAGTTTCAGATCGCCAAAAATGTGAAATGTTTTGGATTCTGCGTTCGTGTCGGCATGGATGAACGCACGATCATAAGCTATAGGGTAAAAGAAAAAACACTACAGCTGGATCGCACTCTCTCGGGCAAAGTGGAGTTCGCAGATGCCTTTGCCGCAGTCCATTCTGTCGAGTTGCAGCCTGTAGATAATCTGATCAGTCTGCAAATATTTGTAGATTCTTCATCCATTGAAGTTTTCGCCAATCATGGACTTGCCGTACTAACAGACTGCATATTCCCATCCGATCACAGCCAGGGATTGGAATTATTTACAGAAGGCGGGCAGGTCATTTTAAACTCGCTGGATATATATCAACTTGACCCGGCAAAATTCCATAATTAACATAAATTACCAACGCTGGATAAAACATATGCAAAATAAGACACAACCACTCTATGGCGGGATCGAAGGCGGCGGAACAAAATTTGTTTGCGCGGTCGGTACGGGTCCGAACGACATCCGCGCATCGGCGAATTTCCCAACAACTACCCCGCAAGAGACCATGGCTCAGGCCGTGGAATTCTTCAAACAGCAGGAAGTTGTCCATGGCAAACTCTCCTCGATCGGATTTGGCTGTTTCGGTCCGCTTGACCCGAATCCTGATTCAAAAACCTATGGGTATATTCTGCCCACTCCGAAACCCGGCTGGACGAATGCTAATGTAGTAGGGATGGTTCAGTCCAGTTTTGATATCCCGATCGCGTTCGATACCGATGTGAACGCGGCCGCGCTCGGCGAATGGCAGTGGGGTCAGGGACAAGGGTTGAATACCTTCATTTACCTCACCATAGGAACCGGCGTTGGTGGCGGCGCGTACGTCGAGGGCAAATTACTGCACGGACTGCTCCATCCTGAAATGGGGCACATTCCGCTGCCTCACGATACAACCAAAGATCCATTTGTAGGCGCGTGCCCATTCCATGGCGATTGCTTTGAAGGACTCGCATCCGGGGTCGCCATCGAAAAACGCTGGGGACAGCGCGGCGGAACACTCCCGCCAGAGCACGCTGCGTGGGAACTCGAAGCCGAATATATAGCGCGCGCCCTCGCCTCTTACTCCTACGTCATTTCTCCTGAACGCATCATCATCGGCGGAGGGGTGGGGCAGCTGCCTCACCTGCTACCAAAAATTCAACAGCGCACACAACAACTCATCAACGGTTATATCAAGTCACCTGCCATTCTGGAAAATATAGAAACCTATATTACCAATCCAGGTCTTGGCAATCGTTCAGGCGTACTCGGCGCATTCGCACTTGCAGGACAAATAAATTCCAAATAATTAAAGCGAGCAAACATCATGCTGGAAAAAGAATCACAAAGAACCCTAAAACGCATTCTTCCGCGTCTTGAAGAACGGTTGAAGAAACAGATCAAGGCTGACCCGCAAGGCTGGCGGGGCTTTTCGTCACGCCTGCAGCAGAATTTCTCAAGGCTCTTCAAGTTGTATTTTGATATCTACCATAAAAATTATGATTTTTTCTTCCACATCGAAGACCTGCTCATGGCACTTGCGAATTCATGGTTCAACCGTCCGCTTGACCTGCGTGAATTGGATAATGCGCGGGAGAAGAATCCACTTTGGTTCCAGTCGAACCAGATGCTGGGCGGCATCTGCTACGTGGACCTTTTTGCCAACGATCTGGAAAGCGTGAAATCAAAGATCCCATATTTCAAGGAACTCGGTCTGACCTATCTGCACCTTATGCCGCTTTTCAAAGCTCCAGAAGGTGAGAACGATGGCGGCTACGCGGTCAGTAGCTACCGCGAGGTCCATCCCCCGCTTGGCACGATGGAACAGCTTGCATCGCTCGCGTGCGAATTCCGCAAAGCAGGCATCAGCCTCGTCGTAGACCTGGTCTTCAATCACACATCGGATGAACATCTTTGGGCGGAGCATGCCAAAGATGGCGATGATGAGTATTCGGAGTTCTATCACATCTACCCGAACCGTGAGATGCCCGACCTGTATGAGAAAAATCTAAGGGAGATATTCCCTGACGAACACGCGGGAGCATTTACATTTTTCCCGAACCTGTTCAAAGAGGGCGGCTGGGTGTGGACAACCTTCCATTCCTATCAATGGGATTTGAACTACTCCAACCCCGCTGTCTTTAACCGCATGGCGGAGGAAATGCTTTTCCTGGCAAATCAGGGCGTGGAAGTATTACGCCTCGATGCTGTTGCTTTCATCTGGAAGCAAATGGGGACAAGCTGTGAGAACCTGCCTGAAGCGCACACTTTGATCCAGGCATTCAACGCTGTGGCGAAGATCGCAGCCCCTGCACTGCTTTTCAAATCCGAAGCCATCGTGCATCCTGACGATGTGGTGAAATACATCTCGCCAGAGGAATGTCAGCTTTCATATAACCCGCTGACCATGGCGCTCTTGTGGAACTCACTCGCCACGCGCAAAGTACGCTTACTTTCGCAGGCGCTGGCTACCCGATTTAAGATAAATTCTGGAACCGCGTGGGTTAACTATGTGCGAGTCCACGACGACATCGGCTGGACATTTTCGGATGAAGACGCCGCCTTGCTCGGTATGAATGGCAACGATCATCGCCGCTTCCTGAATGAGTTCTATCGCGGCAGACATAAAGGCAGTTTCGCGCGCGGACTCCCCTTTCAGGAAAATCCGCTCAACGGCGATTGCCGCATCAGCGGAACTTGCGCATCTTTGGCGGGGCTTGAAAAGGCGATATATGAAGAAGGTGAACAGGAAGTGGAGCTTGCCATCCGCCGCATCCACTTGCTATATGGAATTGTGATCACCATTGGCGGCATCCCGCTTATCTATCTTGGCGACGAGGTCGGCACACTTAACGATTACTCCTACCGTGACGACCCTGCCCATGAACGGGACAGCCGCTGGGTGCATCGTCCGCGAACAGACTGGGAGAAGTATGCCAAACGAAACGACTCGAAAACCATCGAGGGAAGAGTCTTCCAAGGCTTGAAAACGCTGATCGAATTACGGAAACATCATTCGGCGTTCGCGGGCGGCGAGCTGGAGATCCTCCCGACCGAAAACGAACATGTCCTCGGTTTCATGCGGACTCGCGCAGGGAAAAGGGCTGTGGTCTTCGCAAATTTTTCCGAAGACCCGCAAAATATCCATAAGCGTGTTTTTGAACAATACTCAGTTTATTCAAAACAACAATTACACGGGATAAGCAGCGTATCACCTCAGACCGAAGTCACCATCGAACCTTTGGATCTTCTGATTTTTGGATGACCGACCACAGATGGGAAGAGATCATGCAGTCCCTCAATACTTGAGGGACTGCATTTTTAATTCATTAACAATTACAGCCCGGCTTTTGTGGTAAAGTTTGCACTTATACCCATACAGGAGCATCCCATGGAACAAAAAGCAGGTGCACAGATCGGTAAACGAGCGTTCATTCAATCGCTCGTTATTTTATTTGTCTTGATGATGGTCGCAGGGATTCTGACTTTGGTCGTTCCCGCAGGGCAGTACACCCGTATTGAAGTGGATGGGCGCGAAACCATTGACCCCGCATCCTTTCAACTCGTCGCGCATCCTGACTATCCCATCTGGCGCTGGTTCATTGCTCCGTTTGAAGTCCTTGGCAGTTCCAGCGGATTGACCGTCATTGTCATCATCATTGTCCTGTTCTTCGCGGGCGGCGCATTTGCCGTGATGGACAAGACCGGTACTCTGCGCGCCTTCATTGGCAGCATCGTACGCAAATTCAGCGGGCGCAAGTACACCCTGCTGTGGATGGTTTCGCTGGCATTCATGTTCCTCGGCGCGACGCTCGGCACATTTGAAGAAGTTGTTTTGCTTGTGCCTGTGATGATTGCCCTTTCCTATTCCCTTGGCTGGGATGCGCTGGTCGGTCTCGGCATGTCCATTCTCGCCACCAACATGGGTTTCTCAGCCGCCATTTCGAACCCATACACGCTCGGTGTGGCGCAGCAGCTTGCGGGTTTGCCGCTTTTCTCCGGGGCGTGGCTTCGTATCATTATCTTTATCGTTATTTATTTTATATTTGGATTTTTCCTTTCCGCCTATGCGCGAAAAATCGACAAAGACCCAAAGTCATCTCTGGTGCATGGCGAAGATAATGCTGAACGCGAGAAATACAAGGAAATGGATACAGACCTTATCGCCGAAGACCACAAACAGAATCGCGCCATCAGTTTCTTCGGTTTCTTTCTGCTCTTTATTTTCGCAGTCATGCTGATGGGTCCCTTTGTACCCGCCATTTCAGATTACTCCCTGCCCATCGTCGGCATTCTCTTTCTCATCGGCGGACTGGGAGCGGGTTTCATCTCAGGCGCAGGCGGCAAAAAAGTATGGCAGGGATTGGTCGAAGGCTGGGGCGGGCTCGCCCCCTCCGTCCCGCTGATCCTCATGGCAGCCAGCATCCGCTTCATTATAGACAGCGGCGGTGTAACCGACACCATCCTGCATGCCGCTGCGGAACCGTTCCAAAAACTCGGCGCTTTCCCCGGCGCGCTCGTGGTTTACGTTCTCGCCCTTGGCATCGAATTCTTCATCGCCTCAGGCTCAGCCAAAGCCTTCCTGATGATGCCGATCGTCCTGCCGCTTGCCGATCTGATCGGCGTCACCCGCCAAACTGCTGTGCTCTCCTATATCTTCGGCGATGGTTTCTCCAACCTCGCCTACCCCACCAACCCGGTCCTGCTTATCAGTCTCGGTCTGACAGTCGTCAGTTATCCCAAATGGCTGCGCTGGACAGCCAAACTTTGGCTGTGGGTCATCATCGCCACCGTTGCATTTTTGGGGATCGCTGTAGCGATCGGATTTGGACCTTTCTAATGGACACACTCTTCCCCGAATCATACGAAGCCTCACGCGCTCGTTTCATCCATGACTTTGAACTGCTGCGCCGCCAATGGG
The DNA here is from genome assembly GCA_016709305.1 of Candidatus Villigracilis saccharophilus. Classification (GTDB taxonomy): domain Bacteria; phylum Chloroflexota; class Anaerolineae; order Anaerolineales; family Villigracilaceae; genus Villigracilis; species Villigracilis saccharophilus. The sequence continues at coordinate 68,634 of JADJNA010000009.1, forward strand.
CGGATTCACGCCTTGAGTCTTATCCGCTAAAAAGCGACCCTTCCCTGAGCATTGACTACGCCTGGGCGGAGCCGCGCAAAAAGGAAAATCTCATCATCATCTCGACAGGCTTGCATGGCATTGAAGGCTATGTGGGTTCGGTCATGCTAAAAACTTTCATGGATGAATTTGCGCCGAGACTCAACGCAGAGAACACAGGCTTGCTGCTTGTCCACGCGGTCAATCCGTTTGGAATGAAGAACCGCCGCCGCTACAACGAAAACAACGCGGACCTGAACCGCAACTTCATCTGGGATGAAAACTTCGCCCCCCAGATCAACCCCGATTATGAACCATTGACTCCCCTGTTAAATCCTGCGCGCCCCATTACGAATCTATTCGCGAGTGATATCGCCTTCATATCGCGTTTGATCTGGCGCATCCTTCGGCTCGGCATTCTGCGTATTCGCCAGGGCATGTTAAGCGGACAATATCGCCATCCGCGCGGCGTGCAGTTCGGCGGGCAATCCACGCAGGAGAGCACGCAGGTGATGCGCGGACTTTTTCAGCGCGCATTTGACGAATATGAACAGGTCATTCATCTTGACATGCACACGGGGTACGGTCCGCGCTATCAGATGAGCTTCGTCAACTCGACCCGCGAACCCGCCTCAAGCCAGGAATTGACGCGGCGCTTTAATTATCCGCAGATCGTAGCCGCCACCCCGTCCGATTTCTACACTGTCAGCGGCGACATCACCGAATATTTCTATCAACTGCGTGACGAAAAATATCCATCCAAAAAATTATTCGCCACCTGTTTTGAATTCGGCACATTTGGGGCATCCCTCCCGATGCAGATCCGCAGTATGCGCGTCACCATTTTGGAAAACCGTTTATTTCAATACGGCGCAAGCTCAGAGTCGCTCCACAGCATGGTGAGAAAAGAATACGAAGAGCTGTTCTTCCCCGCCGAAACCAAATGGCGCGAAAAAGCCATCGCCGATTGCAGGCAAGCCTTTGAAGGAGTATTCAACGCATACGGCGTTTTCCGCAGGTAACAAGCTTTAAATAGCAAGCCTTCTGAGTTTTCAAGAACTCGGAAGGCTTTTTTTATTAGCACTTGTCGGTTTGTCTTTGGGGAAGTAAACTCACCTGAAACCTAAAACTGGAGCCCTCCCATGCAACTCAAAGGAATATACGCCCCCATCGTCACCCCCTTCAACGCGGATGAAAGTATCAACTACCCCGTCCTTGAACAACTCATCGAATATTTGATCGCCAACAAGATCGCAGGACTTGTCCCCGGCGGCACGACTGGCGAAGTCTATGCCTTCACCGAAGCCGAACGGCTGGAGATTTTCAAATTCACCAAAGAGAAAGTCAACGAGCGGGTCACGCTGATTGCAGGAACCAACTCTGGCGCCACGCGCGACGTTGTCCGCTACTCGCAAATCGCCGAGGACATGGGCTACGAGGCGCTGATGGTCGCCGTCCCGCCGTATTCACGTCCCAACCAGCGCGAACTGCTCGCGCATTACGAAGCCGTCGCCAAAGCCGTCAAAATTCCCATCGTTCTCTACAACTTCCCCTGGCGCGCGGGCACCGAAGTCAGCTACGAAGTGATGGACGGACTCACCAAATACGATCACATCATCGGCATCAAAGAAGCCAGCGGCGACATGTCCCGCGTCTATGAGTTCCGCCTGCGCTACAGCGACCGCTATCAAATGATCTGCGGCTCCGACGATCAGGCGCTCGACTACTTCCTGTGGGGCACCACCTCATGGATCGGCGGCGCAGCCTCCTGCGCTCCACTCGAACATCATAACGTTCTCGAAGCCGCCCTCGCCAACGACTTCGTGGCAGCCCGAAAACACATGGACAAACTCCTGCCCCTGCTTCGCAACATGGAAAGCGGCGGCTATACCCAAAAGGTCAAAATCGGCTGCGAACTACGCGGTATTCCTGTTGGAAAGCCAAGACAGCCGCTGTTGCCGCTATCTGCTGAAGACCGCGCTGAATTCGAGAAGATATTCAAGAGCATCTAACCACAAAGGGTCACGAAGGTACACGAAGGGGAAACCCTTTAAAAACCTTTGTGACCCTTCGTGACACTTCGTGGTGAAAAAAATGATTCGTATCCCCTTCTTGGACTCACACACGAGCGGAGAGCCTACTCGCCTCATCACCTCGCTTCCCTTCGACCTTGGAACTGGTTCCGTTGCTGATAAATTATCGAGGCTGAAAAAAGACCACGACAACTTCCGCACCACTGTCCTCAACGAACCCCGCGGTTCGGATGTGCTCGTCGGCGCATTGCTCGTCCCACCCGCCGACCCAACCTGTCAGTTCGGAGTCATCTACTTCAACAACGTCGGCTACCTCGGCATGTGCGGACACGGCACAATAGGTCTCATCGCGTCGCTGGCTTATCTTGGCAAAGTCCAGCCTGGCGTTATTCGGGTGGAAACTCCTGTTGGGGTGGTGGAAGCTACTCTCCACGCTCCGTCATTGCGAGGAGCGAGCGACAGTGAGCGACGAAGCAATCTCCTAATTAATGAGGAGGTTGCTTCGGGCCAAGAGAAAGAGCACCCTCGCAACGACATGTATCCCAACAAAGTCTCGGTCAAAAACATCCCTGCCTACCGCCACTTGACTCATGTCCCTGTCACCGTTGACGGCAAAACCGTCCACGGCGACGTGGCGTGGGGCGGCAACTGGTTCTTCCTCTGCCACGATCACGGACTTGAAGTCAACATGCAAAACCTCGAAGCGCTGACCGATTTCTCGTGGCGCGTGCGTGAGCAATTCACCGCCAACGGAATCACAGGCGCGAACGGCGCGGAAGTTGACCACGTCGAGTTGTTTGCATCCACACCCGAAGCGGACAGCAAAAGTTTTGTCCTCTGTCCAGGCAAAGCCTACGACCGCTCCCCCTGCGGAACAGGCACGAGTGCAAAGCTTGCTTGTTTATATGACGATGGAAAATTAAAAGTGGGGCAAACGTGGAGACAACAAAGTGTCGTCGGCAGTATCTTTGAAGGCAGCGTGCAATTGGTGGGCGACCAGGTCATCCCGACCATCACAGGTGAAGCATGGGTGATGGCGGAAGGTATGATTTTAGTAGATGAGCGCGATCCGTTTGGCTCAGGCATATAATTGGATTCATGAAAAATATTGATAATGAAACCCTGACCTTCCTGTTGAAACATGGTCATCTTGACCAACAGGAATTGTTAGAACGCGATCTTGACCCATCCAAGCCGCTCAAATATGCTGATGTGGTGGATCATCTCGCGAGAATATTGCAAACAGAAAAATGGTTCCCGCGTTATTGGGAACCTGAGTCAGCAGGTGAAGCAATTTATGAAATGATCATTGTCGAAAGGAAAATGCCGTTTCTCTTCATCTGTCATGTACAGCGGCATTCGCCATTAGATCCAACCTTGCTTGTGGAAAGGAAACGCAGAATATTCTTCTCCGCCAGATCGGTTGCGCGTTTTTACTTGAAATATGATTTCGGGCTTCCAGGCAATCTCGACGGCTGGAAAGTCATTCCCTGAGAGGAAATAGAAATGACCACAAAATCGGACGTACTCATCATCGGCGGCGGACCTGTGGGTTTAAGCTGTGCGTATTACCTTCTAAAATCTGGAAGAAAAGTGACCTTGCTCGATGCTAAAGAAATCGGTAAAGGCAGCGGATCGGGCAATGCGGGGCATATCGTGCCGAGTCACATTATTCCACTGGCTGCGCCGGGAGTTGTAACCTCCGCGCTTAAATGGATGCTCGACCCCGCGCACAGTCCCTTTGGGATGAAGGTCAGCCTTAACCCGAATTATCTTTTGTGGCTCTTAAAGTTTGTGTTGGCATGTAATGATGGAAATGTGCAACGCAGCATCAAACCCTTGAACGATCTCGGTCAATTGAGCGCGAAGAATTTCGCGCAGATCATCACCGAAGAAAAATTTAATTGCTCGTATCAGGAAAAGGGGTTGCTCTTTTTATACAAAACCGAAAAAGCCTTCCACGATGGACGTCACGAAGGCGAATTCATGCAAAAGCATGGAATTCCCGTCAGCGTATACAACAAAGCGAAAATTCACGAAGTTGAACCCGCCGCATTGGACGATATCATCGGCGGTGTGCATTTCACAGGGGACTCACATCTCAACCCTGCGGTATTTCTCAAACTGTTAAGTGACCGAGTCCGCGCGATGGGCGCCGAGATGTTGGAGAACACGCCTGTTACGGGATTTGAATCAGCGGGGGAAAGGTCAAAGTTGTAAGAACAAGCTCGGTGGCGTTTGAAGCGGAGCACGTCATCCTCGCTGCGGGTGCGTTATCTTCGCCCGTTGCGCATGATCTCAAACTGAATATCCCCATCCAGCCTGCGCGTGGATACAGCATGACCATGTCCGCGACGAAGACGATGCCAAGCCATGCGTTGATTCTTGGTGAAAGAAGGATCGCGGTTTCGCCGATGGGTGGCGTTCTTCGTTTCACAGGCCGACTCGAAGTGGGCAATTACAGCATGGAACCGAATCCTGTTTGGCTTCAGCGAATCGAAAATTCCGCGCGTGAATATTTGCGTTTGGATGAAAAACTGGATGTGAAAGAAACCTGGGCGGGATTACGCCCCACCACACCTGATGGGATGCCCATCATCGGGCGTTCTCCAAAGCACAACAATTTGATCTTTGCCACAGGCCATGCCATGCTCGGGCTGTCGCTGGGACCCGGGACAGGTCAGGTTGTGGCTGAGTTGCTCAACGGGAAAGAAACTTCATTCGATCTGCGTCCATTAAGCCTGGAAAGGTTTTAGTTGAAAACTTCTTGAATTCCTCCCTCATCTTTATCTTCATCACCATCTTCGTGGACATGCTCGGCTATGGCATCATGCTGCCCTTGCTGCCGTTTTACGTGCAGGCACAAAGCGGAGGCGCGGCAATTGCGGGCGCGCTGAGTTCGCTGTATGCATCCGCGCAATTATTTGCGGGCCCTGTCCTCGGTGCGCTCTCTGACCGCTACGGACGCAGACCTGTTTTGCTGGTCTGTCTGCTCGGCACATCCTTTGGATATCTCCTGCTCGGGCTGGCAGATTCACTTCCGTTGATCTTTCTAGCCGTGTTGATAGACGGCCTGACAGGCGGAAACCTCACCACCGCCTATGCCTATATCGCGGATGTGACCACCACCGAGAATCGCGCGCGCGGCATGGGCATGGTCGGCGCGGCCTTTGGGCTGGGGCTCATGGCAGGCCCCGCGTTGGGCGGGTTATTAAGCCCTTATGGTTTATATGTCCCCGCTTTTACGGCTTCTGCGATCGCGTTGAGTAATGTCATCTTTGGATATTTTGTTTTGCCAGAATCACTCCCGCGTGAAAAGCGTGAGATCAAACCTATTTTCAACGCGGCTCATCTTGGACGGCAATTCACAAGTCTCTTCAAACAGGAAAATATCAAAAAATTCCTGGTTGCAATGTTTTTGTTAAATCTCGCCTTTGCTGGTCTGCAATCCAACTTCCCGCTTTATTCACACTTCCGCTTTCATTGGACGCCGACTCAAAACAGCTTCTTCTATCTTTATGTTGGCATTTGCGCGGTCTTCATTCAGGGATTTTTATTCGGCAAACTGCAGCCGATCTTCGGTGAACGCAAACTTACACTCGTCGGTCTCACGTTCATGGCAATTGGTTTGGCAGGCATGGCGCTCGCGCCTGTCGGTTGGGCGCTCTATCCTGCAGTCACCATCGTTGCGCTTGGCACGGGAATGAGCATCCCCTCGCTCACCGCCCTCGTCTCCCTGCGAGTCTCTGAAAGCGAACAGGGTCGCTTAATGGGCGGTACGCAAACATTGCTCAGCCTCACCAACATCTTCGGCCCCGTCATCGCAGGCATTTCATTTGAAGTGATCACCTTCTCCGCGCCCTATTGGCTGGGGAGTTTGCTTGCTATTTTTGCTTTGATGGTTGCGTATTTGGGATTTTCCAGAAGTGTGTCGCACCAATCTTAATGCAATGATTTAAATCGAGCGGATTCTTCTGTTTAATGAGATTCATCCACCCATCTGGTCCCATTCGGGGATGATATGCGTCGCACTCTCATAGCATATCCCGCATCACCCTCACCGCAGCCTGGACCCCGTTTTCCGCATTTAATCTCGCGCTGACGGTTTTTGCCTTCGCGCGCAAATCGTTGTTATGTAAAGATTCTTGAATTGCATTCGCCAGTTTTTCCGCAGACAACCCCCGCTGCGGAATCGGTTTGGGTCCGACTCCAATCTTATAAATCCGCTCGCCCCAGAAGAATTGATCAATTGCCAACGGCATCGTAATGGCGGGAATCCCCGCATGCAAACCGGCAGACGTTGTCCCAGCCCCGCCGTGATGAACAGCGACTTTCACACGCGGATACAACCAATCATGCGGAGCGTATTCGACGGGGAAGATGTTCTTCGATTTTATTTCTCGATGCCATTTGGCAGGGAGGGTCAACACGGCTTGAGCGTTGGCGATGTTTAATGCTTCTTCGAGCATGGACAAATATCCCTGCGTGCCAGGACTGCCAAATCCAATGGCGATTGGGTTCGGCGATGAGTCAATAAATCTCTGCATTCCATCCAACTCATCAACTCGTCCACTCGTTTCTTCCCTCCTCCTCCAATAACCCGTGATAACCTGCTGCTCATTCCAATCGTGCGGACGGGGGACGATCTGGTCGCTGAATCCATTCAACGTGAGAGGTTGGCGGGAAAATGCCTGGAGTGAAGGGTCAAGCCTGTGGGCGGGCGGCAGGCCAAAGTCCGCGTGACGCGCGTGGTTGATCTCGGAACGCCACGAAAGCCACAGGGCTTGAGTCACAGCCCAATGCGAGAACCAATTCCCAATCCCAAAAAGAGGAAAGCGAAAAGGCAAAAGCGTGGATGGAAAATTACGGGTGGGCGCAAGCGGCTGCAATACTGCGCGGACCGCGGGGATGGGCAGGCCTTCGGCGAGGTGCGGGCCCCAAATTGTCGGCAGGCCGTGGATGAGAACGTCCGAACCACGGCAGGCTTCGGCGGCGGTGTGCAGCATGCGCGCATACAGCGGACGCGCCTTGCGTAGAAAGTTTTGGGTTGCTCGAATGGAGCGGATAGGATTCGTGCCGATGGTGAAGGGTGTGAAGTCGCTCTGCTCGATCATTAAATCTGTGGGGTTGCCTTCGAAGGGCGCGAAGGTTAAATTACTTTTCTGAACGAGATTCGTGAACCCAGCAGGCGCGGCAATGCGGACGTTGTAGCCCGCGTCACGCAAGCCGACGCCAAGCGCAATGTATGGAACCACATCGCCGCGTGTACCGCTGGTGAGCAGGGTGATCGTTTTCAAGGTTTACGGTCTATCGTCTGCGGTCAGTTTCTCAAACACCAAAAACCGATACTCAACAATTCCCATATGCAGACATTGCTGTAAAGCCATGCTCCCCAGCATGGACGGCAGGATCGCGTGTTTGATCGGCAGAAGATTTCCGATAAAGAGAATCGCGCGCGCAAGAAGATCGGGTAGGTTGCGTAAACGCAAATACGGCGTGAGTTCTTCGTTTCTGACCAAACGCAGATTATATTTCCCAGCCCACGCGACCACCTGCTCCACCGTCCGCACACCAGGGACGTACCAACCGTCGATGTAGGCCTTTAGCCATTTGCTTTCATTTTGCGAAAGCGAACGCGGCGTTTGATAATCATCCACAAGGATAAGTTTTCCTCCGCTGCGCAACAAGCGGCTGGCTTCTCGAAAATATTTTTCAGGGTCCACCGCGTGACAAACCGCTTCGACCGAATAAACAGCATCCAAATGATTCGCGAGCGGCACGGAGGTAAAGTCACCTTCGGCGAATAGGATTTGATCGTGCAGGTTTAATTGTTCGGCTGAAACGCGTGCCAGTTTCGCCTGCACAGGGCTGAGAGTCAGACCGAGCGCGGGAGCGGGGTTTTGCAAACGCGGATAAATATAGAACAGACTCGCGCCAACTCCGCAGCCGAGGTCTGCAATTTTTGCATTTTGTTTAACAACCGATTCGATCTCGTTGAGAATACGGGCATTGGATACATTCAGCGCTTCATCAAGAGTCTGCGCGCCGTCTGTCCACAAGGTGCGGTGGATGTTTTGCGCTTTAGTGGAACTGCTGAATTTTAGAAATAGGTTTGTATTCTGGTCGTAATACGTGCGGACGGAGTCTGTTGTAGTGGGCATGTCAAAAATTATAACGTACCCTTCCACGTAAATCTCTCCGCGTTTATACTGACCTGACAAAATCCCTTCCAATAATCGGAGAATCCATGTCTCACACATCTTTCGCCACCACCACCCGCGGACTGAATCGCAGTCTGCCTCCCATGCGCTTGTACGAGAAGGCAAAGAAACTCGGCATCTGGAATCCATCGGATATAGATTTCTCCAAGGATAAACAGGATTGGGAAATCTTCAAAAATGAAGAAAAAGATCTGGTCTGGCTGCTGCTCGCCTTATTTGTCGCTGGCGAAGAAGCCGTGACCCTCGACCTGCTCCCGCTCATCGAAGTGGTTGCACGGGAAGGCCGCCTCGAAGAGGAAATGTTCCTGACCACCTTTCTTTTTGAGGAAGCCAAGCATACCGATTTCTTCCGCCGCTTTCTTGACGAAGTCTGCGACGCGCCTGTTGACCTGACCCATTACCACACCGACAATTACAAAACTATTTTCTATGAAGCCCTGCCCGAGGCGTTGCTTGGATTAAAAAGCGATTCAAGTCCCGCCGCGCAGATTCGCGCCTCTGTGACTTACAACATGGTCGTCGAAGGCGTGCTTGCGGAAACTGGCTATCACGCCTTCTTCACCATGCTCGAACGCAACGACCTGATGCCCGGCTTGCGCAAAGGTATCTCACTGTTGAAGCAGGATGAGTCGCGTCATATCGCTTATGGCGTCTATTTGCTCTCGCGGCTCATCGCGGAGAATCCGCAGGAATGGGACAATCTCCAAACACAAATGAATACATTACTACCGCTCGCCATCGGTGTGATCGGTGACACTTTCGCGCGCTATGAAGTCGTGCCGTTCGGATTGGTGGAGGAGGACTTTGTTAATTTCGCGATGGCGCAATTCAGCAAAAGATTTGAACGACTAGAAAAGGCAAAAAGCGCAACCCTGGATGAGATCAACCGCGTTGCGCGTGAAACCGAGGAGACGTAAGCGATGAAGTTAAAACCATGGAAGGTTCTGGAATCCAATTATGTGCGGCCAAGAATCCGCATTGACAAATGCGATCTACCGAACGGCAATCTGCTCGACGCCACGATCCTGGAATTCCGCACCTGGGCGAATGTCCTCGCAATCACAAAAGATCGGCAGGCGGTATTGGTCAGGCAGTATCGCCACGGCGTGGAAAAAGTCTTGCTCGAACTCCCGGGCGGCGTTGTCGAAGACGACGAAGACCCAATGAACGGGATCAAGCGCGAGTTAATGGAAGAAACGGGCTATGCCTCCGCCAATGTCATTGAAGTCGGCAGGATCTATCCCAACCCCGCCATGCAGACCAATCAGTTATTTTGCTACCTCGCATTGGACGCGGAAAAAGTCGGCGGACAGAATCTGGATGATGGCGAAGATATTGAGGTGCAACTCCTGCCATTGGATGAGCTGACAAGCATGGCAAGGAACGGAGATTTTCCGCACGCCCTGCATATCGCGGTTTTATTCCACGCACTCGCGCACATGGAGAAAAAATGAAAGCTGAATTGATTCTCGATGCAAGGGCAACTCTCGGCGAAGGTCCCGCATGGGATTCAAAAACGCAGACACTGTACTGGGTGGACATCCTTGAAAAAAGAATTTATGCAAATACGGAAATCCTTGCCCAGCTGGATGGCTTCATCGGTTGCCTGGCCCCGCGCAAGAACGGGAATCTGCTCCTGGGCACGCACCTCGGCTTCGCGGACCTGGAGCCTGCTTCCGGTCAATTAACAGTTCTTGCCTCGTTGGATGAACCAACGACCAACCGCATCAACGACGGCAAATGTGACCCTGCCGGCAGATTCCTAGCCGGCACAATGGACATGAACGAGACGGACCCAAGCGGCTCGCTATATTCCTTCAATGGGGAACTCACGCGCCTGCTGGACGGCGTGCGCATCTCGAACGGTCTCGCGTGGAGCGTTGACCAAAAAACTTTTTATTATATAGACACGCCCACGCGTGAAGTTAAAGCTTTCGATTACGATCCTGCCACAGGTCAGATCGCAAACCCGCGCGCAGTGATCCGCGTGCCTGAAGCGCTCGGCTGGCCTGACGGCATGACTGCTGACATGAAAGGTAATTTGTGGATCGCGATGTGGGGCGGCGCGCAGGTCACAAAATGGAATCCCGACACAGGACAACTTCTTGAGCAAATTCCCGTGCCAGCCTTGCAAACATCCTCCTGTGTCTTCGGCGGCAGTCATATGAACGAATTACATATCACCTCCGCGCGAAAAGGCATGAGTACAGCGGACTTAAATAAATACCCGCTCTCAGGCGGGTTGTTTAAAGTAATTACGAATGGAGAGGGGATGCCGACGTTTGAGTTCGGGTAACGCATCTCTGGAGTTCATCAGCAAGCTGATGAACTCCAGAGAAAATCAGTGCTTAAAAAAACTTTTCGTCTTCAATCATCTTATTGAAAAGTTCCAGGACCCGCGGATCAAAGTGCCGCCCGGATTGCCCGCGTATATATTCCATGGCTTTTTCCTTGTCCCAGGCCGGGCGGTAGGGACGGTCTGAGGTCAACGCATCCCAGACATCCATAATGGCAAAGATACGCGCCGCCAAAGGGATCTGCTCACCTTTCAATCCGCGCGGATAACCTGTGCCGTCCCATTTTTCATGATGGCAGTAGGGAATATCCAGCGACGGGTGCAGGTACTCGATCGGGCGGATCATGTCATAGGCATACTGCGGGTGCTTACGCATGATCTCCCATTCCTCGCTGGTCAATTGATCTGGTTTGAGTAAAATGGAGTCCGGGATGCCAAGTTTGCCAATATCGTGTAAAAGTGCGCCGCGCCGCATATAGACCAGATCTGTTTCACTGACATTCATCATCCTCGCAAGCTTTTCTGACAGGTCTGTCACGCGCTGGGAATGCCCTTCGGTCTCTTTGTCGCGCAGGTCCAGCGCGTTCGACCAGCCCGAGATGGTGGCATCATAGGCGGCCAGCAATTGCTGATGCGCAACCTCAATATTGGCGCGTTCATCCAGTAATTTTTTATAGCGGTTGAGGCGGGTAATGCCAAGCAGGCGGGCGCGCAATTCATAACGGTCATAAGGTTTGGTGATGTAATCATCCGCCCCGGCTTCCAACCCGCGCAGGAAGGATTTGCGGTCATCCAGCGCGGTGAGCATGAGAATGGGAATTTCAGCCAGAATGGGATCCTTTCTGATGCGCTGGCATACTTCAAAGCCATCCATGCCGGGCATCATGACATCCAGCAGGATCACATCCGGCAGGAGCTGATATGATTTTTCCAGCGCCTCCAACCCGCTCTCCGCCATTTCTATCTGATACCCCTGTTCCTCCAAAATCGACTCAAGCGTGAATCGCCCGGCAGGTTCATCGTCCACGATCAGAATTGTGCTAGCCATAATTGCTCCTTGAGTTTGGAAGCATACATTTTAACTCTCCAAGTCTCGATTAATACCTTACTGCTCATTGACAATTTTTTTCTTGTCAGACAGATACTTTTCGATCATGTCAGACAATTCCTGGATCCGAATGGGTTTGCTCATATAGTCATTCATGCCGGCCGCCAGACAACGCTCACGATCTCCAGACATCGCCAGAGCTGTCAACGCGATGATCGGCGTATTTTTCAACGTGTCATCTTCACGGATGTGTTTGGCGGCTTCAATACCATCCATAATCGGCATCATCAGATCCATGAGGATCAGATCGGGGTGTTCCTGTTTTGCAAGAAGGACTCCCTCCATGCCGTCACGGGCAACGAACATCTGATAGCCCTTGTATTGCAGGAATTCATTCATAAGCGAGACGATCACTTCTGTATCTTCCACCAGCAGGATCTTGCCTTCGCGCTTTACCTCGGGTTGAAGCAGGATCGGGCGCGGAAATTCCTTGGCGGTCTTCACGCGCGCGTTTTGCTGCTCAGGCATCCAGGGCAGGGTGATCGTAAAACGGCTGCCCACGCCCACTTCGCTCTCAAGACTGACCTGTCCGCCATGCAAACGCATCATCTGCGAGACAAGCGCAAGGCCGAGTCCGGTACCCTGATATTCGCGCGCGAGGCCGGCATCCAGTTGGACAAATGGCTGGAAGAGGAGTTTCATATCCTCCCGGGCAATACCGACGCCATTATCCCAAACAGTGAAGGTGATCTCATTCTCCAGTGGATGTCCACAGACTTCCAAACCGATATTACCACCGTCAGGTGTGAATTTGACCGCGTTGCCAAGCAGGTTTACCAGTGACTGTTTTAATCGCCTTTCATCAGCCGATACGATCTCGATACTGTCAACAATCTCATACGAAACCTTGATCGATTTCTTCTGCGCGAGCTCCCTGGTCATGCGCAGGCAGGATTGGCAGATCTTGTCGATCGAAAGCTGTTGAAGCTCAAGTTCCATACGGCCGGCTTCGATCTTGGAAATATCAAGGATGTCGTTGATGAGTTCCAACAAATGGCGCCCGCTTTCGCGGATGATGCCGGTGTATCGAAGCTGCTTTTCATTAAGCGGGCCGACGAACTGCTCCTCAAGGCTTTCGGAAATACCAAGAATGGCGTTGAGCGGGGTACGCAGTTCATGACTCATGTTCGCGAGGAATTCATCCTTGGTGCGCATCGCGCGTTCCATTTCCAGGTTGGCGTGCTGAAGAGTTTCTTCAATGAGTTTACGGTCTGACACATCCACATTGACGCCAATAACGCGCTCAGGAACATAGTCCTCGTCGGAAATAACAATGGCATTTGCAGAAATATGGCGGATCGTTCCATCCGGGCGAACAACGCGGTAATTATGGGAGAATACCCCGGTTCTTCGCAGGGACTCATTGAATTGTTTTTGTACATCAGCCAGATCTTCCGCATGGATGACTCGCCACCACATCTCGGGCGAGTTATCAAAGCTTTCAGGCTCGGTGCCGTGGATGATGTGCATCCGCGCATCCCAAAATAATTCGTTTTCCTTTAAGTTAAGTTCCCATACGCCAATGCCGCCCGCTTTGGCGGCCAGGTCCAAGCGCTTGCGGGTGGATTCGATCTCTGCGGTGCGCTCGATAACTCTCTGCTCCAATTCCTCGGCATGACGGAGAGTTTCCTCGCGATGGCGGGCCGAGTCGATGGCGCCTGCCGCCTGTGAGGCAAAGAGTGAAAGCAGGCGCTCATCCGCATCTGTATATTTTCTGGTTGAATCGCCCATCTCAGAGGCAGCCAGGACACCAACCAACTCACCCGCGTATAACATAGGGACTTCGACCGCCCCATGAATGAAGAACTGATCATATTTCGACGAATGACCTTCCCAGGTCGAATAATCATCTATTCGTAAGGGCTGGCGGGTTTGCGCCACTTTTCCAGCCATTCCTTCACCAAGATGCAAACGTAACCCAATGGGGATGTGAGGCGAAGTATGCGTTGTTAATACCAAATCCTGACTGGCTGCGTCATACAGGTACATACTACTGGCAGAGGAATTCAACATCGTTTTGGTGTGCCTGCCGATCAGCTCAAGCAAGGCTTCCAGGTTATGTTCCGCAGAAAGCGACTTGCTCATTTCATAGAGGGACGCAAATTCCTCCGCGCGGCGGGCAGTTTCATCGAACAAACGCATACGATGAATGGCCGCGCCGGCCATGTCCACCAGAGACTCGAGCATTTTTACTTGCTGTAAACTGATCTGGCGGGGTTGTTGGACAGAGACAAACATGACACCTATGATCTCGTTGGATGTACGGATCGGAAGACAAACTCCCCCCCACCCAGCGGGGATCTTCTCGCGGGTGGCAGAGTGCGGCAATGCATCATGGATAAATTCAGCGGAATAATACGGCTCACCGCTTGCAAAGACCGTACCCGCCACACCTTCACCCGCCTTGATCTGTACCCTGGATACGTCTTCAAACCAGCCTCTGTAAACGATATCCTTCAACGCATTCACGAAGGGGTCATAAAGCAGGATCGTGCCCGCATCCGTTTCCAGCGCATCAAGTGTATTATCCAGCAAAGTGGAAAGCGCTTCCTGAATGGATTGAATGGTTCGCAAAGAAGTGGAAATATAGTGCAGAGTTTCCAACTCCTTGATGCGCGACCGGGTCTGTTGATACAGATTGGAATTATCCAGAGCAGAAGAGAGCTGCGCTGTGATGGTTTCCAGCAAGACCCGCTGAGATTCTCCGAAGGCGTGCGGTTTATAAGACTGCGTGGAAAGCATACCGATCACTTCATCCCCCCTGCGCAGGGGGACTGCCAGGATCGAACGGGTGGACTCCATCGAGCCAAAATGAGTCGCCTGCACTTCCACCTTGGCAACATCATCGATCAATATCGTTTCGCCGGTGGAGAATATCTGACCGCTCAACCCCGATCCGCGCGGCAGCCGCCGTGCCGGGAAGCGTTGACCTTTATCAAAGAAATAAACAGCTTCATAGTCTCCGCGTTCTTCATCACTCAGGACAATGACAAAAGCCTCGCAGGGCATCGTCTCTGACACAGCGTGATGAACGGCGGCGTAGATCTGTTCCGGCGAGAGGCGGGCCGCCAATAAACGTTGACCTGTGCCGTGCAGAGCGGTCAACTCGGCAAGACGCTGGCGGGTCTCGTCAAAAAGACGCGCATTTTCAAGCGTGCTGGCAGCCTGATTTGCCAGAGTACTCGTCAGGCGCTCATCGGCTTCACTAAATGCGTTTAGTTTTTCGCTCTCAATCGTGATGACGCCGATCGTACGATCGCCCAGCTTTATCGGCACGTACAGGCCGGAAACCATGCCAGGCAGGGTTTCAACATAACGCTCGTCATTCAGCAGATCAGTAGTTCGCACAGCCTGTCCATGCTCAATGACCCAGCCGCTGATCCCCTGATTCAGACGCGCCACTCCCGCCTTGAGCTGCTCCTCCACAGTGGTGGATTCTTCAACGCTGGTCAGGCTCGGCTGATTAAATGCCAGCAGCTGCAGCATATTTGTTTCCGTATCAAACAAACGGATGGCAGTATGATGCCAGTCCATTTTTTGTTCAAGCAGGTGAATGATCTTTTGCGCGATATCCTTCGGGTTCAAAAGCTGGCTGAAAGCCAGACCGCTTTCGTAAAGCAGTTCCAATTCCAGCACATGTTGATGGATATTCTCTTCCGCCTTCTTGCGTTCGGTGATATCCACGATGACAACAGCAAATTGTCCGCGCTGCGGGCAATAGACAGAGACTTCAAAATAACGGCCAAGGTCACTGGAGTAATTTTCATAAAATGTGGAGCGACCGCTCAGTGCCACATTCCCATAAATTTCGATCCAGTATGGTTCGGTATTGGGCAGTACTTCAAGTACAGTCCTGCCGAGCAGGTCCGCAGACTTCAGCCCGGTCAAGCGCTCAAAGGCCGGGTTGATCTCAAGAAAGCGATAATCGATCGGCTCCCCGTTCGTATCACAGATGATCTCATGCAGCGCGAAGCCATCGATCATGCTGTTGAAAAGTCCGCGATATCTAACCTCGCTCGCCTGCAGTTCTTCCGCGACCCGCCTGCTTTGAGCCTCAACCCACATCGTATTCAGCGCAAAGGAAATGTTTTTACCGATCTCATCCAACAGCTTTTCATCTTCAACGCCAAACCCATCTGATTCACCCGAGTACACGCTCAACGCGCCGATCGCTCGATCCTGCAGGTAGATGGGGATCGACGCGGATGAACGATATCCGTACGATAACGCCAGATCACGCCACGGCGCCATGAACGGGTCTGTGGCAATATCACGGCAGATCACACAGTGTCCCTCGCGGATGCTCGTGCCGGTCGGCCCGAGTCCATATCTTTCGCTGTCGGGTGCGATCACAAGATCCTTTTCCTTCAGATATCCGCCATCATCCCCGGCAAAAACATACGGCTTGACTTTGTGATCCATCTGATCGATCAAGCCGATCCACGCCATACGGAACTTGCCGTGTTCGACCGCCACACGGCAGACCTCTTCGAACAAGGTGCGCTGGTCGTTCACGCGCACAATGATCTGATTGATCTCGCTGAACGTGGTGTACAGACGATTGATTCTCAGGACATTCGCTTCCGCCTGTTTCCGTTCGGTGATGTCCACCATGCTGCCGATCATGCGGACCGCTTTGCCGTCCATATTTCGTTCGATATAGGTACGGGCATAGATGTCGATCCAGCCCTTATTCTCCGTTCTTAATCGGTATTCAGCGACCCAATAATTTTGTGTCGAAGCGCGCGTATCCTGAAGTTCTTGATAGATTTGTTCCCGTTCATCCGGATGCAATCGCCTTTTCCATTCCATGTCATCTGGAACAGGGTCTGCCGTAGTTAAGCCGAACAATTCCTGATGCGTTTGATTCGCCCAAACGTTGTTGGCTTCAAGATCCCATTCCCAGACGGCATCATTGGCGGCCTTGCCAAGTAATTCAAACCGTTCGTTCGACTTTCTTATCCCTTCTTCAGAATTTTTACGCTCGGTAATATCGAACATCACGCCATGAATAAAGCTCGGGCTGCCATTTTCATCAAGCAGCCTGACCGCCTGATCCTTAAACCATAATAAACGGCCATCGGCGGAGAACATCCGATATTCAGCATCAAACGACTCCCCGTCACGGTAACAACGCAAGAATCCGTCATAGCATCGCTGCAGGTCGTCTGGATGGATCTGTTTCTTCCAAAGCCCGGGCGAGTTCTCGAGCCATTCCTGCGGGGTGAATCCCAACACATTTTTGATCTGAGGGCTGATATATAAGGAACGTCCCTCAACGGAAACATCGTCAAGATATACGACAGCCGGAAGTTGTTCGACCAGGATGCGGTATTGTTCTTCACGCTCGCGCAGCGATCTTTCCACCAGCCTGCGTTCGATCAATTCAGTCTGCACCTGCGCATAGAGCAGGGCATTTTGCTCGGCAGATGCGATATGCAGCGTCAGCGCCTCCAGCATGTTTAATTGATTTTCAGTGTAGGCATGCAGACTGCAGCTTAGCACCTGGATCACTCCGCTGACCTGCCCGCCGATCTTAAGCGGAACGATCAAAGCTGAACGCGGGAGATCCTCATCCGGTAAGCTTTCTGTATCAATCTCATTGGTCTCAAAATTGACCCGGTAAAGAGCCTGCACTTTTTTCTGATACTCCTGATAGTCATCGATCAGCATGGATTGACCGCTGCGGATGACCATACTTTGCGTGCCCCTGCCTTCCTCTTCCAATGGAATGGACGGGAACGGGCTGACATCCAGCCACCTGTTTTCGATCCAATAGGCGCGGCAGGTGATCAACTGCGTTTCACGGTCAAAGGCGGATATGATCAAACTGTCATTGGCAGCGATCTTGGACATAAAATCACAGACCGCTTGATAGATCTCCTGCAGGTCAAGCGTACGGTTTAATTGCTGGCTGGTTTCATACAATAACCTAAGCTGACGGCTTTGCCGTGCTACAAATTCTTCAACCTGTTTACGTTCTGTGATGTTTCGCGAAACACCGTACACTTCCCAGTGGCCGCTTTCCACATTGAAAATATAATGGGAGATCACCTCGGTCCAGACCGTGGAGCCATCCTTGCAGGGCTGTTCGATCTCATCTGTATAATTTAATTGAACCCCGCTCTGCGCTTCCGCAAGCCGCTCAGGAATGATCTTTTGAACTTTCTCAAACGAAGCAGGAGTAAGGCTCTCCATCATATTTTGCGCCATGACTTCCGCCACGCTATAACCGAGCAGCTGCTCCACCGAAGGACTGACATAGGTGTAAATACCGGATTCTATATCCAGGATCCAGATCACATCCGAAATATTATTGGCAAGTAATCTATACTGAACATCGCTCTTGTGCAGAGCATCATCCACCAGCTTTCGTTCGGTCACATCCTGGATGACCCCGATCATGCGCAAGGGACGGCCGTCTGCCCCATACGTGATCTTCACATGCTGGTGGATCCATGACAACCTGTCCCCCGGCAGTATGATGCGGTATTCGTAATCTATATCCGCGCGTTCCGAGAAAACGATCCTGTCCATTTCCTGTAATTTTTCACGGTCTTGCGGGGCCAACATGTCCGCGATCGTTTTCCGTGTAATTCGGCGGCCATCCTGCGGGATTTCCAGGATGTTATACATCTCATCTGAACAGACCAACTCATCGCCAGTGCCCGCCGACCATTCCCAATGACCGATCTTCCCGATACGCTGGGCTTCAGCAAGCAGCGCTTGCTTCCTTGCGATCTCCTCTTCAACCTGCTTGCGTTCGGTAATATCCTGAAGCGAGACGATCACCTTTGACAGGTCTTTACCATATCCCGCCGCCACAGACCAGCGCACATCCACATTAATCTGTCTGCCGTCGATCGTGTGGTCAACTCCTTCCCAGTTGAATTCGGTCTTTCCTGCGGCAATATATACCAGTTGACCCACAAAATGTTCGAGGGCGGTATTGTCCAGGATCTCGGCAAAGTTAAAGGGGATGTTATATCTACTGTCTGCCCGGTACATTTTCAACGCCGCTTTGTTTACATCTACAACTTTGACCTTTGCGGCGCAATCAAAAACGGATTCCGGATGCGACTCAAAATATTGTTGAAAATCTGTGACACCCTGTTGCTTTAAATGGTCCAGATATTTTTTTACCTCTGAATAATCCTCCTCCCGCAGCGCGATCGGAGAATCCTCAAAGAGGTCGTGGTAGCGTTTTTCGCTTTCGCGCAGGGCATCTTCCGAAAGTTTACTCTCAGTAATATCCTTGATCGCGCCGATCATGCGCAGGGGCTTGCCGGTCGTATCACGGCTGACGAGACCTTGGTCTTCAACTTCCGCATAACTGCCATCCTTACGACGGTGGCGGTACTGCTCAAACCAGTTCTGCTGTCCGGAATTGATGGTAGAGTCCATGCTCTTTTTCACCCGCTCAAAATCCTGCGGATGAACGAGACTCATCATCGAGTGGTAATTGAATTCAATATCATCTTTTGAATAACCAAATATATTTCTAAAATTCTCGTTCCACCAAACCTTATCGGTTTGGATATCCCAATCCCAAACCGCGTTGGAAGTAGCCAGATTCGCCAATTGGTAGCGTTCTTCACTTTCGCGCAAAGAGTTTTCCATCTGTTTGCGGTCGGTGATGTCTTCAATGATCACCTGGATCATCGTGATGTTTTTATCCACACCCTGAATGGGGGTCAAGCTGTACTGGGCGTAAACCGATTTTCCCCACTTGCTGGTATAGGATTGCTCGGCGAATACAGGCAGCCCGCTCTCAGCGCAGGTCTTGAAATTGGCCGAAAAACCAGTCGCCATCAATAATGGAAAAGTCAACAGATTAATCGCTCTGGTCGCTTCAACGGAGGGCGATCCCAAAATCTGTAACGCGGTGGGGTTAATTTCAATGATCCTGCCATCACATGTTGCGGAAAAAATACCCACCGGCGCGCTTTCGAACAAGAGGCGATAGCGCGCCTCGTTATCGCGCAGGGCTTTCGCTGTTGTGTTTTTTTCCACGGCTTGACGAAGGGAGAGCAGAACCTGTTCAATATCAAACGGCTTCTGGAAATAACCAAACGCGCCCATCCGAATGGCTTCAATGGCCGAACTCTGCGAGGCATGCCCGGTCAACAGGATGCACTCGATATCAGGGGCTTGTTCCTTAAGGCGGCGCAGTACTTCCAGCCCATCCATATCCCCCAAACGCAGGTCGATCAGCGCCGCCGCAATGTAATGTTCTCCAGCCAGAAGCAACGCCTCGCCGCCCGTCAGCGCGGTGAGCGGCTCGAATCCCTTTGTAAGTAGAATATCACTGACGGTCCCGATCATGTTCGGGTCATCATCTACAACAAGGATGTGTGGAATCTGTTTATCCATATTTATTACTCGCGGAGAGTCGCCATTGAAATATGCTGCGCTTTCGTTAATCGATCTTTCTCCAGGATTTCTTTTGGTTTTACTCAAAGTCTGGATGCGGGTGATTGGACTATATACAAACCCGCTTGTTTTGAGATTGTCCGGGACGGCGACGCGCGCCTATTTTTTCTTTAGCAAACCTCTCAAACGTACCTTTTGAAGATCAGCCAGTATCTGAAGCAGTTTCGGGATCTCCAGCGGTTTGTACAGGCAGGCGTGGGCGTTGATCTGCAGGGCGGCTTCAATGGCAGGCGCCATTTCCTGACGATGACCGGTCACCATTAACACCGGCAGGGTTGGATTCTTTTTGCGGATATCCTTGAGCACATCCACCCCGTTGATACCGTTAAATTTCAGGTCAAGCAGGATCACCTGCGCGTTTGTTGTAAACGAATCCACATCCACATGCGGATCGGTGATCTGCGTCACCTTAAATCCGCGCAGGCACAGAATATCATCCAGAGTCTTGCAAAAAGCCTGGTCATCATCTACGATCACGATCGTGTGATTTTTTTGCAGTGAAGTGAAAAAGCCCAACAAATAGTTAATATCCAATGGTTTATCAAACACACCAGCCACGCCTTCATCCAGCCCAAGGCGGATCAGTTCGTCAGCGGCGAAGGCGGTCATCAGCACCACAGGCAGGCCGGGCTGAATTTCACGCAAACGGCGGTGCAGCTCCACGCCGTCCATCTCAGGCATTTTAATATCGCTCAAAACGCAGTCAAAGGTCATTTTGCCCACTTTTTCGAGCGCGTCCGCGCCAGATTCTGCCTCTGTCACCTCGTACCCGGACAAAGAAAAAATATCGGCCAGCGTGCGCGTCATGCGTCGATCGTCATCCACGATCAAGATACGAAAAATTTCATTCATTTTGCCTCCTTATCTCGCACGGTAATATGTACCGCATTCGGGTCGTAAATTGGTAAATACAAGGTAAAGGAACTCCCCACACCCGCTTCACTCTGGACCTCGATACGCCCCCCGTTTGCCTCGATCAGTTTGCGGCTGACAGCGAGTCCCAATCCGATTCCTTTGGTCTTGGTGGTGAAGAGCGGTTCAAAAAGTTTATTCATGTTTTCCAGTGAGATCCCCATACCGGTATCTTTCACCATGATAATTATCATATCATTTTGTACATGACTGTGTAGTGACAATTGTCCATTGTTTAACATACCCGCCGAGGTCATGGCCTGACAGGCATTAACCGTCAAATTACCAAGCACCTGCACCATCTGGCGCGGGTCAACAAAAACCTGCGGCAGGTCTGATGGAATATCAAGAGTCACCGTGATAGGCGGAGGCACGGGGAAACGTTCAAGGGTTTGACCGATCAGCCCGGAAACAGAAACAGATTCACGGTCAACAGATTTGATACGGGCGAAGTCCAACAGGTCGGTAATGATCTTATCTGAGTTGCGCACTTCCTGATCAATAATGCCGAGGTACTGTTTGATTTTCGCATCCGCATCCGGCTGGACGAGCTTTAGGTAGTAGATGGCGCTGGTGATAACCGCCAGCGGGTTGCGCAGTTCGTGGCCGACACTGCTGGCCATCTGCCCAAGCACGGCCAGTTTCTCATGTCGGACAAGCTGCTCTTGCGCGTCACGCAACTCACGCGTGCGTTCTTCAACGCGCTTTTCAAGTTCGGCATTCAGCTTTTGGATATTTTCCTCGGCCTGCTTGCGGTCGGTAATATCAGTGACCATGCCGAAGGACCCTTCCGGCTCGCCATTTATATTAAGGATCGCTTTTCCAGAGACCAGCACCCAATGCCTGCGCCCATCCTTGCCCAATAAACAACGTTCATAAACAGAAGACTTTCCCTGCATACGAAGTTCCATTTGCGCGTAATGATCGCTAAGTTGATCTTCAGGCAGGAATGATTCGAATTTTTTCCCGAGCATCTCATCGATACTATACCCAAGCATGGCGGCCATCTGCTGATTGATGAATGTGATACGGCCATCCTTGTACAAGGAGATGATGCCTTCGATCGAAGTTTCCACGATCCGGCGGTATTTTTGTTCGCTCTCGCCCAGGGCTTCTTCCGATAACTTGCGTTCGGCAATCTCCAGTTGAGCCTGCTTGAACAAACTCGCATTTTCGATGGCGGTCGCGGCGTGACCGGCCAAAATCTCAAGCCATTCCTGATCGTCAGTCGTGTACGCGTCTGAATGATAGCTCTGGGCGGAGATCATGCCGATCGTTTTTGCTTTAAGCTGCATTGGCACAGCCAGCACGGAGGAGGTGACCACTCCGCTGCCATACGGCATAAATCTGATGCCGCTTGCGCTGATCTGCGCGGGGCTGTTAAGGAGAACCACTTGACTGGTATGGACAATATGTCCGCCCAATCCGCGGTCTGCCGGATAGGGTTCCGCATCCATCCGATTTCCATTTTCAAGGATAAATTCCCCGCCCATGAGATTATGGGCTTCATCGTATAAACAGATCAGAAAATCCTCGCACGGCATTACCTGACGTACCGCGCGATATACTGCCTGAAAGACTTGTTCAGAGTCCAGGCTGGCGCTGATCTCCTCGCCGGCGCGGTATAGGATCGCCCAGCGGTCAGCCATGCGGTGCGCTACCTCTTCTGCCTGTACCCGCTCCGTGATGTCAATAGTGTAGCCTGCCAGCATCTTTTTTCCTGCAAGGCTGATCGGGAACTTGATGGTAATGTAGTTTCTTCCATTAAGATTCTCATCCAGTTTAAGTACATCCCCCCTGGAAACAACATCCCAATCATCCGCGCTGATCTTGGCAGCAAAATCTGGCGGGAAGAGTTCAGTCATATTCTTCCCGAGCATTTCCTGGTTCGAGATACCGATCATTTTATAAAAATTCTCACTGGCCTGCACGACACGGCTTTCGGTAGGGGTCACTTCTTTGATGTAGGTATAAATTGGGGAATGGAGCAGGTAAAGCGAGAATAACTCCTGATTTTCACGCAGGGCTTCCTCGGCCTGTTTTCGTTCTGTGATATCGGTAAAGGTTGCCAGAAAGTTTTCTCCAATGAAAATACCGGTAATTTCCGCGATCCGCGCCGCGCCATTCTTGCAGATTATGTTTAATTGTTTTCTGCCAATTTCCGCGCCTTCTCGCATCGCCGTAGCCATCGCGGCATTCCACTCTTGCATGACTGCGCGGCGGTAGTCTTCGTCTGGATATGCCTTTTGCCACCAATCCTGAATGTTGGGGATATCTGCCATTGTGTAGCCAAACTGCTGAGTAAAGCAATCATTCTGGAACAGAATAGTGCCGTCACTATTGCGGATGATGACCATCCCAACCGGAGCCTGTTCGATCACCGAGCGGAATTGCTCTTCACTTTTTCGAAGCGCTTCTTCCGTCTGTTTGCGCTCGGTGATGTCCTGGATCAACACCACAAAATAAGCCACCGTTCCGTCAGGGTTTCGCACGCAATGAACCGCCATATTGGCGTGGATGATCTGACCGTCTTTTTGAGGAAGCGTTTCTCAAGGGTGTACCCATCAACCTCACCCGCCATGACCCGCTTGAATTGCGCCAGATCTGCGGCGAGATCATCGGGGTGCGTCAAATCCTCCCAGGTCATTTGAATTAATTCAGCTTTGGTATATCCGAGCAGGGGCACAAAGCATCATTAACCTCAATCCAGCCTTTCTCAGGCGAAGTAATTGCGCGTCCAGCCAGGCCGCATGGGGGCGGGGGCCGCGCCCCCGGCAAGGCCCCCCCGGCCGGCCCCCGGGGGGGGTTTTCCGGTTTACGCGGGGCGCCGCGCGCCCCCCCCGGGGGGGTCCGGGGCGGGGCTCCCCCCCCAAGGCCCCCCCCCCCCGGGGGGGGGGGGGCCCCCCCCGCCCCCCCCCCCGGGGCGGGTTTTGGTCTTTGGGGGGGCGTCGCCGCCGGGTTGGCCAACCCCCGGCCAGGGGAAGCCCCCGGGGGCACTTCTGGCTTGTCCCACCCGCCCCCGGGGGGCGCCCGGCCGGCCTGCCCCCCCCCGGTTTGGTTGGGGGTTCCCCCGCCCCCGGGCCCCCGGGGGGCCCGCGCGGGGGGGGGGGGCCGCCGCCCCCCCCGCCCGCCCCCCCCCCCCCCCCCCCGCCCGCGGGGGGGGGGGGCCCGCCCCCCCCCCCCCCCCGGCCCCCCCTCTTTTTTTTTTTTATTTGGGATTGCGGGGGCCGGGGGGGGGCCCCCCCCCCCCGCGGGGCGGGGGGGGGGGGTTGCGTCGCCGCGGCGGGGCCGGCCCGCTGCGCCGGGCTTTTTTGCGGGGGGTCTTTTTTTTTTTGGGGGGGGGGGGGGGGGCGGGGGGCCCCCCCCCCCGCCCCCCGGCTCATCCCACCAAAATTTTATAACCTGCCGGTTTCAAAGGCGGACTCAGATCTGGCAGTAATCTGCCAGTTCTCTGAATTTCTCTTCGCTCTCGCGCAAAACTTCCTCGGCATGTTTGCGCTCGGTAACATCGCGCTCCACGAAGAAAATACTAACAGGCCGGCCCTTGTCATCACGCAAGACCTCGGCGTTCACATCCATATAGAAGCGCTGACCGTTCTTCCTGATCAGCTTGAACTCCTTGACACCCGTGTAGTGACCGTCCATCATTTCCTGGATTTTTACAGATGCCTGTTCATGATAGGACGCGTCGAGGAATTCAAGCATGTGTTTACCAACCATGTCTTCAGGCCGCTCGTAGCCATGCACGGTCAGTAATTTATCCGATACGAATTGAATCACACCATCCAGCGAAGCAATGCATATCCCATCCGGAGAGGTGTTGATAACGGTCTGCCAGCGAGACTCGCTTGCGCGCAGCGCTATCTCGGCTTTTTTACGCTCAGTAACATCCCGGGAAATACCCACGACACTATTCACCCTGCCGTCAAGAGAGAATTCCGGGTTGAAGGTAAGGTCAAGCTGCATCATTCCTTCCGCCAGGTCAACTTCAAATTCGACCTTTGAAGGCTTGCCCGTGTCAAAACTTTTTGAATGTTCTGCTCCCACAACTCAGACAAATGCTCCGGAAAACCCATCTCGCGATGGGTCTTGCCTATGTACTGCTCGGGCGGCAAACCCGTTACTTCGAGCGCCTTCCGATTCGCATAAATATGTCTAAAATCACGGTCATAACGCATAATATAGTCCGATGAAGACTCTACAACGGCGCGATACTGTTCTTCCTTGATGCGCAGCGCCTCTTCCGCCTGCCTGCGTTCCCGCACTTCCATCTCCAAAGATTTGGTACGTGTCTTCACCGCGCGCCGCAACGACACAGTCCAGGCCCAAAAAATAAATAAAAGGACAGCCAGGAACAATAATACGACGATCCCCCAGGATGATTTGTGAAACTGCAAAAGGTTTTCAAACCCCGGAAAGACTGCCCATTGATCGGCTGCAGCGAGTAAGCCAACAGAAATTATCATCTTCCATTTCATAAGAACATCTCTTTCATTTTGTGTTGTGATTGATATGAACTGGGGAAAATCATCATGGGAATTCTCACGACCCATCACAACCTGCCACTTTATTTCGGCCTGATTCCTTGGCGCGGTACAGGGCTTGATCGGCCTTGCTCAGGAGTCTATCGAAATCTTCATCGTTTCCAGATAAATTGGCAACACCTGAACTGATCGTAAGCACAACCCGCCTGCCGTTAAAATGGATCGGCTCCGCCGCGACAGCCGCGCGGATGCGTTCGACCACGATAATGGCTTGTTCGCAATTGGCTTCCGGCAAAAGCAGCGCGAACTCGTCACCGCCAAAACGTGAAAATATGTCTATTTCACGGATATTCTTCTGGCAAAGGTTCTTAAAGGCCAGCAAGGCTTCATCCCCCGCCGCATGACCGTGCGTATCATTGACAGTCTTAAAGTGGTCAATATCGATCAGCGCGATTGCCAGTGAATGGTTTAAACGAATGGCGCGTTTCATTTCAGCGGTTGCCAATTGCTCAAAGTGACGGCGGTTATATATGCCTGTCAGGCTATCTGTTGTGGCTTGATGGTGCAATTCATCCTCGAGCTGCTTTCGCTCGGTGATATCAACAATGATCCCTCTTAACCCGACTCGTTTGCCATCCCTCACGATTGGGTTCGAATAAACCAGGGCCTGAAACATTGAACCATCCTTGCGGACCATTGTGTATTCATTACTTCCCAATGGTTCGCCGGACAGACTGCGCCTTATATTTTCAACGGCATTCAACCTGGATTCAGGGGAGTAAAAATCGAGCGTACTTATCCCCAGGATCTGCTCATCTTCTGAATATCCAAAGATCTTGTAAGCCTGCCTATTGACATAGGTAAGGTTTCCCTGCGCGTCCGATTCAAAAACGATCTGCGGCAATAAATTTGCCAGGACCCTGAATTTTTCCTCGCTCTCGCGGATCATCGCTTCAGCCTGAACCGCCTGGGCGGCCATCTCATTGGCATTACTAATAGAGATTTCAAGCTGACGGTTAATGCGCTCCATTTCCTCTGCGCTCTGCTGCAGAGCATCCTCTGCCTGTTTGCGCTCAGTGACATCCCAAAAAATGCCTAAGACACCCGCCGCATTCCCATCAAAGAAGTGAAACGGTGTTTTGATCACCTGCACAAAGGTTTTCTCCCCGCCAATGGGTTGATGTTCCTCGACAACTTCAACGGTCTTTCCCGTTTCAATCACGCGGCGGTCATCCAGCAGATATTTTTCAGCCAGTTCAAGCGGATGGAGTTCGAAATCAGTCTTCCCCAAAATCTCTTCCAGCGGCTTGCCTTCTGTCGCACAATAATGTTGATTGGCAAAAATAAAGCGGCCATCCGTGTCCTTGACATAAATATTCTGGGGCAGGCTTTCGATCAAAAGGTGGAACAAAGTCCGCGACTCGTTGAGTTCTTCCTCCGCCTGTCTGCGCTCGGTGATATCCGTGGTCACACCGCACACGCCTTTGACCTCATTGTTATCATCCAGCAATGGGAATTTTATGGTGGCGTAAAATCTGTTTCCCGTCACGCCACGGAATGCATCCTCGGTTTTCACAACTCCTTTGCTTTCGATCACTTGAAGATCGCTTTGATGATGCTCGGCGCTCATTTGCCCGGGGAATATCTCCGCGTCAGTTTTTCCGATCGCAAAATCGCGCTGTACGCCAACCTCATCCTCCCATTTCTTATTGACAAGTTCGTAGCGCCCCGCGCGGTCTTTTGCAAAAATGATCGCGCCATTATTTTCGATCAGTTGAGATAGAAAACGCTGGTTCTCACGCAGCGCTTCTTCAGCCTGTTTGCGTTCAGTAATATCTTCCTTGACCGCCAGAAAATGCGTGATCGCGCCGTGCTCGTCTTTGACCGGGGAGATCGTTGCAGATTCCCAGTAGAGTGCACCATTTTTCTTCTTATTTTGAAAGATCCCATGCCAGCTCTGGCCGGATAGGATCGTGTCCCATAATTCCTTATAGTCCGAGCTCGGCTTAAAATCAGTTTTTAAGATCCTAGGATTTTGTCCGATCGCTTCTTCAGCCGTATAGCCGGTCGTCTCTGTGAATCTCGGATTCACGAACACAATATGCCCCTCCGGATCGGTGATGACCGTGGTCACCGGACTCTGCTCAATGGCTACCGAAAGAGTCCGCAGTCTGGCATTCGCGTTCTCCTTCTCAACCTCGATCCGCTTGCGTTCAGTAATATCGCGGGTCACGCTGATCATATGCGGAGCGCCTTGCATGAGAATGACCTTGGCAGACACCATCCCTATAAGTTCACTGCCATCCTTGCGCAGAAAGACCGCTTCCAGATTTTCGCACGCCCCCTTTTCCTTTAACAGCCGCACAAGCTCCTGGCGCTCCGATGGATTTTTCCAAAGATTAATTTCGAGGGTGGATCTGCCGATCACATCAGCGCGGGTAAAACCAGTCAGGGAAAAAAATCCCTCATTCATCTCTACAAAAAGACCGTCGCTTAAACGCGTGATCACAACCGCATCGGGGCTGGTATTGAATAGCATTTCATAGTTTTGCCTGGCCTCGCGGTTTTCCACATTGACCCGCTGGTTGACCATCAGGATCAGCCCAGAAGTGGTCAGCATACCAGTCACAAGGATGAGGAGATACATCGAGGCCTGTGTCAGCGTGGGAGCAAAAGCGCTCTGTTCCGTCGCCCCCCAAAAAGCAGCTAGAATGCGCATGCTGAAGAATGTGCCATTCATCAGCATCACCACAGCCAGAAAATTGGCAGAAGATGTAATGGAACGAACTTTTTGAGAATAGAGGGTCCAGGCGATCAAGCATGAAATGGCAGCGATCGCAGCCGACATGACCACCCGCCGAATATTTATATCGTCGATGAGATATGTAAAATAGATGATAACCAGCAAAAAACTGCCATAGATAACGATCAGCTGCCCGCGGTTTTCGCGCTGGTCAAAGAAACGCAGGATTCCAACATAAAGGAAAATCATCCCGGCAAAGAACAGGGCGTTATTGGCAATGACAGACACCTGCTCCATGAACGGATAATCACGCAGGATATTGAAGGCGAAACCCCAGAGCAACAAGCGCGCTGCTTAACGTCCACCAGCCCAACCCATGATGGGTTCTATCAACTCTATATTGGAAAAAGAGCACAATGATCTGTACAATCGTGCTGATACTCAGTGAAAGGGCGAGCGTGTGAATATCAATTTCAATGCTCATACATCTCTCACTCGACCGGCATCCAAATGGTAAATATACTGCCCACCCCCGCTTCGCTCTTGACCTCGATGCGGCCGCCGTTCGCCTCAATCAGTTTCTTGCTGACCGCCAGCCCCAACCCGATGCCCTTGATCTTGGTGGTGAAAAGCGGCTCGAAGAGTTTGGGCAGGTTTTCCGGGGGAATACCAACACCGGTATCTTGAATATTCAAGCGCACCATCTCATCGTGTACATTTGCAGAAAGGGTCAGTCTGCCGGTTGTGGATACGCCCGTGGTTAAGCCCGCAATGATCTTTGATGCCATCGCCTGGCTGGCGTTGACGGTCAGGTTTCTAAGAATCTGGATCATGTGCTGTGAGTCGACAAACACCTTTGGCAGGTCGGGCGAAATTTCGAGAACCACTTCCACGGACGGAGGCACGGGAAAACGTTCAAGGGTCTCACTGATCAGATCAGAAACGGAAACAGCTTCACGATCAATGGATTTGAGGCGGGTAAAGTCGAGCAGGTCGGTCACGATCTTATCTGAAGCACGCGCCTCGTTCTCGATGATGGTTAAATATTCCTTGACCTTGTCGCTGGCATCTTTTTGAGCCACCATCTTTAAGAAGTAGACCGCATTCAAAATAACTCCCAACGGGTTGCGGAGCTCATGACCGATACTGCCTGCCAGCTGCCCCATCAAAGCCAGGCGTTCCTGCCGCACGAGCTGTTCCTGGGCATCGCGCAGTTCGCTTGTGCGTTCGCTTACCTCCTGGGCGAGATGTTCGGCATAATTGGAGAGTTGCTCTTCAGCTTGTTTGCGCTCAGCGATCTCCCAGGCGACATCCGCAAAATAATTCACCATCTCAACATCTTTTTGATTATATAACTGGGTTTTATTGCCAACCCCAAGTATGGCAACAATCTGGTCTTCACGCAACACGGGAACCACCAGTTCACGCACAAGCGTAGCGTGGCCTTCAGGCAGTCCCTTGCGAAGCGCAGCGGGAAGTGATTCATAATCATTATGGATCACCGGCTTCCTTTCGCGGACGCTATCGGCCCATATACCGGCCTGTTCCACAGGGTAATGCAAGCCATATCCTTCCGCCTTGCAATACTCCTGCATGGTGCGGGTGGACCAGGCCTGCAGGGAAAGTGTCAATTGATCCGATTCTACAAAATGGTAAAAGCCGATCGGACTGTCTGTCATCAGGCAGACTTCATCCAAGGTTTTTTCGAGCAATTCCTTCAAGGAGTGACCGGCTGAGAATTCGATCAACCGCAAACGAGCAGTGATCATATTTTCCGCCTGCTTGCGCTCGGTGATATCCTGCCCCTGCGCGATGGTGGCGATTGGATTTTTGCCATCCGCAGAGAAGAGCGTCGCTGAATTCCACAGCACCGTGCGGATCGAGCCATCTACATGCAGTATACCGATCTCCACCACATCCCATCGTTCACCTGCCTGCGTCTTGCGGATGAGTTCCAGGGAGAGATCAATTTGATGCGGTGGAAAGAGGATTTCAATCGATTTTCCCAAAACCTCATGCTCATTCCTACCGGTCAATTCTTCAAATGCGTGGATTAAACGCGTTATTGTAAATTGCGGATCCCAAACGATGATGGGGGCATTGGCGTAATTGAACAGGTTATCAAGATACTCATTGGTTTCGTGGAGAATCGCCTCGGCCTGCTTCCGTTCAGTGATGTCGGAAAAGCTGGCCAGGCTTGCCCAGACCTGTCCGGTGTCGTCCATCACAGGCGAGCCGAACACCTCAACAAGAATCCTGGTGCCGTCCGGACGTTCGATTTCCATATCATCCACATGCGCGGAAATACCTGTCATCCCCAACAAGACAGGCATCTCTTCGGGAGGATAAGGATCATGTGTGTTTCTTTTGTAAGCGTTATAGACTATACCAAGGTTTTCAGCGGAGGCATCCGCTAATATGCCTTGTCCAAGCAGTTCTAAAGCCGCATCGTTAGCCACCAATGGTTTTCCGGATGGGGCTTCCACCATGAAGACCCCCAGCGGCAGGTTTTTGAGAAGCATGGAGAACAAATTATTTTGACGATTGAGCGCTTCCTCCGCCAGTTTGCTATCGGTAATATCCTGGATGGTGCCCAACATGGACACAAGTTGGTCCTGATCATCAACTTCCAATTCACCCATGCCATGTACCCAGCGTTCAATATGATCATTATTTCGGACGATCCTATATTCCCTATCGAAACGCATTCGATTGCCTATAACCTCGTTCGTAAAGTAATCGAGCATCTGCACCCGGTCCGCGGGATGAATCAAAGCTGTCCAATTATCTATCGAGCGTTTCATACCCATCATTAAGAACGTCTGCCACAAACGCGTTCGTAGCGGAGTTTCAACCTCGGCAATATCCATGCGCGCCACTAAAAACCAGGGGGAATCCGGGATCGCTTTCAACGCTCCAATAACTGGGTGTTCGCGATAATCAACACCTTCCACAACGCCGGTTTGCCCCTGCACTGCCTTTACCGCCAAATGCTCAGTCTGGTCGAGTGGGATACGCAAACTCATGGAGGTATTTGCCTGAAAACGAAGTTCGTTCAGAAAGAGCACATCATTCCCATCCCTTCTGACTAGGAGGGTCTCGGCGGTATCGCTGGCGGCAGGCCACTCTTGAATAAAGGGATAAAGATATATTTCCGGATCAATGGTAATGGCAACCACACCAATGACGGTACTGCGTGTTTGAGGATCAAGAATGGGGATGAGCAGGGCGAGGCGAATATTTTCATCGCTATTTCTGCGATAAAAATCCACCAACACCACCTCACTCGATTCCACCACCTCCGCGATTTGTACAGCGACCTCTGAAGAAATTGGGCTCAAACCACGCGGACTTGAAAGGCGCATCTGTCCCTCTATATCCAGCAAACGCATACGGTCATATTCTGTGTGGATTCGAAAACTATCGAGCCAGGCCATGATCTTTGCTTCTTCGATGGAATTATTTTGATTCTCAAAATAGTCCTGCACCAGCTCTGCAAAGACAAGATTTTCGTGAAGCAATTGGCTGTCAGACAAACGCTCTTTTCGCCAATTGCTCAGACCATTTACTTTGAGGTTTGCAACAGTGAGGAGTTGATTGCCGGCTTGTTCGTGAAATTGCTCTGAAAAATTATTGTAGGAGACATACCCAATGAACGCAATTCCCAGCGACAATAAAAGGAATATAAAGATAAAAACAACGCTGTTCGTTTTTCCTTTTTATCATAATGGCTCATGAGGGACTTCCTTTGACCGCTTGTATTCAGAATTGACATGATCTTAAGAACGGGTATTTCTAAATCATTTCTGCAAACACACTAAGAAAAGCCAACGCAAAAAAATGATCAATTCGAAGCCTGCATGTTAAGACTTTCATTTCAAGTCTTGGCTGAGCGAGAACAGGCGCTTTCAAGGGGATTTTCAGGGCATTAAGAAGCAATGATCTCAATACGATTGCGTCCGGCTTGTTTTGCCGCATACATAGCTTCATCAGCGCGGCGAAACGCGACCTCCACTGATTCGGATTGCGGGGCATGTCTCATTTGAACGATACCGATGCTTAATGTGATGGAAGCATCCCCCTTTTCCGTGGGTAGACGCAGATCTGCCGCGCTCGCGCGGATGCGTTCAGCCACAGAATAGGCCTGCGCGGCATTTGTCATGGGCAAAAGAACGATAAACTCCTCACCGCCGTACCGCCCGATTGCGTCCGCAGTACGCAGTTCAGCGCGGGTAATTTGCGTGACCTGCTTCAACATCTCGTCGCCGACAGCATGTCCAAACCTGTCATTAATTTTCTTAAAATGATCGATGTCAAACATCATGACAGCCAGCGGCTGTTGATAGCGCCCTGCGACCTCGAACTGGTGTTCGGCAAATTCGTACAAGTAACGGCGATTGTGGATCCCTGTCAGCGGGTCGGTGCGCGCCAGTTCCTTCTCGCGCGCAAGGATGATCTTCAACGCGAGATCGCCTCCCTGCGTGCCTGCTCCACATGTTTCCGATCGGTAATGTCGCGGTTGCTTTCGCGGCGCCCCAGCCACTTGCCATCATCCCCGAACACGGCGGTGCAGGAATGACTCAGCCAGCGGGTTTGTCCGTCGGGAGTCACGATCCGAAAATCGAACTCCATGTCTGCTTCGTGGACCCCATCATTATCTGCGTGATAATGCGCGCTGACCATCGACTGGTCTTCCGGGTGCGTGATCTTCAGCATGAGGGTTGGGTCAGCTAAAAATTCCTGTGCCGTGTGCCCGCTAATGCGCTCACAGGAAGGCGAGACATACCGATAGATTCCATCCGGCGTATGCCAGGCTTCCCAATCATAGGTAAAGTTCGCCACCAACCGATATTTCTCTTCGCTTTCGCGCAAAGCCAGCGTGGAGTAGTATTTATCCGCTGCCCGTTGAACAGACAGCACCACTTGATCAATTTCAAACGGTTTTTGGAAATAGCCAAAAGCGCCCATCTGAATGGCTTCGATGGCAGAATCCTGCGAGGCGTTCCCGGTCAACAGGATACATTCGCTGGCGGGAGAGAGCGCCTTAATACCGCGCATCACCTCCAAGCCGGATATATCTTCCAATTTCAGGTCGATCAACGCGACATCAAAATCCTGGCTCTTGATGGCTTTTAGCGCCCCGCCTCCCGACGATACACAAACACTCTCAAACCCTCTGGCATTGAGGATTTCTCCCAGAGTCATGAGCAGGTTCGGGTCGTCGTCAACGATCAGAACATGCGGGTTTTTTTTTGAGATCTTGGTCATTACCATGGTGGCTGCTCAGTATTAAGTTTCACAAATTTAATATCGCATGAGGATAATCGTGCAAGTACAGGCGGCTTGGTTTATGGGCCGGGCAGTATACCTTCCCGTAGCATGGAATGTAATGAAAAACAATACAACGGCAGGCATCAATAAATACACGTATTTGAATAGATCAAGTTTTATATGAAAAATCAAGTGTATCGCCCCCATGGCAATTAACTCGATCAAAAATATGATCAAAAGAATGGTTGGGAATATTTGCAAGGCTCTTTTCTTGGGAGAAACGGTCTGGTCCATTGTTCACCTACGCGGTGCGGGTAAACCTCAGTTTCAAGGAAGTTTATACCGATAATACCATTGTCCCGTATTGCACAAGATGCCATTTTAAATTTTTTATCTGTTTTTTACTCAGCGGTAAACAGCTCAGTGCGGTTGCGCCCGGCTTGCTTGGCGGCGTATAAGGCTTTATCAGCCCTCTGAACAACCTGCTCAATACTTTCATCAACGGGGTCTCTCGACATCCCCGCCACCCCGAGGCTTAGCGTGACAGAAAGCGGACCCTTTTCTGTTTCCATGCGCAGGGCGGCGACATTTTCCCGTATGCGCTCTGCAATGGAAAAAGCCATCTGCTCGGTGGTTTGAGGCAGCAAGATCACAAACTCGTCTCCGCCATAACGCGCAAGCGAGTCTACACTCCGTATTTGCGAACTGGCGGTTTTGGCCACCGTAATCAGCATCCTGTCACCCGCCAGGTGTCCAAGCGTATCATTAACCTGTTTTAAGTGATCGGTATCAAATATGATGATGGAAAGCGGTCTTTGATAACGATCGGACGCTTCGAATTCGTATGAGGCAAGCTCAAAGAAGTAGCGGTAGTTGTACAGGCCGGTCAGCCCGTCTGTGCGCGCCAGCACCTGCTCATGTAACAGGGATTTTTCCAGGTCGCGATGAGCGATTGTCAGCGAAGCATTGGCACGACTCAACTCGTCCTCAGCCTGCTTTAGGTCCGAGATATCAAAACACGAACCGATAAAGCCAAAGAATTCCCCATCCATGGAAAAGCGCGGAACACCATGATCCAACAGCCAGCGATACCTGTCATCCGCGCTGCGCAAACGAAACTCCATTTTGAATTCACGCCGCGCCTTGACCGCGTTGGTGTAAATATCGACACAATGCTCACGGTCATCAGGATGAACGCCGTCCATCCAGCCGTAACCCGATTCCTGCTCCATCGTTCGCCCGGTAAAGTCGAGCCAGCGCTTGTTAAAATAATTACACATGGCATCTGCGTCAGCCATCCAGACCATGACCGGGGTTGTATCTGCCATGTAACGAAAACGGGATTCGCTCTCGCGCAGCGACTCTTCCGCATGTTTTCGCGCGGTAATGTCGGTGACAAAGCCTTCATAGTATTGAATATTACCGTGCTGATCCTTTACGGCGCGGGCGCTTTCCTGTACATGAATATGACTGCCGTCTTTGCGATAATTCATACTATTGAATTCATGCACCTGCCCATGCTCGATCATCAACCGCGTAAATTCCCGTCGGTCGGCTGGGTCAACATAATATTGTTTCTCAATGCTGATAATGTCATCGACCATCTCCTGCGGAGAGTTGTATCCGAAGATATGCGCCATGACCTGATTGACCCGCAGAAAGCGCCCATCCAAAGTGGATTGATAAATGCCGACAGTAGCGTTCTCAAAAATGGAGCGGAAATTCGCTTCGGCGCTCCGTAAAGCCTGTTCAGCCAATTTGCGTTCAGTAACATCCCGCTGGATACCTAAATAACCTATGATCTGACCGGGCTCGTCAACCTTCCCCAAAAATCTGCGTATGCCTGCACATCCAACAATCCGCTCTTAAAGATGCGGGGAGTGGCTTTGCCGATTACCTCTTCGGTGGTGAAGCCGTAAAGCGCGGTAAATCCTGGGTTGACATAAGTAAAGACGCCTTGTGTATCGGTAAGAAAGATCGCCTCGGCAGATGTATCAACAGCCTTGTTTAATTTTAGAAGAGACTCTTCCTCGCGCTTGCCGTTTGCGCGCGGTAATATCGCGTAATATGCCCTTCATGGAATTGCACGCCGCCTTCATCATCATGCACATAAGAGCCGTGATCTTCAACCCATATTTCTGACCCGTCCTTGCGGCGCATCCGGTACGCTTCGACTTCCTCCTGACCGGTATCCAAAACATGACTGCCTCTTTCGTCCGGCGCAAAATAAAGTTCCTTTTTTATATCCACTGCCAGCATTTCTTCCCTGCTCGAATACCCGAACATTTTGACCATGGCGGGATTGATGTCCACGAATTTTCCAGCGTGGGTACTGCGATAGACCCCGTCCATCATATGGTCAAACAGGGATCGAAAGCGTTCTTCAGATTCAAGCCGCGCCGCGTCCGCCTGTTTGCGTTCGGTGATATCGCTCGCCACCCAAAGTGTGCTGTCCGCGTCCATCGGCGAAATGGATGTGCCGAACCACTTCAAACTGTCGCCAATTGTCAGCGTGTACTCGACCAGCACAGATTGCTGTGTCTCCAATACTTGATGGATCCTGGCAAGAAAATTCTCAGCCTGATTGGCAGGGAAGAAATCATGCAGATTTTTGCCGATTAATTCGTGCGGCGGCAGGATCAACAAACCAGGATTGGTGGGCGCGATCTTGCGATAGAAACCAGTCCGCGATCGATAACGAAGACCGCATCACGCATGGATGCGAACAAGGCACGCAGCTCAATTTCAGAAAGTGCCAGATGGTCATTCTCTTTTACAACATCCGACATCATTACCAGCACAGCTTCCCGTTCCTGGTAAACCAATGTATGCGAAGTCACTTCCACGACACACGTGCTTCCGTCTTTTCGGAGCACGCTCCATTTGCCGGCATTCAGCAAGGGATGCCGGCGATCCTTTTTCAAATCATCAAGCAGGCGTTTTTTTCCTCGGCGGAGAAAATATCCAAGGCTGGACTTTTAAGTTCTTCGCGCGCATAACCAAACTTTTGACCCCAGCGTCATTAACATCCAAAAACGCCAGCGATTCAATATCATAAATAAACATGGGGATTGGATGGTTCTCAAACAACAAACCAAACGCAGGTTTATTGGATGAAAAAACCACCTTCTTTTTCGGAGACTCTTTTCCGTAAGCCATCAAATTGTTCCTGCTTCAGGCCATGTATATGAAAATCGCACTACTACGAAATTGTACTTGACCATATGCTGAAAATCAATAATTTCAACTGCTCTAAAACGATCTGGTTTCACTCAAATCCCAAATGCCCAACACAAAACCGGGGAAACTGTGAGGGTAAGGAACATCCCAAAAAATTCTCATCCGCATCCATGTGAATTATCGATCCTGTCCTGTATTATCATTATTTCTGTAATATTACACAAGTGTTTTTCAACACGTTTTGCCATGTCAGATAGAATCAAAGCACCGCCGTAATGGCGGTGCTTTGGAACCCCATAGGGCAGTCAGTGTGACTGCCCCTTCTGATATAAAGTCCCGAGGCGTTTTCCCCTGTTAAAATGAAAAGGCGCTCTCGGCCGGATCGTTATGAAAAAGGCAAGTTTATTTCGCTCCCCCAAAGGTCATATTATTCAAAGGAACCAAACCAACGAACATAAGCTTGCTATAATTATTACGCATTCGATAAATTTTGCAAAAGAAAAATTTATGAACTGACTCAAAGATTTTTTTGAGTCCATTTCCTGGCGGGAGCATGAATGAATCGTTTTGAATTCGGCAGGTTGGTGGCATCATTGCGCGAAGATATGCGCTGGACGCAATTTGAACTCGCTGAAAAATCAGGCGTGGATATTTCCGCGATTAGTAATATTGAACGCGGGGAAAGAAGAACACTGTTAAAGGATAATATGCTGGTCAAGCTGGCCGATGGATTTCATTTAACCTCCATGGAAAGAATGGAATTTCTCTTTGCCGCCAGCGGCGTAACAGAAACTGAAAAGGTACGTAATGAAGATGTGCCTGCAAAGAAGCGGTTCAACGCCAAGGCATTTATTGAGGAGACAGGCAGGCGGATCGCCCGCATTGCCATGCCTGCGTTTGTCACTGACGCATTTTGCGACATCCTGGCGGTCAACCATTGCGTGATCGAGTTTTATAATGTCCCAAAGGAATTGATGCAAAATGGGAATTCCGTGATCGGCGGATATAACGAGATGAGCTATGTGTTTCAGGCCAATTCCAATTTCCCCGACATCATCGGCAACGACAGTCTGGAGAGACTGGCATTGATCAATGTCCGCTATTTTCGAAGGCGGACTTTGCGCGTACGCTGCAAGCCATATTTCTCCATATTGCTGAATGAATTCTTTGACAATAAAAAGTACCCGGCATTTGAAAGATGCTGGCGCAGGATTTTATTCGAAGACATAGATGATTTTGCATTACCTATTCACAGATCTCCTGAAACCGTTTCGGCACATTCATTTGTATCAACCGAGACTTTATTCGCGCTGACGCCTTATGGCGAAATATATTTGCATCAACTGGTGCCATTAAATAGAAAGACTGCGGAAAGAATGGCAAAAATATCAAAAAAAGTGGGTGAAGGATATGAGTTACTCGCCGCCTTCCCGGATAAACGAAAACTATAAAAACTGGATGACTGATAAACAAACTATACAGATCGAACCCATCCGCATTCAGGAGCAGGTATGAACCGTTTTGAATTTGGCACACTGGTCGCGTCATTACGAAATGATATGCACTGGACTCAGAATGAACTCTCTGCAAGGTCCGGTGTGGATATTTCCGCGATCAGCAACATTGAACGCGGAGCAAGAAGTACGCTTCTAAAAGATAACATCCTTCTCAAACTGGCAAATGGATTTCAACTCACCTCCATGGAAAGGATGGAATTCATGTTTGCCGCCAGCGGTGTGACAGAAGTTGAAAAAGTACGCAAGGAAGGACCCAACACAAAGAAACCATTCAATGCCAGATCCTTTATCAAGGAAACGGGCAAGAATATTGCCAGTATTACCATACCGGCTTTTGTTGCCGATGCGTTTTGTGATATTGTGCTCGCCAATCATTGCGTGCTTGATTTCTACAACATCCCGGCTGAAATGTTCCAAGGTTCAAAGTCCACCGTTGGTAAATACAACATGATGCGGTACATATTCGATCCGCGTTCCAATTTCGTTGACATCGTGGATGACGATAGATGGAACAAGGCGGCTTTGATAAATATCCGTTATTTCCGCAAGCGGACCTTGCGCGTCCGCTCCAAACCATATTTTTCCAAATTACTCAACGAATTTCTCGATCCTGACAAATATCCGGCTTTCAAGACCTGCTGGCAGAAAATATTATTCAAAGATCACGATGATTATTTACTGCCCATCCTGGAGACGGATCCTGATAACGCGCATGAATTTGTCACGGTTGAAACACTGCTGGCAATCACCCCCAAGGCGAACTTTACCTGCATCAGCTGCTGCCTTTAAATAGAAAGACCGCAGACCGCATGGAGAAAATATCCAAACGAGTGGGCGAAGGCTATGAACAATTTTCCGCCTTCCCGGATAAACGGAAACTATAAATTCAATTTCCCGCCGTTCTCTCTCAACCACTTTCTCTTTTCCTTATATTGGGGGTCAATCGCCTTAACCACATCCCAAAATTTGCTGGAGTGATTCTTAACCCGCAAATGTGCGAGTTCATGGATGACGACATAATCAATGACTTCCAGCGGAGCCATGACCAGCCGCCAGGTGAAGTTCAGCGTCCCATCCGGACTACATGAACCCCAGCGTGTCCTGGCAGAACTGATCTTCACTTGTTTGGGGGTGAAAATTGATGGCGTTGAGCATATTCCATTACACGCTTTGAGATGACCTCATATGCCTGTTGCTTGTACCATTTTAAGAAATATTGCGCGCTTTTATGCTGGACATTCTGACTGAGTGTAAAGCCATTGTCAAACTTAAGTGCAGGCCGCTGCGGCCCGACCAGTTTCAGGCTGAAGGAAGAACCGAGGAACAGGAACATTTCCCCCTCTACATATTGCCTGATCGGATCAGGCACGATCATCTTCAGTTTTTCGCGCGTACGAAGGATCCAATCCTCTTTCTGCTGAATGAAAGCGTCTATGGCTGCGCGGGATGTCCGCATTGGTGCTCGGATCGTGAGCGTGCCGTCGTGCTCGATGATCAACGCGATGGTTTTGCGTTTACTGCGTGTGAATTTGTCAATTTGAATTGGCATGATAAGAAAAAATAGGTGAAGAGAGGATAGTCCTTATGCGGGTGAGTTGACCGTGTTGAAACAAATTACACAAAGCATATAAAAATACCTGGTCAATGCAGGGATATGGGCTGAGGATCGTGCTCCCTCTGTAAATTTCCTGCAAGCCAGCCTGTTACGCCGTCATCGTATGGAAGCATATCCTGATCATCTGTTGTCTCAACAATAAAAGTTTCCTGTCCGGTATTGATATAGACCACCACATGATTGGGTTCCTGGGGGTCATGAATATTATTTCGATCAACATATACGAGGTCAACATACCAATCCACCGGAGCCGCTTTGATCATGCTGGCTAATAAAATGGATAGATCTTCGCAATCCCCGCCGCCTGCCAATAAAGTTTCCAAGGAATAACGGGGTGTCTCAATATCCTCGCTGGCATAATTCGACAACTGCCCGATCATATACCATGCCTGGTGGATAAATTCATACGGAGTGGCTGATTTGCCATACAGTTCCGGTGTCAAATTTTTAAAGGTGCGCGGTGTTATGAAGATCGAGAAGTCCCTGATCCATACCAGCGAACCATCCTTTCTGGAAACTGTTGTGGTCTGATCGTTCTGATCAACGATTAAACGGCGCGTATTGGCGCCATTCTCAATATCATATTCCAGATCGGAGAAGGGTGTTACCCATGAAATTAATTGTCCATCCGCGCCATAAAAAGTGGCATCCACTTTGCGGTCATGCACGAAAATGTAGGGCGGCTTTAGTGCAATGGTGTTGAGGTCGGTATAACTTCCGGTCAAGGCGGTAAATTTTTCAGACAGGAGGGAATATTCTGTATTTAAGGAGTTTTGCCTGCCAATCAAATCATTGTTTTCGCTCAACAAGGTCAAATTTTTTGAGTTCAATGATTGAAAATCCTGACT
The DNA here is from genome assembly GCA_016709305.1 of Candidatus Villigracilis saccharophilus. Taxonomy (GTDB): domain Bacteria; phylum Chloroflexota; class Anaerolineae; order Anaerolineales; family Villigracilaceae; genus Villigracilis; species Villigracilis saccharophilus. The sequence continues at coordinate 109,313 of JADJNA010000009.1, forward strand.
TAACTGAGAATAATTTTGTGTCAATGCCTGATTATCAGACCGCAAAATCTGGACCTCAGACAATAAAGAGTTATAACGCGAAGCGAGAAATGTTGAACCAGCGAGAAGGACACATACCGACGTGATGGCCAGTAACCATAGTATTGGGCTACCTCCTGATCGTTTTACCGTGCGTGTACTTTGAAGCGGACGGCGGACTGCCTGATCCACCTTCCTATTTTTTTGAGAATTTGGTTTTTGATGAGTTTGTACAGGAGCGTTTTGCCCCCCTTCCATTCTCAGGTTCTCAAGCGCCTTTACACCGGCCTTGTGGTTGGGGAACATTCTTAGAAAATTCTCCAAAACCGCTATTTTCTCTCCAACAGTTTCCAGGCTATAGATATACCAGACCCAAGCATTTTCGTTCCGTCTATCGTTCTTAATAATCGTATTAAATACCAGCCTCGCTTCTGTCTTTTGGCCTTTTTTCCATAGCGCAATTCCATGTTCAATTTCATATATCTGCATTTACGTGATTAACTCCCAGAATAAAAAATAGAATTATACGAGAAGCATGTCCGCCGTTTCCGCGCATACACCCTTCCAGCCCCACACATATTAATTCAATTCTTGGTATTTTGTTCTTAAAACAGACATGGCGTTCTCCTTCATTAGAGACCGCCATACGTATGAAGAGAACTTCATAGTCCGTAACTGTGCCGAGGGGGAGATTTGGACTCCCGACCAAGGGCTTATGAGTCCCCTGCTCTACCACTGAGCTACCTCGGCATTAGGGCTAGAGCGGGGCAAATATTACTATGGGAAAGGGCATTTGTCAACGTAATATGCATGCGATTGAATTCATCCATTAAAACTTGACGAACACCCTGCTATAATAGGCAAAAGGTGCCCCATGAAAATATTGGTACTTGAAAACAACCCGCAGGAATTGGAAAAAATCAGGCAGATCCTGAATGAAAACAGGGACATATTAATTCCGCTCGAATCCAGTGAACAGATCTGGCCGCATTTACAATCTGAAGAATTTTGTTTTCTCATCGCCAATTGGGATACCAGCGATATTCGTCATTCACAATTTATAGCGCGTGCCCGCGCTGCCAAACCCACAGAATCGCTCTACATTATATTAATAACCACAAAGAGCTCCGACGAAGATCTCGCACCCAGCGGAGCAGACGATATCATCCAAAGCCCATTCCGCACCAGGGATCTAAATGACCGCATCACCATGGCGGAAAGAATTATTTCGCTTTCAAGGAGCCTCGCCTCTGCACGTGTTCAACTTGAAAACCAGGCGGTATTCGACACCCTGACAGGTTTCATGAACCAGCCTGCTTTCTTCAGACAATCTGCGGGTGAACTGGAGCGTGCGCGGCGCGAATCGGAGCCGTTGAGTTTGATCGCATTTGATGTAGATAACTTCAAGATCATTAACGACTCCTTTGGAGTCGCGACCGGTGATGAAGTCCTGCGCGTTGTTGCGCAAGTCATCCGCGAGAAAAGCCGCCCTTATGATTGCATTGGCCGCTGGATGGGCGATGAGTTTGTGATCTTGCTTTCCGGCGTGATCGGCGCAGACGCGGAGAAAGTTGCAGAGAGGGTCATTGCCGGAGTACGCGGCACCATGATCGAGGTAAAAAATGAGGCGCCACTAATGGTCAAGACCAGCGCAGGCATCGCATCAGCTTCCCGCATTACAGCGTCCACTGAGATCGAACCGCTGATCCAACAGGCGCGACAGGCTATGGCGCATGCAAAACAAGCCGGGGGAAATCAGGTATTTTTGGTCTTCGTTTAATATTTTATATTAACTGAAGGATCACCAACGCCGCCATCCCAGCCAGGATGGTAAGTAATGTATTCTTTGTGTACCATGCCACCAAGACCGCAACGACCCCAGCCAGCATACGCGTATTGCCCAAACCTAGATCAAAATTACCCGACGAATAAAGTAACTCAGGAAAGATAATCGCGGAGAGTACTGCGGGCGGAACATAATGCAGCGCTTTGCGCATCGTTTCCGGGACCTCGAACCTGCCGAACAAATAAATGAGAGAGAATCTCATCCCGAAGGTAAGCAACCCACCGATCAGCATAACCAGCCAGATATTCACAGCGCCTTCCTTGGGGATTTGGCATTCTCCAAAACAGTCCCGACAATGATCCCTGTTAGAGCGGCGAGAATGATACCCAATTTATAAGGCAGACCAAAAGCCAGTAATGCGACCACACCCGCTGAAATTGCCGCAGCAATCATAGGCCGATTCTTTAGAATGGGGACAACCATGGCTATAAATGTGAGTGGCAGCGCAAAATCAAGCGGCCATTCTTTTGGAATTGCCGCGCCAAGAAAGATCCCAAGCGCAGTACTGATCTGCCAGATAAACCATAATGAAAATCCTGCGCCCAATAAAAACCAATGGCTCACAGGTGTAATGCCTTCTTTTTCATAATTGAGAATGCTCGGCGCGTACGCTTCATCTGTAAGCAGATATGAAAGCAGCGCTTTCCACTTGAGTGAAAGATTTTTCAAATACGGCGCAAGCGATGCGCTGTATAACATGTGACGCAGGTTCACAACTGCAATGGTCAGGATGATCACGAAACCGGGGGCGCTGTCATGCACAAGCTGCGCCGTGACAAACTGGGCTGATCCCGCAAACACGATCGATGACATCAATTGGGATGCCAGGGTTGATAACCCCGCATTCAAGGCAAGTGCGCCATAAATCATTCCAAAGGGAAACACCCCAATCAAAAGTGGAATTTCAGCGCGGACGCCATTTAAAAATGCTTTTCGTGATTCACTCATAAAATCTCCATGATATTTTCGGCCTATTGTACTGCTTACATAAATAAAAAGAGCGAACCGTTATCGAATTCGCTCTTTTTGCAGACTGATTTTGCTTGAGATTAAATTTCAATCAACTTATTGTTTTGGATTGATTCGACTGCCGCAAATGTGGATTGGGTCACGCCCATGAGTTGGTCATACGGAATGGGAGGAGCCCCCCCTTCGCGGATCGCGCGCGCGAAAGCCTGCATCTCGTTCTTCCAGCCTTTATCCTGCGCGGATAGTTTTTCCACACTCCGCTTGCCGTCTTTTACGATCGTCAGCGACCTGTAATCATCCAGCACAGCGATCTGTCCTGCGCAGAAAACTTCCACACGCTCTTTCTGGAAGGATTTATCTCCGCTGGCAAGATAATCCACCACGCCAATTGAGCCATCGGGAAATGTAAAGGTCATGGATACATTATCCATGCGATATTTTCCATTATCGGGCAGAGCGTGTGCGGTCACTGAGACTGGTGCAGCGCCAACCAGGAATGTGATCAAATCAACGAAATGACAGCCTTCACCAATGATCCGCCCGCCGCCGAGGTTTGCATCTTGTGTCCAATGATTAAGAGGAATATAACCCGCATTGACTCGATAGTGAGCATGAAGAGGTTCGCTGCGATGTGAAAGGGAGGAAGAAAGTTTTTGCGCGAGAGGCGAGAAGCGACGATTGAAACCTACTGTTAGCAGCGATTGGCTGTTAGCTTTCAGCTGTTTGCTAATCGTCAAAAGTTGGACGCTATTAATTGCCAATGGTTTCTCAACAAAGACATGTTTACCCGCTTTGAGCGCTTTGATGACCAGATCCGCATGTGTGTCGTGGCGGGTGAGGATCGCAACTGTATTGACGTTCGGGTCGTTGATGATCTCATCGTCACTGGAGGTGGCATATTGAAAGCCGTATTTCTTTCCCGAATGCTGGGCGTGAAGTCCGCCAGATGAGGCGATACCTATTAATTCAAAATCTTTATTGTTCTTAATAACAGGAAGCAAAGTTGAGTTGGCATATAGGCCCGCGCCCAATACGCCAAGTTTTACATTATTTGAAGGATTGAAAGTTTGAGCGTTAAACCTGACGACCTTTGAACTTTCCAATTTTTCAACTGTTTCTGAATATGTAAGCAAAACTCCGAGGAAGGCTTCTTTCTTCTTTCCTGTGATCACATCGTATGCTGTCGCGGCTTGTTCAATGGGGAAACGATGTGAAATAAGCGGGGCCACTTTCAACTTACCGCCTGCCATCAAATCCACTACTGATTGCAGGTTCCTACCTTCCGTCCAGCGGACATAGCCAATGGGATAATCATTTCCATTTTCTTCGTAACTGGGGTCATAACGGCCAGGTCCATAAGAACGGGAATTGATCAATGAGATTTCTTTTTCGAAATAGATTTTTCTTGGAATGGTTAACCCGACCGCACCAGTGGCAACAACTTTAGCGCGGTCTCTGGCAATGACGCCCGCGAGTTCGATCGGGTCATTGGAGGATGTGTCCGCGCAGATGATGATCGAGTCAAAGCCGCGATTGGCAGTGAATGCAACAGATGCTGATTCTGCATTTTGGCGTGTAACAGCTTCAAACCCAAGCGATGAAGCGAGCTTGATCCTCTTTGGGTCAAGGTCAATGCCGAGGACGTTGCATCCAGCCGCTGCCGCCAATTGAATCGTCAATAATCCCAACAGACCCAAGCCGATGATAGCTACGTTTTCGCCAAGCTGAGGCTCTGCCAGACGAAATCCCTGCATTGCGATCGCACCCAAGGTTGTGAATGCGGCGGACTCAAAATCCACATTCTTTGGCAGCGGCGTGATCAGATTGCGCGGCACGATATTGTATTCCGCATGGACAGCATAGCCCGCACCCGCACACGCCACCCGCTGACCAACTTTGAAGCCTTGCATATTTTTGCCAAGCGCAACAATGGTTCCCGCAGATGAATAGCCAAGGGTCATCGGTTGATCGAGACGATTAAACGCAGCCTGCAACGTGGGGACGATCCCCTCGCGGCGGGCTTTGTCAATAACCTGCTTGACAAGGTCCGGACGCGAGCGCGCTTTGCCAACCAAATTCTTTTCAGCGAATTCAACGATCATGCGTTCAGTGCCTGCGGAGACCAGAGAGGCCGCTATTTTAACAAGGGCCATACCTTCACGCGGTGTCGGCATGGGTACTTCTTCGATAGTTGTATTTCCGTTTTTAACGTTTTGGAGGAGTTGTTTCATTGTGATGTACGACCTTCAAGCATGCTTAGTGCATGCTTTGGATTTTTTGATTGAGAAAGTATAACCCATATCAAGTATCGGGTTGAAAATAAAAGCAGGATGATAAAAGTCACCTTTACGGTTAAGTTTTTCCTTAATTATTGACTTCAAGAACTCCAAATGCTATTCTAAGTTACTGAAACAGCGTGCGGCTGTTTATTTTCGTTTGCAAAAAGGAGAAACATCATGGAACTTGGCGGTTATGCAAATCGGATCGGCTGGGTTGACCTCAGCGCAGGCAATGTGGAAGTAAAGCCTATCGCAGAGAGCGATGCCCGAAAATATATTGGTGGACGTGGGTTGGGTGTTAAGTATGTTTATGACAATGGCCCCAAGGTAGACCCGCTCTCCCCCGAAAATATCCTCTGCTTTATGAACGGTCCGCTGACTGGCTCTGAAGCCAACATGAGCGGACGCATGGCGGTTGTAACCAAATCGCCTTTGACTGGAACAGTAACTGATTCTCACCATGGTGGCTGGTCCGCCGCCCGATTACGTTGGTCTGGCTTTGACGGCCTCGTCTTCAAAGGCAAAGCCGCAAAACCGACCTATGCCTACATCCATGATGACAAGATCGAATTGATGGACGCCTCCGAAGTTTGGGGAATGAACGTCCATGACACCATTAAACATTTCAAAGAAAAATACGGCGAGAAAGACCTCACCGTCATCACCATCGGCACCGCAGGCGAGAACCTCGTCAAATTTGCGTGCTGGATGAACGAAAATGACCGCGCCTCTGGCCGCGGCGGTACCGGCGCAGTTGGCGGCTCCAAGAATCTCAAGGCTATTGTCATCAAGGCTGAGAAGAAGATCGTCAAAGCCGCGAACCGTGAAGAGTGGAAACCCGCTCACGACCGCGCCCTCAAGAACATCATGGCCGAAGAGAACATCACCAGCCCGCGTAAGGGTGGTCTCTCGGTGTATGGCACCAACGTTTTGATGAACATTACCAACAGCATTGGCGCTTTGCCCACCAAGAACAGCATGGTCACATCCTACGGCGAAAACGCCGAAAAGATCAGCGGTGAATACATCAACGCGAACCTGCTCGTTGACAACCCCACCTGTCACGCCTGCCCTGTGGCATGCAAGAAGGAAGTGGAAGTCAAAGACGGCCCATACAAGGGTCTGCGCATGGAATCGGTGGAATACGAACCGGCCTGGTCAGTCGGCGCGAACGTCGGCAATAACGACGCCCGCCTCGTCGCCAAGATGATCGACCTCGCCAACGACTTCGGCTTTGACGCCATCGAAATCGGTCACCCGCTTTCGATCTGGATGGAAGCCAGCGAAAAGGGTTACACCAACGGCGACGGCAAACTCGCTTGGGGCGACCCCGATGGCATGACCAAAGCCGCTGAAATGATCGCCAAGCGCGAAGGCCTCGGCAACGTTATGGCTGATGGCGCAGAAGCTACCGCCAAGCATTTCGGTCACCCCGAACTCGCCATGACCGTCAAGGGTCAGGGCATCCCCGCTTACGATCCGCGCGGCATGAAAGGCATGGGCCTCGGCTATGCCACATCCAATCGTGGTGCCTGCCATCTGCGCGCCTACGTTGCCGCCGCTGAATTAGGCGTTATGCCTTTCGGCTCACTCAAGGTCGATCCGCTGGCTTGGAAAGATAAGGGCGGCCTCGTGAAAGTCTTCCAGGACATTCATGCGTTCTCCGACAGCATGGATCTGTGCAAATTCAGCGCCTTCGCCATGGGCACCGATGAATACGCCCAGCAATACTCTGCCATGGTCGGTGTGCCCTTCACATCAGACGATGTCTTGAAGACTGGTGAGCGCATCTACAACCTCGAACGCCATTACAACAACCTCGCTGGCTTTGGCGCAGGCTCCGACATTCTTCCCGATCGCTTCACCAAGGAAGCCTCCACACAACCCGGCTCAGTCGGCCATGTTTGCGAATTGGACGACATGCTCAAAGAATACTACACCGCCCGCGGTTGGGATAACGGTGTCGTCAGCGAAGCCAAGTTGAAGGAATTGGAAATCGCGTAAGTTTGGTAATTAGTAATTAGTAATTAGTAAATAAAAGCGACGTGTCCAATTGGGCGCGTCGCTTTTGATTTAATATCCGCTTCTCTCTTTATCTCGAAACTGATTCTATTTTCTCAAGCATTCCCCCGCCTTTGCATTCCGCTTTCTGCCTTCTGAACTTACCCTCCCGCCCTTAGAGTCTTTTTCGTGAACCGCTCCAGAAAATCATCAGCGACACGCTCTTCCAACTCCATCGTCAAACGAGATTGGCCGACAGATAATGAAAACAGGCGAAACGGTTCCATTTTTTCGATCTTCACACTCCAGCCATCCCCCTGGATCAAATCCTCGCCATGCAGGGTACCGCCAAGTTCCTGCAAGTATTCCTTGAGCAAATAATAAGGAATCCCGCGCATCTCGTGGACAATGGTCCGCATGGACTAACCGCCGCCCACAGGCGGGAAGATGTCCACCTTGTCATCGGGTTGAATGATCGTGTCAAATTTATCAGGCAGGTACACCGCCTCACGCCCATTGATAAAAAACTTCATATGCGGAAAGAATTGATCGTTCTCATCCAGCAATTCCTTGCGCATGGACGGGTAATCCTTCACGAACATCAGCACCAGTTGAATGGCAGTTGTGTTTGGCGGGAGAGTCAACTCCACAGTTTTCTGTCCCACAATCGGACGTAACGTAGCATAAAAATTAACTTTCATGATAGTCTCTTCCATCTTCTACACCTCCAATCCTCTAAAGAAATCCTTTGGTTTGTATATTTTACCGTTAAGGTCATCCTTTAGAAGCTATTTCATCAACTTACCTTACACATTTTTCCTGCAAACGCACGGGCTCCACCAAGGTTTATCAAGACACATTGCTCTCACTGGGCGGGTCGCCCCTGCTATGTAAATTAAAACAAAAAGCCCGGATCTTCAAATCCGAGCTTTTAAAACACAAACTATTTCATGGGCATTGAATAATACCCTGCGCCCACAGACATCCGCCGCAGACAGGGGCGATGTCATTGCCGAGGCAATCCTCCACATTGGTTTCGGAGAGGTCGCATCCTCCGCAGAAAGTGCAGGGGGCGAAGCCGAAATTGTGAAGGCGTTCGCGATATGCCAGGTAATCGGGATCAAGCCACAGGTCAGAAAGGAGGCGTTGATTTACATTCCCAATGATGTGCTTTTGAGAGAGGCGCGGTTTATTATGCAGATAACTCATGTGAGTGTGCATCAACGGCCAGCATGGACTGACATCCCCCGTCCACGCGACGGACATGGTGCCGTTCTCCACAAAGTTGCAGACATCATTTGCGCCGCCCCAGTTATTGCCGGCGTAGCTGATATTCAGACCGCTATTGAAAACCTCAAAGAGCGCGTCTTTGGTGGATTCGTCAAAATCCATTTTGGGCAGGCTGAGGCTTGGCAGATGTGGCGCCTGCAAATATGCGATGTCACGCGTGGTGCGGTTATAAAGGCGATCGGCTTGCATATCTTCGGTGGCGGGTTGGAGATTGCTGACAGAGAAATATTTTGCGCGCAGGGATTTTCCAATTTTGATGACATTGGGCAGGTCTGAAATATTGCGCTTCATCGCCACAAATGCAATGCCGATCTCCGGCGAGGGATAATGACCGGCGGCGCGCATTTTTACAAAACGCTCAAGGTTGTTGATAATGGTGGGAAGTTCCGCGCCGAGACGCACATCCGCGTAGGTTTCTGGTGTTGCGCCATCGAGAGAAACCCAGAGCACATCCAGTCCTGTGTCAATTAATTCACGGGATTTTTTTTCAGTGAGGATCGTGCCGTTGGTGATGAGTTCAACTTTTACGCCAAGTTCTTTGATGCGTAGAATCCATTCGATGGTTTTAGGATGAAACAGCGGTTCACCGATACCGCCAAAATACACACTGGGAATCGGGTCCATTTGCTTGAGGCCGTTGAAGATGCTCTCAAAAGTTTCATCAGTCATACGTCCCATGGGTTGATCCCACGCATTGCGGAAGCAGGTGATGCAATCGAGGTTACAAGCCACCGTCGGCTCGATGTATACCTTTGTTAGATGAGTGACCGGGCGGTGCATGCGGACAAAGTTATGGCCTTCGTCGAGGCGCACCTTCGTGCCAGGATTCAGACCGTATTGGCGGGCAACTTCAGGCGGAAGAATAAGGCGGCCCTGTTCATCCACTTCAGCCCAGGCTGTAGTGTTTTTTTGAGAAAAGACTTCCATGCATACTCCTTGCTTTTTCCATCAACAAATAATACTTATCATATCCACATTCCCTGATAAAGGATATGACAAAAGTTACATTTCCAAGCGGACAAAAAGCCCCAAAGCGATGGTGATATAATTTTTTAAAATTATCTTTTAAGGAGTTTTGCAGTGGCTGATTCTCGTATTTCTAAATTTGCAGATATTTTGGTACAACATTCCGCCCGCGTAGTCCCCGGTGACCGCGTTTTGATCGAAGCGACGACTGCAGCTGAGCCGCTTGTGCGCGAACTCTATATTAAGATACTGGAGAAGGGCGGCAATCCCGTTCCTTTACTTCAATTACCAGATACGTTTTTCCCCGGGCATGAAGACCTGCTCATTATGAAGGGCAATGACGCGCAGTTGGATTTTGTGCCGCCCTTCCAGAAGCTGGCTTACGATAATTTCGAATCCCGCATCCGCATCCATTCCTCAACCAATACCCGTTCGCAAACCAAAATGGATTCCAACCGTTCACAACGGCGCGGAAAAGCCACCAGCGTGATCACGGCCGCGCAGATGCAGCGCGGAGCAACAGGTGCATTCAAATGGGTCACGACCCTCTACCCCACCGAAGCATACGCGCAGGAAGCCGGTATGAGTTTGCAGCAATACGAGGATTTCGTCTTCAATTCCGTGCACGCGCATGAAGAAGACCCGATCAAATTCTGGAAGCAGGTGGAACAGGATCAACAAAAAGCAGTCGATTTCATGAAAGGAAAGAATCAGGTCATCCTGCGCGGGCCGAATGTTGACCTGACCTTATCGGTCAAAGGCCGCACCTTCATGAATTCATTTGGGACTTTCAACATGCCCGATGGTGAGATCTATACCGGACCAGTTGAAGACTCTGTGAACGGCTGGGTGAAATTCACCTATCCTGCCATTTATGGCAGCGTCGCGGTCGAAGGCGCCGAGTTGACCTTCAGCAACGGGCGCGTGGAACAAGCCAAGGCTGACAAGAATCAAGACTACCTGCTCAAGATGCTTGAATCAGATGCGGGTTCGCGCTATCTGGGCGAATTCGCCATCGGCACGAACTTCGACATTGATACATTCACCGGGCAAATTTTATTTGATGAAAAGATCGGCGGTTCCTTCCACATGGCACTCGGAGCGGGCTACCCGGAAACCGGTTCGAAAAACAAGAGCGCGATCCACTGGGATATGATCTGCGATATGCGCAAAGATTCAGAGATCCTTGTCGACGGCGAACTGTTATATAAGAATGGGAAGTTTGTGATCTAAAAACCGTTTGAAGGTTGACAGATTTTAAAGTTAGTTGGAAGGTTGAGCGTAAAAACTCAACCTTCTTTTTTGTCTACTCATCTCCGAAAGAGATGCCCACATTCCGCGCGGTGATCACAGCGTCATCATCCATTTTCACGCGCTTGGGAATTGCGGTGGCTTCTTCGAGAGGAATATCGGTGATCTTTCCGCAGCGCAATGCGACCATGCGGTCAAAGCCGCCCTGCACTGCAAGGCGGACAGACGCGGCACCATAACGTGTGGCAAGCGAACGGTCAAATGAAGTCGGCGTCCCGCCGCGCTGCAGATGCCCCAAAACGGTCACGCGTGATTCGAAACCTTGATTCTCAATATATTCTCCAACCACCTGCCCGATCCCGCCCAGACGCGGCACGTATATTTCATCCCCTCTGCGGGAAAAGACCTGCCCACCTTCCAGCGTTTTTGCGCCTTCTGATACTGCGAGGATGCTGAACTTGCGTCCCTTCTCTGCACGCGCGCGGATCTTGTTCATGATGCTCTCAAATTTAAAGGGAATCTCCGGGATAAGAATCACATCCGCCCCGCCGGAGAGACCGGCCTGCAAAGCGATAACGCCTGCATCACGTCCCATCAATTCAAGCACCATAGCGCGGTGATGCGACTCGGCCGTAGTGTGCAAACGATCCAATGCCTCGGTGGCAATATTGAGCGCTGTATCAAAACCAAAGGTGACCTCCGTGCCGCCGATGTCATTGTCGATCGTCTTCGGGACACCGATCACAGGTGCTCCTTTTTGCCAAAGTTCATGCGCAATGCGCAGGGTTCCATCACCGCCGAGAACGAGCAGGGCATCCAACTTTAATTTCTCGATCCCTTTTACGATCTCATTCGAAACATCAATGGTCACTTCCAGCCCATCCCGCATCACCTTACGCGCATAAGGGTTGCCGCGATTGGCGGAACCAAGGATTGTTCCACCGCGCGGCAATATGCCGCGCACTTCTTCCAACCCCAAAGGCACAATACCGTCTGCATCGAGGAAGCCGTCGTAGCCGTTCTTGATTCCAAATACTTCACAATCGTACACACTGATGGCAGTCTTAACCGCTGCACGGATTACTGCATTCAACCCGGGCGCATCGCCTCCGCCTGTCAGGATCCCGATTCGTTTCATCACGCACCTCCTGTGGATGGATTCATGTTTATGATACTCCATTCTCTTAACCAAAACATAATCTTACCTTTCTTGCAATTCAGACTCATCCCCCATATAATGTGAGCGATGAATATAAATCGGACACCGCTTTTTCAAGCCCTTATTAAATGGTTCGTCCCCATAGCCGCGATCATTGCCTTTGCCGCATGGATGTATATTTCACCCGAAGGCGCACTCGGCAAACTGGACGCTGTCGGTTACGCGGTCTGTCACCGCATTGATGAACGCTCCTTTCATATTGGAGACCGCCAGCTTCCCTTATGCGCGCGCTGCACAGGCGAATTCTACGCGGCGGGACTGGCACTCCTCTTTCAAGGGTTCGTCAGCGGGAAACGCAGTAAATTACCCTCACGAGGCATCATCGCAGTCTTTGTACTATTCTTGCTCGCCTTTGGCATTGACGGCAGCAACTCCTATCTATATCTGCTCAAACAAACATCCCCCGGCAGACTGGATCAAATTCCCAATCTTTATATACCCAACCATATTTTGCGTCTTTTTACCGGCAGCGGAATGGGCATCGCGCTGGCGGCCGTGTTATATCCGATCGTCAACCAGACACTATGGAAAGTACAGGATGACCGCCCTGCACTCGAATGGAAATCTTTCGGCATCCTGACCATCCTGATTGTCTGTATTAATCTATTAATCCTTGCAGACAGTCACATCGTTTTATATCCAATCGCTTATCTCAGCGCAATGGGGACACTATCCCTGCTTGCGATCGTCTTTTCCATTTTGTGGATCATGATCATGCGTCAGGATAATACATTCGAACATCCAAAACAGCTTTGGCTTCCCCTTCTGGCTGGTTTTACTTTGGCGATGCTGATGATCCTCAGCATCGACCTGCTCCGCCTGCAGTTCACAGGAACGTGGAGCGGTTTCCCCGGATTAACTGGATAAAATAGGAAAGGAGAAAAAAAATGGATCTGTTACTAGGCGTATTTTCTGCATTTGGTTTGTCCGCCAGCGCAGGATTGAATGCATATATCCCATTACTGGTCGTGGGAGTGATCGGGCATTACTTCCCTGATACCCTCACGCTCAATCAACCCTGGGACCTGATCGCCAATCCGTGGATACTCATCTTGCTAGGCGTATTAGTCATCATTGAAATGCTTGCAGACAAAGTGCCCGCGGTCAATCACATCAATGACCTCATCCAAACGATCATCCGCCCAGCGGCCGGGGCGATCGCATTCGCGGCAAGCGCGAAAGTGGTCACCGATATAAATCCTGTGTTTGCCCTTGCGTGTGGGCTGCTCGTGGCAGGCAGCGTACACGCCGTCAAGTCTGTGGCAGTACGCCCAATGGTCACAGCAACTACAGGCGGCGCGGGCAACATCCCTGTCAGCATCGCAGAAGATGTCGCAGCAACCGGCGTCTCGATCCTGGCCCTGGTTTTGCCGATCATCATGGGTGTACTACTCGTCATCTTTTTTATACTATTGGCGTGGTGGCTCGCGCAACGCGCGAGCCGCGTAAAACGAACTGCCTGATATAATCGGAATTAATTTCAAAATTCACAAGGAGAAGAAATCATGAATGAAATGCCTGTAACCCCTGAAGCCCCAAAAAAGAATAACACCGCCCTTATCATTGGCATTGTTGTTGCAGTATTGCTCTGCTGTTGCTGCGTTTTTGTTGCGGGCGGCTGGTTCTTCGGCGACCAGATTATGCAGTCACTAAATTTCTAATTGGCCCCAACAAAAAATCCCCCAATCAACATGGGGGGTTTTTTGTTTTAAGGAATGTCTGCAATTCCTTCAAGCCATCATAAACTCTTCGTTTTAGTTCATCGTCTAGATTTAACTCGTCCAATTCATCTTCATCCAAAACAGTTTGGGTTCCATCCGCAGAAACCCAAAGATCCAGCGCAAGATCAACATACGAAACAAAGTCATCTTCAATGATGGCGGGCTTGCCGATGTTGCAATACCAACCTTTGAAATGATCATCATCGCGGTCGTAAATTTCAAAGATGCTATACCAGCGGTCTGAATAAAATGTTTCTACAAAGCGGTCATTGCGCTTCAGCACGATCTCCATAAAAGGCATATCATCACGATTGAATAATGCCTCCAATGTAATTGCATTTTCGTCACGGCTCAAAGCTATGCCTTCATATTGCCATGTCACTTCATCTGCAAGATTTTTCTTCAAGACTTTCATGTGAGACATTCCACCTGAACTTTCACGCGAATGATTTGACCGATCTTCGGTGCATCTTTCGAGTGGATGATAAGCCCGCCTCTTAATTTAACCTGAAATTGATCCTGCTTAAATAGCACATCTTCCACTTTTAGTTTTATCTCGTCATCCCCCGCCTCTGATTGTTTCAACAATAACGATATTTTCTCGCCCTTTGGGTGTTTGTGCTTGCAATTTAAAGTAAATATGCCAACTTCAGTTTTGACCTTATTCGCCGAGGTGATCACGCCTTCGATGACATTACCCATGCCCAACATCCGCGCTGTCCATGCGGATTTGGGATTCGTCCACACCTCATCAGGCGTGCCGTCGCGGATGATGTCGCCGTCGTGCAGGAAGAGAATACGGTCAGCGATGGTGAAGGCTTCATCCTGATCGTGAGTGACATAGATTGCCGGGATTTTCGTTTTATGCAAAATGGCACGTATTTGATTCAGCAAATCTTCCTTCAAAGATTTATCCAATGCGCCGAGGGGTTCATCAAACATCAACAGGCGCGGACTCGGCGCGAGGGCGCGAGCGAGGGCAACGCGCTGCTGCTCGCCGCCAGAGAGATCGGTCACTTTGCGGTTTTCGAAACCTGTCAAATTGACCAAGTCCAACATTTCGGCGACTCTTGATTTTATTGTTTCAGCGGAATGTTTCTCATCTTCAACCCGAACGCGATGTTGTCGAAAATGTTCAGGTGAGGAAAAAGCCCATAGTCTTGAAAGACCAAGCCGAAGTCGCGGAGGTGAGACGGCGTTTGGGCAAGGTCAATGTTGTTGAACAGGATCGAGCCGCGTTCAGGATTTTCCAATCCAGCAATCATCCGCAAGAGCGTGGACTTTCCGCTTCCTGACGCACCGAGCAAGCAAATGGTTTCACCTTGCGCCACGGAAAATGAAATGCCGCGCAGAAGCGGTTTGCCTTCGTAGGCTTTGACGATGTTTCGAACTTCGAGCATTTTAGAATTCTCCAGAGTCGGAAAGGCGTAATTTTTCGATGGCAAGGATCGCAAGCGTGGTGAGCAGCATGAGCAGAGTTGCCATCGCCATCGCCTGACCGAAGTTGAGACCACCAGGCTGGGAAAGAAAACGTTGAATGGCAATCGGGATGGTCGGGTACTCGGGACGAGTGAGCAGAAGGGTGGCGCCAAATTCGCCAAGCGAAACCGTGAAAGCAAAGGTCGCGGCGCTCAGTGTAGCGCGGGAAAGAATCGGAAAATCAACAGTCTGCCAAACGCGGAAAGGTGATGCTCCCAAAGTAGCTGCGGCTTGACGCAACCGCTCAGGGATTGACGCGAGTGCAGGTTGCAGAGTGCGAATCACAAATGGCAACGCAACGAGCGTATGCGCGATGGGAACAAACCATGGCGAAGCGAGCGAACGTCCGAAGGAAATGATGAAGCC
This sequence comes from Candidatus Villigracilis saccharophilus, assembly GCA_016709305.1. GTDB lineage: Bacteria > Chloroflexota > Anaerolineae > Anaerolineales > Villigracilaceae > Villigracilis > Villigracilis saccharophilus. The sequence continues at coordinate 124,718 of JADJNA010000009.1, forward strand.
AAGTCCCAGCATGACCGCCGACGAACCAAGCGGAAGCATAATGAGCGGGTCGAGAAATTTTTCGAGGCGGGTCGGTTTGGCAAGCGCGTACGCAGCGGGATAACCAAGCGCGAGCGAAAGAAAAACGGTGACACTGGCGTATCCAAGTGAATTGGCGGCGGCTTGAATAGGCGGAACGTAGAATAACGATCCGCGGCGATTGATGAAAAGTTCTTTATAGTAATCGGTGGTAAATCCATATTGGACTTCGCCGCGTTGACCACGGTCTGCTTCGAGGCGGGTGAATGATCGAATAGGTAGAGAGAGCAAAGGCAGAAGGAAGAGTGCAGAAAGCAGAATGCAGAGCGTGGTGACGAAGATTTTTTCTTGTATGGTTTTTGGTTTATTCGCAAGTGAAAATCTTGGCGCGGTTTGGGTGGTGACTTGGTTGATGGTGCGGGTGTAGAGAATGGAAAAGATCAGCGTGAAAATCAATTGAACGATGGAAAGCAGCGCAGCGAGCGGAAGGTTGGGGAGTTTGAGCACGCGCAGGTAAATTTCTACTTCAAGGGTGGAGAAGTTTGAGCCGCCTAATAAAAGGATGACACCGAAACTGGTGAAGTCAAACATGAAGACCAGCAATGCGGCGGCGAGCAGGGATGGACGGAGCAATGGCAGTGTAACATTTTTCCACACGTGGAACGTGTCCGCACCGAGGGAACGGGCGGCAGCTTCGAGTTTCGGGTCGAGGCGCGAGAGGGCGTTGCCTACGATGCGAATGACGATGGTGGTGTTATAAAAAATATTAGCAAGTACGATCAGTAAAAAGTAAAAAGTTTTGGAAGTTGCGAAATCTGAGGAAAGAGGAAAGAGGAAAGAAAATATTCCGTGATTGCCGACTAGCGCATTGAAACTTGATGCGACGACTACGGTGGGAAGCATGAAGGGAACGGCAGTGAGGGCGCGGAGCAGGGATTTGCCGCGAAAGTTGAAGCGGGAAAAGAGAACAGCGGACGGCAGGCCGAGGACGAAGGTTAATAAGGTAGAAAGAATTGCCTGATAAAAAGTAAATCCAGCGACAGAGAGAATAGTCTCAAAATTTTTCTGAGTGAATGCCGAGGAATCAAATGCAAGGATAATAATCCGCGCGAGGGGTTGGAAGAAGAAAAAGAGCAGGAAGAGGATCGGTGCGAGCCAGAGCGAAAGACGAACAAACCACACAGACACAAAGACACGGAGAATTTTATCTCTCTCTCAGTGTCTCAGTGCCTTCGTGGTTTAAATCTTTATTTTGCATTTAATTGTTTATTTCATTGCCGCTGCCCATGCTTCGATCCATTCATCGCGGTTGGATGCGATCTCTGAATACGAAAGCACAGCAGGACTTTCTGCGACCTGTGCAAAGTTCGTAAAGACTTCTGGAAGTTTTGCGTTTTTATTGACTGGATAAACGAACATATTAAGCGGCATGTCTTCCTGAAATTTCTGGCTCAGCATGAAGTCTACAAACTTTTGGGCGAGGGCTTGCTTCGGCGTGTTCTTGAGAATGCCTACGAATTCGATCTGACGAAAGCACATATCTGATACAACAATGGAAGCGGTTGGAGATTCGGTCAACGGCTCGGAGGCGAAGAATACTTCCGCGGCGGGGCTCGAGGCGTAGGAAACGACCATTGGCTGGGGTCCTTTGCCTGAGGAGGCGGAGAAGTTGGTGTAGTAGGCAGTTTCCCAGCCATCTACAACGACGGTTCCATTGGCTTTCAGGCTCTGCCAGTAATCAAGATATCCTTCGCCAAAGTGGGCTCGGGTGGCAAGCAGGAAGGCAAGACCAGGCGAGGACGTGGCAGGGTTCTCCACGACCAGTAAATCCTTGTACTCAGGTTTTGTGAGGTCTTCAAAAGATTGGGGAACAGCGAGATTATTTTCAGTGAAATAGGCTTTATCGTAATTGATGCATACATCGCCATAGTCCACGGGCAGGGCGCGGTTGGAAGGGTCGAGTTTGAATTCGTCATCAATGTCACTTAATGCGGGTGATTGATATGTTTCAAAAATATCCGCTTCGAGTGCGCGGGAGAGGAAGGTATTGTCCACGCCGAAGATGACATCCGCGATGGGAGCGTCTTTGGTCAGGATGGCTTGATTGAGCATGGAACCTGCGTCACCGCTTTGGATGAAAGAGACCTTGGCGTTATTGTCCGTTTCGAAGGCTTTGACCACGTCCTCGCCAATGGCGAATGAGTCGTGGGTCATGACGGTAATGGTTTGGGGTCTTGTTGGGGTGGAGGCAGGCACGCAGGAGGCGAGGAATAAAGTAAAAAGTAAAAAGCAAAGTCCTGAGGCTCTTGAAGGGTAAAAAGCGGGGTGTTTCATTTCGTAGTCTCCAGTAATTGGTAATTAGAGTTATTGATTCGACGATGGACGATGAGCAGCAAGCCAGATTTGATCTGGACCGTTGCCGCCTCGCCTGTCATTTCGTTGCTGATGCCGCGTGTTTTGTTTGGATATAAAGTTTCATTTTGCAAGGGCCACTTCAGACCTGTGGTGACGATGCCTGCGACTTCTCCCTGCCAGGGAATAAGCGAAACAAGGTCGTTGGGTGTTCCGTTAATTTCGCAGGTATCGTGGCAGAAGAAAATTTCTTCGATGCCGTCGTCGAGGTGAATGTCAAAGGTTGAAGGTCGAAGGTTGCTGATGAGGGCGATATTGCCGAGGGTTTGGTCAAGGCGTCCGCCTAGGGCGGCGAGGATGATGACCTGTTCGGGGTTCAAGGTCAGCGCATGTTGAATGGCAAGTTCGAGATCGGTTTCGTTTTTATCTTTGGGGTAAAGAACCACTTCATTTTCAAATTTTGAAATCTCGAAATTGGCAGGTAATGAGTCAAGATCACCTACGATTACGTTGGGTGTAAGCCCAAGTGCGAGCGCGTGACGTGTACCGCCATCTGCGGCGATAATGAGGTCATCTTCATGCAGAAGAGCTCGGGCTTTTTCCAAATCGGGCAGGTCGCCGTTGGCGAAGATGATGATGCGTTTTGGGAACAAAAAATCCTCCGAGGACGGAGGATGGCTGTGAGTGAATCAAGAGTCCCTCCGCTGGTATTAACCAGATCAGGTAATGCGGGTCGAGCGGCTTGCGCTCCTCTCAGCCTGTCGAGCAGGCTCCCCGTTCAATTGTTAAAAAGAGTATATGACCGTGAAGGGGGAATGTCAAGGCAAAAATTGGCAAACAAAAAGACCGCCAGTGTTTGACGGTCTCTCTAGCGAACTCTGCGCTTCCATTCTTCCTTCAACTGCAGTTCCCGCGGACTTGCGCCTGAGTCAAGTGCAAGGAAATCTGTCATCAGGCGGTTGAATTGATTTGGATTATCCACCATTGGGAAATGCCCCGTCCCATCAAGGGTGATCTGATGCATGTGATTCGGAAAGTGATCGATCTTTTCCTGTGAAGGCGGCGCAACCGCAGGGTCGTTCGCACCATTGGCAAACAGGCAGGGAATTCCAAGGTTGCGGATCTCAGGAAACAACGGGGTCGACTCGAATCCCTTTATCGAAGCAGAAACAGCCAGCAGGTCGGCCTTGGATGCGTCTGCCAGAGCGGAAGCGCCATCGGGAGTCCGAACAGCCAGCCATTCGGCAAGCTCTGCCATGGAGGCAGTCCGCGTACGGATGTTGATCGCTTCATAATCCAGTGGGCAGTTAACTGCCATCATTCGGTCAATACTCTGCGGCCATTTCTTGATAAAGGATAAACCAACCAGTGCGCCAAGGTTATGACCAACGATCGCGACCTTGCCAATGCCCATTTCCTCAAGGAAGCGGTTGATCATGTCTGCCTGGCTGTCAATGGAATAGTGCTGCGGGTCGCGCGCGGTATCCCCAAAGCCGTAAAGATCAACCGCGTAAGCGCGGAACGATGTGGAGGCAATCTGCATGGCGTTGATCCAGTAACGCCATGAGCCAACCCAGCCGTGCAGAAAAACAATGGGACGGCCGCGTCCCAAAGCCTCGTAATGCACTATCGAACCATCAAGAATGATCGCGCTCATTAAAAACTATTTTCCAAATTTTGCGAGAATGGCTTTTACCCGTTCAGTAAGTTGCGTGGGGGCGAAGGGCTTGAGCATGTAATCCTCCGCGCCTACATCCATACCGGTTTGGATCTCAGAGTCTTGTCCCTTGGCGGATAAAAAGACCACTGGAATATCCCTTAAGATCGGGTCGGCTTTCATTAGTCGGCAGGCTTCATAGCCGGTCATTTTGGGCATACGCACATCCATGAGGATCAGGTCGGGGATAACCTGCACGGCTTGTTGGACCGCCTCTTCTCCATTGGCGGTGGCGGTGACCTCGTGCCCGGCAAACCGCAAAGTAAATGCCACAAGTTCACGAATATCTGGTTCGTCTTCTGCTATGAGTATCCTTGCCATACAAACTCCATTATTTATAGATTGGCAGGGTAAAAGAAAAAACACTGCCTTCACCCGGCACACCCGCACTGGACATCCAAATGCGGCCACTATGCATTTCAACCAACTGGCGTACGATCGGAAGACCGAGACCGGTGCCCGGGGTTGCAAGAACCAGCGGATGCTCGCCGCGGAAGAACCGTTCAAAAATACGCGGTTGTTCCTCCAGTGCGATCCCCACGCCGTTATCCTGTACATCCACCTGGATATCATCATTCTGTTGATGCATATTGACTGTGATCGTTCCATTTTGAGGCGTGTAATTATAGGCATTGTCGACGAGACTCCCCAGAATCTGGCGGACACGTTCACGATCGCCCTTGATGGCGGGTAATTTTTTTGAAGCATCCAACGATAACGCGATCGGTTTATTTTCTATCCGTGAACGGCGAAGCACTTCTTCGATCACCTCTTCGGCGATCTCGTAGAGGTTTACGGATTCCGGATTAAGGGTGACGCGTCCCGCTTCGATGCGCGAAATATCCAGCAGATCGCCCACAAGAGTATTAAGACGGTCTATGTTATTGCGAACGACATCAAGGAAGTGCATTTGATTCTCATTCAAAGCGCCCGCCGCGCCCATGGTAAGGATGTCCACGTAGCCTTTGATGGCTGTCATGGGCGTGCGTAATTCATGGCTGACCGTCGCGACAAACTCGGATTTCAAGCGGTCCACCTCCACCTCATGGGTAATATCGCGGAAAATAGACACGGTTCCAAGAAAATCGTTTTGTAATATGACTGGCGCAAGGTGGACCAACGCAATGCGGTCATCCTCGAGTTCCAGTTGTTCGGCATACGTATCACCAGCGCGATAAGAGGCTGTGTTTGCAGACCAAAAGCGAATCGTATCCTTCCACGAAGTTGCGGCTTTTCCAAACAGACCGCCAAAAGCATCCATGGATCTGCCAAGCAGCTCGCTGCCAGTCACGCCAAGAATATTCTCTGCGGATGAATTGACAAAGGTGACGCGGTTCTCCTTGCCGGTGACCAGCACGCCATCGGCCACCGCTTCAAGGATGGCTTGCGAACGACTGGCATCCTCCTGTTCCTTGCGGAGCATGACACCAAGGCGCTCCGCCTGGTCACGGATCAATTCATAGAGATGCGCATTGTTAATCGCAACCGCCACCTGACTGGCAATTGCTTTAACGAGGATGAGCATTTCCGAATTGAAGAAATGAGCAGTGCGGTGAAAAACCATCAACACCCCGATCACATCCGCGCCGACCATCATGGGCACCACAATGCTGCTGCGGTGATCCTGCCCATACATTTTCTTTTGCAGCCAGCGCGGGTCTTTATCCAGTTCATTGACCAGTACGGCTTCGCAATTCTGGACAACCCAGCCAGCTAAACTTTCACCAATCTTCAGTGTGAGATCCTGGCCAGCCGTGTCACCCTGACCAGATACAAATCCATAACCAGCGCGGAAATGTAACAGATTATCATCCGCATTCAACAGCAGAATCGTGCCTTGTTCGGCGCCGGTGGCGTCGTTTAGCAGTGACAAGGTACGACTTAAAGCACGGTCAAGGTCAAGGCTGGATGATACTTCAGTGAGAATATGAAGAAGGGTTTCTGTATTTTGTTGTTCGTGTTGTAACTGCGAAGTACGCTCGATAACACGCATTTCCAACATAGCCGCGAGGTTTTGTGTTTCCGCAAAGAGACGCCCGTTTTGAATAGCGACAATCGCCTGATTCGCGAGCGTGCCAAGGATCTGTACATCCTCTTCAAAATACACGCCTGCCTGATAGCTTTGAACAGAAAGCATACCGAGGGTTTTTCCGCCCAGCATCATTGGAACAGCCACAACAGATTGAGTATCATCGCCAGCACGGGTCTGGACTGTATCCATGGTATTGGCCTGTTCCAACGTTGAGATCAGCACCGGCTTGCCGCTCTTGATAACCTCGCTGCTTAATCCTTTGCCATACGGAACCCTTTCGCCAGGGATGCGTTTTCCGAGATCAAATAAATAGACCGGCTCGATCTCATTGTGTTCCTGGTCCAACAGGGTGATCACGACAGATTCTGCCGGCATTAGGCGTTCCGCCGCCTTATGCACAGAAGCATAGATTTCTTCCGGGACCAGACTCGCGCTGACCAATGAGCTGGTTTCGTTGAGGATTGCCAATCGCTCGGCGGTCCGAACCGTGGATTGGTACAGGCGGGCATTTTCAAGCGCAATGATGGATTGATTCGTAATGGTGCGCGCCACCTCCACATCACTCGAACCGAATTGTTCTCCGCCTGCCATTTGTGCGAAAACCAACCCCGCTAGTGTCTGCCCGCTTATCAGCGGCAGGATGAGCAAAGCCGAAATATTTTCATCCAGCAGTTCCATCAGCGAAGCAAGATCAGGCTCATGGCGGGGATCATTGGTGTTGAAAATTCCCAACGATTCACTTAGGCGGCTAAATATAGGCGCATCAGGCAACTGGCGGGGGAATTTGATCTTCATGCGGGGAGCAGTGACTCTCCAGTACGCTCGGCCCCGCTCAAAGGTCAGAATGGAGACGCGCTGAACGTCCAAGGCTTTGAGCAATTCATCAGCGGTCAGATTCAAGATCTGTTCAGCATCCAACATGCCGGTCAAACCAGATGTGAAGCGGTTGAGTGATGTGAGCCGCTGGGATCGTTGATCCAGTTGCGTGGCACGACTGACGCTGTCTTCATACAAACGGGCATTATCCAACGAAACCGCGGATTGGCTCGCAAAGGTTAATGCCACCTGTAATTGTTCGCGGGTATAGAAGTGCGCCTGCCATTTTTCGACAGCAAGCACGCCGATCAAATCACCCTTTGAAATTAACGGAATGCCAAGCCATGAAAGACGCGGAGCTTCCACCGGCATAAAACGCGAATCCTCACGCACATCCCTGACTGAAATTGGCTGGCCGGTTCTGGTCATTTCCTTGAAAAGTACACTGTCTGAAACCGAAACAGACAGCCCGAGGCGGGGCTCTGAATCTGGAAATCCGCGCGCAGAGGCCACGGAAAGGCGGTCATTGTCGCGCAGCCAGAGTGTGGCCGTATCATACGGAATGATGGGGGTTAATTGATCGAGCAGGGTATTGATCAATTGATCGCTGCGCAAACTGGAGGTGAGCGAAGCGGACGCGTTATTCAAAGCCTGCAATTGTCCGGCGCGCTCCTGTGTTGCCTGCACAAGGCGCAGGTTGTCAAGTGAAAGCGCGATCTGCTGGGCAAGCGACAACAGCAGAACTTCATCTTCATGACTGAAAGCCGAAGTGGTATTGAAATTATCCAGGACAAGCAGCCCCAGGTTTTGTTCTTTGGTAACAATCGGAATGAGTAAGCTTGAAACCGGCAAACGGCCGCCCGTGGCCTGACGATACAATGCCAGGTTTTCAGGACTCAAGTTGTAATCACGCGTAAATTTCACTTCATCCACACGGCGCGCCGCTTTATTGGCAAAGGTATTACCGGGCAATGCCTCCCCCATGCGGTAATGGATCTTTAGCATACTGTCGTTATCGGCGTATCCAGAAACCACATGCGGAACTAGCATTTCAGTTTTCGGATTCCATATCAACACCATGCCCGCGTGTCCATGTTGGATGACCCTCCGCGAACTGTCGAGCAACGACTTGATCACCGCCTCAGGATCCATCCCCGAAAGCTGGTGACTAAAGTCAAGGAGCAGGTTGACTTCTTCGAGGCGGCGGCGCGTCTGATTCAATAGGGAGATATTTTGCAGGATCAGGGAAGTCTGTTGGGCGATCTGTAAATAGACCTGATTGTCTTCCACAGTGAAGGCAGGCATGGGTTCAGGGCTGACAGCAAGCATGGCTGCCACTGGTTTGTTATCGATCATGACGGGCAGACAAATGACGCCTTTTGCGCGCAACGCAATCAACAGGGAGGCGTCGCGCCACTCATCGCTTTCATCCAGATTTGCTATCAATATGGGCATGCCGTTTTGCAGACAGGCGCGCAATGGATTGCGCTGACCAAATAAAGCCTCCACGTTCGTGGAACGGGGCAAACTGCCGAGAACATGCAAAAGACGCGGACCGTCCAGTGTATTCTCAGCCACCAACGCCACAGACATGCCAAGCTGCGTCAGCGTTTCACGCCCAAGCGCAGAAAGCGCGGAAGATGCATCCAATTGGCGGCTGACTGATTCGGTAATAGCGAGCCCTGCCCGCACCCGCTGGGTGCGCCGATCCAAATTATGCAGGGAAATGGTTAACTCAAGATCCTTATGAAGCAGTACCGGCAGATCATTCTGTGTGATATCAAGTAATTTTTGCTGGCGCAGCAAGCCGGAAGCCAGTGAATCAATGCGCGCGTGTAATTCCTGCTGACGCAGAGTCGTGCTGATCAACAAAGCAGCCTGGGCGGCGAAAACCTCAACAGTTTCGATCGTCGCCCGATCCGGGCGAAGTCCATTCAATGGATCGTCAAGGCTGATCAAACCCACGATCTCGCCATCGGTATTTTCAAGCGGAATGAGCAGGGCATCATCCGCGTCCCAGGTATTCGCTGCTTTGGAAGCAGACGCGGATACATCCAATGTGATCATATGCACATCTGAAGGCACCACGGGAGATCGGTCAATCGGAATAAAAAAGGAACGGCTGATCTTAAATTCTGGACGCATGATCTGCTGCATACCTGCCAGCGGTTGTTTTCGGGCAAATAGTTCAGACAGCGTTTCCTGTGGAATTCCAACGGCGGCAACACGACGCAGCAAGCCTTGTTCCGCCTCCATGATGCTGATCAAAACCACGCGGAAGGGAGTTGCATCACGAATGCCGCTTGCAATGGTCTGCAATGCCTGCTCCAACGGCTGTTCATTACTAATGCCATAACTTACATCTGCCAGCCGTACAAGCGTATCCGCGCGGCGGCGCATCAGCTCACCACGCTGTTTCTCGGTTTGGTAATGCTGGGCATTGCTCAAGGCAATACCAGCCTGCACAGCCAGCGCTTGCACGAGTTCAGCCGTTTCCAGTTTAAAGAAATCAGGACGACTTGAATGCAGGGTGACCAAACCGATCACACGTGTCTGATAATTGATCGGAGCAATGATGGCAGAACGCACATTTTCGTGCGGTGCGGGAATATTTTCACGGGAGAAATCAGATATGACCTGAAGTTCATCTTTTTTCAGAATATCCTGCTCAACATCAAATAATTCACGCCCGCGTTCACAGCCAATGGATAATTCGATGCGCGGGTCAGACACATCACTGTCCGCTTCAAAAAGAATAATCGAAGAGCAATCCGCATGAGCCAAACGCAGCCCTTCATCATGAATGATCTGGAGTAAATGCCTAAGATCAAGCGACGCGCCCAATTCGCGGTTGACGCGCATGATCGCGGAAAGCTGTTCCACGCGACGGCGTAAAGATTCATCCGTCTGCGCGAGTAATGCGGCGGATTCAACCGCAGTCGCCAAATGACCAGCAGCTGTGGAGATGGTTTGAAGATCATAGGCATTGAAGAAATCCGCTTTGTAACTTCCCAACATCATTTCGCCAATACTTTGTTCACGCACCACCAGTGGCACCACGACCGCTGATTCCATTCGAAGGGCATCAGCCAATGGACGGTAAGCGGGTAATACCCTCCTATCCGTGCTGAGATGTCCTGAAAGAAATGATCTTTGGCTTCCAGATACCGTATGGGAATAATTGGGATCGTCCACGAAGATCTGAAGGAAGGATTTGCTGATCGCATCTGTAACACCAAATGTTGACTCACGGCGCAGACGAAGTTCACCGCGCGATTCATCCAACAGGAAAATCGCACCTGTATCAGCTTGAAACAGATTCGCCAATTCCTGCACAGAATATTTCAGGATTTCTTCAAGCGTGGCGGATGACCCTGAAAGACTAGCGATCCGATGTAACGCGTCAGACCGTTGGGCGCGCAAGCGCGTCTGCTGCACCAGCAACACATTTTCAATCACCGCCGCAGCCTGGTTTGCAACAATATTCATCAAGCGGACCTCTTGCGGGGTAAAGGGAAGCGTGCCGAGTGTATGATGACCGACCTGCAAATATCCAAGCATGCGCCCTGAAGACAACAAAGGCATAAGCGCCATGTCTCGTAAACTGGCGGCGGTTGCAATATCGGCAAGACCCAGGTCACGCCAGGTTTCATCGCCGGCCGCGCTTAGTGTAAAGATCGATTGTTGGGATGCAATAACCTTTTCAGCAGAGCCGCCCACTGGAACCGCAACTCGATAGATCTCCACCAAATGCGGCGGCAACCCGCGAAACGGGACCTTGCCTTCAAGCATGCGCTTATCTTCATCATAAAGAAGAAATCCGACAACCTCTGCTGGAAATAACGGGATGACACTCTCCAACAACCGCGCAAAAATATCCTGAAAATCGTGTACAGAACCAAGCGCCTGATTCAAATTGGCAAGACCGGCAAGTTCTGTCCCGCGTTTTTGCTCCTCTTCATATAATTTCGCGTTGCGGATCGCGACCGCTGCCTGGGCTGATACCAAAGACAACAGATCAAGGTCATGCTGACCAAACGCGCCGCCTCCAACCTGACCCGCCTCCAGCGCGCCGACCAATTCGCCGCCCGCCATGAGGGGAATTCCCAAATAGGATTGGATCGGAAGCAGTTCCCCGTTCACGGTGAGTTCCGGCTGTGACCGAGCATCTGAGATCAGGATGGGAGCATGACGTCCGGTTAACTGATTGGTCAAACTGCCAAATTGAGAAAAGGATTCAAGTGCGACGCTTTCTGCGCTGACCACTGCTTCCTGATAACGATACGGAACCAAGACCTGTCTTTCAGAACTCCACAATTTCAACTCAAGCACATCCGAAGGTACAAGGCGGATGACATTTTCCAGAATGGCTTGTACCGTAGTTTGCAGGTCAAGACTTTCCGCGATCCCCTGTCCAAAATCAGTGATCACTTGCAGGATCTCTTCCGAAGCGCCGTGCCCATCATCCAGCACGGGGAGCATATCCTTACCGCGCAAAGAAACCAGCATCATTGGAAAAACGCCTGGTATTTCATAAGACGCGATTTCTACCAGTCTGCCGTCGAGCGAAACCCTCTTAAGTCCAGGAACAGCACATATATCAAGAAAGTCACTGGAAGGACGAACCCGCCGCGCAAGACGCTCAAGGTCATAAGGCTCATTCTCGTGCAAGTTAAAATACGAACGCGCAAACGCGCTGATATACTCCACCCGTCCGCCCGGCTGGAGGATGATCACCGCTTGATCTGATTGTGTCGATTCGGGGAATATTAGGTGGGTGGAATTAGATTGTGCATTGACCTGTGGGCGCAAAAATATACGCAATACAACCCAGACCAGTATGATACATACCAGCCCGGCGATGAACAGGCTAACGCCAACTCCGGAAAACATGAAAAATGCCCGCCTTATCAGACGGAGGAATCGGACGCCGCATCCTGACGACGCGCTTCTGCCGCAAGCTCCGTGATCTCACGGATATCGGCAAAGGAATGCGAACTCGGCGAAACCAATCCCGCCGCAAAGGTCATGAAGGGAACTTTCTCCAAAACACCGTCCGTTCTGGGTGCTTGAATGAAACCTTGCTGACGATCGATAAAGTTATAGTGGGTCTGTATTTCTTCTGCAAAACGTTCCTTTAGCCTTTTGCGAATATTCGGTGCGGCCTCGTTCGTTGTAATAATAATAAAATTATCGCCGCCCGCGTGGCCGATGAAGTCACTCATTGTACCGAGTTCATCCACCACTTCTCCGATCACCATCGCAGCAAAACGGACAACGTCATCGCCCGCAACAAATCCATACACATCCTTGAAAGGTTCGAAATGATTCAGGCGCACATCCAGCAGCGCCCATTCTTTCTCGCGGATGATACGGCGCAGCTGCTCTTCGATCAAGCGGCCCGCAGGCAGGCCGGAACGCGGATCAGTGAGACTCTCCCGCTCTGAACGGCGAATGGCTCCCTGCACACGCAGTTTTAATTCTTCGATGTCAAAAGGCTTGGTGATGTAATCATCCGCGCCCAGCTCCAGCCCCTGCAGTTTGTCGCTGCGTTCATCTTTTTGTGTCAGGAATATCACAGGGATATGGCTGGTGCGTGTGCTGACCCGCAAATTGCGGCAAACCTCATACCCGTCAATATCCGGCAGCATGATATCCAACACGATCAAGTGCGGCAGAGCGCGTTTAACCTTCTCCAAAGCGTCACGTCCTCGATGCGCCACATCGACATCATATTTCATGCCTGAGAAATAGATCTTAAGCATGTTGGCGATGTCTACATCATCTTCCACTACCAAAAGGCGAGCATTTCCCATATAAGCCTCCACTAGCCGTGCAGCGCGCCAATGCGCGCATTTTTCTTAACGGCTGCGATCTGTTCAGTTGTTACTTCACGTTCGAACGAACGAAATCCGCTCATGCGAAAGCCGTGCTTCTCAGCGATCGCGGTGATCTCTTTAACACGCTCAACTGTGATATCCCTGCCCACGGTGTAATCTTCAAAGCGGCCTTCCAAAGCCAGCGCAATGGTCTCAGCCATGCAAGCGTACACCTTTCCCTCGGGAAAACCAAAGTTAAAGTGAAAATCCACATCACCCGGCACATCCACCATTCCGCCGTCAATCACTAATATATCATCTCTCACTGCGGCCACCATTGCAGAAACGTCACGAGGGCGCGCCACGTCGCAAACCACACTGCCTGGCTGTAAAAATTCAGGGCGGATGACATCGTGAATGGAACTGGTAACGGTCAATATCAATTGCGCTTCCTTTAAAATATCCATCTTCGTATTGATGACAATTCCGCTTCGGGACTTAAGCTGAAGCCTGTCTCGCAAGGCCTCGAGTTTTTTCTCATCCCGGGCGAGGAGCAAAGTCCGTGCCGCATCTCCAGCCAACAGTTCAGCACAGACGCGCCCGATCGCGCCCGTGGCGCCCACGATGGCCACCGTCGCCTCTTCCATTTTTATATCCATCACGCGCGCCGCTTCACGGATGGCTTGCACCGCCATTGCAATCGTGTACGAGTCGCCGGTGGTGACGGGAATATCCAGCGCGTTTGCGATGGTCACGCCCGCATCGCCGACCACGGAGGTAAATGCGCCGAGGCCAAGAATGTTCGCGCCCAGTTTTTCAGCCATGCGTCCCGTTTGAATAATTTTACGATAGACCGTGCGCTCGGGCAATTGCAGCATGCGGCGCGGAGTATATGGACAGGCAATGAACCAGCCCTTGATGGTCTTGCCCGTGGCTTGCGAGGTGATTCCTTCGATCTCTGAAATATAAACGGGCGGAAAGAAGGTGGAAAAAAAATCTATTTGTCTTTCGTTTAATATTTTTCCCAGCAACGGGAACTTGCGGCTTACATCCCGCTTGGGTTCAATGGGATGAATGATAAAGGCGAAGCTGTCCATTTTATCTCGACAAAACTCGATACCCATTTACCATGACTCAGCCTTATCTTTTACATTCTTGTGATACGGGGTCTGATGCAGGTGCGCGAGTTTTAAATTATGATGGTCGCTATCTTGAAATGAAATATCGCGGTCAATCACACGGCGTTTGTCAGAAGCCGCCAGCACAACATCCGATTCGATGGTGCGCGCGGGATACACGATCATGCCGGAACCGATGCGGCAGTTATGCCCCACACAGCCGCCCAGCACGGGACGATTGGACAAGCTCAACCTGCCATTTCCATCACGGGCACGGATGGGCGCGGGAATGAGGTTGTAATCTGTCCAAGTGGACCCGGCGCCTATAAATGTATTCCTGCCGATAACGCACATTTGCAGACAGGTATTTTGCGCCAGCATGCTGTTTTCCATAAGGGTGGTCATGAACAATGCAGCACGGAAAGGCAGAAAAGCGCCGTCTCCCACCACGGAAAGCATGACTTGCACATCCTGCGATATATTGACGTTATTGCCAATGTAACTGTTATCAATGACCGCGCCCGCATTGATGGTGACATTGTCGCCGATGATGGCAGGTCCTTTAATCACGGCGCTGGGGTCAATGACACAGTTCTTGCCAACTTTTACAGCCACAGAACTTTCCAACACCTGCCGTCCTTCATAGATGGCCCTGCCAAGGATATTAAGTTTAAATGAAAGCTCTTCATTGGCACGTTTTTCAAAACGCGCGCCGCGCGCGAATTGACCGAAGACCATATCCGCGACAAAGACATGTACCCATGAATCAATGGCGAGCATGGCGCGCAACGGCACCTGGAAAACAAGGTCGCCGCTTTGATCTCCCATATAGGTCGGAACATGATAATAGCCGATCTCACGCGCCTGCATGTCGATCACAAGCGGTTCAACGCTCGCTGTTGGTCCGTTGGGGTAATACCACAGGTCTGCCAGATACAAACTACCGGCGGGCGTAAAAGATGTAGAAAGAGGCAGGGCGTGTTCACGAAAGGCGGCGTCATTCGTGCTAAATGCTGCGCGCACCGGGCGGTTCTTTTTCTTCGCCGCTTCGATAAAGGCTTGAATATAGAATTCATCAAAAAACAGGTTGTCACGATAAACGATGGTGGGTTCTTTTACAGGCAGAAGCGGTTCCCCCGGCTTCAATTCCAGCTCACGGGTGACGTACGGCGCGAGCAAATTACGCTGATGCAGCCAGAGCGGCGAATTTTGGATCCGCAGTTCACGCGCGGTTTCACAAAATGGCATGATCGGGTTCTGCGCGTGCAGGATGATCTTAAGCATGGGCAGAATTATAAATCAAAGTCTGTGATAAAACGCCTCAACAAAGTCGTGATAGAGTTTTTTAGAAGAATTTTATGAGCAATAAAACTGACCTCGAACGTCTTAAAGACCTGCAAGATCCTGAGATCATGAAAACGGAGTTGTGTCTATCACGATCGTGCAATCCGCATCACCCTGGGCAACGCAGGTGGTCTCTTTTACATCGAATACCTTTCCGCCGCTTAGCCAATATAATGATTCCTGCAAGAGGCCGACAGCAAGATGGCAAACCGGCTCATCGGTAGTCCGCCCCCAGCACAATGGGCAGCGTTCTATATGCCAGAATATCTTGTTGCCCTTTTCTTCAACGCGTACTTTTTGATCGGTATGCTTGTTGAATAGGTCAGCAAAGGATTTGGTGCCGGCGCTTAATTTCGTGGGTAGTGAAAGCAGGCGGAAAGCCATTTCGGTCAAGCCAAGCATCGAGCCATATTCCTTAAGACCATACGAAAAACAAGCCCGCCCGATTCGCAGTGCCAGTCCACGCCCGCCGCGCGGACCGTAATTCTGCTCAAGCGTGCTTTGTAACAGGCTGATCGTCTCAAATGGGAAATCGCGCTCTGTACTTGCGGGGGGATAACCCTGGATATATTGCTCAAGCGAGGCAAGGCGCAGGATGGCATCGACTCCATGCGAACCCATCACCTCCTCCATACCGGTTAACATGATCCTCCCCATTTTTTGAGGATAGAAGAAGGAGTCTGAGCTCATAAAGTTGGGGTTTCCTGATCAAGAAATGCCTTCAGTTTTTGAGTGAACGCGGTTGGTTCTTCGAGCATGATGAAATGCCCCGCTGTCGGGAAGCGCTCAATGACTGCATGCGGAATGCCCTGAAGCATCGGCTGCCACTGCTTCGGATGAACGATCACATCCTTATCACCGTACATGCCCATCGCAGGGATCTTGACCTGCGAAAGCATGGGAGTTAAGTCGGTGCGTCGCAAGGAAGCGATAGATCGCAGGAAAGATTCAACGGTCGTACGCGAAAGATCGCGATCCATCATCTGCGGAAAACGCGGATCCCTGCAGATGAGCGGAGAATACAATTTCATCCCCGCGCGAAAGACAGGCATCATATTGAAAAGCATGAATGCGATCCCGCGATAGCCTGCCAGTTTAAGCAGCGGCGCGAGCGAGGAACCGATCATCGGCGACCCGACCACGACCGCTTTGCTGACCCTTTGCGGATATTTGATCGCGACAGACAGGCTGACCGTGCCGCCCATGCTGTGCCCCACCAGCGGCGCGTTGACGATCCCCAACTGCTCCATAAATTGATCTACAAGACTGACAAAATCCGAGACCGCGTAGGTCTCGCGTTTTTTCCCTGATTCCCCAAACCCCCAAAAATCCAGCGCGTACGTGCGATAGAACGCGCCCAAATACGCCATTGTTTCCTGCCAAAGTCCCCACGAACCAAGCCATCCATGCAAGAGAATAACCGGACGCCCGCGTCCGTATACTTCGTAATGAACTATTCCCTGATCAGTGGTGATGGATGACACAGAAAATCGTAAACCCGCCGCCTACTTGCCGGATTCCATTTCCTTTAGGATGCTGTACAACAGCTCAAGCAATACCGATTTGACGGTATCACGATTGGTCGCTACACAGGGTAAAAGTTTTGTCTTGCTGTCCAATCGCAGGGCATGACGCACGTCTTCAAGATCCCAGGCATCTTCCACATCCTGCTTGTTTGCAGCTACCACAAAAGGTGTCGGCGCATATGCACGGAACGTCTCCAAGATCGAACGTGCCTCGCGGAATGTTTCCGGACGGGTGCTGTCAACCATCACGACAAATCCCAGCATGCCTTCCGAAAGGATTTCCCACATAAAGTCAAAACGCTTTTGGCCCGGTGTCCCGAACAGATACAGTACCAGATCCTCGTCCACTGTGATGCGTCCAAAATCCATCGCCACGGTTGTGGAAGATTTAACGGCACGTTCTTCTTCGGATGAGATCCTGCGTTCCGTGGCGACCACATCAATTTCACTGACAGATTGAATGAACTGAGTCTTGCCAGCGCTGAAGGGACCTGTCACTACCATTTTGACCGTTTGCATAATTTCTATCCTCTAAAACAGATAACTACATTGCCCGAATACGTCCGATCAATTTATTGATCAACGACCTTTGTTCCTGTTTATTCGGCGTTGGGAACATCTTCGGGTTTTGGACAACCGCCAGACCTGCGGGGCGCGCCAGTTCAACCAGTCCGGCCTGTAATAGACCATATACGATCCTACGGATCTCGATCTCGCTCAATTTATTGGTACTGGCGATCTGGCGCATGGTATTCTTTGGGTCCACAAACTTGACCACTTTCCATTCATCCACGCTCAAATTCACATTCGTGCGCGGCCGATCCGTAAAGACAAGCGCCATGTCGAGACTGGGGATCTCATCCTGCAAATGTTCCAGTTCGCGAAACTGGCGCGAACCTTCCATAATAATATTCTCGAGGTCAAGGCGCACATTAATACGCCCATCCGGAGGCAGCATGTCAGTCTCAAAGCGGAAGATGCCTTCCACCCATGAGAACAGTTTCCGGACCACATCGGTAAAGTATCCCTGCAAATTCACGAGGATCTCTTCCTGAGAGACGTACCCCGCATTAATAAGAAGCAGTCCCAGTTCCTTATCGGTCATCTGTCCTGCGCGGTCTGCGATCGCCCGGTATTGATTGACATTGATCTTATTGGCTTTATGCAGGACCAACGCCAGACTGCCATCCTCCTTGCCCACACGCGCGTAGGCAAGTTTGCCGTCACGAAATGAAATATACGCCTGCTCCGAAACTCCATCCACCACCAACGTACCGGTCTTGCTGGCAAGGTTGATCAAATTTAGAAGTTGTGTAATTGTAAAATCACGTAAATTTCCACGCAGGGCCATTGATCCTCTACTAACCATCCCATAGGAACAGTTTTCAAAATTCTACATCCTAGCAGATAATGCGTCAATTAAACCACTTAACCGTCTTGCAAAGAAAAGGAAAAATGGATGAAATACGCGGCAGTTTTCCGAGCCTACTCTGAAACAGACTCGAATTCTCCGGCATCCGCTTCTTGCATGGACCGGGAGTTGGCTTTGCCTATGAGCAGCATGGCCGGCAAAAGCAGCAAGCCCGAAGTCGTGATCGCCGCGACAACCGACAGGAATTTTGCGATCAGGCCAACGCTTGGTCCGCCCGCGATCTGTCCAAACGCATCCACCTGCCCCGCCATTGAATGAACGGTCGCCCGAGTCTGCGGGTCGAGTTTTTGATTCACCCACCCTGAGTAGAGCGGACTGCTCACGCTGCGAAAAATATTGATGACGAGATACAGCCCCAAAGTCACAGGAAGAAGCGGGGAAATCGCAAAGCCGACCAGCGCGAACGCGATCAAGCCGGTCACGATCAGCATGGCGCGCCCTATCGCGAGCGGACTCCCCGAGTCCACGCGCTTCTCGACAAAACGGATCGCAAAGATCGTCAGCATGGAGGCTGTAATTCGAAGAACGGCAAAGAATGCGACCTGATTATTCCCAAAGATGACCGGGATTTCAAAATTATCAATTAAATGCTTCACCCACAGGCGGTCAAAACCCTCACTATACAAACCATAAAATAAACCAACACCGAGAATATTGATTAAACGCGGACGGGCACGGACCGACATCAGCCCCTGATTAAAAGTATGCCACATGTGCTGCCAGTTATTGCGATCTTCCCTGGAGGCGGGTTGATAACCAGTCTCAGGCATGATGAAGATAAGCACCAAACCAATCGCCAGCACGCCGGCGGAACCGAATTGAATCGGCAGGGCAACATCGTTTGCGCCAATGAACATCGCCAATCCCATTCCGATCAAGGATGCGGTCAAGCCCACCCGCGTGGCGCGCAGAAAAAGCTGATTGGCAGGTTCTTCGCCGATCTCATCTGAGATCCACGCCTGCGTTGCGCCGCTGGTAAAGGTATATCCCAACCCCCAGATCACCTGCGCGAGAAGAATGGGGATGAAAGCAGGAAAGAATCCCTCAATGAGAAATCCAAGCCCCATCAGAAAATAGCCGATGATGATGGACAAGCGCCGTGAATACACATCTGCGACCACGCCGGTGGGAATTTCAAAAACAAAAGCCGCAACTTCCAAAGTCGTTCCAACCAGCACAAGCTGCAGCGGGGTCAGTCCGGCAACCGTTGCTTCATACAATGATGTCGTGACGAACATCATCGAGAAGAATGCCGATGCTGTAAACTCAATGAATAAATAGACTTTTGTGGCATCTACCTTTAAGCTGGAAAACATTTTTTCCTTTTAAAATAGTCTCTTTTGGAAATAACACATAACCATCGTCCCGAAGGTTTAGTTTGAGTAACTTGTGCGCCTGATTGATACCTGCGGGACGTTCTCTCTAATTACCGATACCATCAAATATTATTTATTTCCCCAAACTATTTTTTATTTTTTCAACAATCGATTCAACTGACCCAAACAATCCTGCGGATCCTTGAACAGAATTCCCTTCATCCCGGCCTTTTCACAGGCCTCGATATTGGCGTTCATGTCATCCACAAAGACCGCTTCCTTCGCGTTGACCTTTGCCTGTGCCAGCGCGAGCTCATATACTTTAGCTGCCGGTTTTACTACGCCAACCTCCGCCGAAATAATGCCAGTATCGAACATATCAATGACCTTCTCTTTAGTAATAAATTCGCGCAAACCGCTCCATGCGTTCGAGATCAAGCCTGTGTGGACCTTACCGCGCAGTGAGCGAATGGTTTCAACCAGGGTGCGGTCAATGACATCGCCGCCAAAGAACTCATCTACAAAGGCTTTCTTTTCAGAAACAGGGTGCCGCAATCGCTTCAACACTTCCGCCCAATGTGCATCTTCGCTGATCTCTCCGATCGAAGCGCGGCGCGCAGAGTCACTTCCGAAGACCGCCTTATCAATATCGTCATAATCCATCTTAAAACGTTCAGCCAAATGCTGGCGCGGAGCCTGAAATTCGGTGCGCATGATCACGCCCCCAAAGTCAAAAAAAACAGCACGGATCGTCATAGTGGTCTTATCCCATATTAAAAGACAAAGCCTTAAAGACACTGGGTCTTTTCGGCTTTGTCATGAAGTCAAAAGCTTTATTTCTTTTTGCCTTTTGCAGCCACCTTCTTTTCGGCAGACTTGGCAGTTGATTTCTTTGCTGCAGGAGCCTTCACAGTTTTTGCAGGAGTCTTCTTTTCAGCGGACTTGGCTTTAGCTGCCTTGGGAAGCGGCTCTGTCTTAGCTGCGGCAGAGGCTGGTGTCGCCTCGGCTTTCGCTTCCGCAGCAGCCTGCTTGGCGGCTTCCTGCCAATTCGGGAAGAACAATTCCATCCGCTGGCGGGATATGGAATTGGCACGGCGGCAACGCGGACAATGAGCATCATAATGAGTCTGACTCTTCTCATTCATTGTAACGATGGCGCCCAGCATCTCGGCGCGAGCAAGGGTGAAGGGAGTCTGACAATAAATACAACGCAGGTTCATAATAGTATCCTTTCGTAAAACCTAGAATAACTTGATTCTACACGAAATTCCCCGCTTTGCGGGTCGGGTTTTCATTTTTCCAGATTTTGGCCCGCGCGCAGTTCTTTCTCATAGGTGATGAATTCACTCGCCACATACATGCCCGCGCGTTGATACAGACGGGTCGCGCCCGTCGGGTTGGAGGCATCCACGCCCAGCCCGATGGTGTTCATGCCGCGCTTGTGAAATTCACCAAAGGAATGTTGGAGCAAAGCCAGCCCCAATCCTTTTTTACGCCACGGGCGGCGAACTCCGAGTGTGCCGATCCAGCCGATACCCATGCGGAAGCGGTTTTGCGAATAGCCGGCAATCTGATCTCCATCCCATGCGATCATCCACAAAGATGGGTCAAAATCAGATTTGCCAAATTTTCGATGCCGCCATTCTTCAAAAGTTGATTCATGACTTCCCCAGTGGTCGCGGAAGGCTTCATTATCCGCCTCCCAAACCAAACGATCATGTTGTTCGCGGATAAATGGACGCAATTCGATTCCGTCAGGCAGGATAGCCGCAAACGGCGCCTTATCCAATTTAATCTCCATCCGCCAGTGGTGGCGAATGACAGAATACCCTTCGTGTGCAAACATGGCGTTGCCTGTTTCATCCTTGCTATCTGTTGAAACGCGGATGAAAACGCGCAGGTCAGGTGCAGCCAGTGGAATATGTTCACCGGCGCGGACCTCTGCCGCATGCAACAAAGATGTGCCAACACCAAGTCCTTTGAATTTCGGGTGAACATAACCATCGGCGTTTAAGTGGACATGGGCGTTTTCGTTGAATAATTCTTCATAGCCAGCCAAACGCCCGTCCTGTGCCTCAACGACAAATGCATCCGTTTCAATATTGAATCCCTCCGTACCCCACCAATTCCTTAGTTCCTCGGGAGTATTCGCAACGGTCGTATCCCCATCCGCTTCGCAGACATCGTAGATGAGTTGAGCCACAGCCTCGAGGTCGGCCCAACCGGCGTGGCGCAACGTCAGATTTTTGGAAAGAGTATTCATGGTTGTCATTTTGTTCTCAGCTTTTTCTCTTTGTATATGTCAATAATTTGTGAATTTTTTCAAAGCCGACCGATTCATATAAATGGATCGCGGCTGGATTTGTACTGACTGCGCAAACAGACGCTGCGCTCATGCCCTCAGCCTTGAGCCTGCGCAAGCCTTCGAAGAGCAGGCTCTTGCCAAGTCCCATTCGCTGAAAATCCGGGTGTGTGCCTACAGGTTCGAACAGCCCAATCCTGTTTAATTCATCCGTCCAGATGATGCAGAACGCAGCCGCGCGTTCATCCGGCGCAATGACAAAGATCTCGTGTTCCGGCTCATACACGGGTGACTGCATGAATCGTAAAGTCCGCGGCCAATATTCTTCAAAAGGTTTTTTCGAGCCAAAAGCCGCGTGGGATACAACGGAACGCAACCGCGCATCCGCTTCGCCGCGCGAATTTCGCAGGCTGAATTCGACTGGTAATGCTGGACCAGCCAAAGGTCCAGATAAGACGCGCTTCAAAAGGACCAGATGCTCTTCCTCAGGTGAAAATCCATTTTCCAACAGCCAATGAATACGGGAGACGTCATTCTCAGCAACCCATACGGTTTGGACCTCATCAAGCGCGGACATTTGCTGCACCGCCCAAACCAGTAGTTCATATTCACGAGGCGTATCCCGCAAGACTGGATCTACATACACATCGAACGCACCCACGTCAAAAGACAGGAGCACCCATCCAAGCAGGCGCTCACCTTCTTTCAAAAGGCGGATATGCGTTTGCCAGGCCTCCTGCGGAACATCCGTATAAAAAAGCCACCATTGCAGATCACCGCGATGGACATAATATGTTGGAGTTTCTGCCCTGCGCCCCTCTGCCAGCAAGTCCAGCATCGCATACAGATCCTGAAGTCCTTTATAAGGGAGCAATTCCATAAATACCTTGAGTGTATTTATCCGCAGACTAGATGGGGGTTCACAGATTTTTTCTTGCAGAATTTCTCAATCTGTGAAATCTTTGGATTATTTCTGATACATCTATTGATTCAAACTGATCCACTCATCACGCAGGATGCCCATGAAAAACATATCCCAGCGTTTTCCATCACGCAATAACGCGCCGCGAATGCGTCCTTCATGACGGAAGCCCGCCTTTTCGTACGAACGAATGGCGCGCGGGTTATACTCAAAAACGGTGAGCGTGACGCGATGCAGATTGATCTCGGTAAACGCAAAACGCAAAATAAGATTCATGGCATCGGTGCCATAGCCTTTGCTCCAGTCTGCGCGGTTACCAATGACGATCCCAACAAAAGCGTTTCGTCCAAGCCAGTTATTGACCACGTCCAGGTTGATATCGCCAAGCAAGCGATTATCTTCAAGCGCGCGAATACTAAAAAAATGATGTTCGGGCGAATTTTTTTCAACCATCTT
>JADJNA010000010.1 GCA_016709305.1 Candidatus Villigracilis saccharophilus
CCTCAACCACCTTTCTCGCAGACATCACTCAGAACATTGCTGGTGATCGCATCAGCGTGGACTCTCTGCTCCCTGTTGGAGCAAGATCCTCACGCCTATCAAGCCGCACCATCTGATGTAGCCAAGATCGCCGAAAGCAACCTGCTGATCCCTCCAACGGCGTGGAATATGAACACTTCATCGAACCTCTGTTGGAAAATGCCGGCGGCGAAAGTTATTATCGAAGCGACAGCCGGCTTAGAACCGCATCCAGTGGAGGAACATACTGAAGGAGCAACACCAGCCGACGGTCACGATCATGGGCCGGTGATCCGCACGTAAGCGGTCCAAATCTGGTCGTGAGCTATATCGAAAGCATCCGCGACGGTTTAATCCAAATTGATGTTGGGTACGCAAATTTACAAGGTCAATGCCGATGCATACATCGCACAATTGAAAGAACTCAATCAGTGGATCATTGAACAGGTGAACGCAATTCCCGCCGAACGCCGTTTGCTGGTGACCAATCACGAAGCGGTTGGATATTTTGCGGAGCGTTATGGTTTTGAGGTTGTTGGCGCGGTTATCCCCAGTTTGAGCACAGATGCAGGAACTTCTGCGAAAGGTTGGCGGCGTTGATCAGGGTGATCAAAACATCTGGCGCACCTGCGATTTTCCTCGGCGAAGTGGAAAACCCCGACCTCGCCAACCAGATCGCTGCAGAAACGGATGTGAGGGTCGTGGATAATTTTGCATCTTGAGTCGCTCACTGTCGGCTCACCCGCCGCGACCTATATTGATATGATGAAGCACAATGTTAATCACGTCGTGGATGCTTTGAGTAAGATTGGAAGCAGATCAAGCTCATCATTCAATCGTAAATCAAAATCAGAATCGCAAATCAAAATGACTCACACACCCCACCGTCTTGAAGTTGAAAACGCCAGCATTGGTTATGGCGAAAAAATAATCATGCGCGACCTAAGTTTTCAAGTGCCTCATGGCGCACGCGTGGCCGTCGTCGGCCCGAACGGCGCGGGCAAATCCACGTTGTTCAAAGCGCTGGTTGGAATTTTGCCGCTGAAGAGCGGACGGATTCTAATCCACGGCGAATCGCTTGGCACACACAAGGATTGCGTGGCCTATGTACCCCAGCGCGAAGATGTGGACTGGCGATTCCCCGTCACGGTCAGCGACGTGGTAATGATGGGACGCTTCGGTCAAATTGGCTGGTGGAGTCAGCCATCAAAACAGATAAGCAGATCGTTCGAAAAAGTATTGAGCAAATGGGAATCACCGATCTGGCAGAGCTATCCATTGGGCAGCTTTCTGGCGGGCAGCAGCAGCGTGCGTTTTTAGCCCGCGCTCTGGCACAGGAGCCGCATATTTTATTAATGGATGAACCCTTTACCGGTGTTGACGCCACCACACAAGAAGTGACTTTCGGCTTGCTTGATCATCTGCGCGAAAGGGTGGTCACTGCCATTATTTCAACGCATGATCTCAACTTGGCGCCACGCTTTGACCTTGTACTTTTGATCAACCATCGGTTTGATAGCATTTGGCACGCCACAAGAAGTTTTTACTAGTGAAAATTTAGCATCCGCTTTTGGCAATTCACTGCTCGTCATGGAAAATGGGATGGTGCTGGTTGATGAGTGCTGCCCACCGGAAGATGAACATCACACAAGAGGTCAAATGAATTGGTTGTTTGAACCTCTTGCCTATCAATTCATGCAGCGCGGACTTTTCGCATCAGTG
The DNA here is from genome assembly GCA_016709305.1 of Candidatus Villigracilis saccharophilus. Classification (GTDB taxonomy): domain Bacteria; phylum Chloroflexota; class Anaerolineae; order Anaerolineales; family Villigracilaceae; genus Villigracilis; species Villigracilis saccharophilus. The sequence goes on from JADJNA010000010.1 coordinate 1,741, forward strand.
ATTGTTGGCGTGCTCTGTGCGGTAATGGGAACTTATGTCGTACTGCGCGGCATGGCGTTTCTCGGAGACGCCATGGCGCACGCGATCCTGCCTGGGGTGGCAATCGCTTATTTATTGCAGGGCAATTTACTGGTCGGGGCTGGGGTCGCGGCGGTCATTGTCGCTTTGAGCATTGGATTATTCTCTCGAGAGGGGACGGTTAAAGAGGATACCGCCATCGGCATCCTCTTTGCGGCGGCGCTTTCGTTGGGCGTGGCGCTGATCAGCTCCATGCAGACTTATGCAGTGGATCTGTCCCATATTTTGTTCGGCAATGTGCTGGGGGTCAGCAGTTCCGACTTGTGGATGATCGGTGGGCTTAGTTTTGTTATTCTCATAACCGTCAGCCTGTTCTTCAAACAATTTCTCGTGATTTCCTTTGATCCCGTTCTCGCGGCGACCTTGCGTCTGCCAGCCGAGCTGTTACGGAATCTTATGCTGGTGCTGTTAGCGTTGACGGTGGTTGTCTCACTGCAAACTGTGGGCGTCAGCCTGGCAGCCGCCATGCTGGTAACTCCCGCCGCAACAGCGTATCTACTCACACGCCGTTTATTACCGATGATGCTTGTATCCGCTTTGATCGGGGCACTGTCATCGGTCATCGGGCTGTATTTAAGTTATTACCTGAACATCGTTTCAGGTTCCACAATTGTCTTAACTGCAACCGCATTCTTCTTAATTGCATTTCTGTGGAAGAGAACAAGGTCATCATAAATTATTATTTTTTACAACAAGCGGTAGAATTAAACCCATGCGAAACAAATACTTGCCATTTCTCGTAATTCTTCTCATTTTTTTGCTTTCCTCATCAGCCAAAGTAGTTGCTGAATTTACCAGCCCAAGGATTCCTATTCTCGTGGGGACGGTCCCGCCGCTGGCGACACCTGTTGGGACATCCGCCCCTACAGCAAATCCGTTTTCCGAGATCGAACTTGCAAAATATATTCTAAATACAACCATTGATTACGATGCGCACGCGCTTACCGTGTCGGAAGATATTTACTACCCCAACGACTCAGCCGATCCACTGGACAGGCTGGTGCTGGCGGTGGTTCCAAATCTGTGGGAGGGCACGTTCAACCTGACCAGTCTCTCCGTTGACGGTACGGCGGTCACGACCTTTTCGCTCAACGGGCAAAGGCTCGAGATTACACTGCCCGCCGCCCTGCAGCCCAACGCCATTGTGAAGATCAATATTGAATATATTCTCAACCTGCCTTTTGCCGAACAGGAAGATCCCAACATTTCACGTCCGCGTATTTTCGGCTACACCACACGCCAGATGAACCTCACCAACTGGTATCCATTTGTGGTCCCATACATCAACGGTGAATGGGTTCTGCACGAGCCGTGGGTCTATGGCGAGCACCTCGTTTATGACGCGGCTGATTATGAAGTAAATCTCAACTTTACAAACCCGGCTTCTGCGCCAACGGTTGCGGCGAGCGGATTCCCTGAAAAGATTGACAACTACACGAGATATACGATCAACGCCGCGCGGACATTTGCGATCTCTGCGAGCCGCGAGTTCCAAGTCTCCACTTTGCAAGCGGGGGATGTGACCATTTCAAGTTACTATTTTTCACCCAGCGAAGCGGCAGGACAAGCCGCCCTCCAGACCAGCGCCGAGTCAATCAAAGTATATGGCGAGCATTTTGGTCCATACCCCCACAAGTCGCTCGCGGTCGTGATGGGTGACTTCAATGACGGTATGGAATATTCGGGCTTCTACTATCTCAGCCGTGATTTTTACAGCCTTTATGATGGAACCCCCACAAACTATCTCACGTTTGTCGCCGCGCATGAAACAGCGCATCAATGGTGGTTTGATCAAGTTGCAAACGATCAGGCCTTGCAGCCTTGGGTGGACGAAACACTGTCCACATATTCAGAATATATTTATTACGAAACCATTTATCCAGACCTGACCAGTTGGTGGTGGCGGTACCGCATCGACTTTTACAAGCCGCAGGGACTGGTGGATATTTCCATCTATGAGGGCAATGGGTTTCGTCCGTACACAAACGCAGCCTATTTTCAGGGTGCGCGCTTTATGGAAGAATTACGGCGACGCATTGGAGACGAAGCCTTCTTCGCCTTCCTCCAGGATTACTTCGCCAAGGGACGCGGCCGGATCGTGACAGCCAATGAATTCTTCCGCGTACTGGGCCAACACACAAGCGCAGATTATTCAGACCTCGTAAAGAAATATTTCAAAAACACTTATTAATGACACTCCATCGCTGCACAACTCCATTCACACGCGTATTGCGATTTGCCTATTTTGCTTCGCTTATAGCTCTTCTGGCAGCCTGTGCGTCCCCGGCACCGAGCGCGCCTGCGTTCCCACCCTTTGTTTTGGTCACGCAAGACCCGAATGCCTCCCCTACTCCAACGCCTTTTCAACCCTCCGGGACAATCGATAATGTTATTCCTTCTTTCACTCCTGAGCCGCCAACAGCCACGCCGACATTAACGCAAACAGCGATACCCGCCTCGTCCACACCGACTACTGTTTCCGCTGCTACCGTGGCTCCACCACCTTCGGCGGGCACCGCTTCGCGCACAAATTACATCCTCTATGCGACCCTGGATTTCACAGCACACACACTTGATGTAGAAGAAACTGTCCGCTACTACAACAATACAGGCATCGCACTTTCGGATATTGTGCTGTCGATTCAACCGAATCTGTATGGCAATGCATTTCTCTTGAATTCGATCACACAGGACAATACCGCGTTGACAACATACACACTCGACAGTCAACGCCTAACCTTGAACCTGTCTCAGCCTCTCCAGCCAAACTCAGCCACCACGTTGAATCTAAAATTCAACCTCAATATTCCCGCCAAATCGTCCGGCGAAATTTTCGGCTATGATTTCAACCAGATCAACCTTGTAGACTGGTATCCATTTGTGGTGCCATACATCAATGGCTGGGTCCTGCACGATCCCTCCTCCTTCGGTGAACATCTTGTTTATGACGCCTCAGATGTCGAACTGAATCTAAAAACGGATTCAGGTGTTGTCGTCGCGGCGAGCGCACCCTCAGAACAAAACGGCGACTGGACCCGCTATCGCTTATATGGCGCGCGCACGTTCGCGCTGTCAGCGAGCGATGAATTCCTTGTATCAGAGTCAACTGTCGGCTCGGTTGTGATCCGCTCGTATTATTTCGACGGATACCAAGCGGCTAATGATGGTTTTCTGGTCATAGCAGGAGAGGCGGTCAGCACCTTTGAGGCGAATTTTGCGCCTTACCCATATCAAAGTCTAGCGATCGTACAAACGGATATCCATGACGGGCAGGAATATGACGGGCTGGTCATGCTCGCTACAGATTTTTATGCGCAGTATAGCGGCGGCGCGCGGAACAACCTGGCCACCATTGGCGTACACGAGATCGCACATCAATGGTGGTATGGATTGGTTGGAAGCGACCAGGCAATCGAGCCGTGGCTGGACGAGGCGCTTTCCACCTACAGTGAACGTATCTTTTACGAAAATAACTATCCGGGAAATATCTCGTGGTGGTGGCAATTCCGCGTGGATTTTTTCAAGCCTGCGGGTTTTGTAGATATGCCAGTCTATAACGCCGGCTCACAGCGTCAATATGTCAATGCGGTATATTTGAATGGCGCGCACTTTATCGATGAATTACGTGAACGGGTAGGATATGGAAATTTTGCAAAGTTCTTAAAAACATACGCGGAACGTTATTCCCGCGGACATGCAACCCCGGAAAATTTCTTTGCGCTTTTACGTGAAACGATCAATATAGACATCAGCGATCTGACCACGAGATACTTTTCAACCCAATATTGATCTAACTTAGAGGAATCACCATGACAGAAAAAATGCCTGTTTTATTTGTAGGGCACGGCAGTCCGATGAACGCCATTGAAGATAATGAGTTTACCCGCGCGTGGGCTGAAGCGGGAAAGGCACTGCCAAAACCGCGCGCAATTCTGTGCATTTCAGCGCACTGGGTCACACGCGGCACACAGGTGACCGCCATGGAACAGCCGCGCATGATCTACGATATGTACGGCTTTCCAAAAGAATTATATGAAGTGACATATCCCGCCCCCGGTTCTCCGGATCTGGCGGAACAAATTCGTCGTATCATAAAGAAGACCGACGTGCAGATGGATCAGGAGTGGGGGCTTGATCATGGCACATGGTCTGTCTTGAAGAAAATGTTTCCCGAAGCGAACATTCCAGTGATTCAAATGAGCTTGAATGCGAATTTACAGATATCAGACCATTATGATGTTGCAAAACAGCTAAAGGAACTGCGCGAAGAAGGTGTGCTGATCATCAGTTCTGGAAATATTGTACACAATCTGTCGCTGGTTGAATTCCGTGATTTTGCCTATGACTGGGCGACTGAATTTGATGCCAAAGTCAAGAACTGGATACTCACCAATGATCATGATCCGCTCATCAACTTCAACAAGCAGGGAGAGTCTGCCCAGCTTTCGATCAACAGCGGAGAGCATTATGTTCCCCTGTTGTATTCATTGGCACTGAAGGATGACAATGAGTCTGTGTCATTCTTTGCCGAAAAAGTTTGGGGCGGTTCGATATCGATGCGTTCGGTACGAATTGGGTAATAAGCAACCCCTTATTGTATGAATCGTCCCTACGTTTTCATCAATATTGCCACGACGGCTGACGGCAAGATAGATACTTTTGAACGCAAGGGGGCTGCGATCTCATCCCGACAAGACAAGGACCGTGTGGACGAATTGCGCGCAGGCGCAGATGCGATACTCGTCGGGGGGAATACGCTTCTCGGCGAACTGCCCAAGCTGACCGTTAAGAGTGAAGCGCTGCGTGAGACCCGGACCAAGCGCGGGATGAATGCAAACCCCATTAAAGTGGGAGTCGTCACCAATGCAGACATTCCGCTGGAGTCGGATTTTATCAAAGCAGGTCCTGCGAGGGTGGTAATATTTACAACACCACACACATCTAGAAGCCAACTTGAAGCCTTGCGGATGAACGGTGTTGAAATTTTCGTGCACGACACTGCGCGTGTTGACCTGCAAAAGATGATGAACACGCTGGCGGAATTGGGCGTGAAGCGCTTGATGGTGGCAGGCGGCGGCACCATCAATTTTGAATTACTACGGCAGAGGCTTGTGGATGAAATAATGATCTACATCGCTCCCATGATCTTCGGCGGGGATTCTGCCCCAACGCTCGCAGCTGGTTTGGGAGTTGCAAGAGGTGAAGCCATCGCGTTAAAACTTAATGCTGTTGAAACGCATGATGATGGTGGAATATTATTAACTTACAAATTGTAAGTTATGCGGAGAAAATATGACTACATTTACACACGAACAAATAGAATTATTGATTGAAGAAGATTGCTGTCACGAATGTGAAGGCTACGGCAAGGACAAGGTTTGCGTCCACATCGAAGCGATCGCGGAGCTGCCTTCACGCTTTGGCGATTTTCATATCGTTGCGTTTTCAAATAATCAGGACCACAAGGAACACGTTGCCATCATCAAGGGCGAAGTGCTTGGCGCGGAAGCTGTGCCTGTGCGTTTGCACTCTGAATGTTTAACGGGTGATGTCATCGGCTCGCTGCGCTGTGATTGCCGCGATCAACTCGAGGCTTCATTAAAGAAGATCGGTGAAATGGACAAGGGCATTGTTTTGTATCTGCGCCAGGAAGGTCGCGGCATCGGGCTGACCAACAAGATCCGCGCTTACAGCTTGCAGGATCAGGGGCTTGACACCGTGGAGGCGAACATCGCGCTCGGCTTCCGCGACGATGAACGTGACTACGCCGTCGCCGCCCACATGCTGCATTCGTTGAAGGTGCAGTCGATCAATCTGATGACCAACAATCCAAGGAAAATCGCCCAGCTTGAACAATATGGTGTCAAGGTCAACATGCGTATTCCGCACATTTTGCCGAGCAACGAGCACAACCGTTTCTATCTTGAGACCAAAGCCGCCAAGTCTGGTCACATGATCGATTTCCACGGCAAGGAGCATCTGCCCGAGCAAAGCGACCGTCCGATCATCGAAGGCATGCCCGAGAGTCAGATCAAAGCGTTATATGACTAAAACCATCGTTATCACCGGCGCGACGGGCGCGCTTGGTAATTTCGCCGCGAAAACTTTTGCAAAGCGCGGTCACAATCTTGTATTGCTTGGTAAAGATCAATCCAAACTGGATGCCCTCGCTCGTGACCTGGACCTGCCTGCTGAGCGACTCTACATCCAAGCCATTGACCTGCTCAATGGAGAAGCGGTTCACGCCTCAGCCGAAGCGGTTCATTCCAAATTTGATAGTGTCCACGCTTTGATCCATCTCGTCGGCGGCTGGACAGGCGGCAGGACAATTCCAGAATCAAGCGGAGACGACTTAAAAAGCATGCTCGATCAGCACGTGTGGACAACTTTTCACTTACTGCGATCATTTACTCCGCATATCGCAAGGAGCAAATGGGGACGGATCATGATCGTATCCAAACCTGAGACAATGCGTCCATCCGCAAAGACGGCTTTGTACACAGCCGCAAAATCCGCACAGGAAAGTTTGCTATTGACTCTGGCCGAAGAATATAAAGAAAGCGGATTGACCGCCAATATCATTCACGTCAAATCCATTGACACAACATATACGGGCAAAGGCACTTCGCCTGCAGAGATCGTCTCAACAATGGAATATTTATTTTCAGATGAAGCCGGGAAAGTGAACGGCGCGCGGATACCGCTTTACGGTTAAAATAAGAAGAACTCCGTGCTCAAAAAGAACCCGGAGTACTTCTTATCATTATTTTCCAAACCACATACGGCTCAACAAATTATCCCTGCGAATGAACTGATGATACAACGCGGCCCCGAAGTGCATTGCGATCAACCCAATCAAAATATATGAAATATTCCCATGCGCGGATAATTGCGGATAAATGAACAGGTCTTCGGGAATGGTGCCAATCCCCTTAAGAATATTATCCAATCCGTAAGCCAGACTCAAAGAGCCGCCAGCGAACATGATGGCAAAAACGCCAATATATAGAAGAAAATGGACAACCTTGCCCGCGAGATTCAACAATGGGTGGCCGGCATCAGCTGGCGCGGGACGTTTGAAAACAAAGCGGGTGATTAAGCGGCCGACCATTAACAAACCAAGGAACATGCCAGCCGTTTTATGCATACCCAGCATTTGGAGTTCCTGCGAATTGGGCGTGTTCGGGAAAACCAAGAGACCCACCGCAAGCAAAAAGATGGTCACGATGGCGACTAACCAATGTAAAACAACATGAATAGGATGATATCGATCGGGGGTAATTTGATTGGACATTTCTTGTCTCCTTTGTACAAATTGTAGCGCATCTTAAAGATTTCACAAATTATTTAACGGTATACTCGCGTGATGCAAAATCAATTTGTCACCATAAACAACATCACACTGCATGTAGTGACCGACGGACCTGAAAACGGAACGGCGGTCATTTTATTGCATGGGTTTCCAGAGTTCCATTACGGCTGGAAGAATCAAATCCCGGCATTGGTCGAAGCAGGTTTTCGCGTTATCGTTCCGGACCAGCGCGGATACAACCTTTCCGATAAACCACAGGGCATATCCGCTTATGATGTGGACATCCTCGCAAAGGATATCGTCGGCTTATTTGATCATTTCGGAATTGAAAAAGCGAAACTTGTTGGGCATGACTGGGGAGCAGTGGTCGCATGGACAGTTGCGATCAATCACCCCGAACGTTTGGAGAAACTTGCCATCTTAAATGTGCCGCATCCCGATGTGATGACAGATTTTGTGCTTAGAAATCCTGCGCAGCGCAAGAAATCCTGGTATGTCTTTTTCTTTCAAATTCCATGGTTCGTGGAATGGGTGTTGGGCAGGAATAATTTTGAATACCTGGCACGGATATTGACCCGCTCAGGCCGCAAGAATACTTTTACCGAAGCGGATGTAGTGGAATACAAAAAAGCCTGGTCACAGAAAGGCGCATTGACGGGAATGATCAATTGGTATCGCGCTGTGATGCGCCGCGGACTGCGCCACGCGTTTAGCCTAAAGAAGCCGGGCGCGCGGCGTGTGATAATCCCAACGCTCATGTTGTGGGGCAAACATGATGTTGCGCTCAGTTCCGAAATGGCACAGCCATCCATCGATCTGTGCGACCAGGGCGAGTTGATCTTTTTTGACAAAGCCACCCATTGGGTACAGCATGATGCCGGCGAGGAAGTGAATCAAAAGTTGATCGAATTCATGAGATAGCCATGCCGATCTTCGCCATTATTTTGCTGTTCGTCTCTGCTTCCATGCACGCGTTGTGGAATTTTTTACTTAAAAGTTCAGACGAAAAATATATCGCAATGGGCTGGCAGGTGATCTTGAGCGGTATATTCTCGTTGGGGTTTATTTTCTTTACGGGACTTCCGCCGCGTTCCATGTGGGGCTTTGCGATCATTAGTTCGATTCTGGAGTCGATCTATTTTATTTTGCTTTGCACAGCCTACACTGACCACGACTTTTCGCTTGTTTATCCCATTGCACGTGGAGCGGCTCCCGCATTACTCGTGCTATGGTCTGCGATCCTTCTGCATGAGCAATTAACAGTCGGCGGGTACATTGGATTGGCTTTTATCACGGGCGGAATGATGGTTATCGGCGCGACTACGTTAATTCAAAGCGATGGCGAGAAACCACACTTGCGCGGAATCCTCACCGCGTTGGCAGTAGCGGTGATCATTTCCATTTACACACTCATTGATGGCACAGCCGTAAAAAATGGTCCCGCCCTGCCTTATGGATTATTCATGTTTGTAATGACCCCCTTCGTAACCACGCCTTATCTTGCGCGAAAATATGGATGGAGTCATTTCATGGATATGTGGAGGAAAAAGCGCGGATATATATTGATTGGCGGTGTTCTGGGCCTGGTGGCTTACATGATGGCTCTTTTTGCCTACACTTTTGCGCCTCTCAGTTATTCGGGTGCGATCCGCGAAGTAAGCGTGGTGATCGGGGCCTTCCTCGGCTGGAGATTTTTAAAAGAGGAAATGGGTGGCGTTCGTGTGCTAGGGTCAGCGATCGTGTTCACGGGGGTGATGGTGATCGCGGTGTTTGGGTAGTATGCACGTCTCTGCGAGCGCACTTTGCGAAGCAATCTCATGTTATAAGAGGATTGCTTCGTCACTCGCAACGACATAAGGAATTTAAAATGCCAGATCAAATTTTTCCAGAACCGACAGTTGGGGTTTTCATCTTCAACAAATCAGGGGAAATGCTTTTGTTGAAAAGCCATAAATTCCCCGGCAAGTACGTTGTCCCCGGCGGACATGTGGAGTTGGGCGAGCGGATCGAGGAAGCAGCAGTCCGCGAGGCGAAGGAAGAGACGGGGTTGGATATTTACGACTTGAACTTCATTAACTTTCAGCAGTTCATCTACGACCCGTCTTTTTGGAAGAAGCGGCACTTCATCTTCTTTGATTACGCCTGTAAAGCTGACTCTCTCGAAGTGCAGCTCAATGATGAGGCGGAAGAACATGTCTGGGTTAAGTTGGAGGCGGCTCTTCATCTGCCTCTAGATTCGTACACGCGAACTTCTGTCGAGAAGATCATCAAAGGAAATTTGTCATAAAATCATCCATACTTAAAGAGGTTGCGGTCTTGCGAAAAAATGGTTAAGATAAGGAAACTATGAAACAAATGATAGGCCTTGATCTTTTAGGCATTTTTATGCCTTAAGTCAGCCAGCCTGATGGGTACACACGTACCTGTCAGGTTTTTTATTTTTACAAGGAGAGTAAATGCAAACACCGTGGGAGTATCGTTATGCTCATCGCACACAAAAAATGGGGAGTTCCGTCATCCGTGAATTGTTGAAACTGACCGAACAGCCCGACATCATTTCATTTGGGGGAGGGCTGCCCGCTCCGGAAGTTTTCCCGGTGAAGGAATTTCAGGATGCATGCAACCAAGTCTTAACAGATCACGGCGCGCAGGCTTTGCAATACAGCACGACGGAAGGCTACCTGCCTTTGCGGGAAATGATCGCGCGCCATAATGCGCGTTACAGCGTGCGGGTCACCGCGGAGAATATTATGATCACATCCGGCTCACAACAGGCGCTGGACTTTATCGGGCGGGTGTTCGTGAATCGCGGCGATTATATTGTGGTGGAATCGCCAACTTATTTAGGCGCATTGCAGGCATGGAACGCTTACGGTGCACAATATATCTCAGTGCGCGCAGACGAACACGGCATGGTGGTGGATGAACTGGAAGCCGCCCTGCGGGTGGGGCCGAAGTTTATTTATATCCTGCCCAATTTCCAAAATCCATCCGGGTCGACGCTCAGCCTTGAACGCCGCATGAAACTGGTCGAGCTTGCTGATAAATATGGCGTACCGATCGTGGAAGATGACCCTTACGGACAACTCCGCTATGAAGGTGAGCACATCCCATCGGTCGCAACTCTCGACAGCCGTTATCGCAATGACAATGACGGCGAATATACCGGGAATGTTATTTACTTAAGCACGTTCTCAAAACTACTCGCGCCAGGACTGCGCCTGGCATGGGTCATTGCGCCGCCTGAGGTGATCCGCAGGCTGGTGATGACAAAACAAGCCGCGGATTTACACACTTCCTCGTTCAATCAGCATGTCGCTTACGAAGTGGCGAAGAATGGTTTTCTGGATGAACACGTCAAAGTGATCCGCGCGACATATAAAGAACGACGCGACGTGATGCTCGAAATGATGGACGAAATGTTTCCGGCCGAAGTGACCTGGACCAAGCCGCTGGGCGGCATGTTCCTATGGGGCGTACTTCCCGAGCATGTCAACGCGGCGGACGTACTTAAAGTGGCGATCGAACGCAAAGTCGCTTTTGTGCCCGGCGCATCCTTCCACCCAAATGGCGGCGGTGCAAATACGATGCGAATTAATTTCTCTTTCTCCCATCCGGATAATATCCGCGAGGGAATTTCAAGATTGGGGACGACTCTGAAAGAAGCATTGAAGAATGGGAAGCACTGAGTAAAAGTAAAGAGTGATAAGAAAAAAGTCGAAGGACAATGTGCCTTCGACTTTTTTCATCCTTCATCCTTTGCCTTTCACTCATCCACATACGGGACATATTCTGCGCGGGCGATGCCCTGCTTAATGGCAGTCTCCGCGACGGCGCGCGCAACGGCACGATGAACTTTTTTATCCAGCGGGCTGGGCACCAATTCACCGGGCGGGGTCATCTCAGCAATCACATGCGCGGCGGCCAATAACATTTCATGCGTGATGCGCGGCGCATTCGCATCCACTGCGCCGCGGAAAATGCCGGGGAAGCCCAGCACATTATTTACTGATTTTCCATCCGCCGCGAAAGCCGCGCCATGCTCCATGGCAATATCAGGATCAATTTCAGGATTCGGGTTTGACAGCGCAAGAATGATCTGTCCCTTGCGAACCATTTCAGGCTTGATCAGATTCGGTGCGCCCGTGGTCGCGATCACAATATCGCATTTTTCCATAATCTCTTTTAAATTGGATTTCCTGCCCCCGGCTTTTTCAAACCTACTTAAAGCATCTTGACTCAAGTCCGCGCCATAGACTGGGTTTCCGGTCAAGCGCATCATCATCTGACCGATGGCATGGCCGGCCGCTCCAAGCCCGATCTGCCCGATGACAGAGCCCTTCAAATCCGTACCGGTCTCGCGAGTCGCGACCAATAACGCCGCAGTACAAACCACCGCCGTTCCATGCTGGTCATCATGCAGGACGGGAATATCGAGCATGGCTTGTAACCTCTCTTCAATTTCAAAACAGCGCGGCGCAGATATGTCTTCCAATTGGATGGCCGAAAAAGTCGGCGCGATCGCGGCAACAGCAGCGACAATCTCGTCAGTATTTTTTGTATTTAACAAAATGGGGATTCCCGAAAGACCGACTAGTGTTTCCATTAACATGGCTTTGCCTTCCATCACGGGCATGCTTGCGACCGGGCCAATATCCCCAAGCCCAAGCACCGCAGTGCCGTCCGTAACAATGGCAACCATGTGGCTGATACTGGTATACAAGCGCGCCAGGGAAGGATCTTTGGCGATCTTAAGACAAACCTCTGCAACGCCAGGTGTGTACACGCGCCGAAGCGTTGTCAGTGAATCGATCGGATAGCGCGAACGAATGGCGATCTTGCCTTTATGATGAAGTTCCAGCACTTCATCGCGGACTTCGAGCACGCGCGTGCCTTCGTTTTCATGCATTGCTTTGACAATCGCTTTTAGACTCGCTTCATCCTCGGCATTGATCGTAATATCACGAACCACGTTCTGCGATGTTTCAGTGACAAGCACGATGCTGCCGGTGTTCCCGCCCGCTTCGGCAATGGCGGTCAGTAGTTTCCCCAGGATGCCCTTTTTCTGTGAATTACGGACGCGAACCGTACGAATGATCTTGCGTTCCCAAGCCATGGATACTCCTTTTTACATCTCCGACCCAAACGTGGTGGAAAATATTTTACACATCCATTTTAACGCCAATACCGCGAATAGTTCGAGTATTCGCGGTATTGATAATACTGTTCATCAGCAAGCTGAAGAAATCCAGAAGCGGGATTACTTCAACAGTTCATACAATTCAGCAAAGGACTTGATGGCTGCGCAGTCTGCGTCAGGGAAGAGACTACCCGGGTCGTAGAGAACAGGTATCAGTCCCGCGCGACGCGAGCCGACCACATCCGCGAAATAATTATCGCCGATATACATTGTCTCTGACGCGGATGTCCCCGCCAGTTTCAGGGCGTGGTCAAAAATAAGTTTGTCAGGCTTGAAGGCGTTCACTTCACCACCCGCCAGGATGAATTTAAAATATGAATCGAGTTTCATGTTTTTAATTTCATCATGATAAGGGTCGTCGCGGTTCGAGACCAAGCCAAGCACATAGCCTGAGTCTTTCAAGAACTGTAAAAGTGGGAAGACATCTTCAGGAATGTGGACTGCGGGCTTGTAATGTTCTTCCATATATGCGGATGCCTGCGGCGCGAAATCAATGGCTTGCGCGGTGGGCACACCCACTGCCACGAGGCGTCGTTTTGTAAAATTGACCCAAAAGCTTTTTTGATCATCCTTGAATAATTTACCATCCGCCTGGATTTCAAGCGAGTGGGCAAAGTAATGGTGCACCCAATGTTCAGAGCGGACGCGGTCCTCTTCTGAAATACGCAATCCGATGCTTCTGGTGAATTCCACAAAAACATCCCCGGCTGCGGGGATGTGATGGCGAAGTGTGCCGTCAAGATCGAAAAGGACTGCCTTAATGGAATTGGATGAAATCAAATGCGCCTCTGGATTTGGAGATCATTTTTAGGAGATCAACCGCCAATGTGTGACATCTCAACTTTGGGTAGTGAGATGGTGTTCTCGGATCGCAGTTCTGAATAGCGGTCATCGCGTCCGCTCCATACTTTCGAAATGAATTTTGAAATATCTTCATCTGTCGCACTGTTACGGATCAGGTCGCGGAAGTCATGTCCTTTGACGGCGAACAGGCATGTGTATAGTTTCCCCTCGGCGGAGATGCGGGCACGGTTACAGTCGCGACAAAATGCCTGTGTCACCGAAGCGATCATGCCGACTTCGCCTTTGCCGTCCTTGTAGCGCCAGCGCCCGGCTACTTCTCCCTGATAGTTCGGGGAGACGGGTTCGAGCGGCATTTCCGAGTCGATCAATTTGACGATTTCCGCGGCAGAGACGACATCATCCATTCGCCAGCCGTTGGAATGACCGACATCCATATATTCAATGAAACGCAGAATATAGCCTTTCTCGCGGAAGAAACGTGCCATCGGCAAAATACTGGATTCGTTCAGCCCGCGTTTGACCACCATGTTGACTTTGATCGGGGCCAGTCCCGCCGCGGCGGCAGCTTCCATGCCTTCGATGACTTTCTCCACCGGGAAATCCACATCGTTCATGGATTTGAATATGGCATTATCGAGCGAGTCTAAACTGACAGTGACCCGCTTAAGCCCGGCATCCTTCAAGGCACGCGCATGTTTGGGAAGCAGCGACCCGTTCGTGGTCAGGGTCAGATCGAGATCAGGGATATCCGCCAGCATCGAGATCAAGTCCGGCAGGTCTTTGCGGACAAGCGGTTCACCGCCGGTCAGCCTGATCTTGCGGACGCCGTGCGCTGCAAAAAGACGAGCCAGGCGCGTGATCTCTTCAAAGGTCAGAATCTGGTCACGGTGCAGGAATTGATGGTCGGGTCCGAAGATCTCCTTTGGCATGCAATATACACAGCGGAAATTACAACGGTCGGTGACGGAGATCCGAAGGTCGCGCAGAGGACGGTTAAGGGTGTCTATTAGGGGCATGGTTGGTCTTCTAAATTAAAATTATCCACTATTTGCCGTTCTGGGTATTTGATAAAACATACTGGGCAGTTCACTAGCACGCATTATAACAACAATATAAGAATTCCTTTGATACAATTGACGCGCGTTACTGCCCGTGCTATTATCATTTATTATATTTTTTTCACATTTATTACAAAGGAGTTATTATGAGTTTTGATTTTATTATCCGAATTATTGGTATGCTTGTTATGGGTGGCGTCGGAGGTTACTGGGGATACGATTTCGCAGCAAATTCCATTCCAGATCAAATTGTTGGATACTCATTAGGGTTCGCCCTGCTTGGCGCATTAAGCGGACTATTATTCACGCCATACGTAACTACCCGCCCGGCACTGGCTATGCGTTCCCTGCTTGGAAGAATGTCAGCCGAAGGCCTGTTTGCGGGATTGCTGGGCTTGATCGTGGGCCTGCTGACCGCGGCACTGCTGGCTTTTCCGCTTTCGCTCCTGCCAAAGCCTTTGGGCGAGATATTACCATTCCTGGGAGTTCTGATTTTTTCCTATCTGGGCATTTCACTCTTCGAAATGCGGCAGGGTGACATTATGGGATTACTCAGCGCATTAAGCGGACGCAGTGAAGGCGGATCCTCATCCGCATGGACAAATCTTAACCGAAACATCCTGCTGGACACCAGTGTCATCATTGACGGTCGGGTGGCGGATATCGCTAAAACTGGATTTCTGCCCGGCACGCTTCTTATTCCGCGCTTTGTACTGAACGAGCTCCAATATATAGCAGATTCCCCTGACGGTATGCGCCGCCAGCGCGGACGCCGCGGCATGGAAGTGCTGGCCGAATTACAAAAACTCCCGAACATCCTCGTCCGCATCTCAGATATTAACGTGGATGGTGTGCGCGAAGTGGATGACAAACTGATCGTATTGGGCAAACAGCTTAAAAGCCCAGTCTTGACAAATGACTATAACCTTAACCGCATCGCCGAGCTTCAAGGTGTGACCGTGCTCAACATCAACGAGCTGGCGAACGCGGTCAAATCGGTTGTTCTGCCGGGTGAAGCCTTACGCATCAACATCATGCAGGAAGGCAAGGAACATAGTCAGGGTGTGGGCTATATGGAAGACGGCACAATGGTGGTCGTTGAAAATGGCAAGGAATACATCGGCGAGTACATGGATGTGAACATCACCAAAGTATTGCAGACCGCCGCAGGCCGTATGATCTTTGGCCGCGTGGATGAAGATGCTGTAGCGAAGAAGAAAAAGTAAGAAGTGATCAGTAATTAGTAGTCAGTGAACAGGGCGCGCAAGTTGCGTCCCGTTTTATAATCGCCTTCGTTCGTAAGGCAGGTTAAAATAGAAATTTGAATTAAATACAAACATCACACCCTTTGTGACACTTTGTGTCCTAAGTGGTAAAAAGGCGACCATGCTAAAAATCTACAACACCCTGACCCGCAAGACCGAAGAATTCCAAACCCTAGAGCCGAACCTCGTCAAAATGTACGTATGCGGTGTCACCGTTTACAACGACGCGCATGTCGGCCACGCCATGTCGGCGCTGGTCTTTGATATCATCCGCCGCTATCTGGAATATCGCGGCTACACCGTCAAACACGTTATGAACTACACCGACGTGGACGACAAGATCATCAACCGCGCCAAACAGCTTAACGAAGACCCTCTCAAACTTTCAGCGCGGTACATCGCAGACTACGCAGCCGACCTCAAGAGTTTAAACGTCCTGCCGGCCACCTCCAATCCGCAGGTTAGCAAGACCATGCCGCACATCATCAAGTTCATCGAAGGCCTCATCCAAAAAGGACATGCCTACGCCGCAGCCAATGGCGATGTGTATTTCAGCGTTACCAGTGACGACGACTATGGCCGTCTCTCAGGCCGCAAATTGGATGACATGCAGGCAGGTTCGCGCATCGAAGTGGAGGAAGCCAAAACACACCCAATGGACTTCGCCCTCTGGAAGGCCGCAAAGGCAGGTGAAATCTCGTGGGACAGTCCCTGGGGCAAAGGCCGCCCGGGCTGGCACATCGAATGCTCTGCCATGAACCTTCATCACCTCGGCGAACAAATTGACATCCACGGCGGCGGCAACGACCTGATCTTCCCGCATCATGAGAACGAGATCGCCCAAAGCGAATGCTACACAGGCAAGGAATTCTCGCGCTACTGGGTGCATAACGGCATGTTACAGCTCGGCGGCGAGAAGATGTCCAAGTCGCTTGGCAACATTGTCAGCATCAAGGAATTCCTATCCAAACGTGAGGCGGATGTGATGCGCATGTTGGTCTTAAACGGGACATATCGCTCGCCCCTGCTTTTCAATGACGACACTCTGGACGCCGCGCAGAAAAATGTTGAGCGCCTCAAGTCCGCCCTGCGGCCTGCCTCTCCCTCCGCCAGCGGACTCAGCCCTGAATCAGTTTCGGCGATCACCGCCGCCGCAGAGACCGCCAAAGCGAATTTCATCGAAGCCATGGACAGCGATTTCAACACTGCCGGGGCTGTCGCCGCCTTATTCGAACTCAGCAAGATCATCAATAACGCGCGTGATAGCGGAGCAACCGATACACAACTTAAATCTGTACAAGGCATCTTCCGTGAATTAGCCGGCGTGCTTGGACTTAAACTCGAAGAGAAGCAAGGCTCAGGTGATGCAGACGCATTCATCAACCTGCTGATCGAGGTCCGCGCTGAAGTGCGCAAGCAAAAACTATGGGCACTCTCCGACCAGATCCGTGACAAGCTCAAGGAACTTAACGTCACCATCGAAGACAGCAAGGATGGCACGACCTGGCGGTATTCATAGCTTTTGCTGGGTTAAACAGATCAAGATGACAGCGCCTTTGAGATGGCCGTTACTTTGTTACTTTTAATAACTTGAAATTCAAATATAAAAGTTATAGAATAAAGTTGGATGGCGTCACAAATCCTGGCGGCTCCAGTCATTCATAGAGTGACTTTTCTGTTCTCATTTGAGAACAATATTTCTGAGATTTGACCAGGTGCGCCATCCAGAAAAACTCGCCCGCAAAGGAAAACTTTGGGCGAGTTTTTTTTCTGAAACACCGTTGCACACGGTTAATAAAGTGTTGAATTTTGTATGGTGCGGGAACTTTCGTTGCTACTGAAATGTGATCTCTTCCACATGCCAGGCTTCCTCACCCAGCAATTTTTGCAGGCGCGAGAACAACTCCGGACTGACGCGCGTGGTCTCGCTGGGGAAATCGATCAAATGGCTTTTGCCGTTCTCAAATATTTGGAACGAGAATTTATCCCTGCCGTGGAAGGAGATCAGCGTGCCATGCAGTGTTTTAATGCGGCGTTTGTCGCGCTCCCTGTCCGCTGATTGGCGCAAAATGACCGTGATCTGCTTCGGCGGGTGGGCAGCCTCTTCTTTTGCGAGCGGGACATATAACGAGGGTACTTGTGTAAATGCCAAGACCTCGGCAAGCGACTGGGGCTGAATCTCAGGGACAGCGTCCACCAAAACCGGCGCAACTACTACGCGCGGCGGAGTGATGGGCTCGTCCTTCTTGAATTTCGGCGCAGGCTTGGACGCCATGGCTGCCTCATCAAAGGACGGCTGCCATTCCATATCCCAGCCGTCGGGGAAGTTATCTGGCGGCGGAGGCATGTCATCGCCCTCTTTGTTATCTCCGAATTCCCCAGGATTTTTTGGGGATAGTATTGGGGCGTACACTGGAACGGATTCAGCAGCAACGTGCAGTTTGTTGACAGGCTGATCTACTGCAGCTGCGGGCTTCGATGGATTTTGTTTCGAGGGCTGGCTTGTCTTTTGGGCAGGAGCAGTTGATTTGTAATGAAGAGGCGCGGGCTCGGCATAGGGGGCAGGCGGCATCTCCGGCAGTTCATCCACAACCGCCGAAGTGATCTTAATTTCAGTCCTGATCTCATCCACAAGGATCTTGGGCGGCGGGTTGCCGTTATCCACCTTGCCTTCCACGATCACGATCTGACCTATGCTGAGTATGTCGCGGAACTTTTCCCACGTCTTCGGAAAAAGCACAAGTTCAATATTTCCCTGAATATCTTCGATGGTGACAAATCCCATCGGCTTGCCCGTTTTCGTTGTGTACGGGCGGACAACCGTGATGAGCCCCGCGACACGGACCTTCTCTTCATGGTTGGCTTCGGGCAGCTGCGCTGAAAAATAGCTGACGATCTGTGCAAGGGTGGATTGATATTCGTTAAGCGGGTGATCGGTGATGTACAAGCCGATAAGCTCGCGCTCCCAGTTGAGCATCTCGCGCTTGTCCACGTTCTTCACTTCGGGCAGGTGGATTTCCTCCACGATGCCGGTAGCCGCGCCAAAGAGACTCATTTGCCCTGCGTCTGCCGCGCGGAAATGATTGGCGCTGATGGCGATAATGCGGTCCAGCGAAGCGAGCATGGCCGGGCGGTTGCCAAATTGATCGAGCGCGCCGACCTTGATCAGGCACTCAAGCGAACGTTTGCCGACGGTGCGCAGGTCCACGCGGCGCGCGAAATCGTTGAGGTCGATGAACTTACTTTCCTTGCGGGCTTCGATGATCGCTTCCACAGCGCCTTGATTAACATTCTTG
This sequence comes from Candidatus Villigracilis saccharophilus, assembly GCA_016709305.1. Lineage (GTDB taxonomy): Bacteria > Chloroflexota > Anaerolineae > Anaerolineales > Villigracilaceae > Villigracilis > Villigracilis saccharophilus. Next base: position 20,754 of record JADJNA010000010.1, read on the forward strand.
ATCGCGCCCAAACCAAAGCGGATGGATGGTTTGCCATCCACATCTTCGATCTGAAAATCCCAGCCTGAGGCGGCAACATCTGGAGCCAGGACTGGCACGCCCATATTGCGCGCATCTGCCACATAAAAGGCAACCTTTTCGGTGATGCCCGCGTTGGCGGAAAGCAAAGCCGTCATGTACTCGGCGGTATATGTTGATTTTAGATATGCGGTTTGAACAGCGATCACACCGTAATCAGCCGCGTGGGATTTGTTGAAGCCGTAACGTGCGAATTCCTCCCAATCCATGTAGATCGCGTCGGCGATGGATTGGTCCATGCCTTTTTCAACCGCACCCTTTACGAACTTGGCGCGATGCTTGTCAATATCTTCTTTTTTCTTTTTGGAGATCGCCTTGCGCAGCTCATCTGATTCAGATGGTGTGTAGCCCGCGAGCTCCACGGCGGCGCGCATGAGCTGTTCCTGATAGACAGGAATGCCGAAGGTGTCTTTGAAAATCGGCTCCATAGCAGGGTGACGATATTCCACTTCCGATTCGCCGTGCATGCGCGAGATGTAATCGGGGATGAACGCCATCGGACCCGGGCGGTACAACGCCACCATCGCGATGATGTTATCGAGATTCTTGGGCTTCATCTGTACAAGATAACGGGTCATGCCGCTATTATGAACAACAAATCCGTTGGCGACAAAATTATTGCCTGGCGCTTGCATTTGCAAATCGTAGGTAGCCTCTTCACCAATGTATTCAATATTCTTTATTTTTACCCATTCGCTGTTTTGTGGGAATTGCGGGCATTCCCATTTGACAAGACTGGCGTACTTAACTTGAAATTCGGCAAATAGAGTCTTGTCTATTACAACTAAATTGCATTCAGGATATTGCTGTTGGAAGAGTTCAATTTTTTCCGCGCTGGCGTTATCCATCCAGCCTTTAATTTCATACCATGTATTTTGTTCGGACACAAAGAAATCAGGGGTATAAGTCAGTTTCCGTCCATCTTTTCTCACTAACTCAAAGGTTCGCGGCTCATACTGATATTTCCACTCTAAATAAAGAAAAACGCGTGCCATATCCGCTTCCCATGAAGATCGAACATAATGCCCCAAATCTTCGCGATAGCCAGATTTTGTGTATGTCTTTGTCTCTTTCGGAAGACGCCCATACATTGGGTTGTTTGTTCCTGAGAATCGTGCGGAAAGTTTTGCACGAATTTCAGCGGCTCGTCCTATGCCATGGCGGGATTCCAGAGTCACGCCTTTTTGACCCTTGTTATAAATGCTTAGGTTCTTGATCCAAAGAGTATCTTTTGCGGTTTCAGCAGTAAGTCCTTTATTCCAAGGAATATTTCCCATCCTGCTTTGCGAAATCCGTTCCTGTACTTCAGGACGGCTTGGGTTGGAGGAGATGTGAGCCGAGCAGCTTTTGCATCGTTGTGATTTTCCTCCGACACTTTTCATGGGGGTTTCGCAATCAATGCAAAGCCTACCAGAACGGCTGGTATTACTTTTGAATAGCAGGGCATCGGTTTCAGGGTTTAATTCACCTAAAGTGACCCATCCTCGTTGTGTGAAAAAATGATGATCGGCAGTCGCCTTAATCCAGCAGTTGTTATTTGCGCTAAGGCGATAGACAGGTTTTACACCACTGTAAACAACCTTATTAATAACATTTAGATTAAAACGGCCCTCATCTACATAACAAGAATTTGTGCGAAGAAGTTCTCGTCCGCCAAGTATGCCCGCTTTTTCGCGCTCCTTGAAATCTTCATATAACTCTTTAATAGTGCGATGACCGATATAACTGTCACCGCTCAAGCAGCCTTCCACCTGGAAGACACCGGCAGTATTGCCATTACCCATAATTTCAAATGACCTGGGATCATCAATTGGGATATTGTTCAGGTCAAGTTTGATGCCGTGACGTTTTTCGATCATGTCACAGGCACGCGCCATCACGGTTAATGTGATCAGACCGAGGAAGTCCACCTTCAACATGCCCAATGAATCTAGGATGCCCATTTCGAACTGGGTCACCGATTTGATGGGTGTCTCTTCTGAATTGGAAGTTGGGCGGTGAAGCGGCAGATAATCCATAATTGGTTTATCTGAGATCACCACGCCCGCCGCATGTGTGCCCGCGTTGCGGACAGTCCCTTCCATGCGCGCGGCAATATCAATTACTTCGCGCAAGTGCGGCTGGCTGTCGTAGATCTTTTTGAAGTCGGCAACTTCCATGGCGTCCTTCATGGTGGTGGCACGACCTGAAACGAAAGGCACTAGTTTGGCGACCTTGTCAATTTCGGGCAAGGGGATTTCCATTACACGCGCCACGTCACGCAGGGCGGCTTTTGAGCCCATGGTGCCGAAGGTGATGATCTGCGCGACCTTGTCCGAACCGTATTTGTTCGAGCAATACTCGAGCATTTCAGAGCGGCGGTCATCGCGGAAGTCGAGATCGATATCGGGCATCGAGATACGCCCGGGATTTAAAAAACGTTCAAAGATGAGGGCATGTTCAAGCGGGTCGACTCTGGTGATGTCGAGTGTGTAGGCGATGATCGAGCCTGCCGCAGAACCGCGCGCGTTGTACCAGATCCCATTTTCACGGGCGAAGCGGCACAGATCCCACACGATCAGGAAGTACGCGTCAAATCCCATGGTGTGTACGACGCTTAATTCATATTCGAGTCTTTCCTGTACCTTTTGACTGGCGGCGTCATCCTTGAATTTGATCTGCGCTCCCTGCTGGCAGAGCGCGCGCAAATACGTCTCCGGCGTATATCCCTCCGGGACATTGAACTCCGGCAGGTGATAGCCTTTAAAGTCCAAATTCACATTACAGCGTTCAGCAATGAGCAGGGTATTGCTTAATGCATCCGGAACTTCCGAGAAGATCTTGCTCATTTCCAAAGGCGAGCGCAGATAATAAGAGTCGTCGCTCATCTTCATGCGGTCGGGGTCGTTGAGCGTGGAGTTGGTCTGGATCGCGAGCAGAATATCCTGCAAGCGCGCATCCGCCTGGTTGACGTAATGCACGTCGTTGGTGGCGATATATCGCGCTTCGTAGCGCGCGCCCAGGCTCAACAACTTTTTATTCAAATCGGTGATCTCTTTGATGTTGTGCTGCTGCAATTCAACAAAGAAACGGTCGCGGCCAAAGACCTCTGAATACCAGTCCCATTTTCTGACGGCTTCATCGGGGTTTTCGTTCAACAGCGCGCGCGGAATTTCCGCCGACATACAACCCGAAGTGCAGATCAATCCCTCCGCATGGGCGGCGAGGAATTCATGGTCAATACGCGGATAATAATAGAAGCCTTCCATCTGCGCCGCAGAGGCGATCTGTAAAAGGTTTCTGTAGCCGGTTTCATTCTCCGCAAGCAAAAGCAGGTGCGTGGACGAACGATCAAGCTTTGAATCCTTGTCCTTCATCGTGCGTGCGGCCATATAGGCTTCGAGTCCGATGATCGGCTTGATATTCTCCGCTTTTGCAGCTTTGTAAAAATCGATCACCCCGAACATCGTGCCGTGGTCGGTGATGGCAACGTGTTCCATATTCAGCTCTTTAACGCGTTTAACCAGCTTCTTGATATTCGAGAAGCCGTCGAGTAAAGAGTATTCGGTATGGACGTGTAGGTGGGCGAAGGACATGATTTGGGGTCCGCTGGTCTATTGGTCGTTAGTCGGCAAATCGGCCAGCCCAACTTTCATACAAAAGATAAGGGACTAACCGACAAAAAGCATTATAGCACGCATGTTCAACAATGAACTCTACGATAGGCGGTAAAAAAACGTCAATGGATTTTATCTTTCTTCGCACAAATAACACAACCGCAAGATCCGGAGCTCGTCATAGTTCACTGTGCCGTTGAATTTATCATAGACAGGTTTGAGCATATCCGAACCGGTTTGGTCGAAAGCTTTGAAAACAGCCATTTGCTGGTCAGGTGAGAGATTCGAAAGCGAGATCAGATCCTCTGCAGAACGCAATGGATTCCCCGCTTGAATAAACCGCGCCAGATGATTCAAGATCGTATCCGCAGACACGCCGTAACGCGCTATTAAATTCTCAAGGCTCTCGCCCGAGTTATACGCCTCCCCTACCTCCATATATCTTCGTCCAGAGTCGCTCTTCTCGCGCATCGGCGCTTTAAATTTTTCATCGATCTTGTTCGACCTGCAATATTCCTTGATGATCACAAGAAATTCATTTCCAAACCTTTCGTTCTTCACTTTTCCCACGCCGCTGATGTTCAGCAGGCTTTCGCGTGACTGCGGGAAATACCCGGCCATCTCCACCAATGTCTTATCCGAGAAGATCACATACGGCGGAACGCCCGCTTCGTCTGCCAGTTCTTTTCTTTTATTTCGAAGCAGGCTGAACAGCGACCTGTCGTATTCGAACTCGGAAGATTTGACCCTGGCTCCGCGTTCCTTCTTCTGCGCTTCATTGATCTGACCCCGTACCTGTTCCCGTGATTTGAGCATATCCAGACCTTTGGCAGTGACCGACAACACGCGATAGGCAGGCTCTTGACTCAGCAGGCCTTTCTCCACCAATTGGCGCGAGATGTGCATCCACTGGCTTTTGGTTAATTCCTTTCCAATTCCATACGTGGACAGTTCATGATGATTGTATTTCTGAACCTTTTCATTTTCCGAGCCGAGCAAAATATCCACCACATGCGCCGCGCCGAATCTTTCTCCGCTGCGTTTGACGCACGAGAGAAACTTCTGTGCCGGGATGGTGATGTCGGCGAGGTCACTTTCTTCCGCGCCGCAGTTATCGCAGTTACCGCAATTATCCTGTGCATATGTATCGCCAAAATAAGAAAGCAATGGCTTGCGGCGGCAGGAACTTCCCTCTGCGTATCGTGTCATCGCGTCCAAATGTTGATAGGATGCGCTGCGCTCAGGGTCTTCTTTTTGGTCAATAAAATATCTGATCTTGCTTGCGTCGCCATAGCTGTACAACAATAAACAATGCGCAGGCAAGCCGTCACGTCCGGCGCGCCCGATCTCCTGATAATAATTTTCGATACTTTTTGGCAGGTCAAAATGGATCACGAAGCGCACATTCGGTTTGTTGATGCCCATACCGAAGGCGATCGTCGCCACAATGATCTGGACATCATCGCGGATGAAGGCTTCCTGATTCCTCCTGCGGTCCACATCTTCAAGCCCCGCATGATACGGGCGGACAGAATATTTATAGCGCGCCAGGGTCGCGGCGAGTTCATCCACTTGTTTACGCGAGAAGCAATAAATAATGCCCGATTGGTCTTTGAAGTTCTCGAGGAACTTTAATGTCTGCGCAATGGGGTCGCGCTTGGGCAGCACTTCAATGAACAGATTTTCCCTGTTGAACGAAGCGAGAAATTCATTGGATTGCGTAAACCCCAGCGAAGACATAATATCCGCGCGGACTCTTGGGGTGGCGGTGGCGGTCAACGCCATGCACACCGCCGACGGGAACTTGCGGCGCACATCCACCAGCTGGCGATACTCGGGGCGGAAGTCGTGTCCCCACTCTGAGATGCAGTGCGCCTCGTCGATGGCAAGCAGGTCAAGTTTCAGCGAGGAAAGAAGCGAATAGATCCTGGGAGTCAGTAATGTCTCAGGCGCCACGTAAAGCAGTTTGGCGCGTCCGCTTTTCACAGCGTCCATATTCTCCTGATATTCTTCGGGAGACAGAGAGCTATTCAAAAAGACAGCAGAGACGCCCAGCGCATGCAGCTGCTCGACCTGATCTTTCATCAACGCGATCAGCGGCGAGACGACGACTGTCAGGCCGCCGAACATGAGCGCGGGCACCTGATAGGTGAGCGATTTACCGCCGCCAGTGGGCATGATGACCAGCGTATCGCGCCGCGCCTGCACATTGGCAATGATCTCGCGCTGAAGAGGTTTAAATGTGTCGTATCCAAATGTGGATTTAAGAATCGCTTCAGGGGTCGGCATGGTTTGGTTGATCAACCTTCCCTGCGAATGTTGTTCCACTCGATTTGAATCTGCGTTCCCTGGTTTGGAAGGGAAGTGATCTCCACACTGGCGCCGATCAGCATTGCGCGCTCCATCATTCCGACCAGGCCAAAATGTTTATTAACCAGCAGATCATCCATTCCGATCCGCCCGCTGATCGGAAAACCAATGCCATTGTCTTTGACCAGCAGCCAAATATGCTCTGGTGTCAGTTTTGCCAATATATTGATCTGCGTGGCATGGCTGTGATGCAGTGCATTCTCAGAGGCTTCCTGCACGATCCGAAAAAGATGCCGTTCAATATCCTCCGGGTATCGCGCTTCACCATCAAGCTGCAGGTCTGTCACTACGTCCACGGTATCCTTGCTTTGATCCATGATATTGTCTGACAATCCTTCAATGGCAGGTTTCAACCCATAACTTAACATGGGCGGGCGCAAGTCTGTAATGATCTCGCGCAGGCGGCTTGTCACTTCATCGTAGGCATCCTGAAAGTTTTTGGTGACGTGGCTTTCGTCGGTATTCAAACGCAGGATGGCGAGTTGATTGAGAACAACATCGTGCAGGTCCAGCGCGAGTTGAAGTCGGCGCTTCTCGGTCCGCTCGATATCTCCTTCATATAGCTTGCTCAGGCGTTCCGCTTGCTGAATATTGTTTATTTCTAACTCTTTCTTCCGTTCTTGAAGAGTGTTTTCCATTTGTTTGCGCTCGGTGACATCCTGGATAAAGCCTTCATAATACAGGGTTTCACCGCTCGCGCTCTTCACGACACGGGCATTCGTTGAAGTCCAAAATATACTTCCATTCCTGCGCCGGTCCAGGGAGATAAAATTCTGTACTTCGCTGTTTTCAGCAATCAGGGTTTGAAACTCCCGCCGCCTGGATGTATCCGCGTATATCTGTGTATCAATCGATTCGATTTCACGGATCATTTCTTCAGGGGAATCGTACCCAAACATCTCTGCCGACGCCTGATTTGCTTTTATGAAACGCCCCTCAACAGTAGTTCGAAAAATTCCGAGAGGCGCTTTTTCAAAGATGGCGCGGTAATCCGCTTCTGCCGTAAGTAATGCGTCCTCCGCGTGTTTGCGGTCGGTGATGTCAATCCATGAACCGATAATTTCGATCGGCTGTCCATTGGGCAAGCGGATCAGGCGGACGGCATCCCTCATCCAGCGATATTCGCCATTCCGATGGCGGAAGCGGTATTCAAGGACCAGCCGCTGGTCTTTGAATACGCCCTCCATTTCGGAACTGAAACGATCAGCATCCTGCGGATGAATATGATTTAATAGAAAATAGGGGTCATTGATGATCTGTTCTGATGAATAGCCCAGCTGATCATAAACATTCTCGGTGATGAAGGTAGTGGGGTAACTGCCTTCAAGCCGGGCGGCATAAATGATGGTGGGGCTGCGGGTGACCAGTTCATCGAGCCGCGCACTTGTCCTGCGCTGTTCAGCCATCGCCTGCATCACTCTTTCATTTAGAAAATGCTCCGTCTGTTTTTGAAGAGTAATGTCCCTACCCACCAGCATGATGGATTGAGCTTTTCCATTTGCGTCAACGATCACTGCGCCGTTAAGTTCGGCGTCGAAAAAAGTACCATCCTTCCTGACAAGAAGGAATTCCCTGTTACAGCCAATGGATGTTTCAATCATCTCCCGAAAGGAATTTTGCGCTATTGCCTGTTGGTCGGGGGCGATGAAAGAAGCCATATTCTTTCCGATCAATTCCTGCGTAGTCTCGTGCTTGAACAGATCCGCCCCGGCCTTGTTCATCATGATGATATCGCCATTCAGGTCCAGAAGCATAACCGCATTCGGGGATATCTCCACGAGCGAGCGATAGCGTTCCTCGCTTTCCCTGGTCTTTTCCAGCGAGTGATTTATGGCTATCTGAAACGCTCTGTAAATGTCATCCTGTTCGAAGAGAAGTCTTTTTTCATGACTTTCAAGGTAACCTTCAATCACCTTGATGCGATACATGGCGTAGATATTCAGGGCGCTGAAATCGTTTTCAAAATGCGTGATAAAAAATTCCCGCGCCGCCTGCAGCAATCCAAAAAACGACTGCCTGCTCAAGCCTGTTTCACTCAATGCCGCGCCTTGCTCCTTCGTGGACGACAGGGAATCGCGCAATGAAGAAATTAATGCATCCGCTTCTCTCGCGGCAATATGCGCCAATTGACTCGGGTGCATCGCAGCGCGGTTGGTAAACACGGTTTCGCGCAAAGCTTTTTGATAGCGGCCGATCAGGTCTGCGCGGTTGTCCTTCACCTTGCGAGCGAGAGACTCCAAGGCAGCATCATCAAATGGCGGCAATTTTTTATCGTTCACTGAGCCTATTCCAGGGGAAAGTCCTGCTCACTTGGTCAGGTATGCGCCAAAGCCAGGGCCTAACGGTCCCCATATGGAAACATCCTCCTGTCCCAATTCCGATTGATCGAAACCATGCCAGTTCAGCAAAGAGACAAACCCCTTATCGTCAAGCCGCCAGTCACCGCATAACCCGATGAATTTTTCAAGCGTGCGGTGATAGCCTGGCTGTCCAAACTTTGCATAAGTTTCAAAAAGTTCCACTACTAGTGGATTGTTTGCATCAATTCCCACGCCCTGCGCGTTGATAGCCAGGCAGCTGCCGGGAGCCGCCCAATCATAAAGGACTCGCAATGAGTGGGAAATTTCCTCGTCGCGTAAAAAAACAGGCACTCCCCAAAGCACAAACCCCACTCTGCGGCGGTCACCCAGAATCTTCAGTACTTCAGGACGGCCGAGCAATTCTTCAGGTTCCCGGGCGTCGGCTTCAAAAAATATACATCGGGTGTGTTCTGCAGGATGTCCCGTGCATATTCAACCACCACTGGATCGAAATCAGAATAAATGACGGTGGTGCCCTTGGGAACATTGGGATGAATATGATCACTGGTCGGCAGGCCCGAGGCAAAATCAATGATCACATCATAGCCGCGCCGCTGAGTCAATTCCACGGCAATATCCCGCAGTGTCCAGCGCTGGAGGAGGCAAATTTTAGTGAGAAAGGGCATTTGACTGATCAGATAATCGGCAGCCTGGCGATCCACTTCAAAGTTATGATTGCCGCCGAGAATATAGTCATAGATGCGGCCGGAAGAAGGCTTGGTGGTATCAACTATGTTTTCTTTGTTATCTTTTGCCATGTTTTACACTCCTTTGGGGCGTTCGATTTTTTTGTTTCGCACACCTGGACTTGTCAGAAATACTTTGAAAGTATCAATCTTCGACATGACCCGCAGAGAGTCATAAATCGTACGCTGACAGATTTCCTGTTTCGAAAGATTTTTTTATCAGCATGTTGTGAAAATGGAGCATTGCGATTATAGCGTAAAACAAAACACATCCCCATTCTTCGAATTGCGGAAGGCGTGATACGGTGGAAAATTATCTTAAATAATTTCGGCGTTCAATGATTAAATATTAAGAGAAGATTACCCCCGCGGTAGTAACTCTGATCGCCTTGGTCGAGTATCCTGTTTCAGATGTATGGTCGGGGGTGGAGTGATCAATCCCTGTTGTTGGGCTACGGCGATGGCCCCGGCGCGATTGTTTACCTCGAGTTTTAGATACGCGCTGGAAAGCAGGTTGCGCACAGTGGAATTACTTATGTTCATGATGTTTGCCAAATGGGCGGTTGTGTGGTTCGGATAAGCCGCGCACAGGGATAACACTTCCTGTTGGCGGGTGGTTAATAGATTGCTTTCTTTTGACAAATGTTTGATGTAAAGTTGATGCGCCTGTTTGCTAAAGTGGATGCTGCCCCCGGCAACGGACACGACCACGCTTCCCAGGTCCCTTGCTGTGGCCTGGTCGTCTTTCAATATATATCCACTTGCTCCGGCTTCCATTACCGCGCGGATCAATCCGCGTTCCGCAAACATGCTGATGACAAGGATGTTGAGCCCCGCATAGGCCTGAAGCAGTTTGGGAATGGCGTATAGGACTGGATATGGATTCGGGTTTTCAACCGAGGTCGGTACGCTTAAATCCAGCAAGAGCACATCGGTTGGGTGTTCTGCGAGGGTCGGCTCGAGCAATTCCCCAAAACCGATCGTTGCCACGACCTCGATCTGTGGATCTGCGCTTAAACGAAAAACGTAACCATCAATGATGTTTTGATGATCATCCAGTATGGTCACACGTATTTTTTTATTCATACTTCACGCTCCCGCATCGATGGCTATAGAGTAACAAAAAGAATGACTCAATTCAATGCCTATTAGTAAGTCAGTACAAATGCCTATGCGTTAGGACTTCTTGTCTATTGAACCATGAGCCGTGAATTCATACAATGGAAAAGGTGTCAAATTTGCGAATAAATGGAATATCCAATTTCTCGATTCCATTTTATATAGGGGACAAGGGGATAGGGTGCGCTTCAACTTCCAGGGTGGATGCGGGAATATCAGTGGATGAAGTTGAAGCGTGCCTGGATATTGGGGCGACGGCCCAAAGCGTGAAAACGGTGATTAAATGATCGTGGGGCAGTCCAGAAACTGCCCCACACCCTTAACAAAGATCAGGCGGCAGCTTGTACAGGCTTAACGGTTGTAAAAACAACTGAATCTTCACAACCATCTTGACAGCCAATCCGCATAATCTTCAAATCAGGCGATATTAGATCACGCCCAGCTTCTTTCCTACATTCTTAAACGCTTCCAAGCCTTGATCCAGATCATCCTTCGCATGCGCGGCGGAGATCATGACTCTAATTCGCGCCTTGCCCTGCGGCACGGTTGGGAATCCAAGCGCCATGGCAAAAACACCCGCGTCAAACAACTCGCGGCTGAATTGCTGCGCGAGCGGAGCTTCACCGAGCATGACGGGAGTGATGGGCGTTTCAGTTACGCCAGTGTTGAAACCGAGAGCCTTCATTTCGGCTTTGAAGTATTTGGCATTTTCCCATAGTTTATCCACCAACTGAGTGGAATCTTCGAGCAAGTCCACTGCCGCGAGACAGGCCGCAGCATCCGGCACAGTCACTGCGGACGAGAACAGGAACGGGCGTCCACGTTGACGCAGCCAGTCGATGATGACTGCCTTGCCTGCGACGATCCCCCCCACCACGCCAAATGCCTTCGACATCGTTCCGACTTCCACATCCACTTTGCCGTGCAGACCGAAATGATCCACAATGCCGCGCCCGCCTTTGCCGAGTACGCCTTCACCATGCGCGTCATCCACCATCAAAAGAATATCGTACTTCTTCGCAACTTCATAAATATCGGGTAATGGCGCAATATCGCCATCCATGCTGAACACACCGTCGGTCACGATCAACGCGCGGCGGTATTGACTGAGGTTTACATTGATCTGCTCTTCCAATGATTTCACATCGTTATGTTCATACGGAATAATTTTCGCGCCAGACAAACGAGCTCCGTCAATGATCGAAGCGTGGTTCAATCGATCCGAGAAGATCACATCTTCTTTTCCAACCAACGCAGGGATGGTTGCCAAGTTTGCCGTGAAGCCCGATTGAAAAGTGATCGCGGCTTCCACACCTTTGAATTGCGCGAGTCGTTTTTCGAGTTCAACGTGCAGGGTCATCGTGCCGGCAATCGAACGCACCGCGGCGGGTCCCACACCCATTTCATCGAGCGCTTTTTTTGCCGCCGCCACCAACGCGGGATGATTCGCCAATCCCAAATAATTATTCGAGCAAAAGTTCAAGACCTTTTTGCCATCCACCACCAGCCACGCACCCTGCGGCGAGCCGATCGTGCGGATGCGGTTATACAATCCTGCGTTTTGCAGGGCTTCGATTTCCTGTTGGATCCAATCAGTTTTTGACATTGTGAACTCCTTGTTTTTATTATAGCGATGGAATAAAAAATGGATGTCACGATTTAACCGTGACATCCATTTAAGTTTCGATTTCTGATAATAATCCCAACTCTGCCAGCGCCGCCAATACTTTGGATTCCGCTCCGCTTTTGATGATAACCGCGGTCGGGCTTAATATCTCACCCAGGAATTTACTCGCCTTCGACTTGCGCATCTCCTCCAAAATCTCGGGCCTGTTGACTCTTAGCACAAGCAGTTTCTCCACCCGAGCCTCAGTGCCGTGCGCGTCCCATTGTTTGAGCGCCTTCACCAGCGCAGGCGGGACATTTCCGTTTGTATACTTCACCAGCAAAGATAATAGCTGTTCTGCTTTCAATCCCTGTTCTTTGGCTTGCGTCAACGAACGTGCTGATACATGATATTGGTATTCATCCGCTTTGGTCTCGATACGCCGTTCGCCGCCACTCACGGCTACTCGACCACCATCATCATCCCATTCACAAAAGCGGGAAATTTGATAACGTACTGCTCTTGAAAAGTAACGTGAGATATTGATTTTTCCATTTGAAGAGACAACAATCTTCCCGTCGAAGGTCGAAGTTCGAAGGTCTGGCTTTTGACTTTCGACTCTCGGCTTGATCCTAAATGCCGTTGCTTCTTTCCCTTCTTCCGGCGAAGCCAAATCCGCCATGCCCAGCCAGTGCAATAGCTGAATGAAATATTTGATCAACGCGCCATCCACTTGATCCCAATAGGCGAATCCACGCAGAAATTGGCCATCGGATGTGCGCTTGATGAACCATGAGTCATAGTCACCCGCAGGACGTTGATAATCCGGGAATTTTTCCTTGATCGCGCGCAGGAATGCGGGAATGCTCCACCATTTGTTCTGTGGGATGGAGCTGACCAGATCCAGCAAAAATTCACGCGTGACCAGCGGTTGATTCTTGCGAAGCCATTCGCCTTCGCAAATGATGGTTGGAATTAATCGCAGTTCATCAAATTCCTGCGAAGATTGCCATGCCGCAACGAGTGAGTTCAATGCATCCACGCGTGAGGCTTCGAGGAAGGATTTTACTTTTTCGGCCTGGGGTGCGCCTTTTATTAATATTCGTGCTGCTGCCAGAGAGCCGTAAGCTGTGTGTCGGGTTGAAAACCCGGCCTGCTCAGGCGCAAAGCCGCAAGCAATGTTGTGGCGTCGTCTAATATGTGATCTGAGCCCGGGATTTCAAATGCTTTTTCAACCGGGGTCGCAGGGCGGCCGAGAGGTTCTGTGGACTTCCCGCCTCGTTCCTCTTTTGTTACTTCTTCAATGATCTCGAATAAATCTTCGGGGACATAAACAAATTCCTGCGCGCCTTTCTCAGTATCAAAGAAGGCTTTGGCAAGAACGCCGCGGTAGAAAAGATTCTCGGCGATGGAAATGGGCTTGAGATGCGGGCGTTCACGGTCGCGTCTGGCTTCGCCCATTTCGCGGATCTCTCCGAATTTGCGGGCGAAGGCGGCCCATTCCATTTTTCCGTTTGACTCAAGCAGTACGGTCAACGCGGAGCGTGCGTCAGCGGGGAGAATCTCGATCGTCTCTGTAACAGCTTCCAGATCCAGGAAGGAGGCGCAGAGTTCTTCGCTGGCAGAATCCACTTCGCTCGTTTCCAATTCAAGTCCCCACAATCCTGCGATGATGCGGAGATGTCCAATATCATATTTGAGCAGGGTGTGATAGAGGTCAGGCATGAGACAAATACATAATAATTCTAAACGTATTTTTCGCGCAGGACGGAAGAGATGTAATCCATGCTGGCAACGACGATCGCGATGGCGATCATCTGGGTGCTGGCGGCGCGGTAGTTAAGCAGGTTGATATTTTGCTGCAAAAGAAATCCGATGCCGCCGCCGCCCACGAAACCGATGATGGTGGACATGCGCACGTTAATGTCCCAGCGGTACATGGTGTAGGAAATATAGGGCGGAATGACCTGCGGTATGACCGCGTAGATGATGGTCTGCAGGCGGTTGGCGCCTGTGGCAGTGATGGCTTCGAGCGGACCAGGCATGATGCTCTCGACCTGTTCGGAATACAGTTTTGCGAGGCTGACGATGGTGTGCAAGCCGAGCGCCATCATGCCCGCGAAGGGACCGATGCCGACCGCGATCACGAATACGATCGCCATCACAAGCGCTTCAACGGATCGCAGGGCGTTGAGAATGGTGCGCGTGATGCTGTAGACCACCATGCCTGTGGGAAGGGTGGATTTGGGTTTGGTCAAGACTGCAAGTAATAAACCAAGCACAGCGCCGCTGAGTACCGGTACCCAGAAGGTGTACTCAATTTGTCCGACCTGATACAGCCATTCCACCAGCCATCCGCTCAAACCGAAGAGTGTGGCGCCTGCAACAGAAGCCAGGATCAAGTTGATGAGCTTGACCTTATCTGCCGGGCTTTTCTCAGCAGTGCGCTGGCCGATCCGTCCAAGGAAACTGGACAAAGCACCACCCGCAGCCAGAGCGCCCAGCGCAGGTGTGATGATCCGCAGGATGTCGCTGACTTGAAACAGGAATGTTGCAAGGAAGCCCAAAGCGCCAAGGGATCTTTCAATGCTCAAGCTGATATTGGTGGCCAGGCCGGCCAGCTGAAAGAATCCAAAGAACGCAATCAGGATCGCCACGAACAAGACCAGTATACGAGACACGCGTAAAAGAGTTGAGGGAATCTTCGTTTCTTCCTGGGGTAGCGCCCAGCGAACGCAATACCAGAAAACAAGCGGCGTAGCGGCTACGCTGACAAGATTTATGAATATATTTTCGGAGAGGGGGATGCTAAAAGCGCCAACCTGATTGACGATAAAGTAACCGATGCCCAACCCGATCGGCCAGCCCAGCACGGATAGCGAGACACTGGTCAACGGGCTGCGGACAGACTTCATCAAGTTTCGGGCGGCGATGAAGCTCAGTGGAAATGCCAGAATGGTGCCGGCCGTGGTGGCCAGCAAAGCCATGAAGACTGTTTCAATGATTTTGTCCCAGGTATCTTTTGCGTTTTGGGTAAAGCGCGGCGCGCCGACATTTTCGCTGATGGTCACGCGCAGGAATTGCGGCTCGTCACTGAGGCGGTCGGGCAGGACGAATGAAGTTTTGAAATGCCCATCGCTGTCGGTTTTTATCGATTCGCGGCCGAGCGCCACAACATTCAGCGGGTCGCTGCCAGGCACGAATCGAATGGGGCCTTCAATGTTGGGCGGGAAGTTAAACCCTTCCACCTGGATTTTGTCGCCGGGGTTTCCACAAGACGGCTCGATCACCAAATAATGGGTGGAAGTATCTGCTGCGGGGAGATTTACCAACTGTGGGCAGGGAACGTACAACGGCGCGTTAACGATCGCTTCCTGTTTGTCGTAGGTGACGAGATCCGGTTTTGCGAGAGTACGGGTTACGCGGGTCAGGCTTTCCTGGCGTCGTTCACTGCGCAGTTCTTCAAGATTGACCTGGGTCACATCAAAGCCGTAAGCGTACACAAAGAGCCCAAATAATACAGCCAGTCCGATCTGAATGGATTTCCATGCGGATGATTTTTTATTTTTCATGGCTTATCCCACCCGTTCGGCATCACGGCCATAAATATCTTTGAATTTATGATCATCAATTTCACTCGGCAAACCTTCAAAAACCAGTTGTCCTTCATTAAGCGCAATGACGCGGTCTGCGTACCGATGCACCAGATCGAGGAAATGCAGACTGCACAAAACGGTCACACCGTCTGTTTTGTTGATCTCTTCGAGATGTTTCATGATACTGTGCGCGAGGACCGGGTCAAGGCTGGCAACGGGTTCATCGGCGAGGATCATCTTCGGGTCCTGCATGAGGGCGCGCGCGATACCCACACGCTGCTGTTGTCCGCCGCTTAATTCATCCGCGCGTTGATCTGCTTTATCAGCGATGCCGACACGCTCGAGTTGTTTGATGGCTTTTGCGATATCCTCTTTGGGAAAACGGTTAAGTAAACTCCACGCGGGGTTGACATAACCAAGCCGCCCTGCCAGCACATTGGTGATGACCTTCGAGCGGTGTACCAAATTAAAATGTTGAAAGACCATGCCGATCTTGCGTCGGATGCGGCGCATTTCTTCGGGAGACGCTGCGGTGATGTCTTCACCGTCCCATAAGATCTGACCTTCCGTGGGATCTATCAATCGATTGATACAGCGCAGTAATGTGGATTTGCCTGATCCGCTCAAACCGATCACGGCCAGGAACTGTCCATCCGGTACTTCAAAGGAAACATTATTCAGCGCTTTGACTTTCCCGTCATAGATCTTGGTTAAATTCTTTACCTGAAGCATTGTAGTTTCTCGCGATCTTTTTAATAGATGGTATATAAAGTGCCTGCCGCCCGATTATAAGATATAAGGTGAATAAAAAACGGGCGGAGAGAAAACTCTCCGCCCGTTTTTTATTGCGGGTACAAAACTATTTGGGAGCCTCGTAACCTGTTGCGGCGACCATGGCGCGAACCATGTCGTACTCCGCATCGGTGGCAGGGGCAATACCAGACCAGCCGTAGAAATCAGCGCTGCCGATGGAGGAACCCCAGGCTTCGCTCTCAGCGAAGGCAACGAGGGCCGCTTCGATCTGGGCGCGGACATCAGCCGGGAACTCAGGTCCAAATGAAAGTGTGTCATTCGGGATGGCCTGAGAGATGGCGAGGATGCGAACTTTCTGCATCACGTCCGGAGCTTCCGTGCGGATGTTGGCGCGGGCATCGAGAACACGCCAGCCGTCGCAGAAGAGTTTCTTGCCTTCTGCATCAGGAGCGCAGTTCGGGATCGCTTCGGCGGGGATTTCGTACATGTCATCGGTGACTTTACCGGCGACATAATCATCGTAGCTAAAGACTGGTTTGCCGTCGGGGTTCAAAGGAACACTATAGAAGACGGTGCCGAAATCAACTTCGCCATTATATACAGCGGTGACCGTCTGGTTATGACCGCCGGTTTGTTTTTGTTCACCGGGAGTGATGCCGGCCGCAGCAAATTCAACGGCAGGGACCATGTAACCAGAGGTTGAACCCTGGTCGCCATACCCCCAGGTTGCGCCTTCCAGGTCAGCGAGGGTCTGGAATTTGCTATCGCGGGCGACAATGTACTCAGCCCAGTAAACAGGATAGCCGAAGCGGACAGCTTTGAAAGCGACATCCACACCGCACAACTGGCTGGCGAGAGCGTAGCCCAAGCCGGGAATGAAAGCCATCGTATCGGCAGGGGAAGCGCACATTTCTTCAATGGTCGCGGCGTATGAGGTCGGGACTGTGACTTCGAAGGTTAAGCCAGTGGCTTCGTTCAAAGCGGCGGCCATTACTTCACCACCGGTTACGATGATGTTCGCATCCACAGAGGGAACAAACAACACTTTGATCGGGTGATCAGCTGAACCGATCGCGGGAGCGGGAGGCTCAGTGGCGGTCGGAACCTCAGTGGGTGCCTCGGTGGCAACAACAGGGGCTTCAGTAACAACAGGAGCCTCGGTGGCAGCCGGGGCGCAGGCCGACAGCATCATCGAAGCAGCAATGATGAGGGTCAGCAGGACGAAAACGAGACGTTTATTCATATCTTCTCCTCTTAAGAGATATAGGTTTATGGGGCATAAGTCGCCCCTGACTTAAAGATAATAGCCTAAAACACAGGTATGAACAAGTACGCTTGTCTTAAAAAAATGTTATGTTTTTCACTATCAGGGTTTACTGATTTTAGGATTTGTTAAATTACTTACAAAAAAAGACATCCCCTATTTGAGTGGGATGTCTTGAAATTATTTTCCGTTATCCTTTTACCACTTTCAATGCCTGCGGCAAAATCTCAAAACCCGCCTTACGCAAATCGCTGCCAAAACTCGTAAAGATCTCGCCGTCCGCGTGGATATAAAGCGGAAGATCAGATGTGATCGAAAATGTTTTAAATTCACCCATGCGGATCTGTTTAAAGCGCATGTGTGTGCCTTTCATGAATTCCGGCACCAGGCGAAACATCATGCCGCGCGAGACTTTGTTGACGGTCAGGAATTCCATTTTGCCGTCATTATTTTTTGAGTCAGGCGAGAGCATGAAACCGCCGCCTTCACGCGGGCCATTGCAAAGGGTAAGCATGATGACGTTCTGCTCCCATTTCTCAGCTTCTGTTTCGATCCGCATTCTGGCGGGATTGTGATTCAAGATGATGGTTTGAATGACCGCGGTAAGGTACATAAGAAACCCTTTGACGATGGGCAACTTATGTGAACGAATGGTAACAACCGCGTCGAAGCCGATCCCGAGGGTGTTATCAAAATATTCCCTGCGCCCATGCTCATCAGTCATTAATCCAATATCCACAGGTTGAATATCCCCCCCATGAAGAGCATGCGCAAGGGCATGAGCAGGTCTTTGTGTGAGACCGATTGAATAGGCAAAATCATTCCCAGAGCCGATCGGCACAATTCCCATAACCGGCCGCTTCTCTTCAGGGACTTGCATGAGGCCATTCACCACCTCATGGACAGTCCCATCGCCCCCCATGGCAATGACCATATCGCAGCCTTCTTCCGCGGCTTGTTTCGCGAGTTCAATCGCGTGCGTCGGGTATACCGTCCCGCTCCAGGAGAGTTCGCCTTTGAATTCCTGCGCAATGGGACGCAGATCATTGGCTGTCTTCCAGGCGCGTCCCATATCTGCCATGGGATTAAGAATGAGTTTTACTTTACGGGGCATGGAAATCTCCTAATGCTTGAATATCTATTTATAACCCCGTGGCGGGTATTTCGGTTTTCTTGCAAAAAAAAATCATGGACACAATAAAAAAAACGCGCCTTAAAAAATCAGGCGCACGATATTCAAACAATCAGTCTTCATTCCTGGGGATTAAGCGAGATGGGGTTAAGGGGCGCAGTTACACCATTTGCAACCGTAAACAATCCACGGTTGTGTTTTTTGGATTGATATAAAGCCATGTCTGCCGCGCGTAAAAGATCACCCGCAGAACGTGAATGAAGCGGATACACTGCAATGCCGGCCGAAATACCCAGTTGGATCTTTTTTGTGCCCGGATAAGGGAAGTCATATGCCTTCATCAACTCAAGGATCTTGAGCGTCACTATCTCAGCCGCTTCCTGGCCCGCATCCCGTATCACCAGAGTTAATTCATCCCCGCCATATCGGGCGAGGAAATCCGTCGTGCGCATATTTTCAGCGAGGTAGTTGAACAACGAGTTAAGTACTTCATCCCCAACGGCATGACCGTAGACATCGTTCACACCTTTGAACCCGTCAACATCCATCATCACGATCGAGAACATGGAATTCATCTTCTTTGCGTAGCGCATCTCTTCCTGCAAGCGTTCATCCAATGCGCGCCGATTCGGCAGACCGGTGACACTATCAGTATTTGCCAGGTCAGTCACCTGCTTATGCAGGCTCGCATTATAGACGGCCACAGCAGCCTGATCCGCAAGCAAACCGACCAGACGCAATTCCGCCTTTGAAAAGGCTCCCGCGATAGATCTGGAAAGGTTCATTACCCCAACGATCGAATTCTTGAATTTGAGCGGGGAACCCACAATCGAACCGATCCAATCGTAAGGAAGGTTTTTGTACAGAGGATGGCTGTCAATTTCTTCAACAATGATCTGCCTGCCATACTTCACCACAGAATGCGTCAGTCCTTCGGGGCGAGGCGGTGCAAAGGGCTTATTCTTCACGCCTTGGACATTCAAGGATGCCCCAAACTCCAGTTTCTCATGTGAGTATAAAAAGATATGTGCTGCTTCAGCTTTGTTCACCAGCCGCATGGCTTCAGTGACCACAGCATCCAACACGGTCTGTAAATCCAGGCTGGATGTCAAATTCAAGCTCAGGCTCTTAAGCGCGTCAAGTTCATCAGCCTGCTGTTTGACCAGGGTCAATAAAGCATGCTTGGAGATGATCTCCTGGGTAAAGGTCTTAATCTGGTTGTTAATTTCACGAGGGTATGGCGAAGATTCAGCTGCCTCCACCAAAACCTTGATCAATCTTAATATTGCTTTTTTTTCATCAACAGGTATGGTGCTGTCTTTCTCAATGATCTGCCACGCGTGCAGGAAAACACCCGCCTGTGTTTGGTTTTCAACTTTCATACTTACCTTTTTATCATGCTTCCCATGGAAAGCACATTGACCGTTTGTACTATTTAGCACGTGCTTGTTTAAAAGAACAACTGTTTTTGACAAGATTATACTGTGTTAGAATGAAAAATATCATTTCAAAAAGAGGTTTACGTGTCTGACTCACCCAAGCCTGCTCCAGCCACACCGCTGAATCCACGCCGACGGGGAATTATCATTGGCGCTTCAGGCGGGATTGGCGCGGCGCTTTCCCGCAAACTTGCCCGCGAGGGATTCGCCCTTGCGCTGATAGACCGCAACAAAACCCCACTACAAATCCTGTGTGATGAAATTAACCAAGCTGCAGGCGAACCGCGCGCGCTGATATATGAACACGACATCACAAAATACAGCACCATCCCATCCCTGTTGCAGCGCGTCATTGCGGATCTCGGCGGATTGGATACGCTGGTATATATCGCCGGCCTGATCTACTTCCCGAAAATGGATGAATACAATTTCGCCGAAGACCAAAAGATGGTCGAGGTCAATCTGCTCGGCGCCATGGCATGGACCGGCGCGGTCGCGCCGCTCTTTCAGAACGCAAAAAGCGGACAGATCGTCGGCATCTCCTCTGTGGCCGGCGACCGCGGGCGAGTGGGCAACCCCGGGTACAACGCGTCCAAAGCCAGCTTCACCAATTATCTCGAAGCGCTGCGCAACCGCCTTAGCCGTCACGGCGTCAGCGTACTTACGGTCAAGCCGGGCTTTGTAAAAACAGCTCCTACGCTTGAGAATGTAAAGAAGCTCATGTTCGCAGTCGAGCCCAATGTGGCAGCAGACCTGATCTGGGATGGAATGAAAAAACGCAGGCAAACCATTTACGTCTCAGGAATATGGAAGTTGATCATGCTGGTCATCCGCCATATTCCTTCATTCATCTTCCGCCGTCTTAGTTTTTAAATCAATGCTTCGGGAAGTCGAAGCATTTGCATGGTAAGCCACAATGAATATTACAAAAAGCTTCACCCAATTGGAAAACTTTGGCCACTCGCACAGCGCGCCGGCCTATTTCATCAAGGTCAACATCCCGGAAGAGATCGCTGAAGTATTTGCCCACGCCCAAAAGACAGGATTGAAGATCACTGCACGCGGCGCGGGACGCAGTTATAACGACGCCGCCCTTTCCGGTGGCGGCATCGTGCTGGATATGCGCGGCATGAATGCCATCACCCGCTGGGATAAATCTACAGGACTGATCACCGCGCAGCCAGGCGTGACGCTCGAACAGGTCTGGCAAAAGGTGGAACCAGACGGCTGGTGGCCGCCCGTTGTTTCAGGTACGATGCGTACCACGCTGGGCGGATGCTTAAGTGCGAATATCCACGGCAAAAATAATTTCAAGATGGGCACCATCGGCGAACATGTGGTGGAATTCACCGCCACCCTTCCGACCGGTGCTGAAGTGACCTGCTCACCCCAAAAAAACGCCGATCTTTTTTATTCACTGATCAGCGGATTGGGAATGCTAGGCATATTCACCTCCATCACATTGCAGATGAAGCGCATCCACTCCGGATTGGTAACGGTGGACGCGTTACCAGTACATAACCTGCATGAGCACATCTCCGCCCTGCTCGACGGCGCTCCGCATAACGATTACATCGTTGGCTGGATGGATACGCTGAATGGCGGAAAAAATCTCGGGCGCGGCCAGATCCACGCGGCGCGTTACCTGCATGAAGGGGAAGACCCGGATCCACAGAAAACAATGAAACTGGAAAACCAGGTGCTGCCGCCGTACATATTCGGCCTGTTCCCCAAATCAATTTTGTACATGTTCATGCGGCCTTTCGCCAACAACCTGGGCTGGTGGGGAGTTAACACCGCAAAGTATATTGCATCGCTCCGCACGCACACCTTCCGCCAGCCGCATGCGGCGTTCCATTTTCTGTTGGATTATGTTCCCAACTGGGAGCTATCCTATGGACGCGGCGGCTTGATCCAATATCAATCCTTCATCC
Organism: Candidatus Villigracilis saccharophilus; assembly: GCA_016709305.1. Taxonomy (GTDB): domain Bacteria; phylum Chloroflexota; class Anaerolineae; order Anaerolineales; family Villigracilaceae; genus Villigracilis; species Villigracilis saccharophilus. The sequence goes on from JADJNA010000010.1 coordinate 42,687, forward strand.
CGAAGGAGACCGCTGAATCCGCATGGAGCGAAATGCTCAAGCTCTCGTTCAAAAGCCGCCTGCCTTCCTACCTTGGCGTGACCAAACGCCACCGCCCGGATAAGTTCCTGCTAACCCACGCCGTGGACGGATTCTCGCTGGCAATGGACTTCAAGGTGACCGACCGCAATCGCGTCCGGTTAAGTGCCATGCTGCAGGAGTTCGACAAGATCGTTCTGCAAGCCGGTGGGCGATTCTATTTTGCCAAAAATAGCGAAACCACAGCCGATACTACGCTTGCCTTCTATGGAAAAGAAACCGTTGCAAAATTTATGAAACTGAAGAAGCGCTGCGATCCGCATGGATTATTGGAATCAGACCTCTCTAAAAGAATCTTTGGATAAAAAGACAGGGGCGGGAACCCATCCCTGTGAGATTAATGATATGCAACTTGACATTATTGATCTGGGTCTTATTGAGTACGGAACCGCATGGAAATTGCAGGATACATATACTGCGGAGATCGCTGAAGGAAAACGCCCGCCAACCCTGCTCTTGCTTGAACACCCCCATGTGTACACATTTGGAAGAAAAGGCCGTGCTGCTAACCTGCTTTGGAGCGAAGAGCAGCTAAGGCAAAAAGGCATCACCACACACTGGGTGGATCGCGGGGGGGATGTGACCTATCACGGTCCAGGTCAGCTGGTGGGCTATCCGTTGATTCCGCTTGGCAAGATCAACAATGACAACAAAATTCCTGAGGTCGATTACGTGGGCTATATCCGCAGGTTGGAGGAGGCCCTCATTCGGGCGCTGACACATTTCGGGATCGGCGCAGGTCAGCGGTCAGGCATGAGCGGAGTCTGGGTACAGGCGGATGTCTATTCGCGCTGTCCACGCTGCGGACCTGAGGAAAAACAAAAGCCCGCCAAGATCGCCGCCATCGGCGTCAAAGTGGATGCGCGCGGAATCACCCGTCACGGCTTCGCCTTGAATGTGAATCCAAACATGGAATATTGGGAAGGTATTATCCCCTGCGGACTAAATGAACCCGTTGTTTCATTGGCAGACCTGCTTTATCCCCCGCCATTGATGGCGCATGTTAAAGAGAAGGTCAGCGCTGCATTCCGTGAAGTATTTCTGGGAAATAAAATAATTTCACCGAATTAAGAAAATTCGCAGAATCTCTTCTGCGAGTTTTTATTCGTCCACCACCCAGCGATTACGTCCTGCCCTTTTCGCTTCATACATGGCGTTATCCGAACGGTTCAGCAGGGTATCCCATGTATCAACCTCGTGACGAAACTGAGCGATCCCAATACTGACCGTCACATGAATACTGTGTTCCTGAACTTGCACCACAGCTTGACTGATCTGCCTGCATAAGCGGGAAGCTTGTTCCGCTGCCGCTTTTAGATCTGAATTAGGCAGAAGGATCAGGAATTCCTCGCCGCCATAACGGCCGGCAATATCGGGTTGGCGGGTATGATCGCGTAATTGATAAGCGACCTGTCTCAAGACCTCATCTCCCACCAAATGTCCATAGGTATCATTGACACTTTTGAAATAATCGATATCCATGACTGAAATCGAAAGCGGGGAGTTATATCGAACAGCGCGGATCACTTCAGACTGAAGTTCCTTCACGATCATGCGCCGATTCAGCAAAAACGTAAGCGGATCGATTTGCGCCACTTCTCTGGCCTGGATCATGACCGATTCCATTTCGACCTGTTTATTGCGGGCGATCTTTTTTGCCGCTTCCCTCTCGAGACGAAACATTTTAACCTGCCTGTTCAAGCGCTCTATGAGCTTTTGAGTATCAGGCGTTGACGCAATTTTCTCGGCGGTAAATAGCAGATTCCCGTTTGACATCGGAATCAGGGCGCAATCAAAAAAAGATGGGGTGCCATTATTGGAGATGATCTCGGATGTCCAATGCTCTTGAGAGGCGGCGCTTAATTTGAAGTTGACCTGATGCCTGTCTTGCTGGAGGAAAATATCCTCCAGCTTATTGATCGGGGAGTTCGATTTTTTATAATCCCCAAAAGCATGGTTCCACGAAATCAAGGCGCCACTGCTGTCTACCAGTGTGATCATGACATGAATATTCTCAAATAATTCCCCAACTTTGTTTGGAGAGATCAATTGCTCCAACTTTTTCATAACATCATTTTAGCCTATTCATTGAATATTTCCGTCCACCTTTCAATTCTAAAAACTGGCCATTGGCCGCGCCTTTATCGTGCACCCTTTCTGCCAAATTGACGCTCCAGCGTATCCACGGACAGGTGAATCATAGTCGGTCTGCCATGCGGACAAGTGCGCGGAGAATTGCAGGTTTCAAGATCATTCAAAAGTTGACGTTGCTCCTCGCTTGTGAGAGTCTGTCCGCCTTTGACGGCCAGCCGTTTGCAGACACGTGCGGCAAGTTTCGCTTCGATCTCCGTCTGCAGCGGAGCTTCGTCCTCTTCAAAATCCTCAACCAAAGCCCTCAGCGCAAACGACGGATCTCCGCCTGCAAACAAGACAGGCATGGCACGCACCTGAAAGGTATTCGAACCAAATTCCTCCACTTCAAAACCAAAGTGATTAAGGAAAGGCAATTGTGATAATAGCATCTTTGCAGACTGAGGGGGCAAAGTCACGATTTCCGGGGCGAGCAATGATTGGGACGGAATATTCTTCTTATCATGTTGCGCCATCAACTTTTCGAATAGGACACGTTCATGCGCCGCATGTTGATCCACAAGATACAACCCGTCGGGTCCCTCGGCGACGATATAGGTTGATCCGATCTGTCCAATGAGGCGTAAAAGGGGAACAGGAGCGAAAGATGGGTTTATGGTTGACCGTTGACCGTTGACCGTTTCTTCTGCACTCTGACCTCCGCCTTCTGCATTTGAGAACTGTCCAGCATCCACTGTCAACTGATCACTGGAATGCCCAATACTCCAATCTATGCCCACTTCCCTGCTCTCAGTTGACCCCGAGCGCGAACCCCACATTTGTGGCGAGACGGATGCCACAGGTGTGTATGCCATCAAAGCCTTTCGCGCTGACCTTTGCACGAAACTAAAGACCTTGTCCTGGCTTTTAAAGCGCACTTCCGCTTTTGTGGGGTGTACGTTCACATCCACATCTTCAGGCGCGATCTCCAAAAACAAAGTTGTGAGCGGATAGCGGCCCACCATCAACAGGGTGTGATAAGCCTGCAGCAACGCTGTGGTCAGGGAAAATTCCTGCACCCAGCGCCCGTTGACGAAGAATGTGATCTCTTTTCGATTGGAACGGGTCAAAGAAGTGGGACTGATAAAACCAGTGAGTGATATGCCGTCTTCCTGAGCCATCACCTCCAGCATCTGTTTGGCAACATCAACGCCATACAACGCAGCGAGAATGGAACGCCTGTCGCCGTCTCCGGAGGTTTGCAGAGTGGATTGTTTGCCGTCCGTCACTTTGAAGCGCACATTCGGATACGCCAGCGCATAACGCGTGATCAAAGAATCAATGGCGCGTCTTTCGGTGACATCTGCTTTTAAAAATTTCAAACGGGCGGGCACATTGTAAAATAAATTTTCCACCCGCAGCACAGTTCCAACAGGAGCGCCGACCCTTTCAACTTTTCCTGAAACTCCGCCATCCACTTTTAAGCGCGCACCTTCTTTGGCGGATGCAGCTCTGGAAGTAATGCTCATGCGCGAGACGGAACCAATCGAAGCGAGCGCTTCGCCCCGGAATCCCAAAGTAGTAATGTGAAATAAGTCTTCAGACTGGGTCAGTTTTGAGGTCGCGTGACGCGCGGCAGCCAATCCCAATTCATCGGACGGAATTCCATGCCCATCGTCCGCAATTTCGATCAGCGTCCGTCCGGCATCTACAATGGAAATGGATATGTTTTTCGCGCCGGCATCCAACGCGTTCTCAGTCAGTTCTTTAACAACGGATGCGGGACGTTCTACAACTTCACCCGCGGCAATTTGAGAAGAAACCTCGGAGGATAAAAGACGAATAGGCATTGGCAGATTATACCCATGACGCACGCGAATTGCGCTTTTTTTTTCAAATTGAGTCGGAATTTGTGGACAGGGTATTATATAATCGCGCAATGAAATTTAGCACAATCTTTTTCGATCTTGACGACACGCTGTATCCTCCCAGCACAAATCTGTGGAAAGCCATCAAGGGACGTATGAACGATTACATGCGCGACCGTATGAACCTCCCGGTCGAGAAAATCCCTGAGCTGCGTGAAAAATACTATCTGCAATACGGAACCACCATGCGTGGATTGCAGGCGAATCACCAACTCGACGCGGATGACTTCCTGGCTTATGTACACGACCTGCCCCTCGGCGATTACCTGACTCCCGATCCACTGCAGCGCTCGATCATCGCATCTCTCCCAACCCGTAACCTGATCTTCACTAACGCGGATATTCACCATGCCGAAAGGGTATTGACCGTGCTCAACCTGCGCGACCTTTTCAAATCCATTGTGGATGTGAACACGGTCACCCCGTACTGCAAACCCATGCCCGAGTCGTTTGACATCGCCATGAAGCTGGCCGGCGAGGCGGACCCATCGCGCTGTGTGATGATCGATGACCTTAAACGCACAACCCGCGCTGCACGTAAGACCGGCATGTTCAGCATTTTATACGGAGAGACATATATGAACGGGGATGCCGATGCGAGTTTCTCGGATTGGCATCAGCTGGCTGGAATTCTGGAGGCACAATAATCGTGGAATCAAATAAAGCAGTGATCGGCGCCTTGCTTTTTATTCTACTGGTGATCGGCGCAAACTTCGTCATGTACGCCATCGCGCGCGGGGCGGCCAACTCAAAACAAAAAGGGTTTCTGGAAACGATCAGCAAGTCGCTGAACACATCCACGCAAAAAAAAGATAACTCGATGGATGAGCTTCGTCAAAAGATCGAAGAACTGGAAAAGGGTAAGAAAGGGGATTCGGGGGAATCTGAATAGTATCCGCTCGGTCAGCAAAGCATCTGCGTTCTTACACAAATCGTATAAAGAATTCAGCAAACATTAATCCCCGAATGGTATCTTTTTATCGAGACAAAGCCAAACTGGAGGCTATTTTGAATAAAACTTTAAAGAATATATTGGTCGTACTGGTTGTGACTGTAATCGCGCTCGGTTCATTTGCAGGCGGATTCGCCACCGGGCATCTCCTGCCCATTTCGGGTTTACCCGGCCTGCAGGCGCCCACAGTGGATGCGCCGCCAACAACAGCGCCTGAGCAACAGTCAATCACTCCGTCAGAATTACAAAATACCTTCGCGCCTTTCTGGGAAGCCTGGAACCTGATCCATGAGAACTATGTGGAACAGCCTGTTGACGACCTGGCGTTAATGCGCGGCGCGATCAACGGCATGATGGATACGCTAAAAGTCGGACGCAACTATTACTATGACCCCGAAGCCCTGGAACAAAGCGACGCAGCCCTGAACGGTAGGGATTATGAAGGTATTGGCGCGTACGTTGACGTTGAAAAGGAATATCTTACCGTCATCAGTCCCATAAAAGGCTCGCCGGCCGAGAAGGCGGGATTGCGCTCCGGCGACCAGATCATCGCAATTGACGGGGTGGATATGACCGGCGTTTCTCCGGAAGATGCTCGCCAGAAAGTACTTGGGCCGGGCGGCACAGAAGTGGTCTTAACAATATTCCGCAAAGGGACGGATGCTCCCTTTGATGTGACGATCACGCGCGCCAAGATCGTCACCCCGCTGGTCGAATATGAACTGCGTCCCGACGGCATCGCGTACATTCGTCTGGTCACTTTTGGGGATACGGCGGATACGGAATTAAAGAAAGCCATCAATGAGATGCTTGCTCAAAATCCGAAAGGCTTGATCCTTGATTTGCGCAATAACGGCGGCGGTTATCTGGATCAGGGAATTTCCGTTGCCTCTGAATTCCTGCCAAAAGACAAGATCGTTGTCTACGAAAAATTTGGGGATGGCAAACTTACCTCTTATGAATCCATCGGCGGCGGGGAGGCTACGGACATCCCGATGGTGGTGCTCATCAATGAAGGATCCGCTTCGGCGGCAGAAATTGTGGCGGGTGCAATTCAAGATTACGGCCGCGCAAAATTGATCGGCACCCAAAGTTACGGCAAGGGATCAGTCCAAAGTTTTATTCAACTTCAAAATAATCAGGGAGCTGTAGGCATCACAATGGCGCTCTGGCTGACTCCCAATGAACGCTCCATTGACCATGTTGGGCTTTCGCCTGATATCTTTGTAGAGTTCACGGACGAGGATTTCGCCGCCGGGCGCGATCCACAGCTTGAGACCGCCGCGCAAACCCTGCTGGCTACCATTAATGGAAATCCTCTTCCAACATCCATGCCGCGCCCGACCCCAACAGTCACACCGGTTCATACACCATAACTTACCCTCACTGCGTATATAGTTAGAGTCAACAATTTTTCATAGAAAGGAAAACTAAAATGTTCTTCAGCCCAACTTATTTAATGTATATGCTCCCAGCATTCATTCTGATGGGACTCACGTCCTGGTACGTCAAATCAGCTTACAACAAATGGAGCCGCGTACAGGCTACCAGCAGATTGACCGGCGCGCAAGCCGCGCAGCGGTTAATGAATGCCGGTAATTTATATGGCGTGCAAATTCAAACCACAGCCGGCGAACTGACCGATCACTACGACCCGCGCAATAAAACCCTCTTCCTTTCACAAGGGGTTGCGAATGTAGCATCGGTTGCATCGGTCGCCATTGCGGCGCACGAACTTGGCCATGCCATGCAGGACGCGGAGGAATATCTCCCGCTTAAATTCCGTTCGGCGCTGGTGCCGGTCGTCAACATCGGGTCCAATCTCGGCTGGATACTGATCATGATCGGTTTATTCCTGCGCTTTACCGAACTCGCCTGGCTGGGAATCATTATTTTCGCCGGCGGAGCGGTCTTCGCCCTCGCCACCCTGCCCGTGGAATTTAACGCGTCAGCCCGCGCGAAGCAGCTGCTCGTGCAAACCGGCATCATCCAAACAGAAGCGGAGCAGCGCGGTGTCAACGCCGTGCTGAACGCAGCCGCGTTAACCTACGTGGCCGGGTTGATCACAGCCATCCTGCAATTGCTTTACTATGTTTCATTGGTTGGCGGCGGCAGGCGCAGATAATTTAAAAACAGAATACGGAACTCAACTCGCAAAAAAGAGCAGGTACAAGCCTGCTCTTTTTTTATGTGTATAATCATTGGAATGAAGAAATTATTCCTGGTAGTTATATTATTCCTTGGAATTGCAGTAGTGGCGATCAGTTTCAGTGAATTGGAAACGATCATGCAAACTTTGCAAAAAGCGCACTTAACTTTTTTTATTCTAGCCATCCTTGTTCAATTGCTCTGGTTCGTTACCACGGCGCGCATGTATCAATCCATTTTTCACTTGCTTGGGGTCCATGAGTCCGTATCGACTTTGGCAAGGATATCCACTGCGGCGAACTTCATCAACGTAGTGGCACCAACTGCCGGCGTAGGCGGAATCGCCCTCTTCGCGTCCGAAGCGCGACGGCGCGGACATCCGCCCGGCAAAGTAACGGTCGCTGCCGCATTATTCCTGCTACTAGATCAAGCCGCATTTTTGGTTGTCCTGTCACTTGGACTGATGGTGCTGGTTCGCCGCAATGATTTACAGGCAGGCGAAATATCAGCTTCCTTGTTCCTGCTTGGAACCGCCGTCACATACGCCTTTGTGCTCTACCTTGGATATCGCTCTGAGGAAAAACTTGGCAACCTGCTGGGCAAGATCGCGCGGGGCATCAACCGCGTTGTAAAATTATTCCGCAGGGAAGATTACCTGAGCGAAGTTCGCGCGCATGAGTTCGCACATGAGGTTTCGGAAGGGTTGGCCGGACTAACCGAAAAACCATCAAGTTTGGTCAGACCGATCCTGTGGGGGATTTTGGACAAAGGGCTATTGATGCTCGTGCTGGTATTCTCTTTTCTTTCTTTTGAAGTTCCCTTTTCCGCCGGCACCATCATCGCAGGATTTTCGATCGCATATCTTTTTCTGATCGTTTCTCCCACGCCTTCAGGCATCGGCATCGTGGAAGGGCTAATGCCCCTCGCGCTGACATCCCTGAATGTAAATTGGAGCCAGGCGGTGGTGATCACAATCACCTACCGCACGGTCACATTTTGGGTCCCGTTCGGGATCGGAGCATGGGCATTCCGCACCCTGCACACATTGGGCGAAGAGCCATCAGCCAGCAGCGCATAATTGGCAAAAAATTGGATCACCTTCAACAATTATTTGAGCATTGGAAACAGGACGAAAATACCGCGCCGAATTTTTCTGTGTGGAAAACGACTCCGCCGCGCGCGGCACAGACGCATCCCTTCCCGGCCGATCTGCCTGCCGCGCTTCGAGAGACATTGTCCACCCGCGGCATTGACCGACTCTACTCGCACCAACTTTCGGCGTGGACAAATGCCCGCGCCGGGAAAAATATCATCCTCGCCACCAGCACCGCCAGCGGAAAGACTCTCGCCTACAACCTGCCCGTCCTCGCAGCAATGATCCAAAACCCCGAAGCGCGCGCGATTTACTTATTCCCGACCAAAGCCCTCGCGCAGGATCAATACTCCAATCTTCAATCCATCCAATCGAAAATCGTAAATCTGAAATCATCAATCTATGACGGCGATACCCCCCAATCACAACGCTCCGCCATCCGCAAGAACGCCGGCATCGTACTCTCAAACCCCGACATGCTTCACACCGGAATTTTGCCGCATCATTCCAACTGGAGCGATTTTCTCAGCAACTTAAAGTTTATCGTCATTGACGAAGCCCACACCTATCGTGGAGTCTTTGGCTCGCATGTCGCCAATGTCATCCGCAGACTCAAACGTGCGGCGAATTTTTATGGAGCAAAGCCGCAGTTCATTCTCGCATCCGCAACGATCGGCAATCCAAAGGAACTTGCTGAAAACTTAATTGAAGAAGATGTTGAACTCATTGACAACGACGGCTCGTCGCGCGGCGAACGTCATTTCATTATTTACAACCCACCCGTTACAGACCATTCGCTGGGATTAAGAAAAAGCAGTTTATTGGAAAGTGTACGCCTCGCAACAGATTTGTTGAATCACAATATTCAATCTGTTGTCTTTGCGCGGACAAGAAGAAGCGTGGAAATTCTACTTACCTATTTACAATCATCAATCGTCAATCATCAACACTTGCACCGCACGCAAGTGCAGGTGTCGTCAATCAGAGGCTATCGTTCCGGCTACCTGCCTCATCAACGCCGCGAGATCGAGCAGGGATTGCGCGACGGCTCTGTAAAAACTGTCGTTGCCACCAATGCCCTTGAACTGGGAATTGACATCGGCGGATTGGGCGCGGCAATTCTCGTCGGGTATCCGGGCACCATCGCAAGCGCGAGACAGCAATCAGGCCGGGCGGGACGCGGAGATGCTCCAGCCGTATCCGTGTTGGTCGCGTCGCCGAATCCGCTGGACCAGTTCCTCGCGCATCATCCAGAATATTTTTTCGGCAGTTCGCCGGAGCAGGCACTGGTCAACCCGAATCATTTGCTCATTTTGCTCGAGCATTTACGCTGTGCCATGTTCGAGTTACCCTTTCAAAAGGGAGATGGCTTCGGAAGCATCTCCGATGAGTTGCTCGATGAATATCTCGAATTTCTGGTTGCGAATCAAGATGCACATTTCTCGAATGAAAAATATTATTGGATGAAGGATCAATATCCCGCCGCGAATATTTCACTGCGTTCCGCATCGCCGCAAAGCATTGTTCTGCAAAGCACGACCGAAGACGGCAGACCGTGGACAGTGGGAACAGTCGATGGCGAATCTGCCGCATGGATGGTTCACCCCGGCGCGATCTACATGCACGAAGGTCAGCAATATTTTGTGCAGGAATTCAACCTCGAGCACCAGCTCGCCCAGCTCGTTCCTGTCGGCCTAGATTACTACACCGAAGCGCAAAGAAGCTCTGAGATCGAAGTTATATCTAAACAGGCTCTAGCCGTCGTCCACGGCGGCGAAAAAGCGTACGGCGAAATTCAAGTGACAACACAAGTTGTCGGCTTCAAAAAGATCCGCTGGTTTACGTATGAAAATTTAGGAGAAGAACCGCTGGATATGCCCCCATCCGAATTACAGACAACCGGCTACTGGCTTTCTCTTTCCGAAGAAACAGTCTCGCATCTACGCGACGCTGGGAGCTGGTCCAACGACCCAAACAATTACGGCCCCGACTGGCCGAAGATCCGTGAGCGTGTGCGCGCACGCGACCAATATCAATGTCAGGTCTGCGGCGCCATCGAAAGCGGACGGCAGCATGATGTGCATCATAAGATCCCATTCCGCGCCTTTGTGCGTGAAGGCGCATTGGACCGTGACCAGGCTAATCGTCTGGAGAATCTCACAACGCTCTGCCCGACCTGCCACAAAAAAGTGGAACAAAACGTCCGCATCCGCAGCGGACTGGCCGGGCTGGGATTCGTGCTCGGCAACCTCGCGCCGCTCTTTCTGATGTGTGACCCGCGTGATCTTGGAATTCACACAGACCCGCTGTGGAAACCCGCAAATAATATGCCGTCCGTTGTCTTATATGACCATGTCCCGGCAGGAATCGGATTCAGTCAAAAGCTATTTGAAATTCATAATGAACTAATCCGCCGCGCATACGAACTGGTCAGTGAATGCGAATGTGAGGACGGCTGTCCCTCCTGTGTTGGCCCCGGCGGAGAGAATGGCATCGGCGGAAAAGTTGAGACGTTGGAGATATTGAAAGTTCTGACAGAATAAAAAATGAAGACCAAGTTTATTATCCTGTTTACCATGCTATTAATTTCTGCTTGTTCATCATCGCTGCAAGTACCTGAGGTTACTACAACACTCTCTTCCACAAGAACCATAACGCCATCTCTTGAACCGACAAGCGCCGCTGCAATTGCGCCGACGCCAACAGATATTCAATTGCCTTACAATCCGGTGCAAGAGAGTTCCAAGTATTGCCAATCGCCATACGCAGTTTTATCAATTGCCAACGCTGAAGGTTTATCAGAACACGAAATTTCGCGAAGGTTGGTTGGAATATGGCTGGAGCGATACAAAACCCCCAAGGCACATCCTTACTGCCGGGTCGATGATTATCGAGTTGACGCTATTTATTCGAATCCAGAGGGAAAAGCTACTTCACTTCAACCCAAGGGAGATTTTATGAGAGTGGTAAAGTTCTCTATAAAGTTGATCCAGGTGCCTACTGACTGGCTGGCCTTTCCTGGTGAAATTGATACAGAAAATTGGCTGACTGTTATTTGGAACATTTCGATTTCAAAATTAGATGATAATTATGAAATGGTTTTTGCATACCCCTAAAATTCTTCAAATAACTCAAAAGGAGAATTCCCATGAAATGGATCACCCGTTCTCATGTTCACGTTGACCGAGTCGCATGTCCGTGGCTCATTACCCGCTTCATCGACAGCGAAGCGGAATTTTTATTCGTGCCTTCCAGTCAAATTGAGAAGGTCGCCAAAGAGACTGGAGCGATTCCCTATGACGCGCCCGGCGTGGAACTGGGTCATGTGGATGGACGCTGTTCCTTCGAGTCCATCATCGTTAAATATGGACTGAAAGAGCCGGGGCTTTTGCGTCTGGCAAAAATTGTCCATGCGGCAGATGTAGCCGAGGATATTGATACAGACCCCATCGCGCGCGGACTCGAAGCCATCGCCAGCGGATACAGCCTGCGCTTCCCGGAAGACCTCGAAAATATTGAAAATCAATTTGAAGTCTATGACGCCCTATACGCGTGGTGTCGTTTGGATGTAGCGAAAAAGTGACATACTCCCCACAGCTAAAGCTGGGGGCTTCTACCGTCAACACGGTTGCGAAGGCGAACCATCGTCTTACTATCGCTCTGGTAGTACGCTGATGTCCCAGCGTATTTGAGATTTTAAGGACTTTTCATGTCCAGTTTTCTCTTGTGGTTGTTGAATGTTTTACGGGATGGACTACCCATCCCAACCAACACATTCAGTTGTTAAAGAGCCGCGCTGAACATTTGTCTACCATCCCATGACTGACTTGTGTAGTGGTTCGTCCAGCCGTATTAAAGAAATTGTATCTTGCAAAAAAAACAAATTCAAAATCAAAACCACGCCGTATAAAAATTCAACGTCATTGCGAGGCGTCGTTATGCAGCGGCGAAGCAATCCCCGAGTTGGCAGGAGTTATTATGAAAACAAATAATCTATTCTTGTTGGTTGTTCTTGTAATGAGCGCACTTGCGTGCAACCTATTGGGAGGCGCGCCAGGAACTCAGCCTATTGACCTGCCCATCTCTGCCACTGCGCCTGGCGTCATAATCGAACCAACCTTCACACCGATCCCAACCCTCACACTGGCCGCGCCGACGCTCCCACCGCCCACCCCGATGCTAAGTCAGACTGTTTCCATACAACCCTCGCCATTCAGTGAAATAGGAAATGCGCCAGTGTACACGATCACGGCACAGATCCCTACACTGCAAGGCTCAAGCGACACGCGCGTGACAAACTTCAATACGCTCATAGAGCAAATCATCCAGGATGAAATAGCTCAATTCAAAACCGATGTACTGGCTTTTGCATCCAACCCGCCCATCGCGGCAGGCAGCAGCTTTGACTTGCAGTATGCAGTCATCGGTCAGCGCGCGGATATTTGGAGTATCAAACTCGAAATATCCGTTTATTCAGACGGCGCAGCGCATCCAAACGGATACAGCCGCACCTTGAATTATGATCTTTCGAATGGCAGGGAGATCACCCTCGACGAACTTTTCCTTTCAGGCTCGAACTACCTTCAAACGCTCTCGGATCTCTGCAAAACTCAATTGTCCACGCGCGATATTGGTTTTGAGATGTTCTCCGCCGGCGCGGACCCGCTCGCTGAGAATTATCAGCGCTGGAATATTTCCGATCAAGGCTTGACGATCACCTTTGACGCGTATCAGGTCGCGGCGTACGCGGCAGGACCACAGCTTGTAACGATCCCATTCTCTGAACTGCAAAGTATGATCAACCCGCAAGGCGCGCTGGCGGTATTTTCCCAATAAAAATTATAGGACACTTCATGACCCATCAACGCGACATTGTTCTGCTTTTCGCAACCCGCATCATCCGTTTGTTCTGTTACGGATTTCTCTCGGTGGTGCTCGCTCTTTATCTCGCTGAAACAGGCTTCGACGAAAAGATGATCGGTCTGCTCTTTACGCTGACGCTGGCCGGCGACGCGGGCATCACCTTATGGCTCACCACGCATGCGGACCAGTTCGGGCGCAGGAAAACTCTGTTGGTCGGCGCCCTGCTCATGGTCGGGGCGGGTGCCGTGTTTGTCATCACAAATAATATTATTCTGTTGATGGCGGCTGCCATCATCGGCGTCATCAGCCCAAGCGGAAATGAGATCGGGCCGTTCCTATCCGTGGAACAAGCCGGACTATCTCAACTCATCCCCGACAAACAACGCACGAAATTCTTCGCATGGTACAACATGGTCGGCTCGTTCGCAACTGCAACAGGCGCGCTCGCGGGCGGATGGCTGGCAAAGATTTTGAATGGCAACGGCATGTCTCAACTGGAGTCATACCGCGTTGTGTTGATGGGATACGGGCTCGGCGGAATTTTACTTTTGATCTTGTTCATGGGCGTTTCATCCGCAATCGAAGTGACCGAAATAAAAACAGATGTCAAAAAGACTCTTGGCTTGCATCGCTCGCGCAAAGTTGTTTTCAAATTGAGCGCTCTCTTTGCACTGGATGCATTCGCCGGCGGACTGGTTGTGCAAAGCATGATCGCGTACTGGTTCCATGTGAAATTCGGTGTGGACTCTGGAACACTTGGCAGTATCTTCTTTGGCGCGAATGTGCTCGCAGGAATTTCGGCATTGCTAGCTGTGCCCCTCGCTACAAGGATCGGATTGATCAACACGATGGTCTTCACGCACATCCCATCGAATATTTTATTGATGCTCGTTCCGTTGATGCCAAATCTGCCTCTCGCCATAGGGATTTTGCTCCTGCGATTCAGCATCTCGCAAATGGATGTCCCCACGCGTCAATCGTACACCATGGCTGTTGTTGCCCCCGACGAACGGTCCGCCGCTTCGGGTGTGACCGCCATCGCGCGTTCTGTTGGTGCAGCCATCTCCCCCATGTTGACAGGTCTTTTCTTTAGCATTCCATTCCTGTTCAATGCCCCGCTATTCCTCGCCGGCGGACTTAAGATCATTTATGACCTTTTATTATTCAGAGAATTTCGCTCTGTCAAACCACCGGAAGAAAAGTAGGGGCGAGGTGACCTCGCCCCTACTTTCTGTGCAACAGATTTAAGATCATCAAAGATGAGCCTTGAATCACCAACGCAGTCAACACCGCTGCTCCGAAAGAAACGGCCAAACTTGTCTTTTCGATCAATAGACTCAACACAATAAAAAATCCCGTGAACGCGAACATCCCATACAGCAGTCCGCGCAGAACATGCGCCGCTGCGGCTGGACCTTGATGCCGGTGAGCAAAGACCGCCAGAATAGTGACATATAAGGGAATGGTGGTCAGCAGGCCCGTCAAGCGTGAACCGATCAACGGCGCAATGCCGGTCAACAACAAAATAAAACTTGTTCCGATCAAGATACGGATTGGAATATCCCATTTCCCCGGTTTTGCTTCACCTTCTTTCGCCACCGTGTCATTGGGCATAAACAGCAAACCAAGCACGATCGCTGCGGCTACCATGAAAAAGACAGGCAGGAGTGGAAAAGTAAAGTTTTGTAAGATCGTAGTGCTCGTGGCAAAAACAAGCAAGCTGCCCGTGATGGCGATCTGCCAGCGGAATTTCACCGCCAGCCAGGAATAAGTTAAAGCATAAGCTACGAGTGAAAGCCCGCCGCTCAAGACTCCCAATGCCGCATTCGCCGCAAAAGCGGAGCTGTGACTAAGCGCCACAAAAAAGATGACCGGTCCGGATGTGAGCGGCATACCGACGATCCAGCCGCTGACAGCCGGTCCCCAGCGACGACCCGCAAGACTAGCGGAGCCGATAATGATCGGAGCAAGGATTAATTTCAAGACAAAGATGTTCATGTATTTTCCAGAGTTCAGGGAGTTGGCCTGCTGATTATACGACGATGATTCCCGAAGTCTCATAATTGAACTGCCCGCATGGGGATATAATGCCGAGCATGAAAAAACTTTCCCGTTTCCTCAGTTTTGTCTCGGCGTTCTTTGGCCTGCTGACCCTCATCCAGTCACCCAAAGGCCGCGCGGGCGGGGTCATGTGGCTGCCAAAATTATGGGCGGGCGCATGGGCGCCCTTCCTCGCCATCGCGGGCGGACTCGGCGCATTGATCGGGCTCATACGCGGTGACCGCGAAGCGGCTGTCAGCGGGCTGTTCGGCGCATTTGCCGGCATCAGGCACACGGTCCGAGTAACGAAGCGGCATGATGCATTCGAGCTTGCGTTCGGAAAGGATTGGGAGCAACGGATCGATCCCGATCTGTGGAAGCGCTTATCGCGTCCCTATCAACTGATCCAGCCGTCCAAACCATTCGGACTCTATCAAAGGGATATCAACATTGGCAGCGCGGCGCCTCTTTACTGCGACCTGTGGCTGCCACCGTCCGAAGTCAAGCGCACCCGCCTTGGCATTATCTACCTGCACGGCGGCCTATGGCAGGCCGCAGACAAGGATTTTCTCTCACGCCCGTTGTTTTCGCGATTGGTGAATCAAGGTCACGTGGTCATGGACCTGGCCTACTCGCTCGCGCCTGAAGCAGACATGAAAAAAATGCTGAATGATGTCAAGCATTCCATCATCTGGATCAAAGCAAATGCCGCGCGTCTTGAGATTGACCCCGAACGAATTGTATTGATGGGCGGCGCAGGCGGCGGGCAGCTTGCATTGCTTGCGGCATACTCGTCGAATATTCCGTCCTTCCAACCCAAGCGAGTAGATGCTGATACATCCATTCGAGGAGTCATCTCGATTGCAGGCATCACGGACATGGCCGCATATTTTCATGAATACGGCGAAGCGAATCCAGGTCAGCCAGAATCGAGCTCAACGATCACAGAAGACCTGCTGCCGTATGTCCACGATAAAACCTGGCTGGATAAATTTTTGACCCGCTCGCGCGCTTTCCCTGCGTACCGCTATTCAAACATGCCCGGCGGCGCATTGCTGCTGGTAAATTTGATGGGCGGGACCTTGAACGAAGCTCAAAAAAAATATCATCTATATTCCCCGCTCACATACGTAGACTCATGCTGCCCGCCAACTCTGCAGATCTTCGGCGACAATGATTTTGTGATCGACGCGTCACAGGGCAGGGAGTTACATCATGCCCTGCAAACAGTGAACGTCCCTTCGGTGTATATTGAACTTCCAGATACGGTCCATGCCTTCGACCAGTACATCGGCGTATCGCGCCGCATCGCGCCCGCTGCGCAAGCCGCCACAAACGATATTGAACAATTTCTGGCTATGATGGTTTGACGAATGAGTCACACGGTCAGCCAATAGACAGTCAATAAGATCGAGAGGTCGGCAGCCATGTGACCCAGCACCGGCGCCAGCAGACCTTTATCCTCCCGTGCGATCTGACGCCACAGCCAGCCCGCGGATGTGAGGACTGCAAACGCGAACAGAATGGAGAATGGATGGACCCTGCCCCACAAGATCAGCGTGTGGTAGCCGGCAAAAATCACATCCATGAAATACAACTGTTTGGAATCACTGCCAAGGATGCCGCGCCAGAAATATTCTTCAAGGAACGGATTTACAAGCACAAAATAAGTCATGAACATCGGCCACGAGGATTCGGTCAAGCCGAGACTTTTCAACTGAATTGGCAGGTCACTGGCAATACCAAATAGATCCCAAAGAAAATACAAGCCAATTCCGCTGGTACTGCAAATCAGCATGCTGACCAATATCCATTTTGGAAATTTGCTTTTGAAGAGAATGTTGACTGGAAGATTGGGGCGCAAAAACAAAAGTGTCAACAGAATCGCAACATGGAATCCGACCAGAGTCATCCATGCGTTTTTGAACAAAAACAATCCCGCCCACACGGCGAGATAAGGCGGAATGGGAGCGAGCCATTTTTTGTTCATAAGACTGCAACACAGTTTTAACTGATCTCAGTGGTGATCGTCCGTTTTGCGCCAGCGGAGATTAATGCATTCGCAACAACCTCCGCCTTATCCTGCTCCACTAAAGCGATCATATTACCGCCCCGTCCGCCGCCGCTGAGTTTTGCGCCAAGCGCGCCAGCTTTGCGGGCGGCATCCACTAATTTATCCAGTTCGGGAGAGGAGACTGTCATGCGTTGTAATAACGCATGATTTTGATCCATGAGCTCGCCAAGTAATTCAGGCTTTCCGTGTTCAATGGAACGACGCGCGATCAATGCGATCTGAGCGATCTCATCGAAATAATTCTCAAAAACTGCCGTGTCTCTCAACCATGAGCGGCGCACACCCGCAACGGATTCTTTTGTCAGCGCTGAGACGCCTGTATCACCTATCACAACGGTAAAAGGCTTGCCGACCTTGAACGTTTCTATTGGCTGACCTTTTATGAAATAGACAGGCTTGTTATACGTAATAACGGTATTGTCGATCCCTGATGGCGTGCCGTGATGAAGTTTTTCGATCTCGAATACTAAAGAATTGACCATATCATCCGTGAAGGAGCGCGACAGATGAGATAAAAATGCGCGGGTCAACGCAACAGAAACCGCAGCGCCAGAGCCAAGTCCGGAGGCGACGGGGATGGTGGATGAAATATTTATTTCGAGATCAGGGATTTTGGAAACCTCAAAGCGTTGAAACAGCTTAAGAATAACGGAAGCAATCGGATGGTCGGCAGGAAGCGCATTAAGCTCGGCGTGCAGGTCAATGCCGGGGGCGTTGATGAGTATCCCAGCGCGGGGAGAATCCAAGACTTCGACATCCGCATGAACCTGCGTGACGGGAAC
The DNA here is from genome assembly GCA_016709305.1 of Candidatus Villigracilis saccharophilus. GTDB lineage: Bacteria > Chloroflexota > Anaerolineae > Anaerolineales > Villigracilaceae > Villigracilis > Villigracilis saccharophilus. The sequence goes on from JADJNA010000010.1 coordinate 60,715, forward strand.
GGCGAGCGCGGGACGGTTATACACCACCGCATGTTCGCCGAAGAGGATGACCTTCCGGGCGCAGGCGCGAATGATTTCACAGGAGATAGAAGATTACGATCACAGTGGCCACCCAAAGGAACATCGCGATCTGGAATGGGCGGTCTGATAATAATATTTCTTCCGGCGCGCCGCCTGCGTGTTTGACTTCGATCAGATAGAGGTAGCGAAAGATGGTGTAGACCACGAATGGAATGGTCAACATCATACTGTGATTTTCAGGGACGTTCGGCGCGGAGAATGTGTAAAGTGAATAGGCAACAATGGTCGTGCCTGAAACGATCATGATGTATTGGTCGAGAAGCGGAAGGGTATAGCCATCTAATACTTTACGATGCGAGCCAGCGCCTTGCAGGAGCAGGGCAAGTTCGGCGCGGCGTTTGCCAAAGCCGAGGAAAAGCGAAAGCAGGGTCATGACCACATATAACCACGGCGAGAATCGTTCCACTTGAATGAGTGTAACGCCCGCGCCCACGCGCAAAACAAAGCCTGCGGAAATCACAAGCACATCAACGATGGGAATATGTTTAAGCCATTTTGAATAAACCATGATGAGCAAAAAATATAAACCCATCACATACCCAAAAGACGGCGCAAGCAAATAGCCGGCCCCAAGTGTGACTGCCGCCAATAAAACGCCAGCGGTCCATGCGGCTGGTATGGGAAGTTTTCCCGATGGGATCGGACGATTCTTCTTTTCAGGGTGTTGACGATCTGCCTCAACATCGGCGATGTCGTTGAAAATGTAGACGCTGGATGAGATGAGACAAAATAGCGCGAAGCCCGCGAGCGTACGCAGGAAAGAATCGAGAACAAATAATTGTTTGTCGAATACGATTGCGGCAAAAATAAAGATGTTTTTTGTCACCCATTGCCGCGGGCGCATGGTTTTTATCAGGGCGTTTAGCATCTGTCTATTTTACCTGATACAATATTTTCATGCCCAAAATCAGACTGGATGTTTTATTGATGGAGCGCGGACTCGCGGAATCACGCTCGAAGGCGCACGCTTTAATTATGGCGGGACAGGTGCGCGTGAACGATCAGGTCGCGCTCAAGCCTGCCACGGCAATTGATCCAAAATCCACGCTGACGGTTGACCACGGTCCGCGCTTTGTGTCGCGCGGCGGCGAAAAGCTGGATGCGGCGCTGGAAGCCTTTGGGATCGATGTCAAGGATTTTGTGTGCGCCGATGTGGGCGCATCCACGGGCGGATTCACGGACTGTATGTTACAGCGCGGCGCGGCGAAAATTTACGCGATCGATGTAGGCAAGGGCATTCTGCATTGGAAGCTGCGAAACTATGCGCGGGTGGTCGTCATGGAAGAGACCAATGCGCGGCATGTCGAAAGCCTGCCTGAGAAAGTATCCTTTGTAACGGTGGACGCTTCATTTATTTCATTAAAAATATTATTACCTGTCACAAAGAACTGGCTGGCTGAAAATGCCCAACTGCTTTGTTTGATCAAGCCGCAATTTGAAGCGGGGAAAAAAGATGTGTCCCGCGGCGATGGTGTGATCCGCGACCCCGAGATCCATAGGCAGGTTTTATTGGACGTTCTTGGATATGCAAAACAGGAAGGCTTCAGTTTATTGGGACTGATCAAGTCTCCATTATTAGGCCCTAAAGGAAATACAGAATTTTTGGTCTGGCTTGATGTTCATTCAACAGGAAAGTCTGTAGAGGAATTGGTGGATCAAGTCCTCCCTGAGGTTGACGACCTTGCAGGAGAATAGCAAATGAACTGTCCAAAATGCGCCACGGATCTGGTAAAGAAATACTATAAAGGTATGATCGAGGTGGACTCCTGCCCCAGCTGCCGGGGCATGTGGCTTGATACGCCTGAATTGGATCGTCTTGAAGATGTCGCCTTTGACGATGACGCGCACAAGGGGTCATTGGTGCATTTTCAATCCAAAACAAATTATCCCTGCCCGCACTGCGGAGACAATCTGGATGAGTTCCAATATCGATTATATGACCTCAAGCTGGATTATTGCGCCATCAACGATCACGGCTTCTGGCTGGACGCTGAAGAGGATGAACGCGTGTTGACTCTCATGCGCCACCGCGCGGGGGAGATTCAACGCAAACTGGATGTCGAATCTGCCTGGAAACAAACGCTAAAAGAAATGCACTCATTCCTAAGAAAAAAATAGTCACGCTTGAAGCGTGACTATTCATAATATTCAGGTTGGTAAGGCGAGGAATGTTTTTGCGATTCTCCCAAAATATCGTCAATGCTCATATCCTTGTGGCGTTTGTCAGCGGGGTGATAATGGACATGCACCCGCCTGATATTGGGGACTGAACTGAGCAGTTTCTCTTCCACATTACTGGCAATGATATTTCCCCTGCGAACGCTGATTCCACCATCAATGCCGATCGTCAAATTGACCACGATATGAGGTCCGAAACGATGCGCCTGCAACTCTTCCAATTGTTTTACACCGGGCACGGTTTTCAGCAAAGCGGCGATCCGTTCTGCCAGATCTCGGTTGGGAACAACCCCCATCAGATCTGTGGATGATTCCCGCAGCACAAATATGCCCGTTCGCATGATCAAGAACGCAACAAATGCACCCGCCAGCGGATCCACCCACGGCAGTCCGCGTTGACCGAGGAAGATACCGATCGACGCGGCAGACGCGGAGAACAGGTCATTGCGATGATCGTACGCGAGCGCGTTCACGACCGGGTTATTCGTATCCCGCCCAAGCTTGCGGATATACCAGGTGAGAAAAATCTTTATGACGACAGTCCCAAGTGCCACCCAGAGCGCGAATGGATGTGCGCCCTGGGAACTGACCAATCCATCTGCCAGATCCCAGACCTTGTCGACCGAGTCCCAAAAGACCGCGACCGCTGTCGCAACAATGAATGAACCGATCACCACGGAGGCAATGCTTTCCATCTGACGATGTCCGTACGGATGCTCGCTGTCGGCAGGCTTGTTGGCAAGGCGCACAAAGATGCTGGCAGCAATGTAATACGCCACGTCAGATGTTGAATTGATGCCTTCCGCCAATAAGGCAGGGCTATGCCCCAAAATGCCGAAGATCGTCTTGATGAAGGCAAGGAAAACATTAATGCCCAGTCCAAGATTGATGGCTAGTAAACTTTTACGGTCACGCTCATTGATCATGGGTTAATTGTAATTGGTCTTCGCCGCCAGTCACACCTGACAAATATCATCTTTTGACAAAGAAAGTTCCCGTCCATGGACGGGAACTTTCTAATTCTATGCGTTGCTTCTTCGCAGGAAGAATTTGGTGATCTCCTCCGCCACAGCGGGCATCAGCGCAAGCCCGAGCACCACGCTCCATTCACGACCAGTCAGGAAATGGGTGTTGAAGATCGGCTGCAGGAACGGGACAGCGCACACGATCAACAACAGCGCGATGGAAAGTCCCACCGCATATTGCATATATCTATTCGAGAAGAACCCGATCTGAAATACAGATGCGCGTTCCGAGCGGACCGTGTAGGCACGGAACAACTCGGCGAGGGATAAGGTGACGAAGGCCATCGTCTCGGCAGTTTGAACATCAATTCCGCGCCAATCATGCGCGAGGATAAAGGATAACGCGTTCGTTCCCGACGGGATAACTGCTCCTGCTTCGAGATGCCAGATCAACCCCATAACAAAAGCGCCCAACACAGCTCCAGTTTGCACAATGGTTTGTATCACAATGCCAACACCCATCGAACGATTAACGATCGGCTCATTTTTCGCGCGCGGTTTTCGATCCATGATATCAGGATCGCCTTTTTCCATCGCAAGCGCCAGCGCGGGCGCGCCGTCTGTAATGAGATTAAGCCACAAGAGTTGAATGGCGGTGAGCGGTGCAGGCAAGCCTGCCAGCGTGGCAAGGAAGATGATCATGATCTCTGCCACATTTGATGAAAGCAGGAAGAACACGAATTTTCGGATATTGCTATAGATGATACGTCCCTGCTGAACCGCCGAAACGATGCTGGCGTAATTATCATCCGTCAGAACCATATCCGCCGTTCCCTTGGCGACGTCCGTGCCGGTAATGCCCATTGCCACACCAATGTCGGCGCGCTTGATGGCGGGGGCATCATTCACACCATCACCGGTCATCGCGACGATCTCATCATTGGCTTGCAAAGCATCCACGATCCGCATTTTATGTTCAGGCGAAACACGCGCAAAGACATCTGTGTCTTCAATAATATTCTTTAATTCATCATCATCCATGTCATCCAGAGCCGCGCCTGTGAGCACCTTCTTGCCGGGTCTCAAGAGACCGATCGCTTCGGCAATGGCCTTGGCTGTATTGGGGAAGTCACCCGTGATCATCACTGTGCGGATGCCCGCGTGGCGCGCACGCTCAAGAGCGGGTTTCACTTCTGTACGCGGCGGGTCGATCATGCCGACCAGGCCCACAAAGACGAGATTTTTTTCCAACTCTTCTGCTTTTATTTTTTCAGGATCATCTGGAACATCTTTGTCCAGACGATAGGCGAGACCCAGCACGCGCAGTGCATCCTTGGTCATCGCATCATTCGCGGCCAGAATACGATCCCTGGCCTCTTTGGTCATTGGCAGCGGCTTATCGTCCATGCCTTGATATTGCGTACACAGCTCAAGCACGATATCAGGCGCACCTTTAACCGCGATCACATCCCAATCTTTATGTTTCTCATCATAGAACGGAGATGGGTCGTGCGGTTTGGGGTCTCGCACATCGTGAATGGTGATCATGCGCTTGCGTTCCGAGTCGAACGGCACTTCATTTTCGCGCGGATACGCCTCATCGATGTCGAGATGAATTGCCCCAGCCTTGGCGGCAGCCACCAGCAGCGAACCCTCTGTCGGGTCACCCACGATACGATAGGTCTGTACCGCATCGTTCTCACCTGTTTTTTCAATGGTGGCATCGTTGTTCAACAGACCAAGCCAGAGCGTGGAAAGGATCGCGGGATATTTTTTCACATCCACTTTCGCGCCATCCACCTGGAATTCACCCTGGGGTGCGTATCCTGTTCCAGTCACATGCACAAATTGGTCGTCCGCCCAGATGCGGGTCACGGTCATTTCATTCTGAGTCAACGTGCCGGTTTTATCCGAACAAATGACGGTGGCAGAACCAAGCGTCTCTACCGAGGACAGTTTGCGGATGAGCGCGTGGCGCTGAATCATCTCGCGCATCCCGAGCGCCAGCGAGATCGTCACAACCGCGGGCAGACCTTCGGGCACGGCCGCGATCGCGAGGCTGATGGCGATGATGAATACTTCGGTGATCTGTTCGGCGAATTCGCCAAAATAGGCGAGCGGACTTGTGAACAACTGACTGATATTTGTCTGGTTAATAAGCGCAACGATAAAGACAACTGCAACCAGGATTAACGAACCAATGCTAAGCGACCTGCCAAGCTGGTCAAGTCTTCTTTGTAAAGGCGTTTCTTCCGTTTCAACACTTTGCAGCATGGTGGCGATCAAGCCGAGCTGGGTACGCATCCCGGTACTGGTTACAACCCCACGCCCGCGTCCATAATTGACAAGTGTCCCCAGAAAAGCTGTATTTTTTCTATCCCCCAGCGGAACATTCTTCTCAAGCACGGTTGCCGCGTTCTTTTGCACAGGCAGCGACTCGCCAGTGAGGGATGCTTCCTCCACGCGTAAATTAACTGCTTCAAGCAAACGCAGGTCCGCGGGAATAAAATTCCCGGCTTCCAGAAAAACGATATCGCCAGGCACCAGATTATAAGAAGGCACAGAACGGCGTACACCATCACGCAATACCTGCGCATCGGGTGCAGCCAGTTTTTTTAACGCTGCCAAAGCCTGTTCTGCCCGTTGCTCCTGCACAATACCCAGCACGGAATTCAGAACAACGATCGCCATAATTGCAGCTGCTTCGACATAGTCGCCCAGCAGGGCGGAGATCACAGAAGCTACGATCAGCAGGATCACGACAAAGTTATTTAACTGCGCCCACAGTAAGGCAAGAAAGCCCGGACGCGGCGCTTCCCTCAGCTGGTTTTGCCCATAATATTGCAGGCGTTTTTCAACTTCCGCTGAAGATAGTCCAGCATCCTGAACTTCAAGATGCTTTAGGACATCCTCTGCTTTTAGCGCATGCCATTCCTGATCTTTTATTTCTTCGTGTGACATTCAAAATCTCCTGGATGAAGTTCCGCAGCCCAAACTCCAAAAAAATATCGTTTCTCTGAAAATTAAAACGAGACCACCACAGCCTCTGTGATGGTCTCGTCAACGCTTTCAAACGCACAAGCTGCCGATGGCGCGCGGAGCCTACCAATGGAATGACACAACTCATTCCGCGGGGTGACAGGCGGCTACTCCCCAAACGTCACGTAGTGTATCCACATGCAAATGGATTGTCAAGCAGTGTGTCAAAATCTGGGACGGGTTAATGATTTGACAACTGAGAAAGTATTATCAGGATCCCGGGCTGAAACTGATTTTGGAAATCATGGGAATAAAAAAAGTTCGGGACTGTGGTGTTCCGAACTTTTTATCCTTTTTCGTTTATCCGTAAACTTACTTCCGCTTGCCTTTCAACTCATCACGCACGAGCAGGCTCAAGACCACGCTCACGAGACTGATCACGATACTGCCGAGCAGGGCGGGCCAGAAACCGTCCACGGTCAGTCCGAGGTTGAAAGCCTGCCCGATCGAGCTGGTCAACATCAGCACGATCGTATTGATGACGACGGTGAACAGTCCAAGCGTGAGGATGATCAATGGGAATGTCAGCAGCTTAAGAATAGGCCGCACCAGCGCGTTCAACAAACCGATGATAAGCGCGAGCCATAACAAGCCTGTCCACTGTCCCTGAAAGTCAATACCAGCCACGAATTGAACCGCAACATACAATGCGATCGCATTAATTGCCCAACGAAGAAAAAATTTAGTCATTGAAACTCCTTTTGATATATATGTCTTTGCGAGGAAGGCGCTTGCTCTCTCTGACGAAGCCATCTCATCATGTTTCGGAGATCGCTCACCGCATGATTTGCCAGGCAAATCACGTACGACGCAAGTGTCGAGCGGAAGTTCGCCGCTTTCGCAAATATGGAATATATTAAATACGCAGGCAGCCTCACAAAGTTGCCTGCATCCAGATCAGGGTGCGTAATGATTTGAATCCAGCGGAAAAAATGGCATGGTCAAATTCACCGGATGGGAATTCCAACGCGATGGTTGGGTATTGTTGGTGGAGATCGCGGCGTGCTTTAAGCAGCAGGGAAGTTAACGCGTCGGGGTCCGACCCATCGCCGGTTGCGGCGAAAAGGGATTCTCCGCGCCCATTGGGTATCCACGCCAGCGCGGCCTCCATGCGGTCATTCTTGACAGCCGTCCACTGGCGGATGCTCATGTCTATGAAGAGCAAGTACAGCCAGTTGGCGACGCCAGGCCTAAGGTAATGAAAATTCCAGTTGCGGTGCCAGCTTAAAGGGTCGGGATAGAGACGTGTAAGCCAGTTGAGTTGTGTCTGCCAATCGCCCGGGTTTTTGCTGGTTACAGTGATATTCGGATGCAGGAGCGTTGCGTTGAGATCGGTATTCGCCTGCCACGAGGTGCGCCGGGCGCGCTCCACAAACCCAAGCTTGGTATACAGTTCGATCGCCGCGGGGTTATCGTCGCGGACATGCAGCCAGATGTTCCCTACTTTCTTATCATGCGCATGTTTAATGGCGCGTTCAGTAAGGGCGCGTGCAATTCCATGACGGCGATAGTCCGGATGAACCGCGACATTGGCGATCAGATAAACGCGTTGATCTTTATTTCGAAATGGAACCAGGCTGGCGTTGCCGACGATCCTTCCGTTCTCCTCCCAGATATAACCCGTCAGCGGCAGGGAAGTGGACTCGGCGGCGCGGTTCGCCCATTGCAGGAACGAATTATCCTTGCCGGCGCGGCGCATATCCTGCACATAACGCCTGCCGTCACTGTCCATAGTGCTGGAGAAACACACCTCGATCAGGTCTGCAACCGCAGGCAGGTCCCTTAGTATGCTGAGCGGGCGCAGGTTGGCATGCTGCTCTGCGCGCGCAGGGATGGTGAAAGATGCCATATGGATATTATAGCTGTTTATTCATACACATTTCTTATGCCGTATATATCTTTTGCCAACTTTCCTTTTGTTATAATGCCCTATTGACTGACCGTAGACTTTAGACTACAGACCCGCGTAACTGTCCGTTGTTCTTTGTCTTTTTTCCTGTCAGCCAACGGAGGTTACCCCTTATGATGCGATTTGATAGATTTACCGAAAGAGCGCAGGAGGCTGCGCAGCGCGCCGCCGAGATCATTCAGCGCTACGGACACAACCAAATAGATACCGAACACATCCTGCTGGCTCTTATTGAACAGCCCGGCGGTGTGATTCCCCAAATCCTTGAAAAATTGAGCGTGAGCGCCGAGGCACTGACCGAACGGCTGGATGCCACTCTGCGGGCCAGCCCGAAGGCAAATATCTTCGGTGGCGGCGCGGGACAGATCTTCATCACACCGCGTGTCAAGCGGATCATTGATCTTGCCAACGAAGAAGCCAACCGCCTGAAGGATGAATACATTTCCACCGAGCATATTTTCCTCGCCATCCTGACCGAGCGCAACACCCCCGCCGCCCGCATCCTGGAAAGCGCCGGGCTGACCCGCGACCGCGTCTACGATTCAATTCAAGACTTGCGTGGTGGACAGCGCGTGACCGATCCGCAGGCCGAGACGAAATACCGTACCCTCGAAAAATATTCGCGCGACCTGACCCAATTGGCGCGCGAAGGAAAACTTGACCCGGTCATTGGCCGCGACAAGGGAATTTTGCGCCTGATCCAGATCCTTTCCCGCCGCACCAAGAACAACCCGGTTCTGATCGGCGAAGCAGGTGTCGGCAAGACCGCCATTGCGGAAGGGCTGGCGCAGAAGATCGCCAGCAACGATGTGCCCGAGATCCTATCGGGCAAGAAAGTTGTCGCGCTTGATCTCGGCGCGATGATCGCCGGGTCGCGCTTCCGCGGTGAATTTGAAGAACGCCTCAAGGCCGTGATGGATGAAGTCCAGCGCTCGAAGGGCGATGTGATCCTGATGATCGACGAACTGCACACGGTCGTCGGCGCGGGAGCGGCGCAGGGCGCGATGGATGCGTCCAACATGCTCAAGCCGGCTCTCGCGCGCGGCGAACTGCAATGTATTGGCGCGACCACACTGGATGAGTTCCACAAACATATTGAAAAAGATGCCGCGCTAGAACGTCGCTTCGCTCCCATTCATGTGGATGAGCCGAGTGTGGATGATACGATCAAAATGCTGCACGGCTTGCGCGACCGCTATGAAGCCCATCACAAAGTCCATTTTTCGGACGAAGCCCTGACCGCCGCCGCCCGCCTGGCTGACCGCTACGTGACCGATCGTCACCTGCCCGACAAAGCCATTGACCTGATCGACGAAGCCGCAGCCAAAGTCCGCGTGGCGCTGTATTCCATGCCTCCCGATCTAAAATCCATGAAGACCGATGTGGACCGCCTGCGCGCGGAAGAAGAGCAGGCCGGCTTGGAACGCGATTACGAACGTGCCGCGCAAAAGAAGGCCGAACGGCTGCGTCTTGAAACTGAGTACGCAGAAAAACGCGATAAATGGGAAACCGAACATCAACTCGATGAAGTGGTCGATGTGGATGATATCGCTTCGGTCGTGCATCAATGGACGGGCATCCCTGTCAACCAGATGCTTGAGACTGAGTCTGTAAAACTCCTGCACATGGAAGCGCGTTTGCACGAGCGCATCATCGGTCAGGAGGAAGCCATCCACGCGGTCTCGGACGCAATCCGCCGCGCGCGTTCTGGTTTGAAAGATCCTGCCCGGCCGATCGGCTCCTTTATTTTTATCGGCCCGTCCGGGGTCGGCAAGACCGAGCTGGCAAAAGCCCTGGCATGGTTCATGTTCGATGATGAGGAAGCGCTTGTCCGCATTGATATGTCCGAATATCGCGAACAGCACACGGTCAGCCGCCTGTTTGGCGCGCCTCCGGGATATGTCGGTTATGAAGAAGGCGGTCAGCTCACGGAAGCGGTCCGCAGACGCCCGTACCGCGTGGTGCTATTCGATGAAATTGAAAAGGCGCATCCCGAAGTGTGGAATGCCCTGCTACAAATTTTGGATGACGGCCGCTTGACGGATGGGCAGGGCAAGGTGGTGGACTTCCGCAATACGGTTCTGATCATGACCTCGAACCTGGGTACTGAATATGTGACAAAAGGCGGCACCCTCGGATTCCTCACCCAAAAAGCAGATGATGATGAGCGTGCCATGCACGACAAGATCGAGAAAGCGCTCAAAGCCGCCTTCCGACCGGAGTTCATCAACCGCGTGGATGAGACCATTATGTTCTCACCGCTGACCGTTGAGCAGATGGAAGAGATCGTTGTTCTGCAAATGAAGGAAGTGCAAGACCGCTTGAACGAACACGATATCACAGTACAACTCAGCGACGCCGCCCGTATCTGGCTGGCGAAGGAAGGCTTTGATCCCGCTTTCGGCGCACGTCCGCTGCGCCGCGCGATCCAAAAATACGTCGAAAGCCCGCTCTCTGTGGAATTGCTCGGCGGTAAATACAAGGATGGCGTGATTGTGCAGGTGGATGTGGACGCCGAGGCGAACAAGATCATATTCCACACCACTGCGGCCGCCAGCAAGTCAAAATCAAAGCAACAAAAAATTGAAGCGTAGCAACGCAAGGCTTATTAAACCCTGCTGTTCAAAGTTAATATAAAAATCTCCGAGTTCTTTTAGAACTCGGAGATTTTGTTTTATGGGCGCTTATCCAATTTTATGGGGACATCCACTTTTTCGCTGCCGCGCAGTACGGTCAATGTGACCGTGTCGCCGGGCCCTTTGTTCGTAATGAGATACGCCAGCAGTTCATCGAACGTGCGGATGTCCCGCCCGTCAATGGCGACGATCAAGTCGCCGCCGCTAAACAGCCCCGTAATGCCTGTGGATGTAGAAGCCGGTCTAATCCCAGCCTGATCCGCGGGACCGCCTGAGACAACCTCGGTAACATAGGCACCGGTAAATGAATTAAGTCCCAACTCCTTGACAACTTCCAGGCTTAAAGAATCCATGGATGAGATGCCCAAAAATGGATAATCATATTTGCCGGTTTCGATCAAAACAGGAGCGACGCGTTTGACCATATTGACCGAAATGGCAAAACCAATTCCAGAATTAACCGGCTCGCCTGCGCTGGTCGAGCTTACCGTGCGAATGGCGCGATTAATACCGACCACCTCACCATTGGTATTAAAGAGCGGACCGCCGGAATTGCCGGGGTTAATGGCGGCATCTGTTTGGATGATATCGCCGGCAGTGAATGGCCGCCCATCCGGAGTTTCATGAATGGCGTCCAACGTGCGCCCAAGCGCGGAGATGATGCCGACGGTCATGGTGCCGTCCAGACCAAACGGGTTGCCAATGGCCACCACGGTCTGACCAACTTTCAGCGCGTCTGAATCGCCGAGCGGGAGCGGATGAAGCTCTTCAGCCGGAGCGTCCACTTTGACAATGGCGAGGTCTGAATCAGTATCTGTCCCAACGAGCGTCCCATACGCCATGAAGCCGGACATAAATCTGACTTCGATGGTTGTCGCGCCTTCGACCACATGGAAATTGGTAATGACATGTCCCTGCCCGTCGTACACAAAACCAGATCCCTGTCCCTGATCTGTAATGATGGCAACGGTGCCCGGGCTGACGTTTTCATACAGTGCCACCAAGCCGCCCGACTGGGAGGCGGGGTTTTCAGCATTTGAAATGATCGGGGCAATGGCCTGAACCGATTCAGCCACTGACGCGGGCTGTTGATTGGATAACGGTAAAGACTGACAAGCCAGCATGGCCGCGATCAAAACAGTAAAAGCCAGAATGCTTCGCTTTGTTTTCATAAAAATCTCCTATACACTAAAACTTGATTCGTGCCGCTTCTTCAAGCAATTCTCTCTGCTTGGACGACAATTGCCTGGGAATTTGTACTTTCAACTTCACAAAAAGATCGCCCTTTGTTTTCGGGTCCTTCACGTGCGGCATGCCGCGCCCTGCAAGACGAAAGACCTGGTCAACCTGTGTGCCGGCCGGAATGTTCAACTTGACCTTGCCGGTGGGCGTTTCGACATCGGTCTCACCGCCGAGGATCAACGTGAACACGCTTAATGTGGATGTCGTGGTCAGAGACTGCCCATCGCGTTCGAATTTATCTTCTTCAGCGACATTTACGATCAAATAAAGATCGAGTCCGTCGGGACCCGCGCCTGCCACTCTTACTTTTGAACCGGTCTTCACCCCGGCAGGGATGCGCACCTGCAGTTTGCGCCCATTGCTTTGCAGATGGCGCAATGTACCGCCATACGCCTCTTGAAAACTGATCTGAATTTCCTGCTGGTAGCCTTGCTGTTGCTGCTGCTGTCCAGTCTGACCACGCGCAGAGTTTCGCATCGCCTCACCGAAGATGGTGCGGAAAAAATCTGAAAAGCCGCCTGCCCCGCCAAGTGGATCGTCGCCGCCTGCATAACTTCTTTGTTGACCATTCTGCTGAAACCAGTCATCCCAGCGGAAGTCTGCGGGCCGCCCGCCGCTCGATCGAAAATCAGTGTAGGCGCTCCCCAATTGGTCATAACGAGCGCGCTTTTGATCATCGCTCAAGACCTGGTAGGCCTCGTTGATCTCCTTGAACTTATCCTCGGCCTTTTTGTCGCCGGGGTTTTTATCCGGATGAAATTTCATGGCCAGCTTGCGATATGCCGTGCGGATATCATCCGCGCTGGATTTGCGGTCCACACCGAGTATTTTGTAATAATCCTTATAGTCCATAATACTATTGTTATCACCGCGCAATGGCTGAGTCAAGCGCCCAACAGGCACACTAACACAACTCTAACCTGTGAAAATTTGTGATACAGTTGCAGAAAATATTATACAAAGGGAAGATAAATAGAGAATGAAATCAATATGTGTTTATTGTGGGTCTTCTGACCTTGTTCACGCCGATTACAAGACTGCCGCCCATACAATGGGCAGGATGCTCGCTCAAAGAGGGATTCGCCTCATCTATGGCGGCGGCAAAACAGGGTTAATGGGTGAAGTGGCAAATGGGGCGTTATCCGCCGGAGGCGATGTAATTGGGGTCATCATCCCGTCCATGAACACCACCGCCCTCGCGCATAGCGGTCTGACACAGATGGATGTCGCCCCTGACATGCATGGACGCAAGGCGCGCATGCATGAACTCGCGGATGGATACATTGCCCTGCCCGGCGGATTCGGCACCTGGGATGAACTCTTTGAAACTATCGCCTGGGCGCAGACCGGGGCGCATGAAAAACCTGTCGGAATGTTAAATGTCAAAAATTATTATGTTCCCCTGCTCGCCGCTATGGATCACGCCGTGATGGAAGGATTTATTTTTTCCGAACATCGCAAAGCCGTGTTCTGCGAATCAGACCCTGTTAAATTAATGGATGCCATGGAAAAATATGTGCATCCGCATGCCGCCGTCAAAAGATGGTTGAAGGAAGACTGAACAACACTCCCGCAGACTTGTTTTCTGCGGGAGGTTTGCTTTACGCCTGTACCGTCTTTTCAATGGTCTTGCGGTGTTCTTCAAAATGTTCAATGGTATCTCCCAGCACCCAAAGAACCAATGGCCGTTTTTCAGGGTCGTCTGGATAACGGGGTGCCATCAAGTTTTCAAATGTCATCGAATCCAATTTATTTGTCAGTTGTCGATAGACCTGCATCATTTCATCCAAAACACCCTGCCGTGAACGTTCGCGGTTTCTCTCAAACAAAAGTGGATTGATAATATTGAAATCCCAGTCTTTGACGGCTTCGGGGGAAACACCCAAAACCTCATGACTCGGACGATGATCCATGTGATACCCCATCAACACCTTCATCCATTCCGTCAGATGAGCCAGGTTATCCCTGGGCGACCAGCCGCCTTCATCTGGAGACGACATTTGCCGGTCGGTAAGTTTTTCTGCGACAGCCATTAACAGTATCCACTCTCTTTCGATCGCGGACATTAATTCCTGTTTATCATTGGGGATCCATTGTTCGGTCATTAGACAATTCCTATAATGAGATCAACTGAAGCTCTTCAAGTTTTTCTTTTTCCTGTCCTTTACGCAGGATCCACGCCTCGCCGCGGACAAGTGTTGTTTTCTTTCCGATCACCTTTACATACGCACCGTCAGACAGCATGACCACAGGGTTATCATGGAAGAAATGATAATCCGCCAGCCAGTCATCTTTTACAGATTGACCATACGCATCCAGCGGATAATGAGGCGAGAAATTAAAAGGCGTAACATTCAACCCTTCAAAGCTCGACGTTTCAACCGTGTTCATATCTTTGGACGTGAGAATATTCGGTCCGCATAAAATCGCACCGGCGCTGAATGCCACAATGGGCAAGCCTGCCTGAACTTTCTTGCGCAGAAAAAGCATTATTCGGCTGACGTGCAGGCGGTGATTGAGCAGGAAGGTATTTCCACCTGAGATATACACCAATGAAGCGCGGCGGATAATGTCTTCCATCTGCGTCAACGACATGGTCTCAGCATTGATCGTTTCGAGGCGCGCCAAACTCTTAAAGGAATTTTCTGTATCCACCTGCCATCTCTCAGCGTAAAGAGATGCGAGCGGCAGATACGCCACCGTAGCGTCATCCCTATCTTTTAAATAAGGGCGGCTGGCTTCGATGATATAGCGAATATCCTCTTTGCCGGGCGAGGAGAACAAATGCAGGTTGGGCATTTTCTAAACCGTAAGAATGATCGGCTCGTTCTTTGTGATGATGACCGTGTGCTCGAATTGAGCCGCGATCGTGCGGTCGATCGTCCGCAGCGACCAGCCATCCCGTTCTTCGAAAACGTGACCTTTGCCAGTGGTGAGGAAAGGTTCAATGGCTAGCACCAGACCTTCTTCAAGCATGCGGCGGTCTTTGGGCTTGTTATAGTTGAACACTTCAGCGGGAGCTTCGTGTAATTTATGCCCGATGCCGTGACCGGTCAGATCAAAAATGACGCCGTATCCGTTGCGTTGGGCTTCCTGTTGAATGGTTTGACCGATCAAGTTGAGCGGATTCCCCGCCACAGCAACCTGCAGCGCCTTTTCAAGCGCGGACCTGGCAGCAGCGAGCAGTTTTTCATATTCAGGCACCTGCTTGGCAACCACCATTGATGCGCCGGTATCTCCGTAATAGCCGTTCATCTCGGCTGAGACATCGATATTGACCAGGTCGCCTTCCTGCAAAACACGTTCATTGGGAATGCCGTGCGCGATGACCGGCGAAACGCTGATGCAGGTCGCGCCGGGAAAATGATAGACCATTTCCAAATATCCCGCGCGGACTCTTTCGTAGAATTTCACTTCATGATCGTCCATGCGATTCCATTCGGACTCGTTTTGTTTCTTTCGTTTCAGTCCGACCTCCACATCGAGGTCAAGCAAGATCGTCAGGTCGGGAGTCAATCCGCCGGTGGCGTATTTCACCAGCGCGCGCACCTGTTCCAGATCCTGCTGATGCCCATAGCCTTGATAGGCGATGGTTGAATCATAATAACGATCTGAGATCACAACTTCGCCCGCAGTTAAACGCGGCTTGATGACCTGCTCGACGATCTGCGCGCGCGCGGCTTGATACAGCAAGGTCTCGGTGCGCGGATGCATCTCGGAGTTCTTCAAGTCATGCAGAATGTCGCGGATCTGCTCGCTGATGGACGTCCCGCCCGGTTCACGGGTGGGGAAAACGGTATGCCCCTTCTCACGCAAATATTCCACGAGGTGGGGAATGTGTGATGTCTTGCCGGAGCCTTCGGGGCCTTCTAAAGTAATGAACATGTCGTCTCTTGATGGAAAGAATGATGTTGATATTTTCTACAAATCTCTTACAAGATTATTAACCTGGTTTAATTTTAACGCCGATAATTTAATTTTATTGTCATCTTCGCGTGCAAAAATATTTTTACTACTAATCGGAGGTAAAAATGTCCTGGAAAAAAATAATCTACCTTTTACTGGTCATGGTCATTGCCGGGCTATCGGCATTGACCGGCGCTGCCGCGGGCGGCGCGGCTGTCTACTCAGTTGTCAGCAGGGAGCGAGCCGGGAATCCGTTCACTTCAATTCCCGCGCTCGCATCCGACCCCAATAATAACACCCCGGGCCAAACACTCGTCCTTAATTCCACAGATGTGGAAACTGCCATCACTCAAGCCGTACAAAAAGTCGGTCCGGCGGTTGTGACGATCGTGGGGACCATTCCCGGTCAAATGACCTTCTTCGGTCAGACCGGCGATCAAACTGTCAGCGGCAGCGGATTCTTCATATCCGACGAGGGTTACATCCTGACGAACAACCATGTGGTTGAAGGAACCAAGGAAGTCAGCATCATCCTGTCTGATGGGAGGGAGGAAAAAGCCGCGCTTGTTGGCACGGATCCATATTCTGATATCGCCATCTTGAAGACAGAAGGGGCTGTGCCGTCCGTCGCAGTGCTTGGAAATTCAGACCTGCTCAATTCCGGCGAGTCAGTGATTGCGATCGGGTCGCCGTTGGAGATTTCAAGAACACGGTTACGGTCGGCGTGGTCAGCGGCACGGGGCGCTCGATCGACACCGGACAGGGCTACCAGGTCGAGGGTCTGATCCAGACCGACGCCGCCATCAATCAAGGCAATTCGGGCGGCCCGCTCGTCAACCTGGCCGGCGAAGTGATCGGCGTCAACAACATGATCGTGCGCGGATCCGCAAGCGGCGCTGTTGCGGAAGGATTGGGATTCGCGATCCCGGTCAATACCGCCCAGGCTGTCGCGAATCAAATTGTGGCGCAAGGCTATTTCTCGCGGCCGTTCATGGGCATCAGCTATCAGGCCATTTCGCCGGACATTGCCGCCAATTACAATTTACCGGTGCAATGGGGCGTGTATGTGACCAAGGTCGCCGCTGACAGCCCCGCCAGCAAAGCCGGCCTGCAGGCCGATGACATCATCATCAGCCTCAATAATGTGAAAATGGATGAAACGCATAACTATCTGAATGTCCTGTACACCTATAAGCCCGGCGACCAGGTCACATTGGGTGTGATGCGTGATGGCAAAGAGATCACGATCCAGATCACACTTGGCGAGTCAAGCCACACGTAGAACCAAAGTAGACAGGTCCAAATGGAAAGAGGTAAACAAGTGTAATTCGCCTTGTTTACCTCTTTCCTTGTTTAAGTATTTTCCTTCTTATTCCCTGAAAATCCTGACATGCCTTCTAGGTTCTTTTCCATAGGAATGTGACACCAACTCCGCATTACGTGCCAGTTCATGCTGTAATCTTCGCACAAGCGAGGTGCCGGGCGGCAGGTCCACCCAGCGCTCACCATTGAGCACGGCAGAGATGGCTTGCTGGGTCTCTTCGCGCACGCTGTCCATGCTGTCACGCGGATGCTGCTGCTCGCTGATGTTATACAGGTCGCCGAGGAACTGCTCCACCTGCGCCACCGTGTTCGCGCGCAACACATAAATGGGCAGGCCGCGATGCTCGGCTTCCATCACTGTCTGTTCACGGTTGCGGTAATACGTGCGCAGCGTGACCAGCGCGTCCGCTTCACCGACATCCGTGACCACGACCGCCGGCACGCCCAATCTCTTCGCAGCTTGTGAGAGTCTGTTGCGCGCTACGCCATACGCGTACACACGCACCGTTTGTAAAGGCGACGTCAGGACGGGAGAGGCGGGAGTCTGCTTGGATGAAGGAGCCTGTTCCTCGATAACGGGAGCAGGCTGACGTCCGCGCCGAGGCGCTTTGGTAACATCCTTCGCTTCCATCTTTGACTTGGGAGCAGGCGCGGCTTTCTCGATCACGATCTTCCCTTCGGCATCGCGTGTGCGCACTTCTGCCGGCAGGGGCGTGCCGCGCAAAAGGGAGTCCACCGATTCACTGATATCCAGATGAACAGCGAAGCGGTCGCGGGTTTGGATCTCGATCACCACATCAAAGGTCGGGGGGGAACGCCTCTCCAGCACCGTCTTCTGGGTGCCGCGCCGGCGGGCTTCTTCATCTGAAAGTGTGACCGCTTCAATGCCGCCGACCAGGTCGCTGAGAGTCGGGTTGAGCAAAAGATTATCGAGGGTTTGACCATGCGCCGTGCCGATCAACTGCACCCCGCGTTCGGCGATGGTACGCGCCGCCTGCGCTTCGAGTTCGCGCCCGATCTCGTCAATGACGATGACCTCGGGGTTGTGATTTTCAACGGCTTCGATCATCACTTCATGCTGCTGCATGGGCTGGCTGACCTGCATGCGGCGCGCCCTGCCCACGGCCGGATGCGGCACATCGCCGTCACCGCCGATCTCATTGGAGGTATCCACGATCACGACACGTTTGTTCTCAGCCAGGATGCGCGCGGCTTCACGCAGGAGGGTGGTCTTGCCAACGCCGGGCCGCCCGAGGATCAGCACGGACTTGCCCGATTCGATGATATCTTGAATGATATCCACTGTGCCGTACACGGCGCGCCCCACGCGGCAGGTTAAACCAACGATCACTCCGCGCCGGTTGCGGATGGCGGAGATGCGGTGCAGGGTGCGTTCCATACCGGCGCGGTTGTCGGCGTCGAAGGTGCCGATGCGCTCTGTGATGTGGTCGATCTCTGTGCGTGTGATCTCTTTTTCCAACAAAGTGATTTCGTTTTCAACGAAACGCGCGGCGGGCATACGCCCCAGATCGATCACGATCTCGAGCAGTTTATCGCTATTGTTTATTTTTTCCACAGCGTGGCGGATGGTTGTGGGAAGCACTTCGAGCAGAGCTTCCAGATCGTCTGTAATTCGATGTTGAGTCATAGTTAAAGTACCGGGTATTGATAAGTATCAGGAGTAAGACCGCAAGTATTGTTTGACCCGCTTATCCGCGCCATCAGACAATACTTGAACAGTTGCGCGCGCAGCAAAAATTGCGCGTTCTTTTTTGTGGGTTAGCGGGAAATGTGGAACATGGCAACATGCCTGCCTTGTT
The DNA here is from genome assembly GCA_016709305.1 of Candidatus Villigracilis saccharophilus. Taxonomy (GTDB): domain Bacteria; phylum Chloroflexota; class Anaerolineae; order Anaerolineales; family Villigracilaceae; genus Villigracilis; species Villigracilis saccharophilus. The sequence goes on from JADJNA010000010.1 coordinate 79,814, forward strand.
GAAGAAAGTCACGCGCCGAGCATTGGTCACGTGCAGACATATTATAGCAGTCTCCCCGTTAACGATAAATTAAAGGCGTATGTTAATTTCGTTGATCTTCCAGACCGGTCCGCGCATACTTTTTATGCCAGTTCTTAAGCACGTGATAGACCACAGGAGCATTGGGTCTTAGACCGGATATGCGGATGGGCTTCCCTTTCGCAAAATTAAGCGCCACAAAATAATCCTTCCCATTGCGGGTTTGGGTGAACTGCAATTCGACCGAAGCGATCTCAGCGGCAGGCAGTGTCTTTTCCCTTGAAAGATACTTTATAAGCATGGAGCTTCCGTTCAGCGTCACCGACTGCGGCATGGAAAACACCATCCAAAAAAGTACCGCGTTAATGATGACGACCAGCAGGATGGGGAGCATCACGACCACAGGTTCCCCGGGAGTGTCCAAAAACGCGATCGAAAATCCGATCAAAGTCCCCAGCGTGAGCAGCGCCAGCACGACCAGCAAGGTCAGGATGGGTACGCCTCTTTTCATTTCGCTGAATGCCCGCGGATCGAACAGGTCAGGCCGTTTCGTGCCGATCCATTCCACGATCTCGGCGTAACCGGGCAGCTGCACATTCGGGCTGACCGTCACATCGCCGTCGAAGTTATGCAGTTTGACCGCATTCCCGCTGCCTGAGATACGGCTGATCTCACCCCAGCGCAGCGACTTTGCAGCAAAGAGACTGCGCGTGGAGATCTCATCGTCTGAAACCGCGGTACTGATCGACATCACATAAACAATTCCAAAAATACCCGCAAAGGGCATCAAAAAAGCGTACCCCGCGTAACGGTTTACGAACAGCAAACCAACCCCTGACAGCCCAAGCAAGATAATGAGCAATCCCATTTGAATTAGTGAGTGACGATAGACACGCGGTTCATTCATGGTATTCACCCTGTCCTTTATTGATTCGAATACTGCCGTTTTATCATAGACTCTCTCTAGTATAATTGCGGCGTGAACTTGCGTGTAAAGTAATCTCATTGCAATTCCTAAAAAAAAACTATGCCTCTTTCTGATGATCCCATCATTCCCTTAGAACCGTCTCCCCGACCGGCGCACGACCCCAACGCCGGGCGCGGACGCCGCCGGCGCGTGACCCGCCGCGACATGATCCCCAATGATGCGGTCGGACAGGCCGCGTTCGTTTTCGATCTTGCGCGCCGCGCGTACCCATCCTTCGAATTATTCGTCTTCTCATTGGTGTGCGGAGCGATCCTCGGGCTGGGGTACCTGTTGGATTCACAAGCTGTGCTTTTACTCGGCATTCTTGTCGCGCCGTTGATGACTCCCTGGGTGGGTTTTCTGCTCTCCATTCTGACAGGCTCGCCGCGTTTTCTCTTTGAAACATTCATGGCGCTGCTCATCAGCGCCGGCATTATTTTCCTGGGCGGCGTGTTAACCGGGTTCGCCGCGCGCCTCTTCCTGCCGATCACGCTTACCAACGTTTTCACACATTCGCGCTTGTGGATCCCGGAACTGGTCGTGCTTATCATCGGCGCGATCACATTGGTGATCTCATTTGCGCGTTCAGAAAACAGGCCATTCCTGCCCAGCGTTGTGATCGCCTACACATTCTTTTTGCCGATCAGCGCAAGCGGATTTGGTCTTGGCTCCGGCCTGGAAGGTCTTTGGCCGCAAGGCGCGCTCGTCGCGGCCGTACATTTTTCTCTGGCAAGCATCTTCGGCCTGGGCACGCTCTTTCTCTTAAGACTCCGCCCGTCGAAATGGGGCATCGTGATCAGCCTGATCGCGCTGGCGCTTTTCGCGGGAGTCCTTTATCGTTTGATGGGAGCCGGCATCCCGTCCGGTCAAGCCGCGAGCATCGCCACATCCACACCCGCGTTCGAGTCTACAGGGCTGCCCGCTGCAAGCCCGACTCGCAGCCTGCCAACCCCGACGAAGAATAGTCCCAGCCCCTCAGCGACGGTCGCGGCCACCAAAGCCCTGTTAGGCACGGCGGTACCTTTGACGGTAGCGGTGACATTGCCTGTGACTGAAACGCCCACCACCACAATGACCATTGAGCCGACACCGATATTCGGTCAGGTAAGCGCGAGGGAGGGCGGCGGCGCGAACCTGCGTGAAGTGCCGAACGGAACCCTGCTGCGGACTCTCAACAACGGCACGATCGTGGAAGTTTCATCAGAATTCCGACTCGTGAACGGCGTGACATGGGTAAAGGTTGCCGTCACGCTCAATAGTGAGCGCGTGGAAGGCTGGCTGTTGGAATCGACAGTGACCTACGCCACCCCTGCGCCAAACTTTGAAGCGTCAGCGACGCCATCCATTGGTCTGCTGACCGTGGTTCCGTAAAAGAAAATTAAAGATGTCGTTGCGAGGCGACGCCTTCCGCTGATACTTGTGCCGCACTGCGTTTGTTGCAGTGCAGGTGCCAAGGAAGAACAAGGACGTTCCTCGCAACGACTTATAAATTAATTGGAGAAATATACATGCCCATACATTTTGGTACGGACGGCTGGCGCGCTGTCATCTCGGATAGTTTCACTTTCGATAATTTACGCATTGTGGCACAGGCCATCGCGGACGCGGTCGCATCGGAGCATTGGAACAAATCACCAGGCGTGGACGTGAACAAGATCGTGGTTGGGTACGATACGCGCTTCCTGTCGGATCGTTTCGCGGGGGAAGTTTCGCGCGTGCTGGCCGCGAACGGATTCACCGTGCTGTTGGCGCAGGCTGATTCACCGACACCAGCCATCTCTTTCGCGGTAAAGAATAACAACGCCATCGCGGGCGTGATGATCACGGCATCGCACAACGCGCCACGTTATAACGGATTAAAACTCAAGGCCGCGTTCGGCGGGTCAGCGTTATCGGAACAATGCCGCCGCGTGGAAGTGTATATCAACGACAACGAAGAACAGGCGCGCGGTCCCAACCTGATGGATTTCAAGAAGGCGCGCGACGCGGGCTTGATCCAGAAGTTCAACCCATTGACAGCGTATTTCGAGCACATGAACAAACTAATCCGCACCGACATCATCGCGGACAATCCGCAGCGTTTTGTGGTGGACGCGATGTACGGCTCGGGGCGCGGCGTGATCAAATCCTTTTTGCAGGGCACTGGCTGTGAGATCGCCGAGATCCGCGGCGAGATGAATCCCGGCTTCGGCGGCGTGCATCCAGAACCGATCGCCAAATATCTCGGTCCGCTGGCGAGCGCGGTCAGTTCGGGTATGGGCAATTTTGGCGTGGTGACAGATGGTGACGCGGACCGCATCGGCGCGATGGATGAGCGCGGGAATTTCGTCGACCCGCATAAGATCATGGCGCTGTCGCTGAAGTATTTGGTGGAGAATCGCGGCATGACAGGCGCGGTCGTTCGAACGGTATCCACCACCCGCATGATCGACCGTCTCGCCAAACGCTACGGCTTGAAGTTATATGAAACACCCGTTGGATTCAATCACATCGCCGATTATATGATGAAGGAAGATGTGCTGATCGGCGGCGAGGAGTCGGGCGGCATTTCGTTCAAGGGACATATTCCCGAAGGCGACGGTCCCATCATGGGCTTGCTGTTGGTCGAGATGATCGCAGCGTCGAAGAAGTCACTGTATGAGATGGTGGAGGATCTGCTCGCGGATGTGGGTCCCGCCCTATATGAACGCGCGGACCTGCGCCTGAGCCGTCCGATCGCGAAAGCCGAGATGACCGAGTTCCTGACCCAGAAAGCGCCAAAGGAGATCGGCGGTCAGAACGTGGACGAGGTCAGTCAACGGGACGGCGTGAAGTACATCATGGCGGACGACTCGTGGCTGTTGATCCGCCCGTCGGGCACGGAGCCTGTCCTGCGCGTGTACGCGGAAGGCAGGAGCATGGAAATGGTCAAGGCGCTGCTGGGGTATGGGAAGACAGTAGCTGAGAGCGTGGTATAGAAAATGAAAGACCGTTGAAAAAATCAACGGTTTTTTTTATTTAGGCGAGTGTGTAAAAAAACCTGCACAACTATTAATTCGGCGCGAGGGAAAAGATGGAGAATGAACGCTTCGCGTGAAGGTCAGGAATCGAGGGGGGATTTGACGGCGAGACCGCCGCGCTGAAGCACATGGGTGTAGATCATGGTGGTCTTGACATCTTTGTGACCAAGCAGTTCCTGGATGGTTCGGATGTCGTAGCCGTTTTGTAAAAGATGTGTGGCGAAGGAGTGGCGGAGGGTGTGGGGAGTAACGTGTTTATTGATGCCGGCGCGGCGGGCGGCTTCCTTGATCGATCTTTGTATGATCGTTTCGTGGATATGATGACGGCGGATAATGCCTGTGCGTTTGTCTGTGGATATTTCCGCCGCAGGAAAAAGATATTGCCATATCCAGTCTTTATCTGCATTTTTATATTTACGTTCCAAGGCATTAGGCAGGTGTACCGAACCGTGACCATCGGCAAGATCTTTTTCGTGAAGGGATTTTACGTATCTTAGGTGAAGCTGCAGTGGTGAAATGAGCGAATCGGGGAGGATTGTGAAGCGGTCATTTTCGCCTTTGCCATCCCGGACAATAACCTGATGATTTTCAAAGTCAATGTCCTTGACGCGCAGGCGCATACATTCCATGACGCGTAGTCCGCCGCCGTACATGACCTGAGCAATGAGTTTATTTGTGCCGCTGAGGTTGGCGATGAGGCGCTTGACTTCATCTTTGGAGAGGACGATCGGAACAGTTTTGGCTCGCTGGGGGCGAAGTTCGGCGAGTTGGAGTTCGTCGAGTTGGATGTTAAGGATATGGCGGTAGAGGAAGAGGATGGCGCTGAATGCCTGATTCTGGGTGGAGGCGGCAACTTGCTGGTTGGTTGCGAGATGGGTGAGATATTGTCCGATCTCTGGGATGCCCATTTCTTTGGGGTGGCGTTTGTTATGAAAGAGAATATAGTTCCTGACCCATTGGACGTAGGTGCCTTCGGTGCGCGGGGAGTAGTGTTTGATGCGGAGGGCATCGCGGTATTGATCGAGAAGTCTTTTTTCTTTAGGCGCAGGTGAAATCGGTTGAGTCATGTTTTGCCTATCTGGTAAAATAGCGTTATGGTATATAGTCTGTTATACAAGTTTGCGCTGTATAACACCCCGCACGGGGGTATTTTACAACAATTCTTGCTGAACACATAGTTGGGCGCTTCGTAATATAAAAACACAACGAGATGATATGACATTAATAGAATTTGATGCTCATCAAAGACAAAAGCTTGCTGGGTTATTCACAGGTCACCTAGGTGGCTTTGTGCCCAATTCCATTCTGGATGGTTCGATGGGAAGAGCTTTTGCCGATCAGGAATATGCGCAATTTGCCATATTGCAACTGCCAAATGCCAAGGTCAGTATTTTAGGCGGCGATTCCTCGCATCCACTTGCTCATGAATATTTAAAAACCCTTCCCAGATTTACCCAACTATTCACGACTTCACCAGGTTTTGCGGTTCTTGCCAACCATGTCCATCCTAGGGAATGGATTGAGCTAAAACGGTTTGCCTTTTCAACAGAACAGTTGGACATTGCTAAACTCCACGGGTTCAAGACCCATATTGCGGCTGGGTTTCACGTTGTGAAGATTGATGTTGCATTGGCAAAACAGTTTTTTGAGCACAAGAATAGATTCGCGGCTGCCCATGGAATGAATTTTGATTCCCCTGAAGATTTTGTCGCACGTGGTTTCGGCTACTGCGCTCTCGATGGATCAAATCCTGTCTGTGTAGCTTCGAGTTTTGTGGTGTGCCAAAAAGGCGTTGAAATCCAAATTGACACGAAGAAAAACTATCAGGGTCGAGGGCTGGCCACTGCCGTAGCTGCCACTATGATCATCCATTGTCTGGAAAACAATATTATTCCTGGATGGGACGCTGCAACTCAGATTTCTGTTAGGCTCGCCGAGAAACTCGGCTTTACTCCGCAGGGCGAATACACAATGCTCGTGTTTACAGGCTCAAGACTATTAGTCGCCCTTAGAAATAGTATCCATAAGGTCAGACGAATGTTGAAGAAATAAACAACACCAATTAATTGGATAAATTATTATGTAACGAAAAACTAAAAAAACGTCAAACACTGCATGCAGCAACTGTCTTGATTACCAAGTTCAAAATCAAAACCGTCTTACAAAACCTGCCCAACAAAGCGTGCACTGGACGCTGGGGATTCTGCGGCATTTTCGAGCATTTTTCTGGCTTCGAGTTTTCTCTGCTCCCAAGCAGAGTCCACGCCCGCCCCAGCGCCAGTAACGCAAACCGTTGGGCGTTCTCTGTAAAACTCAGTGATACAACAGAAATTAACGAACAACGCAAACAATTTGTATTCAAGGAATCAAAATGATACATAAAATTCGCCAATATACAGAGGCTGACTTGGAGGGTGTCCTCTCTTCTTGGGAAAATGCATCAAAAATAGGGCATCCATTTTTGGCTGACGAGTTTTTAGATAAAGAGCGCTACAACATCCCCAATGTATATTTACCTAATGCAGATACATGGGTGGCTGACATAAATGGGGTTGTTGTAGGCTTCATTGCTTTGCTCGGCAACGAAGTTGGAGCAATCTTCGTTGAGCCTAAACATCACGGTACAGGCATAGGCAAATCGCTAATGGACAAGGCTCAAGAAATTCACGGTGATATTGAAGTTGAAGTCTTTGAGAAAAATTCCATCGGACATAGGTTTTATTTGCGTTATGGATTCAAACCATTGAGTCAAAAATTCACGAGACAACAGGAAACAAATTACTACGGCTAAAATTTACTGCTAACAAAGCATTGAACGAAGGATAAAAAGAAAAACACGATAGATTTCCACAAGTAAAATACTTTTATTCGAATTGCATTTAAAATTCAAGCGCGCTAACAGTATTGTCTTTTTTCAGGAAAGAGTCTTGCACAATAAAAACGCCCAACAAAGCGTGCACCTGACGTGTGGGATTCTGCGGCATTTTCAAGCATTTTCCTCGCTTCGAGTTTTTCCTGCTCCCAAGCAGAGTCCACGCCCGCCCACACGCAGGTAACGCAAACCGTTGGGCGGCTGGCTCGTATAACTTTCGTGCTTTGTGCCTTTGTACCATTTCAAGGATAAGTAAATGTTAAACATAAAGCGTTCTTATGCGGGATTAGGAGTACGAGTTACAGCCTTTGCACTAGACTACATCATAATCGCAGGATACCTCCTCTTTATCGTTGCACTCGGCATTGTGCTCAATACATTTTTCCCTGCTGTTGCACACAGGTTATTCTCCAATCCGCTCTCTGGGCAAATTACTGGTTTCTTGATGATTACCTTGCCCGTAAGCCTATACTTTATTACATTTGAGTCTTCGGCTTGGCAGGCGACATGGGGCAAGCAAAAAGAAGAGTCTTATCGTCACACGAACAGATGGTTCACGATTGACCATCCTTCGCGCTATTAGCCGTACTTTGCTCAAATTCATCCCGTGGGAGTTGTCCCACACTTGTATTTGGCAGATTAGTTTTGCTCAACAAGAGCCATCACAAATTATCATTGTAGGATTTGTGCTCGTTTGGATATTGGTCGGAGTCAACCTCATTAGTCTGTGGATAAGTCCTACGCATCAAACGCTGTATGATTGGATTGCGAATACATATGTTATGGTTAAAGAGTAGGTTGCGTCAATTCGTACGCCGCCCAACAAAGCGTGCACCTGACGTGTGGGATTCTGCGGCATTTTCAAGCATTTTCCTCGCTTCGAGTTTTTCCTGCTCCCAAGCAGAATCCACGCCCGCCCACACGCAGGTAACGCAAACCGTTGGGCAACCTCCTTGAACTCAATTTTGCACCAATTATTTTTATAGGGGACAATAAGTATGTTGACTAAAACATCACAAACCTTAACCTACCTAACTGCATTCCTGTATTTTATCCTAGGAATTTTGATGTTCGTCTTGCCTGAACGTTTGGCACCATTATTCGCTTGGAAAGTGACTGGCTTCATGACAATGACTATCGGCGCATGGTGCTTGGGCAATGCCTTCCTATCATGGATCACCGCAAGGCGATGGGAATGGAAGTTAGTTTATTCAACCCTGATTTATTTGTGGTTATTTGGCATACTTGAGACTTGTGTCGTGATTGCGTTTAGAGAAAAACTCAACCTCGAGCATCCCATTGCGTGGTTGTACCTTGCAGCTTTGTTGGTTAACGACCTTACCGCAATCTTCGGCATCTTTGATTGGCTCAGAATCCGTCCAGCACTCGAAAGATTTGGACCAGGGATGAATGGGCTGGCATTTAGTATCGTGGTCGTTTTTATACTTTTCGTAGGTTTCTTATCTATATACGGCATAATCGCAAAGACCGGAGCATTTGGCACCAATGGTGGTATTTTTCCTGAAGTGATGTCTTCATTTACGTTACGTAGCTTCGCAGTATTTTACTTATCCTTGACTCTGGCTATGATCCCTCACATCTGGGACAAAAATCTAAACTCCCTCTTACATCACTCTCTCGCCTCGTATGGTTTGGTTGTAATTATCACGCTCGCAGCCTTTGCTTATCTTTCTCTTTTCAATTTTGCCCAACACCCTGGTGGTTTAATATACTTTGGGGCTTATCTTGCAGTAGGGATTCCTTTGCCCCTAGCATTTCGAAAATTTGGAACAGGGACTCGAAAACCGTAATGTCTCATTATCTCTATTTAGATAAATATTCTTCTTTAGTTAGTATGTCTTGCGTTCATAGAAGTTGCCCAACACTGCGTGCACCGGACAAGTGCGGGCTTTGCCCGCACTTTCGGGAAAGCAGCCCCAAACGGCGGATTCGGCGTCTGGTGGCTTTTTCCGCCAATTCCCGCCACCGCCACTAACGCAAACCGTTGAAACTGTCGAAAAAGGTGGGGAATTTTAATAACCAATTCCATGCGACGGGGGTTTTATACGCAGAGGACTCTATGGCGAAATACAAACCAAGCAATGAAAAACAAATGGTCATGCTGCCCATATCACTCCAGGACCAACTTGTTCCTGGAACCTTGGAGCACACCATCAACCGACTGGTGGAGGAGAACATCGACCTGTCGGTCTTTGATGAACGCTACAAAAACGATGAAACAGGCGCAGCCGCCATCCATCCCAAGATCCTGCTCAAAGTGATCCTGCTGGCATACGCCAGAGGCATGATCAGTTCACGCCAGATCGAGCGTGCCTGTCAGGAAAACATTATCTTCATCGCGCTGTCGTATGGGTATGCCCCCGACTACAGCACGATCGCTTCCTTCATCTCTTCGATGCAGAGCGAGGTTCAGACCCTCTTCAGTGATGTCCTGCTGGTCTGCGAAGAGTTGGGATTGCTTGATGGCATACACTTCAGCCTCGATGGGGTGAAACTCTCGGCCAATGTCTCGAAAGAATGGAGCGGCACGATTGAGGAACTCAAACACAAACGCGATAAGTTGGAGGAAAAACTAAAGCGGGTAATCGCCGAACATGGACAGGCGGATCAACATCCGCAAGTGGAAATCGAACGACAGAAGAAACGCGAGCGCCGTTTTCAGTTGCAGGTCGAACGCCTGAATGAATTCCTAAAGGATCGTGAACCGAAACTTGGCAGCGAAGGCAAAGAGATCCAAAGCAACGCGGTGGATAATGCATCGGTCAAGATGCCCTCCTCACACGGAGTGGTTCAGGGATACAACGCCCAAGCCTTGGTCGATAGCAAGCATCAGGTCATTCTTGCGGCAGAAGCGTTTGCCAGCCAGGATCACGAAAACCTCAAACCGATGTTGGCTGGCGCGAAAAAGAATCTGGTCTCCATAGGCAAAACCCCAGACTACTTCGAGGGGAAAGGACTCACTGCCGATAGCAATTATCATTCGCTGAACAGTCTGAAGGTCTGCAAAGAGAATGCAACCTCCAAACCGAAGCTCTTCACCGCAGCAGACTTCACCTTCGATGCGACCCGACAGGTGTATCTCTGTCCGCATGGAAAAGAACTGACCTGTCATGCCCGCGGTCAAGTCAACCGCCATCGAACCTATGATCTCTACCATGCCCGCACCGAAGACTGCGCTGCCTGCCCTTTGAGGTTACGCTGTTTGAAGAAGGCAGATACCGTATGCCGCAATCTTTCCATTCAGGTGGATAGCCAGCAGCCAAACCTGATTGATGAGATGAATGCGAAGATCGACAGCGAGCAGGGCAAGAAGATCTATGCGCGGCGGCTCGCGATTGTGGAGCCGGTCTTTGCGAACATCTGTGTGCATAAACACATGGACCGCTTCACCCTACGCTCCAAACGGAAAGTGGATGTACAATGGCGCTTATTCGCTCTGGTACACAATATCGGCAAAAGCCAACTGTTCGGGGCGCTGATCTAAGCCTAGTTTGAGCCTGTTCACCCCACTCCAACGCTGTCTGCAGGGCTTGACCGATGACAGCCTCAATATTTACTCTCAATTTCCGATTTTTCGACAGTCTCGTTGGGCGCTTTCCTGCAAAACGAAAAACGGTTTCCAAAACCTTGTGAATTTCAGAAGCCGTTTTAACTTGCTATAAATTGAATTGTCTCAAAAGAATTATGCTTTACGGACTGGTGCTTTTTGTTTCACTTTGAAAAGCCCGACAAAAACTGCGTAACCAAACAAAGCCCCAAAACCAATTTGCCGCATCACGCCCAACAAATCAGTAGTTTGCCATTCTTGCACTACCTTTCCATTTTCTATCTTTCTCATAAAAATACCGTGAACTTCCAAGTTCTTTTTGTTTGCTGGAGCACCCATAAAACTACCTGTATTCACTGCCGTAGAAATAAATCGAATTGAAACATATTGCCCTTCGGCAACAATGTTAGGAAATTCCATGTGCAAGCCAGAGAAAGCGGCTTTCATGTCTTGCATAAATCCAATATATTCATCTTTATTGAAATGAAATCCATCTCCTGTGTATGTAAATTTATCATCCAAAAGCGAATCCAATTCATTCCACTTACCATTCATGATGGCACGAGATACGCTTAATGCAATCTCTTTGTTTTGTTCAGGTGTTGACATAATTTCTCCTTGAGAATTTGGGTATTGACTTGCTATTTATCTTGGTGCATTATATAATCATATAGTTCTTACGAGCAAGTACGCACTTATTTGTGCCATAGTACCCAAAAGGATACCAAGAAATGAGTCAAACTTATTTTTGCCCAGTTACTGCAACGGTCTCTGTTATTGGTGGCAAATGGAAACCAATTATCTTGTGGATATTGTTTCAGGAGAAACGAAGGTTTAGCGAATTAAAAAGAAATATACCCACGATTACTCAAAAAATGCTAACTCAACAACTCAGAGATTTAGAACGTGATGGTATTGTCCATCGTGAAGTTTATCCTGTCGTCCCGCCTCAGGTAGAGTATTCGCTAACTGAAAAGGGTAGCACACTCGCCCCCATTCTTCACGCAATGGAAAAATGGGGCAATACAAACATGAAAGAATAGATACTATAATCTAAAAGTGCACCCTATGTTGGGTGCACTGGACGCTCGGGTACAGTGCGGCTTTTCGAGCATTTTTCTGGCTTCGAGTTTTTCCTGCTCCCAAGCAGAGTCCACGCCCGCCTCAAATGCAAATGTTTAAATTTTCCAAACTCCCGCTTGGCTCGAAAGGTCGGCGGGAGTTTTTCATTACAAATGACACATGAAACAACAAGGGAATTGACATATCATCTTAATGAAAGAAAATCCATGGAGCGAGACATGTCACTTTACTCCAAATGGGCAAAAAAGAAACAAACTGAGACAGGAAGAATATTGGCACTCATCCCCGCGGGCGTGCTATTTTTGTATCTGCTTCCGCTCGCCATCACCAAGGGCGGTACATCCATCGACCGACATTTTGGCTTGCCTGCCCTTGATTTCGGCACGATCAACCACATCCTCGGTGGAATATTGATAGTCTTGGGGTTCTCCTTCGCCCTTTGGTCGATCTATGATCAATTTTCGCGGGCAAGCGGAACGCCTTTGCCAATGTTACCCACTCAGAAACTGCTTGTAGGAGGTCCATTCCGCTATTGCCGCAACCCGATGACCCTCGGGACCGTCACAGCCTATCTGGGTATTGCGGTCCATGCTGGAACCATCATTACAGGCATCGGCATCGTGCTTTGTTTTGGCACGTTACTGGTGCTCTATCTCAAACTGCTTGAGGAGAAGGAATTAGCCGAAAGGTTCGGCGAAGCCTACCTGATATACAAGCGGGAAGTCCCCTTCATCATTCCGAGACTTCCCAAGCGGCATTAACCGAGGGCGGGCTGTGAACGCGGGTCGCAGGGCGGGGCCGTGCGTTAAGTCCGGAAGTTGTATGGAATTTAAGTGGATAGAGAAGGACTACCCAAGCCATTGGACAGTTCCTTGCACAACGAAAATGCGCACATCTCTATTGAAGAGTCATGATCCCGATAGTCTTTGCAAGCTCTTGAAAGCGCCATGGCTTTATCTTTGTAAAAATCCATGACGGAAAAGGAGCAAAGAAAAAATGAATAAAATAATTCGAGTTTCCTCCTGGCTGGGAGTTCTTCTATTTGTTGGGGCTGTGGTTTGCATGCTCGCGTTCAACACGATTGGAGCAGAAGTTGACGCGCAAGGCATGCTGCACGAGCCTTTCTTTCTGATCCTGCTGTTTTGGTTGTTCTTTATGTTCAGCCTGATTGCAGGCGGCGTGAATATCTTTGCACGGGTTGCGCAAACAAAACAAAAGGAACAGATACGCCAATAGACCAATTGTAGTGTCTTGATTATTGTTTCGATAATTCAAATCAATATTATTAACTTCGTCATGGATTTTCAGCTGATAAGTAAAAGGCCTCCTACTGCAAAGTGGGGAGCCAGAAGGGGACTGCCGCTTCGACTCAAGCAATTCCATTCTTCCAGTTGGACGGCGTGTTACATCATCACATCATAAGTAATGTGAATTGGATAAGCCAAACCCACCATAATTTCACCCTGAGGGAGCGTTTTTCAGCGACCGAAGGGTCTCAGATATGGCCTGGTAGTGATGCTTTGGGGCACACCGTCCTGCGTTCGGCGCAGGGAAAACCGCCCCTCAGCATGACATTCATTCGTTATCCATTATTGAAGTTAATTACCGATAAAATCCAATGATCAGAAGGGCAATCCATGCTTACTGGCGGGTGGTTGCGTCTAAAGATCGGAGCTCATTTATGGAAAGTTCAATACTGTTCGATGACAATGACGTTCAGGCGATGAGAGAGCTAATGGGGCGAATTGCCTCCAGATCAACGATCGTTGACTTTGATGAGCAAATACTGCTGTCATCGACCAGGGAGACGTCTCGAATCTGGAAACAGGATAATAAAATCGTTGGTTTCGCATTTATGGACGAATACAACAATTTATGGTTTGATACCGAAACGGAATTTTCCCTGCTCGATGAGTTGGAAACTGAAATTATCGAGTGGGGTGTTCTTTGTAGAAAAAGACGCATTGTTAAAATTAGCGCAGAGCATACATTGGATTGCACCTGTAACGCCGATAATAACCGACGCATCAGCACTCTGGAAAATCATGGATTTATCCTCGAACCAGTTCGCTCTCTACAATATTCACGCCCTCTCAATAAACAAATTGCCGAACATCCACTTCCAGCAGGCTTTTCAATTCGTTGCGTAAAAGGCAGGGACGAAGCAGGGCAACTCGTTGCCTTGCATCGAGCCGCCTTTGGGACAAATAATATGACCATAGAATACCGTTTGGCGATGATGAGCACGCCGCAATATAATCAGGAAATGGATTTGGTAGCTGTTGCTTCAAATAATGAATTGGCTGCTTTTTGTGTCTGCGGTTTTGATGATCCAGAGAAAAAAATTGGCACGACCGATCCCATCGGCACACATCCGTCATATCAAGGAATCGGACTGGGTAGGGCAATAACTTCCGCCGGATTAATCGCCCTTAATAATGCGGGCGCGAACACAGTCAGGCTCGGTACAAGCAGTGAAAACATCGCCATGCAGAGACTGGCAATTGCCTTAGGATTTGTTTGCGTCTCCGAAAAACTATGGTTTTCAAAAGCCGTCTCATAGCCGCCCACCGATGAAAAGCTCAGTTCAGGGGCAGGGGGGGGGGGGGCGCCCCCCCGCGGGTCGGCAAAGGATTAAAAACATGGCCTGATCAAAACTCCAAAGGAACACGGAATGTTCATTTCAGAAAAGTAGCGCGCGCGAACTTTTGAAGATCGAATTTTCGACAAAGGATTGATCAAAACGAGAACGGGACAGCGAATTCGTTGTCCCGTTCTCGTTCCAGAAGAATGATCTTTACTTTCACTTCACCAGAGGGATCCGTATAAAGAACGTGCTGCCCGGGAACCTTTCCTCATCCTGTCCTTCACTCTCCACCCAAAGGCTGCCGTGCAGCGCTTTGACGATGCCGGAGGCGATCGCAAGGCCAAGCCCGGCGCCGCCGCCCTTGTAACTGGTGCGGCTGGATGAGTGCAACTCCACCTTGCCCAGTTGATATAACTTCTCAAAGATGATCTTGTGATGCTCCGCATCAATGCCGATACCGCTATCCTTCACGCGGATCTCCGCGCAGCGGCCGAGGTGCGAATCATCCACTACACATGCAGACACATGGATCGAGCCTCCGTCAGGCGTGAACTTGATCGCATTGACAATGATATGTTCAAGCGCTTTCTTCAGCAGGTCAGAATCAGCCATCAGCGGGGGGATGTCGCGAATGGCATCCTCGATGCTCACGGTCTGCCCGCGGTTCGCGAGATCTTCCATGAAATCCTTATGGATCAGCCGCAGGATCAGGCTCAAATTGACAGACTCAGTATGCGGGGTGATGGACTGGCTGTCGAGACGCGCCACATCCAGCATACTGGTGACGATCTGCTGCAAGCGGTTGCTGCCCTGCAAGACGCCTTCGACCGCCTGTGACAGCGCGGGGTTGTTTTGAACGAGCGGGTCGATCTGCAGCATGCCAAGATAACCTAGCACCACGGTCAGCGGGGTGCGCAATTCATGCGCAGCCACCTGAATGAACACGGATTTATTCTGGTCGTGCTTTGCCAGATTCTTATAGGCGGCGTTCAACTCTTCCACCCGTTGGGAGACCATGCGTTCCATCATCTGATTGATGCTGGTGACCTCGTTATATAAACGGGCGTTCTCAAGCGCAACGATTGCCTGCATCGCAAAGGTGGTTGCCATCAATCCGTCATCATCATTGAACGAGTTCAGCGCTCGGCTGAGCAGCAACAAACCGATCACCTTGCTCTTCGAATACAGGGGCACACCCAGCCAGGACCGGTCTTTGGGCAGCCATGCGGGTTGTTCCCAGCTATCCACCACTTTTGAATCCTTGACAAGCAGCGTCTCTCCCTTGCGGGCGACCGCCTTGTAAAAATCAAGTTGATTGACCTTCAGGAAAAAGCCTGAAAGATCCGCATCCACCTCAAACCCGTGATGCGCGCGGATCTGCGGTCTGCTGTTGACATCCTCGATGAACAAGAGTCCCCGGTCATAAGGCAGGACTGCCTGCAGTTGTTCAAGGATCTGCTGCGGCAGTTTCTCGATCGTGGTCAGCGACGACAACTGACGCGACGAACGAGCCAGCGCTTCCGCCCCCCGCCGCCGCGCCTGCTCAGACTCATAAAGTTTTTCATTTTTCGCCGCGGCTTTTTCCGCCGCATCGCGCGCGCGCGCAAGTTCCACTGCGCGTTCACGCGCTTCGTTCAGCAGGCGCTCCACTTCTTTCTTGGCCTGTTCACGCTGCTGGACAAGCATCGTCCGCAGCAGCGCGCTGGAAAGCAGATTCTTCAAACGAACATAAATATCCCAATCGGCCGGACCCATTTCAGCCCACATGAACCCGAAACGGTTGCTCGCCAGGGTCAATGGCATGACGACCGCGTCATAGCGGTGGTCTTCCGGAGTCTTTCCACGCGGCACCAAACCGCCAGTGGCAAGCGAACGCTTTTCCTTTGGGATGCCAAATTTGTTTTCATCGTACTGCAGCAGCAGTTTGTAACTTTCAGGCGGCGGCGAGGAGATCGAGCCCGGCGCGCTGACATCACTGTAAAACATGACATACCAGCGTTTGAATCCCAGCAGCGGGAAATTCTTTGAGATGGCACTCCCGATCTCTTCAAGCGACATGGCCGGAGCCATTGAGAAACTGAAGTTGTTAAGCGCTTCTTCGCGCCGTTCGAACTGCAGGCGGCGATAGGCCTGCGCGCGCTGCGACAGTTCGCCCACCAACAAACGCGCCTGCTGAAATAGATTTTCCGCCCGCAGCATTGTGGTGGTGCTGGTGATGCCCCCCAGCGCATATTTCCTGAACGTAGAGATCACATTATGCCAGGTGGCTGAATCAAACCCGTTATCGTGCAATACCTCCACCATGGATTGCACGGTTTTCATAAAGGCGTTGCTCCTGTCTGTGTCGCGCAAACTCGCGAGGAACACATCCCAGGCGCGGCCAAATACGTCGCGGTATTGATCCTTGAGAGGATCGTTCTCCAGGATACCCGCCGCTCCGAACAAGGCGTAGATGGCGGTATCCCTTTTGTTCTCAAGCCGCCCGGTATGCGAGACCTCTTTCGGGAGGACGACCGCTCTTTGCACATTCTCCGGCAAACATCCGCACGACCAACGCACGATCAATTGCACCGGCAGAATATTAATGTCATTCACCTGCAAACCGTTCATGCGATTCAATAACGCGCCGAAAGCCTGCCTGCCTGCCTCAATAAAGGATTGATGCACGGTGGTCAGCGGCACACCCAGTAATTGGGATTCTTTTACATCATCAAAACCGGTTAATGCTATTTTGTCCGGGACGTGAATGCCGCGCTGCTGCAAAGCCTCCATAACGCCAAATGCCATGCGGTCATTGGATGCCGCGATGGCTTGCACCTGAATACCGCGTTCATCAAGCAAGGTACGCACAGCCGCGCGTCCGCTCTCTACTGTGTGATCTCCCTCCATAACGAATTGTTCTTCGAAAGGGATATCGTGCGTCTTGAGTTCATCCAGATAGGCGTTATAACGCAGGTCAGACTCCAAATGTCCCCTGGGACCGCGCACGAAGGCAATGCGTTGATATGCATGCGCTTCGATCAGGTGGCGGATGATTGAACGCATCCCGCCGGTATTATCCGCCATAAAAGAAGATACGCCCTCCGCCTGTATCGCAAAGGAAGCAACAGGAGCGGGCGCAAAAAGGCTGCAAAAATTCCTGATTTCATCTGCTGAGGTATCGTAACCCATGTCCGCTGTGAGCAGAACGCCATCGAACTGCCCTGGCTTGATCAGGTCATACAAGCCGTAAGATTGCCTGTCCATACCGTGTGCGGTCAGGGCGGCCGGTTTGCCGCCCACAAAATAGATCACATTCGTATCGTGGGTTTTGGCTGATTCCAGGACGCCGGTCATAAATTCTGAGTCTGCCAGGCGGCTTAGCTGCGCGCCAAGTACGGCAATCGTCTTTCGTTTTCCGTCCAATCTTTTTGTAGGCGACATAGTGGTGTGCAGAAATTATAAGACAGGAGCCATTTATTGGTATTGTTAATATCTTAACAATTATCTTTGCGCTCTTTGCGGCACAACGGCAGAGAAAGCATGATGATGCTTTACACGCGGATCATGGTCAAAAGCATCTTGAATTTCTGCGCGGCCTTCAACGCATGCGGTTCATTGGCAGGCATGATGATCACATCACCGGCTTTCAACTCGAATGGTTTACCGGAGATCGTCACCAACGCTGCGCCTTCCAAAATGTGGACGAGCGCATCGAAGGGCGCAGTGTGTTCGCTTAAGCCTTGATCTTTATCAAATGCAAAGAGAGTCACGTTACCGGCTTCCGCTTTGGTGATCTGGCGGCTGACCACCGCGCCGTCCTGGTAATTCACCATTTCGGTGAGAGCAAGAATTTGAGATGTTGGTGCTGTTGACATATGTACCTCACAAATATTTAAGTGTAATGTCCGGAGGCACTACACTTCATAAACGCAATTATCGAATTTCGACCTGATACCCGGCGTGTTCACGCGTGAAGCGGGTTGTGCCGGTCACCACCAGGTAGGCTGTATCACCGGGTTTCAAAGAGAGCTGGATCTCTGCCGTCTGGTTTTCGGTGAGCGGGATCATCTTCACGCTTGAGTCAGCGGTCAGGAGCAGTGCCAATCTAAAGGTTTGAGGAAGAACGTTTTCGACTCGCGCGAATCCCTCAGCCGCCCAGCCGCCGTCATCCGATTCAAAATCGGAATTGTAGCCTGCCGCCTCAAGCGAGATGTCATCCACCAAAAGCCCGGCGCCGTTGATCGCCGCGTCGGTAATATATTCAAAGCGGACAGAGATCTTCATGCCGGCATATTGTGAAAGGTCCACAGTCTCTTCGATCCAGCCATTGGTTGCGCCGGTATACCCCCAGCCATACGCGTTACCGGAAGGGTTGTAATCTGTGCCTGAGGGGGTCTTGATGATCTGCCATGCTTCGCCGTCTTCTGAGACTTCGAGATACAGGTAATCCCAGTTCTCTTCAATGTCGTACCAGGTTTGAAATGACATGCTGATCGGGGCGCTGACGTTGGTGAAGTCAAATTCTTTTGTCAAGGTCATATCCGACTCATCGCCTTTGTTTGACCAGAACGCGTACTTTCCGGAAGATGCGTCGGTGGGCAGCAAGCCTGTGACCGTGGAGCCTGTGAAAGATAGTGTGTATTCGCCCGCGCATTCGATGGCGATGTAATCCACACCATATTGGTGGACATCACGGGTGAGTGAGGACTGTGGACAATCTGTGATCGTTTCAGTGGCGGAGGCACGCGGCGCTTCGGGATAATTGTTATAGATATAACGTCCGTCGCCGACAGAGCCGTCCAGGAGGAAGTTGGTCACTGCCCAATCGATGAAGAAATCATCGGCTGTGATCGGTTTGCCCGTCGCAGGATCGGTGATATTCAGGTCGGAGAGGGTATCGTCTATGCTGGTCAGGTCATTCTCAGGGTTGCTGGTCAGCGCCTTCGAAGCTGTTTCTCCAAAACGGTCGAGGAAATAGGTCAGGAAAAGGAAGCTCTCGCCATAGTGCGCGGAAAAATCAGGCGAAGAACTATCCTCCCAGGTATTCAATTGCAGGTCGGGATTTTGAATATATAAATAATCTGCAGAACCAACGCCATAGCCATTGATGAACGCGCCTACTTCAGCAAACCCTTCGGACAACCAGCTGACATCGTTGCGGTCGGATGGGAATTGGATCATGTGCACGAATTCATGCGCAAGGGTTGCATAGGTATATTCATCGCCGAGATCCTGAGTAGTGCCGATCACAAAGGACTCATGTCCGTTGGAATATTTCTTAACGATTGGATTGAACTGATCAGATGAATTGTAATACCCGGCAATGTTCGATCCAATATCATTCGCATATAACACAAAGATATGCGGATCTCCATCCACACCCGGTGTCCATTCACTGCCGAAGAACTCACGGTCTTTGGGATAGATCTCCTTTTCAAACGTATCCATCAAAGCCTTCATATCGTTTTCGTTCACATCTGTCCCATTTTCCACCCAGAAATAGGTGTGGTCGGTGACGTAGCGCAGGGTGGCATCCATTTGACGGTGCTCCTGTGTGTCCGAGTTCATGACCCAGAATTTTTCCGCGTCTCCCAAGTTGTAAGCTTTGGACTCAACGGTGGTTGGGATATCGCATAATCCCTGCAGACGACAGGCGAGTTCATACGGATCATTTTCCGGGACCAGGCTTTGCTCAATGGTGGTCAGCGTTTCATTTGAGATCGTATCTGCGGGCGGACGCACGACCTCCGGCACACTCGTGGGGGTAAGTACTTCTTCAATAATGGGTGAAAAGGGGTCGTTGCCTGTTATTTGAGCTGTCTGGGTGTACATGTAGTATCCATACCCGCCTATGCCGGCCACCAGCAGACAGATACAGCATAACGCAGCGATTATCCCTATTATTATGATCAACGTGCTATTTGTTTTATTTTCCATCATAATTTTCCTTTGGAGCAAAGAGATCTATTGATGATACCGTTTTTTACTAAAAGCAGGATTAGGAAAAGAGGAAAGATAACTTACGCCATCCTTCCTCTTTATAAACTGGTCGCTACGCTTTTCAGAAAAATCCTTGAATGCAGAAGCGAATAAAATCATCCAAAACGCTCTTCGCGCCAGATATCCGCGCGGTTATGATAACCGGCCTGCTCCCAAAATCCACGCTTGTCACGCGGCATGAATTCCAGGGATCTCAACCACTTCGCGCCCTTCCAAAGATATGGGGTTTCCAAATCCTTTTTGGCAGGGATGAATCCAACCATTCCGCGCAAAGGATAGCCGTGATCGGGCGTGATCGGCTCGCCGTCCAAATGGGTGGCGAGCAAAAAATTATCCTGCAGAACAACTTCCAGCGGCAGGTTGACCGTGAATCCGTATTCGGCGTGCTGCATCACATGCGTCGCGCTCGGCTTGATCTTGATCAGGCCATTCTCCACCATCGTTTTGACAGAAACGCCTTCCCAGGTTGTATCGGCCTTACTCCAGCGCGTCACGCAATGGATATCCATCTTGATGGCGGTGCGCGGCAGTTGATTGAACTCAGCCCACGACCAGCGTTTTTCCTCTTCCACCTCGCCCCATACGCGCAGATCCCACGTGGCGGCGTTAAATGACGGCACAGGTCCATAGTGAAGAACGGGGAACTTTAATGTCAATGACTGTCCGGGGGGCAGTCTATTCTCGGCGCGGATGCGATCTTCTTCCTTGCGGCGGTCAAAACCTTCGAATGAGAACATGGTTTACCTCACTTTCCAAAATATACAATTGCAGCATTAAGTAGACTCGGTATGGTATATCGATGTTACCTGGTAAAGATTATAGTATTCTTAACTTGCATTGCTTTTTGATTTAAAGATGCAAATAGATTGCAAGTAAAGTTTTTGATTATTTTCGAAGTATAACCTCTTATAATGGAGCCATA
The DNA here is from genome assembly GCA_016709305.1 of Candidatus Villigracilis saccharophilus. Classification (GTDB taxonomy): domain Bacteria; phylum Chloroflexota; class Anaerolineae; order Anaerolineales; family Villigracilaceae; genus Villigracilis; species Villigracilis saccharophilus. The sequence continues at coordinate 100,812 of JADJNA010000010.1, forward strand.
TCAAAAGTGCGAGGAGAAGAAATGAAAACATATAGCTTTAAACAAAGGTTTCAATATTGGTTCGATAATTATATGGCGCGTGGATCAGGCGCGATGCTCACAGGGTTATTCGTTTTATCCGCGTTGATCATCTTTATCGCGGCGGCGCTGGTCAAGATCACCAACAGCGCTCCTGAGGGAGTTGGCTTTTTTGGGGTAGCCTGGATGAGTCTGCTGCGCACATTGGACTCGGGAACGATGGGCGGCGATTCAGGCAGCCCGTTCTTTCTTTTCATGATGCTGATCGTTACATTCGGGGGCGTTTTTGTTGTCAGCGCACTGATCGGTATTATTAATAACAGCATCGAAGATAAAATGGACGAACTTCGCAAAGGACGCTCGCAGGTCCTTGAAAACGATCACACGGTCATTCTCGGCTGGACACCGCAGGTGTTCACCATCATTTCCGAGATCGTCCTCGCCAACGAGAGCCGCAAAAGCGGGGCGGTCATCGTTGTCCTGGCAGATGAAGACAAGGTCGAGATGGAAGACGCCATCAATGAGCGCATTCCGGATACGAAAAACACAAAAGTCATCTGCCGTTCAGGAAGCCCGATCGACCTGACCGATCTTGAGATCGCGAGCCCGCATAGCGCGCGCTCCATTATCGTTCTCGCAGAAGGCGCGGACCCTGATACGCATGTCATCAAATCCGTGCTGGCGATCACCAATAATCCCAACCGCCACGCGGAGCCGTATCACATTGTCACGCAGATCCGCAACCCCAAAAATATGGACGTGGTCAAGATGATCAGTGCGAAGGATACAGTTCAGCCGATCCTTACCAACGAACTGATTGCGCGCGTGGTTGCGCAGACATCCCGTCAAAGCGGCCTGTCCCTTGTCTACACCGAGTTGATGAACTTTGGAGGCGATGAGATCTATTTCAAACAGGAACCCGCGCTTGCCGGCAAGAGCTATGGCGAGGCCTTGTTCGCCTATGAAGCATCCACAGTGATGGGCATTCGCAAAGCGGATGGAACGGTCGCGATGAGTCCATTGGTGGACACACGCATTGAGGCCGGCGACCAGATATTTGCCCTCGCGGAAGATGATGACAAAATTTTACTTTCCGGACTTTCCCGCATCCCGCTCGACGAAAAGCTAATCCAGATCAACAAGAAAACATCTGGTTCCAAGGCTGAAAGAGCGCTCATCCTCGGCTGGAATCGTTCCGCAGCCATCATCATCCGCGAACTGGATAATTATGTTCCAAAAGGTTCGCAGGTAACAGTGGTCGCTGATATCGAAGACCTCGAGCATCAACTCCTGCTGGAAACCGGAAAACTTGTAAATCAAAAAGTTACAGTACAGCAAGGCGACATTCGCAATCGTGAATTGCTTGAAAAACTTGAAGCCGCGGAATACGACCATGTCATCGTGCTGGCGTACAGCCACCTCGAGCCGCAGGAAGCGGACGCGATCACCCTGGTCACGCTGCTGCACCTGCGCGATATTGCCGAGCGTGACGCGACCCCATTCTCGATCGTCAGCGAGATGCTCGACCTGCGCAACCGCGAACTCGCCGAAGCTGCGAAAGTGGATGACTTTATCGTCAGCGAGCACCTCATCAGTTTGATGATGGCGCAGCTCTCGGAGAATGCAGAATTACTGGGAGTATTCAATGATGTCTTCGATCCCGAAGGTGCGGAGATATACCTCAAGCCGATCGGAGATTACGTGGTTACGGGTCAGTCCATTAATTTCTATACAGTTGTCGAAGCTGCCCGAAGGCGCGGTGAGACCGCTCTTGGCTATCGCCTGATCAACGAGAGCCATGATTCCGAAAAATCCTACGGCATTCACACCAATCCGAAGAAAGCGGAAAAAATTACATTTACCACGGATGATAAATTGATCGTCATTGCAGAAAATTAAATCTATGTCGTTGCGAGGAGGATGCTCTTTCTGACAAAGCAATCTCCAATTGGTAAGGAGATTGCTCACCGCACTAGCATACGGCGCAATTGTCGGGCTAACGCCCTCGCAATGACATGACCTCAATTCCATTTTTCGTCAATACTTCGTGCAGCAGAATTGCATTTTCTGCTGCGCGTTTGTTATCGCCATGTAAGCATAACGTATCTACAAACACCTGTCGTTCTCCGAACATAATTCCATCCCTGACCAACTTCACGGCATTTTTCGCCACCTCTTCCGGCGATTCAATTACCGCACCTGGTTTACTGCGCGACATTAATGTGCCGTCAGGATTGTACGCGCGATCCGGGAATCCCTCGCTTGCGATTTTGAGCCCCGCTTCGAGTCCCGCTTCGTACAACCCCGAGCCTGCCAGCCCGACCAGGATCAAATCAGCGCTGAATTTTTTTACCGCCCGCGCAATGGAGTCTGCCAATCCACGGTCTGTGGCCGCTTGATTATATAAAGCCCCATGCGGTTTAACATGCGTCAACTCTACGCCTTCTTCTTTCGCTATCTTTGCGAGCGCATTGATCTGCTGGAAAACAAGTGCTTTAACTCCCTCCGCAGGGACATTCATTTCAAGCCTGCCAAAGTTTTGTTTATCATTCCAACCTGGATGTGCGCCGATATTCACACCATACCGCTTTGCCAGTTTCACCGTGGCTTGCATTATATTTTCATCGCCCGCGTGGAATCCACAGGCGATGTTGGCGGATGTGATATGCGGCATGATGGCTTCATCATTGCCGCTGCCTTCACCAAGGTCGCAATTGAGGTCTATTTTCATCATATTTTCCCTGCGGAGCGCGAACTTCAGTTTGCGCCTAAGCAAGGGACTGAAGTCCGCACCCCGTGCTTAATTCCCGATACTTGTTCTGGGCTTCTTCCACCGTGATCTCTTTAAACCTTATTTTACTCACACCCAACTCGCATTGTGCCAATGGCGGCAGGCTCGTTTTCACAACACTTGCGATCTTTGGATAGCCTCCCGTTGTCGGCGAATCCGCCATCATGATGATGGGCTGTCCACTTGCAGGGACCTGCACACTGCCCATCATCATCCCTTCCGAGATCAAGTCCGCGCCAGTGCAGTGTTGTATGGGGCTTCCATCCAGTCTATAGCCCATGCGGTCAAACGAGGCGCTCAATGTGTATTCACTATTTAGAAAGGTTAGAAGCCCTTCTTCAGTAAATCTTTCGTTTTGTGGACCTGGGATTACTTCAATCACAGGCGACTGGCTGTAAGCCATATATTTTTCAACGGGAAAATTTCGCGCCGCAAGTTTCAATAATTCGTTGGAAGGTTTTCCTGTTTGCAATATATCTCCAGTATGAACTGGGTCTCCAAGCCCGCCGCGCAAATATGTGGAACTTGAATTTAAAACTGACTCAACCTCAAATCCGCCGGAGGCTGCGAGATATGCCCAATTGCCTCCGCTTTTCTTTTTGACATGTACAACCCAGCCCGCGCGAACGAAGAACGAAGTCCACAGTGGGAATGTCCACACGTAATTTAATACTTCATAGCCCGCGCCGGTCACTGCCAGAACGCAATTCCGTTTTGCACGAAATACCGCTTCTCCCAAACCTATTTCGATCACGGGCGTGTTAGCAGAATTTCCCACCAATGAATTCGCGGCTTGATATGCAAACCAATCCATTGGGCCTGAAGTTGGCACGCCATAACTTGCAAAGCCACGCCTGCCAGAATCCTGGAATGTGACCAGACCAGAAACATCCAGGACTTCAAGCATGATCTTCCTCAATGGGAATAAATTTTATAATGTCGCCGGGGGCGAATAGAAATGGTGAATTACTGGTTGGGTCAAACAATGTCAGTGGAGTCCAGCCGAGGAGATGCCAGCCGCCGGGCGAATCAAGCGGATAGATTCCTGTTTGCGAACCGGCGATGGCAACCGAGCCAGCCTTTATCAATGTGCGCGGTGTTTCCAGGCGCGGCATGATGAGGCGTTCATCCAATGTGCCCAGATACGGAAAGCCCGGCGTAAATCCCATCATGTAGACGGTGTATTCACGCTCGCTATGGATGCGGACTACGTCAGCGGCGGAAATGCCTTTCGAGACTGCGACAGTTTCCAGGTCAGGACCGGATGCGCCGCCATATCTTGTCGGGACTTCAAGTTGACGCGGCTTCCTATTAAGAGAATCATCCACCTGAGTCAGATTGTCCCGCACCCAAGATGTGACCTGATTAAATGTCAAAATTAATGGATCGTAGTGAATGAGCAGCGTGCAATATGCGGGGACAGCCTCAATAATGCCCGCGATGTTTTTTGTTTGTAAAAGCGCGTTGAGCGCGTGGACGCGTTGATTGATGGCAGAGTCTATTTTGTCGCCGAGTTGGACAAGCAAAGCAGAATCGCCAAGAGGCTTGAACATTTACATGCTTTCAAAAATTGAGATCGATTCAATGTGATAGGTTTGCGGGAAAAGATCGAATGGGGTCACTTCCACCAAACGATAGCCGCCATTGATCAAGCGCGCCGCGTCACGCGCAAGTGTGGATGGATCGCACGATACATAAGCGATGATCTGCGGCTTGATGCTGATGATCGCGTCCAATGCGTGCCGTTCGATTCCCGCGCGCGGCGGGTCGACAATTACGAAGGTTGAACTATCGAGCCGGCCCGCCAGCCCGGGTAGAACTTCTTCCGCAGTGCCTTCATATAATTCCACATTATCGAATTCGTCGAGATTAAATACGAAATCTTCGCAGGCAGATTCTGATGCTTCAATACCAATCACCTGTCCGCATGTTGGCGCGAAGAACTTGCTGAATAATCCGACACCGCAATAGACGTCAAGTAGAGTCGTAGACATGGAAACACGCGCAAGCGAATAAGCGAGTAAATGCTCCACCATCTTTTCCGCCATTTTTGTGTTGACTTGAAAGAACGATCCGGCAGAAACGCGGAAGTCTTTTTGATGAACGCTGACAACAAAATGATCTCGTCCCGCGATCACAACTGGATGTTCGTCGAACAAATGTACAACGGAAACGTCCGCTTCGATTTCCAACTCGGGGGTCTCAAAATTTTCAGATTCAAGCACGACCATTAATTCTTCGTTCTGTCCCGCCCGCAGGGAAACCCGTTCGACATCCTTGTTGGATTCGAATTGCAGTTCGCGCCAGAATGAGTCAATGCTTGTTTCGGGCAGGTGACATTCTTCAATCGGGAAAACTGAATTTCCTTTTGAATTTACAAATCCCAGTTTACCTTCCGCGGTCAAATGGAATTGAACGTGATTGCGATAATTCCATTCAAGCGGTGAAGGGACGATTGCTTTAATGGGCGGGTTTTCTATTTTCCCGATCCTTTGGAATTGGTCACGCAGGATCCCAGTTTTCGCCTGCAATTGGTCTTCATACGACAGGTTTTGATAATGGCATCCGCCGCATTTGCCGAAGTGTTTGCACTTTGGGTCAATTCTTTCAGCAGATGCTGTTAACACCTCAAGCAGTTCTCCGCGCGCAAAATTTTGTTTGTCTTGTGTCAAGCGCACGCGGACAGTTTCGCCCGGCAGCCCAAATGGCACAAAGACCGCGCGGCCGTCAGGTAAACGTCCCATGGCTTCGCCGCCATAGGTAAGTTTTTCGAGCAGGACGTCAAAAAAAAGAGGGTTATCGCTGGAGGACATTTACCACCGCCTGAACAATTTGGGAAATATATTGGTTTTCCCAAACACATTATACAATCATCTCGTTAGGAAGTTACCATAATAACAACAGGTCGCCATTGAGCGACCTGTTGTTATTAGTACAGCATCTTGAATATAAAAACTACTTTAAGCTTCCTGTCACCATTGCCATCTTCACTTCGCCAATAGCCTTTGTGATCTTAATATCACGCGGACAGGCTTCAGTGCAGTTATACGCCGTGTGACAGCGGACAGTTCCATCGGTCTCACTCAGGATATGCAAACGTTCCGAAGCGCCTTCATCGCGGCTGTCGAAGATAAAGCGATGTGCGGCGACAATGGCAGCCGGGCCGTAATACGCATCGTTCGCCCAATAGGACGGGCAGGAAGTGGTGCAAGCCGCACACAAAATGCACTTGGTTGATTCATCGAAGCGCGCGCGGTCTTCGGGGCTTTGCAAGCGTTCGCGTCCATCAGCGGGCAGCGGGCTTTCATTGATCAAATAGGGAAGCATCTTCTTATAGTTATCGAAGAACGGATCCATATCCACGATCAAATCCTTTTTGACCTTCAAGCCAAGCACAGGTTCCACGGTGATGTTTGCGCCCACATCGCGCACCAGCGTTTTGCAGGCCAGATGGTTGCGGCCATTGATACGCATCGCATCCGATCCGCACACGCCGTGTGCGCACGAACGGCGGAATGCCAGCGAACCGTCGGTTTTGCCTTTCACCAACTCAAGCACATCCAACACGCGGTCATTCTCGTCACCTTCAACCACATAGGTTTCGTAGCGGCCGCGCGTGTCTTTCTCGGGATCATAACGGAAGATTTTGATTGTGATTTCCATGTTCGCCTCTATTAATAAACTCGCGCCTTGGGTTGATGTTTGGTAATGACCACGGGCTTGTAATCAATTTCCAACTTGCCGTTCTTGTTCCACACCAAAGTATGCTTGAGCCAGTTCTTATCATCGCGGTCGGGGAAGTCTTCGCGAGAATGTCCGCCGCGACTCTCTTTACGATTCAACGCGCTCAATGCCACTACTTCAGCGATGTCAAGTAGGTTTCCAAATTCCCACGCGTTCAATAACTCGGTGTTGAAGATTTTGCCGGTGTCGCTTACGGTCACATCTTTGAAACGTTTCTTCAACTCACGCACTTTCTCCAAAGCATTCTGCATGTCTTTTTCATTTCGATAAATGCCGACGTCTGCGAACATGACCTTCTTCATCTCGTTGGACAGGTCGAACACGTTTTCTTTACCCGATCCCTTTCGCAGCGCTTCAAATTCGGACGTTGCGGCTGATCCAGCGTTCTCGGGCAATTTCTCAAACTCAGCAGTCCTCGCGTATTCTGCAGCCTTGAGTCCTGCGTGCTTGCCGAACACAACAATGTCAAGCAGTGAATTCGTGCCGAGTCGATTCGCTCCATGCACAGAGACACAGGCGCATTCACCCGCCGCGAACAGACCGGGGAAAGCAGTGCCTTTATCATCCATGATGACTTCGCCATATTTATTGGTGGGAATGCCGCCCATCGCATAATGGGCCGTCGGCTGGATCGGCATCATCTGGGTCACAGGATCAACGCCGAGATAGACACGGCAGAAATCCACAATGTCAGGGATCTTTGCCAGAACCGTCTCACCAGTTATTTTCAAGGGAGAACCGTCCGGGTTTGTGCGTCCATCTTCTGCGGCAAATTTATTGACCGTCTCAGGACGAATATCCAAATAGACGAAGTTCTTGCCGCCAATGCCTCGGCCTTCTTTAATTTCGGTATAGATCGCGCGCGAAACCACATCACGTGAGGCGAGGTCTTTCACGCTGGGAGCATACTTGGGCATGAAACGTTCGCCCTTGTCGTTGAGCAACACCGCGCCTTCACCACGCGCGCCTTCTGTAATAAGAATACCGAGCTTGTAAATACCCGTCGGATGGAACTGGAAAAATTCCATATCCTCCAACGGAATGCCGTGACGCAAAAGGATCGCAGGACCATCGCCCGTGTACGCGTACGCATTGGAGGTCACTTCGAAAATGCGACCATATCCGCCAGTGGCGAAGATAACAGCCTTCGCGTGAATGGTGTGCAGTTCACCAGTAGATAACTCAACCGCAACAACGCCCGCCGCCTTGCCATTCACCATGATGAAATCAAGCACTTGATATTCATCAAAGAAATTAACCTTGTTCTTCAAGCACTGCTGATACAGAGTTTGCAGGATCATGTGACCTGTGCGGTCCGCGGCGTGCGCGGCTCTTCTCACAGGTTTGCCAGTTTCATTGTTGGTGTGCCCGCCAAACGGTCGCTGTGAGATGCGGCCTTCGGGTGTGCGATCGAATGGCAGCCCCATGTGTTCCAGTTCGAGCACCGCGTCGATCGCTTCATTGCACATGAATTCGATCGCGTCCTGATCACCCAAATAATCCGACCCTTTAACAGTGTCATACATATGCCATTCGGGTTTGTCTTCTTCGTAGTTGCCCAGCGCGGCAGAGATGCCGCCCTGCGCGGCGCCCGTGTGCGAACGCGTGGGATACATCTTACTGATCACTGCGGTCTTTGCCGACTTGGATGCGTACAGCCCCGCCATGAGTCCTGCACCGCCCCCGCCGACAACAACCACATCAAATTGATGAACTTTTGCCATGAATTATTCCTTTTTGACGATGGACAATTGACCGTGGACGATATTGTCCATTGTCTATCGTCCATGGTCAGATATTATGCAGTCCAGATAATATACAAACCAATGGGAGCGACAACAAAGTAACCGAGCATATTCAGAATACGGATCCATTGCCGCTGGGATGCCCTGGCAAAATAATCATCCAGAACAACGATCACACCATGCATGCCATGCGACGAAGCAGTCAGGAACATTGCGCTGGCCACCAATCGCCAGAACATGGAAGCCCACGGAGCGATATCTGGAACATTTGTAAACTGTACATGGCCGGGGTTTGTGACCAGCGCCCAGCGCAAAACTTCAATGAAGCTCATCTGGTTTAATGCCCCCATTACAAGCGCTCCCACCACACCAACAAGGATAAAGAAATACATCCCAAGCGCGGTCAGGCGGGTGAAAGCCCACATGAAGGTTTCAAAACTCATGCCGCGTTTTGAAAGCGGAAGGGTTCGCGGTTTTGCCTGAGTCATCAAAGCCTCCCGATTGCAGTGGTAATGATTGTGACCACCGCAAAGCTGTAAAGCACGATAAAAACAATCCACTCGATCATGATCGCTCTGCGATGATGCAGGATCAAACTCGGAAACAAATCCAGGATCGTGATGCGGAGTCCATTAATGGCATGGAAAAGCACGCAAAAAATGATGAATATCTGAAAGAACGGGCTGATATAAATATCACCAATCACATCGCCGATTTTCCAGCCTTTTCCCTCCACAAAGGTGGCAAGAATATGCACAGTAATGAAAATAGCCATCCCCATCCCGCCAATGCGGTGCAGGATATAGGTCAAAAATGGACCTTGTCCCTTGTATCGCAAAGCCGTCTGCAGGCTTACATCCCTTTTCAAGCCCATTGAAATCTCCTTGATGATTTTTTTGCTTGTAACTTCGGGCACAAGCCACTATTTTACTCTTGTAACAGTTGAATTGCCAGTTTTTGTTTTTAGCGCACTTTTTATTACAAAAAAGCCGTATCTTTGCTGATACGGCTTTTTAATTATCCTCACCTATACAGTTCTTGGCGGCGGAGCGAACTCTTCGATCTGCTTCACGATATCCGCCAGAGGCATGACCTTCGCGACGGAGGATCTCTTTTTGCCGAAACCAATGCTGTCCAATACCAATGTGCGCTTGAGAAGTTGAATGCCAAAGGCAGGGTCAACGCCTTTGGGACAGGCCTGCGAACACGCGCCCGCCATGTGACATTGGTACGGTCCGTGGAACGCATCGAGAGCTTCGAGTCGCTCTTGCAGACCGCAGTCACGGTTGTCGATGGTGTAGCGATAGGCTTGCGCCAAAGCCTGAGGTCCAAGGAAAAGCGGATCTGTTGCGACGGTGGGACAGGCCGCGAGACACAATCCGCATTTGATGCAGAAGGTGAACTGGCTGTACTCGTCGCGCTGCTCGGGAGTCTGAATGAACTCGCCTGTTGGCTCGTCAATTTCCTTTGAGTTGCTGAGAATAATGAAAGGCTTGATGGCGGCGTGCTTCTGGATCAGCGGTTCCAAATTCGGGACAAGGTCTTTGACGTTGTCATAGTTCGGCAGCGGAGCGATCGTGACCACATCAGTTTCCAAATGCAGCACCTGGGTCTGGCAGGCGAGCATCGGCAGGTGATTGATGAACATTCCGCATGAACCGCAGACTCCCATACGGCAGGAGGAACGCCACGCCAGGGTCGGCGCCTGTTCCGCTTTGATCTCGTGCAAAGCCTCGAGCACGGTCATGCCATCCGGGACATTCAGTTTATGCTCCTCCCAATGCGGAATGGTATCCACATCAGGGTCATAGCGGCGGATGCGAAAGGTAATTGGTTTTGTGTCAGTCATGTCTCATACTCCAGGGTGAACGAACGTCCACCAGGTAACGTACGTGCCAAGTGCGAAGATCAGTACGCCAACTGTTAAAATACCCCAATCCACGACCTTCACCATTGCAGGCGAAAGCGGTAACTCGCGGATGATCCCGCGCGTTCCATACAATCCATGATACAGACCCGCGGCAAGCAGGAGGATATACACAACAAACTGAGCCGTGCTTTTGCCGCGTTCGATCATCGTCGCAAAATCACGCGCCTTTTCCACGCTCATCCCGTAAAAGACGGGCGCATAGTGCTGGACAGCGAAGTGCATGCCAAGCAAAATTGCAATGACTGGAATGACCAGAATATGTAAAGACCATAAACGAGTTTCACGCATGAGATCTCTCCTACTTGAAGAACAAGCTCGAACCACCCAGCGCCATCAACAGCCCAGCCAGCAGCATGATGATATAGGTCAACGGGCGGTGCTTTATAACCGATGATTTGTACGGGAAGATAGGTTCCTGCGGCTTGCCCAAAAAGAACCCTAGTTCCACCAACAGCAGACGCACACCGTTCATCGCATGGAAAACCGCCGCCGCAAAAAGTAAATATTCGACGATCTTGAAGACAGGTGATGCGAACAATCCCATCAAATCCGCCCAGGCTTCCTCGCCGCGCATACGATTTGCAGTCTCGATGATATGCAGGACCATGTAAGAGATCAATCCCAGCCCTGAAAGGCGATGGCCAATGTACAGGTAGCGTTCAAATGTATAGTTGCCCGCGTACACCCAGCCCTTGAGTCCGAGTCTGTTGTTATAAGCAGTAGGTTTGTTTGCCATGATTAGTACTTCCTTTCGACAGGCTTCCACATAGAAATATCCACTTTGCTGTAATCCAATTTCGGCCCAGCTTCGGTATAAGTCGCCATGGTGTGCTTCAACCAATTCTCATCATCGCGGACTTTGTAATCACGCCGGGCATGCCCGCCGCGTGATTCAGTCCGTGTCAATGCGCCAAGCGTGGCAACTTCCGCCACATCGATCATGAATCCAGTTTCAACGGCACGCTCAAGATCGGTGTTGTAGCGCAGGCTCTTATCCTTCAACGAAATGGACTTGTAGCGTTCCTTCAATTCGCGGATCTTCTTCAAGCCCGCTTCCATCTGTTCGCCCGTACGGAAGACGCCCATTGTGGCGTCGAGATTCTTGCGCAGTTCCTTACGGATCTGGTAATGATCTTCTGTTCCATTGGATTTAATCAGCGCTTCGATCTTCGCCCATTCCTGATCGGCCGTCTTTGGCATTTCCGGCATCGACGCAGTCTCGCAATAACGCGCCGCTTCCTCACCCGCCACACGTCCCCATACCAGGCATTCCGCCGTGGAGTTCGCGCCGAGTCGGTTCGCGCCGTGCAATGAAACGCAGGATACTTCACCTGCCGCCCAGATATTCTCGACGGGCGTATGTCCCTTAATGTCGGTATGTACGCCGCCCATGGTGTAATGCGCCACAGGGCGGATCGGGATTGGCTTGTCAATTGGATCAAGCCCGATGTGTTTGATGGTCACTTCGCGGATGAGCGGGAGGCGCTCAAGTAGTTTTGCCCTGCCAAGGTGGCGCAGATCCAAATGGATGTAGTCCAGCCCCTCAGGTCCGGGGAAGCCGCGGCCTGCTTCGATCTCGGTCATCTCTGAACGGGAGACCATGTCGCGCGGCGCGAGTTCCATTTTTGAGGGAGCGTAATTCCCCATGAAACGCTCACCTTTTGAGTTAAGCAGTGTTCCGCCCTCGCCGCGACAGGCTTCGGTCATCAAAATGCCACTCGGGATGAGTCCCGTCGGATGGAATTGAATGAATTCCATATCCTTGAGCGTCAGACCGGCGCGATAGGCCATCGCCAGCCCGTCGCCGGTCACTGTTTCAGAGTAGGTGGTGAATCCGAAGATCTGACCAGCCCCGCCCGCCGCAAGAATGAGTGCCTTGCCGCGAATCAGCACGAAGCGGCCGTTGATCATATCGATCATGGTCAAACCGGCGAAGCGTCCGTTTTCGATGAGGATGGATGTGACAAAACCTTCATCGTAGCGATTTATTTTCTTGGTGTGCTTCATCAGGGTATCGTACAGGGTCTGCATTTCGAGGTGACCGGTCTTGTCCGCAGCGAAGACTGCACGCGGATATGTATGCCCGCCGAACGGACGCTGTGCGATATGACCTTCTTCCGTCCGAGACCAGGGAATGCCCCAGTGATCGAGATGCAGAATTTCCTTTGGCATCTCATGCACGAAGAAGTCCACTACATCCTGGTCAGCCAAAAAGTCAGAACCTTTGACCGTGTCCCAGGCATGCAGTTCGTAGCTGTCGCCCATATCCTGGCGCATGACAGCGGCAGTTCCTCCCTCAGCCGCCACGGAATGCGCACGCATCAGTTGTAATTTCGAGACCAAAGCAATATCCAATTCCCCTTTGCTTTGTTTTGAGGCTTCCAGCGCGGCGCGTAAACCTGCCAAACCGGTGCCCAAAATGATCAGATCATGATTATAGACTTCCATTGGCTGTACTTCTCCTTGCGGGATAAGGTGAATCCATCAATTCGAGATTTATTGTAGTCTTTATCCCCTTTTTGGTTAGTGATAATTGTCATGGATTGCTCGGAGTGTAGTCATAGTAATTGGGGAATCAAAAAGCCGGGACGCGATCATCCCGACTTTGGGCTTGCTACTGGAGCGCAGACTTCAGTCTGCCTTTTAGTTTTGCGGACTAAAGCCCGCATTCCATCAGGCTACCAAAAGAAGCACGAGCCCGATCAACGCTGGCAGAGCTTGAATATAAAATATTCGCTTGCTGACGGTATATGTACCAAAGAGCCCGGCAATAATCACGCAGCTTAGAAAGAAGATCTTCACAGCATCATCCGCAAAAATCCCCCAGACCAATCCCGCTGCAAGGAAACCGTTATACAAGCCTTGATTCGCCGCCAGTGTTTTGGACTGCGCCGCGAACTCCGCCGTGGTGCGGAAGGACTTTCGGCCGGCAGGCTTCTCCCATAGGAACATTTCAAGGATGAGGAAGTAACCATGCAAAAGCGCCACGATACCGATAATAATATTTACGATAATGTTCATTGTTTTCTCCTTGTAAATAAAGTTGTG
>JADJNA010000011.1 GCA_016709305.1 Candidatus Villigracilis saccharophilus
AAATGGCATTCTGAATGATTTGATTCAGGTCGGCGATCTCCTTGTTCTCACTTCCAGGGTGTGTGAAAAAACGCATGGCAGTTACAATGTGGGAAATACGGTCGATGCCTTCGAGCGATTGTTCTATCGCTTTAGGTGCTTCTTGCTTGAAGTATTCCAATTGTGCTAAGGTGACATCTTTCTCTGAACCAATCGCGAATGAAGGAATTTTGATCCCGGTTTTGACTGCGTCTTTTTGCTGATCTAACTTATCGAGCCATCCAAGAATAGTACCTAGTTGTTGGCCCAAAAAACGCAAATTGCTGCCTACCAATTGGGTAGGTGTGTTTATTTCATGGGCTACCCCAGCAGCTAATTGGCCAATGGCTTCCAGTTTATTAGACCGCCCCACTTGATCTTCCAGTAATCGCCGTTCCGTAATATCGGATCCAATCAATAGAAAACCGGGATGTTCCTTATCTTTTAAAAACAGGGGTGTCAGAGTGATGCCCAGAATACGTATATCATCTGTTTGATTCCGTAGGAGAATATCGGCCATTCTGATATTTTTGTTGCTCTTCACGCATTCCGCAGCCTCTTGTGCGATTTTTTCCCGATTCCAATTAATCGGCAGGTCAAAAAAATCCAAACCGACAACATCATCTGAAGACAACGATAATAGTTTGCTGGCTACATCATTCCATAGAGTCACCATTCCATTATTGTCTACTCCGATCATAATAGAGGAGATCGAACTAATGATCAGGTGAATTTCATTGTATGCTTCAGAAAGTGCTTTCCGCCCTAGCTCGTGTTCAGTGATTTCATGTTTTAGGTCCAGGTTGACCTGGACGAGTTCTGCAGTACGATCTTCAATAAGCTTTTCCAGTTCGTCTCGTGAGTGCCGGAGCCTGTAATCGGCGGCTTCCAAAGATTGCAGCATTTCATTAATCGCATTGCCAAGGGATGATATTTCATCTTTACCCCTGACAGGTACCCGATCGGCCAAGTCACCGCTTAAACGCACCCCGATGACTGACCTGCTTAAACTGACAATACGAGAAGTGACTTGACTGTCTAGTAAGTAAAGGGCTGTAAGAATAAAGAAAAGGCTGCCAAAGAATACAATGTAAATAAAAAATAGGATCGTATCATACCCATGATTATAGATATCCCTGTCCATTGCAGCCTTTAAGATCATGACTGGATTATTAAACACATCCTCAACCATCATGTAACCAGCAATATTTTTAGAGTTGAGTGGGTTGATGGATATCGCAGGCCCGCTGTCAGTCACCTGCTTGGCTCCTTCAAATTCAAGACGTAATGCTGAATTTATATAAGATTCGATTTGAATGGATAATTGAGTGGTATTAGATAATTGAGCGGCGAAACTGTCCCCCAGGAATCGTCCGATCACCAATATGCCGTGCTGCGGTCCCTCAGATCTACTGGTCAATATTGGATGATATGCCATAAGGATTGGTTGGTCGTTTATTAATACAAATCCAGCAGACCCAGATTTTAGATTGGAGTTTTGTGAATTGGGAAGATTGATGATCTGGTCAAGAAGATTCCAGAAATGGCCAAAGTTTCATTTTTAATTAAGTCGTATCCATGGGATGTGATCACTTGACCGGATTTATCCATGATTATAAAAAAATTTATGTTTAGATTGATAAAGGTATCAGGGGTTATATTCGAAGCAATAAAGGCTGGATTTAAATTCTCTGTAAAGGCGTAAGTATCATCCCAGGTGGCATAGTCACTTGCATGAGATAATAAATTGTTTTTTTCAGTGGTGACTGCATTGAATGCGCGTTGTACATTTTTAATACAATACTCTTCTTCAAGATTGGAGAAGCTCTTTAATAAAATGAAGCGGGCTGATGCATTTACCAAGCTGATAATTAGGAGAGAGATGGTAACAATGATAATTATTGACTTGTTTCTTAAAGTCATGGAGGACTCCAATGTGAAAATTCGTTCTACAACCTGTAGCGTTTCCTTTAATCAACTAATCAACTAATCAACTTTATTATAGTCCAGACCACTTTTCAGTTACATTGCGCAAAAATAGTGCCTCTGCTGAATTGCGGCAAAAGAGCAGTAAAATTGATTCTCCTTTGAATTTTTGGAGGTATCATGGGCGAATTAACTTATCAAACAGCGCAGGATTATCTGACATCCCTAGTCCCGCCGCGCGAACAGGTATTGTTGGAAATGGAGAGCTATGCTGAAAAGCATGATTTCCCCATTATCGGTCCCGCTTGCGGATATTATTGTTATCACTTGGCGCGTATGATCGGCGCCAAATCCATCTTTGAGTTGGGGTCGGGCTATGGCTACTCAACCGCGTGGTTTGCGAAGGCTCTACAGGAGAATGGCGGAGGCGTGGTTCATCACACAGTCTGGGACGAGGAGCTATCAAAAATGGCCAGCAGTTACATGTTAAGGCTGGGATGTATTGACCTTGTCCAGTTTCATGTTGCTGAGGCTGTTGAAACTCTTGGCAAGCAATCGAGTCTGTTTGATATCATTTTCAACGACATTGATAAGGAAGCCTACCCTGAGTCGTTGGGACCGATTAAGGAGAAACTGCGTAGCGGAGGGTTGTTGATCATTGATAACATGCTCTGGAGCGGACGGATTTTCGATGAAAAAGATGTTTCACCCGCGACGGAAGGTGTGCGTGAATTTACACGGCGCATTACTGCTGATAAGGATTGGATCGTTTCGCTTGCGCCCATGCGCGACGGGATGATAATAGCCTATAAAAAATAAGAGGAAAACTCATGACAGACTTCAATCAGGTGCCAAATCGTCGCAAATCCAGTAACTCAATTAAGTGGCAATATTATCCCAAAGATGTGCTCCCTATGTGGGTCGCGGATATGGAGTTTCCCGCGCCTAGACCGATCTTGCGCGCGCTTCATAAAGCGGTGGATCATGGTGTGCTTGGACATGAACTCCCATCGAATGCACTAAAGGAGACTGTCGCCTCCCGCATGGATAAGTTATACGGCTGGAAGGTCAAGCCTGAAGCGGTTGTGACGGTAACCGAATTGTCAGCGGTTTTAGCGTTGCAGCGGATTGCCTGTACGACCCAAAAGGTGTGCTCATACAAACACCCGTCTATAATGAATTTCATGAAGTGAAAAATAACATCGGCATTCCGCAGCTTGAGTCTCCATTGATCAAGCGTGTGGTTGGAAATATTCTCAGTTACGAAATTGACTGGGATGTATTTGAAATGCAAGTTAAGAAAGCTGGGATGTTCTTGTTGTGTAACCCGCATAATCCATTGGGTCTTATCTTTTCTCGTAAAGATCTGAGGAAAATGGCAGAACTCTGTATCAAGAATAATGTCTTGATCGTCTCAGACGAAATTCATTCCGAACTGCTCTTGGATGATAACAAATTTACCCCGTTGGCGAAATTGTCTGCTGAGATCGCAAAGCATACTATCACTTTGGTAGCTCCATCCAAGACTTTCAACATCGCTGGGTTGTTCTGTGGTTTTGCGATTATTACCGATAATGAATTGCGCGATCGCTATGAAAAGGAAGTCAATCACCAGCGTATGCATGTTGGCAGTATGGGATTAATTGCTGCCCAGTCAGCTTTCTCTGGTGAGTGTGATGGATGGCTTAAGGAACTTCGTGGCTATCTGACAGACAATCGCGATTTTCTTGTGGAATATGTGACCGAATACATGCCACAAGTCCGTTTGACGGTGCCTGATGCTACCTATCTCGGTTGGCTTGATTTCACCCAGACTGGATTGATCGGTTCGCCTTATGAATTCTTCTTGAAAATACGCCAAAGTCGCTTTCAGTGATGGGAAGCTGTTCGGCGCGAGTGGGGAAGGCCATGTCCGCTTAAATTTTGGGACTTCGCGCAAACTGCTTGAACAGGGTCTTGATCGGATATTGAAAGCGTTCAAATCAATATAAATTATAAAAGGCCCTCAGGGTTCAATAACCTTCAGGGTCTTTTATAAAAAAACGGATGAGGGTTAACTCATCCGTCAGAATTTCATTATATTAGGAAAGGCACGACTCAGCAACCTTCATATCGTTTGGGGAACGTCTGGTGCTCAAGTTTGGACTTGGACCAGGTCAGTGCGTTTCGACCTTCCCAATTTTATGTTGTTCAGGTGGTGTATCTATCGCAACCTCCTTGTAGCAACTCTGAATATTGTCTTGGAAATATCTGATTACTACGAACAGGTTCAAATCAGATCAGGGACTACATTCTTTCCCTTGGTGTCAATTAGGTGGTATATGTTCTGGTGCGACCTCCTTTTTGTTTCTGTCTTTAGAATACTACAAAAGAAGACACGGTACATTAAAATTACCTATTAGTTTTGTAAGAAGTCGCATAGGTTAACCATTCGCTTGAATGACTTTTTTCTCTATTTCAAAGCTGTATCGATCATACCTCGCAGATTTGCTATTATTGATTCAAATTCAGAATTTTGCATACCGGCATCATTTAATTGAACCGTGAATTTCTCTCCATTTCTTTGGATTTCCAGATCGTATGAAAAACAATCAGCGCAGCCCGCTCTATCAATTTTATTCGCTGGGATTGAATTAAGGGCTATAACCTGTTGTGTTAATTCTGATAATATATCCGCTGTAAGTTCACCCATAATTGCTTTGTTTGTCTTTTCGTCTGTAACGGTATATTTTCCATCTGATGCGATATCAATCGAACGCGATAATCCCATAATGCCGCCAGAGTAACTCATTCTGATTCGCCAACTTCCTTCAAGTGCTGGTGGTTTGGATGTTATCGGCGCTTTTGCTGTAGGGGTATTGAGTAACTCCGGGGCGGCGGACGGGGAGCAGCCTGCAACCAGCAGGCTGACAAGAAGTGCGTATAAGAAAATGGTTCGTGACATATTAATCTCCTTTGACAAGCATAGCAAGAAATAGACGGGTATGCAACAATTTTGTTCCTCAAATTTATGATAGCTCCTGATAGCGCATTGCGGTAGAATTTACAATATGAGAAAAGTAGCCATTCTTGGAATAGGTCAAACAAAAATAGGGGAGCATTGGGAGAAATCCCTGCGCGAGATCGGAGGCGATGCCGCTTTTGCCGCTATGCAGGATGCCGGCCTTGAAAAAGTGGACGCGCTCTTCGTGGGCAATATGCTGTCCCCGCTGGTAAATGGACAGAATCAACTTGGAACATTTTTTGCCGATTGGGTTGGGCTGTGGAAACAGGAAGCGGTGAAGATAGAAGCTGCCTGCGGCTCAGGCGCTGCTGCATTTCGCGCTGCGCTGATGGCTGTTGCCTCTGGTGATGTAGAGTCCGCGTTGGTGGTGGGCGTCGAAAAAATGACAGATAAAGCAGGGCGTGACGTCACTGCCGCACTGGCAACCGCTGCTGATGCGGATTATGAGGTTGATCAGGGAATTTCATTTGTTGGCATCAATGCCCTGGTCATGCGAAGATACATGCATGAATTTGGTTGGAAGCATGAAGATTTTGCGCCTTTCTCCATCAATGCACATGCGAATGCGATGCACAACCCAAATGCACGCTTGCACGAAAAAATCTCTGTTGAGAAATTTGAAAGATCATCCATGGTCGCGACACCGATCAACTTGTTGGATGCCTCCCCGACCGGCGATGGGGCTGCTGCAATGGTTATTGTTCCTGCTGAGAGGGTATTGCGCAAGCCGCGCATCCTTGTCTCTGCTTCAGCTGCGGC
Source organism: Candidatus Villigracilis saccharophilus (assembly GCA_016709305.1). Lineage (GTDB taxonomy): Bacteria > Chloroflexota > Anaerolineae > Anaerolineales > Villigracilaceae > Villigracilis > Villigracilis saccharophilus. Next base: position 5,708 of record JADJNA010000011.1, read on the forward strand.
AACCGACACGATCGCGGTACATTCGCGCAAAGACCCTTTATTTTTGCAGGCTGCATATCAATCTTCAAAGCGGGCTTATGAGATGGCGGGGGTAACACCCGGCGATATTAATGTTTTTGAATTGCACGACGCATTTTCCATCATGGCGGCATTATCATTGGAAGCCAGTGGGTTTGCTGAAAGAGGCAGGGGTGTTCGACTTGCTCTCGATAACGAGATCAGCATCCAGGGCAGGGTGCCCGTTTGTACTCGCGGCGGATTAAAGCACGAGGTCATCCGGTCGGCGCGACGGGGATGTATCAACTTGTGGAAGTTGTCCAACAATTACGCGGCGAGTGTGGTCCCACCCAAGTGGATGGCGCGAAGATCGGCATGGCGCAAAATATTGGCGGCTCGGGCGCTACGATCTTGACCCATATTTTGCGCTCTGAAAGCTGATTAGTTATATTGTCGTGTATGATATTTGGGCTTATACTCCAGACACCTTTCATATTTGCAAGGAGGCTGGATGGTTGCAGAAAGACGGAAATTATCGCGGCGAAATTTTTCTTATTACATGCGGGTTCTGGATGAAGTCACTGGTAAATTGATCGGACATCTTTCAGATATCAGTACAGACGGTTTTAAGTTGGATTGTTCACGGCCTGTTCAGTTAAGAGTGGATTTTCGTTTGCGTATTGATCAGACCAGCGATATCTCAGACAAACATTTCTTGATCTTTTCTGCGCGCGCCATATGGTGCAAGATGGATTATCTTGACCCCAGTACCTATCAGGTTGGTTTTAATATCACGAACATGCCTCCTTCTGATTACGAAGTTTTCCTGAAAATGTTCGATGTCTATGGAACCAAAAGTACAGCCCGTCGTCGGAGTAATTTAGAATATATCTGGGGATAAGGTCACAAAAGCTCTGTCAAAACAGGGCTTTTTCTTTGAAACTTCGTTTGAGAAAACCGTGTAAAATTAAAAATATGAAAAAGTTCCTGCGCTGGTTGATACATACAGTCCTAAGGATCATCACAAAAATAGAAGCTGATGGATATGAGAATCTGCCCAAACAAGGCGGATTTGTGATCGCTGTCAATCATCTTGGCATACTGGATACGCCCATGGCGTTCTACGCGCTGGACAACTGGAATCTTTTTATCCCTGTCGCCGAAAAATGGGGAGAGATCCCGATTCTTAAATGGCTCGGAAAATACCTTAACTTGATTTTTATTGATCGTTTCCATCCTGACCTTAAATCCATGCGTGAGATGATCAATCGTATGAGCGAAGGTCAGACCCTGGTGATCGCTCCGGAAGGCACGCGCGCGCGCGATGAGAAGATGGCGCGGGGCAAGCCCGGAGTTGCTTATCTGGCGTCAAAGATGAATTGGCAGATCGTGCCTGTGGCGGTCTCTGGCACAGAAGATCGCATCTTTCTCGGAAATCTTAAGCGGTTTCGTCGAACGCACATTAAACTTACAGCAGGCAAATCTTTTGTACTGCCGCCTTTTCCGAAGGAAAAGCGCGAAGAAGTTTTACAGGAATATACCGATGAGATCATGTGCCGTATCGCGGTCATGCTTGCCCGAGAAGAATCGCGGCTATTATGCGGAGCATCCGCGTTTTAAAGGAATTGTTGAGCGAATAAAATATGAAATATAAAACCATACGTTCGTTGGTTCGTTTTGTCATGAATATCATTGCTGATGTCGAAGCTGTTGGTATGGATAAACTTCCGCAAGGCAATGTCATCCTCGCCGCCAATCATCTGGGCCGCCTTGACACGGCGGTATTGATCTATGCGCTCGAGCGGGAAGACCTGATCATGGCAGTGGCTGAAAATATAAGGGATCACCCTGATCTTTGGCGCGATCGGGCGTTCTGTGAACGCGATCTGGTTGAATCGTTTCGAAGCGGATTTCGCTGCACTGCGTGAGATTTTGGCGAGGATGCAAAAGGCGGGCTCATGGTCATCGCACCGAAGGGCACACGTTCAAAAACAGAGTCATTGCAGGAAGGCAAAATGGGCGCGGCATTTCTCGCGGGCAAAGCGGCTACCCTGTTTTACCCATCGCGCTGACCGGCACCGAAGACCGCGGTATTATATCCAACCTCAAACGCTTTCGCCGATCAAAGATCAAAGCTGTCGCCGGGGAATTGTTTTATATTGAAATTCCCAAAGGCCAGGGACGCGAAGAAGCGATGCGAAACGCGACGGATGAGATCATGTGCCAGATCGCGGCAAAACTTCCAGAAAGCTATCGTGGATTTTATAAGAATTATCCAAGGGTGAGGGAACTGGAACAGAAGTAGCACCCGCGCTTCTCTGCCTCGACAATGGCCTGGTCACTGGACCAAAAGAAATTTTCCTCCCCGACCAATTTGACCAATCCGCCACGCTCCATCATGGTACGCACATTTTCATGGACTCCGGCAAACATCAATGCTGCCTTGTTTATGCATCTTTCATACAAACGGTGGATCACTTCCAAAACCCGATGCATCATCACGGCACACTGCGCATCGACAATATCAGAGCGTGAGTATCGCCCAAATTGGTAAAAGCTTCGTTAAATTGACCCGTCGCTGCAAAGAACAATGGACCGGTCAAGAAGGCGACGCGCACATGTTTGCACTGCCCGGCATTCTCAATTCCTCTTTGACGCAATTTTTCCGCATCCACTTCAGTGACTTCCACTTCAAGCGTGGCGATGTTATTTAGGAACATCGCCCCAGACAGGAAAGCGCCCACCAGAATGGCTTGAGTGAGGTCAAGCGTGATGGTTGCAATTAGTGTGATGCCGAATGTGATCATCGCAGTTTTGAAACGGTGGCCAAAATGAAGCGAATGCCTTCCCATTCATTCATGCGCCACGCTGTGACCATCAGCACACCTGCCAGGCCTGCGAGCGGGATGCGCGCCATCAGCGGGGCGAGCACGAACATCGAGAGCAATAATCCCACCGCGTGGATGATGCTGACGAGGCGGGTTTGTCCACCGGATTTTATGCCGACGCTGGCACGGGCAATTGCCGCCGTGGCTGGGACACCGCCAAAGAATGGGATCAGCATATTTCCCAAACCCTGAGCGATCAATTCCTGATTGGCTTGGAGACGGATGCCGGTCATGTTCGAGCCAACCGCACCGCACAGCAGGCTTTCGATCGCGCCGAGCGCGGTGATGGTTAATGCGGGTGCAACAAAATCACCAAGATTTGCCCAAGGGATCATGGAGAAGTTCATGCGGTCAGCGAGAAACAATGTCTGGGGGATGACACCGATCATTTTGACAGGCCAGTTCAGAGCGGCGTTAAGAACCGTTGCCAGGATGATGCCCAATAGTGAAGCGGGGAATTTTGCATTCCATTTGACCGGCCACAGTATCATGGTCAGGATGACGATCCCAGCGAGGGTGATGGCGTGCCAGTCAGGTGTGAATCCGCCTTTGAAGTAGCCTATAAATTTAAGCGCCGCTGAGTCTGCGCCTGTGGTTTTGACGCCGAGGAAATTATCTATTTGACCGATGAAGATGATCAGTGCGATGCCTGAGGTAAAGCCGGTAATGACCGGGGATGGGATGAAAGCGATAAAGCGTCCGAGCCGCAACAAGCCAATGATTGTCAGAAAAATACCCGCCATCAAACCAGCAACCCATATTCCAGTCAACCCGTATTTTTGAACAAGCAGCATTAATACCGCGCTCATTGCGCCGGCTGGCCCGATATTCGATAGGGCGCACCCGCCAGCGCGCCGATCACGAACCCGGCGATGATGGCGGTCACCAGCCCGGCGGATGCTGCTGAGCCAGAGGCAACACCGAATGCCAAGGCGAGCGGAAGCGCAACTGGCAACCGTCAGCCCTGCGAGCAGGTCTTGTTGAAATTTGCAAATGAATATCCAGAGAATCCTCGTCTTTGTAGAGACGAGCGAGTTGAGCGACGTGGCATATTTGATTCTTCCAAGGCAAAGTTTTTTAACAAAGGCTCGATGCTCCCCATGGCGTCCTTTGTTTTATCTACGGTAATTTTATCACCATTGATTTTATTTTAGGCATGGTTAGGTTACGAAATCGATCCAAATGTTCCATCAAGATGCAAATAGAAGGTCCACTCTCAAGCCGGAGAACAAGGTTGTGATTTTATTTTGGGAGTCTTGCAAATCGTGTTTGTGGCGTTTAAGTTCCTCGCGTCCATAGGCGCGACAATCTTCATGGTTGATAAGACAGACCGTATCGATGCCGTGGATACGCACTGCAAGCTGCACGTATTTCAGAACCATTTCATAATCATGCACACTACCCGCCAGTGAAATGATATCGAAATTATCGTACCGAAGCGAACCGTTATCCACGGTTGCAGGTAGTTTGCAGACGGTAGTCCATGCAATGGGACCACCAGCGCATCACAATGGATGATCGGCTTTTTGCTGACATGACCCTAAAGAATTTCACCTTCGCCGCGTTTCAAGAATTGACCATCACCAGATTTCCCAAGCCATTGTTCACCATCCACGATGAGCTTTCCGCGCAGGAAAACTTTTTCGGGATAGCCTGTTAATTCCCAGCCTTCATATAAATTGTAATCAGTGCGCTGATGGGATTTAGCCACGCCGTAATTCACTTTCTTTCGGGATCCCATATGACGATGTCCGCATCAGCGCCGGGGGTAAGTGCACTTTGCGCGGATATAAACCAAATATTTTCGCGGATTGGTACAGTTGTATGCCACAAATTGATTTTGCGGTATTGGTGACCGCGCGCACACCATAAGTCCACATGATCGGCATGCGGTCTTCCACACCACCGCAATCCGTTGGGAATTTTGGTGAAATCATCCTCGCTCAATTCCTTACCGGGGATGGCGATCTGTTTGCCTTCATAGGTGATCGATTTTGTGCCGTCGAAGAAGAACGCGCAATGATCCGTGCCAATGGTCTGCATTGTGCCGTCATGTAAACCTACCCACAGCCGCGCGTTATCTTTTTCTGTCCGCATGGGCGGTGAGCATATCCACTTTGAGCCATCGGTGCGGCGCAGGTGATCTATGGTGAAGAATAGATACTGCGGGCAGGTTTCACCCATGACTTTGACTCCGCGCTCGCGGGCATATTTCAGCATATCCACTTCGCCGCCCGCGTTCATGTGGACGATGTACACCGGGCGCATCAACTGCGGCCATGCCTGCCATTCGTAAAGTGGATTCAACTGCGCCCCAGCTTGGTCTGGTCAACGCGTGCCATTCGGGCGTTGTGTGCCCTGCGGATAACGCCTCTGAGATCAAGGTGTCGATCACATCCCCGTTTTCGCAATGCGCCATGACGAGCATGCCGTTCTCTTTTGCTATTCTTAATGCTTTGAAGATCCCGCCATCGTCGAGTCGTAATTTTCCGTTATAGGCTGTGAATACTTTTGAGCGTTGTGATCCCCATCTCGCGCAAGGAAGGGATTTCCTTCGCGATATTGTCATCGAAATGGGTGAGGTTCATGTGGAAGGAATAATCAATGGCGGCTTTTGCGGCTTTCTGCATCCATAAATCTACTGAGTGTTTGAAACCTTGCGGCTCCTGCACAACAAAATCCATGACGGTGGTTGTCCCGCCGAATGCGGCGGCTTTGTGACCAGTGTAATGATCATCGGATGAGACCGTGCCGAACATGGGCAGGTCAAAATGGGTGTGCGGGTCGACGCCGCCGGGCATGACCAGCTTGCCCGCAGCATCCACCACCTGTGCAGAATCAGCTTCCAGATTAAGTCCGATGCGCGCGATCTTTTCATCCTCGATCAAAATATCGGCTTGAAAAGTTTCAAAGGCGGTAATGAGCGTACCATTCTTGATCAGAATATTCATGGTTGTTTCTCCTGTGATTCGAGGGCGTACAGCCCATCTTCAAGTAAAAGATAAAGGCGATCGGGAACCATTGCGCCGCCGAGAAGCAGTGTAGGTGATTCTATCGAAATTTCCCAGGTCGGATCATCCACGCCGGGAGGGATGTTGATGCAGTTCACACGCACTGTGACCGATCCGCATAGAATCGCTTCGCCATTATTTCCAATGGCAATCACCTTCGGGTTGGGGTTGCGGAAGGAATAATTGCCGATGACGCGGCTTTCCGCATCCAGCCAGATCATACGCGTCTCCGCTCCGAACATGGTGTAGTAGAACCAGGTCAGGCCGCCTGCGGTCACGCCCTGATCATAAGGCAGCAAAGGACTGCGCCTCTCATGAACCCATGTCTGGCGCGAGTCGATCTTAAGCTCAGCGCCTTCGAAATGCCAGCCGATGATCTCATGACCGAAAGTCTGTAATAATTCACGCCATTCGCGCCGCTAAAAATGACGGGTCTGTGAAGAGCAGTTCCTGAGGCGGGGCAAGTTCAATTTTTAAGAGCGCCTGGCAAGGTTTTGGATCGCGCTGTTTTTCAGGAAGATCATGCTTTGATCGGACCGAGACGGGCGGCTCTTCTAATAAGTTTCCGCGGCCTGGGTCCGCCACAAGACTACGCCATCAGGGGATAAGGCCGCGACGGTATCCACGACTGTAAGATAGATATTGCCTTTCGCATCCACGATCGGACCTGAGGTGGCTTCACGTCCGTTTGATGCGAGTGTGCGCCATAAACGATTCCCGTTTTCATCAAAGGCGGTGACTGAGCCCTTTACATCTGCAACAATGATGCGGCCATTTGAATCTAATGCTGGCGAACCGATGGCGATCTCATCTAACGGGGCTTCCCACAGAATTGTGCCATCTGGTTTGACCGCCATTAATTTTTTATCGCGTGATGAAATGATGATCGTTCCGTCTGCTTTTACTGACGGTCTGCCTGCGGCGCCGTTAGCCAATGGAACGGTCCATAAAAGTTGTGGAGCAGAGTCCAGGCTGACCGGGACCCACATGGTGCCGGAGGCGTCGCTTCGGTCAGCTGCCCATAAATGTTTAACAGCGCTGGTCGCAATGGGTGTCTCCGCGGCGGCGAGCGGCTTGACATAAAGAGACTTGAAAGTCAGCCATGAGCCAAGGAGGAGAACCAGGATAACAGAAGCAATTCCAAGCGCTGTGCGGTGCGATCCCATCCAGAACAAAACCGGGCGCAGTACATTTTCTTCCAGCCATTCTTCCGCGGTTTCGGTTAAAAATCTAAAACGACGACCGCCGCGCAGCCATTCCTGACTTAAGCGCCTACGCAGTCCTTCGCCCAGTAAATTAAATCCGAGCACGCCAATTCCGATCACACTGCCGACGATGATCAATGTGGATGGGTCAGTTATTTTGATCAATGAAGATGAGATCATCTGACCGAGTTCAGGCAAGCCTTCAACATTGACCGCGTTGAAATCGGAAATCTCCACCCAGATGCCGCCGCCGATGTAATACCCCAGGAAGCCAAGTTCCGCAGAAACCAGCAGGGTGCTGCTGATCTCAAACGCAAGCAGCATCCATAATAATGACATGATCTGGCGCAGGACATGCGAAGACAGGATGCGGCGGTCGGATGCGCCTAGGGCGCGCGCGGCTTCGACGAAAGTTTGTGTCTTGATCATGCGCGTCTGTTCGCTGACCATGCGGGCTGTCTCTGCCCAACCGGTTAATCCCAGCCCGAAGATGAACGCCCACAGCCCACGGTCCACACCGACCATGAAGATGCCGATCAGCGCGGCGATCAAAATTGGGATGGATAAAGCAGTCGAAAGCAGTGATCCTTGAAACGGCTTTTTCGTCCCTCTGACCGAGCCAATGACCATTCCTAGAATTAACCCCAAAATAAGCCGTACTCCTGCTACCGAGATAACCATGATCATGGTTGGACGCACAGCCCACAGAATGCGACTGAACAGGTCGCGCCCATAGCGGTCTGTTCTGGGCGTAATAGCCCGGCATTTCAAAGGCAGGGTAGGGCGGCACACGGATCTTGCCATCCACTTTAGTGGTATAGTTCTTCATTGGATTTTGCGGCGCAAAAGGAGGGACCAAAGGCGGCCAGAAGAAAGCATGAAACCAACCAGAATCGCGCCTCGATCAGTAAAGGCCACCTATTTTTTTTGCGCTGTATCATCACGATCGCGCACCTGAAATTGCATTTCTGAATCCAGCGCAAACGCGGATCGATCAGGCGGCTGAGGAACGTTGCCAGAAAATCGATCAGAGAAATATCTGACGAGATAGTTAACACGGCGGCGATCTATTGGTGGCGCAAGCAGGTCGCCTGAAAGCGAATTCCCGTTTAATAAAGTTGGAAATTTAATCTTCCCATGCCGCCAGTTAAACAATCTTTCGATGATGATCAATTCGGCGATCATGATCCGCAGGACGCGGCGATGGTCAGTAGATGACTGTCGCCAGGATGCCGCGGAAGGCAAATTTTTTTTGATGATTTTGAAGGATGTCCAAAGCTCATGCCTGCCGCGACCACGCATTGTTTTTCCATTTCCTCCGAAAGCAGTCCTGCGGTCACTTTTTGTGCGATCTTGACGGTTGGCTGGATGGTGAGCGCCAGCACCTGGAAGGATCAAATGCGCGTCCGAGCCAAACCCCGAAAGGGAATCAGCGGCGTGACGGATGCCGTCACATGGAGATCGTTATGATAATAAAAACGCGATTAAAAGAATGGCAATATAGGAAAATCCTCGGTAAGGTTAGTCCGATGGTGGATATCAATGTCAACCAGTTTAGCGACTCCATGCTGGGAAGCGGCGTACAGCCAGACGCCCAAGTGTGACGCCAAGGATGATGCTGATCGTGATGGCGATCCCCAACAAACCAAGACGGATCCGCCAAATCTGAAATGGCTTCAAGCATCAGGCTCGCCCGGTAAATGCTGATTCAAAATCGTTTTGGGCAATATTGCTCAGATAGTCCAAATAGGCGGGCATAACGGGCGGAAGTTTATTCGTCCCTGAACCGAATAGGGATCGCTGATTGTCACGATCGGTGCGGTTGCAAAGGCAAAGGCAAATCCGATAAAGTTCGCGATCACTAATGTACGGGAAAATAGTTACGCGACAAAGCACAAACGCAGACAATTGGACCTTCCGATGCGTGAAAAACTGTAATATGTTTCCGCCAATATGAATCGGCGGATGCTCTAAGACTTTTGGAAATCCGCTCGAATCAGCCACACCTTGAATCCTGATATACTTTCGCCGATGAATTCGAAACGTTTCTTCTTTTGTTGATCTTGGCGGGGTTATTTTTACTGGGATTGTGGCTTCCGGCGGCGCTGCGCCCCAGATGCAGCAACCCGCCACGCCACGCCCGCGTTGATGGTCGTACTATTTATATTGACCAGGCGGGTGATAATTGTACGCGTGGCATTCCTGAACGGAATTCTGTTGACCAGCTTCATCAATTGAATTCAAAATTAGACGAGAATTGCACGCTGATTGAGGGACAGGAATTGCTGGTCGATCATTGCAGGTTGTGTGACCCCAACCGCCTTGGTGTCGCCGACGGTGTCGCCTTCACAGCGACGCCCACCTGCCTTTCATTGGTACAACAGAAGTGCATTTTGCTTTAATGACGCAAACGGTAACGCGCTTCGAGAAGAAACAGAGCCATGGTTGCGGGCGGCGCGGTCAGTTTGACGGAAAATAATGGCGAATATTCCGCTCAACTGATACTCGTCATTCCTGCCGACCCTGCGGTATATCAGGGAATATGTTTTTCAAACATCCTTGAAGGCGAAATACACCATCTCGATGGCGGCTCCTGATAATTACAACCCGACGATGGAACTGAATATGCTGATGAAGGCCGGTGACTGCGCGTGAGGATTTTGGCATCCAATCAAAGGATATTGTTGCGGATACGGGCAATCAGGAAACTGAAAGCACTACAACTACAAGTGGCAGTTCGCCTTTGTTCGGTATTATTGGAGGGTTGCTGCTTCTCGGCGGGGTGGGGCTGGGATATTATGCCTGGCGTTCAGGCAGACCTGAAACAAAATTAAGTGGTGGCATATTGAAAAAGTAAATGAAAGGCGGATGTTACGAACATCCGCCTTTTTTATTTTGAATGTCTTTCGATGAATGGGGGAGTATCCGAGAGCTTGGATCTTTTCTAGATGAATGGCGGTTCCATAGCCCTTGTGTTTTGAAAATCCATATTCCAAATGAGCAATATCCAGCTCGCGCATGATGTCATCCCGCGCAGTCTTTGCGAGGATGGATGCCGCTGCGATGCTGAGGGAATGCTGGTCGCCTTTGACAAGAGCTGCTTGAGGAACATCCAATTCAGGGAGTTCGAGGCGGAAATCTGTCAGTAAAAATCGGGAAAAATAATGGAGCATTTCCACAGCGCGGCTTGCGGCGAGGCGTGTGGCCGCACGATTCCCAATGTGTCAATTTCATCTGCGGATGCGAAACCTATTCCCCATGACGTTGCCGTCTCTTTGATCTGCGGTGCGAGTTGATTGCGTTTGCGGGGATTCAACTGTTTGGAGTCGCGTACCCCGCTTAGGGTTTGAGTCAGACGCGGGTCGTTGCACGGCAGGATGACTGCTCCCACACAAACAGGACCAGCCAGTGCGCCGCGCCCGGCTTCGTCCATTCCAGCAATATATTTGTAAGCCTGCCAGAGTTTTTTTTCGTAAACGAGGTCAGGAGGTAGGTCCATATTTTCCGCGCAGGGCATTGATGTGAATGCGGAAAATATCACTGATCATGCGCAGCGCATCGTTGACCGCATTCACCTTGCTGTCTTGATCAAAATACCATTGGGTGTCGTTCAATCCGCAGGATCAACATTTGAATGGCAAGGTTGATGGCGTCCGCCCCAATGACGGTAACCAGGTTCGGCGATAACGTATGGCTCCATGCGCTTCCCCGCGATCCAATCGCAATATCAAAACCTTCTAGCTAAGCAGGAATTTATGCAACCCTCTATCGGCATGGAAAGGTCGGCGTCGCAAATAAAATGATATTCGCCGCGCGTCGATAGCATACCGGCCGCTGAATGGCGTTGCCTTTTCCGCGTTTTTCTTCGTGGATAACTATCAAAGATGGGTGTTGGGCAGTGAACTCCAGTGCCAATTCCAGCGTGCGGTCTGAACTACCATTTTCAACAATAATGACTTCGGAGGAGTAGGGTTGAATTTCAGGTGATGAAAATCTGCCCCAGCGTGCGGGGTGACGGGTTTCTTCATTATGCGCCGGGATGATGATCGATAAAAAGGACGGGTCAATGCAAGTTTACCGGGTCAGATAAATGACAACACCAGCTCCAACTACGACAAGACATTCAACAAGGAACATGCCGATCAGCAAAATAAGCTGCCGGTTGCTCGCCAAGGATCTTTCCTTGTTGGCATCAACTTTCGTTTTTGGCGTTGGGCCGATGATTTTAATTTTGGCGCGACAGGTTGTGAGGTGGGAGGCGCTTCTCCGTCCTCAAACGCGAAACCCAGTTCGCTGGCGTTGAAGGGTTGGGATGTTTCTGCGGCATTGAATATCGCTTTGGCGCGCGAGACAGGTTGTTCGCTTGCGGAGGGGAGCGCTGTCGCTGGTTTGACTTCGTCGATCGGACGCGGATTAACCAAACGGTCAGCGAGATCGTAAACATATTCATTTCGCCAGATGGGGCGTGCTTGAAGATCGAACTCCTGAACTGCTTGATGGCATCGCTCATGACCACGCGTGCCATGGGCCGTAAGGAATCAATGGGTGCCGGGATCGGTGAGGACCAAGACCGCTTCGGCCGCCACAGACATGTCAACTTTGGATCTCAAGATGTTTGGAAGGCCCGCGTCAATTTCCAGACGCGGTCAATTAAATTTATACTGGCTGGCAGTCCGCGCCCGTTTATGACCGTGTTCCATTGATCGCCTTTTGGCCTCGAAGAAGCCTTTGATAGGCGTCATATAGATCACTGAAACACCGTCAGACTGATCAGGACCAGCGGGATGACGATCTCGCTGTTCGGCAGGGTGAAGTTACTGATAACCACAAACCCTTTTCAAGGATGCGTTCCAATTGCGCGATGACGCTTTTGGGCTTCCAGTTCGGCATGCCAGTTGAACCCGGTATTTTAATGTCCCCTGAACTCGGGCAAAAAATCTGATCTGGCCTTGGGCATCTTGCAGCGGGGTTTTTCTATGATTTTCATAAAATCCATTAAAAAGCTGGTGTTTCTCCAAGTTCGTCACGGGTTGCGTTATCGCGGGTGGCGAGCAGTTCGCGGTCAGTTTGTTTTACGATTATCACAGGCTTTCCTAACTTGAAGGTGCTTGTTTTTAGGTCTTCACGCGTGCCGAGCACGCATTGCTCACCTTTTGGAGACGTTCCAGCAATGTTTTTCGATCCACCAGAACACGGTCTGAAAAAGTAGCCCCCGCGCTGCGCTCGTAAGCGCGCACCATTATGATCTGTCCATTCTTGCAACGCGCCGCCTCAATGACACCATCAATTTTTTGCTCTCATCGGATTCCTCTAGGGTAATTTTAGCACAGACAGGATTAAGTTTTGAGGTCAGGGAGACATGGAAAGTTCTTTCCATGTCTCCTCCTGCCTTTATGTCGGGGGGCGAGAGGATCTGAACCTCCGACCTCTTGCTCCCAAAGCAAGCGCTAGCCG
>JADJNA010000012.1 GCA_016709305.1 Candidatus Villigracilis saccharophilus
AAACTGGAAGAAATAAAGAGTAGCGAGTAACTGGTAAATGGCAATCTCAAATTACCATTTACCAACTTTAGGAGTTCGTATGAATAACTATGTAAAAATATTTGATACTACTTTAAGAGATGGCGAACAATCACCGGGCGCGACAATGACCTCAGCGGAAAAGCTGGAAGTCGCTCGTTCGTTGGCGCGCATGGGCGTGGACATTATTGAAGCTGGATTCCCTGCCGCCTCGCCGGATGATCTGGAAGCTGTCAGACGAATCGCTGTTGAAGGGTACCCAGCCCAAAGGTCAGACTGATGCGAAAGTTCCTGTCATCCCAGCTCTCGCGCGCGCAAACAAACCCGATATTGATAAAGCCTGGGGAAGCCATCAAAGACGCAGATAGGCCGCGCATCCATACCTTCCTCGCCTATCAGCGATCCGAAGCATAAGTTGAAGATGGATCCGGAGGAAGTGGTTCAGCGTGTTTCGGAAATGGTTGCGTACGCGCGCTCACTCTGTGCCGACGTGGAATTCAGCCCCGAAGATGCGGGCCGCTCCGACCCTGAGTTTTTGTATGTGGTGCTGGGCGAAGCGATCAAATCTGGTGCGACCACGTTGAATATTCCTGATACGGTTGGATACACTACGCCCGATGAATATTTCAAGTTGATCGACGGCATTATCAAAAACACGCCTGGTATGCACGATGGCATCACGGTCTCTGTGCATTGCCACGATGACCTTGGCATGGCCACTGCGAATGCCCTTGCCGGAATTCAAGCAGGCGCGCGTCAAGCCGAAGTGACCATCAACGGCATAGGTGAACGCGCAGGCAATACTTCGCTCGAAGAAGTGGTGATGACCCTCAAGACACGTCACCCTGTGTTCAATCTTGAAACTGGAATCGAAACGCAGCAACTTTCGCGCGTTTCAAAACTTGTCAGCAATTACACGGGGATTGTAGTTCAGCCGAACAAAGCCATTGTCGGCGCAAATGCATTCGCGCATGAAGCAGGCATTCATCAGGATGGAATGTTGAAGCACCAGACCACGTATGAGATCATGCGTCCCGAAGATGTCGGCGTGAATCAAACTACGCTGGTAATGGGCAAACATTCGGGCCGCGCCGCTCCAACTCACGCCTTGCCATCATGGGGCATTCGGCTTGATGAAGCCGGCCGATAAAGCCTTCGCACGCTTCAAAATTGGCCCGACCGCAAAAGTTATCACCGATGCCGATCTTGAAGCTGTGATCGCTGATGAGTTCTATCGTCCGCGCGATGTGTATTATCTTGAAGGCTTGCAGGTTTCATGCGGCACGCTTGGAATGCCAACGGCAACCGTCCGTCTGCGTGGACCTGACCGCGAGATCTACAACTTTGCTTCGATGGGCACTGGCCCCGTGGATGCAACTTATAAAGCCATTGATGCGATCATCAAGATGCCATGCAAGCTGCTGGAATTCAACATCCATGCCATCACCGAAGGAATTGATGCGCTTGGCGAAGTGACTGTCCGCATTCAAAGTGACAGCAGCGGCGATACAAAAATGGATGCGCAAAGCGAACAGGAATATGCACGCGTCTATGGGGGCCACGGCGCGGATAGTGACATTATCGTCGCCAGCGCAAAGGCTTATATCAACGCGCTCAATAAATTGATCATCGCCAAGACCGAAGGCACACAGCCTGTACCCAATAATTTTGGCGTGATGCTGGGATGAAGAGATTAGGATTTAGGTAATTAGGGATTGAGAATCCCTGATACCCAATTACCTCACCCCCCTACTCAACCAACAAGCATTTATGAAAAAGGAGAAATTACCATGACCACTCAAAATGAAAATGCCAACTATGACTTTCAATCTTTTGATGCTCATCCTACTGCGCCGATGTACCCTGCCGGTTGGGATTTGAGCACGCTTCCTTCCACGCCGAACCCTGATTCTGCTTCTGATGCAATTGACTCCGCTGAAAGCGAATCCTAATCCTTAATCCAAAACCTCACATCGTAAATCAAAATATGCCTAAAACTCTCTTTGACAAAATTTGGGAATCGCATGTTGTCGCAGAACAACCCGAATCTCCCGCCATCCTTTACATTGACTTGCACCTCGTGCATGAAGTCACATCACCGCAAGCCTTCACGGGCCTGCGCCAGCGCGCACTCAAAGTCCGCCGCACTGAAAAAACGCTCGCCACGATGGATCATTCCATCCCGACTACTCCGATCGAAGTTCCCATCGCAGATGCAATGGCCGCCGCTCAGATCAAGCAGATGGAAACCAATGCTGCTGAGTTCGGAATCACACTGCACGGCATGACCAGTCCGCACCGCGGCATTGTCCATGTGATCGGACCTGAACTCGGACGAACCCAGCCAGGTATGACCATCGTCTGCGGCGACAGTCACACCGCCACGCATGGCGCGTTTGGCGCACTGGCTTTTGGTATCGGCACATCCGAAGTTGAGCATGTTCTCGCAACTCAATGCCTGCTTCAAAATAAACCGAAGACCTATGAAGTCCGCGTGAATGGGAAATTATCCAATGGCGTTTCAGCCAAGGATATTATCCTTGCTCTCATTGCGAAGATCGGCGTCGGTGGGGGAACAGGGCACGTCTTTGAATTCACAGGCGAAGCTATTCGTGGATTGACAATGGAACAACGCATGACCATCTGCAACATGTCCATTGAAGGCGCGCGCGCAGGCATGATCGCTCCCGATGAAGTGACCTTTGAATATCTCAAAGGCCGCGAAGCCTCTCCCAAAGGCGCGGACTGGGACAAGGCCATTGCTTACTGGAAGACCTTGCCCAGTGACGAAGGCGCAATCTATAACAAATCCATTACTCTCGAAGCATCTGAACTCGAGCCGATGATCACTTATGGAACCAATCCCGGCATGGGCATGAAGATCACAGACCGAGTCCCGAGCACTGAGTCATTCACTGAACCTTCACAGAAGGCTGCGTTTGAAAAAGCATTAGCGTACATGGGACTCGAAGCTGGTCAATCCCTGCTCGGCAAAAAAGTGGATGTAGTCTTCATCGGCTCCTGCACCAATTCACGCATCTCCGATCTGCGACTTGCCGCTGCAATGCTTAAGGGACACAAAGTTGCTGATGGGTTACGTCTCATGATTGTGCCCGGTTCGCAGGATGTTAAGAAACAAGCTGAGTTGGAAGGCTTAGATAAAGTCTTCAAGGAATCAGGCGCGGAGTGGCGCGAGGCTGGATGCTCGTTATGTATCGCAATGAATGGCGATGAACTCCAACCCGGTCAATATGCAGTCTCGACCAGCAATCGCAACTTTGAAGGTCGCCAAGGCAAAGGCGGACGAACTTTCCTGGCAAGTCCTGTCACTGCGGCGGCAACAGCTATTCACGGAGTTGTCACGGATCCGAGAACACTTATCTGACATGTCATTGCGAGCCGTTCTTTGGCGAAGCAATCCCCTGCTTATTTGGAGATTGCTTCGTCGGGGTACCTGCCCTGGCGGGCGGTGCCAGGGAGAACACCCTCCTCGCAACGTCATTCATCAATCGCAAATAAAAAAATCGGAAATCGGAAATCAACTATGGCTCAATTCACAACACTAACTTCCCGCGTACTTCCTCTGCCTGTCAACGACATTGACACGGACCAGATCATCCCCGCGCGCTTTCTTAAAGCGACTGACAAAAAAGGCATGGGAGACAATCTCTTCGCCGACTGGCGTTATAACGCCGACGGCTCTCCCAAAGCGGACTTTGTCCTCAACCAACCAAACTCAAAGGGCGCACAAGTTCTATTAGCTGGAGACAACTTCGGGTGCGGTTCGAGCCGCGAGCACGCTCCCTGGGCATTGACCGGTTTCGGATTCAAGGCCGTCATCTCCACATCCTTTGCAGACATCTTCCGCAATAATTCCTTGAAGAATGGTCTCATTCCCATTATCGTGGATGAAGCGACGCACAAGATGTTGTTCGATCTCATCGAAGAAGTTCCCAATGCCGAAGTCACAGTTGACCTCGCATCTCAGACTCTCATCCTGCCGAATGGCTCTGTCGAGTTCCCAATTGACCCGTTCAACAAGACCTGTCTGCTCAACGGTGTGGATGAACTTGGTTATATCCTTGGCTTCGAAAAAGAAATTGCTGCTTTCGAGGAAAAACTTAATTAGCCACAGAGAGCACAGAATTCCTTGAGTTTTTCTCAGAGGCTCTGTGCCTCTGTGGCAAAATGGATCATCTATGACAAAAATCCAAATCTACGACACAACTCTCCGCGATGGCACGCAGTCTGAAGGCTTCACGCTTTCAGCCAATGACAAAGTCCGCGTGGCGCAGCGGCTTGATGATTTCGGTGTGGCCTTCATCGAAGGCGGCTGGCCTGGCTCGAACCCGAAGGATGTTGAATTCTTCGAGCGCGCGCGTGACATGCAATGGAAGAATGCGCTTATCACGGCATTCGGTTCCACCTGCCGCGTCAAAGGCGGACCCGAAGACGATGCCAACATCAAAGCCCTGCTTGATTCCAATACGCCAGTCTGCACCATCTTTGGCAAGACCTGGTCACTGCATGTTAAAGAAGTTTTGCAAACCACGTTCGAAGACAACCTTCGCATCATCGAGCAATCAGTTGCCTATCTCAAATCAAATAACAAGCGTGTCATTTATGATGCCGAGCATTTCTTTGACGGCTACAAAGCGGATTCGTCCTATGCAGTGGAAACTTTGCAAGCCGCGATTCGCGGCGGGGCGGAGACCATCGTTCTATGCGATACCAACGGCGGGACATTGCCCTGGGAAGTGGAGCGCATCGTTCGTGACTTGAAGCTGGTCATAAAAAGCCCATTTGGGATCCACACTCATAACGACGGCGAGTGCGCCGTGGTCAACTCATTGACAGCGGTACGCGAAGGCGCAATGCAAGTGCAGGGCACGATCAATGGTGTCGGCGAAAGATGCGGCAATGCCAATCTTGTATCCATCATGGCTGACCTTGAACTTAAGATGGGCTATGAATGTTTGCCCAAGGGGCATATCGCCAAGTTATATGAACTTTCCCATTTCGTCGCAGAAGTTGCCAACATCACACCCGATGACCATTTGCCTTTCGTGGGTAAATCTGCGTTCGCGCATAAGGGCGGCGTGCATGTCGCTGCGATGAGACGTAACGCACAATCGTATCAACACATCACCCCCGAACTTGTCGGCAACAAAATGCGCGTGGTGGTTTCTGACCTTTCAGGCCGCGGCAATTTGTTGAGCAAAGCCGAGGAACATGGCGTGGAAGTCGAAGGTGAAGAAGTGGTCGGTGTGCTCAACGAAGTCAAGGAACTCGAAGCGCGCGGATTCTCCTTTGAAGCTGCCGAAGCATCCGTGACCATGATGTTGAAGCGACAGGAATACGGCTACAAAGCCCCCTTCGAACTCGTGGACTTTTTCGTCAACGTTGAGCATCGTCAGGGACGTGGCATCTTCGCCGAGGCGATGGTCAAAGTCCGCGTGCAGGGCGAGTTGCTGCACACGGCTGCGGAAGGCAATGGCCCAGTCAATGCGATGGACAATGCTTTACGCAAAGCACTGATTGGCTATTATCCGCAAGTAGCAAAATTCCATTTATCTGATTACAAAGTCCGCATTCTCGATTCAGATCACGGCACCGAAGCCATCACGCGTGTATTGATCGACACACGCAATGATACTGGCCGCTGGAGCACCGTCGGCGCAAGCACGAACATCATCGAGGCCTCATGGCGCGCGCTGGCTGATTCTGTTGAATATGGACTGATGGTGGCGCATTGATTCATTGAGATGGGAGAACTAATGACTAGGCAAAAGAAATTACCCAATTGCTTTATCTACAGCATTTTAGTTCTTGTCTTAGTGTTGAATGGATGTGCAGGTCAAGCACCCATTCCTACCATCATGCCGACAGAAACATCAACACCAGTCCCGTTGCCATTGCGAGAACTGATACCGATGGAGTGCCGTACGCCTAATATTTCGTCGTTGAAAGCGGAATGCTATGACCTGCTAGTACCTGAGGATCGTTCGAATGTTGATAATGGCATGATTCCGTCTCACGTTGCGATTTTAAAGTAAAAGTTCAAATCCTGCTCCTGATCCAATTCTTTTTCTTTCAGGTGGACCCGGAGAACCGGGAATTCCGGTGGTGATGTACTTAAAATAGTTTTAGCGGTTTTGTAGGCGGCAATCGTGATGTGATTGTGTTCGATCAGCGTGGTACAGGAGAGTCGCAACCGAGTCTGGCTTGCCCTGAGGTTGATCAATTTTTCTTCGACACGTTGAATCAGTCTTTATCTCAGTCTGACTACAATAAAATACAAAATGAAGCCTGGCTAATATGCCGCGACCGATTGATCACTGAAGGTATTCAGTTGAATGCCCACAACAGCGCTTCAAGCGCAGCAGATGCCGACGATCTTCGCAGGGCTTTAGGCGTTGAAAAATGGAACCTGTTTGGGGGCTCCTACGGTACGCGCCTGGGATTAGCCATCATGCGAGATTTTCCTCAAGGGGTGCGCAGTGCTGTGTTGGACTCAGTTTACCCATTGCCAGAGACTCTGGCAGGTTATAAAGATGATTTTCGTGGAAAAGGCAGTCTTCAATATTTGCTGACACGTTGCGCCGCTAACGCTGAATGTGGCAGCGCTTATCCCGACTTGGAAAACACACTGGCAGAACTTATTGTAAGTTTGAACGAAAACCCCATTAGTCTTACATCCCAAATGCACTCCGGTGTAGGGTGGTCAAATGGGCCGGAAGTGACAATAAGTGGCGATAGACTTATAACCATACTTTTTTCATGATGTACTCAGTAAGCGATATTCCATATCTTCCCAGGAAATTGTAGATACAAAAAATGGAAATTTTGAATTACTCTCAAAGTATGCTGGCAAGGTCATTCCGCCCTTGCGGAATACTGGAATGAGTCGCTCCGTATCTTGTGTGGATAATGTTTCAAGTCAAATTGTCGAATCTGAACCTGCTTCCCCAAGTAAATTAGATGAGATGTTGTTTACCTTTGGTCAGCAGCAGATGAATGAATCTTTTAGACAAATTTGCCAAAAATGGGTTTCTGTGTCAACTGGCTCAGAAGGAAGTGTAAAATTTGCAAGTGATATTCCCGCCTTGCTGCTGGCAGGCGAATTCGATCCAGCAACGCCGGTTGGATTTGCAGAACTTGCCAAAGAAACTTTATCCCATTCCTACTTGTATGAGTTTCCCGGCTTTGGCCATTCTCTTATTTCCAGTGACTCAGCCTCCAATGGCTGTGTTGGGAAATTGATGATTGCATTCTGGAACGATCCAACTGTCAGTCCAGATGATTCTTGTGTAGCAAAAATCAAACCCCGGAAATTTATTACTAAGTAAATACTAATTTTTTGAATAAGGAGAATTATTTTTGAAAGCAAACATTGTTTTACTCCCCGGCGACGGCATCGGACCTGAAGTTGTAGGCGAAGCCGTGCGCGTGCTGGATTTCATTGCCAGTAAATACAATCACACTTTCGAATACAAAGAACGCCTGATGGGCGGTTGTTCGATCGATGCGTACGGTTCATCGCTCACCGATGAAACCCTTGCCGATTGCCAATCCGCGGATGCGGTTTTGCTCGGCGCAGTGGGCGGCCCGAAATGGGATGACCCAACAGCCAAAGATCGCCCCGAACGCGGACTGCTCGCCCTGCGAAAAGGTCTCGGCGTATTTGCAAATCTTCGCCCTGTGAAAGTGCATCCCGCGCTGATGGAATGGTCACCGCTTAAGCCTGAGAAATTGCAAGGCGTGGATATTCTTGTCGTGCGTGAACTCACGGGCGGACTGTACTTCGGCTGGCCCAAGGGACGCGATGTCAAAGACGGCCGCGAGCGCGCTGTCGATACGCTTGAATATTATGATTACGAGATCCGCCGCGTGATGGAACTGGCATTCAATTTGGCGAAAGGCCGCAAGAAGAAAGTCACTTCTGTAGATAAGGCCAACGTGTTAGAGTCATCGCGGCTATGGCGTCAGATCGCGACCAAAGTTGGAAAAGAGAATCCTGATATCGAGCTTGAACATACGCTGGTGGATACCGCGTCCATGCGGCTGATCACTGGTCCCGCCTGGATGGATGTGATTGTCACTGAGAATATGTTCGGCGACATCCTCACGGACGAGGCGTCGGTCTTGGCAGGATCAATGGGGATGCTGCCATCTGCAAGTTTGGGCGAATCAACTGTCGGGTTGTACGAACCGATCCACGGGTCCGCACCAGATATCGCAGGCAAGGGAATCGCAAATCCGATCGGCACGATCCTTTCAACTGCAATGTTATTACGTCATTCATTGAAGTTGGAAGCTGAAGCAACGGCTATTGAAAAAGCTGTTGAAGAAACGATCACCAATGGCGCACGCACTGCGGACATTGGCGGCAAGTTAACTACCCGTCAGATGGCGGATGAAATTATAAAAAGGATGTAAGGAGAAATTGTCATGGGAATGGAATCGAAATTCATTTGGATGAACGGTGAACTGTTGCCGTACGAAAAAGCGACCATGCACGTGCTTACCCCCGCCATTCATTACGGCGCGGCTGTATTCGAAGGCATTCGCGCGTATGATACGCCGAAGGGACCCGCAGTCTTTCGCCTGACCGATCATGCGGAACGGTTGCTCGATTCGGCGCGCGTCTTTGGCTTCCGCAATCTGCCGTGGACGACGGAAGATATTGTGAAGGCAATCAAAGATACCGTGAGGGCTAACGGATTCAAGGATTGCTATATCCGCCCGCTTTTGTATTTGGATGGCGGCGGCTGGAACTTGAATGTGGACAACGGCAAACCCTCGCTCGCGATCGCTACATGGGAATGGGGCAACTATCTCGGCGAAGAAGCGATGGCGAAAGGCATCCGCGCCAACATTTCATCCTTCACGCGTCATCACCCGAATGTGTTGATGACCAAAGCCAAGGTGTCTGGAAATTATGCAAACAGTTTCCTCGCCAAGACCGAGTCTGAACGGTTGGGATTCCAGGAAGCCATCATGCTTGATCCGCAGGGGTATGTGGCTGAATGCACAGGCGAGAATTTATTCATGGTGCGGCATGGCAAGATCATCACGCCATCCACTGCGCCTGTATTGGAAGGTGTGACACGCCACTCGATCCATACGATCGCAAAAGATCTGGGCTTCCGCATTTTGGAACAGCCTATTTCACGCGACCAGCTTTACATCGCGGATGAAGTCTTTGTATGCGGAACCGCTGCTGAATGTATCGGCTTGAGCGAAATAGATTTCCGCACCATCGGCGACGGGAAGACTGGTCCCACCACAAGAAAGATCCAAAATATTTATCATGATGCCATTCGCGGAAAACTTCCTAAGTATGAATCATGGTGCGAGTACGTGGATTAAAAAGCCTTGACCAATCTACGTCCCTCGCATAGAATAGCGCCCAATATGCAAAACTTTTGTTTCGGTACTATGATGACCATGACCACTACCTCCGGTGAATTCCGTGAGGGATTTGTGCTTGGTCAGAAGTAGCTGAACAAAGTTACTTTCAGAACACACAACGCCTCGCGGAAACGTGGGGCGTTTTTGTTTACCTCGTCAAAGGAGAAGATCATGCAAAAACAAACGCTTGTGATGAAATTCGGAGGAACATCTGTCGGTTCGGCGGATGCGCTCGTCAAGGCTGCTCAGATCGTGAAGGATGCGCGCGCGGAATATCCGCGGGTGGTGGTGATCACTTCCGCGATGTCGGGAGTCACCAACCTTCTGTTGGATTCCGCTGCGCTCGCTTCACAAGGAAAAGTTGATTCGCTTCCGAGCGCAGAGTCCACGCTGAGAGAGAAACACTTCGCCGCCGCAGATGCGCTGATCAAGAATGAGCACCTTCGCGAAGTAACCAAAGCAGAGATCAATGTACTGATCTTCTCGCTCGTGGATTTATGCAAAGCGATCGCGATTCTCGGGGAAGCCAGTCCGCGCGCAATGGATGCAGTGGCCTCCATCGGCGAGAGAATGTGTGTCCGATTGTTGGGTGCAGTACTCCAAGACGCGGGCATCAATGCAAAGGCAATCGAGTCGACTGAGTTCGTGGTCACCAACGCGCACTTTCAACACGCGCACCCGGACTTCAAAGCCACGACCGAAAAGACAAGGCAATTATTGAACCCACTTATGGATGCGGGCGTTGTTCCAGTCACAACTGGCTTCATCGGTGCTACACCTGAAGGCGTGATCACGACCCTCGGGCGCGGCGGCAGTGATTATTCCGCGGCCGTCATTGGCTCCGTCCTCCCTGCGGATGATGTCTGGATCTGGACAGATGTGGATGGCGTCATGACAACCGATCCGCGCATTGTGAAGGACGCGGTCACACTGCCTGAGATCACATATAGCGAAATTGCAGAACTGGCTTATTATGGCGCGAAAGTGTTGCACCCCAAAACGATCCGCCCCGTTGTGGACGCTGGCATTGGACTCCGCATCTGCAACACATTCAATCCAACACATCCTGGTACGCGGTTAATAGCAAATGCGCCTTCTGATTCAAAAGCCCGCAACGGTCAGGTTGTCAAAGCTGTGACCGCCATCCGCAACCAAAGGCTGGTGACGATCGAAGGGCGTGGTATGCTGGGCGTACCTGGTGTAGCGGCGCGCGCGTTTGGCGCAGTAGCATCCACAAAGACCAGCGTGCCGCTAATTACACAGGCCTCATCCGAACAGTCCATCTGTTTTGCAGTGCCATCCGAATCCGCCGCATCCGTGCTCAATGCTTTGCAGGCTGTCTTTGCCAGTGAGATCGAAGATGAAGATATTGACCGCGTCTGGATGACGGAAGATGTTTCGATCATCACTGTCGTTGGCGTGGGAATGCGTCACACGCCCGGTGTTGCTGGACAGGTCTTTACTCAGCTCGGCAATAACAAAGCCAATGTCCTGGCCATCGCGCAGGGTTCATCGGAAGTATCCATCAGCATGGTCGTCGCCGCTACAGATACTGAGCTGGCGGTACGGTCATTGCATGAGTTGATCGTGAAATAACCCGTAGGGGCGAAGCAATGCTCCGCCCCTACCAACGAAATCCATAATTTAAGGAGAAATATTATGTCTCAAATCCCCGTAGCAATTCTCGGCGCGACAGGCTCTGTCGGCCAGCGTTTTATTTCGTTGTTAGATAATCATCCCTGGTTCAAAGTGGTTGCATTGGCAGCATCTGACCGTTCCGTTGGGCAGCCGTATTCCAAAGCCGCGCGCTGGGTGTTGGATGACCCAATGCCTGCATATGCGCGGGATATGATCGTTGTCCCTGCATCCACAGATGCCGTGCAGGCGAAGATCGTCTTTTCAGCTTTACACACGGAAATCGCGAATGAGCTCGAACCTGCCTTCGCAAAAGCAGGCGCGGCGGTCTGTTCGAACGCATCTTCTTATCGGCGCGGAGAGGATGTGCCGTTGCTATTACCCGAGATCAACGCGGAGCATATTCAACTGGTGAAGCACAGCGCAAGAATCACGGTTGGAGCGGATGCATTGTCACGAACCCCAACTGCACAAGCACAGGACTCACGATCGCACTCAAAGCATTGGATGAGGCCTTCGGCGTGAAGAAAGTATTCATGGTCTCCTTGCAGGCGCTTTCGGGCGCGGGCTACCCTGGCGTGCCATCGCTCGACATCATGGACAATGTCATCCCCAACGTGGGCAATGGCGGCGAAGAAGAAAAAGTGGAATGGGAGCCGCGCAAGATGTTGGGCAAATTCAACGAAAGCAAAATTGATATGGCAGACATCCAATTCAGCGCGCATACCAATCGCGTGGCAGTGATCGATGGTCACACCGTCTGTGCAAGTGTGGCTTTGGACAAGTCCGTTGAACCTGAAGTTGCGATTCAGGCCTTGCGCGATTACGCTGCAAAACCGTCAGCGCAGAATCTGCCTTCGACGCCCAAACCAGTGATCGAGGTTAAGGATGAGGCGGACCGTCCCCAGCCAAGACTCGACCGATTAACAGGTAAAGGCATGACGACAGTAGTCGGCCGCGTGAGGCGTGATCCAATCCTCGATCTTAAATTTGTTGTGCTTTCGCATAACACGATCCGCGGCGCAGCAGGCGCATCCATATACAATGCAGAGTTGCTTGTGAACGAAAATCTTTTATAATCAATTCAGACTAAAATTGTCCAAACCCTTGACACAATCATCATTGCCATGATATAAACCGCGAAATTAAATATTCGCTCTTATCCAGAGAGGCTGAGGGACCGACCCTTTGAAGCTTCGGCAACCAAACCATTTTATGAGTTATGGTGCCAAATTCGGCAAATAGGAATGGCGTTAGTCATTCGTATCTGGAAGATGAGAGGACGGTATAGACGTATACCTCTTCTTGTACTTTCAGAAGAGGTTATTTTTTTCCCTAACGGGGATAATAATAACTCTTCTGAAGGGCGGGTAAACATTATTCAAGAGGAGAAAACTTAATATGTCCACAATCAAAGATCGCAAGTTAGGTTTCGCCACCCGCCAGTTACACGCGGGCTATTCACCAGATGCCACCACTGGCAGCCGCGCCGTGCCGTTGTATCAAACAACGAGCTATCAGTTCAAGAACACTGAACACGCCGCGAATTTGTTCGCACTCAAAGAGCTGGGAAATATTTACACCCGCTTGATGAACCCGACCACCGATGTGCTTGAACAGCGCATTGCTGCACTCGAAGGCGGTGTTGCCGCTCTGGCTGCAAGTTCTGGGCATGCCGCGCAGGCCCAGGCAATTTTCACATTGTGCAGTGCAGGCGATCACATCGTCTCGTCTTCCCGTTTGTATGGCGGCACGTACAATCAGTTCGCTTACACGCTGCCCAAGCTGGGGATCAATGTCACCTTTGTTGACCCAAGCGACCCGAAGAATTTTGAAGCGGCCATTCAGCCGAACACGAAAATTATTTATGGTGAGACTCTCGGCAACCCCGATATCTCCGTCTTCCCGTTTGAAGAAGTATCCGAGATCGCGAACAAGCACAAACTGATCCTGTTCATCGATAACACCTTTGCTACGCCATATCTTTTCCGCCCGTTTGAATGGGGTGCACACGTGATCACCCACTCGACCACCAAGTTCATCACAGGCAACGGCACATCCATTGGCGGCATCATCGTGGATGGCGGCAACTACGATTGGAGCAATGGCAAGTTCGAGAACTTCAACACGCCCGATCCTTCGTATCACGGCCTCGTGTATTCCTCCATCGCAGCCGCGGGACTTCCTCCGTTTGCGATCAAAGCGCGTGTACAAGTTCTGCGCGACCTCGGGGCCTGCCAATCTCCCTTCAATGCATGGCAGACCCTGCTCGGACTCGAAACCCTCAACCTGCGCATTGACCGTCACGTACAGAACGCGCAAGCCGTTGCCGAATATCTTGAGGCTCATCCCAAAATTAGCTGGGTCAAATACCCCGGCCTCAAGAGCCACCCCGATTACGCTCGCGCCAAGAAGTATCTTCCCAAGGGCGCAGGCGCGATCCTTGGCTTCGGTATCAAGGGCGGCGCGGAAGCTGGCAGAAAGTTCATCGAAAGCCTGCAACTGTTCAGCCACCTTGCCAACGTCGGTGATGCTCGCAGCCTTGCCATTCACCCTGCCACCACGACGCACAGCCAGCTCAGCGAAGAACAGCAGGTCTCCGCTGGCGTCAGCCCCGATTTCATCCGCTTGAGCATTGGTCTCGAAGACTTCGAAGACATCAAGTGGGATCTGGAGCAGGCGCTTAACGCGTAAATGCAGAAGTTAGAATGCAGAATGCAGGAATAAAAATTCTGCATTCTGCATTCTACATTCATCATTCAAACCCATGCCCGTAAAAATTCCTTCCACCCTTCCCGCCCGAACCACTCTTGAAAAAGAGAATATCTTCATCATGGATGAAGATCGTGCCGCGCATCAGGACATCCGTGCCCTGCGTGTGGCGATCTTAAATCTCATGCCGACCAAGATCGCGACCGAAACGCAGATATTGCGATTGCTTTCCAACTCTGCGCTGCAAGTAGAAATCACATTGATCCATACCGCGACTCATGAATCCAAGAACACGGATGCCGATCATTTGCTGGAGCATTATGTCACATTCGATGAGATCAAAAATGAAAAGTTTGACGGTCTCATTATTACCGGTGCGCCCATCGAGCAAATGCCTTTTGAAGAAGTGGATTATTGGAATGAACTGACCCAGATCCTGGATTGGGCAGAGACAAATGTTGAATCAAATTTCTATATATGCTGGGGAGCGCAAGCCGCGCTGTATCACAAATATGGCATCCCCAAATATGACCTGCCCCACAAGATGTTCGGCGTCTATGAGCATCGCATCCTTTCCTCGACCGAGAACCTGCTGCGCGGATTCGATGACATTTTCCTCGCCCCGCACTCCCGCCACACTGAGATCCGCCGCGAAGATATTGAGAAAATAAACCAATTACAGATCCTCGCTGAATCGAACGAAGCGGGTGTTTACATTGTCGGCACAAAAGACGGACGTCATCTCTTCATCACAGGACATTCTGAATATGATCCACTCACGCTCAAAGCCGAATACGACCGTGATATAAACAAGGGACTTCCCATTCACGTCCCACAAAATTATTATCCCAAAAATGATCCCACCCAGCCGCCCAATGTCCGTTGGCGCGGGCACGCAAATCTACTCTATTCAAACTGGTTGAATTATTATGTATACCAAACCACGCCTTATGACCCGAATGAAATTCCAAAATAGAAATCCCATATAAGGAAGCATAATCAACAAGAGTCTTTTAGTTACATTTTTATTCAATTTTCGTTCTGACTTGACTTTTAAAAGATACAGGTCGCGGTTTAAGCGCGACCTGTATCTTAATGATAAAGGTGTTATTTTCCAGTAATGATTCGTTCACCTTCGTAAAGTTTGATCGCAACATAAGTAACGGCTGCCGAAAGAACAATGGTCAGTACAGCCGACACAAGGATGTTCACGCCAGAGATGGGCTCAGAACGCAGGAACTGATTGATCAAAATCTGCTGACCAAACGTCGGAATGAGCATCGTCCAAAGTTCAGGTTTGACCGGTAAAAACGCCAGCGCCAAACCCGGCAGGGAGGGAATCAAACCGATGAACGGCAGGTATGTCCCGGCTTCCTTGGTGGTTTTTGCAAAAGAGGCGATCAAAGTCTGGATGGCGCACGCAAGGAAAACAATCGGCAGGCAGATCAGAAATACAGCTAGTAGCGTACTAATATCAAAACCAATTTGAACGCCAAGCAATTCCTCCATGGGCAAAATGCGGAATATGGTGGCAAACCCGACAAGTGTAATGATCAGGTTGAATGTGGCGAACGGCATGGCGGAAAGCATCTTGCCAACGGCGATCCAACCGCGCGGTAATGGATTGATCAACAACGGTTCCAGAGAGCCGCGTTCCCGCTCCCCTGCTGTGGCGTCGGTAATGACCGGCGATGCGCCATTGAAGATCGCAAAGATGATAAAGTATGGCAGCATGGAAAGAAAGATCAACGCCTGACTTTGCGGCGTGGCTGTGTCCACTTCCTCAACCTGCACCGCGCGCATTACCTCGGGGCTCACGCCGCGCAAACTCAAACGAAGTAATCCGATGTAATCACCATATCCTTCGAGCAGGTTCTGTGCGCGATTAATATCCACCATTGCGGACTGGCGTGTACTGTCAAAGACAAGCTGAACTTTGGCTGTTTCACCTGCAGAAAAATCCTCGCTGTAATTTTCGGGAATGATCAATGCCACGTTGATATCACCGGCAATCACCGCAGCCTCAGGGTCAGCAGGAGCGGTCTCAAAAACAACATCCTGTTGTTCCA
Organism: Candidatus Villigracilis saccharophilus; assembly: GCA_016709305.1. GTDB lineage: Bacteria > Chloroflexota > Anaerolineae > Anaerolineales > Villigracilaceae > Villigracilis > Villigracilis saccharophilus. The sequence continues at coordinate 15,849 of JADJNA010000012.1, forward strand.
GAAAAGCGATCAGATTGGGAGCATTCTCCGCACCCAATACCGGCAGGATCAATGATTCACCCACTTTTTCGCGAATGGAATTTCCAAGCAGCATGATCATTCCGCCGAGAAGCAGGGGGCCAAAGAGTGCCCAAAATACACCCGTCACCCAGCTGCGATAATCACGCAGGTTGTCGAGCATTTCTTTTTGAAAAATAACCAAAATCTTTTTCATTATTCCAATCCCTCTTCTGAACCGATCACAGCCACAAATGCATCTTCAAGGTTTTCTTTTCCTGTTTGCTTTCGCAGATCATCGGGGCTGCCGTTGGCGGATACTTCGCCATGCGAAATGATCACGATCTGATCGCACAGTGCTGCCACTTCCTGCATGATGTGGCTGGTGAAGAGCACGCACTTGCCCTCCTCCCGCAGACGTAAAACAAATTGACGCATCGCGCGCGTACTCATCACATCCAGCCCGTTTGTAGGTTCATCCAGCAAAACATTTTGCGGATCATGCACCAGAGTGCGGGCGATGGCGACCTTGAGCTTTTCGCCGGTGGAAAAACCTTCGGTCTTGCGGTCGGCAATGGACTGCATGTCGAGCAGCAGCATGAGCGAGTTGATCTTTTTTTCAAGCGCTTCGCCAGTCAAGCCATGCAATCGCCCATAATAACGGATATTCTCGCGGCTCGTCAGGCGCGAATACAGACCTCGCGCATCCGCCAGCACACCGATCCGTCGCTGAACATCAATTGCAGACTGACGTACATCGAAGCCATCCACCTGCGCTGATCCGCTTTCGGGTTTGAGCAGCGTGTAAAGCATCCTCAGAATTGTGCTCTTGCCCGCCCCGTTGGGACCAAGCAAGCCGGTGATCTGTCCATCTGGCGCGGAAAAGGAAACATTTTGAACAGCTTTCACTTTCCCAAAAGATTTTGAAAGACCTTGTACTTGTATCATAATGGCTACCTTGAGTTTTTATAGAAAATCTTTTGCCACAGATTTTTAATGGTTTTCCCTGTGGCTAAGATTTTTACGGGCGCGGTCCGCTGAAATCGACAAAGAACGGCGGCGGCTGGATATTTGCAACACAGGCAGTGTCCAGCCCTTCAATTGATGCACTCTCAATAAATATTTTGAATAGATTCGTGCTGCAACGGCTTGAAAGATTACCATGCCCCATGCCTGAAAAGATCAAGTGGATATCGTTCGTGAGGCTCTCGGAAACCTTTTCCGCATGCCAGGGCGGAGTGATGGGGTCCGCTTCACCAGAGAGGATCAGCGCAGGAACATCCGATATGATCTGATCACGGAATTCAGGCGAAACCTTCCCTTTTGGCCATTCTGCACAAACTGCCGCAAAATCAACTGTGCGATCGCCAAAGACACTTTGCTCTCCGCGTTTGACAGCCTCAGAAGCAGAAATTAACGGAGCATCTTCGGTGCAGGTGACAGCGTAGAACATGCCATCATATAAACCAGCGTTCACAAGAAAGGCCTGTGAGATCAGCGGAACGTAATTTTCCTCTGCATACGCCGCATGAATGGATAACGGCAGCGTGGCAACAAAGTCCGGCACATAGAGTGTGTTGAAAACCATGTTTGTGATCATTTCAGGAGTCACGGTCAGGTCAAGCGGATTGTTGGTCAGCGGATGCAAAATGGTGATCTCCGCTGGAGATTCTTCCAAACGAGCAAGCAGCCCATCAAACTCACTTTGTAATTTAGGGAATGTCATTTTACAGGCTTCATCAGCTTCACAGCGTGCGAAGAATTTTTCCAGCGCGGCTTGCCCATCCTCCGCAGCGTCCATGAACATGACAAAGTCTGAATCCACTACTGCATCCAGCGTGACGGTACGGACGTGTTCAGGGAACATACGCAGGTATGTCAACGCAGCGCGGGTTCCATATGATGCGCCAAAAATGTTAATGGTTTCATATCCCAAAGCAGAGCGGACTTCATCCAGGTCGGTCATGGCGATTTCAGTGGTGTAAAAACGAAGATCAGCATCCAGTGTTTCCGGACAGGATTTCAGCTTCGCGAGCACCTGCTCATCGGTCAACGCATCGTCTTCTGGAGCAAGGCACCGTAACGGATTCGATTCCCCTGTTCCGCGTTGATCAACCAGCACGATATCGCGATCTTCATGAATTTGGAACAGCAGCGAAATCATTGCTGGAAAGGCTTCAATCGCCGATTGACCGGGACCGCCAGCCAGCAGAAAAAGCGCATCAAGTTCGGGGTTGCGTTTGATCGCAGGGATGACCGCCACATTCAATTCGATCTGTCGGCCATCGGGATTTGCACGGTCTTCGGGAACAGTATATGTACCGCAGCGCGCATCCACTTGATTGCCAGCGGGCGAGGTCAGAGCACAATCTTCCAGCGCAATAGAACTATCAGAAACAGCAGACAGGTTTCGGGGCGAACAGGAAGAGAGAAACATCAGAAGTAAAAGGGAGGTGTAGTAGATTCGTCTCATAGTATTTTTTTCGATTCATCCTATTAATTCTAATTGATATATTTGTTCAACCACTCTCTTTCGGCAATTGCGCCGCCAATATCAAATGTGTGATTGGTATGTTTCAGGGCCTCATTGGCTTTTTCGCGAGCCTCCAAAACATGCCCCTCGGCAAAGAGTACAGCGGATTCAGCGCGGAGGATGGATTGTTTCTCCGCCAGCGCCCCAGCACTCTTTTGTAAATACTGCCGCGCAGACTGGGCATCAGCACGAAGCGCTGCCAGAAAAAAAGCATACTCCAGATACAGTGCCTGTTTCAATCCTTCGGGGATTTGCTTTTCAGCGACAAGAGTATTTTGAAGGGACTGCCAGGCTTGCTCAATATCGCCGCGATCAAGGTGATAATAATAAGCTATAAGATGTACGGATGCATCCATCATTGGGTTGCTTTTTATGGACAATAAACGCTGGATGATTTCAGGAGAATAATCACGCGGACGAACCCCCTTCATTGACTCGGCTTGCAAAACCACGAATAACGTACGCTGCTCAACATCCAACCCGCCACGCAGAAGGGAAAGGAGTTGCGCGCCATCTGTCATGAACCCTGAGGTCTTGGCAGGGATCATGGTGACTACAAAAATCCCCGCCGCTGTTACGCTGAACAATAAAGAAAAGAAACTCCAATAGGATGAATCTGGTAAAAGTTTATAGATCAAAAATCCCAGCAGACTGCCAAGCAAGCTGGTCAACGGTCCGCCCGCAATCATGGCGAGAAAACTATTTTTCATGTTTTCCGTTTTCACAGGCATACAGGATGCCAGACCGCCAGCCAGCCCCAGGTTGGTATTAAGGCCGACCTGCCAACCATTATTGGATGCAGTGAGTTTCAAGGGGCCGGTAATCAATAAGATCGGGCGCATGCCTGCCAATTTCCCAGCCGTTAAGTGGCCAAGTTCATGAGTCAATAAAACCAGATAGACCGCAGCCAGCGCAGTCAGGATGGCACTAACAAGACCAAGATCGCCGGGAGCCTTTAGTTCAAAATTGCTGTTTGCGAGCATTGTTCCGCCCCAATATCCAAGCGCGCCACAAATCAACACCAGCACAACGGGGATCAATCCTTTTTTCCAATCCATGCTTTGTTTTTGTTCTTTCATTATTTATTCATCCTCCGCAATGGAAGTTGGAAAAAATGCCAGCACCAAAAAATATTCCGCCAATGCACCTTCTTCCGATTCCATGCTGGTAAATTCAGCAACCAAATCTTCCAGCCGTTGATAGAACTGACTCGCCTGAGAGGCTGAAATTTTTCCGTTGCCGCGGCGGATCTGCAGCGCACGCGGCTGCGGCGCGACCTGTTTCATATCGACCACTCCAGACTTGATACTTTTTCGAATGGCCTTGCCGGTCTCTGTCAGCGCAAAATCGATCAGAATATCTGCCTGTTTCAACGCCTTCGCGCCAGATACCGCAAACTCTTTCCGATCCACAATAAATTGACGCGCTGCCGCACGATATACTTTTTCTATTGTGCCGCCCGCCGGGTGAGAATCGACCACTTGAATCAGACCATGTTGCTCCAACAGATGAACATGATAGTACAGGCGCGTAACCGGCACATTCAACTGCGCCGCCAATTCCTGGATAGTCGCAGGTATGGCGAACAACCCAAGGAGCTTTGCCCGCAATGGATTCGCCATGGACTTCAAGGTAGTCAGCGAAATAGCTTGAACATCAGGAATTTCAGAAGATTCCAACTCTTTATTCAAAATTTACTCCAATTATTTAATATTCAAATTATTTGATATATTTTAAATGAATTGGCAAATTTGTCAACATCTCCCCCGTTTATTCAGTCTGTATCAATTAACCTGTCAATTTTTCCAACGCCGCATTCAACACACTCACCGCTTTTTGATAATCATCCAAATTGATATGCTCATTCGGCGTGTGATCGAGAGCAGAATCACCGGGACCATACACCACAGCGGGACATTTCCAAACAGGAGCGACGATGTTCAGATCAGCGGTTCCCGTTTTGTAGACGAAACGCGGCTCTCCCCCCTGTGACCTGATTCCACTTAAGAAGCCGCGTACCAGTTGAGTGTTTTTCTCACACCCCCATGCAGGGATGGCGAATCCAACTGGCTCGACGCTCAAGTGACAGTTACCTTCGCGAAGCGTGACTGTCATTTATTATTTCATTTAATTTTACATACCAATCTTCTGGTGAAACTTCCACTGGCAAGCGGACACCAATCTTCAATCGTGCCCATTGTTCAAAATCATTCGAGTCCGAATCCATACCGCGCAAAGTGAGCAGCAATTGATCGAACACTTTTGGCTTATCGGCATTGAACGAATCCACATATGCTTTGATCTTCAACCAGACTCCCACAGCCGCTTCCGCCGCAGTCTCTTCGCCGCTCGCCGTATGGGCCTGCCCGCGTTTGACGGTTACATTCGCCCAAGCGCTGCCTTTATAACCGAGCGCCATTCGATCCCATTGATTGGGCTCGCCGATGATCGCAAAATCTGGCTTGTATTTTGTTGCGACAAATCTTGCGCCTTCCGAATTACGCTCTTCTTCAATTGCGCCAATCACAACAAACTGCCAGCCATCCTTCACGCCGACCTTTGCCACCGCATCCACAAAACTCGCCAGCGGACCTTTCGCATCCACCGAGCCGCGGCCATACAAAAGTTCCCCTCGCCCTTCGGGAGAGGGGTTAGGGGTGAGGGTGACTTTGATTTCCCCAGGCACCGTATCAATGTGACCAAGCAGCACAACCTGCTTCGTCCCCTTCCCCATCACACCAACGGCATTGCCAGCCTCATCCACGAAAGCATCATCAAATCCCAACGCCTTCATCCGTGCCACGAGCCATTCGACTGCGCCACGTTCATGTCCCGACGGGCTATATTGTGAAACAAGTCCGATCAGGGTTTCAAAGTCACTCATCCGCTTTCATCCGTTTATCCGTTTCCAAATCCGCTACCAATACTTCCGTCAACACATCCACCAGATGGTCGATCTGCTCATAAGTAATCACCAGTGGCGGCAACAAACGGATCACGGTCAAACCTGCATTTAACGCAATGATCTTTTTCTCTTGCAATGTCTTGATATACGGCGTGACCTTCTGCTTCATCTCAATGCCAATTATCAGCCCCATCCCGCGCACCTCACGGATATTAGGCGATTCGATCTTCTTCAACCTCTCCATCAAGTACGCACCCTTCGCCGCTGCCTGTCCAGGCAAGTCTTCTCCGAGGATGACATCCAGCGCCGCATTTGCCGCCGCGCACGAAAGCGGATTTCCGCCAAAGGTCGATCCATGTACACCAGGCACAAGATTCTTGATGTTGTGACCGATCAGCACCGCGCCCATCGGCACGCCGCCCGCAAGCGACTTGGCGCAGGTCAGCAAATCGGGAGTCACGCCATAATGCTGAACAGCGAACATCCTGCCAGTGCGCCCAAATCCCGTTTGAATTTCATCCACGATCAACAATGCGCCGCGCTCATCGCAGATCCGCCGCGCAGCCTGGATGTATTCCAAACTTGCAGGGTACACGCCGCCTTCGCCCTGCACCACTTCCAGAATCACAGCAGCGGTTTCTTCATTCACGGCTTTATCCAACGCTTCGATATTGTTGTACGAAACATGCGAAACGCCAGGCAGAAGCGGCTCAAAGCCTTCACGATATTTTTTATTAAACGTCGCCGAAAGCGAGCCAAAGGTTCTTCCATGAAATGCGCGCATCGCCGCGATAAAATTCTTGCGCCCAGTGGATATGCGTGCAAACTTAAACGCCGCTTCCACAGCCTCAGTCCCTGAGTTGCAGAAAAAGACTCTGTCCAAACCGGGGACCAACGCCGTGATCTTTTCCATCAATTGCGCGCGCTGGTCATTGGGAAACGACTCAAAAAGCGTGATCAGCGTGTTCGCCTGCTTGTAGAGCGCCTCCGCAATTTTCGGGTGAGCATGACCGAGGTTCGCAACGCCATGTCCCGACGAGCAATCCAAATATTCCACGCCGTTCACATCGAACAACGAAGCGCCCTGTCCGCGCACGATGGTCAATGTCTGCTTGGCGTACACGCCAGAGGTGTGTTTATTTTCCGTATCGATTATTTGCTGTGCGTTCATTCGATCACCGTTCCGTTTCCTGCCAAAGCATTTGAGATTGGATTTTGAATTCTTCCGTCCGCGATGATGACGCGACTCACGCCGCCCTTCAACGCTTCCTCCGCGCCGAGGACTTTCTTCTTCATGCGACCCTGCGCCGCCTCACTCGCCGCCGCCAGTTGACTCTGCGGCAGCTGCCGAATGAGCGTGGACTCGTCTGGAAAATTCTTCATCAGCCCGGGCACCGCCGTCAGCAACAAAAGACTCTCTGCCTTCAACGCGGACGCAACCATCGCCGCCGCGCGGTCTGCATCCACATTCAACGCCTCGCCTTTTCGCTGACAGCCACAGGTGCGATCACGGGCATATATCCAGCATTGAGCAGCATCAAAAGCAGTTCGCTATTCACGGTATCGATCTTCCCCGTGTAATCATCACGGATAATTTTCCGCTTGCCGTTCTCAATGCTCTGCACAGACTCTTTGCGTGTGGCTTGCATCAACTTGCCATCGAGCCCGCACAGCCCAAACGCGTTGACTCCCATCATCTGCAACTGCTCGGTCAGCAGCGAGTTGACCTTGCCATTCACCGCCATCAAAAAGATTTCCAGCGTCTTGCGGTCAGTATAGCGAGATGTGTACCCCGAAGGCGACGTGATCATCTTCGGCGGAGTCCCCAAACCCTCCCCCAACGCATTTGCCTCTGCCGAACCGCCATGCATAAAAACAAGTCTTTTGCCCTGCTTCAATAATTCCACGGCATCCTGACAGATGGCAGAAAAGTCTACGCCTTCCGTACCGCCAAGTTTTACAACAGTAATTGAAGATTCATCCTTCATCGAGACCTCGGCAAGAAACTCCCTGCTTTAGCAGTGGAGAGGGATAGCCGCTGGCGATGTACTTTCGCTAGAGCAGTTTCAATAGATTGAAGCTGCGGTATGATCACGCCATGAAATTGATCGCTCAAATAAAACTCCTGCCTGCGCCTGAACAAGCGCAAGCCCTTCGTAAAACTCTTGAGGTTGCAAACGCCGCCTGCAATTACATCAGCCAACAGGCGTGGGATAATCAGACATTCAAACAATTTCCAATCCACAAACTTACGTATTACGCTGTCAAGGAAATGTTTGGCTTGACCGCGCAGGTGGCTGTTCGTTGCATCTCGAAAGTTGCAGATGCTTATAAGCTGGATAGAAAAGTCAAACGTACTTTCAAGCCGCATGGCGCGATTGCTTTTGATGACCGCATCCTGACCTACAAACTGACAGGATGGAGTTGAGCATCTGACAGTAGAGGGCAGACAAAAGATGTCCTTTGCCTGCGGAAAACGCCAGCTTGAATTGCTCAGAGGCCAGCATGGGGAAAGCGACTTGTGTCTGGTCAAAGGTAGGTTTTACCTGATGGTTGTCTGCGAGGTGGAGACACCCAAGCCAATTGACGTGGAAGGGGTGTTGGGGGTGGATCTGGGTCTCGTCCAGATCGCCGCAACTCCGGACGGTGGCGGGTTCAGCGGCGCGGCGATCGAAGATAAGCGCCGAAAGTTTGACATCGCAGAAGCAATTTGCAAAAGAAACAGACCAAATCCGCCACACGAAAACTCAAGAAAATATCTGGTGTTCAATCCCGTTTTCAAAAATAACCAACCATAGAATCAGCAAAATTCTCGTACAGATTGCGTATGACACTCATCGAGCGATTGCCCTTGAAGAATTGGGCGGTATCCGTGAGGCTCCGGTAAAAGGACGCAAGCAG
>JADJNA010000013.1 GCA_016709305.1 Candidatus Villigracilis saccharophilus
CCTGGTGATCGACGAAGCCTTCGATATTAACAATCCGCATCCATTCAAAGGCAACATGGATATTGCAAAATTGCGAGCCTTCATTCAAAAGGTCGGGGTGGAGAAAATCCCGTTCGGGATGATGACAGTCACCAACAACGCGGGAGGCGGTCAGCCTGTATCGATGGAAAATCTCAAAGCGGTCGCCTTTGTCTATCGCGAATTCAAGATCCCGTTCTTCATTGATTCCGCCCGCTATGCCGAGAACGCCTACTTCATTAAATTGCGTGAGAAGGGCTATGAGAATAAACCCGTGATCGACATTGCGCGTGAGATGTACGCTCTGGCTGACGGCATGACCATGAGCGCCAAGAAGGATGCCATCGTCAACATCGGCGGGCTGCTATGCGTGAACAACGAGGTGCTGTTTCAGAATGTCAAAAATGAATTGATTCTGCGCGAAGGCTTTCCCACCTACGGCGGACTCGCTGGCCGCGACCTCGAAGCGATGGCGGTTGGTTTATATGAAGGGCTGGATGAAGCGTATCTGGCGTATCGTCTCTCGCAAACCGCGTATCTCGCGGCGCGCCTCAACGACGCGGGGATTCCAACAATTCAACCTGCGGGTGGACATGCCGTGTATTTGGATGCGGCGTCTGTCCTGCCGCACATCCCACAAGCAGAATTTCCCGGGCAGGCGCTATGCGTCGAACTGTATCGGGAAGGGGCAATTCGTGGGGTTGAGATCGGCTCGGTCATGTTTGCCTACCCCGACCCTGATTCTGGCAAAATGATCTATCCAAAGCTCGAGCTTTTGCGTCTCGCCATCCCGCGCCGCACCTACACCCAGAGTCACCTGGACTATGTCGCTGATTGCGCGGCGAAAATTAAATCACGCGCCGCATCCGTCCGCGGATATAAATTCACGTACGCGCCTGAACTACTGAGACATTTCACTGCGAGGTTTGAACCGCTTTAATAATTTTCAGAATTAAACGAATAATTCAACAAAAACAGGGTCCTCGATTCGAGGACCCTGTTTTTGTCACGTTCATTTCATACTTATCAATGTTCCTCAAAGCAAACATGGAATTAACATATGTCTGCAATATGTCAATTCATTCGCGCGATTATAATCACGCTCATCAAAAAGCCTGTCGTATCCCACAATGACCCCGCCTTATCAATATTCATAGCGGTACTGAAACAAATGAGAAATTAAAAATGGACTCAAACACTTTACTGAAGACTCAAACCATCCTGCTTGTCGACGATGATAAACCCATGCTGCTTGGGCTGAAGACCTTTCTGGAACGTAATGGGTATAACGTAGCCGCTTGTGAAAAGAGCACAGACGCAATAAAAATGGCTGAAGAATCCCTACCTGATCTCATTGTTTGCGATATTATGATGCCACAGATGGACGGCTTTAAAGTCAGGGAGGCAATCTCCTCCAATCCGCGAACCCATAACATCCCATTCCTATTCCTATCGGCCCGCGCTTCGCTGGATGATAAATTAAAAGGTTTGGATGACGGGGCCGACGATTACATCACGAAACCTTTCGAGCCGCGTGAACTCGTGGCTCGAATCCAAGCCGTCTTTCGACGGCAGGATAAAAGCCATCAGGGCGCGACGGAAGAAATTAACCGTCAGATCGAACGTATCCAATCCGAGGTCACTCACAATTTCTCACACGAACTGCGCACCCCCATGATGCAGATCCTTATGTCGCTGGACATGGCTTTGCGCGATAAATACGATGACCCTAACGAGTTGAAATATTTTGTAGAAACCGCCCTGTCAAGATCTCATCGCTTATATACATTGATAGATGACCTGACCTTTCTCAGCAACTATGATATGGGAAATAAAATAAATTTCCGTCAAAAGGTCGATATCAAGAACGACTTTACGCTGCCGATCGCCTTGCTGCAGGATCAATATAAGGAGAAAGACCTGCGGGTGAAGATAAACATCGCTGAGGGGCTGACCATCCACGCTCCGCGCCGCGAATTCAGGCTGGCGTGTGCTCACATCGTGGACAACAGTATGAAATTTTCCCCGCCCGCGACACCGATCCTGGTGGACCTGTCTCCAAACGGAGATAGCGGTTGTATCCTCACCGTCACAAATTACGGGCCTGTCATTCCCGTTGAACTGCACGAGAAAGTGTTTAAGCGTTATTATCAGGTCAGTCAGGGACTCGCCCGGGAATATGGGGGCTTGGGTGTTGGATTGACGATTGCCCGCATCGTCGCGCGTGCCCTGGATGGAGATGTAACCATATTACCCACCGAGCATGGGTGCTGCACTCAAATGATTCTAGCCCCGGCGCCGCTTGAAATGTTTTAATTCCACAAAATTTACATGCATAGAATCCGTCGCGCAATCCTTCTGACGATCATCATACTTATTCTTGCGCAATCAGGAACTGCATGCGTGATCCAACAAGAAAAAAAACCGATCCGTATCGCCATTTCAACCTGGGCCGGCGCTGAACCGTTGGACCTTGCCGACCAACTTGGCTATTTCAAAAAACATGGGGTCGAAGTAAAAATCTTACGCTTCTCAGTTTATAGTGATTCCATTGAAGCCTTAATCGATGGGAAAGTGGACGCGGGTATGCAGACATTGGATGATGCCATCCGTTCTTTATCTGAAGGCGGAAATGTGCGCGTCGTTCTCTTAACTGACTATTCTTTCGGCAGCGACGGGCTGGTGGCGCGCCCGGGAATCGAGTCATTGGCTGATTTACATGGGACCAGAATTGGGGTCGAGACTGGAACTGTCGGACATTTTTCCCTGCTAAAAATACTGGAAGCCGCAGAGTTAACCTCGGACGATATCACGATTGTCAGCATCCCCACCTGGGAAATCCAAGAAGCCATGCTCGATGGAAAAATTGATGCGGGCGTAACCTGGAGCCCTACCTTACCCGCACCGTGGAAACGACACACGGCAAAGTGCTGATCACCAGCCGCGAATATCCCGAAACCATTATTACAACCATGGCCTTTGACGCCACGGTACTAGCCGAACGCCCTGAAGATGTGCAAAAAGTGGTCGCGGCATATTTCGACGCGGTGGATTACATTAAAGTAAATGCCCAGGATGCCTATCTGCGCATGGGACAGACCGAAGGCATCAGCGCCGCGGAATTTGAATCACAAGCAAGGGGGCTCAGATATCTCGACCTGAAGGCCAACGCGGAGCTTTTTCGCGATCAAGCTGGCACAACAGGACGCGCCTATGATCAGACCAGAGCAATCGCTCAATTCCTTTTCGATCAGGGCATCATCTCTGTATTACCGGACGTCAACCAGCTGCTTGTGCCGCGCTTCATTAATGAATTAAGCGAATAAGACCAGATGCGCTAAATAAAGATCAAGTTAACTCTCATATATGGCGCGCTTAGCCTGGCAGGGCTGCTATTGACTCTGTTAATTTTCTACTCGGCAACCACAGCCAGTATTTACCAGGGGGCGAAAGCCCGTGCCGAGGTGCTATCCAATGAGTTCGAGTATGCCGTGGAGATCATGGCCGCAGAGAACGACTTCTTCTCCATGCAACGGCTGGTTGAAAAATCATCCTTGCTGGAAGATGTCATCCAGATCATCGTTATAGACACGCAGAATAATGTCCTGGCGCACACAAATTACAAATTGATCGGGCAGCCGCTCTCCTTTACTTCGTCAATGATCAATGAGTCGATCGTGCAGCACAGGAAGGTCAGCCAAATCGTTGAAGGACATGTAATATTCGTGACCCCATTACACGGCCAGATCTACACCATTGAATATCAGGATGTGATCGGCACCTTATGGGTCGAGATTGACATCACCCCCACCATCGCCCTGACACAGCGATTATTTATAATCGTGACATTGCTGGCTGTAGCGATCTCCCTGCTTTTTTTCTTCGGTTATTACCTGACCGTGAAATCGATCATCATTGACCGCCTGCATGAGGTGGAAGTAGGAATTGCGCGTCACTTGCAAGGCAGCCTTCCATCGGCGATCATGATCAAAAGCTCCTTCGGAAGTGAAGATGAGATCAACACACTCGCTCAAACTTATAACTACCTGATCACTTCCCTGCAGGATAGTCAGAAAAAGCTAAAGACCGAACGTGATTTCGCCCTTTTGGTGATGGAAAGTTTGCGGGAAGGCTTGACCATTTCAAATGCTGAGCAACGTTTTGAATACGTCAACCCCGCATACGCAGGTCTGCTTGGACTGACGCCCGACCAAATTATCGGACGATCCCCAAAAGATGTTACCCATCCGGATGATTTCGAAAAAAATTCCGAGGAAGAAAATCTCCGAAAAAGCGGAAAATCCTCGTCATACGAAATGCGATTGCTTGCCAGTGATGGAAATGAGGTACATGTGCTTATTTCCTCCGTTCCACGATTTCAAGATGGAAAATTTGCGGGGAGTATTGCGGTCATCACAAACATCAGCCAACGCGCCCGACTCGAGCAAATGAAAAGCGATTTCATTAACCGTGCTTCGCATGAACTTCGTACCCCCCTTACCACCGCCATTCTGATGGCGGAACTGCTGGGAACTCCGGCAGAAGAAGATAAACAACAATTCCTGACCACACTGAAACAGCAGCTCAATCGTCAACGCCTGCTACTGAACGATATTTTGGTTGCCGGCCGGATCGAGAATAAGAAATTTGAGGTCTTTCTCTCGCCTGCGAATATCATGGCGGTCATTGAAGAGGCCATTTCAAGCGTGAAACCACAAGCTGATGCACGCAAGATCGCCATTCAACTGAAAACCCCGGAAGAAACACTGTCCGAAATTCGGACAGACCGCCAGTCTCTAATTCAGGTTCTGTTAAACCTGCTCTCCAATGCCATAAAATATTCCCATCCACATGGACAGATCGTGGTCAGCGCACATCAGGCCGGAGAGTCGATTTTCGTCGAAGTGACAGATCAAGGAATGGGAATCCCCGAACAAGACCTCCCCCACATCGCCACCCGTTTCTATCGCGCTAAAAATGCGGCTCAAATGGAGATCCAGGGCACAGGCATCGGCCTTTACATAGTCAGTGAGATCATGCAAAGCCTGGGCGGCGTCTTGAAAATTGACAGCATTGAAAACGAAGGAACAACTGTAACCATCCGTCTTCCAATCAAGCCAAAGGACGATCATGACGCGCTGGCTTGAGCCTCAAGCAGTAAATGTTCCTGCCTCATTCTCGACTCTGGGACTACACCCGCTTGTCGAGCAGACTCTGCTCCGACGCGGAATCAGCTCACCCGAAGAAATCGATGCGTTTTTGCATCCAGATGCGATTCCGTCAATGCCATTTCCAAATATCGAATCAGCAACAGAGCGCGTCAATCTGGCGATACGCAAAAAAGAGACGATCTGCGTTTGGGGCGACTTCGACGTGGACGGTCAAACCTCCACAGCATTATTGGTTCAGGCTTTGCGGGCAATTGGCGCGGATGTGATTTATTACATCCCGATCCGTGGAAAAGAAAGTCACGGCGTTCATGTCGATTCACTCATGCCCATTATCGATCAAGGCGCAAAATTAATTGTGACCTGCGACACAGGCATCACCGCGCACGAAGCGGTCGAGTACGCCAACTCACGCGGCGTGGATGTGATCATTACCGATCATCACGATCTGGGCGGAACACTTCCAAACGCAGTTGCCATCATTAATCCAAAAAGGTTACCCAAAGACCATTTGCTTTCAAATTTAGCCGGCGTGGGCGTCGCGTATAAATTGGCAGAGGCGTTGTTGAATGATAAAACACGGTCCACGGTCAACGGTCTGCGCTCAGAGGATTTGCTGGACCTCGTCGCCCTCGGACTCATCGCCGATGTGGCATTGCTCAAAGGCGAGACACGTTCACTCGCGCAAAAAGGGATTCAAAAAATTCGAGAGACAAATCGACTCGGATTGAAGGTTATCGCCGAATTATCGGGAACCAATCTGGAAACGCTGACTGAAGAAACCATCGGTTTTACATTTGCGCCGCGCCTAAATGCGCTTGGCCGTTTGGGTGATGCGAATCCCGCTGTGGAATTATTGCTGACTCAAGACTCTGCCCGCGCACGCGTACTGGCGGCGCAGATCGAAGGCTTGAACGCTCAGCGCAGATTACTGACAAGTAATGTCTATCAGGCCGCAGAAGCACAACTGCGTGAAAATCCTGACCTGCTTAATGACCCAGCCATCGTGCTGTCCAATCGCGGCTGGCCTGGTGGCGTGGTGGGAATTGTCGCCAACAAACTTGTGGACCGCTACCACAAGCCCGCCATCCTCTTGAACGAATCCGAAGACGGCATCATGCGCGGGTCGGCGCGTTCGATTGAAGGGCTGCACATCACAGAAGCCATCGCCGCACAAAAAAATATCCTGCATAGTTTTGGCGGTCATCCCATGGCGGCGGGTATGTCTTTCGATGCGGACAAATTAACTGAGTTCCGCAGAGGACTTGGAAAAGCGATCGAAAAACAACTCGGCGAAGTCGTACGTGAAGAACCGACACTTCAGATCGATGCGTGGCTTGGGTTGGGCGAAATCAACCTCTCCCTCGCTGAATCATTGGAAATGCTCGCGCCATTCGGGGCGGGAAATCCGTCGCTGATTCTGGCATCACGTAATGTGACTCTAAAAGCATCTTCGACAATTGGAAAAACAAAAGAACATCTGCGCCTAAATGTTGAAGATGAAACTGGAAACACACAAAGTATTTTATGGTGGGGCGGCGCGGGCGGAGAGCTCCCCGAACCAGAGAGCAAATTTGACATTGCCTATTCCCTGCGCGCCAGCAGTTACCGCGGGCAAAAACATGCCACACTTCAATTTGAAGAATTTAGGATCACAGAAGAAAATCCTGTCGAGATCAAGAAAGCAAAACTTGAAATTAAAGATCTGCGCCTGCAGGCTTCGACTTTTGACATTCAACCTTCGACATTAGTTTGGGCTGAAGGCACTGAGAAAACAAAAGGTAAATCGCGCTTCGACCTACATCAGTCCGATGAATTCGCGATCTACACAACTCCCCCATCACCCGTTGACTTGAGAAAGGCTTTGGAGATCGTCAAGCCGAAAACGATTTATATATTTGCAATTCCGCCAGCTGAAGAAAAGCCAGAAGATTATCTAAACCGACTCGCAGGTCTGTGTAAATATGCGATTAACCAACGCGGCGGAAAAGCAACCGTGCACGAGTTGGCTGCGGCAATGGCTTCACGTGAGAGCGCGATCCAGATCGGGTTGGATTGGCTTGCGGCGGGAGGTCAACTCTCGATAAGTATTGAAGAAGATATAATTAGTTTATCTGTAGTGAAAGAAGAGAAAAATCCATATCTGCAAGCGGAATTATTCATTGCGTTGAAAGGCATACTCAATGAAACGACTGCCTACCGAAAATATTTTGCAACAGTCGATCTAAAGACTCTTTTCTAACGTTCTCAAATGTCAGTGCGAGGGCGATGCTTCCGCCCGAAGCAATCTCCTATTTTATGGACATTTTAATTCAAAAGGAGATTGCCACGCCGCCAACAAACACACTTGCCCTGGCGGGCGGTGCAAGGGAAATCAGCGGCTCGCAACGACATCAATTTACGAGATATTAAATATTACAATGAAACCTGAACTTATTTCCTGGTTACTTGAAGGCGACCCGTCCATTCGCTGGCAGGTTCAGCGGGACTTGTTGAATTCTTCCCCAACAAAATATGAATCCGAGCGCAGGAAGATCGCAAAGGAAGGCTGGGGTGCGCGATTGCTTGCCTTACAAGACTCAAGTGGAACCTGGGGCGGTGGAATCTACGGCCCGAAGTGGATATCCACAACCTATACCATGTTGACCCTGCGTCTGCTCGGATTGCCGGTGAATAATCCGCAGGCAAAACGGGCTTGCAAAATTTTTCTCACTGAAGGCATGTACACAGACGGCGGAATCAACTTCTTTTCGTATTCCTGGAAATTCAGCGAAACTTGTGTCACTGGGATGATTCTCGCCCTGCTTGCATACTTCCGCTATCCCGATGAATATGTTCATTCCATTGCTTCCTACTTGATCAACCAGCAAATGTCCGATGGCGGCTGGAACTGTGAATCATATAAAGGCGCAACCCACGCATCCTTTCATACGACGATCTCAGTGCTGGAAGGTTTGTTCGAGTATGAATGTCTCTTCCCAGAAAAGAAAAAGTTGATCAGCCAAGTCCGCGCCCGTGGACATGAATTCCTGCTGGCACATCGTTTGTATAAATCGCACCGCACAGGAAAAGTCTTCGACCCGAAAATGACGACCATGCCCTTCCCGCCCCGCTGGAAATATGACTTTATCCGCGCGCTGGATTATTTTCAAGCATGCAATGCGCCACGTGATGAGCTTATGTCCGATGCAATTGAGCTGTTATTGACCAAGCAAAAAAAAGATAGGACGTGGACGATGAACAGCGGCATGTCTGGACTAAAATATTTTGATCTGGAAAAAGCAGGTCAGCCCAGCAGATGGAACACGCTGCGGGCGTTGCGAATCCTGCGCTGGTGGAATGCCAGTTGATTGTGCGTCGCGCCCACTCCTATTTTTTAACACAACCATCCACGAATTCACTGCGAAGAAGCAGGGATCATAAAAAATCGGGAATGGTTTTCGTGAAATTCCCTTATAAGATCCCCTCGTAGTTTCGCCAACATACAGCAATAAACCCAACCACCGGAAAAAATATCCACAGCCTACTTTCTGAATATTCGATCCCAATCCAGCATCGCTTGTAGATGCTCAACGGGAGCCTGACTCTCAGGGACATATCCCACAAACGAGCGATTGTATTGATCTTCCGTGCCATCTGAGAGATGCCAGCGCAGCGAATTTTTGAAAATCCCGACTGCGGATGTGGCATTATCGGTACCGGGCAGCGCGGTCTCGAACGTGATGACCGTCATACCGTCGGCGGTTTCCGCCACCTCCGCCACCGTCGCTTCGTGGATCCAACGCAGCCATTGGTTCTCGACCACTTTCTGTTTATCAGGCGTGATGGTCGTTCGAGAGCGCGTGGTTACATCCCCGAGCTTGTACTCCCATTGGCCTTCCTTTGCCTTCCGTGTTTTGAACTCGCCCGGCAGCAAGCCAACCTTTTGCTTTGTCTCAATCCACTTTGCGGTCTGCCACTCTGATGGGTTACTTGTGGACGAGTTTACAAACCGCAACCACAGGATGCTTGCACCCTGTGTGTAATCTTTTTCAGAAGTCGGCCTAACGAAATAGGAGCCGGATAATTTTTTTTCCGTTTCGTTTTTGACATACCACTTCGGTTTTGCCGTCAGTCCGCCGGGAGGAAGATGTCCGCGGATGTGCTGGCAATGCTCCGCGACTTCGTTGCACACCGCCCGTGTGACGATCAATTCGAGCGTGCGCCCATGTTCGTCACGCCATGCGGACGGATCCCGATTTTTCCATCCATTCATCACCGCACGGAGGGCGCTACTCTCCTGCGCGTTGCGTTCCTCCTCTTCCTGCGGCGTGAGTTTTTCCCAGTTCATGCTGGACACCTCCGTCACCCGTAGCGGTGTGAAGCGGACGATCTCCTTCCACGCCCAGGTTGGAAAGGTACTTTTCATCTCTGCTATATTCTGTAATGCTTCCCCAGTAGACAGGCTTTTGATCTCATATTTAACCTCATCCGTTTGCAGCTCGATGAGACCGGCGCGGCGGGTTTTCGGTACGTTCCCCTTCATCCTAAACAAATGCCATAGAATTTTATCCTTCCACTCTTTTTCGGTTGCGAGCGCAAGTTTAGGCGTGTTCGTACCGTTGGCTGATTCGTATGCCGCGACTTTTTCCTTGCAGCGCTTCTCAATTTCCGCATCGTCAAGGGTCTGGAGTTCGCGTTCCACATCCATTATCCGCAATCGGATAATTAGATCCTTCGGATCTCCCCATGATCCATGCGCGCTGGCATAGCGCATGCCCGAAAAATGAACAACCATGTATTGCAGCCATGCAGGGAATCGCCGCGGTTCCTTTTTAAAACGCTGATTTATCATGTCCAATAATTCGTATTGATTTTTTCTGGCGACAGACTTTGTGTATTCCTCGACTTTCCAATTCGCGATATCACGGATGGTGACCTGCCGGTCGGACGGAAATATAATAACGAACTCCGCTTCGGGCGTTTTGAAGTCCGGGTTACTTTTTGAAAGTTTATACCAGGCCAGTTTGCGCTCTTCGATTTTGTCATACGTGGCAATGAAAGCCAGCAATTGATCCATTTCCTGCTGGGCCATCGGCAGCGTGATGGTTTCCATTATCTCCATTCCCTGCCTTCGGATTCGTATTTGGCATGCGCGGGATCCATTCCATCATGTCTGCGCCTGCGCACCCTGACCCAATCCCTGATCAAGTCGCGGTGCCGGGCCCAGCGTGCGATTAGGCTGCCCAGAATGCTGCGCTCACCGCGGATATCCTTCGGCCAGCTCTGGACGAATAAAGCGTGGAAGTTGTTGATCGCGGTCAATTCTGCTTCATCGATCGGCTCGAATTTGGAATAATCTTCACGGACATCCCTCCGCAGGAAATAATCGCGCAACGTGGCATATTCCGTTTGAGCCGCAACCGCGTTGCCCTCCCATGCTTTCTGATATTCGTACAGTTCGTTTTTGAGCTCATCAATCTCCCTATCCTTGTATTGAGCCCAGACGTCAACTTCCATATAATAGATCAGAAAGTCGCGCAGCTTTACCTCCCGCATGGGATAGATAGTTTTGCATAAAAATTCATTATGCCATTGGAAGTATGGTTGTGGAATAAAAGGAATTTCATTTGGTGGCGCAAACACATGCTCGATCGTGTTTGCGTAAGCGCCCGGCAATGCTAAAACCCCCAGGGTCAGGGAACAAAATTTCAGGAAATCACGCCGTGAAAGGCTTTGAGAATCCAAGCCTTCTTGCGTGTTGGGATCTGCATGGACATCCTCGTCTTTTCGTGAAGTTAGACACAAAGTTGACCAGCTCTATCTAAGGTTATTTTATCATTCGGATTTCAAAGGTGATATGTAACATGCTCTCTGGGAATCGCCGTGATTTTGCTATATGTGGGCACAAAATTTCCTTCTTTTCAGAAACTAGCCCACATCGGGGGGGGGTATCACGGCAACTCCAAAATAAACATGTAACATGGAATTCAGCACGACTTTGCAACATAAATGACTGATTAATTTATTTTCCCAAAGGAAGATGGACTCTGGTGAATGGACAGCAGCATGACCGGATTAAATTATTTCGACCTTGAAAAAGCCGGTCAGCCCCGCAAGTGGAACACACTCAGAGCGCTGCGGATTTTTAACTGGTGGAATGCTGCAGAGAGAAAAGACCCGTGCGGCAGAATACTCGTTTAAAATAAAGAAGCGGAGCGCTTCGCATCCGCTTCTTTATTTTGTATTTATTTCATCTGCCCGCCAGTAGAGATCGAACCAGCGCATCCAAAGACGAAAGCGATGGAGCGTATGGATTCGCCTCGCCTTCTGCTTGATTCAAGCGGTCTACCATTGAACTTAGGTATGCGGGATATGTATCAGGACTTTGCACATCGGTCGGATTGTCGGGATCAACGCCATCACTCCCAGCGAGATACGGAAGATTAATCGGCATAATCACAGATACATAATATTTACCATCACCGGTGAGCCCCTGGAAAGTATAAAAGGCATCGCGATTATTGATGAGAGGAAAATGCGCCTGGCTAAGTTGTGTGACATAGCGAATACCGCTCCCATTCTGGAAGGATAAAAAATTTTCCTGCGCATGAAAAACTTGTCCAGCATCCAGAATGGGAAGGAAAGGCAATTCCTCCTGCGGTCTGATTGTTACGAACATATCTGGAACGGGCTGTGGAAAGAAGGTCTGCATCTGCAAAATCGTTTGAAGACGCTCGATGATCAGTTTCGGTTGATCGCCCATTTGTGCGTATTGATCTGCGGGATAGATCGATATCTGCGGTTGATAGGTTGTATTCTGCAAAGAATATCCTTGCAAAGTAAATTGCGCGTGAGCAGGAGACTTCCATATCGCGTCTGATGAAGACTGCGGCACGACTTCATCCTGGGTTCCATTCGCCAAACCGAACGGGTAAATAAAGGAAGTTCCCATATCAGAGATATCTATGCCGCTAGTTACTTCTGATGTATTTGAAGGCAAAAAATGGAGAGACTCCATAACCGTTGAGTATAAATTCTCTAATGGAGTGGGAGTGGCCGCATTCGGATACCAGGGTGCAAACTCAAACGTGTACAAACGATTATTATGGACAATGAAAACATAGCGCGTGGAATCCTGACCGGGGAGCCCGTCAACCAGGACTGCCTGTTCACCATCAACCATTACATCCTTGCGGGTAATGTTGAAGCCTGCGCCAACTGAAGCGATCCGCTCATCTGCAACCTGGGCTGCGGTACGGTTCCCGGCAGTTTCCGTTTGAATGCTTACCCAGGCATCTCCCGGGATATCACCGCCAGAGTTTGTGTGTGGGTTGATAACGATCAGTCCCGTCAGGCTTGTGGAGTATGAAGGATGGAGGAAGCAATAGCCATCATTATCGTTTCTCTGAAGCTTTGTATCTGCAGTTGGAATTGGGCATGTTTTTTCTAAAGTCGCAATCTGTGAGGCAGTTACTGCGATTGGGGACGCAGTTGAAACAGACGTTTCCACATTCGCTTCAAGTGTGCCATTGGAAAAGAAATAATTCCCCAAAAGAACTGCCGCCGCCGTTAGAATTGTGTACAGTATTCGTTTCATGTTTGCTCCTACTTATTTTATTTTGCTACAGAAGCATTTATATCGAACGACTGTCACAGGCGGGACACGGTCTTGTCACAGTTTGGTAACAGGCAGGCGGATGGTAAAGATCGTACCATGCTGTTCATCCTGCTGGCTTCGAACTGTCAACTCGCCGTGATGCAAGGCGATAATACGCCGCACAAATGAAAGTCCCAGACCGCTGCCTTCCACGGCGCGCGCATTTTCGCCGCGATATAACTCTTCAAAAACCTTCTGTTGTTCTTCTGGATGAATACCAGCGCCGCCATCCGCCACTTCGATGACCACTGCCCGACTGTTATCACGCACGCGGATTTCAACCGCTTCATTCTGGACCGTGAACTTGAGTGCGTTATCAAGGAGGTTGTACAAGCTGAGGCCAAGCAGGTCGCGGTCACCCATCACAGGCGGCGGAGGCATGGGGACTTGCGTGACGAGCAAATGGATCTGGCGCTTTTCGCGTCCTGGTGTGGAACGCACCACTTCAAGGATCTCGGCAAGGAGTTCAGGAATATCCACAGGTTCGCGTTCGAGCATGTTTTCTTCAAGCTCAGAGAGCTTTCGCAGGTCACGTAGTAAATGAGCAAGGCGTTCCAGCACACGTTGAATATTTGCTTCCGCTTTACGGCGCACATCCAATTCAGTTGCGATTTGCAGATTCTCCAAAGAGGCTTGCAAACTCATCAGCGGATTTTTCAACTCATGGTCAAGCCTGCGGATGAAGCGGCGATGTCCCTCTTCGTAATTGCGAATGGCGGAATCAATTTCCGCGCGTGCCGTTTTCTCACGGGCTGCATCCACGACTGCCAGAGCCTCGATCCATAACGTAATGAACAGGCCAACAAAAAACAGAATCGCTCCCAGGCCCAACCGAAAAGAGATCACGATCTCAGGCTTGATCAGAAGAGGTAAAAATATCAACGCAAGCGCGCCGATCATGAGCGGGACAAAAGGATAAATAAATTTAAGTCTTTTCATGGAACAGGCTTTACAGGCGCGATGAAGATATACCCCTCACCTGTCAGGGTCTGGATAAAACGCGGAGATGCGGCATCATCGTTCAAGGCGCGCCGCAATTCATTGATACGCGTGTCCACAGTACGCGTGCCAGTGGGATATTCCCAGCCCCACACGGAACGAAGTAACTCTTCACGACTGACAGCTTCATCGGGATGGGTCATCAAGTATTCAAGAACGGCGAATGCCTTCGGTGTGGGGTTGAGAGATTCGTCAGCGAGGAAAACTCTTCGAGACTGGCGATCAAGAATCAGGTCAAATGAAGCGAGGCGTCGCGCGGAGAAAAGCGATTGCCCAGCCGAGCGCGCGCGCCGCATTACGGCGTGAATCCGCGCCAGCAATTCCTGCGAATGGAACGGCTTGTTGAGATAATCATCCGCGCCTTCTTCCAAAGCAGTGGCGCGTTCAGAGGCTTCGCCAACTTGAGTCAACAAAATGGTTGGAATCCAAATATTGGACTTGCGCATACGCCGCAAAGTTTCACGCCCGTTCATGCGCGGCATCAAAACATCCATCACGATCACATCGGGATGATGCGATTGGATTTTGTTCAGTGCCTCTTCGCCATTGGAAGCAAGCAGCACATGAAAGCCCGAACGCTCCAACAAAGGAGCAAGACTTTCAACGATCATCGGATCGTCATCCACAAGCAGTAATGTCAGTTGGCTTTCGCTCATAATGGAAAATTATACTTTGCACTAATTCGTGGCAATATTTTTTACTTTTCGAAGTCGATAAAATCATCCACACCAAACTGGTCTTCGTAGCAAATCAACAACGCCTCGGTTTTGCGTAAAAATTCCTGTTCAAGCTCGTCAAGCTCCTCACCCTTTGATTCCAGACGCTCCTTGTGAGTAATCAACCGCTCACAAAAACTGATCGCAATCGAAGAAGGCAAAAGCGGCTCGATCTCGCGGATCAAAGTCAGCGTCTCCTGAATGACCGTTAATGCAGCGGGCAATGAAATATCATCATCCAGCAGCCTTCGCAGCACAATGCATTTATATGTTTTGCAAGTGCGCGGATAGTCCGCAGAGGCATATACCGTGCACATCCCATCCCAAAGCGGACATGGCTGGGTGAATCCGCGCTGACGTGGATCATTTCGGATCACTTTCAACCCGAGAGATTCGGCGGGGCTCAACTCAGAGGCATTCAATCTCACCCAGGCAAAAAGATGACCCGAACAGCATAATCCGCAGGATTTGCAGAGAATGTTGGCGGGAGATTCGTTTCCAATGGCAGTGTTGGTCATAAAAAAATAATTTCCAGTAAATTAAAAAAAATACAGGCCACGCTTACCGAGCCCCCACTAATGTAGCGTGACCTGTACTGCTAATTCAACGGCAATTCCAGCTCCAGCAATTTCTCCTTGGTCGGTACACCCTTCTCATCCCAGCCGCGGAGCTTGTAGAATTCTGGCAGCATCTTATCGAGTTCAACAACCATGCCTTTGGCAGGGCCATCAGGCAGAGGCTCATGCAGCATACGATACGGAAGTGTATCTTCGGTGGAGCCAGCCTTAAGCAGGAACATGCGCTCAAGATTGTAAACACGCTCGGCGGCTTTCAATGCTTCTTGAGGAGTGTAATTCGCGCCTGTAGACAAGTTCATCATCTCAGCGAGACGTTCTGGCAGGATCATGCGGTCTTTGTTGAACGCATAACGAATGGCGACAAAGACGCACAGACCAGAGCTATCCATCAACGCAAACGAATCCTCAAAATGCTTGACGAGTTCTGGCTTGCCCTCGGTGGTGAGCGGATTCTCTTTCACAGGCACACCGAAGACTTCTTCATAAGCAACGTCACCTTCCATGTGTGACGCGCCTTTATTCGATGTGGCATACAGCAAGCCCATGCCCTGCGAACCGCGCGGATCGTAGCCAGGGAATTCCTGCTTGCGTGTGGTGACTGCAATTTCAGGGTGACCATATTTTTCCGCGAGGCGGTAACTGCCCATCGCAAGGTCTTTTCCAAACCCTTCCATATATGCCATCTTGCGAATCATTTCGATCATCGCGTCATGGTCGCCAAATTTCAACGGCATGCCAATGATCTCTTCAGAAATATATCCCTTCTCATACATTTCCATCGCGGCGGCGATCGTCATGCCGGTTGTGATGGTGTCCATGCCGTATTCGTTGCACAGATAATTTGCCTTGAGCAGCGCGGCGAGATCGCTCACACCGCAGCCCGTTCCCAGCGACGAAATCGTTTCATACTCAGGGCCTTCGCCCTTGCCCTTGTATTTTCCATCGGGCACTTCGGTCAAGCGTCCGCACGAAAGTGGACAGCGGTAACAAGGCGTGTGACGGATCAAATATT
Source organism: Candidatus Villigracilis saccharophilus (assembly GCA_016709305.1). Taxonomy (GTDB): domain Bacteria; phylum Chloroflexota; class Anaerolineae; order Anaerolineales; family Villigracilaceae; genus Villigracilis; species Villigracilis saccharophilus. The sequence goes on from JADJNA010000013.1 coordinate 16,131, forward strand.
GATTCTTGAGCGCGTCGCCATCAATGTTATTCACATGCTCAAACGTGCCCTGCAAAAAATTCCGCGTCGGTAAAATGCCGAGCGTGTTCGTCACCTGCGGCACATACGACGTTCCGTAAATGCGCATGTTCGAACCCTTCTTCACATCCGCGCCTACATTCTTGGATGTGTCCACGCTCAACGCGCGCATTCCTTCGGGGTCAAACAGCGGCGGGTTTTTATTTCCCATCGCTACAACCGCTTTGAGATTCTTTGATCCCATCACAGCGCCCACTCCAGAACGAGCCGCTGCGCGATGCTTGTCATTCATGATCGCTGCCATCAATGCGAGGTTCTCACCCGCAGGGCCAATACACGCGACTCTGGCATCAGCGGATGTTTCTGCCTTTAGGATATCCGTGGTCTCATGCGTATCCTTCCCCCAAACATGCGCCGCAGACCTGACCTCAACCTGGTCCTCGTTTACGAAGAGATATACCGGCTCGGTCGACTTCCCCTCAAAGATGTACATGTCGAATCCCGTGCGCTTCATCCATGTCGGGAATTCACCGCCCGAATTGGAGTGCGCCAGCGCCCCCGTCAGCGGGGATTTGGTCACGACCATGTAGCGATTCCCAGTCGGTGCCGGAGTCGCTGTCAACGGGCCAGTGGCGAAGATCAGGATGTTCTCAGGCGAAAGCGGATCAGCCGTCGGATCCATTTCCTTATATAGATAATGGATCGCCCATCCACGCCCGCCGAGATAATCGCGCGCGATCTTCGGGTCAACATCTTCCTGGGTTACTTTTTTGGTGGTGAGGTTTACTCGTAGGATTTTTAGGTGCCAGCCGTACATGGGAGTTCTCCTTATGCGGTGGTTGAGACGCAAGCAGTCGAAACCACCTGTTACAAAAATATATTTGTTACTTGTGGTTTCGATATGCTCTGCAAAAACATGCAGAGCTGCTCAACCACCAGCATATAAAACTATCCGCCAGCGATCGCGGAAAAAGCTGTGACCATATCGCCTTCTTTAAGCGGGGTATTCATATCCACAGTAATACCGTTTAAGACAATTACGCTTTCATCATTCAGTGGGATGTCAAAACGCGAAATGACCTCGTAGACTGTTGTCCCATCGGGAACATCCAACTCCACCACACCGTGCTTTGCTTCAGGCGGCAGGGCTTCACGATAGTTGGCAATCAGTTTGACGCGGATCATCATTTGTGGATTCTAGCACGATACAAGTTGGATTGGGAAACCCAAGTTACAATTGAACAAATCTTAAGAGTCGGAGCGGGCATGTCAAATAAACTTGCATTGATCAGCGGGGCATCCAGCGGAATCGGGGAGGCGTTTGCGCGTCAACTGGCAGAACAGGGAATTGACCTGTGCATTACCGGGCGACGCAAGGAAAGGCTGGACTCCATCGCCGCGGAGTTACAACAAAGATATAAGATCAGCGTGGATGTCATTGTCGCAGACCTGGCGGTGGACGATGGTATCAGCAAAGTTGAAACGTGGATCAAAGCCCATCCGTACATTACTCTGCTGATCAACAACGCGGGCTTTGGTGCGCGCGGTCTCTTTGCGAACAAGCCCTCTGAGAAATACATGGAGATGATCTCTGTCCACGTGACAGCGGCCATGCGATTAACTTCCGCTGTATTACCTGCCATGATACAAGCAAAACAGGGAGCGATCATCAATGTTTCATCCATCACGGCATTCCTGCCGCTGGCTGGCAACGCGGTCTATTCAGGAACCAAGTCATTCTTAAATTCATTTACCCAGGCTTTATCCTACGAATTAAAGAACACAGGTGTAAAAGTTCAAGCTCTCGTACCAGGTTTTACTTATAGTGATTTTCATAAACGTCCTGATTACTCAAAGACCAATACCTATGCATCCGTCCCAAAGATATTATGGATGACATCCGAGGATGTTGTAAAAACTTCCTTGAGGGCCTTGGAAAAGAATAGGCTTTTTTGTATTCCTGGATTTATCAACAAACTGATCGTGCTGGCAGGCAAAAGCGGTCTCGCCGCTCTGGGTTCTGAGGTCATGACACAAATATATATGCGATCAGCAAAGAAAGCGGCGGGTAAAATTATATGAAACGACAGATCCCCTACCACGGTTGGTGTTTCGTTTGCGGAACCGAGAATCCACACAGTATCGGTATCACCATGTTCGTGGACGATGACGGTGTGCTGACTTCCGAGTTCACACTCAATGAAGCGCACCAAGGTCCGCCCGGGCACACCCACGGTGGCGCATCCGCGGCGATACTGGATGAAGCCATGGGACTGTGCGTTTGGGCGGCGGGTCATATGGTATTGGCGGCTAATCTGGAAGTAAATTATCGCAAGCCGCTTCCGCTCAATCAACCTCTGACTCTCGAAGTGCGCATCACTCAGGTGGATGAGCGGAAGATCCACACGACAGGTGAAATCCAACTCGCAGATTCAACCGTCGCCGTGAGCGGACGCGGGCTTTACATCTCCGCGCCGCATGTATTCGAGCAGTTCCTGTCTAACCGGGAGCCTTCATGAAAACCATCGGGTTGATCGGAGGGATGAGCTGGGAATCATCGATTGAGTATTACCGCATCATTAATGAGACTACAAAAGAAAAACTCGGCGGTCTGCATTCTGCAAAAAGTCTAATGGTCACGGTTGATTTTGCCGAGATCGAAAAATTGCAGCATGAAGGAAAGTGGGACGACGCCGCACAGATACTTGTCAAATGCGCACAAGACCTTGAACGCAGCGGCGCTGACTTTATCGTTCTGTGCACAAACACGATGCACAAACTGGCGGACCAGATCAGCGCCAGCGTGAATATTCCATTTTTGCATATTGCCGATGCGACTGCTGAAAAGATCGTCTCGGCCGGAATAAGGAAGATTGGACTGCTCGGCACACGCTTTACAATGGAACATGATTTTTATAAAGGGCGCCTGATAGAGAATTTTGGGCTGGAAGTACTCACTCCACTCGAACCTGACCGCGCCATCATTCATCGCGTGATCTACGAAGAACTGGTGCAGGGCAAGATATTGGAAAATTCACGCGCGGAATACAGACGCATCATGGAAAGGCTCATTACCGAAGGCGCGCAGGGAATTATCCTCGGATGTACTGAGATCGAATTGCTCGTCGGTCAGGAAGATAGCAGCGTACCGCTTTTTCCAACCACCTCCATTCACGCAATTAGCGCGGTTGAATACGCGTTAAAGTAAAAATGAAGCGATCTATCTTATTATTCCTCACCCTGCTATTAAGTGCCTGCGTCGCACAACCCACCCTTGTGCCTTCCGCCACAACAAGCACACCACTGGTGCTCAGATCGGAAGAAAATTCTTACACACCACAAGCGGGTGATTTGGATAAACAGCAGGCCGGCGTGATCCTGACATCTCTGGATCTTTTAGAGCGTACCGATCTTGATCCAGTGCGAACCGAATTAAGTATTTTAGGTTCCATGCCAAATGTGTGTAATGAACTACGTGTCAAAGTCAACCCGCCCGATGATAGTTACAATGTCTTTATTGAAATATACAGCCTGATAGACCCCAAAGAAAATTGTGACAACGTGTTCCAACAATTCAAGGCACAGATCACTCTTGGGATCTACTCCCAGGGTCGGTACTCGCTTTGGGTAAATAAAATATATATTGGGGATTTCACATCATACTAATTAATTTTCCTTGCTGATGACCCCCACCCGCCCATTCGTCAACTTAAGCAGATCCTCAACCGCCAATTGAATATCCAATCCGCGCTGACCGCCTGAAATATAAATTTTTCCGTATTCATGCGCCACGGAATCAACAACCACCTGAAATCCCTTGTTGATCAGCGCCAGCGGAGAAATTCCGCCCGCTTGAAGCCCTGTTAACTGCTCCGCTTCACGCTCCGTCGGTAAATGTACTTTCTTCTCATTTAGGAAAGCAGCCAGCAATTTCAAATCCACCACCCGCGGACCGGGCACAACCGCCAGGATCGGTTTCTTCTTTTCGCGCACAACCACGATCGTCTTAAAAACCTGTTCAGGGGGAACGCCCATGTACTGGGCGGCTTCGACCGCGCCAAGCTTTTCGGCGGGCATTTGATGCGCCGCGTATTGCACCTTGCGGGCATCCAAAAATCTTGTGACATTATTCGTGATGTTCATCTTATATAAAATCCTGTACAATTATAAGAACAAAGGAGATCCTCATCTCATGCCCGACCAGGAAGCTGAACGACTAAAACGACTCCGCGAGAAACAACTGACCGACCGCGACCCGTTGACCAAACAGCGCACCTTTCAGCATACAAGCTCGGTCAAAGAAAAACGGATGAGAAAACCTTTCTCTTTTTCAAAAGCGTGGAGCGACATTCCCCATGTGATCAAATACCCGTTCTACGCGCTCATCATTGGCGTGCTCATCATCCTGATTCTACCAACTTTTTGGATCTCTCCTTACACTTTTATCACCAGTCTTGCTGTCACAGCCATCTTGATCATCTTCGGATTGATCCTGGGCAACTCGATCGACCTGCGGGATGAGATCAAAGACAATCTAAAATAAGCGGATCAGGCTCACCTCGTACCTGCCTCCGTCCAAATAAAATTCGCCACCCGATAAAAAATCCAGCCACAGGAGACTTAACATGATCACTAACGAAATACTTTCCCGATTTGAGCTGTTCAAAGGACTCCCCGAGTCACTGCTGACAGAGATCGCCGCGCTCTCAGAAGAAGTCTCTGTCAAGCAGGGAGAATTCATCTTTCGTGAAGGCGAAAGAGCAGACAAACTACACTTTCTATTGAATGGCAGCGTTGCCCTGCGTGTGAAACTTACCTCGAGACCTGAAAGCATCACGGTCTCTTTCGTCTCGATGCCATATCAAAGTTTTGGATGGTCTGGAATCGTTGCGCCGAACCACTACACCTCCAGCGCTGAATGTGACGAGGATTCAACGCTGATGATCATCCCTGCGAGTCCATTCATGAAATTACTCGAAGCAAATCCCGAATCTGGATTTAAAGTCATACAGCGCATCGCCGAGATCATCGCAGACCGCCTGCGGAACAGCAGACAGGCTTTGCTGAAGACGATGTAGAGATTATCTCGAATATCCCCGGCCGCAGAGCACATGGAGTTTCCAATAACTCGATGACTCTGCGGCTAATTTATTTATTTTCACAACAAGCGGTAAAATAAACCACCATGAAATCAACCAACTCCGCCATTCCACTCGAAAAACTTCTCGAACAATTACCGGAAAAATACATCGGCACTGACCGGGATTTGATCATGCGCGCCTATCGAGTGGCGGAGGAGGCGCATCGCGAACAAACACGGCATTCCGGTGAACCTTATATAAATCATTGTCTCTCAGTTGCCAGCATTTTGGCCGAGCTTAGAGTACCGCCGGAGGTGATCGCAGCCGGTCTTCTGCATGACACAGTGGAAGACACGAGCGTCACTCTCGCAGATATCCGCCGTGACTTTGGCGAGACCATTACATCCCTCGTGGACGGCGTCACAAAGTTAACACACCTTCCGCGCGTCTCACGCGGAGATCAGCACGCCGGTAATGATGATGATAAACAGGAAACTGAGGAAATACCGATCGCGCCAGCACTGCTTGGGCGGAAGGAAGACATCGTCTCGGAGACCCTGCGCAAAACATTCCTCGCCATGGGCAAGGATGTGCGTGTCATGTTCATCAAACTGGCCGACCGCCTGCACAATATGCGCACGCTCAGCTATGCGCCAGAACATAAGCGCAAACGAATTGCCCAGGAAACACTCGATATTTTTTGTCCGGTAGCGAATCGACTCGGCATCTGGCAGATCAAATGGGAACTCGAAGATCTGGCCTTCCGCTACGTCAATCCCACTAAATATAGAGAGATCGCAGAACTGCTGACCGAGAAAAGACCCGACCGCGAATCCCAACTCGAAACCATTAAAGAAAACCTTGTCCAACTGCTTGCTCAGAACAACATCAAGGCTGAGATCAGCGGCCGCCCCAAACACATTTATTCCATTTACAAAAAAATGCAGAAGAAGGATAAACCCTTCGACATGGTGCGGGATGTGCGCGCAGTCCGATTGATCGTACCGGATATTCCATCCTGTTACGCGGCGCTCGGCATTATCCATACTTCCTGGCGCCCGATTAAAGATGAATTCGACGATTACATCGCGGCGCCCAAGGATAATTTTTATCAATCCCTGCACACGGCAGTGATCTATGAGGACCGGCGTCCGCTCGAAGTACAGATCCGCACCCACGACATGCACCTCAACGCGGAGTACGGCATTGCCGCGCACTGGCGCTACAAGGAAGGCACCAAACAGTCGGATAAAAATTACGAGCAGCATATCAATTCCCTGCGATCGATGATGGAATGGGGACCCGATGTGCGCGACGCGGCTGAATTCGTAGAGTCGATGCACACCGATGTATTTCAAGATCGTGTGTACATCTTCACGCCGCGTGGTGATGCCATTGACCTGCCGGCCGGGTCCACCCCCATTGACTTTGCCTATCATGTCCACACGGATATTGGCCATTGTTGTCGCGGCGCGCGTATTAATGGAAAACTCGTCCCTTTGTACCAGGAACTCAAGACCGGTGATCAGGTCGAGATCCTGACAGCCAAGCGTGGCGGACCCAGCCGCGATTGGTTAAACGTGAATCTTGGACTGGTCAAAACCCAACGCGCGCGTTCCAAGATCAAGGTCTGGTTCAAGAAACAGGAGGATGAACAGAACCTGCAGCAGGGCCGCGATACGCTTGAAAAAGAACTGCAAAGACTTGGTCTCAAAGATATCAATTTTGAAAAAATGGCGCGCGAGCTTAATTACAAAACGCCGGACGAAATGTTCATTGAGCTGGGTAACGGCGATCTTCCTGTCAGTAAAATCATCAAGCAATTCTCACAGCAGGAAGAAGTCCTTGATATCTTCGAGATAAGCCCAGCACATTCTCCGGCCACATCAACAAACGCCATCGAAGTGGTTGGGCTAAAAGGCATGCTCACCACCATGGGCCGCTGCTGTAACCCCATGCCGGGCGAACCGATCATCGGATTCGTAACACGCGGACGCGGAGCAACCATTCACCGTCAGGATTGCCCGAACATCCTGCAGACCAAAGACCGCGAACGTTTGCTTCAAGTCAGCTGGGGGCATATTGAACGCACCTATCCAGTGCCGATAAAAATAAAAGCTTATGACCGTCAGGGGTTGGTAAACGACATTTCGAACCTGCTGGCTGATGAAAGCATCAATATTGCCGACGTGGCCGTAAACACCAACCGCAGCATTGCTGACCTGCGACTCGTCATAGAAGTAAAAGATCTCACACAACTCAGCCGGATCCTGACCCGTATCGAAAACCTGCCCAATGTAATGGAAGCTCACCGAACAAATCCGGGCTAAATTTTTAGACTCCGTCTCAAAGTGATTGCGGTATAATCCGCCGCCTCAAGCCATGTTATCAGTCACTGAAGCGCGCGAGCGCATCCTCTCCTGTTTTCAAGCCGCCGAAGAAGAAACCCTTCCGTTGAATGATTGTGCCAATCGCGTTCTTGCGGGGGATGTGCCCGCACCGCATGACCTCCCCCTCTTTGACAATTCATCCATGGATGGGTTTGCCGTGCGATCCGCAGACGCTTCGCTCATAACCCTCAGCGTGGTCGCAGACATTCCTGCTGGCTCGGTACCGATGGTGACCCTCACACGAGGCCAAGCCGCGCGGATCATGACCGGCGCACAATTGCCGAACGGTGCTGATGCCGTCATTCCAGTGGAAGATACAGATTTCAACTCGCGTGAAGCTGGAACCTCCGCGCCCAAAACCGTTTCTTTCACAAAAAATATAAGGTCAGGAGATAATGTCCGCGCACGCGGGGTTGACCTGCACGCTGGCGACGTGGTCTTGCAAAAAGGCCGCAAACTCAAGCCGCAGGATCTTGGCCTGCTGGCGATGCTGGGATTTGCAAATGTGAAGGTGCACAAGAAACCGCGCGTGGCACTACTTTCTTCCGGTGATGAACTGGTTGAAGTGGACGCAGTTCTGACCGCGGGCAAGATCCATGACTCAAATTCCTACGCGCTGGCCGCGCTCATGCAACAGGCAGGGGCCGAAGTGATCCGTTTGGGTGTGGCAAAAGATACACGCTCATCTGTGGAAGGCTTGCTGCAGCAAGCGGTGGCGCAAAATGTGGACTTGATCGTAACCTCCGCGGGGGTGAGCGTGGGCGCGTTTGACTTTATTAAAGAAGTGATCGAGTCGAATGGCAGGCTGGATTTCTGGCGCGTGAACATGCGCCCCGGCAAGCCGGTTGTATTTGGAGAATATAACGCCACACCGTTCATTGGCCTGCCGGGCAATCCTGTTTCTGCGTTCGTGGGGCTGGAGGTTTTTGTGCGCCCCACGCTTGAAAAGCTGAGCGGTCAATTGGATGGAAACAGGCGCACAGTTAATGTAAGATGCGACGAGGAGATCGAGTCTGATGGACGCGAGAGTTATCTGCGCGCCAGAATACGCGATGAAAACGGGGTCCACTTCGCAACATTGACCGGGCCGCAAGGCTCGGGAAACCTGCTCTCTCTCGTTCAGGCGGATGCTTTACTAATTATCCCCGCTGGTGTAAAATGCGTGCCTGTTGGTCAGGACGTTGAGGCCATCTTATTATGAGGAAACATGGATAAATGGTTGTACCGTAGTTCGGTCGTGCTTGTGGTGCTGGGTTTACTGGTTTCAATTTACATGACCATTTACAAAGCCACATCCAACGACTCGATGTGTCTGGGTTCCGGGGACTGCTCCGCAGTGAATGCCAGCCGTTATTCTGAAGTGAATGGAATTCCCGTGGCAGCCATTGGCGTCTTGGGATATGTGGCAATTCTGGCGGTGCTGTATTTTGAGACTCGAAACGATTTCTTCAAAAAGAACGGTACACTCTTAATCTTTGGCATGGCGCTGACAGGGTTCCTGTTCACCGTCTGGCTTATTTATGTTGAGATCGCGTTACTGAGGGCGATCTGCCCATTTTGTGTTACATCACAGGTGGCAATGACCATAATTTTCATTATTGCTGTCATGCGCCTAATCAGACAACCCCAATCTTAGGAGGAAGCAAATAATGCCCCGTATTAAGTGTCACTACATAGATTGCGTGTTCGTGGACGAAGGATATTGTTCCGCCGCCGCCGTTGAATTGGATCCAGATACTGGATGTAATACCTACTCCGCCACCGACGGTGTCGCCAAGAAAGCTGACGACTGGGATGAGGAAGAGGAAACAGAAGATTGGGACGAAGAAGAAGGCGATGAAGAAGACGATGACTGGTTGAACGACGACGAAGAAGACGAATTCTAGCTGCATCGCACTTCACTCAGAATTGATCCTACAAAAACAGCCTGCTCTTTGAGAGCAGGCTGTTTCGATTAAAAGTCGTTGGCGAGGAGGGGGGTTGCTCTTCCTGACGAGACCTGCGACGTACGCGATTCGCAATGACATCATTTCTTAAACTGATACAACAACACGCCCGCCGCGACTGCCAGATTTAACGAGCTTACGCGTCCGTGCATGGGAAGTGAGACGGTCACATCACAGGCGGCAGTTTGTTCGGGCGACAATCCCTTTTGTTCGTTGCCCAATACCAAACTCCACGGCTCCTGCGGGATCAATGCACGGTAATCCGAATCCGCTTTGGCGGAGGTGCCGATGAGTTGATGCTTTTCCTGACGCGCCCATTTGATAAATTCATCGAAAGATGTTTGAATGACCGGCTTCCAGAATAAAGTTCCCATGCTGGCGCGGATAACGGTGGGATGATATAGCTCCACGCCGCCATCGAGCATGAAGAGCGCATCCGCCCCAACCGCGTCCATGCTGCGTAAGACTGTCCCAACATTGCCCGGGTCTTGCGAGGCCACCAACGCCACAGCGCGCCGAATGGGTTTCAGGTCTTTGAGTTGTGTTTTCTTCTGGCGGACAATGGCAAGAATTCCCTGGGGATTTTCCTTGTCAGCCAGGGACTCCATTACTTGCGCTGTAACAGGCTGGGGCTGGAAGTTGAGGCGCGAGATCAGGTCATGCGCGAATGGACTGGTCAACAAGCCAGAGGCATACAAGATCGTCTCGACATCCCAGCCCGCTTCGACAACTTCGCCGACATGATGGATGCCTTCCACAAGGAATAATCCGCTTTCAACACGCGCCTTCTTTTGGCGCAAAGCGCGCGCCTGTTTGATAAGTGGGTTACTTAGACTGGTGATCAATGGTTTGTGCATAGCCCCATTGTAAATGATTCTCATTTGGTCACGACAGTCAATTTCCAGGATCTTAATTTTTGACTTCCTTTTTCGCGATGGATTGATTACACTGAATTTCGAACGTACAGGAGAATACCCATGACCACCCTCTCTCAGAAAACCGAACAAGCAAATTACTGGCAATTCGCCTTATGGCTCGCGCTCTTTACTGTTTTTTATAATATTGCGGAAGGATTGATCTCGATCTTCTTCGGCATCAGCGATGAAGCCCTGACCCTCTTCGGCTTCGGCGTGGATTCGTTCATCGAGGTCATGTCCGGGTTGGGTATTCTTGCAATGGTCCTTCGCATTCGACAGAACCCGGATACATCCCGCACAAAATTCGAAGTGACGGCATTGCGAGTCACAGGCACGGCGTTCTATCTGTTGGCTGTTGGGCTTGGCGCAACCGCCATATACAATTTATTTGTTGCCCATAAACCAGAAACAACCCTTCCGGGCCTGATCATTTCCGTGGTGTCCATTACAGTTATGTGGGCGCTGGTGATGGGCAAACGGAAAGTCGGGCACGCGCTCAATTCCATGCCGATCCTTGCGGATGCGAATTGCACAATGGTCTGCATATACATGTCGCTGGTGCTTCTGGCTTCCAGCCTGATCTATGAATTGACCGGCTTTGGATTCGTAGACAGCGTCGGCGCGCTGGGATTGATCTACTTCTCCTACAAGGAAGGCCGCGAATCCTTCGATAAAGCCAACGGACTGGAATGTGACTGCGAAGACGAAAATTGCAAGGAGTAAGGCGTGGCTTATAATTCCATCCATGAAAATATTTCGATGGCTGGCTTTTTCGTTGACATTTCTATTGATCTCGTGTCAGCCAGATAAATCTTCTACAATTACGATCATTGAAAACGGGCAGGTGCAGTTCGTCAATTCGGCGGAACGTGTGCCATTGCTCCTGCTGACGCAAAATGGAATCACGATCCAACCCAATGACCGTGTTCTGTTGAACGGCGTCTCGGTTCCGCTTGACCAGACCATCATTGAAACTGATCAAATCCAATTACAACTGCGCCGCGCAGTGACATTGACCCTTGTCACACCGCAGGAACAACAAACCATTCAAACCTCTGCGTTCACGGTGGGACAGGCTTTAGCGGATGCGGGATATGCTCTAACCAAAAATGATCTGATCAACCCGCCTGCCGAAACCCCGATTACACAAGACCTGACGATCAACTACACACCCGCGCGCGAACTATCCATCCTCATCGGTGATCGTGAGATAAAAGTCCGCTCTGCCGCAGGGACGGTTGGCGATGCCCTTGCCGAGGCTGGGATCCCGCTCATTGGCGCAGATAGCAGCTCCCCCGCTGAGAGCGAAGCGCCGCCCGCAGATGGCAGTCAGATCAGTGTGGTGCGCATCCGCGAAGCCATAGAAGTCGCCTTGAAGCCGATCCCATTTACAGAAGAAGTGGTCACATCACCAGATGTTCCGTTCGGTGAAAAAGAAACCATCCAGCCCGGCGTGGAAGGACTCGCGATGACCCGCACACGAGTCCGCTATGAAAACGGGATCGAAGTGAGCCGTGTCCAGGAAGATGAAACTGTGATGCGCGAACCGCAGAAGCGCATTGTACAAAGCGGAGAGAAGATCGTGCTCTCGCCGGTCGGAGGAAATAATCCCAACGAATATTGGACTGCGGTGGAGATGTACGCGACCGTATATTCACCCTGCGCCTCCGGTACGGGCGGATGCTCCTACGGAACCGCGAGCGGCGCGCGCGCAGGCTATGGCATCGTAGCGGTGGATTATTCCATTTATAGTTATCTGGCTGGGATGCGCGTGTATATCCCCGGGTACGGAACCGCCACCATCGGAGATACAGGCGGCGGCCCGATCATTGAATCAGCGTTCGGCGTGCCGCGCACAAAATGGATCGACCTCGGATACAATGACGGCGAATTGGGAAATATCTCCGGCTGGGTCACTGTCTACTTCCTCGCGCCTGCCCCGGCGGAGATCCCATATTTTATGAAATAAGAACCAATCCGCAGAAAAGGCAGATTCGCTGATTTTAAAAATTTAAATCTGCGGATCCCCCATTGAGTAAAATGTCGCGCACACAAAAAAGCATCATCGCAATCCTTTCCCTGATCATTGCCCTGCTCCTCGGCGCAATCGGATTTACTGCGCTCCGTCAGTATCGATCCTTTGCAGACCAACCGCTTGGACCTGTGCTCCCATACACGCCCATCAGCCTGCCTCCCACATGGACGCCCGACCCAAGCATTGTTGTGCAAAACGGTAATGTCACACTCGTGCCAACGTTCTCTTATGCGACGAATACCCCGCAATCCTTTTGTGGCGGGCAGAGCGTGATGAACATCGTCGTGGTCGGCGCGGACTCGCGGGCTGATTCCTATCAATACGGTTTGGGAGACGCCATCCGCCTTGTACGCGTGGACTTCGTCACGCCCAAAGTGACTATCCTCGAATTCCCGCGCGACTTGTGGGTGGAGATCCCCCACATCTCAGACGATCTCGATGGACAGGATCATGAAAAATTAAATCAAGCGTATTTATATGGTCAGCCCGGCTTCGGTTATTGGGACGACCCAAGTGGCGGCCCCGGACTGCTCGCGCTGACTCTCAACTTGAACTTTGGCGTGAAAACAGATCATTATGTTTCGATCAACATGCGCACCTTCGTCAATGTGGTCAACGCTGTGGATGGAATTGACATCAATGTTCCCGATAAAGCCGCATCCAAACTCTTCGGCCTGCCTGTTGGAGAGAATCACCTGAACGGCGACCAGGCGCTCAAGGTGGCGCGCAACCGTCAGCTGGGAACATTCGACCGCGCCGACAATCAGAACATCGTATTGTGTGCCCTGCGTAAGAAACTGACCAATCCCAAAGTGATGACTCAGATCCCTGACCTGATCGACTCGTTCCGCGACAACATCCTGACCGATTTCACGCCCGCCCAGCTTGGTCAGCTTGCCTGCCTCGGCACCAGACTACCCCCGCAAAATATTCAATTCGCCAGCTTCCCGCAGGAACTCTTCACGCAGACTCGCGTACTTGACCCCGTCTTTGATAAAAAGGTTTTCATCTGGGATGTGGATTTCGCCGTTCTGAGCGATTACGTCCGCCGCTTCCAGGCGGGAACCTGGCCCGTGCCGTCGCCCCCCTCCGCCTTTACCGAAGAAGAAACAGAGATCGTATGTCAATGAACAACTTCGCCTCCATTCCCGCGCTCGACGCCGCCACAGTCCTCAAACGTTTCCACCTGCACGCCGATAAAAGCCTCGGGCAGAATTTTTTGCAGGACTCATACGCGTTGGAAAAGATCGCCCTCGCCGCAGAGATGCAAGCGGACGACTGTGTGCTGGAAATTGGTCCCGGCCTCGGCAGTCTCACCCGCTATCTGGCTGTGTCTGCCAAACAGGTGACAGCGGTCGAACTGGACCCGGACATGCTCGCGCCGCTCAAAGCCGTTCTCACACCTTATCAGAATGTGCGCGTGGTGCATGGTGATATTCTCAAGCTGTCCATCTCAGAGATCATTGACCAGCCAAATTATCTGGTGGTTGCCAATATCCCGTACAACATCACCTCGCTCATCATCCGCCATTTATTGGAGAGTGACCTCAAGCCCCGCCGCGTGGTATTGACCATCCAAAAGGAAGTCGCGGAACGTATTTGCGCCAAACCCGGTGACTTGAGTCTGCTGGCGCTCAGCGTGCAGGTCTATGGCAAACCCAGCATCGCCGCCATCATCCCCGCGGACTCATTCCACCCCGTCCCCAAAGTGGACTCGGCCATTCTGCGGATCGACATCTACGATGAACCGCTCATCCCGAATGCATTGCTCAACAACTTCTTCAAACTCATCAAGGCGGGTTTCAGTCAAAAACGAAAGACACTGCGCAATTCGTTATCTTCGGGTCTGCACATCCCCACGACCGAATCCGAATCCATACTCACCAAAGCAGGCATAGATTACATGCGCCGCGCTGAGACCTTGAGCATTGATGAATGGCGCAGGTTGTGCGACGCAAAATAAAACGGATGCGGACATGGCTTTTGATCCGGAAAAGCATCACAGGCAGGCGCATATTCCGTGATGGTCGTGACGCATCAGCGCGAATGTCTGTTTGGAAAGATCGAAAACGAAATCATGGTGTTGAATGAATTGGGGAAAATCGTTCAATGGGAATGGTTGGATTTGCCAAAACGATTCCGATATGTTGAATTGGGGGCATATATGGTCATGCCAAATCATGTGCATGGTATTTTAATTTTCCGTGAAACCTTAGGGGCGACCCGCCATGATTTGACCAACGCCAGTGCTGGCAATACGCCCTTGCCAATCCTAACCACCGATGGCATTCGCGGGTCGCCTCAATCGCGTAGACCAAAACCTGCATCGTTGGGCGTGATCATTTCCCAATTTAAATCACGGGTAAAAAAACGGGGATGGAAAATTTCCACATTTAAACGAACGCCGATCTGGCAGCACAATTATTAAGAACACATCATCCGCAACGAACGTGAAATTGACTACATTTGGCGTTACATCGAATCCAATCCCGCGCAATGGGATGATGACGATGAAAATCCGCGCCGAGCCATGCCGTGAAATTTGCGGATAAATTTTCATGGCGTTGGGTTTATACTATCCAAAATATTTTCCCAATTCAAACTGAACATCGGAGGGCAATACAATGACTGACTGGGTATCCTGGTTCCGTTATCAACTCAAAGCCAGCGCGGACGGTTTCGAATGGGCGCTTACTCAGATCCCCGCACATTTGCATGATCGACTGCCGCCCGACCCCGGCTACCTCGGCACATGGTCACCCGTGCGCCATATCTGGCATGTGACCGAATACGAAAGATGCCTTGTCATTCCTTCCATGCTGCAATGGCTGGATATTCCGAGTCCGCTGGAAGAGGAATGGCCCGATGATGACGAGACCTGGGCAAAAGTCACCGAGCGCGGACAAGCAGCGATCGTCTCGAATTTTCAGCGTGCGCGCCAGCAGCAGATCGAATTCCTTGAAAAATTAACAACCGTGGATTGGAACGCGCCGCGCGAGACGCTCTGGGGTCAAAAGCCACTTTCGATGGTGGTGACCAAAACATTTCAACACACCTACGAGCACGCTGACACGCTCCTGAGGATGGGGCTGTGGTGGGAAGTGATCTTGGAGGAAGAAGCTGAAAAATCAAAAGACGCTGACTCATAAGCTTTAAGGTAAACCAGACATCCGAAGTCTATAAGACTTCGGATGTCTCTGTCTGATGCAAGGAGAACTCATGTCAAAAAAGATCCTTTTCGCGGTCATCCCCATCATCATCCTCGCCTGTAATCTGCCGGGCGGACTCATGCCTGTCAGCACCCCAAATTATATAGCGACCATCACCGCGCAGGCGGCTCTGCTTGCCCAACAGACGATGGTATCCTCCGCCCAAACGCCGTCCCCGCTGATCGTGCCAACCGAGGCAATCATTCAACCCACAGTTGCGGCAGCTCCGCCGGCAGAAGCGGTCATCCAATCCAGCCTGCCCACTGTGACCATGGATGGGGGGACGGGATATGTTTTTTCCAGCCAGGCACTGACCAAGGATGAGCGCGACATATGGTGGAACGCGGCTCAGTTCGTTCCGGAGCGCAAAGTTCGAATGGTTTCGCTAGGCATCATCAACAGCCCGGCCGATGTCAACTCGCTCACGTTTGCAGGCGCGTCGCCGGCGGTTTTTGAGCCGGTCATCGGAGAAGGCTATGGGATCGAGATATCAAGCAATAATGAGAAAAAATATGCCATCATCCGAGTGATGAAGATCGAAAGCGATGGAAAAATAACATTTGATTGGGTATATCCTATAATGGACCCGTGACGAGCAATCCATAATTTGCAAGAAGGATACAGACCAGGAGCAAACATGTCAAAGTCAAATAGATCTCTGTTCTCGATCATCGCTTTAATAACCATCCTTGCATGTACCATGCCGGGCGGAATAACACCCACCGCCGGCCCGGATTTCGTCGCGACCATCACCGCCCAGGCAGCGTTACTGATCCAGCCGCCCGCAAATATCCAACCATCGCCGCAGCCAAGCATCGCCTCCGAGACTCCCGCGATCCCCACAAATACCCAGATCGTGTCCACTGAGACGCCTTCACCGACCGCAAGCATCACGCTGACGTCCACCTCCAGCGTTCCCATGGTCACCGTCAGCAAGGATACCAACTGCCGCACCGGTCCCGGCAAGGAATACGATTATCTGGGAGCGCTCCTGATCGGTGAAACTGCTGAGGTGATTGGGAAGAACACGATCACAGGCTATTGGATCATCAAGAATCCTGACAGGGATGGGAACTGCTGGCTATGGGGAAATTACGCCTCTGTAAGCGGGGATGTATCAAGACTGCAGGAATCTGCCATTCCGCCCACCCCCACCCCGGCCCCGCCTGAAGCGCCAAAGGGACTATCGGCAAACAAGATCTGTTTCTTCAATGGCGTGAATTACGATCTCGGCGGTTTCGTCTCATGGAATGACGGCGCTAGTGAAACAGGCTACAACGTCTATATGAACGATGTATTGCTTGTTTCGCTCCCAGCGAATGGCACCACAACAGCACTCCCGGCCTTGGTTATGATCCCGGGCGGCTCTTTCCAAATTTCAGTGGAGGCGTTTAATTCCAGCGGCAGATCAGCCAAAAAGAGTACACAGATCACCTGTCCATAGATTTACCCCTATTCAAGTTTTTGAGTCTGTAACCGATACTTAAATTAGTCGAATTGTATTTGCCAACAGGCGATGCAGGCAGATCAAAACCATGAGCACAAGCTTTGACACCTCCGTAACAAAAATATCGCTCCCTATTGAGAATGTTTACTCAACTGGGTCGAATCAAGGCGCTCAAAACCAGCGGGACGGAGGTTTTCCTGTAACCCAAACAAGTGCTTTTGAACCTGATCGCGTCATCATTTCGGAAGAAGCATTGCGCAAAGTTGGGTTATTGAAAGAGGACGCCAAGAACGGCGCGCCTGCTGAGAAAAAAGGATCCGGCTTCCAGGAACGACCCCGCTTCTGATAAATCCGAGACCAATCCACAGGAAGCACGTGAACTGGAACGCCTGAAACAAACCGACCGTGAAGTCCGCGCTCACGAACAAGCCCATGTGATCGCCGGCGGTTCACTGGTGCGCGGCGCAGCCAGCTTTGGATACGCAACAGGCCCGGACGGAAAGCTATACGCAGTTAGCGGTGAAGTCTCGATCGACTCAAGCGCTGTAGCTGATGACCCCAGCGCGACCATCAGCAAAATGATGCGGGTCGTCTCAGCCGCTCTCGCCCCGGCGCAACCCTCCGGACAGGACCGGGCAGTGGCATCCGCGGCTACAAAAACGCAAGTGGAAGCCCAGCAGCAGCTTACCCAGGAGCAAATGGATAAGATGCAAAGCAGCGGTAGCGGGGAATCTGTAAAAACAAAACCAAGCGGCGCTTCGGATCCCAAAAAAGCCGCCCCAGAAAAAAAGGCTGAAGAAGACCCCAAGGCTGCAGGCGAGTCCCAACTCCCGACAGGCAAACCAGAGCCACAGAAACAAACCAACTTCCAGGCAAAACATATCAACATCCAAGCCTGAACTGAAAAATAAACCTAAAATAAAAAGCCTCGCGAGAAATTCGCGAGGCTAAATCTTTAATCGTCAATCTGAAATCCTAAATCAGAAATCGATTTAGGTTCCTTCTTCCCAGGAATTGAGATAGTGAAGCTGTTCATCGGTCAGGATGTCGATCTTGACACCCATCGCTTCAAGCTTAAGGCGGGCGATCTCATTGTCAATATCAGCCGGCACAGAGTAAACCTTCTTCTCCAGCTTGTCGGCGTTCTTGGCCATATATTCAGCAGAGAGAGCCTGATTGGCGAATGACATGTCCATCACGGAAGCAGGGTGTCCTTCGGCGGAAGCGAGGTTGATCAGGCGCCCTTCGCCGAGGATATTGATCTTGCGGCCATCCTTGGTGAGGTATTGTTCAACGAACGGGCGGACACGATTGGGTTCACCCACGCTCATTGCGGCAAGGGAAGGAATGTTGATCTCAACATTGAAGTGACCGGAGTTGGCAACAAGCGCGCCGTCTTTCATTACTTCGAAATGTTTCTTGTCGATCACGTTCAAATCGCCGGTCACTGTGCAGAAGATGTCGCCGATCCTGGCGGCATCGGTCATCGGCATGACCTGATAGCCGTCCATGACCGCTTCGAGCGCCTTCATCGGATCGATCTCGGTCACGATTACCTGAGCGCCCATACCGCGTGCGCGTGATGGCGAGACCGCGTCCGCACCAGCCGTAGCCGGCGACGACGAAGTTCTTACCCGCGAGCAGAACGTTGGTGGCGCGGATAATACCGTCCACAGTGGATTGACCGGTGCCGTAGCGGTTATCGAATAAGTGCTTGGTCAACGCATCATTCACGGCGATGACGGGAAACTTCAAGACCTTATCAGCTTCCATCGCCTTCAAGCGAATAACACCCGTGGTGGTCTCTTCGGTACCGCCAATGACATTCGCAAGCATCTGCTTGCGCTGCTCGGCGCTCAGACCCTGCGCCCATGCGGCGAGAGAAGGCTCAAGTTTTTCGAAGCGTCCCATTTCGATGAAGAATAGGGATGAAACGAGATCAGCGCCATCGTCCTGAGTCATGTGGGGCATGTGCTCCAAAGCGGCGCGGATATGCTTGAAGTAGGTAACTTTGTCTTCACCTTTGATCGCGAAAACAGGAATTTCATATTGGTTTACCAAAGCAGCGGCGACATCATCCTGTGTGGAAAGAGGATTCGAAGCGGTGAGGACGATATCCGCGCCGCCTTCCTGCAGGGTGATCATCAGGTTCGCAGTTTCGGTGGTGACATGCAAACAGCAGGAAAGGCGTAATCCCTTGAGCGGTTTTTCCTTTTTGAAGCGCTCACGGATCGAACGAAGAACGGGCATTTCGCGTTCCGCCCAATCAATACGGCGGCGTCCGCCTTCGGCCTGGTCTAGATCTTTTACATCGTAATTATTCATTTATTGCTCCTTTATTTACTCATCGGATCGCGGACTGTAGTCCGCACATTTTACTCTTAAGGCGTGCGGACTACAGGTCCGCACGCCAAAATTTTACTTCAACATTACGTCCAATTTTCCGCCATCGTCAAAATGCTTGCGGAAGCGTTCCACAAAATCTTTTCTTGTATATGAATGGCTTTGCGGACCGCGCTGCTCAAGACAGTATACCGCAGCCAGAGAACCGATCTCACCGCATAATTTCCAATCGAAGCCGTGGGAATAGCCAGCGAGGAATCCGCCGCGGAAGGCATCCCCCACACCGGTCGGGTCAACGATCTCATCCTCAGGGACAGTTGGGATGTGAACTGCATCGCCGCCCATGTACAAGTCAGCGCCATCTTTGCCGCGTGTGATCACCAGCACCTTAACGTGTTCAAGGATCTGATCTAAACTCCAACCCGTCTTCTTCGAGATCAAGCCAAATTCGTAATCATTGCAGAACAGGAAATGCGCGCCTTCCATATCACGGGCAAGTTCACTTCCTTCAAGGCGTAACACCTGTTGACTCGGGTCATACAGATAGTTAATTCCCAGCTCACGGCATTCGGCGGGGAACTTCATCATCGCATCCGGCGCATTCGGTGAAACGATCACGAGGTCGGGTTTGCTCTGCAGATTTTTCAGGGATTGGGATGAAGCCACGCCCATCGCTCCGGGGTAGAAGGATGCGATCTGCGCTGAATGCTGATCGGTCGTGGCAAAGAATGAGGCTGTGAACAACCCGGGCACCACTTCCATCAGGGTCGTATCCACACCCTTTGCATCCAGCCAGGCGCGGTAGTCGCCAAAGTCCTCGCCAACAGTCGCCATCACACGCGGCTTTTGACCGAGCAATGCCATGCTGTAGGCGATATTCGGCGCAACACCACCGCGCTGTTTGGACATGGAGTCCACCAGGAACGAGAGGCTGATGGAGGCCAGACGTTCAGGCAAAATTTGTTCCTTGAAGAGGCCGGGGAAGGTCATCAAATAATCGTAAGCGACAGAACCAGTGAGCAAAATATCCATGTAACCTCAATATAAAATTGCAAAGACGGGAGTGACATCCCATTTGCAGGAAAAAGCGCACTCGCAGGAGTGCGCTTCAGATTCAACGAACGGGCAAAAGTTTATCACGCGATGTATGGATTGTAAAGTTTTAGCGGACGAATTTTGGAAGATTGATATCAAAGGGCGGATAGACGACGCCATTCTCTGTGACTATTCCAGAGAGCAAGCGGTTCGGGGTGACATCGAATGCTGGGTTGCGCGCTTTGGCATTTTTCGGCGCGACGGGTTCGCCGTGGAATTGAATTCCCAGCACTTCATCGGTGTTCCGCTCTTCAATGGGGATCAAATCACCATGCGCGAGGGACAGGTCAACTGTGGAAGTTGGCACAACTGAATAAACAGGCACATTATTATCGTGCGCCGCCAGAGCGAGCATATAGGACCCTATTTTATTCGCCACATCTCCATTGGCCGCGACGCGGTCCGCGCCGAATAAAACCTTTTGCGCCTTGCCAGTTTTCAGGAAATAACCCGACATGTTATCGCTGATGATCTCGTAGGGAATTCCATATTGTTCCAATTCCCAGGCGGTGAGGCGCGCGCCCTGCAAGCGCGGACGAGTTTCATCGACAAGCACATGAATGTGCTTGCCCTGCTCATGCGCGGTGCGGATCACACCCAACGCAGTCCCCCAATCCACAGTGGCGAGCGCGCCTGTGTTGCAGTGATGAATGATCGTGTCTCCATCATCGATCAACACCGCACCGTGTTCGGCCATGCGTTTATTGATCTCGATATCTTCGTCCGCCAGTTTTTGGGCTTCGGCCAAAACAGCAGCACGCAGATCGTCCGCCGAACCTGTTACCGATCGGGCGACTGTCATAAGACGATCCACAGCCCATGCCAGATTCACGGCGGTAGGACGTGACGCTTTCAAAACGGCGGAAGCTGCTCCCAGATCAGCAAGCAAGCCTTCGGTCGAAGAAGAGGCGGATTCAAATCCAGCGAGCGCAAGCCCAAAGGCGGCGGCGGCTCCAATGGCGGGCGCGCCGCGCACCACCATATCCGTGATGGCGAATGCGACATCCTTGTGCGAGCGATAAGATATAACTTCAAAGCGCGCTGGCAATATGCGCTGGTCGATCATTTTTAGTTCGTTGTTTTCCCAGAATACAGTTCGCATGGATCAACCTTTGAAATATTTTTCGCGCAGCGAGATTAATTGAGCTTGCGCTTCGGGCGGGACGCGTTTGACAGTGCCCATCATTTTTGCGCGCCAGTAGATCTCAGAAACGTGTTCAATACGCTCCAGGCGGATCAAGGCTTCCTCCAGATTTTTCCCGAACGTGAGACTGCCATGCTGGCGGAGCAGCATGGCATTATGATCTTTAACAAACGGGCGTATCACTTCGGCATCTTCGTGTGAGGAAGGAGTGGCGTATCTGGTGATCGGCACCTCCCCCATCGTGAGTAAAACCTCGGGAAGCACATCAATGGGAAATTCAAGATCTGCCACCGTTAGTGTTGTTGCAAAAATAGGATGCGCATGAACGACCGCGCGCACATCATCGCGCTGTTTATACACTTCAATGTGCATGGGCGTTTCAGAGGAAGGTTTGCGGTCTTCCCTCGAGGAAATGATTTTGCCATCAAGATCAACCACGAGCATATCATCGAGAGCCAGGCGTCCCTTGGAAATTCCAGAAGGTGTAATAAGCACACAACCATTATTCATTCGAACGGAAATATTCCCATCATTCGAAGTCATCAAATGGCGTTCGTAAGCGATCTGTCCACATTCGATGACAGCCGAACGCAGATCCATTTCAGTTGCAGAAGCGGAAAAATTTAACATGGAAGGTTCGCGTTATTCCTTTATGGCAGTCCAGATCTGATCGTAGAGTTGAAGCGCGGTGCCAAGGTCTTCCACTTCATGTCCCTTTGCGAAAACATCCGCGGGCGTATTGGTAATCGGGGAAGCCATATAGGCATCGTAAACGTCTTTGTGATTTGCTTTTGCAAATTCCAGCGCGGCTGTATTCGGGTTTGTGTAGGGATAATCCACCAGCGTCAACCAGAATACATCGCCCTGCAACAAATAATTAAACCAGGCGTAACTAATATCAGGATGCGGCGCGTTGGGCGGAATGCCCATGCCGTCATAGAAGATGATCGAACCTTCCGAGGGAAACACATATTCAAAAGCAGGGTTTTCCTGCTGGGCTAAAAACGCCTCGCCGTTCCACACAATGCCGAGGTCTACGTCACCGGCCAACAGCGGTGTCTTTGGGCTGTCGCTGTCAAAGACACGGATGTTCGGCATCAGTTCGATCAGTTTTTGTTTCGCCTCTTCCAACTGCACTTCATCGGTTGAATTGACATCATAGCCGAGCGCGAGCAGGGCCATGCCGATCACAACGCGATTATCGTCAACAGCCACAATGCGTCCTGCAAATTCCGGTTTCCAAAGATCTACCCATGAGGCGGGCGGATTTGTGACAGTCTCGCTGTTGTAAATGATGGCCTGAGTCCCCATTTGATACGGCACAAGATAGTCGATCGTAGCGCCATAAGCGTCGACTAATCCCGCATCAAGATTCTGAAGATTGGGCAATTGGCTTTGATCGAGCTTTTGCAATAATTCTTCGCGGATCAAAACACTGATCATATAATCACTTGGATGAACGACATCATACGGGTTTACGTTCTCGCCGAAGGACATCTTTGTATATAATTCTTCATTGGATGAAAAATAATCCACATTCACATCCACACCATAGACCAGGCCAAAACAATCAATGATGTCGGCAGGCACATATTCCGTCCACGTAAAGATGTTGATCTCTTTGCTGTCAAACTCAATGCGCGGGCTGGGTTCGGGGCAGACGAATCCAGTGGATGTGACCTGCGCCGCTGAGCCCTCAGATGTTGGACCACATGCCGCGGCCATAAACAACACAAAAGCAGACAAACTCAAACGAATGATCTTTTGTTGTATGTTCACTTTTCCTCTTTTTTTAATTTGAATATTTGCTGAGCGATTATATATCACACAGAACTCGAATACAACCTCGCTTGACGACTTAATCTTTTGCCAGTATAAAAACCTGATGAAATACATCCGCATCCTCCCTGGACTTTGGCTTGCCGCGGCGATAACGGCATGTTCGCTCTTCCCGGCGCTTCCGACCATTCCCCCGGGCTGGACAATGACCCCAAGCATCTCTCCAACTCCCCCGGCAACGATCACTCCAACCATCACGCCGACCCCGCTTCCGCAGGCACGTGTAAGTGTCGGTGACAAAGCCTTCTTTAATGGTGATTACGATGCCGCCCTGCTGGATTATCAGATCGTGCTGCAGGATTCACCAGACACCTTATTACGCGCTGCCGCAAAATGGGGCGAGGCACGCATCTATTTTGCCAGAGAACAATATGAAGACACACTCGCCGCGCTTCAAACCCTGATCACAGATTACCCTGATTCTCCGCATTTTGGTCAGGCATATTTTCTGCAAGGGCTGACCCAGTATCGACTGGAAAATTATCAGGCGGCAGCCGATTCGTGGCAGAGTTATCTCACGCTCCGTCCGGGATATCTGGATGCCCTTGCGCAGGAATTTAGAGGCGACGCGCTTTTCGACGCAGGCAAATACGCGGATGCCTTGTCTGCGTACACAGCCGCGGTACAGGCGCCATCCCTTGGCGACGATATCAGCCTTGACCTCAAGGTCGCATCGACACAAACCAAGTTGGGAGCGTACGAATCGGCATTGGCGTTATACGATGGAATTTCAGCACGCGCGTCAAATGATTTCATTAAAGCTCAGGCGGCGTACGAGTCTGCGCTGGCGTATCAGGCTCTCGGTCAAACTGACGCGGCGCAGGGAAAGTTCCGCCTGTCAGTCGAAAATTACTGGAAATCCCCCTATGCCTATCTCAGTCTGGTTGCCCTATTGGATGCCGGCGTGGAAGTCAGTGAGATCGACCGCGGCCTCGTGGATTATTTCTACGGGCAATACGATGTCGCCATCCAGCGCTTGGATCTCTACATCGAGACAAATCCATCCAACGACGGCACGGCATATTATTACCGCGCACTTGCAAAAAGCAGTTTGAATCATTTCGAAGACGCAGTACAGGATTACACAACTTTTATTACGAACTATCCAACACACCCGCGCTGGGAGGATGCCTGGGGCGAAAAGGCGGTAGTGGAATGGTTCAATTTAGGCTCGATCGATACTGGAATCAAAACTTATTTGGATTTTGTTACAGCGGTTCCGGGCAGTGCATTGGCCGTTGATTACATGATGACCGCCGCCCGAATTTATGAACGCAATGGACGATATGATGAAGCGGCACAATTGTGGTCGCGGGTTGGAAACGAATATCCCGGCAATGAACAGGCGTCAACAGCGGTATTTTTAAGCGGCATCGTCTTTTATCGCAACGGAGATTTTTTCTCGGCGTTGGAATCATTCAACCGCAGCCTCGGACTGGCGCTGACAACCACCGATAAGGCGCGCGCCTATCTCTGGCTCGGGAAAGCCCAGCAAAAACTTGGCAATCCTGACGACGCCATCAATGCGTGGCGTGTGGCTCAGGAGCTTGACCCCGGAGGTTACTATAGTGAACGCGGCAGGGATCTATTGATCGATCGTGCTCCTTTTGCGCCAACCATTGCGGGTAATCTCTCGCCCGATCTGGCAGCTGAACGTGTTGCCGCAGATGCTTGGGTACGATTAACTTTTAACCTTCCAGCAAACACCAACTTAAGCGGGCTGGGTGCGCTGGCTTCCGATGAGAGGGTCATTCGCGGATCTGAACTTTGGGCGCTTGGTTTGTACGAGAATGCCCGCCTTGAATTTGAAGGATTGCGCGTGGAATTGGAAGTAAACAAAAATGCCATCGGCAGTTACCAATTGGCAAATTACCTGATAGATATGGGACTGTATCGCACTGCAATTTTCACAGCGCGCCAAACGCTCACCCTGGCCGGGTTGGATGAGCACTCCGAATCCATGATGGCGCCGCCCTATTTTAGCCACCTGCGCTATGGTTTATATTATTCCGACCTGGTCATTCCAAATGCACAGGCTAATGGTTTTGATCCGCTGTTTATATTCAGTGTGATCAGGCAGGAAAGTTTCTTCGAAGGATTCGTCAACTCCAACGTGGGCGCGCGTGGATTGATGCAGATCATTCCTGAAACAGGCGAGCAGATCACTTATGAACTTACCTGGCCCCGTAACTACACAGACAAAGATCTCTACCGTCCGGATGTGAGCATAAGATTTGGCACTCATTACCTTGCGACCAATCGAAACTTTTTAAATGGCGACCTTTACGCAACCCTGGCGGCATATAATGGCGGCCCCGGAAACGCTTCTGTCTGGAAGGAACTGGCTGGTGACGACCCTGACCTATATCTTGAGACTGTGCGGTTTGAGGAAACACGCAATTACATTCGCAATATTTATGAGATCTTTGTGATCTATAAACGATTATACGGTTTGGCGGAATAGCAAGGTTTTAGAATCAAAAAAGGATGAGACTTCTCTTCATCCTTTTTTGATTCTCGCTTTCATGTAGACGCGTGTTAATCCATATGCGCGATAATCCGTTGATTGACCGTATCCACATCCATATCCAACACAGCCACCAATTTATCCCTGCCCACGGGTCCAGCGACAATCTCCAACCGGGATCTTGGCACCCCGATCACTTCTGCCAGAAAACTGACCAGCTGTTGATTGGTCTCTTCATCCGAAGATTCTGAAACAAGATGCACCTTGACCGTGCCATCGTTCAAAACACCGACGATCTGATTACGGCTCGCGCGCGGTGTAATGCGAACAGCCAGCGCAGATCCGCGCCGTCCACTGTGAAGATCAAAATTCCTGGTCATTATTGCCTCACCGTAAAATATTGATCAAAAATCCAGACAAGACCTGAACTACGATTATCAGTATCAATGGACTGAAATCTAGCGTGCCGGCTAAAGGCACCACTCGGCGGATCGGCGCTAAAAAGGGATCCACAATACGATCCAGCGCTTCACGCACAGGATGGTCTGGCGGCATAAAAAAAGAGAGCAGTGAAGATGCAATAATAACCCAGATAAAAACCTGGGAAACTGTCCCTATCAACAAGATCAAAAGCTCAAAATTCATACACTCTCCGTTTTATATTGACGTGCTCCAACAATCGCAGTGCCCACCCGCACCAAAGTGGCGCCTTCCTGCACAGCCACTTCGTAATCTGAACTTGTCCCCATGGACAACTCATCAAAACTTGTCAGCGGAAATTGCGCGGACAAAAAATCCCGCAAACGATTCAAACGCTGGAAGTATGGGCGTGAGTATTCCGGGGCGCTGCCGAGCGGGGGCATGGTCATCAATCCTCGCACCCGTAGATTAGGCAGGGCAAGTACACTTGAAATCTCATCCACCAGCATGGACCAGCTGGCCTCGTCCCAGGCGGACCAGCCAGATTTGCTTTCCTCACCGCCGACATTGAATTCCAACAACACGGGCATGGAAAGGTTTGCCTCGCCGCAAAACCGATCCAGCCTTACGGCAAGTTTCAGGCTGTCCATTGAATGTACACAGTTAAAGTTGACAGCCACAGTTTGAGCCTTACGGCTTTGCACATGACCGATCATGTGCCATTCTACCGCAGAAAATTCACGCAGGGTCTGGATTTTCGCAGCACCTTCTTCGGGATAGTTCTCCCCCAGGTAAAGCGCACCTGCCTCGATCGCGGCACGCGCAACAGCAACAGGCTGAGCTTTGGTAACGATCACCAGCTTTACTGACTCAGGACTGCGGCCAACAGAGCGCGCCGCGCCTGAGATCTTTTCCAGGGTGAATAAATATTTTTCTTGAATTGATTTGGCCAGATCGTTCATGCGCTTATTTTATCCCGAAGGTCGCTTCTTTCCCAACTCATTCCTGCTCAAGCGGCAATGGGTCGGTCTACCTTTGAGAAATCTCCCAAATTTACAATCCGCAGTTACGCGATCGCCATGATCGCGCCAAATCTGCCGGTCTTGCCTTGCTCTGCGCGGTGGGAGAACCAGTCACCCAAATTGCAGGCGGTGCAAAGACTAGAGACCTGGATCTGTTCGACACCCGCCTTTTGCAATTGAATGGCGTTCGCTGTCCACAGATCAAGATACGTGCTGCCATTTCTAGTTTGCAATATTTGATCTGCATCCTCAGAATATTTTTCCTGAAATTGTGTGATCACATCAGCGCCTACTTCGTAATGATCCACACCAATGGAGGGACCAATCCCCGCCACAATATCCTCTGGTTTACATCCATAACGAGATCGCATTCCATCTACTGCGGCTTGAGCCACGCCGCGCAGTGTTCCCAGCCAGCCTGCATGGGCAATACCGATCACTTTTTTCTTTGGGTCATGAAACAGGATCGGCACACAATCCCCAAAACGCATATACAGGGAAACAGCAGGGTTATCAGTAAATAAAATATCCGCTTTCGCCGACGGCTGTTCGAGCGGACGGGGCGCATCAGCGTAGACAATGTCTGTGCCGTGAACCAGCCACACGTCGTGGATCGAAGCGGGGTCAGATCCCAATGCATTAAATACACGGAGACGATTCTGTGCAACGCGCGCAGGATCGTCTCCCACTGATCCGCCAAGATTCAAGGAATGCCAGGGAGTCGGGCTTACTCCGCCGTGCCGCGTGAAGACCGCTTGCTTGACCGCTTTTGAAAAAATATCAAAGCTATAGTAACGAAGCCCGTTGGTTTCTTGAAAAGGCATTATTGCGAAGCCTGAATGACCGCGAATTTCTTGACATAATACTGGACGGTCTCGTTCATCGATTCTTCTATATTCGGATAAGCAAACCACGCGGTCGTGAAACCAAAAAGCGCACCGGTAATGACACGTAGATAAACCGTACTTTCACGATATGGGAGTATGGAAGACAGCCACTGCCAATTGAATTGACTAAAGAGTTGAGAGAAACCATCCAGGCCGATCGGCCCAAGTCCGATCAAAAGCCACAAAGCCCAATGCAGTGATTTAACCCTGCGGCCTGATAATCCAAAGAGAATCCCGAAAAGGAGAATGGCCAGATAGATCGCGACATCCCGCTCACAGAGAGCGACTTTGAACCCAACAACTTCATCCCCTGTAAATTTTCGCGCATCAAAACGTGTGGGGCTGTATGGATCATCGAGATGGGCAATGCCCGTCGCCTGTTCGAATGTTTTCAGGTCGGTCATACCAGCCTCAGCCAGCGGATAAACGACCTGGTCGCCATATAAAAAGAAAGAACGGAATCCAAATTGATGGCAAAGCGGACTATACATACGATAGATCGCGCGGGCGGGCAGTTCCGCTCCCAGTTTCATCAATGTCGGCGCGAGAAAAGGCAGGCCGACATAAATTAACATGAACATATTCAGCATCAATAAATAACGCTTCGCGATCCAGAATGAGACTTTATCTCCAGTTGTCACTTTTTTACCTTTCTCCAATTTCATTTTATATTCAGGGTCGCCAAGTTTTTCCAATTGATTCTTTCTATCAACTGCCGCACCGAGAGTCATTTGCAATTTTTGGCGCGTGATGGGGGATTTTAAAGTATATGGTCCAACTTCCACCACGGGGATTTCGAGACCAAATTTCGCAATCAGCACCGTCTCAGATTCAATATCCACTTCCACAAGCCGGTGTGGATACTGGGATTGCAGTTCATTTAATTCTGCTTTGACTTCATCACATAGCGCACATTCTTTACGGGTGTAGAGCGTTACATTCAGCATGGAAAATCCCTTAAATAAATTTCGGAAGTCTCTTTGGCGCTCCTCAATTTAAGGACCCCTGCCAAGACTTCCGAATTTTTTGTTGACCTAAATCCCAAAATCGAACCAGAAGAATTGAGCGCGTTGAGCAATTAATTCAAAGATGCCTGTAAAGAGCAGGGCACCCACAATGACCAGGATCACGCCCATCGCGATCTCAACGTAGCGCATGGTCTTGCTATATTTCTTCAAGATGGTTGAAACCCAGCCAATCCCCAGCGCGGCGATCAGGAATGGAATAGCCAGGCCGGCCGAGTAGGCAGATAAGAGAACTGCTCCCAGGGAAACTGACCCGCCATTGATGGCAAGCGTCAGAATGGTGCCAAGCACTGGGCCAACGCATGGAGACCAACCAGCAGAGAAGAACACTCCCATCAGCGCGGAGGATAAATATCCCAGCTTTGGGTCTGGGGCTTGCTGGACGCGCGTATCGTACGCAAGGAACGGGATATGGAAGACGCCGATCATGTGCAAGCCGAAAATTATGACAACAATTCCGCCGATCTTTGCCAGCCAATAACGCAGTTCAAAAAGCAATCCACCGGCAACAGAGGCTAGAACACCAAGCAGAACGAATACAACGCTAAACCCCAGCACAAAAGCAAGTCCGTGGCTGAATGTGACCCAGCGGTTTGAGGCTTGACTCCTATCTCCGCCTGCGGCCAATCCGCCCAGATAGCCCACATAGGCAGGGACCAATGAAAAAACACAGGGGGAAAGAAAAGACGCCAACCCTGCCAGAAAAGCCAGCCACACACTAACTTGAGAAAATTCCATTTAACACCTCAAAAAGATTTCATCCCAACCAACCTTGCAAACCTATACTTTTAACTCTGTTGTAGTCACCAGAGTGCCATGATCCGGCAAAGACATGCGCATCTCGCTTTGAGCCAGGGAAATATAGGGCGTCGTCCAGCGGAATAACCATTTTGCGTCTTCAGGTTTCACATTGATACAGCCGTGAGAACGCTTCTCGCCAAAATCGTTATGCCAGAAAGCACCGTGAATGGCGATCCCCTCCCCTGAAATAACAGTATCCCACGGAACGGCAGGCGTGGAATACCCCGCCGCGGAACCGCCGCCGCTCATATTGAGTGAAATGATCTTCCAGTGAGTCAACAAATCGCCCACCGGTGTTGCGCGTTCATCTGAGATCGCGCCTGTTAATGGATCAAAAACCGCTCCGCTGGAAATACGGCAGAAGAATACTTCTCGACCGGCTTCAAACGCAGAAAGAGTCTGATAGGTCAGGTCAACCACGATCTTCTTCTCAGCAGGATCGATCTCCGGGCTGATCGGAGCGACATCCGCCTCGGTCAGAACTTTAAGTCCCGCGCCATCCGCCCAGAAAACATCACCAAATCCATATCCATGCCCGTTAGGGGATTCATTCCAACGATATTCAACAAATCCGTTCGTCTGGCGGATCTGATCGATCCAAAGCACCTGACTATAGTATGCGCGCGGAGGGAATTGATATTGGATCAGGCTTTGGATCCAGGGCGAGACAGGTGCGCCATCCAAAGTAAGGTCAACATACGGCACAGTCACTTCAGCCCAAAAACCAGATTGTCCCGCGGGGATCTCTGTAATGGGAGTATTCGGAAGATTGCGTGTCGGTTGAATGCGCGATGACCAGATATATCCCTCCGGTGTTTCAAGATATTTCTGATTGGTCAAAGCCACTACGCTCCCAATTACTTCGCGTGTCCAGGGAATCAATGTATCAGCGCCTAAAGTCCTGATGGCTGTATTCTGAGCCGGGTCATTGGTCGGACGACTGCGAATATCTGTGGCATCCACAAGCCGCCCGATGATTTCAGCATTCGGGAATTGTGGAAGACGTTTGGGTGTGTAATATGGCGCAAGATTGTTTATAAGTGATAGGTCAAAGGGATTAAACGCCAGTGCGCCAAATCCAAGACCTGCCACTTTGAAGAAATCACGACGGGAAAACGATGGTTGCATATTCACCTTTGTATTACAAAAATACGGAGCGCGGACTTCAGCCCGCTGTTTGAGCAAGCATACCTGCAAATAAAAAGAGCGTCAACAGACTTGTGAGAATGGATTAATCTTTACCCTCACGCTTCCGTAAACTCAGTGCAGCCCCTAACCTCTCCCAGTGGGAGAGGAAAGATAATTTTCCAATGCGCGCATACAGGTTGCGCTCACTTTATGACCAACCTCATCTTCGCAATACGTCACCTGCGCGCCAGCCTGTTCGAGCAGTCCGATCGATGCACGTGCGCGGTCAATGGGAACCATGTTGTCCTGCGTGCCATGCGCGACAAAAATATTTTTTCCGGCCAGGGGTCTTTGCGAAATTAATGATTCAAGACCCGCTGGAACAAAACCAGCCAGCACACCCATCTTGCGGACTCTGTGCGGATAAAGCATCCCAACCAAATTGACCATGGCCGCACTCTGGCTAAATCCTGCCAGGTCAAATTGCAGTGCATCCAACTTAACCGAAGCTGAGTACTCGTCAATGAGGCGGATCAACCCGTCAGCCGCCGGACGAAGCGCCTCAAGGCTGGGCCTGCCAAATGTCTCAGGTTGATGCGGACGCCAAGAGAATCCACTTGGTTCCGCAGGATACGGCGCACGCGGAGCGATCATCCAGTGATCAGTTGCCAGTCCTCGCGTGAACACCCACATGGAGTTTTCATCACCAGTCCAGCCATGGATCAAAACAAGCAAACGCGGAGTCTCAACCTGGGAAGCGCGTACGCGCAAGGTCCAGTTATTAAAAGTGATTAGTTCGGTATTAGTCACGGCCTGCACGTTTCACGATCCAATCTGTAACAAAGAGAAAAAAAAATATTAAACCGATCGGCACAAACGCACCTAGCATACATAGCAGTCCCATCATCGCCGCGCCAAAACCATAGATGAGCCAGATCAGCCCGTCACCCACAATAAATAATAAAGCCAGTGCGCCGATGATCAGGCGCACATTCGTATCCTTCATATAACTGCGCAGATCGCGGCTCATCGCTTTGCGCCAAATATTTTTTTATTCAACCGATTCATCCACGAGACAGCCTTCTTTAATTCAGGCAATATTTTTTCCACCGCCGCATCTCCCAGCAGCGCCACATCCTTGACCACCACCTTGTCCAGCAGATCAAATTGATGAACATTGGGGCGGACAATGATATCAGGAGCGTCAGCTTCAAGGCGGTAATGCGCAACTGCGCGGCTGCTCAGATCCACTGCGCGCATGAAAATATCAAATGCCTGCGCGACATGCAGCCGATGGATTCGGTCTGTAATTTGCTTCGGCAAAATCGACGGGACAGGTATCGAATAAGTACGAACCGGGGTATCCAAAGGATCATTCAAAACAACCGCAACAATTGGCAGGTCTGGTGAGAGCATACGCGCCACGGTCACAGGGACGGGGTTCAAGACACCGCCGTCCATCAGTTCCCAATCATTTAAAGAATGCGGCGGAAAAACACCAGGCAAGGCGATCGTGGCAAGCACACCGTCCCTCAAAAATCCTTCAGATATGACAATTTCACTACCGGTCTTTGTGTCCACAGCCGTGACTGCGCAGGGAATTTTCAAATCATCAAAAGTCTTATCACCCAATACCGTATCCAATAATTTGCGGACACCGGAGAGCCCCAGCAAGGAAGGACCATCATTCGCATCACGTCCATATAAACTACCCTGATCTGTCGAGGTGAAAATTTCCTCGATCTCCGCCGGTGCGAGCCCCGACGCGTAAAAGATCGCGACCAAACCGCCCATACTTGTCCCTGCTACCGAGCGAATCTGATAGCCTTCTTTTTCAAGGCGGCGAATGACTCCAATATGCGCGTTCCCTTTTGCCCCGCCGCCGCCTAACGCCAATGTGATTTCCATTATATTTTTATACCTCTAGAAAAATTAGACAGTGTGAATGAACGGGATTATACCTTGCGGGAATTTCATGTTATTGCGAAGCCTCAAACTAGTTCGGGTCGCGGATCAACCAAACCGCCACACCCGCGCCGACAAAAGCGGCGAAGATCACGATCCCCACCAATAATTTTGAAGATTGAGCGTTCGTTACTGGCGATTTAATAGTCGGTGTAAATGTTGGAGAAACGATGAGCTGGGCTGGCATTGACAAGGAAGGGGTACCGCTTTCGGGAATCAATATTGAAGTAACTGTAACCATAGGCAAGGCTGTTGATGGGGGCAGGGCAGGTTGTGTAGCAGCTTTCTTTACCAGCAATTGTTGACCCTGATATACAACCAAGTCCTCACCAAGGTAATTCAACGCCTGAATATTTTTGATGGTTGTCCCGTATTCAATGGCGATGATCCACAGTGATTGTCCATACTGAACTTTGTGGAAGACATCTCCATCCGGACGGGCAGTGCTCAACGCGACTGGAACCAT
Organism: Candidatus Villigracilis saccharophilus; assembly: GCA_016709305.1. Lineage (GTDB taxonomy): Bacteria > Chloroflexota > Anaerolineae > Anaerolineales > Villigracilaceae > Villigracilis > Villigracilis saccharophilus. Next base: position 49,776 of record JADJNA010000013.1, read on the forward strand.
GTACTGACTGATACCAAGCGAGTTCTCGCCTGCTATCTCCGCACCAGGCAGGCTCGTTAAGATTGAAGAGGCTACCTCCTGCATTTGACCGGATCCAGTTACAGTGGCGCAATCCACAGCATAGTAATATCCATCCGCCCCTTGAGAGATTCCCGCGCCGATGTGGGTAAAATTCTGTGAAAGCATGGTGTTCATGTGCAGAGCATCCTGCCATCCAGGCGGTACTCCGTTCCAAACCAATGGCTCCGAACTCATAAGAATATTTTCTGCGCGAAATCCCCCTAGGGAAAGATCGCCGGACAGGGGGAAACCAAGAGCCAATAATTGTTGTGTAAAAGAGAGTCCGCTCGGGCGCTCGTGAGTGACCTGTCCAGTGGCAGCCATATAATCCGCCTGAGACTGGGAGGACTGGATGAGAATCGGATGTACTATCAGGGGTTGCAAACCATAGGAAAGCCGCAAACCGTTCACGGCATCGATCAGTTGCGAAGGGGATATGATACCCTGTTGAAGTTTCGGTTTTGGCGGTGACGTTTTCAAAAGGAACAAGCCCAAATACAATGATCAGTGCGATCTGAAAAATATACCAGACGCGGGTTCTGATTGCCATAAAGCTCGAACAGCAAGATCAATCGGTTCCTTGATCAAGGAACGATAATTGAGACCCCGAGCGTATCACCAAACAGATTTGTTCCATCAGACATTTGCCAGTAACTTGTATACTTGCCCGACTTTTTAGGAGCGGTCAATTCTAAAGTAATCTCAGTCGAGCCACCAGGCTCAATTTGCTTTCGTAGGACGGTTGTTTGACCAGCGTCAAAATCCTCGCCACTAAGAAGGACCAATCTAAATGGATACATCCAGGGGCAAGTTCCTGTATTCTGAACCCGCCAGGATTTCTTAAAAGTCTCCCTGGAATTAATTTTCGTTCCATCAGGTATCGAGGTATCACGGATATAAGCCAGGTTATAGCATCCTGATGCCGACCCTGACCCAGATCCAGCAGCTGGGAGATTGGGCACAGCAGTAGCAAGCGGACTCAAAGGCGCAAAAACAAAAGTTGGTGATGCAATATTAAGTGATGGCGGCGGCGGAAAAGTTACAACAGAAGAAACGATCGTCACAGTTGGGATCGGGGTTTGGCTTGGAACAAGAGTTGGCGTGGCTAAAGGAACACTGGCGGTTTGTGTTTCAAAATAAGCGGCTACCATGGTATTGATCATAGCTGTCTGGCTTACATCCACTTCCGGCGCTTTAGGTGTTGTTTGGATCCCAAACGCGCCAAGAAGAATTAATGCCAAAGCAAAAACAAGAATTTTGGTTAGGGTCTTCTGCATACTCACCTCCCCTTAAATCTAACACAAAATCAGGGAAAATATGGGGAAAAATCTCCAGCGGTTTGATTGATCTGATGATGGAGTAAGTTGATCTATACAATGAAGTTTAAGCAATTTTCATTTGACCACTTGAAAAGAGAGTACAAGTGTTGCGCCAAAAGCATTTACTCCATCAGACAAACGCCAATAAGCCGTATAGGTGCCTTCTTTATTGGGCGCATCCATATTCAGAGAGATCTCAGACCAGTCATTAACAGTAACCTGTCTGTCTAATTTTGTTGACCCGGCGCTGAATTCCTCCCCACTGACCAACACCATCCTGTATTGGTACATCCACGGACAGGTACCTGTATTTTGAACCTTCCATGTTTTTGTAAAATTTTCGCCTGGTTTTAGGGTGGTACCCGCAGGATGGTCACATCACGGATAAATGCCAAATTATTACATCCTGAACCTAGTGAAACGGGATTGACTGTTGCAGTCACAAACGTCCCCGGAGTTCCCAGTGTTAAGGTTGGAACGGCCGTCCCCAAAATGGGTGTGGAATAGACGATCACTACTGTGGGAGGCGGTGGAAGTGTGGCGGTCGGATAAACAATCGTAACGGTAGGGACCGGCGTTAAACTGGGGGCAAGGGTTGGCGTAGCTAATGGGACACTGGCGGTCTGTGTCGTAAAAAAGGATGCGACCATCGTGTTTATCGCCGCAGTCATGACGGCATTAACATCCTGCGTCGGAGATGCTGTTCCGCCACAGGATACGAGCAGCATGGATGCTAAAAAGATGACAAGGGTTTTGTATAAAATTTTATTCATTTTTACCTCACCTTTAAATCTAACACAAAATCATTAGAAATTATTTCAAGAAAATTATGGATAAGTGTTCTAAATTGCGCGTACTCCAATTGTTAATACACCTCCAATGATTATCAACCCAACCCGGTGATAAAATACTTGCACTCCTTTAGCATCCTGATTTCCATAAACCATGCTCCCCTCCAACCTGCTTCCCGACTTCCGCGTTCGCCAACGAGATTATTTGCTCGAAATTTCGCGCATGCTCACTCAAGAGTTAGATCTTGAGAAGTTGCTGGCGCGCATTTTACGAGTCTCGATTGAAATGCTGGCGGGCCAGGCAGGCCTCATCGCGCTCAAACAACCTGAAGGCTGGCGTGTATCTGCGGCACATGGAATCGCCCCCGCGTTCATGAGCTACCTCACGCCCTTACTCGCAGAGGAAATTGTCAGTGAATTGGACGTGCGTGAGCTAAACCGCATGTTGAAAGACCTAACCTATACCGCAAGCATGGGACTGCTTAACGGCACTGGTCTGCCCCTTGCCGCGCAGGGAAGGATCATCGGCGTCATCTTTATCTTCCGAAACTATGCGGACTTGTTCACCCCTAATGACCGCATTCTTTTGCAATCTTTCGCAGACCAGGCGGCGATTGCAGTATTCAACGCCCAACTATACGGGGATGTCTCCTACGAAAAACAACGTCTTGACGCGCTGTTGGAATCCGCGGCAGATGGGATTCTGATCCTCAACGCCGAGTTGGTGATCGAACGCTGTAACGGAGCATTTGAAAAACTTTACGGTCTGACCCGCGATGAAATTGTCGGCAAAAAACATAATGAGATCGTGCACTGGAAGAAGGAGCCGCAAGGCACAACCCTTGAAGAATCAGTGTCAAGCGGCTGGCCGCTGACACCCAACGCAACCCTTTATGTCGAAGGCGACATCGCACGCCCCCTGCCCCCGCATCTTCCAGTGGGGATCACTTACGCCCCTCTATTATCCAGTGAAAATAAATTACGGAATGTCTTTGTTAGCGTGCGCGACATTACCCATTTCCGCAACGCAGATGAGATCAAGGCGACTTTTATATCCATCGTCAGCCATGAACTTCGCACACCGGTCGCGCTGATTAAAGGATATGCCTCCACGCTGCGGCGCGATGATGCGCGCTGGGACAAACGCACCATTAGTGATTCGCTGGCCGTTATCGAAGATGAAGCCGATCGTTTGTCGAAGATGATCGATGACCTGCTGGATGCTTCACGTTTGCAGGCTGGCGGCCTGAGCTTGAACCAAGCCGATGTCGCCATCCCCAACCTGGCGTTAAGGGTGATCGGGCGATTCGCAGCGCAGTCGCCCAAGCACCACCTTGTCGCTGAGTTTCCGCCAAATTTTCCCGTCATCATCGGTGATGAAACCCGTATCGAACAGGTAATAGCAAATCTCGTTTCTAATTCAATAAAATACGCGCCCAGCGGCGAGATCAAGATCAGCGGCAGTATGCGTCCTGAGCAAATCATTGTTTGTGTGAGCGACGAAGGCAGCGGCATCGAAGCAAAAGACCTGCCGCATATTTTTGACAGATTTTATCGGTCAACTGGGGCGGTTAAGCAGACGAAAGGCGCAGGCCTGGGACTCTATCTTGCACGCGCGATTGTTGAAGCCCACGGCGGCCGCATCTGGGCAGACGCTTCAAACGGCTCAACGAAACCTGACTCTGGCGCGAGGATCTGTTTCTCCCTTCCACGATAAACAGAGCTGGAATGCTTTCAAATCTTCTCAAAATGGTAAAATCAAATAGCAAATCAAAAAAAGGATAAACACATGGCCACAATACCCTTACGTAGTAAAGTCAACAAAAAATATACATGGAACGCTGAAAGTGTTTACAATTCGCCAAAGGAATGGGAAGCAGCATTACAGGCAGTTCTGAACGATATTCCCAAAGTAAAGAAATTTGAAGGCAAACTCAGCGAGAGTTCCACTGCCCTGCTGAAGGGATACACAGCCATCGAAGATCTGATCCTGCGCGCGCAAACCATATTTATGTACGCGCAGTTTTCCTACGCCGTGGATACAACAAATCAAGCCGCAGGCGCGATGATCGGAAAAGCGCAGGGCATGTATGGTCAGGTGGCCGCGGCAGTTTCCTTCCTCAACCCTGAATTGCTTAAGATCGGCAGGAAAAAGCTCAGCACGTGGATGAAGGAAAATAAGAAGCTGGCTGAGTACCATCAGGCCATTGATGATCTCTTCCGCCAGCAGGCGCATGTGCGCTCCGGCGAAGTGGAGGAAATCCTCGGTATGTTGGCCGACCCGTTTGGCGGACCTTCCACAAGCACCAGCATGTTGGTGAATGCTGATTTCAAATTTTCACCCGCCGTGGACAGCAAAGGCAAAAAGCATGATGTAACTCAGGGTAATTTCTATTCCACCCTGCTGGAACACCCCGATCGCAAAGTTCGCCAGAGTGCCTTTGAAAGTTATCACGACAAGCACATCGAATTCAAGAATACACTTGCCACGAATCTATCAACTTCCATCAGCGCCAATGTGTTCAATATGCGCGTGCGCAAGTTCAACACAACCCTCTCGGCATCCTTGTTCAACAATAACGTCCCTGAAGAAGTATTCCACAACCTTATTGATACTTTCAAGAAGAATTTACCGATCTGGCATCGTTACTTTGAGATCCGCCGCAAGGCATTGGGTTTAAAAGAAATCCAATATTACGATATGTGGGCGCCAATCGCAAAAAAGAAAACCTCACTTTCCTACGAAAGAGCCGTGGACTTGATCTCCGACAGTCTCGCTCCACTGGGCAAGGATTATGTAAATATACTTCGACAGGGTACTCTCAAAGACGGCTGGGTTGATTCCGCCGCCAATCAAGGTAAGATGAATGGCGCGTTCTCTTATGGCGCACCCAAGACCCATCCATTCATCATGATGTCCTTTACGAATGATGTCGGCAGCATGAGCACGCTTGCGCATGAGCTTGGTCATTCCATGCATTCGTACCTCACCTGGCAAAACCAACCGCTGGCTTATTCCAATTATTCGCTCTTCGTGGCTGAAGTCGCTTCGAACTTCAACCAGGCCATGATGCGCGGACATCTGCTCAAGACCATCACCGACAAAAACTTCCTGATCTCGTTGATCGAGGAAGCGGTCGGCGGCAACTTCTTCAGGTATTTCTTCCAGATGCCGACCCTGGCCCGCTTTGAATTGGAGACACACCAACGCTCCGAACGAGGCGAACCCCTGACAGCCGATTCAATGCAAAATCTGATGGCTGATCTATTTAGCGAGGGTTTTGGTCCCAAGGTGAAGATCGACCGTCCGCGTGTGGGCATGGTCTGGTCCACGTTCAGTCACCTGTTTGCGGATTATTACGTTTATCAGTACGCGACCGGCATCTCGGGCGCGCATGCTCTATCAGGCAGAATTCTGCGCGGTGAGCCAAACGCGGTGGAAGATTATCTTGGCTTCCTTAGATCAGGCTCGTCCGTTTATCCATTGGATGTATTGAAGAAAGCCGGCGTTGATCTGACCACACCCAAAGCTGTTGAAGAAACCTTCGCCGTGATGGAAAGTTATATTGACCGTCTCGAAGAATTGGTTGGATAGTTATCATAATATGTCGTTGCGGGGAGCAAGGGAAAACCTCCTATGGGGGGGGGGGCTGGGATCACCGCCTCGCAACGACATAAATTAAAGAAATCGGAAAATCATACATGGCACAAACTCAAATCTCTTGCCCACGCTGCAGACAAACGATCCCAGCCAACGTTGAACAACTATTCGACGTCACCTACGAACCCGCCGCCAAACAACGTTTGTTAAGCGGACAATCCAATTTTGCCCGTTGTCAATACTGCGGGTATGAAGGCAGGCTTGCAACTCCTGTTGTTTATCATGACAACGATAAGGAATTGCTGTTGACCTTCTTCCCCATGGAATTGGGCATGCCCATCAATGAGCAGGAAAAATTGATCGGTCCGTTGATCCGTCAGGTCATGGATCGTCTGCCGGCTGAAAAAAGAAAAGGATATTTGCTCAGCCCGCAAGCCAACCTGACCTTTGAGTCGATGATGGAAACGATTCTAAACAAGGATGGCATTTCATCTGAGATGATCAAAACCCAACAGGAACGTGTGCAACTGGTTGAGCGCCTGATCAAAGTCACCACAGCGGAAGTCCGCTCAGAAATGATCAAACAGAACGAAAAGATCATTGACGAACAATTCTTCGGGCTGTTTAGCCGCATCGCGCAGAACGCCATGCAAAGCGGACAGGAGCCCATTGCCCGCGCATTGATCGAATTGCAGAAACAACTGTTGGAAGAAACTGCTTTTGGCCGTCAACTTAAGGAATCTGTTGGAGAAATTGAAGCCGCAACAAAGATATTGCAGGATGCGGGACAAAGCCTCAACCGCGAGAAACTGCTGGATTTCATCCTCGAAGCTCAGAATGATGCCCGCATCCGCGCCTATGTCCAACTTGCGCGCGGCGGCATGGACTATGTTTTCTTCCAGAATTTGACGGAGAAGATCGACAAGGCTTCAGGCGATGAAAAGACGCGGCTTGAAACCATCCGGGAAAAAGTACTTGGCTTTGTGGCTGAAGTGGACAAACAACTTGAAGCGCGTTTCAAACAGGCAACGGATTTCGTTGAGTCGCTTCTCAAGGAAGAGGATGTGGAGAAAGCGACTCGTGAAAATATCGAGAACTTCACACAAGACTCTGTGGAAGTGGTGAACCAGCTTTTGCGGCAGGCCTCTGAAAAGAACGATTACACACGCATGGGGAAACTGCAAAAAATGGCGCAAGTCTTACAGGAAGCCAGCGCTCCCCCACCAGAAGTGGCTTTCATCGAGCAATTGATCCAGGCAGCGGACGACGCGGCAGTTGAGCAGATGCTGGCCGAAAACGATGGCGTGATCAATGACCAGTTCCTCGAAGCCTTAAGTGGGCTGGTGACTCAAATGGATGCTCAAGCCGAACAGGGAAACACCGAAGCCCAGCCGATCGCGCAAAGGCTCAGTGAAGTCTTCAAGATCGCGCTGAAGTATTCGATGAAAAAGAAAATGGGATAACGCAATTCGGGGCTGGTCTTTTGTGACCAGCCCCGAATTGCGTTTACCTCAATCCCGCAAATAGATCCGATTCCGCTTCCCTGCCCCCATTGACCAAACTAAACGCGCGATAAAAGGTCCCTTGCATGGCGAGGACTGCGGCGGCGGATTCTTTTGGCAATTCAGCCAGTGCGCCGATGGTAGGTAATTGACTCTTATGGCATTGGATGGCTTCCCATGCGATGCCGCAATATTCGGCCATATTTATACGAGTGGTGATCATCCATTCCTTCCATGGAAATTCTTGACGGATTTGATCATCCAATGGAAAAGTCATATCATTCAGAAAAGGGGAAATGAGATTGATGAAGTTCTCCCCATCCACCATGTAATAAAGTTTGGAAACACGATGCGATGGAAGGTTTGCCGAATCTTCATAACTTGCGTCTACGGCACAGACGATGGCGGCGGAAGTGAATTGTCCGATAGCGATGTGATCGGGGTGACCGTAATTCCCATCGGGCGGAAAGGTTACGACGACCTGTGGCTTGATTCGGCGAATGTGAGTGACGATTTTCCCAACTGCTTCGGCGTGATTGGCTTTGTCCACTTCACCGTCTATATAATCGAGAAAACTCAGCGACGTCATGCCGAGTCCTTTAACCGCGTTCTCTAGCTCAACCGTGCGGATTTGACCAAGAATGCTCAAGCCTGGATTCTCTTTCTCGAGGTCGAACCAGCCCCGCTCTCCGCGTGTTGCGCAGACAAGGTGTGTATCCACTCCTTCAGAGGAGTATTTCGCCAGTGTCGCGCCCATCCCCATTGATTCGTCATCAGGATGAGCAAAAACTGCCAGTAGTTTTAGTGGATCCATACTTAACGAGCCGCAACTTTTACCAAGGTCTCAGGCGTAATATTAAATGCCTTCGCAAGGCCGGCCACATATCGCCCGCCTTTCGGTTTTATGCGCCACATGCCAAAATCTTCCAAATTAAATAACATTGCAGACTCCGGGAAGCGTTCAATATATTGGCGCTTGACCGGGGTATACCCTGGTTCGCCAATTTCCATCATCTCTGCAGAGCCGCGAATGGTGACTCTTGCCAGTGTTTGCGGGTCAGCGCGACCATCATCTGCCTCCGCAATGAGCAGGCACATGCGTTTATCTTTTTGCATATCAATTGTATGTTGCGCCAGGCGGCTGACGAAAATATAAAATGCGGAAAAATCCTGCGCGGAGACAAAAGCCACCATGGAAACAAGCGGAGATTCGTCACGCAATGTGCCCAGTGATGCAACGCGAGTATTGCGAATGATTTGGGCCAGAAGCTTTTCTGATTGAACATCCATAATGTTTAATCCCCGACCGGCGGGTTATCCAGCCGCATGCCGTGACCGCGCACGGTGTCGATAAATTGATGGGTTGGATCAAGCGCCGCAAGGCGGTCACGCAGGCGGCGGATAAGCGCATCCAATGCCTGATCTGAGACACCTGCCATTTGCTCCTCACCCCACACAATACTGACAAGCTCACTGCGGCTGATGACCTGACCTTGACTCTCGTACAACTTCCACAACAACCTGAATTGCTGTGCAGATAATGGCGGTGCAACCTGTTGTTGATTAACCCAAACCTGCCTGGATTTTTGATCCATCAGCAAGCGGGCGGAACGCATGCCGCCATCCGCAAGCGGCATGGTCGCATCAGATGTGAGAAATAAAAATTGTTGAGCAAGTGCAATGCCGAGCAGATCGCCATCCTGCAGCATGACCGGGGTAGCCAGTTCAACGCCATTATGAATGGTGCCGTTCTTACTGCCGAGATCTTCGATCGTGACGCCTTCAGGTGTAGGTGAAATGCGGGCATGGAAACGGGACACCTGACGGTCCTGAATAATTACCTCACAGGTGGGATCGCGCCCCACCATTAATGTGCGGCTTAAATTCCAACGTTGTCCTTTTAGCGGACCATCCTGCGCGACGAGAATTGGATACTCCTCATCTTGTTGTTGTTTTTTTTTCATATTGCCTCAAAAACACAAATCCCAAAAAGACCCTCAAATTTCAATGTGTATAATAACATCATAAGAATGATGTATGCTCCATGGAAAGACGTTTATAATATAGCAGAAAATCGGTATTCTGTGCAAGGCAAGGTGAAAATTTTTATGTTCTTAATATAAAGGGTGATACACGCCGAAAATATCACCTCATTAAGCACACCCCCTGCCCAGAGTCCGTCGTTAGGCATTAAGGAGAAGATTTGCCCCAGCCGTTAAAAAATGGGGAGACCCTGCGTGACCGCTATAAGATCCGCGAACAGATCGGACAAGGCGGCACCGGCAGTATTTATCTTGCAGACGATACCCGCCTGGAAGGTAGATTATGCGCGATAAAGGAAGTTGAACACAATCAGGCTCTCCCGATCGAAGTTTTTAAACAGGCACGCGAACAATTCTTTCGCGAGGCATCTGTTTTGGCGCGCCTCGATCACCCCAACCTCCCTAAAGTATCCGATTTCTTTTCAGACGGCCCGCGCGACTACCTGGTAATGGACTATGTGCCCGGTAAGGATTTGCGTGAACGCATGCTGGCAGCACGGCGCGACCAAACCTTCCTCTCAGAAAGTGAAGTCATCCGCTGGGCTGTGCAAATTGCCGATGCCTTGAATTATATGCATAATCAGGAACCATCCATTATCCATCGTGATATTAAGCCCAGTAACCTAAAAATCACACCCAGCGGGGTGATCAAACTGGTAGATTTCGGTCTTGTCAAGATTCTCGCGCCGAACGAAGTCACAATTACGATCATCCAGGGGCAAGGAACTGCGCTATACACACCACTCGAACAATATGGCGGTGATGATACTCACACGGAAGCCCGCGCCGATATTTTTTCTTTTGCCGCAACCTTGTATCACCTGCTGACCAATGAACCTCCCGCTGAAGCACGTAAACGTTTCCTGGACACCCGCAGTCTGACCCGGCCACGAGAGCTTAACCCTCGCATCAGCAGTCGCGTGGAGCGAGCCATCTTATGGGCAATGTCATTGCATCCGGATGAACGGCCTGATAATGTGATCGAATTTAGAGACGCGCTGCTTGGCAAGCATGAAATCCCCGAGCGCGCTGATCTGCAGCAAACCAGTTTTGACGCTCCTACATTCTCAATTTTTCCAGAGGAACGGCTGGCAGTTTACACGGCCTTGGGATTATTTCTGCTTGGGTTGGTCTCAACGTTATTGAGATAAGCATTACCCCGTTTCAGATTGAGTCTTCTCAATCATCCTGCAAAATGAACATTGATCTGGGGTTGATGTGGGTTGTCCGCACCGGGGGCAGGGATGCAAATTCGCCAATTCCACATTTTTTTCCAGAAATAATTTCCCGCTTTTCTTCGCTTCCAAAAAATTTAAATAGAAAATAAGCTTTGCGCCTGGGCGGGCAGTTTCCAGTTGATTCAAAGACTCTTTATAAAAAATCGATTGCGATCCATCTGCGAATGGGCATTCTTCATATATATATTCAATGCCGCTCATAATGGCGTAGGCGGTCATTTCGCGTTCGTAAAAACGACACAATGGCTTGACCTTGCGGGCCAATCCAGCCGTGCCGGGCAAGACAGGTCCCTGCCGCAAAAGGTATTCACTGGACCAGTTCAATGTGTTGCCGAAAAGCACTGCCGCCTCATCATCAAGATTATGACCCGTCGCGAGTACATCATATCCAAGGTCGCGCGCAATGCGGTTCATTTCATGGCGTTTTGCCAAGCCGCACACAGCGCACGGTTTCCCATGTCCGCGATGACTTCTTTCCGCGATCACAGGGATGGGCTGACCATATTCCTTTTCAATATCGACAATATGGAGCTTCAGGTTATGACTGGCAGCGAACTCCTCGGTCAACCGCTGGGATTCATGCGAATAATTGATACCTTCATCAATGCCAAGGCCAAGATATAGTCCGTCAGCTTGATAACCCAGCTTGATGAGAATGTGCCACAACGAGAGAGAATCCTTGCCGCCAGAAACCGCAACAAGAATCTTCTCATCATGCGCAAACATTTCATATTTTTTGATAAAGCGCGCGGTCTGCTCAGGGATCCATTCGAGATAGTGTTCCTTGCATAAAGCCAATTTATGCTGACGCATATGGATGGAAGCTTTCCTGTCACATCGACGACAATTCATAATTTTTATCCGCCAGAAATTACAGCGACAAGCTTGATCACATCGCCATTTTTCAGGATCTCATCGTCGGTGATCAACTCGCCATCACGGACCGCGATAACCGATTCGGGCACGATATTACTCTTTTTCAGCGCATCCGCCAAAGCCATGCCTGGGCGCACTTCATATTCCTTGTCTCTCAAAATCAATTTAGCGACCATATTTCTCCTTATGGTGGATTTTATCATCCTTCAGTACTCTATTTTCTGCTTGACATTCCTCCCGCCTTGTCTTAGCATATTAGCATGAGAATTGGAATGATGGTGGATTCATATAAACCGTATGTCAGCGGCATAACCAACTATGTCGATATCAATAAGCGCTATTTTGAACTGGCGGGACATGATGTTTACGTCTTCACATTCGGCAATCTCGATTATGAAGACGGTGAGAAAAATGTGGTCCGCAGCCGCGGCGTGCCGCTGGCAGATTCTGGATTTTACCTATCGATGCGGTATTCGCGTGCCGCCAGAAAACTTTTGCAAACCATGGATGTTATCCATGTACAGCATCCATTCCTGAGCGGGCGGCTTGCTTTAAGATATTGCCGTGATATTCCGATCGTTTACACCAATCACACACGCTATGACCTGTATGCACAGGCTTATTTGCCCATGATGCCCGAGGAAATGAGTCAGGGGCTTTTACAGGCCTACATGCCTTCTTTTTGTAACGCGGTGGATCTTGTCATTGCGCCCTCGAAGGGCATGAAAAAAATCCTGCGCCAGTTAAATGTCGAGAGAGATATCGAAGTGGTGCCGAACGGTGTGGATCTTAAGGATTTCCTTACAGCACAACCACTCCCCCGCGCCCAATTCGGCTACAAGCAAGATGATATCCTGCTTGTTTATGCTGGCCGCATCGCGCTTGAAAAAAACCTGCCTCTCCTATTAAGATCGTTTGCGGGGATTGCAGAAGCACTTCCGCAGACACACCTACTATTGCTCGGAAGCGGGGTCCAGATGTACGAGGAGGAGATCCGCTCTCTGGTTGGGGAGTTAAATCTTTCCGAACGAGTCCGCCTAACTGGCAGAATCGCCTACGATCAACTTCCAGCATACCTTTCCATGTGTGATATTTTCGTGACAGCTTCTGTTACGGAAGTTCACCCGCTTTCTGTCATTGAAGCCATGGGCGCAGGGCTCCCCGTGATGGGAATTCAATCTGTTGGCGTGGGGGATACCGTACAAGACGGCATCACTGGCTTCCTTTCGACACATGAACTGTCTGCCTACACCGCGAAACTTACCCGCCTCTGTCTTGACCCGGGCCTGCGTGCCCAAATGAGTGTCTCAGCACGAGAAGCCTCTACCGCATATGACATTGAACGAGTCAGCGCCATCCTGCTTAAGAATTACGAGGAATTGGCAAAAGAATCAAAGCCGCGCAAAGGCAACTGGTCCATCCGCCTGCGCAGACTTTTGGAAAGCTTTTCGGAATGACAGGCACAAAAAAGAGATTGGCGCGTGGGGCGAGTCCGTCGCCGCAGACTGTCGGGTTGGCAGAAAAAGGGTACCAGATCATCGCGCGTAATGTCCGCACGCCATATGGGGAAATAGATATCATTGCACAGCAGGCCGATGTCACAATTTTCGTGGAAGTCAAAAACACTGACCTCAAGCAGGGATTTTTATCCAGGGAAAAAATTACCCCAGCCAAACAAAATATATGATTAATTGCACACTACATTACAGCACGGGCCATGAAATAGATCACTGGCAGATTGACGCCATCGCCATCGAAGGAAAGCCTGGCTCCAAGGCGGTTATCACACATTTTGAAAGCGTCATCTAATAAAACGCAATTTTCTTTTTGATATAATTTCAACAGGCAGTCAACAATAAGGAGATCAGCATGGCTAACATCATCGGTCCGGATGTCAGTTTTTATCAGGATGACCCGCAGACCCCTCAAGGCATTGATTTTGCAAAAATGCGCACCGCCGCAGAATATGTGATCCTGCGCGCCGGTCAAAACCTTTGGGCGGACAGGGATTTTAAAGCCAATTGGCGCGAGTCAAAAACCGCAGGTTTTCCACGTGGTTCTTACTGGTTCTATGACAGCCGAGCAGACCCCAAAAAACAGGCCGATCTTTGGGTACAGCAATTCGAGGGAGATTACGGTGAACTTCCGTTATTTGCAGATTTTGAGGATCGATATAACGGGGCGTATAAGGGTTGGAAGCATTGGTATACATTTCTGGAAAGACTCAAAGTACTGATTCCCGGCAAGGAAATTGCAATTTACACCGCCTATTATTACTGGCTGGAATTTGCGCCAAACCCCAATACGCAAGCGGCCAACCTGGCGTATTTTCATCAATATCCTTTATGGATCGCCAACTACAACACAGCCGACCCCTTGGTTCCAAAGCCCTGGTCGAAAAATGAGTGGCTTTTCTGGCAATATACAGATAATGGAGACGGCACGCTGTACGGCGTGGAAAGTCTCAATATTGATCTGAATTATTTCAACGGCGATCTGGATGCTTTCCGTGCAAGGTTTAAACTATCCTCTCAACCCCCACCACCGCCTCCGCCTCCCCCGCCTCCCCCCACGTATCCACAGTATCGTGTTACAGCCACGTCCCTAAACGTCCGCGAGGGGCCAGGCACAACCTATAAATCTCTCGGTTTTATTCGCCTCAATGAAATTGTGGAAGAGATCGGTGCCAACGCAGATAGAACCTGGCTCAACGTCCGCAAGATGGATGGAAGTTTGATAGGCTGGAGTTCCGCCACATATCTGAAAAAAATACCCACCCCGAACCCCAATCCGGACAGTCAGGGTACGTACCGGGTAACCAGCTCGTCATTAAAGGTCTTTGATGGACCGGGTTTATCCTACGGCGCGATCGGCTATGTTTACTTCGCAGAACTGGTTGAAAAAATAGGGGCGACTTCTGATAATGCCTGGCTGAACATTCGCAAGACAGATGGAAGTTTGACGGGCTGGTGTCAATCAGAATTTTTGATCGATGCCAATGGGCAAACACCTCCCCCGGATCCTTATGACCAGCCCGACCCCATCCCAAGTTATGAATCCAATAACTGGTATAAAGTAAACGCTACCAGTCTGTATATACGCGAAGCACCTTCCACATCAGCCAGAGTTGTTGGAACAGTCTACAAGAATGACTCACTGCCAGCGCTGGATGATACAACTGATCCAAATTGGGTAAAAATCGAACGACTGGACGGTTTATCCGGTTGGTGTTCCAAAAATTATTTGATCCCTTTGGGAACGCCTCGTCCCTCCTCGATACAGCAAGTTTTATTTAATGGGATCACATATTTTCGCAAAGTGTTAAGTGTGCCTCGTCCAATCGTTCTCCACGTAGCTGTGATTGACTTGAAAACTCCCAACTTCGAATTTCTGGTTACCCCTACTTCAAACCCGGAAGGAGTTATTTACACACGCGAAACATCCAGATTTCTTGAGGAATTCAAGATGCATTTTGCCATCAATGGAGACGGGTTTGATTATTTACCCGCCAGCTATGTGCCGACAACATACTGTCCAAATGGCGGCGACCCGGTTAAAACGCAGGGTTTTGCAGCATCACGTGGAAAAATATACTCACCGTTGAATACCATCCAGCCTGAGGTCTATATCGGCGCGCGCAACCAGGTTAGTATAAACACAACTCCAGGAAACATATTCAATGCATTATCCGGTGACCGCATGGTCGTCGAAAAAGGAGCTGCTGTGAAAAATCTAGCCGCAGCATTGCCCAATCCGCGTACTGCGCTGGGATTAAATAGAAACGGGCGCTGGCTTACCTTCATGGTAATTGACGGCCGTCAACCGGGGTACAGTGAAGGTGTCACCTTCCCAGAACTGGCGAACATATTGATCTCCTATGGCATCTATACTGGCGTAAACATGGATGGCGGCGGATCATCCACCATGGTGATGAAAGGCGCAGATGGGAAACCACGTGTCTTAAACTCTCCGATTGACATGAATATCCCCGGCAGACAGCGAGCCGTCGCAAATCATTTGGGAATATTTATTAAAAAGTAATTTGTACCTGCACCTCAAACAAAAGACGACAACTCTTTCGAAAGAGTTGTCGTCTTTTGTTTCAACCATGTATGTTATTCAGATACAAGCAGCATCTTGGCAAACCGTCCATGCAATTGACCAATGCCACGCACAATGTTCATGAACAAAGTCCATAGGAAGAATCCGCCAGCAACCAAAAGTGGATATGACCAGACCGGAAAGAAAAACCGTACTCCGCCATTGAACATCGCGCCTTGTTGAAATACTTCCTGTAAAACCGGGATGGCAGCAAATGAGAGAGAAATGCTCAAGACAGTAACAATCAAAGCAAAGTATATCGTGCCCAAAATAAATTGGGCGATCATATATACAAGCATAAGCCAGGTGGCCTTATCAGTTAATAGCGCTTTGAGTCTGTCAAACCACTTCATACCCTGATGTGAAAACAACGGACGTCGAGGCATACGCACCCCGAGCAATGCTTCTACAAGGCGGCCTTCAAGCAACGCCAATCCGCGCACAGAGAGTAAAAATAAAAGCGCAAACGGAAAACCAAAGATGAAGATCAAAAACGATACAGAAACTGATATCCCAGTAACGGCCCAGGTAAAGTAAAACACGCCGGTCACAAAAGCAATGAACATATAAAGCAACGCACCCCATGCACGCGGGTCCACATACACTCCAAAGAAGCGACCGAATGCTGACTGTGACTTGACGGGCTGTTTCAATGCCGGGGATGTCCTCCTTTCCACTTCCCTGTAGGCTGCGGCAGTTTCTTCGGGACTGCCATACTCTTCGATAATCGTTTTCAAAACATCTGCTTCATTCAAATCAGGTTTTGCATCTCGCACCACCGCCAACGCAGTGGAAAAATGTTCGCGGGCATCTGCTTGCGCATCCTGTAATAGTGCAGGGTCGGCATCTTTCATTTCGTTTCTTAAAGCTTCGAGATATTCTTCAGTGGTATTAAACATGGTGTCATCCTTTCAAGATTGTGTCTACAAATTTCTTGGTTTGCTTCCATATCCCTAGCCATTCCTCTAAAGCGGAGCGCCCATCACTAGTGATCATATAATATCGGCGCGGCGGACCTGAGACAGAAGGCTCCACAGTACTTTCCAATAATCCGTTCTCTTCCAAAGAACGCAAGACTGGATAAAGCGTCCCTTGTTTCATCATTGGGAACTCGGGGCTGCTTTCTTCAAGCATTTTTGCGATCTGATACCCATATAACGCTTCTTTGCTTCGACTGAGAACACTCAACAGCACGAGGGCTGATGTGCCTGAATTCAACTCTTTCTGGAATTTCTTGATTTGTGCACTAACATCAGTCATTTTTGCTCCTTCCAGTATTATCAATTTCTTACTACTAACATGTTAATAATAGTAACAAATTGATATTATGTCAAGGGTGATAATATAAAAAGTCCCGCCTATCGGCGGGACTGAAAACTGATCTGCCATAACTTTCTCTTGCCGGCTTATGGATCCTGAATCTCCGCGGCGCGAAGTGTATTATTCATCAGCATCGCAATGGTCATGGGACCGACGCCGCCAGGCACAGGGGTAATAAAGCCCGCAACTTCCTTTGCCTCTTCATAATTGACATCACCAACAAGTCTCTGGAGCGGTTTGCCCGTCTTCTGGCTGATCATTTGTGTGCCGTCGGGATTAAGTTTCGGAATGCCATTAATTCCCACGTCTATGACAGCAGCACCGGGCTTGAGCCAATCACCGCGCACCATTTCCGCGCGGCCAATCGCTGCGATGACGATATCTGCCTGACGCAAAACTGCGGGAATATCCTTCGTACGCGAATGAACAACTGTGACCGTGGCATCTTCCTTTACAAGCAGCAATGCAGCCGGCATACCCACGATGTTTGAACGTCCCAGCACGACCGCATTGGCGCCCTTGATCGTCACGCCAGCTTGCTTGAGCAGATAGATGCATCCATAAGGAGTACACGGAACAAAGAGCGGTTCACGCCCCTTCTGCGCAAGACGGCCAAGGTTGATCGGGGAGAAGCCGTCTACATCCTTCTCAATACTGATGAGCTGCAGAACACGTTCTTCGTCAAGGTGTGATGGCAGGGGCAATTGCACCAAAATACCGTTAACTTTTGGATCTGCATTCAATTCCTTGATTAGTTTCTCAAGGTCTTCCTGGTTGATGTCTGCAGGTACGGGGTGGTGATACGAAGTCATACCCAATTCAGCGCATGCTTTCTGTTTCATGCCCACATATGCGGCTGAGTCTACACGGTCACCGACCAATACAGTAGCCAAGCCCGGCTGCGACTTTCCAGCCGCAATCCTCGCCGCAACCTTTGCCTTAACCTCATCACGAACCTTCTGCGCAATCGCAGTTCCGTCAATTAATTGAGCCGTCATGTTTTGCTCCTTCTATATTTTACATATTATGAAACATCGTTTTTTTTGTGAATTAACACACAAACATTATACATTCCTTCCCCCATTTCGTGAAAGTGACACTTATCCTGATTTGAAAAGACCATTGAAATAATGTGAATCAAAACCGCAGCGTTACTGTATTACATCATATACCTACGGCTTCAGGACCACGAAATTATCGAAGATCACATCCACTCCAGGCTGCCCGAACGTCCCCGCAAGAAGCCCGACGTCGCCCGACTTCAATGTTGCATCCTGCGCTGAGGCGACTTGAGTTCCATTTACATAAAATGTGAGCGTGTCGCCTATGCAATCTGCCCTGAGATGGTTAACCGCCAAGCCGGTCTTGATATTATGGTCCGACTTTAATTCGTCAGTTCCAAGCAGGAGAGCTTTTTCGCCAGAATACATCCCAATCCCATAAAAACCGTCACTGGAGATCATAAAAAAATAATAATCAGTGCCCGTATAACGGCAGATCAACCCAATGCGATTCTCGTCCGGCCCGCCCAACTTGCCTGCATCGACTTCCAAACGAATATCAGCAAAATTCTTATGGGGTGTTGACCAAAAATTAGTTTCAGGCGAATTAACCAGCAATCGATATCCGCCCGCATCGTAATCTATGGTGCCTTCAGAGGCCGTAAAGCGATCCCAGCCAGTAACAGGCTGGGTAAAATCATCTTGAAATAACATGCTTCCAGATGGCGCATTCAGGTCTAACGGCGCAGGGGTGGCCGATGTTGTTGTGGTGGAACAGGCGAGTGAAAGTACGATCAATACAGTGAGGGCGGTCAGCAGACGATTCATAATCGTGATTTTATCATGAGGGAATATTATTCTTTATCTCAAATGGAAAGATCTTTATGGAAAATATTTTTCAAGTAGTTGAATGGCAAATGCGCCTTCAGGACCATTCATATCTGCATCACGAACATAAGTTAATTCAGCAAAAGCAGCAGTGCGATTATCCTGTGCCAGATAGGTCATAGCCAGATGAATATGTGCGGGAAAATGATACGGAAATCGCTCAACGATATCCAATAAAACCTGCTCGGCGTTCGCAAGTCTTCCGGAAGAGAGATACAGCCAACCCAACGCATCCAAGGCCAAAGGATCATCAGGCGCAAGTTCCACTGCTTTTTGCGCGGCGGGCAACCCTACATCTTCGGTATGCACATTGTTGTCGCCGCAAAAAACAGCCAATAACCGCCAATAGGTCACATCGTTCGGCGCAAGGTCTACAGCAAGTTGATAAGCATTCAAGGCTGAAGCAAGATCGCCAAGTTTAAAATAAGCATTCCCGATCTCAGCCTGCCAAGCGGGATTGGCCGACTCGGACTCAGCGGCTAACAAGTATTCAGCAAGCATCTGAGCATATTTCCCCTGACGGTTCCAATATAAGCCGCGCAGTGCGCGAATAGTGGCAGAGGTGTGGTCGAGAGTCACAGCCTGATCAAGTTCCGCGCCTCCATCCTGACCGATCTGTTGTTTTGCTTCGCCGAGCCAGGCCCATGCTTCAGCATTTTCCGCATTAAATTCGATGGCTTTCTCAAAGGCCTCCATCGAAAGATCCCATTCCTGAACTAATCCCAGCGCACGCCCGATGGTCACAAACTGCTGTGATGGATCGGTTTGTGCAGCAGATATATTCAAAGCGGAGCGCATTGTCTGCACCGCAGGATCAAATTCAGGGTTCAGAGAAGAAGTGGTCATTAATTCTGAAAGCGCCTGCCCGTTCTCTGTAAAAGTCAACAAAAGTCCTAGCCGGTAATGAGCGTAGACATCTCCTGAATTCGTGCCTAATCGAATTTGGTTCATAAGAGCATCGCGTTCTGAGTTCCAGTCTTTTTGTTGCCGATATATAAATGCAAGCCCTGCATATAAGGAAGGTGAATCGTAAAATTGCAATCCCTGTTGATATGCTTCAAGCGCGGATGGCGTGTCGCCATTTGAATAAAAGGAAAATGCAAGCGACAGCCAGCCCTGCTCTGATAGTTGAGGGACGTGTTTTAGGAAAGCGATCGCGCGCAATGCATCTCCACCCGCGCTTGCGGCAATACCGGCCCGCTCCCAGAGATCATTCCGCCAGGGGAAAAAACGGGCAGCGCGTGAAAACGAATCAGCTGCGCTTGCGTAATTTTGCGAGGCAAATTCAGTTTCCCCATCCTTTATGGAGAAATATCCTGTGAAAGCCACAGGCAAAAGGGTGGCTGCAAGCAGTACAGATACTATGAGCGGAGCGAACCATTTGGGATTGCGCATTGTCGATATGATTAGACGGATTGGTTACCTTGAACACATTGAGTTTTATATGGGAACGCTTTACATGCGGAGTGCAGAGATAAGGTCAGGATTACTGGTGTCTCGGTAAAATCCGTGCCTCTTTGTGAAAAGATGCCTGATAAAAGCTGACACCCGCCTAATTATACGTTGACTACTCATAAATTTTGAACTGGCATTATAATCATGAAAACATGAACGCATTTTCCAGTTTAATCCTCACTCAGCTCACTGTTCCCCCTGGGGATTTAATTTATTACGTTGTGTTGGCGTTCTCAGTTGCCAGCGCACTTCAATCGGCTCTTAACCATTGGCGCGTAAGCGAATTCCCACAAGCCCGCCGTGCTTTTTTTGGTCTCGGCATTCTGCTCGCCGCACAAATAGCAATGTTTGTTTTTAGCGGACTGGGTTGGCAGCATGTCCTGGAGCCCAAAACAGTCCTACCGCCCATGGATCGGGCATTTATCGTATTTGGTATTATCTGGATCACCTGGCTGTACGCCTTTCCTGAACCAAGTCGCATCGCTGACGGCGCAGCGAGTTTACTAAGTGTGCTGGTGCTCGCCGCGCTTGGGTTAAGTTTGCTAACCTGGCAGCCACAAATTCCCCTCGTGAGTTACAACCAAACCCCCGATGATTGGTATTGGCAGATCGGTTCACTAGTGGCCGCGCTGCTTGGTATTATCATATTGATCCTACGCAAGCCAGACGGGATGTGGCAGGGGATCATATTACTGGCATTAGGATCCGCCGGTCATGCGGGGCATTTATTTTTTCCAACAGAAGGCAATTATTCAGGAATTGTACGCCTTGCTTACATGGCTGCCTTTCCAATATTACTGACCCTGCCTCAGCGTTTTTCATTCTCCTCACAAGCGGCAACGCCTGCACGATCAACACCCGTGGCAATACCTGCAAAACAAGATACTGCGACACAGGACCGCAGACGATATAGCACGGACCCCAAAACCTTTCATGCCATGCTGGCGCTTGCGGTTGAATCAAATCCGACCAAGATCAGCCAGGCTATTACACGCGCCATTGCCCAGACCATGCTTGCCGACCTGTGCTTTATGATCTACCTAACAGATAACAACAATCAAATCGTGATCGGCGGCGGGTATGATCTGATCCGCGAAGATGCATTGGAAGGCGGGTCGCTTAAGAAAAGTTCCATCCCCATGCTTGCAAACTCGCTTCAACGCGGACGTCCATTAAGGATGCCTTCAAGCAGCACTTCTGCCGACATTAAAGGATTGGGGGATGTCCTTGGCCTGCCCAATCCGGGTCACCTACTGAGCGTCCCGATCCTGACTCCAGATAAGGAATCTCTGGGCGGCATATTATTGCTTTCTCCATATTCCGACCGCACCTGGACAGCTGAAGACCAGGCGTACCTTGCAAACATCGCCGCGGCGCTTGTGCCAATCATAAAACGGGGCCAAAAAGTAACAAAATTGGAGGTACAAACTGACCACGCTCGCGGACAAGCGGAGGAATTGGAACGCCGCAATCAAGAACTTGTACAACAATTAGAATCAGCGCGCGCTGAATTACAGAAAAATAACAATAATACGGAATTGGCCTCCCTGCGAATAGCACAGGAAGAATCCCAACGCATTATTGAAAAACTACAGGCTGAAAACGGCAGCCTACTAACAAGCCAATCCGAGCAGCCTTCAATACCTGACTCGCAAATTGAAGATAAATTAAAGAATGCCCTGCAAGAAATCGACCTTTTGAAAAATCAACTCCTTGAAGCAGGCTTAAAAACAGAAGAGATAGAAAAAGGCAAAGTGGCAGTAAAAAGCACAGAACTGGCTGAGGTGATCGCATCCATTTCGCAGGAATTACGCCAGCCACTTTCATCGATCGTTGGTTACACCGACCTATTGTTGGGTGAATCGGTGGGCATCCTTGGCGCATTACAACGCAAATTTGTGGAGCGGGTAAAAACATCCACGGAACGTATCCGTAGTTTAACGGATGACATGATCCAGATCACAACACTGGAAACAGAGTTGAATGATCTCAAAACCGAATCAGTTGATCTGAATTCGATCATCGATAACGCCATGTCGTATACGAGTACGCAGGTGCGCGAGAAGCATATTTCAATGCATCTTGAATTGCCGAAAACCCTCGCGCCCATTCAAGCGGACCGTGAAGCGCTGCAACAAATACTCATCCATCTTTTACAAAATGCCGGGGCGGCGACTCCCTTCGAAAGCACGATCAGGCTGACGGTCCAGACCCGAAACGAGGATGGAAAGGATTTCATTCTCATTCAGGTTGCTGATTCCGGCGGCGGAATCCCCGCTGAAGATCTCCCGCGCGTCTTCACCCGACTATATCGCGCAGATAATGTTCTTATTCAAGGCATTGGCGATACAGGTGTTGGGCTTTCAATTGCCAAGACACTTACCGAAGCTCAACATGGAAGGATCTGGGTGGAAAGCGAACCCGGGGTCGGATCGGCATTTAGCGTGTTACTACCTATTGCCGGCGCGAATTCTGTTAACCAGGAATCTGCGTCTAAAGGAAATGGCTGATGAAAAGCCTGCGCGACATTGGAAACGCGCTGTTGGTAGCATTTGTGGCAATCGGATTGATCCTGGGGGCGTTATCAATTTCGCTTGTGGAATTCGCGCCAGAGGCTACTCCAACAGCGACCAATGACCTGCTTGAATCTCCCGTGCCTTTGACAGCGACCTCATCATTAACACCATCGCTGACTCCAACGCTTGAGGTAAAAACCCCCACAGCCACAATTACAGCAACATTCACAAATACGACCACTCCTCCAACTTCATGCCAGCCTCCAACGGGTTGGTCTCAAGTCACTGTTCAAGTTGGGGATACACTCGACAGTATCGCCGCGCGGTATCAAGCCAACAAGAATGAAGTAAGTATCGCAAACTGTTTATTGAGTGACAGCCTGATCATAGGTTCAAAATTGTATGTACCGCCCGCCCCCACCAGCACCTTTGCCGTTTGTATTCCAGGCGCAATTGGATGGTTAAAGAATTACATTGTGCAATCTGGCGACTCTTTATATCGCATTGGTTACGATCATTACACCACGCTAGAGTTGATGCGCCGTGTGAACTGCCGCGTGAGTGACACTATCTTTGCCGGCGAACGCCTTTGGGTTCCGAATGTCGCCACGCGCACACCCGTCTCTGCGGTCACGAGTACAACCTATCCAACCGCGACATTCACTGAAACCGCCATTCCCTTTACGGCCACTGTTGTTCCCACCACCACACCTGTTCCGCCTACAAACACACCCACAAATACTCCCGTACCAACGCCTACGGACATCCCCATAGTAGTTCCTTAGTAAACGCGGCTCAATTGCGCCTTCAAAGATTTGCATGAAATCATCCCGGCACCTCTTCATTCTGCTTCCAATTATTGCGTTCGTAATATCCGCCTGTGGTTCCACGCCGCAATCAACCACATCCAACGCGCTTCCGTTTATTCTGATTACATCAGCGCCAAATCCATCCCCAACGCCCACGCCATTTCAGCCAGCACTTTACACGCCTACACAGGTTTCCCTTCTATCATTTGAGATCAATACGCCATTATTACTACCCACTGAGACACCATCTCCCTCGCCAACACCGCCAGTTGACGCAACCGCCACGGTTGATATTAATCAACTCTTCCCGACCTCGGCCGCACCTCCAGCCGCCGATTCACTCTCGGGCAATCCCACAGCCTTGCCGCCACTGACCGATAACGAAACAATCAACTTCCTGCTTATCGGTTCGGATCTACGGCCCGGGTCATCGTACCGCACAGATACGATCATTGTCGCGGTGGTCTGGCCCAAGGAAGGACAGGTCTCGCTCATCTCAATTCCGCGTGACTTGTGGATCTACATTCCCACCGTGGGAATGCAACGTGTCAATACAGCCTATCAAAGCGGAGAGATTACCGGCTATCTTGGCGGCGGACCGGGCCTGCTTAAAGATACGATCTCTTACAACCTCGGCATTCGCATTGACCACACCGCCATGGTCGATTTCGACGGTTTCCGCCGCATCGTGGACACCCTCGGCGGCGTGGAAATTCCCATCGCATGCTCCTACACTGATTGGCGTTTGATAGATCCATCATACGATCAATACAATGAAGATAATTGGTGGCTTTACACCGTTGGCCCCGGCCAAATTCACATGGACGGCGATCTCGCGCTCTGGTATGCCCGCGCGCGCTCCAAATCCAACGACTTCGACCGCGGACGCCGCCAGCAGGAAGTGATCCGCGCCATTTTTGGGCAGGCATTGCAAACCAGCACCTTCGGAAAAATTCCACAGCTTTATAACGATCTTTCCAGCACGGTCATTACAGACCTCGGTCTCGCAGATTTGGTTCGCATGGCTCCCTACGCGCTCAACTTCACGAATGCAAATATTCGCGGCTATTACATCCGCCCGCCCTATGTCAGTTCTTGGATGACCCCAGGCGGAGCGGCGGTACTCCTGCCAAACGATGTTGAACTGAGTCAAATGCTCATCGAAGCAACAACCCTCTCCACATTTGCTGTCGAGCGCAAATCCGTAAAAGTGGAAGTTCAAAATGGAGTCCCCTTCGACACATGGGACTCACTCGCCGCATCACGTCTGAACTATGCCGGGTATCAAACCATACTTTCGAATGCCGACCGCCGCGACTACGCAGCCTCCGTTCTGGTGGATTTCACGCCCGGGCAGGATACTGCTCAACGGCAGACAATCCTCTCTACCCTCAACCTGTTCTCTGCAAATGTGATTTCCCAACCCAACGCAAACAGCCCCGTGCAATACCGCGTCATCCTCGGCTATGACTACGAACCGTGCTTCCAGCCGCAAGATCTCTCGCATTAAGTTATTTATATTCCCCAACCCTGTTGACAATACTTCCCACTTTAGTTAAACTATACGAAAAGACTATGCGCTACAAAAATGAGGTGCCTTATGGCAAAAGTAACTGATTCCGCACATCTGACAACCAAGACATTGCTCCCAACCGCCATCAACGGCTGGGAAATGTTCATGCAAGACCAGGGGCGTTCTCACCACACCGTGAAGGCTTTTCTATCCGACGTGCGGTTGCTCACCAAATTTCTCGCCCCAGACAAAACCATCGGAACGATCACAACTGATGACCTCAACCGTTTCTTTGCATGGATGGAAAAGGATCGCGGCATACCATGCAGTCCCAAGACCTTGTCGCGGCGCATTACATCGGTCAAGTCATTCTTTCGCTGGCTGCATCAATACGGCACCTTGACCATCGACCCCGCTGAAAAAGTCCTTCAGCGCTCGGCCATCAGTCCACTCCCCCAAGTTCTTACAAATGACGAATACGAAAGGGTTCTGCTAGCCGCAGATCGTCACCGCCGCGAGACAAAACCCGACGCCCGCATGTACGCGCTCGTTTACCTTTTGCTTACCACCGGTATCAAGAAAAATGAATGCCTGAGCATTCATATAAATCATATTGATCTAAATGCAAAGAACGGTCCGCATGTTTTCATCCGCTACGCCAGCCCGGCCAACCGCTACAAGGAACGCAAGATAGAACTGCAAGAGGATTGGATCGCAGCCTACAAGGAATATCTCACGCAATACCATCCTGCCGATCAGGTATTTGCCTGGTCACCGCGCAGGTTGGAATATTTGTTGGAAGATATTGGCGCTGAAGCCAGTCTTACAAAGCACCTATCTTTTGACATGTGCAGGTGGACATGCGCCTTGCGTGACTACCAATCGGGTATGGAATCAGATCTGATACGTCAGAAACTTGGCGTCTCAAAGATCCAATGGCGCGAGTTGTTCATCAAGATCAGAAAATTGAATGGTGAAATAAAATAATAAAAATTCCCCGCCAAACAAGCGGGGAATTTTTATTATCTAAATTTATCCAACGGGCGAGTCACTGAAAAATAGACAATGCTCCGCGATGTCGTTTTCAAACGATACGGGTGCGCGGAACGATACCCGGGCACCCAAAGGATCTCTTCTCCAACACATAACAAGGGCCAATACTCACGCGCCCGCAGGGGCATTTTTTCATTTACCAGAAAATCTGAAAGTTTTTGTGAATGACCATCCATGCCCAGCGGTGCAAAACGATCACCCTGGCGGCGCGTGCGCAGCTCGAACTGCCCGGACAGATTTTCAGCATCCAACCAGACCTGAAACTGGTCCTCGTTCTGTCTGGCCTGTTCCCTCGCCAAAGCTGGGATTCGCCAAATCTCACTGGATAACTTCCAGCCGCCTGCAAGGGAAACCTGACCGGGAATTGAAATTGACACGGGATCATTTCCAATCATTTGAGGCCAAAGATTGAATGGCAATTCAGCATCCAATGTGCAAATGTAAACATTGCCCAGTTCGCGGAACATGCGCATACCGCCTTTCAAGTCAACGCGCGAAGAGAGTCCGCTGCCGTTGATCATATTCGTTGCGCGCTCAAGAACGGAAAAACTGATATCCACTTCAGGGCGAAGAAACTGCATGGCATGTTTGACCAGATTGCGCTGCAGACCGATCGAGTAGCCGGAGAGCAGGTCAGAGTCGAAGGTGACAACCTCCTCATCTTTTGCGATCACAGATTCTTGCCAGGCTTGATCCAGTGTTTCCATCACAAAAGCGTAATCACCCTTGAGCGATTCGGACATATGCAAAACTGCTTCACGGAATTTTGGATTGTAACTTTCAAGGTTTGGTATCAAAAGGTGACGAACGCGATTCCGCTGAAAGTTAAGCGAATCATTGCTTGAGTCATAATGCGGGCGCAACCCATTGACCGCGCAATACACAACCGTTTCTTCGCGCCACATTTTCAGCAGGGGGCGGACAACGGGAATTTTCGCGTCAAAGGTTTTTATGAGTGAACAAAAAGACATGCCCTTTAACCCGGTGAGCGCACTACCACGCAGAAAGTGCATGAGGATCGTTTCGACTTGATCGTCCGCAGTATGCCCTACGGCGACGGCCTGTGCATTTCGTTCGCGTGCCAGCTTGAACATAAAGCGATAACGTAAATTACGAGCTGCTTCTTCGATTGAAAGTTTTTCCTGATCTGCGTATGCCCGCACATCCGCGCCATCAACGACGCAAGCAAGCATTAATCGCGCAGCGATCTTTTCCACCATACGGGCGTCCTGCCCCGATTCCTGACGAAGTTGATGGTCAAAATGAGCGACAATGATGGGATAGCCCGCCTGCCGTAATGTTTCCATCAAACATAGACTGTCAGGACCGCCCGAAACACCGACAATGATCGGGCGGTCTTTTACAAGTCCGCACTCATCTTTTAAAGTGCTTTCAATGTTCTCTGACATTATTTAATTTGATACAACTCCACCAGCACCCCACCCGTGGACTCAGGGTGAATGAAGGCGTATTTTTTTCCATCTACCGAAGTACGCGGTTCTTCATTGATGAGGCGAATATTCTTTTCCTTAAGCCGCGACATCATACCATCGATATCGTCCACCTCGAGGCAGAGGTGATGCATTCCCTGCCCGCGTTTGGCGAGATATCTGGCAATACCTGAGTCTGTAGTGGTCGGCATGACGAGTTCCACTTCAGCGCCTGCAACGGGCAGAAAAGCAACCTGTGATTGTTCTGCGGGCACATCGCGCAGTTCGTGTAATTGAATTCCCAGTGCGTCGCGCCAGAATAAAAGGGATTTCTCCAAATCTTCCACCACGACAGCGACATGATTGACAGCAGTGATCTTTGCCATTTTTCCTCAAAGTTGATCTTGGTTGATCTTGGTTTATATTGCTTGAATTTTACTCTGCTTCTGCAGAAACGAAAAAGTTTGCTCTGTTTTTAGAATGTGGATGTAGATCTTTGTCGGATGAAAAATAAAAGACAGGTCACGCTTGCTCAAGGGATGACCTGTCAAAAAAAGAGGAGTGCCCCCGGACACAAGTTAGCTATAAGGATTTAATTTTCAACCATAGCCTAGGAACTCGGCTGACCTTGCCCCACGCCGAAAGGCTGGCTCGGAGGGAAAACACATCAAAATCATTTTTTTCAATTTCATCCAAAATCCCGGAATAAAAAGTAGATGCGGCACCGATAGCGAGTTGCCCCTCACGTTCAAGCATCTTCACGCCTTCCCACGAATCTTTGTACAACTGCCGTGTACGTTCAATCTGGAACTTCATGAATTGGCGCCAGTTATCAGTTACGCGGTTTTCGGCTATGTCGGCTTCAGCGACGCCGTAAAAAGCTAATTCTTCGCACGGCAGATAGAGTCGGCCATTGCGATAGTCCTCGCCAACATCCCTGAGGATGTTGGTCATCTGCAGTGCCACACCGAGCTTAATGGCATAAGGAACGGCTTCATGACTCTTAAAGCCGACAATGTACATACTCATCAACCCAACCGTGGAAGCGACTCCGTAGCAATATGTGGCGAGATCCTCAAAGGTTTGATAACGTGTTTGGGATAAATCGCGTGCCACACCATTGATCAATTGAAGGGCGTAGTGGCGCGGAATATGGTAGCGGGTAAGGGTATCTGCCCACGCGGCAGCGACCAGATCATCGGTTGAGGCGGAGGCGGTTTGAACGATGTTACGCCAATAATCCAATTCAAAGTCGCGATCTTTTTTAGCTTCGACTTCATCCACAATGTCATCCACGGTGCGGCAAAACGCGTACAGTGCACGGACAGCGGAGCGCTTTTCTTCGGGAAGAAGCCCGGATGAAAAGTGGAATGATTTACTATGTTCGGCAGTGATAACCGAGGCTTGCTGATATGCCTTGCGCAAGGAATCGTCACCTGCCCAATAAGAGAAAAAGGGGCGGATTGATGGGTGCGGAATATGTCCCGCAAGATCGAGTAGTTGGTTCTCCCAGTTTGCCTGTGCTTGCATTTTATTCTCCTGCATGGTTTTTGCTGCCGTGTGATCCCATAATTATGATCTTCAATGTTGAAATTTTACTGGATTTATCTGGTTTGTCAAGGTTTTGCAAAGTAAATATTTAAAAACCTTGACAAATAATGGACAACAAGTACAATAGTATAAGTAATTCGTTGTGTAATAAGGAGATCCTATGAAACAAACTGCTCTTGTAATTGGCGCGGGGATTGGTGGAATTGCCACTGCGGCCCGCCTTGCAAAAAATGGATACGATGTGACTGTGGTGGAAAAGGAATCCACTCCCGGCGGACGCTGTAATCAAATTATCAAAGACGGTCATCGCTTCGATATTGGACCAACCCTGTTCCTAATGCCCGAAGTTTGGGAGGAGACTTTTGCAGCTCTCGGCGAAAAGATGAGCGATCATCTTGACCTGCGCCGCATTGACCCGACCTATAAAGTCCGCTTTGACGATGGCCTGGAATTGGAATTGACTTCTGATATCGGCAAAATGCAGACCCAGTTGGAAAAGGTGGAAAAGACCGCTTTTACCGGTTTCCTGAATTACATCGCTGAGGGGAGCAAGCATTACAAAATTTCGCTTGAGAAATTTGTGGGACGCAACTTCTTTAATATTTTTGAATATTTCAGCCTGAGCAATTTGCCGTTGATCTTCCAACTTAAGGCATTGGGAAAGCATTACAAGAACACAGGCCGCTTTTTCAAAGATGAGCGCTTGAAGGCTGCCTTCACGTTTCAAAATATGTATCTGGGATTAAGCCCCTATGACGCGCCAGCCACTTATTCCCTGCTTCAATATACAGAACTCGCGGAAGGAGTCTGGTATCCCATGGGCGGAATGTATGCAGGCATTCAGGCACTTACTGCTGTGGCCGAAAAGCTTGGTGTGAAGTTCATCTACAACGCACCAGTGAAAAGGCTGCATGTAAATAATTCAAAGATCATCGGTGCTCAACTTGAAGATGGCCGTGAATTTTATGCTGATATTTTTGTCGGCAATGCGGACCTGCCCTATATTTATAAAGAACTTCTTCCAAATAAAGCAGAAGCGAAAAAACTCGAAGACAAGCTCTACACCTGTTCCACCATCATGTTCTATTGGGGTGTGGACAAGGAATATTCACAGATCGCACATCACAATGTGTTTCTCGGCGGCGATTACAAGGCTTCCTTTGATCAGATATTCAATGACCACACTTTGCCTGAAGTGCCTTCGTTCTATGTTCATGCACCCAAACGCACTGACCCAGCCGCTGGCCCCGAAGGTCAGGACACACTTTACGTACTTGTCCCCGTCGGTCATCTCGATGCGCGCACCGAACAGGATTGGGAAGCAATGGTCAAGCGTGCCCGCCAAACCGTGCTGACCCGCCTCGCGAATGAATTGGGAGCGACAGATCTCGAAGCGCATATCAAGTTTGAGATTTCGTACCAACCCAAGGTTTGGAAGGAACGCTTCAATCTGGTTAATGGTTCGGCGTTCGGGCTGAGTCACAATTTCTGGCAGGTCGGATATCTCCGCCCACAGAATCGTCACAAGCAATATAAGAATATGTACTTCACGGGCGCGTCCACCCATCCTGGTACGGGCTTGCCCATCGTGCTTCTTTCAGCCCGCTTAACAACTGAACGGATTCTCAAGGAGTTCACAGGTTCGCGAGTTGAAGGTTACAAGTTGGAACGCGCCGCGATAAATCAGTAAAATTGGCGCAAAGCAGGTACAATATCCGTGCAAAACCTATACAGCCTGCCGACCATAATGTAACTGGAGTTCTTATGTCTATTAGTAAAAATCCCGCCTTTAACTTAAAAGCTGTTCTGCAAGAAACCAATATTGCGGCAGACACTCTGCGCGCCTGGGAGCGTCGCTATGGCTTGCCCATGCCCGAGCGCACCGAAGGGGGCATCGCCTTTATTCGCAATACGATATCGAGACGATTAAATGGCTTCTGGCGCGGCAAACAGAGGGACTCTCGATCTCGCGCGCAGTGGATCTTTGGAAGGAAAAGATCGCATCCAAGATCGACCCGCTTGCTGGTTTTTCCCCTTCGACTTTGATTTCCCTGCAAACAACTCCTGCCATTTACACCTCACCTGATACGAATCTTGATTCTCTGCGCGCACAATGGATCCAAGCTTGCTTAAGCTTCAGCGAAACAAATGCGGAGCAAATTCTCAATCAGGCTTTCTCAATGTTTCCAGTTGAAGCGGTCTGCATGGAAGTTTTACAAAAAGGACTCTCAGAGTTCGGCGGACTTTGGTATACAAACCGCGCATCGGTACAACAGGAGCATTTCGCATCTGGCCTTGCCATGCGCCGCCTTGACTCGCTTCTGGGTGGCTCTCCAGCTCCCACGCGGAATCAAACCGTACTGGTTGGATGCCCATCGAATGAATGGCACACCTTCACGCCTCTGCATCTCGCCTTACTCCTACGCCGCCGCGGATTGAATGTGATCCATCTTGGCGCAAACGTCCCTGCTGAACAATTCGAAGAAACTGTCACAGCCGTACGCGCTAATCTGGTCATCCTCGTCGCCCAGACGTTAACCACAGCTGCCGCATTACAAACCACCGCGCAGGCGTTGTCAGGATTGCGTGCGCCAGTTGGTTATGGCGGCCGCATCTTCAATATGCATCACGACCTCGCCGATTTTATTCCTGGTCATTATCTTGGAGATTCACTAACCACCTCACTTAAAACAGTGGAGACGCTTTTGCAGACCAAGATAAAGCCAAATCCGCTCAAGACCATTTCACCGGAATACGTCGCCGCACTTCAGGCTTTTATATCCAAACGGATTCACATCGAAAGTACGATCAAGGAAATGTTCCCGTTTACACCCCAATCTGAAGGCATGGATACTGGCATTCGCTTCCTCGGTGACAACATCGCGGCTGCGCTGCAGCTTGGCAACATGGAACATGTCGCCAAGGAAATGGAATGGGTGAAAGTTCTGATGCAGTCGCATCAACAGCCCGCAAGCGTACTCGCTGAATTCATAAATACTTATTCCAAAGCCATTGACAAGCATATCAATGGTAAGGGCGAACCGATCAAAGCCTGGTTGAAAACGCAGGCCGACTCAGCCAGTTAATTTGAATAAGTTTAAAACCAGCAATGCAAAAATCAAAAGGAGTTATTCCAATGTCTGAAACAGACGATAAAACCTATTCAAAACTGCGCCGTTTCAACTTAATCATGGGGTTCATGCATCTGATTCAGGGTGTATTTATGTGGGTTGTCAGCAACGATACCACCTATCCCGTTTTCACAAATTTTCTCAGTTTTAACACCACAACCTTCTCGCTTTCTCCGCAGGCCAAACTCTTCTATGAATTGCCTCTCGGCCCCTCGGTGGCGATCTTCCTACTGCTCTCGGCGGTAGCACACTTCTTCCTTTCAACAATCGGCTACTCTCACTATGTTGAAAATCTGAAGCTGGGTAAGAACCCCATCCGCTTCTACGAATATGCCCTCAGTTCATCACTGATGATCGTGCTGATCGGCATGTTGGCCGGAGTCTGGGATCTGGGAGCTATCATCGTGATGTTCGGCTTGAATGCCACGATGAACCTGTTCGGATTGCTAATGGAAAGCCTGAATCAGGACAAGAAAAAACTGGACTGGACGCCGTTCACTTTCGGCTCGATTGCCGGCATCATCCCCTGGTTGGTGATTTTCATTTATTTCTTTGGCTCCATCGCATCCGGCGGGGAAGCCAAACCGCCTGCTTTCGTTTACGCCATCATCCCGACGCTGTTTGTTTTCTTTAATACTTTCGGCGTCAACATGTACCTTCAATACAAAAAGATCGGGCCGTGGAAAAACTATCTGTATGGCGAACGCGCTTTCATCATCCTTAGCCTGGTTGCAAAAACAGTTTTAGCCTGGATGATTTTCGCGGGCACGCTGGCTCCTGTATAAAACGAAAGACACACTCTCAAGGAGGAAATCTTGAAAATTGCGATTGTCACCGATAGCACCTGCGACCTGCCCAACCCCATTGTGGAGAAGCATGGCATCACTGTCATCCCCCTGCACATCAATCAGGGCGAAAACACCTATTTGGACGGTGTGAACCTGACCCGCGAGGAGTTCTACGCCAAACTGCCCGAATTCCGTCCATCACCCAAAACTGCCGCGCCCGGAACTGATGTGTTTTTGCAAATCTATGAAAAACTGACAAATGAAGGCGCGTCGGCCATTTTGTCCATTCATATCTCAGAGACATTAAGCGCCACGGTCAACTCGGCGCGTATCGCTGCTGAGCAATTTACCCGTGTGCCGGTCACAGTGTTGGATTCTAGTCAACTCAGCCTGGGGACAGGCTTCCTTGTTGAAAGAGCCGCGCAAATGGCGCAGGCTGGAAAAAAATTGGAAGAGATTGTCTCTGTTTTGCAGGAATTGATGAAGCGCACATATGTTTTTGCCTCGCTCAAAACTCTTGAATATCTGCGCCGCAGTGGACGAATGAATTTTGCCATTGCAAGGTTTGGAGAAATACTACAGATTAAACCCCTGTTACATATGAACATGGGCAAAGCCACTGCTCACCGCACGCGTACACAAAAACGTGCGACTGAAAAATTGCTGGGGTGGTTGGGTGAATATGCTCCTTATGAAAAATTGGCAATCGTGCATGCCGGTATTCAAGAGGAAGCTGAAGCGCTTTACGAACAAGTCCGCTCTTTCTTCCCCCAGGATGTTGTTTCAATTGTTCAGATCACCCCGGCTCTTGGCGCTCACCTAGGCGTTGGCGCGCTGGGATTTGCCTGTATATCAAAGGAATAAACCATGAAGATCGCAAAAATTATTTCCGTCCTGGGCATGCTTGCTATGACCTCCGTCCTCATCTATGGCTTTACAGTTGGTGACTTCTTCGGCGAAGGCAGTCAATTATTCGCAATGCCATGGGGCATCGTTTCCCTCGTCGACCTGTACACCGGCTTCACACTCTTCTCCGCCTGGATCATCTACCGTGAAAAATCTTTGCCCGTTGCCATCCTGTGGACAATTGCAATGATGACTCTCGGCTTCTTTGCCGGCAGTCTCTACACTTTCATTACCCTTCAATCCAGCAACGGTGATTGGCGAAAATTCTGGCTTGGAAAACATGCGTAAAAAATGAAACAACAAAAATGGCGGGAGTTACTGGACGAACTCCGCACTGTATTCACAGGGCGCAATTCAATTGTAGACGCAATTCTTCCGCCGATCATTTTCCTGGCGGTCAACAGTCTGATCAGTTTTCAAGCCGCCATGTGGAGCGCACTGATCGTATCTCTGGTTTTTGCGTTCATTCGGATAATTCGGAAACAATCCTTGTTATACGCGCTGGCGGGTGTGGCAAGTGTCGCAGTCGCGATTGGCATCGCATGGGTTCTTGGAAAATCAGAAGGATTTTTTCTACCCGGTCTCATTAGCGGGAGCATGACCTTGCTTCTGACCATCGTCAGTTTGATCATCCGCCGCCCCATGGTGGCGTGGACAAGTTACATCGCTCGCCGCTGGCCTTTGGGCTGGTACTGGCATCCGTTGGTGCGGCCTGCCTACAGTGAAGTGACTTTCGCCTGGACAATTTTCTTTGCCGCCCGCTTGTTTCTGCAATTTTCATTATTTAAAAATCAGAATGTCAATTCATTGGCGCTGACTAACTTTCTTACTGGCTGGCCCGCGACAATTCTATTGTTGATCTTTAGTTATCTGTACGGAACATGGCGGCTGGCACAATTGCGTGGTCCCAGTGTGGAGGAGTTCCGAAACGACACCCCAGCCCCGTGGCAAGGTCAACGGCGCGGGTTCTAATCAAAGGACCTGACAGGTTTCAAAAACCTGTCAGGTCTAATATCAGGAGAAACATGATCGTTCAAATTTTACAAATCATCGCGGTACTCGCCACGATCTTGACAGGGCTCGTATCCCTGTTCAAACCAGAATCTGTCACAGGCTTTACGGGCCTCCGTCCCGAAGGCGGACGCGGCATCACTGAGATCCGCGCCGTACTTGGCGGATTCTTCATCGCGCTTGGCGCCGCTCCGCTTTTCCTCAGTTCTCCAGTTGCTTATATGATGCTGGGTATTGCTTATCTGGGAGTTGCGCTGGTACGTGGAATTTCCATGTTCACGGATAAATCTGTCGTTCAATCGAACGTCATCAGCCTTGTGGTTGAGATCATATTTGGAATTATTTTGGTACTCCCTTCATGAGCCGTGCTGAACTCAACAAACCCGCGCCAAATTTTACCCTGACAGATTTCAAAGGAAATGAAATCACTCTCACAGATTTTCAAGGCAGGAAAAACGTTCTTCTGGTTTTCAATCGTGGATTCCTCTGACCTTATTGCCAACGGCATATGGCGCAGTTGCGTCAAGACTACGATAAGTTTTTAGCGCAGGATACCGAAGTTGTGGTGCTTGGGCCTGAAGATGGAAAAGCATTTTCAAATTATTGGCAGAAACATAATTTACCATTTATCGGCCTGCCCGATCCAACGCATACCGTTCTAAAACTTTACGGACAGAAAATAAATTTGTTCAAATTTGGCCGCATGCCTGCCCAGGTGATCATAGACAAAAGCGGAGAGGCGCGTTTCATTCATTACGGACATGACATGACTGACATTCCTGAGAACGAAGAAATTCTGGATTTGTTGAAAAAGATGAATGATGAAATACTATCTGCGTTTACGGTGTGACGAGAATAAGCAATAGGAGTAAAGATGAATTATGCAAACAAAAAATAACTCCCTGAAATTGATCCTCGGTGGTGTGCTCATTTCCGCCGCGTTGACCGCTGTGATCGGTATCACAGCCGCCAGCCTGACGCGCTTTGAGATCATCGGTCATACTGTGCCATTCGCCTATCCCTGGCGATTGGCGGAACGCAGTGACATAGCGCGCCTCACTGCCTGGCTTGGATATATTCTCCACAACCTGACCGTATGGGGGCTGATCTGGTATGCCAAACGCGAGAAGCCAAAATATACAAATAACCTGCAATGGTTCAACTGGGCATTGATCGGCGTGAATATTTTGTTTGCGCTATTACATGTCGCGCAGACTCAACTGTGGTATGACGGTCTCGCGCAGGATGTACCAGAGGTCACCGCGCTCGGTTCGGTGGCGGTTATGTTGATGATCATCATCATTCTTGAAACCCCGCGCCGCGGATTGATCTTCGGCAAGAAATTCAAGTTTCACACAGCCTTCATTGAAATCGTCAAGAAATATCATGGCTATCTTTTTGCGTGGGCGATCATTTACGATTATTGGTATCACCCCACAGCCAATACCTTCGGGCATTTGATGGGCTTCTATTACAACTTCCTGATCATTGCCCAATCCGCGTTGATCTTCAACCGTGTCCATTTGAACAAATACTGGACATTCTTCCTCGAAGCATTCGTGCTGATTCACGGCGTATCAGTTGCGATCTATCAGGGACAGGCGTTCTGGCAAATGTTCGCCTTTGGTTTCGGCGCGATGATCGTCCTGACCCAAATGTACGGCCTTGGATTAAGCACCTGGGCCAAACGCGGACTCGCCATTGGCTTTCTGGTTATTACAGTCGGCACGTACGCTTTCATGGGGCGTCTTGGAGCGTTGAACGAAGTCATCCGCATTCCAGTGATCGATTATCTCTTTATTTTTGTCATTTACGGTTTATTCCTGCTTATCAACTGGATCGTCAATCTATTCAAGCGTAAGCCTGAGGCTGCGCTAAGTTCAGGGACTGATTAATGGAACTCAAAAACAAAGTTGTTGTCGTGACTGGCTCTTCGCGCGGATTTGGATTCGCCATTGCTGAGTCGCTTCTCGAAGCAGGGGCAACTGTCGCTGTGACCGGGCGAAGCCAACAGGCAGTGGACAACTCTTTAGCCAGCCTCCAATCCAAAGGTCGCGTGAACGGATTTGTGATGGATGTCCGCGAGGAAGAACAAGTTTACAGGCTGGTTGATGATGTCATCCAAGAATTTGGGCAGATTGATATCTGGATCAACAACGCGGGCTATTCAAACGCCGCGGGGATGATGCTGGACATGAATCCGCAGGATGCTTTGGATATGTTCCTTTCAAATAATCTTGGTGTATTGCAATGCACGCAGGCGATCATGCGCTACATGCAGCCTCGCAAGCAGGGATTGGTGGTCAATATTTATGGTCAGGGAAGTTTCCTGCGCCCTGCTTCGCCCACTGGACTCTACGGCACAACAAAAGCATGGTTGACTTCCTTCACGCGCACGCTCGCAACAGAAACCAAAGGCAGCGGCGTACAAATTTTGGGATTCAGCCCAGGTATGATGACCACCGATATGTTGACCAGCCCCACTGTGGTCGGCG
This sequence comes from Candidatus Villigracilis saccharophilus, assembly GCA_016709305.1. GTDB lineage: Bacteria > Chloroflexota > Anaerolineae > Anaerolineales > Villigracilaceae > Villigracilis > Villigracilis saccharophilus. Next base: position 87,173 of record JADJNA010000013.1, read on the forward strand.
AACGCGGCAGGGAAATGATGAAAAACTTTGGCTTTGTATTGCGTTTTCTTGCCTGGTCGCCAAAACACGCCGCGGACAACTTGGTACAAACAATTCAAAGCAACAGGAAGGAATTTTCTGAAGTCAAATTATTTAAACCGTGGACGCCCCTGCTCGGCCTGATCCGTGTTAGCTGGGAGAACATCACCAAAACTGGAAAAACACCTGAGTTCGATTTGCACTATCAGGAAGCGTATCAATCTAAATATCTAAAAGGAAAAAATGGATAACAAACGTCTCTTCTCAATTATTCTGGTCGTATTTATTGACTTGCTGGGCTTTAGCCTCATCCTGCCGCTTTTGCCATATTATGCAGAAACTTTCAGTGCCAACCAAACCACGACGGGAATCTTGATCGCATCCTATGCGGTGATGCAGTTGATCGGCGCGCCGATCCTTGGCCGACTCTCTGACCGCTTCGGACGCCGCCCTGTCTTGCTTCTGAGCGTCTTTGGCACATTCCTTGGCTTTTTGCTGCTCGGCTTCGCCAACGCCCTGTGGATGCTCTTCGCCAGCCGTATTCTGGACGGTCTGACAGGCGGCAACTTAAGCGTGGCTCAAGCTTACATCTCCGATGTGACCGATGAAAAATCCCGCTCCAAGGGGCTCGGTATGATCGGCGCCGCCTTTGGCCTCGGCTTCATCATTGGTCCCGTAACAGGCGGTCTATTGAGTCAGTGGGGCTACGCTGTTCCTGCCTTTGCCGCTGCTGCAATTTCATTTATCAATCTTATTTTGATCTACGCCTGGCTGCCTGAATCACTGACCGAAGAGAAACGCGCGCAAATGACCGAGAAACGTCCAGCCATTACATTCAATGCTTTACTGGTTGCATTTCAACGCCCTTTCACAGGTTCAATCCTGATCACGCGTTTTTCTTTGGGTTGCTTCG
>JADJNA010000014.1 GCA_016709305.1 Candidatus Villigracilis saccharophilus
ACTCACTCGTAAGCGATTGTTTCGCCTTCAACAATTCTTTTGGCGTGCCTTCAAACATGACCTTACCGCCTTTGCTGCCGCCTTCGGGGCCCATGTCAATGATCCAGTCGGCGTTCTTGATGACGTGCAGATTATGTTCAATGACAACGACCGTGTTGCCCGTATCGACCAAACGGTCAATGACTTGCATGAGGTGACCGATATCGGACATGTGCAAGCCAGTGGTCGGCTCATCCATGATATAGATGCTTCCTTTTTTATGTAGCTCGCTGGCGAGTTTGATGCGTTGACATTCACCGCCCGAAAGCGTGCTCAATGGTTGGCCGAGTCCGAGATAATCCAAACCGACGTCGCTCATGGCTTGTAATTTCTTCTTCACTTCTGGAAGATCAAAATACTCCAGCGCCTTTTCAACATTCATGGACAAGACTTCTGAAATATTTTTTCCGTTCAGTTTATATTCCAACACTTCATCTTTGAAGCGCCTGCCCTCACAAACTTCGCAGGGCGATTTGACACTATCGAAAAACGACAACTCGGTATAGATCACGCCCAGCCCCTGACAGTTTTCACACGCGCCCTTCGAGTTGAAACTAAACAGCGAAGCCTGCACCTTGTTCGCGGATGCAAACGCCTTGCGCACATCATCCAGGATGCCCGTGTACGTGGCGGGATTGGATCGGCTGTTGACTCCGACAGCCGATTGGTCGATCACGATCGCATCTGGATGTTGATGTTGAAACACTTCATTGATAAGCGAACTTTTCCCAGACCCTGCCACGCCCGTCACCACGGTCAGCACGCCCGTTGGAATGTTCACACTGACGTTTTGCAGATTGTTGACCTTCGCATTCTTGATCGGCAGTTTACCCGTCGGCGTGCGGAACTCTCCCTTGATCGGTACGGATTGCTGCATGTGTTTGCCCGTGATCGTGTTCGCCTTGAGCAAATTCGCATAACTGCCTTCGAAGACGATCTCGCCTCCATGCGGACCCGCGAGCGGACCGACATCCACGACGTGGTCTGCGGCTTTGATCACGTCAGGATCATGCTCCACGACGATGACCGTGTTGCCCTTGTCACGCAGTTTCTGCAGTAACTCATTCATGCGATGCACATCCCGTGGATGCAGTCCCACGCTCGGCTCATCGAAGATATAGATGACATCGCTCAGGCTGCTGCCGAGGTGTTTCACAATTTTTTACGCGCTGTGACTCTCCGCCTGATAATGTATCCGTCTCACGGTCGAGGCTGAGATATTCCGCCAATGTCCACGATATTCTGTAACCGTTCGAAGCGCTTTGACGATTGGCTCTGCGGCGGGTGTTTTGATCTTTTTCACAACTTCGATCAATTCAGGGATTTCCATGCTCGTCAGGTCGGCGATGTTGTAGCCATTGATCTTGCATTTCAGGATGGTCTTGTTCAATCGCGCGCCGTTGCATTCAGAACAGGGACCCATTGTCATAAAAGGCTCAATCGATTTTTGAGTCCGCTCAGACTTGGTTTTAGATCCTGTTTGATGTATTTGTTGGTAAAGCGGTTGATAATGCCTTCGTAGGTCAGGTTGAAATCTTTTGCCCCCATCTTGGTCTTGACTTTGATCGGCTCGCTATATAAAAGGTCGTGCAATTCCTTCTGGGTGTATTTGGAAATTTTCTTATCAGGGTCGAATAAACCTGTATTGATCAAATTGCTCCAGCCCCAACTATCCACATTGTATTCTGGAAACAGAATCGCGCCTTCATTCAAAGATTTGGATGTATCCAAAAACTTGTCCATATCCACATCCAGCTTACGACCAAGTCCGTTGCAGTTCGGGCACATCCCTTGCGGGTCGTTAAAACCAAAGACGTTAGTGGGTCCCACATGCGGCTGTCCGATGCGCGAGAACATCATGCGCAGGATCGTGTTGATGTCGGTGATCGTACCCACGGTCGAGTGTGAACCGCCGCCCATCCGCTTCTGATCCACCACGATGGACATGCTCAAGTTCTCGATGGAATCCGCTTCAGGCTGGGCATACTTTGGCAGGAAGTTCCGCACGAACATGCTGAAGTTTTCGTTTAGCAGGCGCTGTGACTCAGTGGCAATCGTATCGAACACAATCGAAGATTTGCCCGAGCCGGATACGCCGGTAAAGATGGTAATTTTTCGTTTGGGGATTCGCAAAGACACATTCTTCAAGTTATTTTCGCGTGCGCCGCGAATCTCAATATATTCCTGGGGCATGGTCTCTCCTCTGAAATCTCTGCCGAATGGTTAACGCATTGGGTGGGCAAAAGCAAGGCTTTCACCCACCCAGATAAAATGTCCAAATATTTTAGAACGTTTATTCTAAACAGTCAAGGCAAAAACGATTCTCAACTCACTGCTCTATTGGGGCACAAACCGTTTCCAATGTCCCTCAGAAATAACTTCGGCAACGCCATCCACCACTTTGATGGCGGTCTGATCGTCAATCCCGTAGGTCGGCACTGGTACCTTGGCAGCCATTCTTTCTACTTTGGCCGTGGAACTTTCGGGGTGGTCCTCGTGATCCAGATGCGGAAGCAACGCAAAGTCAACTAGTCCCAGCCCCTTCTCAATGACAAAGGGCGCATTGGGGTCATCGTACGTCTCTCCAAAAATAGGAGCCGTCACCATACTGCCAGCGCTCACCCCCACGTAGACCGTCTTGCGCAGCGACGGCAGGAGTTCTGCCAGTCCAGACTCTCGCATCCAGCGGCACAGATACAGGACATCGCCGCCAAACACCAACAGGGCATCAGCCTCCCGGACAGCAGCGATCCAATACTCTTCTTTGATGCTGGGTAGGGCCGTGAGTTCCAGCACGCCCAACGATTTCAACCCAATTCGGTCAGGGGGCTGGGACCTAATCCGCTGATGAAACGGTAGGCCATTGAAGGTCCGACGGAGAAAGGATAGATGGCGGTGGGAATGCAAAGGGCGCTGGACTCGGCAATCGGTTTGCCCAAAAGATCGGCCAACGCTTTCTGGATACTTGCATTCTTGATACCTGCTGAGGTAAGCAAAAATTTCATGATGTCTCTCCAGAACGATTCTAAGAACCTAGAGGATTCGCACTTGTTTTCAAACTCAACTCACCGATTTTTTCACGAGCGCGATGATCTTTGCCTCTTCGGCAGATGTCAATTTTATCAACGCGAAGGCGGCAGCCCACATATTGCCTTCATCCAGTTTCGCATCGGGTTGAAAGCCGAAGGTTGCATACCTCACACCGAACTTACTTGCAGCCTGAAAAAAGCAGATGACCTTGCCACCCGCGTCGGCATAGGCGGGCATGCCATACCAGGTCTTCGGCATGAGCTCTGGCGCAGCAGCAGTAACGATCTCATGAATCCGCTTCCCCATGGAACGATCTGTTGGGTCTTTCATTGCACTGATCGCCGCAAGGATGGCTTTTTCACCTTCTGCCCTGTCCTTGCCCGCGCGCGCTTCTGCCTTCAACTCCTGGGCGCGAGCCTTCATCGCGGCTTTTTCGTCGGCTGTAAATCCTCCAGCAATTGTCTTGGTGGTCTTTTTCGTATCTGTCTTTGGGCTCATAAGAATCTCCTTATATGACTTTTGGTCGTTTTGACACCTTGCATAAAAGCGAATTTATCTTTACAATAAAGATACTTCAAGATAAAGACAATGTCAAGGGCAAATTTCTATGACCAAACCAACAAAGCCAGATCTGAAAAAACGAGCCCTCATGGCAGTCAGGGATTATGGCGTTAATCTGACGCAGTTCCGAAACGCCATGAGTGAATGGGCCGGACTCAACGTGACCGACATGGAATGTCTGCGATTCCTCTTCTTCAAAGGTGTCGCATCGCCTTCTGAACTTTCCAAGTCTACGGGTCTCACTTCTGGCGCAACGACCGCCATGCTGGATCGGCTCGAAAAGGCGGGCTTAATTGAACGCCGACCCAACCCCAATGACCGCCGCGGAACTTTGATCGCTCCTGCGCCATCGAGTGCTGAAAAAGCCGCATCATGGTTTGAGTCGGCGCGAAAGGCACAAGACGAATTAATCTCAAGTTACTCTGAGAGCGAACTGGAAATCGTCGCGGATGCCTTTGAACGATTTGCAAAACTTTGGGATGATGAACGTAAGAAAGTTCAAAAAGACCCGTAGGGATCGCATCACTCGCCGTCGTACGCCTTTTTCAAGTCTGCAACAATAATCTTTTCCATCTTCAACATCGCATCCATCACCCGTTTAGATTTTTCAGCATCAGGGTCACCCAATAACTCACCTAATTGTTTCGGAATAATTTGCCAAGACAAGCCCCATTTATCCTTCAACCAACCACAACTAGGCTCCTTCCCGCCGTTCATCATAAACGCCTCCCAAAAATAATCCACTTCGGCCTGGCTTTCACAATTCACATACATTGAAACGGCTTCGTTGAATTTAAACATTGGACCCGAATTCAAACCCATAAATTCCTGCCCATCCAGTTCAAATGCCACCGTGAAGACTTTGCCGTCAGGTCCGCGTGAGATGTTGTTGACTTTTGAGTTCTTGAACAGAGAGATGTAAAAATTCATCGCCTCTTCGGCTTGCGTATCGAACCATAAAAACGGGGTGATTTTGCTCATGTTAATTCTCCTTTTGATATGTAACATAACGCAATAACACTGCGCCATTTGGGTATGTCTTTGTACTTTCAAGCTTGAGGTCTTTACGGGCTGTAATGCCATCGAATAGCCGCTTACCGCTTCCCAAAAGAACTGGATGCACCACAATGCGGTATTCGTCAATGAGTCCAGCATTGGTGAAGCTCTGTACCAGTTTTGAACTGGCAAAGATAATCATATCTTTGCCAGTTTGTCCTTTTATCTTTTTGACTTCTGCTTCTACGTTTTTATTGATAAGCGATATGTTTTCAAATGTGCCCCAGCCAACTTTCGACAGCATTTTTGAAAAAACAATTTTTGAAGTGTGATTCATAAGGTCAGCAAAATCACCAGATTGTGTGGGCCAAAATTGTGAAAGCCCTTCATAAGTGATGCGTCCCAGCAAAATCGTGTCAAACTCCTGAAAGGAATCTTGGAAATCAGGCGTTGAATCAACCACACCTGAAATGCCCCAACTTATCATATTGTCTTCGTCGCCTGCTGGACCCGACATGACACCATCAAATGTAGTATGTGAAACTGCAATGATTTTTTTCATTTTATTTTTCTTTGCCCGCTTTCAATTTTTCATTCTTCAAATTATCTGCGACTCGAAATTTGACAATCTGACCAATCAGTTTCAGCGGCAACGGCTCATCCAGCGGGAATTTCGTGGTGCCTTTTCCGCCCGCATATTTTGCGATTGCTTTGTTGAATGCTTCAGTTCCAGTTGGAGTTGGATACATGGACACATGCTGTTTCCAGCCTGCGAAATGGACCAGGTTTTTGCCATTGAGTTCAAGACACGCAATCTGGTAACTGATCTTTTCTTTTGCTTCTGGAGCAAGCGTCTTAATCAGCTCGCGGATTTTTTGCATGTAACTTTGTGATTGTTCCGGGCAGGCGGCGATGTATTCATCGATTGATTGAAAATTGGTCTTTGCCATTACACGCCTGCCTTTTCGTCCACTTCAAAGATGCCAAAGGTGTTGCCTTCGGTGTCGATGAAGTATCCCTGCCAGCATCTGCCAGGGACAGGGAATTTTTCCAGAGCAACCTGTCCGCCGCCTTTCATGATCTTCTCGGCGATCTCATCAAAGTTTTCCACTTCCAAAGAGCAGACGAAGGCATTCGTCCCATGCTCGGGCGGCGGAGTTTTCGCAGGTCGCTGTAACAAGCCGCCGCGAGACCCGCCCGTTTCAATATCCCAATATTCGATGGGAAGATTTGGCTGAAGGTTGAACTTCCAATCAAAGACTTTTCGATAAAAACTAACGGCTCGCTTCACATCGTCAGCTTGTATTTCAAAGAAGATATATCCGTGGCTCATACATTATTCTCCGAGCGAACAAGCTCGTAATGCTGATACACCACGCCCGTAGGCAGAGGCGCAGATTCGATCAACTTCAGGCGCAGGTATTTTCCATCCGGAAATAACTTCTTGCCGCCGCCCAGCACAAGCGGGTAAACATGCAAAAAGAATTCATCCACAAGCTCGTTTTCGATGAGGGTGTGCATTAACACACTGCTGCCATCCGAAAGAATGTTTTTGCCGGGTTGGTTCTTGAGTTTGCGAACTTCTTCGACCACGTTGCTGCTGATGATGGTGGAATTGCTCCATGCCGCCGAAGATTTCAACGTAGTGGAAACGACATATTTTTTAACATTGCCAAAAGGATTCTCTTCGGGCGGCATGGGTTCAAAGGCGTCGCCGTGAGTCTTCCAGGTTTTGCGCCCGAGCAAAAGAGTATCGGCGGTTTCCATGGCTTGCGAGAAGCGCATGCCGATGTCGTCGTGCCAAAAGGGAATGGTCCAGCCGCCGTGAGAGAAGCCGCCATCGGTATCTTCATCCACGCCGCCGGGGGCTTGAATGACGCCGTCTAAAGAAATGAATTGATGTACGATCAGTTTTCGCATGGTTTCTCCTTTTTAGCTCAGACTATATCTTTACCAATAAATCATCAAGGCGCTCGTAACCTTCTCGCACGCCCTTTTCCATTCCATTTTGGATCATACCATCGCGGTCAGCTATAGACTGAAAGACCGAATGAATCGTAGCCTTTGTCCTGTTGCCGGGCAACTCTTCAAGAACCATGCAATCCAAAGAAACGTGTCCCGGGTATCCTTCGAACTCAAAGGTCTGGATCATGTTTTCAGGAGACATGGCATGGAATGTGCCATGAAAGCCATATTCATTTCCTTCTTTATCTTTGTGGACATAACGATATTTTCCGCCACTGACAGGCTCAAAAGTCTCGAGGATCATTTCATATCCATGCGGACCCAGCCACTGCACGTATAACTTCGGGTCGATGTGCGCCTTGAAAACCAATTCACGCGGAGCATCGAATTCACGGGTGATAAAAAGCTCCTGCTTGCCGGGCTCGGCGGTTACGGTCACTTTATTTTTCGAGGGCATGTCATTTCTCCTTTTTCATCTTTTCTAAAATATCATCCAATCGGCCAAATCGCCCTTCCCATAACTGGCGGTACTGCTCCAGCCAATCGTTCACTTCATTCAACCTATCAAAACGTGCTTCCACGAAACGCTCGCGTCCCTGCGGAATGACGACCACCAACCCGCACTCTTTCAGGATCTTGATGTGTCTCGAAACGGCAGGTCGGCTGATGCGAAAATTCTCGGCGACACCGTTAAGGGTCAGCCTTTGTTGAGCCAGCAGCCCCAAAATGGCTCTGCGGTTCGGGTCTGCAATTGCCTGAAAAACATCTCTTCTCATGCTCACCTATGCGTAACTATTCGGTTACTTATAGAAGCGATTTTAGAACAGATATTCTTATTTGTCAAGACGAAAATGGTCTGAATTATCGAGTTTAGAACACCCCCTTGGTTTTGAGCTATCGCTTAAAACGTGGATACGACCCCAGCACGCGCAGCATCACCGCGTACTCACCCAAATGATCGAGCGCGCGCTGCACGGTTTCATCCTGCACGGAGCCGATCAGGTCGATATAAAAAGATATTCCCACGGACTTCCCTGCAACGGACGCGATTCAATTTTCGCCAGATCAATATCACGCAAAGCAAAAACGGACATTGCCTTGAACAATGAGCCGGGGACATTTTTCAACGTGAATACGATGGAAGTCTTCGCATCATCCGTCGGGACAATTGATTCTCGTCCGACAGCGAGAAAGCGCGTGTAGTTTTCCGCGTTATCTTCGATACCCTCCTGAAGAATTTGCATTCCGTACAATTCTGCCGCCCTCTTCGACGCAATAGCCGCCACATCCCGCGCACCTGACTCTTTGAGCATCTTCACACTGCCCGCCGTATCGTACACCTGCTCTGCCTTGATTCCATGTGAACGCAAATACGCAGCGCACTGACCCAGCGCCTGCGGATGGCTGATGGCCTTCTTAATTTCTTCCATCTTCACACCCGGATTGGTGATGAGGCAATGCTGCACACGCAGGAAGTACTCCCCCACAATATGCAGGTCATGCCGCAGGAGCAGATCATAATTTTGATGAATACTGCCCGCCAGAGAATTTTCAATGGGAGCCAGCGCCGCATCACTTTTACCCGACACAACCGCGTCGAACATCGCATCGAAAGATTCACATGGAACAGTTTCCACTGTTCCAAAATAATTGAATACTGCCTGCTCAGAATATGCTCCGGGTTCACCCTGGAATGATACTTTCATGATTACTCCTCAAAATCTTGTCAAAATCGAAGGTCAAAGGTTCGGAATACTTTTGACTATTGTCGTTCCGCCCACTCCACGATCTTCCGAAACCCAGCTTCGACATCTTCATCTGACGCGGCGATCGTCATGCGGATGAAGCCTTCACCTTCTTCACCAAAAGCGGAACCGGGGACGAGTCCCACACCGACTTCATCCAGGATCTTTTCACACATCTCAACTGAAGACATCTTCAAAGCACGCAGATCGAGGAAGAAATAGAAAGCACCTTGCGGAGGAATTACTTTTACTTTTTCACATTCCAGTTCATGCGAGAGACGAATCACCAAATCACGTCTCCTTGCATATCCAGCGCGCATCTCCGCAGTGACATCCTGCATGGCGGGGTCAGTCAACGCGAAGGCGGCGGCCTTTTGAATGAAGGGAGCTACACAGGTAATGGAGTTCTGACCTGCCTTCAAAGCGTTCTCAATAATGTGTGCGGGCGCGGCGAGGAATCCGACGCGCCACCCCGTCATCGCATACGATTTGGAAAGGCTGTTCACAATCAGCGTGCGCTCTTTCGCGCCGTCAATTGCCGCAGCGGATGTAGGGCGCTCTTCATAAAATAAACTTCCGTACACTTCATCGCTGACGATCCACAGGCTGTGTTCTTTCGCAAAATCTTGCAGCTTTTGCAGATACCCGCGGGTAGGGTACGCGCCCGTCGGGTTGGATGGATAGTTCAGGACGATGGCGCGGGTTTTGGGAGTCAACGCTTTCAGCCATGAGTCAAAATGAGGGATGAATCCACGCTCCGCGTCGGCGGGGGCAGGGACGCGGATCACATTCCCACGCAGCATGATGGCCATATTAGAATGAGTCGCCCATGAAGGATCTGGAATCAATACATCATCACCCGGGTTGAGAATGGATTGCATGGCGAGATAATAAGCATGAATGCCGCCGTGCGTAATGAGGATTTCGGAGGCGGGGTCGTAGGTGACTCCTTCGTCACGGATCAGCTTGTTTGCAACAGCAGCTCGCAGGTCGGGGTAGCCGCGCGAGGGACCGTAATGAGTGAGCCCGGCTTGCATCGCTTTGAAAGCCGCATCGGCAATGGCGGGATGAGTCCCGAAATCAGGGTCACCCACTTGCAGGCCGACAATTTTTTTTCCACTGGCTTTAAGCGCAAGGATGCGGTCGGCCATGGCGACCGTAGCGGATTGGCGAATAAGGTCAAATTGTGTATTGATGCTTTGCATGGTTTTTTCCAATTCAAGGTCAGGATTACTTCGGTAGAAGAAATATCACCTCACCGCACTTGCGCGGATGCAAGTGCGGATGTGACATCGTTTAATGGGCGAGAGTGTATCAAACAAACAAAAATCCCGTCAACTGATTTGACGGGATAAATGGTCATCAAAAATAATCTTATTCCGCAAACGGTTGGATGTGCTCCGTCTCGTCAATTTTCAACTTGACTGGCAAAAGAAATGTGAAGGTGCTTCCAATGCCCTCGGTGCTTTCTGCCCAAATACGCCCGCCATGCATTTCTATCATCACTTTTGCCACTGACAATCCAAGTCCCATGCCGCCATGTTTGCGCGTCAGATGCGATTCAACCTGATAGAATCTGTCAAACACATGTGGCAGTTCTTCAGCGGGAATGCCGACGCCGTCATCCTCAATACTCACTTTCACAAACTTGGATTGAAGCTCACTATGAATGATGACATGCCCGCCCTGGTTGGTGAATGTAATTGCATTCTTTAAAAGGTTGCTCAGCGCGATCGCTACTTTGCTGCCATCTGCATCTACAAAAAGTTCCTGACCACCCGCCAGCATCACCTTTAGTGTGATATTTTTCTGTAAGGCCATTTCACGAAACGAAGCGACAACGTCTTCGATGACGCGCGCAATGGAAATTTTCCGCTGACGAATGCGCGCACCGCCTGTTTGATAATTATCAACGCTGGACAGGCTCTCAATGATCTCTTTTAGCCTGGTGGCATTGCGAATGATCGCATCCACCTGTTCTTGATGATTATCACCGATCAATTCACGCAAAAACGTCGAATGCCCGAGGATCAACCCGAGCGGCGTGCGCAATTCATGGGAAGTGATCGCGATAAATTCATTCTTCAAGCGGTCAAGATCACGCGCCTCGCTTTGATAGGAAATGACATTGCCTTCAAGGATCTCATTTTGCATGGCCGTCGTGGCAAGCGCAGACAAGGCTTCGAGAAGAGCGATATCATCCTCGGTATAATACGATTCATTCTTCTTGTTGAAAACCTCAAAGACCCCAACAGGTTTTCCGTGCAATAAAAGTGGAACAGCCAAAAGGGAGCGGGTCGTGAAGCCGGCCAGTTCATCAATTTTGCTATAATGACGGCTGTCATTCTTTACATCGTTGATAATCAGCGGTTTGATATTCAGAAAAACCCAGCCAGCCGCACTTGAATCTAAAGGAATTCTTGCAGAGCTGATGGCATCCCGATGGAACCACGGCACATACTTAAAAGTAAGTTCGCGTGAAATCTCATCGTACTCCATTAATGACGCACTCTCGCTCTCGGTCAATTCAGAGGCGGCAGATAAAATGGAACGCAAATATGTCTCAAGGTCCACGGATGTACCAAGATTACGCGTTACTTCAAGGAGACGATTAAGGAGTTTCGATTGATCCACAACCATGGCTAGCCTATAGTAAGATTATACATCACGGGTCTATCTGGATTACAGGTTGGCAAATACATAAAATTGCAATTAAATATCAAGGAGAGATTTGTTATGGCAAACAGAAAAGTACGTGTCGCCATTATTGGCGTGGGAAATTGCGCATCGTCGCTGGTTCAGGGTGTTCAGTTTTACAAGAACGCCAAACAGGATGAGACCATCCCTGGCATTATGCATACACAACTCGGCGAGTATCATGTCGGAGATATCGAATTCACCCTCGCCATTGACGTAAACATAAACAAAGTCGGCAAGGATCTTTCAGAAGCCATTTTCGCCGAGCCAAATAATACATTCAAGTTTTCAGAAGTTCCTCACCTCAACGCCCCGGTCGTGCGCGGCATGACCCATGATGGTCTTGGCAAATACTTAAGTGAGATCATCACCAAGGCACCCGGGCCTACCGCGGACATCGTCAAACTGCTTAAAGAAACAAAAACGGATGTCATCATCAACTTCCTGCCTGTTGGCTCTGAAATGGCGACGAAGTGGTATGTGGAACAGGCGCTTGAAGCGGGCTGCGCATTTGTTAATGCCATTCCTGTATTTATCGCATCCTCCGAATATTGGGGCAAGCGCTTCCGCGACGCAGGCCTGCCCATTCTCGGAGATGACATCAAGAGTCAGGTCGGCGCGACAATCGTTCATCGTGTGCTGACCAGCCTGTTCGTGGATCGCGGCGTGAAGATCGACCGCACCTATCAACTTAACTTTGGCGGCAACACCGATTTCCTCAACATGCTCGAACGCGAACGTCTTGAAAGCAAAAAGATCTCAAAGACCAACGCGGTCACAAGCATGGTACCCTACGATATGGGCAAGGATAATGTCCACGTTGGGCCAAGCGACCATGTGCCGTGGCTGACCGACCGCAAGTGGTGTTACATCCGTATGGAGGGCACCACCTTCGGCAATGTCCCGCTCAACTTGGAATTAAAACTTGAAGTGTGGGACAGTCCCAACTCCGCAGGCGTGATGATTGACGCTGTGCGCTGCGCCAAGATCGCACTTGACCGCGAACTCGCCGGTCCCATTGTTGGACCATCCTCTTATTTCTTCAAGACCCCGCCGCAACAGTTCCGTGACGATATCTGCCGTGATAAAGTGGAAGATTTCGTCTCAGGCAGAAGCGACGAATAAAAGATAAATCAATGATTAGAGAGACGTTTGCATAAGCAGACGTCTCTTTTTTTCAGGTAGAATTTGCCATATGGAAAAAATTCGCTTCATTCTTAACCTTGGCCTGCTTGCTGTCCTATTGGCAGCCTGCCAACCCGCAGCAGCCACTGCCGACCCGGGGATCGTAATGACCGCAGCGATAGAAACAGCCTTCGCTCAGATCAACGTTCCAACCTCTACATTAATTCCAACCGAAACTCCCATTCCCACTGCAACCGTTCCACGCACACCGCCTGCGTTACCGTCTGCCTTTACAACAACCGTATTGCATCCTCTGGATACCCCTCACACGTATATCCAGGATTCTTGTCAGTACCTCAAAGCCAAATGGGATCCCAATCATGCCGCGCCCGGCACGATCGTATTGGTGATCATGTTCCACGGCATCAACAAAGACTCAAGTTCTCTGGATGCCAACGACATCACAGTGAAAGATTTTGATAAATTAATGGGCAGCCTCAAGGAGCTTGGATTCGAAGCTATTAACGCCACGCAGCTTGCAGATTTTCTGGACAGCAACGCGCCAATCCCCAAACGCTCGGTGGTGTTGACTTACGATGACAGGCATACTGCCGAAGCCTTTGAACATTTCCGCCCGTATTATGAACAGTGGGGTTGGCCGGTGATCAATGGCTGGATCAGCGCATTTGGCGCGGATGACCAATTCCTCCAGGAAAATGTTGTTCTCTCCAAAGAAGGCTGGGTGGATTATCAGGCGCATGGCGTGATCCACAACATCAACATCAGTCCCAATTCAACGGATGAGTTCATCCGCAGCGAACTGCAAGGCTCGATCGACAACCTGAAAAAACATTTCGAAAAAACGCCTGTCGCCTATATCTGGCCGGGCGGTGGATTCACGCCGCGCGGCGCGCAGGTTGCGCGGGAGGTCGGCTATCGTGTCGGATTCACCGTCAATCCGCGCGGACCGATCATGTTCAACTGGATTCCGCTCGCAGATGCGCCAGACGCGGGACGTCCTGCTTTCATTCCTGAAGGCCCGGTTAATGATCCACGGCTGACCTTGCCGCGTTACTGGCCGACCCAGGTACTCGGAGCATTGGATACCATCCGTATCATGGGAAATGATGCCGCCGCGTACGCTGAACAAAACAAAGCCACCGAGTTGGAATATTATGATATTGTCTGCGCTCCGATATTGGGTTCCATTCCAGGCATGCCGTAATAACGAAACCTTCAATTCAAAATCTCCAGCATCCAGACATAGTTGAATATCGTTTACAATCAAACTCATGATAAAGCAAGTATCCAACACAAAACATATCCTCTACCGAGTTGCAAGTGTCCTGACCCTGATCTTCATTCTTATCTCATGCGAAGCATTTACAACCAGCCCTTCGCAAACAACCGATCCAGCTGAAACCGCTGTCACACAGACTGGTCAAACGAATCCAACGCCTGAACTTCCTGCCATCTATCAATCCCAGTATTTAAATCCGCTGGACAAGCCGCGTACATATGTCGAAGAAACCTGTAAATATTTAAAGAATAGATGGAATCCGCTGAATGCCGAACCCGGCACAGTCGTCATGGTGATCCACTTCCACAACATCACCAACAGCCCAACCGGAGACCCGGAAAGTATTGCCCTGATCGAATTCCAAAAGATCATGCAGCAGCTCAAAGTCCAGGGCTTTGAAGCGATCCCCACAAAAAAATTCCTGTTCTTTATGGAGCAAAATATTAAGATCCCGCCCCGTTCTGTTTTGATCATCCAGGATGGCAATTACGATGCGCAATATTACGCAAGATACTTCCGTGAATATTGGAATAGCTGGGGGTGGACGGTCGTTAATGCATGGCAAAGCCAGGCTGAGATCCCGGATACTTTATGGGAAGAGAACATGGCTTTGGAAAGGGAATCATTTGTCGACCATCAAGCGCAGGGAATAAGCGCGGATATCACCTTATCCGATGAATCCTCAAAGGCGATCATCACACGCGAATTGGATGGCTCGCTCTCGGCATTTGCCGAACATTTTGCCAAGACTCCGTATGCCTTTATCTGGCCTAATGGCGGATTTGGCATGCGCCCGATACAGGCGGCCCGTCAACTAGGCTACCAGCTTGGTTTTACATCCAACTCACGCGGACCTGTGATGTATAACTGGGTACCGCTTGCTGATGCAGTTGATCCTGAGCGTCCAGGCCATCTCCCGGAAGCGTTGATCAATGACCCATTGATGACCATCCCGCGTTATTCACCAGACGAAGCGCTTGATGCAATTGACGCAGTCCGCGCTTCCGGTAAGGAAGCCGCGGCATACGCGGAAGCGAATCAAGCCAAAGAAGTTGAATATTACGAGGCGATATGCAGGGCAGAATATGGTCCCCTGCCAACCCCATAACCGATAAATGGAGGTCTCTCATGTCTGAGTGTATTTTTTGCAAGATCATCACCGGCGATATTCCAAGCACCACCGTATTTCGCGATGAACAGGTCACAGCCTTTCGCGATATCAACCCCGCCGCGCCGACTCATATTCTGCTTGTGCCGAACAGGCACATTGACTCGGTCAATGCGCTGACAGGTGAAGATGAACAACTCGTCGGGCATCTGGTCAAAGTGGCTGGGCAGCTGGCCGCGCAGGAAGGGATCGCAGAGGGCGGCTATCGCCTGATCATCAACACAAATGCAGACGCCGGGCAAACAGTCTTCCATATCCATTTGCATCTTTTGGGCGGCTCGCCAATGAAACACCCAATGGGATAAAATATACAGCGACCAGCGGACAAACGGCTGGTCGCTTTTTTATTGACTTGTAAAAAAATATCGAATATAAACTGCACATTTACAATCATTAGGAGTCCCCATGCCTGAACGAGAAATTTACCTGCTTTCCCCGCGCGCCCTCAGCCCCGAAACCATTGCGGTCGCGTTCGCCAAAACATCGCGTGCGCCTGAATCATTTCGCGAGATCGCCGCAGAGTTAAGTGATGAGCAATCTGCAAAATTCCACGAGAAATGGGTCGTGGGCTATGGTCACGCTTCGGTGGCGGAACATGCAGTTTTACATTTTGCATTTGAAAATGTTTCGCGCATCGCCATCGAAACGATCGAAAGCAGCCGATTGGCATCCTACACAGAAAAATCCACCCGCTACCAAAAATGGGGACAATTTGACTTTACGATTCCACCCGAACTGGACGGACTTCCACTACGGGACGAATTCGTCGACACTGTACGCTTCCTTTTCTCGACCTATGCTGAGTCGCTTGACCCGGTAAAGAATCTCATCTTAGAGAGATCCCCACGCCGCGAGAATGAAAGTGATGAAGCCTATGACCGCCGCATCCGTTCACAATACGTGGACAGATGTCGCTTCATTCTGCCTGCCGCCGCGAACGCCAACGTCGGCATGACCGCCAACGTGCGTATCGTTGAAATGATCATCCGCAAAATGCTTTCCCACCCGCTCGCGGAAGTGCGTCAGATCGGCGAGAAGATGAAGGAAGTGGCTAAAGCAGAAACGCCCACGTTGGTTAAGTATGCAGATGCGGTTCCATATTTTGTTGAAACAGTACAGGAAATCGCCCTCAGCCCAACCCCTCTCCCCAGGGGGGAAGGACAAGGGCTGAGGGAAGACTGGTGTACCTTAATCGACTACGACAAAGACGGCGAAAAGAAAATCCTTGCCGCCGCGTTGTATCGCTTCAATGAAATGTCATTTACGAATGCGCTGGCTTATATCGAAGCATTATCAGAGTCAGAGAAAGCTGAACTGGCAGACACATTACTCAAGCGCTTAACCGCTACGATGTACCCTTGCGCGAATTGGAATATTCCACTTATACATTCGATTTCGTCATGGACCAGGGCGCTTATGCCGAATTCAAACGTCACCGCATGATGACCCAGACGCCGCAGAGACTGTCCACGCGACTGGGGTACACGATACCGCGCCTCGTGACAGAAGCAGGGTTTGGGTCGAAGTATGAAGCGGCGATGCAGTCCGCGATTCAAATGTACGAGAAGTTCTATGCGTTCAACCCCGATGTCGCGCAGTATATTGTTCCCAACGGATTCAATCGGCGCGTACTGGCGCAATTCAATTTGCGTGAAGCGTTCGCGTTCTGCCAATTGCGGAGCGCGGCCAACGCGCATTTTTCGATCCGCAGGGTGGCGCAAAAAATATACGAAGAGATGGCGCGCGTGCACCCACTCTTGACGAAATATATGAAGTTATATGATGAAACCTGGGAACAGGTGGAAGAAAATTATTTCACGCAGGTGTAAAAAGTGCAGGGGCGCGGCAATGCGCCCCTGGCACTTATTTAATCGTCGTTATCTTCCTTCTTTACCCCAAAAATTGCATTTTTTTTTTAACCATTCATAGCCTTTGAGCGCGCCGCGGCTGTCAGCGGGGATGCCGTTATTATATTTACCAGTCAGCAGACCAGAAGCCAGCGGACTCCAGATCGTGGAGCCGTAGCCATATTCCTTATAAAAGCGGACATAGTCGCCCTGCATACGTCCCTGCTCAAACAAATTGTATTGCGGTTGTTCAACGACTGGTTTGTGCAGGTGATGACGTTCTGCAATTTGGATCGCTTCGATAATTTCGGAAGCCGCCCATTCCGATGTACCCCAATACATGGCTTTGCCCCATTCAATAATATTATGCATTGCCCAAACGGTCTCTTCGATGGGCGTGGTCTGATCGGGGCGGTGACAATAGATCAAATCCACATAATCAAGCTGAAATCTATTAAGTGAATCATTAATGCCTTCGATCAGGCGTTTCCGATTAAGCGTGTTCTTTTCGTTCACCCCATCGTGCAGACCCCAATAGAATTTTGTGGAAACCAGATAACTGCCTCTGCGCCATTTCAATTCCTTGAACGCCTCGCCCATCACTGTTTCCGATTTTCCGCCCGCGTACACTTCAGCATTATCAAAAAAATTCACACCCGCATCATACGCCGCGGCCATCATTTCCACTGCCGATTTCACGCCTGCCTGATTATGAAATGTGACCCACGAACCGAATGAAAGTTCACTAACCTGAACCCCTGTCTTACCGAGAAAACGATATTTCATTGTGCCTCCATTATTTTATAAGTGACGGTTACCTTTAAGGTGACTGTTACTTTGTTTACTCCATTATAATCATTGAATGCGTAATCTAATATTGATCTGTGCACTTTTAATTTCCGCATGCGCACCACAGGCAACACAAAGCAGACCGCCTGCTTCGCCTGTATCTTATATCACTTCCACACCCAGCCTTACCTTCACGCCAAATGTGATCGTTATTAATGATACGCCCGTCCCAACCTCCACACCCCTTATTTACACAGTGAAATCAGGCGACACGATCAGCAAACTCGCCGAGCAATTCAATATCTCGCAGGATAAACTAAGAGCGGCGAATCCTGATGTCTCTCCGAATAGCATGATCATCGGGTCAACATTGCTCATCCCTGACAATTCTGCTGTCCCGGCGGGGGCGTTCACCCCCACGCCGGTGCCTGCTCCAGTCACCCAGACAATTTGCCACCCGTCAGCGGAAGGCGGCTTGTGGTGTTTTGCACTGATCAAAAATAACACAGATGAATTAATTGAGAATGTCTCCGCGCAGATCACATTACTTGATGAAAATAATACCTCGCTGGCAGGTCAAACCGCGTTCGCGCCATTGGATATTATTCCGCCACGTTCGTCTTTGCCTGTATATGTTTATTTTGACTCTAGACTTCCTGCAAAATATTCCATTCAAGTTCAAGTCCTTACCGCAAATCTAATTCCTATAAGGAATGCACGTTATCTCCCAGCGGCGATCCAAAAATCCATCGCGCAAATCAATGGACGCACTGCCCAACTCAGCGGACAGATCCTCCTGCCGGCAGAATCATCAGACGCAATACAAGTCCGGGTTGCGGCTGTGGCTTATGATAAAAATGGCATTGTAGTTGGGATCAAACGCTGGGAAGGCGCAGCGATCCCAGCTGGGGGAAGTATCTCTTTTAGCTTTTTCGTATCAAGCCTCGGCGCAGAGATCGATGCAGTGGAGTTTTTTGTCGAAGCGAAACCATAGCCCCCTCCGTCTCTTCGTGACACCTCCCCCAAATGCGAAGTCCATCGCATTTGGGGGAGGATTTTTTATTTACCTTCCAGCCACATGTATCTTTCGATTGGGATATCAATGGGTGTAAAAACGTATCCCTTTATGTAAGGCTTGACAAGTTGATAGGATAATGAGTGCGTGGTGAAAAGTACGGGGGCATCATCCACGAGCATTTGTTCAGCCTGTTGATACAAGGCAATTCGTGTTGTCACATCCTGCTCAATACGCGCCTGTTCTAAAAGGGCATCCAGCGCAGGATTGGAATATCCGCCGCTATTTTGATTTGAACCCGTATGAAACAGCACATCGGCGAAATTTTCCGGGTCGGGATAATCTGCGCACCAGCCGCCTTGAAACAATTGACCGTGATTGCCCGCGTAGATCTGGTCATAATAAAAATTGGGCTCAATATTTTCAACAGTGATCGTCACGCCGAGGTTCTTTTGCCACATTTCCGCCAACGCAGACACATCCGCGCTCATGCTGCTGCCAATACCGCCCTTGGTTAAAACAATGGGAGGCAATCCCTGCGCGCCGCCATATTTGGATTGCTTAAGTAGCTCGCGCGCTT
Source organism: Candidatus Villigracilis saccharophilus (assembly GCA_016709305.1). Classification (GTDB taxonomy): domain Bacteria; phylum Chloroflexota; class Anaerolineae; order Anaerolineales; family Villigracilaceae; genus Villigracilis; species Villigracilis saccharophilus. Next base: position 18,858 of record JADJNA010000014.1, read on the forward strand.
GGGCAGGATCGAAGGGCAGTCCCTTCAAGTCATAACTAAAGCCGGGCAGGCCGGGCGGATAGATTCCCACGGCAGGTAGGGCGTGTCCACCCATGACAATATCAATATATTGCTGGCGGTTGAAAGCCATGCTGAAGGCTTTGCGCACATTGACATCATCGAAGGGCGGACGGGTGGTATCGAAGAAAACATAGCTTGTGCATAGTTCAACGCCGCTAAGCAGTTCATTATGAAGCTGCTCTGAGGGATCAAGAAAACGCTCGATCGAATATGCGCCTGTGATATCCACATCGCCTGATTCATATAAACGCTGCGGGTCGCCTGCGTATAAATTTAAGATCACATAGGGAATGGATGGAGCGCCAAGATAAAAATCCTGATTCGCCTGATAGACGATGCGCTCAAAACTTGTCCACTCGATGAGTTTATATGGACCGGTCCCGTTCGGCTCGCGGAACCATTCGCCGCCCTGCTCGACATTGTTCTTATCCACCACAAACGAGGTTGGATAAGTGAGTTTCAAAGCAAAATATGGTTTGGGCGCATCAATGGTCACCTGCAGCGTAAGATCATCAATGACCTTTAATCCGCTGATATGGTCAGCCTGTCCCGCCGCCATTTCCCGCACGCCAACAATATCGCTGAGATAGGTCAGCGCGGTGTCCGACGCCAATTCCGGGCTGACAGCGCGCTCCCATGAATACAGGACATCCTGCGCGGTAACAGCGCGGCCATTATGAAATTTTGCATTTGAACGCAAATAAAAAGTATAGACTGTGCCGTCACTGCTCACCTCCCACCTTTCGGCAAGATCCGGGGTGAGATTTAAATTCGGGTCAAAAGAGACCAGCCCGCTGTAGATCAGCTTATCGCCTGAACCATGCGTGGTGGCGGGATCATATTCACGCGGATTGGTTGTCTCGCCTCCTGCCAGAACGAGGGCTTGCTCCAGCGGAATATCATTTTGCCACGACGGGGCAGGATCCGCGCTGGCGGCTATGAATATCGCGGCAAAGAATCCGATGAAGATGCTTATGAAAAGATTATTACGTTTGATCATTTTTCCTCGCCTTTGCATTCTGTGTACGTACGATCATACCGATCACGAAGACACCGATGATCAACCCGAGCACACAACAAAAACCAAGTAGAGATAAGGTCATCCAAATTGGCGGACCTGTCCGTGTTGACTGTCCGCCATTGATGGTGGAAGTTGGGATCGCGTACGGCGTTGGTGTCACTATTAAAGATCCGCCAGAGACTGGAACGATGGTTGGGACATGCGTCGGGGTGGGTTGGGATGTCGGTTGCGCAGAAACAGATCGAGGCGCAGCCCCGATCGATTCCCGCCAGGCGTCTTCGAGTCCGTCTATGTCAAACCCATATATGTTGAGGAGGACAGCCTCGATCTCGCCTCCATCGCGCAGAGCACCAAGCAGCTGGGTCATTTTATCCTGCCCGTATGTTTCGATCAAAAATTCGACAAGACTGAATGACTGGCTATAAGACAAGGTTGCTTTGGAAAATTCTTCAGAGAAACCACTGTTCAAAGAACGAACAGACAACAGGTCATTATTTTTAATCGCCTGGTCAAATTGATCCTGAGAGTTGGAATCCAATTTACCTTCGCTGTAAACAGCAAGGCCTTCCTCCAGCCAGGAGGGCATGTCGTTCAAGCAGGAAAATGTAAAGTGACCGATCAGCACATGGGTCAATTCATGGATGACCACGTTGCGGTCATATTCCGAGTCGTTCTGTGAGAGTCCGACAATGACGATGTTATGTTCCGCATAGGCGGAGCCACCCGTCCATGCCGGCTCAAACAAAATCGAATCACGCAGATCCTCATAACTGGCATAAACATATACATCAATGGGCGCATCTGCAACGAGACCAGCCTGCTGTTCGTTGCGAGATAAACCCTGCAGGCCGGCATTCAACAAGTCCTGTGCGAACGGCTTATCGCCTTCATACCAATGAAGGCGCAAAAAGCCGCTGGTGAGGGTCTGCCACTTGTGCGTGCCGTCAAGCCATGTGGCGGTCTGTGTCTCACTCAGGTATTCCTTGCCGGCTTCGTCGGTGTAACGCCAGCGCCACCACAGGGATGCGCCCGGGGGAAGCGAGCCGCTCTGGCGCATATCCCATGTCCATTCAACATCTGAATTTTTCGCGGGCGTGAATTGAGGGTACGCTTTTGCGATCACTTCACCGCAGGTTTGCTGTTCGTTTCCATATTCCAGAGTGACCGAAGTAATATTCGCATCAGCGGAAAGTTTTGCTGAAAATGTGGCTGTCTCTGGAAATGAAAAAGTTACTTTATTATTCGTCACCGCGGCATACGGGGCGGCGAAGGCATTTTGAACGGGCATGATGAACAGCCCCAATACCAGAAAAAACAAGGTTAACTTTGCTCGCATACAAATAAACTCCTTTTCGTGATCCTGCCCAATATATCATCAAAATCAACTTATATAAATATATGACAAAATAGGGATGTTTTAGGTACATTCATCCACCCAGAAATCTCAGCATGGTTTAATGTCAGTATGTAAAATCAACTCAGATTGTTAAATTTTGAACTAGTATTTGGAGGAACCATGCAACGTACCAAATTCATTCTCGGCGGATTACTGATCCTCGCGGCAGTAGTCTACCTGATCGTCTCATCCACCCAAGCCAGCGCTGAATATTTCATGACCGTTGACGAGATCAAGGCTGAAGGCTCATCCGCTGTCGGCAAGAGCATGCGTCTTTCCGGCGCCGTACTCGGCGACACGATCCAATATGATTCCCAGACGCTCGCGCTTCAATTCGATGTGGCGCATGTCTCCGGCGATAATGCCGAGATCGAAGCGCAAGGCGGACTGGCTGAAGTGCTTTATCAGGCTGTCAATGACCCGAGCCGCCAACGCATCACAGTCGTTTATACCGGCCCCAAACCAGACCTTCTGCGCGGTGAGGCACAGGCGATCATGACCGGCAAACTGAGCGACAACGGCGTCTTCTATGCCGATGAACTGCTGCTCAAGTGTCCAACCAAATATAACGAAGCAGTACCCGAGCAGGCGGAAGCAGCCGACTCAGGGTATTAGAAAAACACCCTGACAGGTCTCTGCCTGTCAGGTTTTATTTTATAGAGAATCATCTTAGGGTCTAATTTAAAGAAGGATATCTTATGATTGCAGAATTTGGATATGGTATTACCTTTGCAAGTTTTCTGGTCGCATTCTACAGTGTCGTTGCGGCAGTTTATGGGGCCACAAAAAAATCTCCCGCCCTGGTGGAAAGCGCGCGCCGCGCCATGCTGCTCACGTTTCCGCTGATTTCCATCGGCGCCCTTTCACTGATCTATATGCTGGTCAACGATCATTACGAAGTTTCCTTTGTATATGAAGTGACCAGCCGCAGTATGCCCACCTACCTCAAGATCACAGCCTGGTGGGGCGGACAAGCCGGATCGCTCCTGTTCTGGTCCTTCCTTCTTTCAGCATTCGCGTCAGCGGTCACCTTGCGCAAATGGGATCGCGATATCGAATTCCTGCCCTGGGTGATCATGGTGTGTTCCGTCACACTGATGTTCTTCCTCGGTCTCGTGGTCTTTTACGAAAACCCATTCACACGCTTCTGGCTCGTCGCCGGCAATGTGGAACCGCACATGTTCCAACCCGCGCTTGCGACCATCTTTACGCCGCAGGATGGGAATGGATTGAACCCGCTCCTGCGCCATCCGGGCATGGTCATTCATCCGCCCATGCTATATCTTGGCTTTGTCTCTTACGTGATCCCGTACGCCTTCGCCATGGCCGCTTTGATCACAGGCCGCACCGATGACCGCTGGATCCGCCTCACCCGCCGCTGGTCTTTGTGGGCCTGGCTCTTCCTCTCCTTTGGTCTCGTGCTCGGCGGACGCTGGGCTTACGATGTACTCGGCTGGGGCGGATATTGGGGCTGGGACCCGGTCGAGATCGCGGCTTTCATGCCCTGGCTGACTGGCACAGCGTTTTTACATTCCGTCATGATCCAGGAAAAACGCGGTTTGCTCAAACACTGGAACATGATCCTTGTCATCCTCACATACTCGCTTGTCATCTTCGGGACTTTCCTGACACGCTCCGGTGTACTATCATCCGTTCACTCATTTGCGAACAGCCCGATCGGTCCGCTCTTCATGGCATTCGTATCCATCACTCTGGTGGCCTCTATTGCGCTCGTGATCTATCGCTGGCCGAACCTGCGCGGCGAAACAGAGATGAAATCCATGCTTTCGCGTGAAGCGTTATTCCTCTTGAACAACCTGCTATTCATGAGCGTACTCGTGATCTGCTTCTGGGGTGTGATCTTCCCGCTCGTCTCGGAACTGTTCACAGGTCAAAAAGTGACCGTTGGTCCGCCATTCTATGAACGTGCCACTGCTCCAATCTTCGCGGCGCTGATGTTCCTGATGGGTGTCGCTCCGCTTTCTGCATGGGGACATTCAACCGTCAAGACACTCGGGCGCGCCATGTGGAAGTCCGCATTGATCGCGCTGGTCGTGACCATCGTCCTATTCTTTACATACACAAAGAATTACATCGCGCTGATCGGTTTCTTCCTGATCGCTCTGGTGCTATTTGTAACCGCGCAGGAATTCTGGCGCGGCGCTCGTGCAAGACAAAAGACACAGGGCGAGAACTTCTTCACCTCCCTCTCGCGCTTGATGGGACGCAACCGCCGCCGCTATGGCGGATACATCATCCACATCAGCATGATGTTGATGGCGATCGGTATCCTCGGCATTGAGATATTCCAGAAAGAAACACAAGGGGCATTGGCCCAGGGCGAAGAATTAAATATCGCAGAATACACCGTTCAGTACCGCGAACTCGCATCCTGGGACGATGCAGGCAAAGGCGTGAACTTTACCCGCGCAGTCCTCGATATTTATGAGAATGGCATCTATCTTGGTGAGCTCTCCCCACGCATTGACTATTACTTTGACTCACAGCAGAACATGACCATCCCCGGCAACCGTTCCACATTCAGAGATGATTTATACATCCTGCTTGTGGACTGGCAGCCGACAACTGCCATGGGCGCGACATTCAAGATCTTTGTCAACCCATTGGTTAATTGGTTATGGATCGGCAGTGTGCTCTTCCTGATCGGGATCATTTTTGCGGCATGGCCTGATCGTGACCCTGCCGAGGAAACATCCCGACGCGGTATTACACGAAGCGCAAACCAACCCAGTGCAGCGGATTAATAAAAAGGTCAAAAGTCGAAGGTCATGAGACCTTCGACTTTTGACCTCCGATATCCCGGAGTTATTCATGAAAAAGTTTTTTTACACAGTCCTCTTTCTATTTTTACTAAGCATTCTGTTCACAGGCGCCGCATTCGCGCAGGATAATCAACCCACCGATGACGAAGTGAACGCGGTCGCGCATCAACTATACTGCCCTGTCTGCCAGAACACACCGCTGGATGTCTGCCCAACTGAAGCCTGCCGTGATTGGCGCGAACAGATCCGCGGAATGCTGGCGGAAGGCAAAACAGAAGATGAGATCCTGCAATATTTTGTCGATCAATTCGGCGATCGGGTCTTATCCGCGCCGCCGGTGACCACAAAATTCAACTACATCATCTATATCGTTCCGCCGCTGATCATCCTTGCGGGCGCGATCATCCTGTTCCGCTCGCTCAAAGAGTGGACAACCCCAAAGGACGTTGCAGCAGATTTGGATGAAGAGGAAAGCGCATCATCGTCTCAGGAAGATGATTATGTGGCGCGCTTCGAAGAAGAATTAAAGAAACAAAAATAGATCAAATAAGTAAACAGATCTGACAGGGTTCAGGGAAATGCGATAACCTGTCAGATCTTACTTTTCTTTACACGGAGAATGTTATGACGGAAGTAACAAAAGAATCAACAAACGCAAAACACGGCGTGCCGGTCTGGACACAGGTCATCATTTGGGTATTTGTTGTAGGACTGCTCGCATTGGTGGCTTTTGGACTGAGACGCGCCCAAAACCCAATGGCGGCCATCGGGGAACCCGTACCTGATTTCAACCTTGTTTTTTATGAAGGCTATGAGTACAACGGGACCACAGAGATGAAACTCTCTGACCTGCAAGGCAAGATCGTTTTGATCAACATCTGGGCATCCTGGTGCAAACCCTGCGAACAGGAAGCGCCCGATCTACAGGAAGCCTGGCAGTTCTATAAGGACCGCGGGGATGTGGTCTTCGTCGGTGTGGATTATGTGGATACACCCGCAGGCGCAAATGAATATCTCACGAAATTCAGCATCAGTTTCCCCAACGCACCCGACCTAAAATCCAACATCTCAAGCATCTTAAACCGCCAGATGGGCGTGCCTGAAACTTATCTCATAGACCGTGAAGGCATCTTGCGCAACGTCAAGATCGGACCGTTTACATCTGTCGATGAGATCAAATCTGTAATTGATAGTATTGAGTAGGGAAAACATACATGGAACTCGGTTCAATTTTTCTAATTCTCGCAGTAGTCATCATGGTCGGCATTTATTTATATGCGCCTTTCACAGCACGCGCGCGCCGTCTTAACACGAACGAAACCCTCGAAGTCTCCGCCTTAAAAGCGGAACGCGACCGCGTGATCAACTCTTTGCAGGAACTCGATTTCGATTTCAACCTCGGAAAGATCCCTGCTGGAGAGTATCCAGACCAGCGCGCGTTCCTCTTAAAAAAAGGCGCGGAGATCCTGCGCAAGCTCGATGAACTCGCACCGGCAGCCACCTCTGCGATACAGGCGGAGGCGCGTATTGAAAAAGCCGCCGCTGCGGCACAAGCGGTGAAACCAACCTCAACAACTGATTTGAACGTCAATGATGATGACATCGAATCCATGATCGCCGCGCGCCGCAAGGAACACAAAAGCAAGTCTGCCGGGTTCTGCCCCAAATGCGGCAAGCCCGTTTTGATCACTGATAAATTCTGCCCTTCGTGCGGAAAATCTTTATAACAAATTTAAAAGCAATTGAGGAAATTAATGAAACTACGCCATACGCTCATCTTGTCTACCATCATGCTTCTGCTCGCTGCCTGTAACTTCACCCTCGCAGAAGATGTGACTCCCCCGCCTAACTATGTTCCGCCAACACCAGCGGCAACCCTGCCCCCCCTGGTCCCCCCCAATGCTCCCGATGTTGAGAACGGCGCGCTGATCTACACCGAAAAGTGCGCCCCCTGTCATGGAGATTCTGGTCTGGGCGACGGTCCGCAAGGTAAACAGTTACCAGTCTCGGTAGCCGCGCTTGGTTTGCCGGCCACCGCGCAGAAAGCTTCCCCAGCCACCTGGTATTTGGTGGTGACACAGGGTAATCTTGAACGCTTCATGCCTCCGTTTGCAAGTCTGAACGACCAGGAACGCTGGGATGTGGTTTCATACGCGCTCACCCTTCATGTAACCCCGCAGCAACTCGAACTGGGTAAGTCTCTTGTAGAAACAAATTGTACTGACTGCGCTAAAGTACTGGCCGGCGACCCGGAAATGATGGCCGCGCTCTCCAATAACGACCTGATAAAAGTCATCAAGCAGGGCATGGGCAGCCTCCCCGATTTTGGGAAGGATTTTACAGTTGAAGAATCAACAGCCGCCGCCGCTTATTTACGCAGTTTGACATTCGCGTCTGCCGCCGCGCCGATAGCTGTTGCCGCCACCGAGACTCCCGTCAGCGCTGAGGCGGTCACACCCTCGGCCGAGACAACACCCGTTGACGGTACCCAAGCTGCGGTGACGCCCGAGGCGGGTACTCCTCAAGCAGAAATCCAAGTTACAGTACCAGCAACCCCGGCCGCCGGTTTCGGCACGATCTCAGGTTCCATTGATAATCAAACAGGTGACGCGCTTCCAACCGATATTTTAGTTACGTTACGCTCCCTGGAGCATGGCGCAGATATGAATGCCGGTCCTCAAGAGATCGCAGCGATTGAAACCTTTGCCAAGGCAGATGGATCTTTCGTTTTCGAGAATGTTGAAATGCCTGAAAATCGTATCTTCATCGCTGACACAGTTGTGAACGGTCAAACCTACGAATCAGAATTCGCGGTGGTGGAAGCCGGCATGACCGAACTCGTGATACCGACCATCCAATTATTTGCCACATCAGAAGATTTCAGCGTACTCACAGTTGACTCTTTACAACTCCACTTTGATTTCGCAAATGAAACGGAAGTCCAGATCTTCGGGGTGTATACGATCAGCAATCCCACCGACAAGAGCATCGAGGTAAAAATGGCGGCACAGGAAGCGATCCCGTTCGTTCCCTTCCCGGAAGGTTCAACGCCGCTGGGATATGAAGCCACACAAGATACGGCTGCCTTTATTCAAACTGCGGATGGCTTTGCCATGCCGCCCAGCACAACCCCTTATGGACTGATCGCCTTTGCGTCCTATCCCAAGTCAGATACGATCGTTGTCTCGCAAACCGTGCCATTGGCCATCAGCGGCGTCAGCATCCTCCTGCCGGAAGGTTTAAAAGCGGAAGGCGACCAGCTTACCGATGAAGGTGTGCAAACCATGCAAAGCGCCAGCTTCCATATTTATACAACCGGCGCATTGAAAGCAGATGAAACCCTTAAGTTCACCATCACAGGCAAACCACAGGATACAGCAGTCAACCCGGACCTTACACAGAACAAGACGCTCTTGATTGGCGCCGGAGCCTTCGGCATCGTGCTTATTGTTGCAGGCGCCTGGCTGTTCATGCGTGACCGCAAACGTGTTGAGGAAGTTGACGAGGAAGACGAAGAGGATAATGAATTTGAAGATCCTGATTCGCTCATGGATGCCATCATCGCGCTCGATGATCTGCACCGCGCCGGCAAACTCTCCGACGAAGCCTATCAAAAACGGCGCGAAGAATTAAAGGGCGCGCTTAAGCGAAAATCCTAAACACATCATTGCGAGGGTGAATGCCCTCGCAATGATGTATGGAATCTTAAATGATCGAAGTAAAAAAACTCGTCAAACGTTTTGGGCTCAAAAGCATTCTGCGCGGATTGGATTTTTCAGTCCAACCAGGTGAGTTTGTGGCATTGCTTGGCCCCAATGGCGCGGGCAAAACCACATTCCTACGCATCCTCGCCACACTTTCGCGTCCATCCCTGGGACATGTGCAGGTAGCCGGTCACACCCTTCCACAGCAGGCGGCGCAAGTCCGCGCAAAACTGGGCGTGGTATCTCACATGCCCTTGTTGTATCCAGACCTGACCGCGGAAGAGAATATCCGCTTTTACGGGCGTATGTATGGAATTGCAGATATGGAAGCGCGGGTCACTGAAGTTTTGGAAATGGTCGGCCTCGACAATCGGCGCAGGGATCTGGTGCGGACTTTTTCGCGCGGGATGCAGCAGCGCCTTGCCATCGGCCGCGCCGTTGTCCATGACCCGGAAGTGATGTTGTTCGATGAGCCTTACACAGGGCTTGATCAGGATGCGTCTGAAATGCTGGATGATGTCCTGCGTTCCGTCGCCGCCAAGGGTCGCACCGTGGTGATGACCTCTCACGATCTTGCCCGCGCAGAAGACCTCGCCACCCGTTTCGACATTCTTTCACGCGGCGTCATCGCAGCCTCCGCCAAACACGCAGATTTGAAAAATACAAATCTACTCGCGTTTTACAAAAAATCGCTGGAGGCTTGATAAAACGATTATGAAAACAGCCGCCCCATCCTTCATCAAAGCCACCATGGCTATCGTACAAAAAGACCTGGCCGCCGAATTGCGCTCACGCGAACTGCTTTCAGCCATGCTGGTCTTTTCCATGCTTGTGATCCTGATCTTCAACTTCGCATTGGAACTCGAAATTGATGTCCGCCAAAAAGTTGCCGCGGGTGTCTTGTGGACAACCTTCGCATTCGCCGGCACGCTCGGACTTAACCGCTCCATGGCCGTGGAAAAAGATCGCGGCTGTATGGACGGTCTGCTGCTTGCGCCGGTCGACCGGTCTGCCATCTTCTTCGGCAAAGCCATCAGCAATCTGGCGTTCATGCTCATTGTGGAAGCCATTGTGCTCCCGCTTTATGCCGTGCTCTATAATGAATTCCGCATTTTTCAATTGGGGTTTCTGGGTGTGATCCTGCTTGGCTCCATTGGCTACATCGCGGTCGGGACATTGCTGTCAGCCATGTCTGTCCAGACCCGCACGCGAGATGTACTGCTGCCCATCCTGTTATTCCCTGTAGCTGTCCCTGTACTATTGGCATCTGTCAAAGCCAGCGGCGGGATGTTGGCCGGCGCGGAATTCGCAGAGATCCTCACCCCGCTTAACCTGCTCATCGTGTATGATGTGATCTTCATTGCCATTGCATTCATGGTGTTCGATTTCGTAGTTGAAGAATAAAAAAATATCTAATAAGGAGCAAAATATGCAAACCAAACCTTTAATGCTAAAGATCCTTGATGTTGCTTCCATTATTGTATTGGCAATATCAACCTATCTCGCGCTGGTATTCGCGCCGACCGAAGCCGTGATGGGCGATGTTCAGCGCGTCTTTTATTTTCATATTGGCACAGCCTGGGTTGGCCTGGTCGGCTTTGTGCTTGCGGCAGGGACAGGCATCGCCTACCTGGTCACAAAAGACATGAAGTGGGACCGCCTCGAAGTCGCCGCAGTGGAAGTCAGCACCATCTTCTTCTTCATTACGATCGTACTGGGTTCCATTTGGGCTCGCCCTGCCTGGAACACCTGGTGGACCTGGGATCCCCGCCTGACCACCGCTGCGGTCACCGAACTCATCTACATCGCATTCTTCATGCTGCGACAGGGAATCGAGGACCCCGAAAGACGCGCCCGCTTTGGCGCTGTCTACGCAATTTTAGGCGGACTCAGCGCGCCGATCACATTCATGGTCATTCGCCTTTTCCGCACCATTCACCCGATCGTGGTCGGTTCAGGCGAGGGTGAGAAATTGCCGCTGACCTCTGACATGCGCGTCGCCTTTTTCTTCGCACTCTTTGCCTTCACCGTTATCTTCGTTGACCTGATGTGGCACCGCATCCGCCTCGGCAGTCTCGAAGAAAAAGTTGAACAACTCAAATTAAAAGTCTCGATGTAATTTAGGAGAATAAAATGGAAACCACCCCCGATACCTCAAACTACATGATCGCAGGTTATATATTTTCCTTTATTGTCATGGGTTTTTATGTCTTTAGCATCTATCTGCGCAGCACAAATCTAAAACGGGATGCCGAAACCCTTGAATCTATGGACCCGGACAAAGACGGCAAAAAATAGCCAGCCAAACTTCCGACTAAAGTCGCATCCAAAAGAATTGCCTACCCTTAAAAGTCCGCTTATAATGTAAGCGGACTTTTTTTATTATGGCAAGACGCTGGCTGTTCGGCCTCCTTTCACTCATCATTGCCTTCTCCGGCACAGCCTTTACGCGCCCTCCATCCGTATCGCCTCAATCTAACCCACAGCCTGCTTTTGCTCCCAATCCTCCGCCTGGCCCGGATCGCTTCACCACCGTAAGCGTTGAATATACTTCTTACGAATGGTATCTGGCGACATGGAAAGGGTCAAACATTGTCTGTTCGGTAGTCTTCGATCATGAAGGTCTACCGCATCCTTCGGATGTATATAACAACTGCGATCTAAATGTCTACACAAAATGGATCACCCAGCCGCCTTGTATATATGAAGACACAACACTGTGCGATGGGTATTACACCTTCCCCATCACCAGCAAGCCTGCCCAAAAACAGGTTGCCATGGAACTCGCTTCCGCCAGCGCATGGATATCCCTCGAAGATTGTGAAGCGGTACTAAGCACCTCTACAAATATCTGCGAGTCGAATCCAACGCTCGTGATCTCAGGGCAGGAACCTCTGGCAGATGAGAAAATCATCCGCATTGAGGGCACTTATGATGGCCAGTCGTTTGATTGTGATCAGACCAATGTGTGCAAATTCCATATCCCTGAAACAGTGGAAAATGGCGTGCAGGTTGATTTTTGGTCATACTCAACATACGGCGACAGCAGCCCGGTGTATAGCGCCCAGGTGCGCGTGCAAAAGGCAAATGAAGGCGACCCCGATCAACACTATTGGTATGTAGATGTTCTCTCCTCACAATGGCAGGGACAGGCTGTCCCAATCTGCTCTGATGCGTGGAATGCATTTGCGCCTGTTGGAGGTTCTCCTAAATGGCTGACCACGCCAACACAAAGTCAGGAGCTTAGCAGTGATATTCCCTATACTTATCTCGCGGCAAACCTGATCAAGCAGGGTGCGGTTAATGCAAGCACCTGCCCGGATGGCGGCATCACTCCGGACGGTGGCGCAAATCAATGCGGGCTGGAAAGATCACGCGAAGAAGTTTTTAATTGGCAGAATCGTTTTGATGGATTGATCATGAGCACGGCCAAGGAAACAGGCGTGCCTGCGCATTTGCTGAAAAATCTATTCGCACGTGAAAGCCAGTTCTGGCCGGGCAGTGTCTCGGGAATCGGAGACGTGGGACTTGGTCAATTAACAGAGAACGGCGCAGATACCACCCTGTTCTGGAATCCATTCTTTTATTATCAGTTCTGTACCTTCATCCTGCCGGGCGAAACCTGCGGCAAAGGATATATGCACATATCCACAGAGGAACAGGAACAGCTCCGTACCGCTTTGGTGGGAAGCGTCAACGCGACCTGTAAAGATTGCCCGCTCGGCATTGACCTGGAACACGCGGATTATTCTGTGGGTGTCTTTGCCCATTCAATGATCGCAAATTGCAGACAGGCTGGACAGGTCGTAACAAATTACACCGGCAAATCGCCGGGTGAAGTCGCTTCTTATGAGGACCTATGGAAATTCTCGCTCGTCAACTACAACGCGGGTGGAGGATGCCTGGCAGAAGTCATTACCCGTTCTCTGGGTGAAGGCAATACCATTTTGACATGGGAAAATACTTCGCCGTTTATCAGCGGGGCTTGCGGCGGCGCAGTGGATTACGTGAACGATATTAGCAAATAAAGCTATTTCGCTTGGATTGGAAGGGTTATTTCAACCGCATGAATTCATGCGGTTTTTGTTTTAATTCTGCGGGACTGAAAACGACAGCAGTTTAGAGGTCAGGCGTGATGCGCCGAGATGGGGGGAAATTCCTCATTCCTACAAGTAATACTTCCTGATAAGCAAAGCTAATAAGCAAAGGTTATATAAGTCACTTGTTTGTATAAGACATTAGAATATAATTTGTGAATTATTACACAATTAAGAGGTAATCGTGTCAAAACTAAAAAATATCGCTTTCCTAACATTTGTCCTGGTTGTGCTTTCCTCATGCACAACACAATCCCCCACACCGACAGCTGCTGTAACTGAAAGCCCAACAGCCGAAGCGACAGCCACTGCGGCGCCTGTCGCTAACGAGTGCCTGAACTGTCATACCGAGAAACAACGCCTGATAGACACAGCCAAGCCTGTTGTTGTTGCAGAGGCAGAGTCTAAAGGGGTTGGCTGAGGAGGCGATGTGGCTCCGTTGGAGCCATGGGAGAAAGTGCTCGTTGATAGTGAAAAGTTCATGCCCACCGACCACGGGCAGATCGCCTGTGTGGATTGCCATAACGGCGTCCAATCACCGGATAAAGAAATTGCCCACGAAGGTCTGATCGCCAGCCCAAGTTCTGAACCTGAAAAATACTGCGGCGATTGCCATTCAGACCAGACCGAAACATACCCGTTCGCGCTTCACTCGACCCAGCAGGGGTATTGGACAGCGATTGATTCACGCGCCGGTAATGTACCTGAAAATCACCCGGCTCTTGAAGAAATGTTTGGCAACCATTGCGCCACCTGCCACACCACCTGTGGTGAATGTCATGTCAGCCAGCCAAAGAACGTCGGCGGCGGGTTGTTCACCGGGCACGTGTTTGAAAAGACCCCGCCCATGACCCGATCCTGCACCGCCTGTCATGGAAGCCGCGTGGGAAATGAGTTCCTCGGAAAAAATGAAGGAATTGCCGGGGATGTGCACTTCCGCGAAGCACGCATGAACTGTGTTAAAATGTCATGAAGGCGCTGACTTGCATGGTACATCCACTGATGCTGAAACCGCTGAAGTGAATCGCCTGGCCGGCATGGAATCGCCAAAATGCACGGACTGCCATGTAGAGGCCATTCCCGGCGGAGATGAAAATCCGATGCACCAGGTTCATGGCGACACACTCTCGTGCCAGGTATGCCACTCTGTCACATACACAAGTTGTGATGGCTGCCATGTGGCGGTCAGCGAGACCAGTGGAAATCCGTTCTTTGAGACCGAAGCCACCTACCAGACATTCCTGATCGGACGAAATCCAATTCGATCTGAAGAACGTCCCTATGCCTATGTTCCGGTGCGCCACATTCCAGTTACAGAAAATGCTTATGAGTTTTATGGTGAAGATCTTCTTCCCAATTTCAATGCGCTACCCACCTGGAACTATGCCACACCGCACAATATCCAAAAGAACACGCCGCAAAACGCATCCTGCGAAGCCTGCCACAGCGGAGACGCGAGCATATTCCTGACAGCAGACAAAGTGAAACCAGAAGAATTGGAAGCCAATCTCTCTGTGATCATCGAAACACTGCCGCCAATGGTCAGCCTTGAACAAATACTCAATGCCCCCGCCCTGCCCGCTGCCCACTCGAAAACAGCCTGCACATCCTGTCACACTACCGGGATGGCAAACGCCCCCATCAGCCCTGAAAATCATCTGGAATACAACGAAGAAAATTGTATCGGTTGCCACAAGTTACAGAAGTAACTTGATAGAAATAAAAATCATTAAGGAGAAGAAACATGTCTAAGAAAGTGCAAGTATTGTTTGGATTGATCATCGTTTTCAGCATGATCCTAAGCGCGTGCGCGCCCGCCGCTGAACCCACCGTGGTTGTCACAGAAGCTCCAGTCGTTGTGACTGAAGCCCCCATCGTGGAAGTTGGTCCCGATGCACAGGCGCTTTTCACCGCGCTCGTCGCTGAACTGCCCGCCGACAAAGGCTACGGCACGATCAAGCCCTCTGCACTGAATGAAGAACTGGCTGACAAAGCCCCCTTCCTGCTGGATGTGCGCGAAGCCGCCGAAGTCGAAAAGGACGGATATATCGAAGGCGCAGTCAACATCCCGGTGCGCGATGTCCTCAACAATCTCGACAAATTGCCCGGACTTGATGAAGCGATCGTCATCTACTGCGGCTCCGGTCATCGCGGCGGCATGATGCTGTCAGCGCTAAAAATGCTCGGCTACACCAACGTCCGCAACCTGGGCGGCGGACTCGGCGGTTGGAAGAAAGCCAATCTGTCCGTCGTAACCGGCTCAATGCCCGCAGCCCCCGCAGCCCTCAGCACCCCGATCGTCGCTGACCAGGCTCTCTTCGAAATGCTCAACGGCTTCTTCACCGCCATGCCCGATGACTTTTACTCGGTCAAATCGGACAAGCTCGCTGAAGAACTGACCGGCGCAACCCTGCCCACGATCATTGATGTGCGCTCCGCTGAAGAATTCGCCAAAGACGGCTACATTGACGGCGCAGTCAACCTGCCCTTCAACGACTTCTTCGCCAGCCTCGACCAGATCCCCGCGGACAAGGATGCACGTATTGTCGTCTTGTGCGCCTCTGGTCACCGCGGCTCGATCATCATGATGGCACTTCGCCTCATGGGCTACACTGATGTTGTCAACCTCGCGGGCGGACTCGGCGCCTGGAAAACAGCCAATATGCCCGTCGTCGGCTGGGTCAACTGGACAGCCGTTTGGAATGAATATCTAACCAACATCCCCGAAGGCTACTACACCATCAAAGCCGCAGACCTCAACACAGCCCTGACTGAAAAGGCTCCCTTCCTGCTCGATGTGCGTGAGGTTGCCGAACTGGAAAAGGATGGTTACATCGCCGGCGCAGTCAATATCCCGGTGCGTGAAGTCCTCGCCAACCTTGATAAACTCCCCGCGCAAGATCAGCCCATTGTCATCTACTGCGCATCCGGCGCCCGCGGCGCAATGCTCATGGCAGCCCTGCAATTCCTTGGCTATACCGATGTCAGGAATCTTGCCGGTGGACTTGGCGGATGGAAGAAAGCCGAACTCGCAGTTGAGACGGGCACGCTTCCCGCCGCCCCGGTGGCTGGTACCGCCCCCGAAGTAGATGCGACCCGTTTGGCGAATCTCACCACCTTCCTGGCCGAATTGCCCGAAGGCTTTTACACAGTCAAAGCCGCCGACCTCAATGTTGAATTGACAGGCACCCCCGTCCCATTCATCTTCGATGTACGCACAGCCGATGAATTTGGCGCTGGATACATTGATGGCGCGCTCAATATCGCCATCAACGATGTGCCTGCCAACCTCGCCCAATTGCCCACTGACAAAGCCGCCCCGATCGTTGTGTTGTGCCAGTCCGGCCACCGCGGCGCATTGGTCATGATGTATCTGCGCATGACAGGCGGATACACCAACGTCCGCAACCTTGCCGGCGGAATGAATGCCTGGGTTGCAGCGGAATTACCCGTAGTCGTGAAATAAGCCTGATCGTACGTAAATAAACCAAACTGCCCGCGACCTTTCTCACGGGCAGTTTTTTCTTTTCATTTACCATCATATAAATTCATTGACAATAATCACTATTCACTGCCTCAAGAAAGGCGTATGCTTATGGACGACATTCATAAGCCATGCTTATTTCAGGAGAGACCATTGATCGAGCTATCCACCCTGCGTGTATTTCTCATTGCGGCAGAAGAAAAAAATTTCAGCAGAACAGCAGAACGATTAAATCTTTCTCAATCTGCCGTCAGCCAGAACATCCAATCCATGGAACGCGCCTACGGCGTTCAACTCTTCACCCGCCGCGGGCGCACAGTGGAATTGAGTGAAGCCGGACAGACCATCCTGCCAATGGCACGCGATGTCCTGCGCGCCGCAAGATTAATGGAGGACGGCTTTCAAGAGATCAATCATCAGATTGGCGGAGAATTGCTGATCGGGTGTTCCACCTCCGCGGGAAAATACATCATGCCTGTCCTATTATCCGACTTCCAGCGTGAATATCCTGCCGTTCACCCGCGCGTAAAGATCATGGGCCGCGAAGGCGTCTACGAGCGCCTGTTAAATCAAAGCATCCCCATTGGAGTGTCAAGCAAGAGCTTTGACCACCGCGACCTGGAATGTCTGCCTTTATTTGACGATCACATTTACCTGATCGTGCCGGCAGACCACCCTTGGGCGAAATACGGTCAAGCCACGCCGGATGATCTGATCGGCCAGCCAATCATTATGCGCGAAGAAATGTCCGGGACTTGTGAAACGGTTATGCACGGACTCAAGAGTTACGACATCACCCCCGATATGCTGAATGTAACAATGGAACTCGGAAACCCGGAAGCTATTGAAATGGCAGTCGAACGCGGCGTGGGAATTGCCTTCGTCTCTGAAATGATCGCGGTACGCG
>JADJNA010000015.1 GCA_016709305.1 Candidatus Villigracilis saccharophilus
ACACTGACGTTTTGCAGATTGTTGACTTTCGCATTCTTGATCGGCAGTTTACCAGTCGGCGTGCGGAACTCTTCCTTGATCGGCACGGATTGCTGCATGTGTTTGCCCGTGATCGTGTTCGCCTTGAGCAAATTCGCATAACTGCCTTCGAAGACGAGCTCGCCTCCATGCGGACCGCGAGCGGACCGACATCCACGACGTGGTCTGCGGCTTTGATCACGTCAGGATCATGCTCCACGACGATGACCGTGTTACCCTTGTCACGCAGTTTCTGCAGTAACTCATTCATGCGATGCACATCCCGTGGATGCAGTCCCACGCTCGGCTCATCGAAGATATAGATGACATCGCTCAGGCTGCTGCCGAGGTGTTTCACAATTTTTACGCGCTGTGACTCTCCGCCTGATAATGTATCCGTCTCACGGTCGAGGCTGAGATATTCCAAGCCAATGTCCACGATATTCTGTAACCGTTCGAGAAGCGCTTTGACGATTGGCTCGGCGGCGGGTGTTTTGATCGTTTTCACGGCTTCGATCAATTCAGGGATTTCCATGCTCGTCAGGTCGGCGATGTTGTAGCCATTGATCTTGCATTTTCAGGATGGTCTTGTTCAATCGCGCGCCGTTTGCATTCGGAACGGGGACCCATTGTCATAAATGGCTCAATCGATTTTTGAGTGCGCTCAGACTTGGTTTTTAGATCCTGTTTGATGTACTTGTTGGTAAAGCGGTTGATAATGCCTTCATAGGTCAGGTTGAAATCTTTTGCCCCCATCTTGGTCTTGACTTTGATCGGCTCGCTATATAAAAGATCGTGCAATTCCTTCTGGGTGTGCTTTGGAAATTTTCTTATCAGGGTCGAATAAACCTGTATTGATCAAATTGCTCCAGCCCCAACTATCCACATTGTATTCTGGAAACAGAATCGCGCCTTCATTCAAAGATTTGGATTTAGCAGGCGCTGTGACTCAGTGGCAATCGTATCGAACACAATCGAAGATTTGCCCGAGCCGGATACGCCGGTAAAGATGGTAATTTTTCGTTTGGGGATTCGCAAAGACACATTCTTCAAGTTATTTTCGCGTGCGCCGCGAATCTCAATATATTCCTGGGGCATGGTCTCTCCTCTGAAATCTCTGCCGAATGGTTAACGCATTGGGTGGGCAAAGCAAGAGCTTTCACCCACCCAGAGAAAATGTCCAAATATTTTAGAACGTTTATTCCTAAACAGTCAAGGCAAAAACGATTCTCAACCATGGCTGTAGCAAAGTCAGGAAAAAGGGGTAACCAGGAGGGCAAAAGCCTGGGAAAGATGCGCGGCAAAAAAACGTCTTGCTTGTGCTGCATTTAGAAAGCCAGACTGACGGATCAATGCCAAGATAAGATTGTTGATATTTGACATCACTCTTGCGCCGTTGCCGATTATGAATCGGGTTGCATCTTCTTTTAGGGTAACATCACGCCGATAGTGGGAGCCTGTCTCAATTCCCCAATGAGCGCGGCGAATTTCCAAGAGTTTCATCGGCGCAGCTTTTTTGCGTGATAAGCTAGTAATTCCAAATTCGACTTCACAGGAGGTTTTATAACAAACTCCTTTTCGCCACCACTGGAATTCACGTTCGAGCCGATAGACTTGAGCTAACCCGGGCCAAGCCGCATAGGTATTAAGCATTTCGCTAGTTGTCAAAGTTCGTTTTTCAATGCGTCCATGACCCTTATTAACTTTTTGTGCTTGATGGAAATCTGCTTGGATTTTTCCAAACCCGTGCTTGGGATATTCAGGTGCAAAGAGGGATTGGATGTTTTTGTACAGATTGGATTGGTTTTCTTTCACGGGAAAAACATAGTCGCCTTTTTCATCCAAGATAGTTTGCGCCAGGCGTTTTTGGGTGTGTAAAGCGTCCCCTGTAACTACTTTCCCAGCAATTTTCGCCAATTTTATAGCTTGAGGTGCCTTGGTGATCTCGTTTTCTTTACTCCCAACTTCCACTTGCGCTATAGTTTTCCCGGCCTGCACATCATATACACTCAGGGCATATTCCGAGGTGCCATCTTCGCGCTTCAACATGCCCAATAAGGCTTTGCCATCCAAGGCACAAATGTCGCCACGTTCGCCACTTTGATTGTATTCCCCCACCATTCGTTCTATTTCCGTTTCATACACTTTATATGCCAAGAGCCGCCGATAGGTGCTTCGTTCTGGCATGCGTTTTGGTTGGATCAGTAGCAATGCCTCTACTTCATCCTGATGGTGAATCCCCCATTCCGCAATGGCGGTGGGTGAATCCGCTCCACTCAATTTCGCCAACAACACAATCATCAATAACGTTGTCAGGCTATACCTTTTTCCTCTCGCTTTCCTCTTATCTGTCAGGGTTTGTAACCGACCATATACGCTCCCTTTATCATAGACCACCCCTTCTGCGCTAATTTCTTGCTCCTTGCCAATCGTGCTATACTCCATTTTAGATCCTCCTCGTTATTTGCTGGTTTTGTCACTCGCAATTTTACCGAGAAGGATCTTATTTTTTACTTCTTGTCAATCGACTTTGCTACAGCCATGGATTCTCAACTCACTGCTCTATTGGGGCACAAACCGTTTCCAATGTCCCTCAGAAATAACTTCGGCAACGCCATCCACCACTTTGATGGCGGTCTGATCGTCAATCCCGTAGGTTGGCACTGGTACCTTGGCAGCCATTCTTTCTACTTTGGCCGTGGAACTTTCGGGGTGGTTCTCGTGATCCAGATGCGGAAGCAACGCAAAGTCAACCAGGCCCAACCCCTGCTCGATGACAAAGGGCGCATTGGGGTCATCGTACGTCTCTCCAAAAATAGGTGCCGTCACCATGCCGCCAGCGCTCACCCCACGTAAACCGTCTTACGCAGCGACGGCAGGAGGTCTGCCAGTCCGGACTCCCGCATCCAGCGGCACAGATACAGGACATCGCCGCCAAACACCAACAGGGCATCAGCCTCCTCGACAGGAGTGACCCAATTCTCTCTCTTGATGCTGGGTAGGGCCGTGAGCTCTAGCACGCCCAACGATTTCCAACCCAATTCGGTCAGGGGGCTGGGACCTAATCCGCTGATGAAACGGTAGGCCATTGAAGGTCCGACGGAGAAAGGATAGATGGCGGTGGGAATGCAAAGGGCGCTGGACTCGGCAATCGGTTTGCCCAACAGATCGACCAACGCTGTCTGGATACTTGCATTCTTGATACCAGCTGAGGTAAGCAAAAATTTCATCGAGACCTCGGCAAGAAACTCCCTGCTTTAGCAGTGGAGAGGGATAGCCGCTGGCGATGTGCTTTCGCTAGAGCAGTTTCAATAGATTGAAGCTGCGGTATAATCACGCCATGAAATTGATCGCTCAAATAAAACTCCTGCCTACGCCTGAACAAGCGCAAGCCCTTCGTAAAACTCTTGAGGTTGCAAACGCCGCGTGCAATTACATCAGCGATCAGGCGTGGGAGAGTCAGACATTCAAACAATTTCCAATCCACAAACTTACGTATTACGATGTCAAGGAAATGTTTGGCTTGACCGCACAGGTGGTTGTGCGTTGCATCTCGAAAGTTGCAGATGCTTATAAGCTGGATAGAAAGGTCAAACGTACTTTCAAGCCGCATGGCGCGATCGCTTTTGATGACCGCATCCTGACCTGCAAACTGGACAGGATGGAGTTGAGCCTCTGGACAGTAGAGGGCAGACACAAGATGTCCTTTGCCTGCGGAAAACGCCAGCTTGAATTGCTCAAAGGCCAGCATGGGGAAAGCGACTTGTGTCTGGTCAAAGGTAAGTTTTACCTGATGGTTGTCTGCGAGGTGGAGACACCCAAGCCAATTGACGTGGAAGGGGTGTTGGGGGTGGATCTGGGTCTTGTCCAGATCGCCGCAACTTCGGACGGTGGCGGGTTCAGCGGCGCGGCGATCGAAGATAACCGCCGAAAGTTTGGACATCGCAGAAGCAATTTGCAAAAGAAACAGACCAGATCCGCCACACGAAAACTCAAGAAAATATCTGGCGTTCAATCCCGGTTTCAAAACAACCAACCATAGAATTAGCAAAATTCTCGTACAGATTGCGTATGACACTCATCGAGCGATTGCCCTTGAAGAATTGGGCGGTATCCGTGAGGCTCCGGTAAAAGGACGCAGGCAGAGAGCGGCGCACCTGCCCCGAATGTGGTTGTGTTGATAAAGCCAATCGTAAATCTCAATCTGTTTTCCTTTGTACCGCTTGTAACTTCTCCGGCAATGCGGACAGAGTAGCGGCTGTGAATATCGCAGTCAGGGCAGAAGTAAACCTGCCAATGGTCTCGAACCTTCGGGTTCAGGGACAAAACCCCCTGCTTTAGCTGTGGGGTTCGTTTACGATGTCTCTCCAGAACGATTTTAAGAACCTAGAGGATTCGCACTTGTTTTCAAACTCAACTCACCGATTTTTTCACGAGCGCGATGATCTTTGCCTCTTCGGCAGAGGTCAATTTTATCAACGCGAAGGCGGCGGCCCACATATTGCCTTCATCCAGTTTCGCATCGGGTTGAAAGCCGAAGGTTGCATACCTCACACCGAACTTACTTGCAGCCTGAAAAAGCAGATGACCTTGCCACCCGCGTCGGCATAGGCGGGCATGCCATACCAGGGTCTTCGGCATGAGCTCTGGCGCAGCAGCAGTAACGATCTCGCGAGATCCGCTTCCCCATGGAACGATCTGTTGGGTCTTTCATTGCACTGATTGCCGCAGGATGGCTTTTCACCTTCTGCCCTGTCCTTGCCCGCGCGTGCTTCTGCCTTCAACTCTTGGAGCACGAGCCTTCATCGCGGCTTTTTCGTCGGCTGTAAATCCTTCACCAGATGTCTTGGTGGTCTTTTTCGTATCTGTCTTTGGGCTCATAGAAATCTCCTTATATGACTTTTGGTCGTTTTGACACCTTTGCATAAAGCGAATTTATCTTTACAATAAAGATACTTCAAGATAAAGACAATGTCAAGGGCAAATTTCTATGACCAAACCAACGAAGCCAGATCTGAAAAACGAGCCCTCATGGCAGTCAGGGATTATGGCGTTAATCTGACGCAGTTCCGAAACGCCATGAGTGAATGGGCCGGACTCAACGTGACCGACATGGAATGTCTTCGACTCCTCTTCTTCAAAGGTGTCGCATCGCCTTCTGAACTTTCCAAGTCTACGGGTCTCACCTCTGGCGCAACGACCGCCATGCTGGATCGGCTCGAAAAGGCTGGCTTAATTGAACGCCGACCCAACCCCAATGACCGCCGCGGGACTCTGATCGCACCTGCGCCATCGAGTGCAGAAAAAGCCGCATCATGGTTTGAGTCAGCGCGAAAGGCACAAGACGAATTAATCTCGTTACTCTAGAGCGAACTGGAAATCGTTGCGGATGCCTTTGAACGATTTGCAAAACTTTGGGATGATGAACGCAAGAAAGTTCAAAAAGACCCGTAGGGATCGCATCACTCGCCGTCGTACGCCTTTTTCAAGTCTGCAACAATAATCTTTTCCATCTTCAACATCGCATCCATCACCCGTTTAGATTTTTCAGCATCAGGGTCACCCAATAACTCACCTAATTGTTTCGGAATAATTTCCAAGACAAGCCCCATTTATCCTTCAACCAACCACAACTAGGCTCCTTCTCCGCCATTCATCATAAACGCCTCCCAAAAATAATCCACTTCGGCCTGGCTTTCACAATTCACATACATTGAAACGGCTTCGTTGAATTTAAACATTGGACCGAATTCAACCCAGCAATTCCTGCCCATCCAGTTCAAATGCCACCGTGAAGACTTTGCCGTCAGGTACGCGTGAGATGTTGTTGACTTTTGAGTTCTTGAACAGAGAGATGTAAAATTCATCGCCTCTTCGGCTTGCGTATCGAACCACAAAAACGGGGTGATTTTGCTCATGTTAATTCTCCTTTTGATATGTAACATAACGCAATAACACTGCGCCATTTGGTATGTCTTTGTACTTTCAAGCTTGGAGGTCTTTACGGGCTGTAATGCCATCGAATAGCCGCTTACCGCTTCCCAAAAGAACTGGATGCACCACAATGCGGTATTCGTCAATGAGTCCAGCATTGGTGAAACTCTGTACCAGTTTTGAACTGGCAAAGATGATCATATCTTTGCCAGTTTGTCCTTTTATCTTTTTGACTTCCTCCTCTACGTTTTTGTTGATAAGCGATATATTTTCAAATACGCCCCAGCCAGCTTTCGAGAGCGTTTTTGAAAAAACAATTTTTGAAGTGTGATTCATAAGGTCAGCAAAATCACCAGATTGTGTGGGCCAAAATTGTGAAAGCCCTTCATAAGTGATGCGTCCCAGCAAAATCGTGTCAAACTCCTGAAAGGAATCTTGGAAATCAGGCGTTGAATCAACCACACCTGACATGTCCCAACTTATCATATTGTCTTCGTCGCCTGCTGGCCCTGACATGACGCCATCAAATGTAATATGAAACCGCAACGATTTTTTCATTTTATTTTCTTTTGACCGCTTTTATTTTTCATTCTTCAAATTATCTGCGATACGAAACTTTACAAATCTGACAATCAGTTTCAGCGGCAACGGCTCATCCAGCGGGAATTTCGTGGTGCCTTTCCGCCGCATATTTTGCGATTGCTTTGTTGAATGCTTCAGTTCCAGTTGGAGTTGGATACATGGACACATGCTGTTTCCAGCCTGCGAAATGGACCAGGTTTTTGCCATTGAGTTCAAGACACGCAATCTGGTAACTGATCTTTCTTTGCTTCTGGAGCAAGCGTCTTAATCAGCTCGCGGATTTTTTGCATTAACTTTGTGATTGTTCCGGGCAGGCGGCGATGTATTCATCGATTGATTGAAAATTGGTCTTTGCCATTACACGCCTGCCTTTTCGTCCACTTCAAAGATGCCAAAGGTGTTGCCTTCGGTGTCGATGAAGTATCCCTGCCAGCATCTGCCAGGGACAGGGAATTTTCCAGAGCAACCTGTCCGCCGCTCTTCATGATCTTCTCGGCGATCTCATCAAAGTTTTCCAACTTCCAACGAGCAGACGAAGGCATTCGTCCCATGCTCGGGCGGCGGAGTTTTCGCAGGACGTTGTAACAAGCCGCCGCGAGACCCGCCCGTTTCAATATCCCAATATTCGATGGGAAGATTGGGCTGAAGGTTGAACTTCCAATCAAAGACCTTTCTATAAAAAACTAACGGCTCGCTTCACATCGTCAGCTTGTATTTCAAAGAAGATATATCCGTGGGTTATACATTATTCTCCGAGCGAACAAGCTCGTAATGCTGATACACCACGCCCGTAGGCAGAGGCGCGGATTCGATCAACTTCAGGCGCAGGTATTTTCCATCCGGAAATAATTTCTTGCCGCCCAGCACAAGCGGGTAAACATGCAAAAAGAATTCATCCACAAGATCGTTTTCGATGAGGGTGCATTAACACTGCTGCCATCCGAAAGAATGTTTTTGCGGGTTGGTTCTTGAGTTTGCGAACTTCTTCGACCACGTTGCCGCTGATGATGGTGGAATTGCTCCATGCCGCGAAGATTTCAACTATTGGAAACGACATATTTTTAACATTGCCAAAGGATTCTCTTCGGGCGGCATGGGTTCAAAGGCGTCGCCGTGAGTCTTCCAGGTTTGCGCCCGAGCAAAAGAGTATCGGCGGTTTCCATGGCTTGCAAAGAAGCGCATGCCGATGTCGTCGTGCCAAAAGGGAATGGTCCAGCCGCCGTGAGAGAAGCCGCCATCGGTATCTTCAACCACGCCGCCGGGGCTTGAATGACGCCGTCTAAAGAAATGAATTGATGTACGATCAGTTTTCGCATGGTTTCTCCCTTTTTAGCTCAGACTATATCTTTACCAATAAATCATCAAGGCGCTCGTAACCTTCTCGCACGCCTCTTTCCATTCCATTTGGATCATACCATCGCGGTCAGCTATAGACTGAAAGACCGAATGAATCGTAGCCTTTGTCCTGTTGGCCGGCAACTCTTCAAGAACCATGCAATCCAAAGAAACGTGTCCCGGGTATCCTTCGAACTCAAAGGTCTGGATCATGTTTTCAGGAGACATGGCATGGATAAAATGCCATGAAAGCCATATTCATTTCCTTCTTTATCTTTGTGGGACATAACGATATTTTCCGCCACTGACAGGCTCAAAGTCTCGAGGATCATTTCATATCCATGCGGACCCAGCCACTGCACGTATAACTTCGGGTCGATGTGCGCTTTGAAAACCAAATCGCGGAGCATCAAATTCGCGTGTGTGATAAAAAACTCCTGCTTGCCGGGCTCGGCAGTTACTGTTACTTTATTTTTCGAGGGCATGTTATTTCTCCTTTTTCATCTTTTCTAAAACGTCATCCAATCTACCAAATCGTCCTTCCCATAACTGGCGGTACTGCTCCAGCCAATCGTTCACTTCACTCAATTTATCAAACCGCGCTTCCACATACCGCTCGCGTCCCTGTGGAATAACGACCACCAACCCACACTCTTTCAATATCTTGATATGCCGGGACACCGCCGGACGGCTGATGCGAAAATTCTCGGCGACACCGTTAAGGGTCAGCCTTTGTTGAGCCAGCAGACCCAAAATGGCTCTGCGGTTTGGGTCTGCAATTGCTTGAAAAACATCTCTTCTCATACTCACCTATGCGTAACTATTCAGTTACTTATAGAAGCGATTTTAGAACAGATATTCTTATTTGTCAAGATGAAAATGGTCTGAATTATCGAATTTAGAACACCCCCTTCGGTTATGAACTATCGCTTAAAACGTGGATACGATCCCAGCACGCGCAGCATCACCGCATACTCACCCAAATGATCGAGCGCACGCTGCACGGTTTCATCCTGCACGGAGCCGATCAGATCAATATAAAAAAGATATTCCCACGGACTTCCCTGCAACGGACGCGATTCAATTTTCGCCAGATCAATATCACGCAAAGCAAAAACGGACATTGCCTTGAACAATGAACCGGGGACGTTTTTCAATGTGAATACGATGGAAGTCTTCGCATCATCCGTCGGAACAATTGATTCTCGTCCGACAGCGAGAAAGCGCGTATAGTTTTCCGCGTTATCTTCGATACCCTCCTGAAAATTTGCATTCCGTACAATTCTGCCGCCCTCTTCGACGCAATAGCCGCCACATCCCGCGCACCTGACTCTTGAGCATCTTCACACTGCCCGCCGTATCGTACCTGCTCTGCCTTGATCCCACATGACGCAAATACGCAGCGCACTGACCCAACGCCTGCGGATGGCTGATGGCCTTCTTAATATCTTCCATCTTCACACCGGATTGGTGATGAGGCAATGCCTGCACACGCAGGAAGTACTCCCCCACAATATGCAGGTCATGCCGCAGAGCAGATCATAATTTTGATGAATACTGCCCGCCAGAGAATTTTCAATGGGAGCCAGCGCCGCATCACTTTTACCCGACACAACCGCGTCGAACATCGCATCGAAAATTCACATGGAACAGTTTCCACTTTTCCAAAATAATTGAATACTGCCTGCTCAGAATATGCTCGGGTTTCCCTGGAATGATATACTTTCATGATTACTCCTCAAAATCTTGTCAAAATCGAAGGATCAAGGTTCGGAATACTTTTGACTATTGTCGTTCCGCCCACTCCACGATCTTCCGAAACCCGCTTCGACATCTTCATCTGACGCGGCGATCGTCATGCGGATGAAGCCTTCCTTCTTCACCAAAAGCGGAACCAGGGACGAGTCCCACACCGACTTCATCAGGATCTTTTCACACATTTCCACTGATGACATCTTCAAAGCACGCAGATCGAGGAAGAAATAGAAAGCACCTTGCGGAGGAATTACTTTAACTTTTTCACATTCCAGTTCATGCGAGAGACGCAGCACCAGTTCACGGCGGCGGGCATATCCAGCGCGCATCTCGGCAGTGACATCCTGCATGGCAGGGGTCAGTCAACGCGAAGGCGGCGGCTTTCGAATGAAGGGAGCTAGCCAGGTAATGGAGTTCTGTCCTGCCTTCAAGGCGTTCTCAATAATGTGTTGCGGGCGCAGCGAGGAACCCAACGCCAACCCGTCATCGCATACGATTTGGAAAGGCTGTTCACGATGAGCGTGCGCTCTTTCGCGCCCCAATTGCCACCGGCGATGTGGGCGCTCTTCCCATAATACAAAACTTCCATACACTTCATCGCTGACGATCCACAGGCTGTGTTCTTTCGCAAAATCTTGCAGCTTTTTGCAGATACCCGCGGGTAGGGTACGCCCGTCGGGTTGGATGGATAGTTCAGGACAATGACCTTGGGTTTTGGGAGTCAGCGCTTTCAGCCATGAGTCGAAGATGAGGGATAAATCCACGCTCCTTTTCGGCGGGGCAGGGACGCGGATCACCTTCCCGCAGCATGATGGCCATAGTGGGAATGAGTCGCCCATGGAAGGGTCTGGGAATCAATACATCATCACCCCAGGTTGAGAATGGATTGCATGGCGAGATAATAAGCGTGAATGCCGCCGTGCGTAATGAGGATTTCGGAGGCGGGTCGTGGTGATGCCTTCGTCGCGGATCAGCGTGCCTGTGCGACAGCCAGCTCGCAGGTCGGGGTAGCCGCATGAGGGACCGTAATGAGAGACTCCGCTTGGTATCGCTTTGAAAGCCGCATCGGCAATGGCGTGACAGTCCCAAAATCAGATCACCCACTTGCAGGCTGACGATATTTTTCCGTCCTTGGCTTTAAGCGTATGGGATGCGGGTCGGCCATGGCGACCGTAGCGGATTGGCGAATAAGGTCAAATTGTGTATTGATGCTTGCACATGGTCGCATCTTAGTGGAGATTGCTTCGCTTGAGAAGAGCAAAAAGCGCGGCTCGCAATGACATGTGAATTAATGGGCGTGAGTGTATCA
>JADJNA010000016.1 GCA_016709305.1 Candidatus Villigracilis saccharophilus
AGATAATCGTTGATCAATGAACCAGCGCGATGTACTTCATCCAGTCTTTCATCAGGGCAGGCAGTGACAGATGGAATGCTGATCAACTGTTTGGATAGATCCAAGATCTCGGCAGTCTTATCTTGGTATGATAATTCAATGACCGCTTGGGTTCGCGCCTGGAATTGTACGGGGGCATTCGTTGTCTGTCGCGCGACCTCGCGGCTGCGTTGAATGTACTCCGCGATCTTCGACGCATCCGAGCCGAGCGAAGTGTAATCCGCGCAAATGTGTTCGACATCCGCTTTGATCTGCGCTTCGTGTTCGTAAAATAATTCCTTCAAAACAGTGAGCGGCACTTCTTCGTTTTCGCCGAGTTCCATCTTTAAGCGCGCGCGGATCTTCTCCGCTGTGTTGCGCCCGCCCTCGGACATTTCAACCAAGGGCTGCAATTCGTCCCACATGTTCAAAGCTTCAGCCAGCGGTTTAACCTCACCAAGAGACCACTTGAGGAAGGCGCGCAAGTTAACAGGCTTGCCTGTCAGCGGATTCTCGATCTCGGCACGCAAGCCGTGCTTTGCGGCAAGGTCTTCATTCGCGCGGGCACGGTTGATGTCCTCACGGTCATATCGGAATCCGCGCGCAAATTTCGGGTCGGAATAAATTTTCAGCATCAGCAAATGCTTGAAGGTCAGGTTCGCAATATCCAGGTCAAGACTATGACCGCCCTCATCCACACGGATCTCGACGCGCCCCATCGGGAGATTGATGCGCGCCATGAGATTCTGCTTCTCGACTTGCAGAGCCATCTCTTCGGGCGGAGTCGATTCGCCTGCGGCGTACAATCCGCGCGTATACAACGCATTAAGCTGGTCACTGGTCGTGGAAATAATTCTCTCGACAGGGTCAGCAAAACTACGCGCCCGGATCGGCGTCCAGTTGTTGTTACCAAAGCGCACTCCGCGCCGCACGAGATCATATGAGATTTGCAGGTAATCTTTATACGAGCGATACAGATCAGGCAGATCAATTTCGCGCGGATTGGGGAAAGTTAAATTGCGGATGGAATCATATTCGGTCAGGATGACCGCCGCGCGTCCATCCTTGACCTGAGCCTGCATCGGCGTCGACGCACTGGTGGCGATAAAGAGAGACGCGAACGCGCGCAGCAGCCGTGTGGCTGTGATATAGAACTCGGACTTGAATTCATCGAGATGTTGGTCGCCGCGTTCGCTAGGAGAAAGGTGCATGAAATCCCAGGCGAAGAGTGGATCGGGCAGAGACATGTTTGTGTGAATGCCTGTCGTAGCAAGCATGTCACCGTACAGGTCAACGCATTTTTCGAGATAGCGTCGTTTGGCGATCGGCCAGTTGCCCGGTATGGACTTGTGCCCGATGTCGGTCAGAAAAAGCAGATTGCCATGCCAATAGTGCAGGCGCTCGCCGAAGCTGACACCTGCACGATGCAGGGCATTCATCAACGTTGCTTCCATAAGACGCGCTTCGTACATCGCGCCGCGCGGAGAGTAATACGGGCGGGTGGCCCACTCGATCATCCAGTGAAAGACTTCGAGCTGGCTGAACTGCTGATTCCATTGCGGAGTGCATTCGGCGCGAAGATAATCCACGAACGAATGTTGGTTGGGTCCCGCGCCAACGGTCAATAGCGGGCGCAGTTCTTCATCGAGCAGATTCCACTCCTGCTCAAAACCATCGAGTCCGCCTTGCGGTTTTTCCTTGATGGCTTGCTCTACAGCGAGAAGATATTTATCGGCAAATTTTTGTGGGGTATGAGGCATAAGTTTTTTACCAAAGGTAATTATTGATGGAATTTAATCAACACAAATAAGTACAATAAACCGCAACACCTGCCCTGGCGGGGGGCCAGGGAGAGTGCGAAGGTTGCCAGGTTTCTTCACGTTCTCTGCGTGCTTAGCGGTTACGATTTCAGCGAATTCAAACCTTCCACCAGCCTCTTGAAGGCACCTTCCGTTCTTTCAGCGGGTGTGGCATACGAGAAGCGGATCCAGTCATTACCGAAGGGAGAGAAGAACGCGCCAGGGACAATCGCAATGCCGTGATTTTCTGCGAGGAATTGACCAAGTGGTTCGCTGTCAGCCAGTCCGCCAGCTTTAACATATTCACCAACGTTCATGAAGGCGTAATAGCCCTTTCCGATGATGTGCTGCATTCCACTCTCTGCCAGTAGTTTCTTCAAGACCACGCGGCTGGCATTGGTCGGTTCGATAATGGTTTTGGCCGCTTCGGAAAATCCCATTTCATAGGCGGCCATTGCCACAGCCAAAGAATAGAATGGCGGAATGACTCCGTGCGAAGAACGCGCCACAATGAATTTGATCACACTCTCGTCCGCGATCAAATGGCAGTTGCGGATATTCGACCCGCCCAGTGATTTGGTGATTCCATCGAGGAACATCAGGCGTTTGCGTTCTTCGGGTGTGAAGAATTTCAGGAAGGAATTCAAATCCATTGGCGATTCATCGGTGACGTAGTGATACATCCAGTCGAACAACACGAACGCCACGCCCGCTTCCAAGGCGGCTTTGGCAAGTGAGACCTGCTTCTCAACTGCGATGGTCAGTCCAGTCGGGTTATCTGGATTGGTGATGATAATACCCGCGATCTTCCTTCCCTTGGATTCGGCGAACTTCACGCTCTCGCGAATCGCTTCCTCGGAATAAGCCCAGCCTTGAGCAGGATCACCAGGCGCCCAAAGCACATTCGCGCCGACGCCGTAAGGGCCCCAGTTATAGGATATCCACGGCACGCGGGAGACCATAATTAAATCGCCTTGGCGGCCATGCCCCAAAGCCATCATGGCTTGATACGCTTTGATCAGCGCGTCACGCCCGCCTGCGGTACCGAGCACATTCGCGGGTCCCCAGCCTGAGCTGGCATCCAACTTCCAGTATTGCTCAATGACGGCCTTACGATATGCCTCAGTGCCGAATGGCATATCGTAAGCTGTCCCATGTTCCAGCTGAAGTTGAAGCGCGCGTTCCAAAAGCGCCCTGGGAGTTCCAGGAAGAGAAGCGCCTCCATCGCCCTGAGATGCGTCAAAAATCTTTGCGCCAGGATTCTTCTCCACATACACCTTCAACGACTTATTGATCAGGAACATGCGTGAAGGCGGAATATCCATCATCTGCTTAAGATGATCGCTGACAGGAACAAGATTTTTCTCATCAACTGCAAAAACGGGCGTAGTATTCGAAATAGACATGATGATTTCTCCTTTTGGTGTGTTAAGAAAAACGCCCCGAGGTTCGGGGCGTTTGGTTTCCTTATCTTGGATGAAAAACCTGTTCCTGTTCACCTGATAAATACCAACGCCCCGGCACCGTATGAGTGCGGGTGGTACGATTGGTATTATTAATATCAACAAGGAATTGGCTAAACATTTCGCGCAAGGATACCACCGCTGGAAACATGCGTCAAGAAAGTCGTGAAATTTTAATTCCCAATTCCATGCCCGCCTGCAACACGCAATTCAACCCCATCTGGGGCTGCTCCCATTAACGGCATCGCCTCAGTAATGAGTGCACGGACACGTTCATCCTTCAAGGACAGATCATGCGCCGCCTTGTCATCCCACATTTCAAAAACCCACACCTGGTCTTCATTTGAAACATCTTCACTCACGATATACAAACGACAAGCCGGCAAATGACCAACAAGGCTTGCTGCTTGATTCAAGATTTGCACCAGTTCATTACGCCTGCCCTTTTGAGCTATAAGTTTTCCAGTCATTGCATACATCTGTTTATCCTCCAGCCATGGCACCCACGATTCGAAACGGCTCCACACCCTTCACGATCGGATCAGGCAACGGGGAATTTGGAGATTCAAGCGACAAGTCTTCACCGCAGGCAAAGAAACGAATGAAGGGGCGCCGCTCTTTCGTGACCTGATCGCGGATCGTGCCACGCAGCATGGGATACTTCGACTCAAGCGCATCAAGAAGCGCGCCTTGAGTCGCCTGTCCATCGACATGTATCTCTACCTCGCTGATGACCTGCGCCAGCGTCCGCAAGTGATACGGGATCACAACCCGGATCATGGCAACGTCTGAACTTCGACCGATAACACAGCTGGCAGATTGCTGACGATGGGCATCCAACTGTCGCCTGAATCAGAAGATGCGTACACCTGCCCACCAGTGGTGCCGAAATAGATTCCGCAAGAATCGAGTGTATCAACTGCCATTGCGCTGCGCAGAATGTTCACATAGCAATCACTTTGCGGCAGGCCGTTTGTCAGCGCTTCCCATTCATTCCCGCCGGTGCGGCTGCGATAGACGCGCAGTTTGCCGTCGGGCGGAAAGTGTTCCGAGTCGCTTTTGATCGGGACAACATAGATGGTATTGGGTTCGTGCGCATGGACAGCGATCGGGAATCCAAAGTCACTTGGCAGGTTACCGCTGACTTCCTTCCACGAGTCGCCTGAATTATCGCTGCGCATCACATCCCAATGTTTCTGCATGAATAATATATTTGGGCGCGATGGATGCATCGCGAGATTATGAACACAATGACCGACCTCGGCACTGGTATCAGGGATTTCACCAGAATTAAGTCCCTGGTTGATCGGCAGCCAGGTCTGACCGCCATCGTCCGTGCGAAACGCGCCAGCTGCAGAGATGGCGACATATATTCGTTGAGCATTACTCGGGTCCTGGATGATCGTATGCAGGCACATCCCACCGGCGCCCGGCTGCCAAAGATGTCCCTTTGCTTCGCGCAGACCGGGAAGTTCCTGCCAATTCTGTCCGCCATCGGTGGAGCGGAACAGGGCCGCATCTTCCACACCGGCGTAAACAGTATCAGGATCTGTCAGCGATGGTTCCAGCCGCCAAACACGTTTGAATTCCCATGGATGCTGTGTGCCGTCGTACCATAGATGTGTACCGGGTACCCCTTCGTAAGCAAATTTATTGCCCACAGGTTCCCAAGTCTGGCCGCCATCATTGGAGCGCTGAATGATCTGCCCGAACCAGCCAGAGGATTGCGACGCGTATAAACGGTTCGGGTCAACTGGCGATCCATGCATGTGATAGACCTCCCAGCCTGCAAAATGCGGCCCGTTTACATTCCATTTTTTGCGCTTTGCATCCGATGTCAAAATAAATGCGCCTTTGTGTGTGCCGACAAGAACTCTTACTCCGCTCATCGTTGACTCCTTCCAAACTGGTTCGGTTATTTGAATGATCTCAAGAAATCGAAAACAACCTTTGCATCATCGCCGCCAATTTCAGCGTGTGCGATCAAAGGTATTCCATGCGGACCAGGCACATTCCTCGCCTGCGGATAAACCATCAACACAGACTTTACAATTTCCAATTTTCCCAGCATGGCGGCCGCAAAGAGATCGATTCGCGCACCTTTTTCGATCAAGTAATTTGCAATATCTTTTCTGCCCATGTGAGATGCAGCCCCTAGTGCGGTTTCCCAATCACCTCCACCCCAATCCCATGCGGCGTTGATCAGGGCTTGTTCACGGTCCAGCAATTGCACAACACGCCCAAGATCACTGTGGGCTTTGCCAACAAATTCTTCCACCATCTTCAAATCCAAGGCAAGTAATTTGTCCATATTTTTCCTGATCGGTGACAGCCGTAAAATCCAATAAATCACTGCTCAATTTTACGGCTGTCACATTAATGTTGTAAATTTTTCCATTGTTGCATACTGACCTGCAACAGTCGTTACAGATTAACCTCGATCAACTGGCGCTCCGGGTCTGACATCCGAATTTCGCCATGTTGTTCCAGATCCTGTTCAACCATGATGTAATACCATGCGGCGAGATCGTTTAGTTTGAATTTCAGATGCGTTTCAACCAGTCTACCAAGTTGTTCGTGTGTCAGCGGACCATATGCATAAAGATTCTTCAGAATCGAATTCCTCACAACCTCATACTTCGCCTTATCGACACACGATACTTGTGCAGACAGCGCAGTCACCCGGGTCGTGACAGATCCTTTCATTACTGCCTCACTTATTAGGCTGGGTTCATACTCGTAAATAACGCCAAAACATTTCCAGTCGGGTCTTTGAAAATTCCAAACCAACCCATTCCTGGAATCTCTGTCTTCTGGCGAAGCACCTTGCCGCCCAGTTTCTCGACGTTCTTCAAATCCACATCAATATCATCGCTGTCAATATAGACCAGCACCTGTCCCGCAGGATACTCAGCCGATACCTCAGGAAAACCTCCGCCGGTATGGTCTTCGGCTTCCCACATTGTATAATTCATTTCAGGCATGTGTTGAATTTTCCAGCCGAAAAGCTCGGAATAAAATTTGCCCGCACCCACCAAATTCGCAGCCGGGATCTCAACATGAACAACATTCCTTTTAGACATAGTCATCTCCTTTTGATAATAAATGGATAACAATTGTCTGATTTTAGAACTATTGTTCTATTTTGTCAATCCCCATATTTGGTGCAGCTATTTTCGTAACAGCCATATATAAGTAAAAAAAATTGAGGCGCGCTTCCACCTCAATTAATCAAAAGCAGCTTATAAAGTTATGATCCATATTTCTTGATGATATTTAAAATGACCCTATTATCTTCAGGTGTGATCTCCATGATCTGAAAACCGACATGAAACAAATTTGGATGAATATCGTCGATCTTGCACCATTTTGTGCGTGCCAAAAAAATGATAAAGGGATGGTCTGCCAGTTCTGCCGTCAGTTCGAGGCGAAGGTAATAATCTTTTTGAAGAGGCAGGGGCACAGTCGTTTCCAATTGCAGACCAATCGCACTCACCTGCACCATGTGACCGAGGAGTTTTTGAGCATCATCGTCGTCAACACGCATGTAATAATCAAATTTTTTTCGTGGGGTGGTCCGTCTTTCTGGCATTTGGATTCTCCTGTCACAGTAATGATTGGATTTCCCAATCGTACCACTTATAACGTAAAGTTACTCATATTTCAATGCCTGGACGGGAATCATCGTCGCTGCGCGTAACGCTGGATACAGACCAGAAAGCATCCCGATCAATGTAGAAAAGATCAGCGCGAAAATTGGCAGCCAGATCGGCGTATAGACTGCCACACTGGGCGGCGCGCCGCCCTGCTGGCTCGCCTGCCCCGCCAGATAAGCCAATGCGAGCACATTCATACCCTGCGCCGCCAGCCATCCGATCACAATGCCGCCCAGCCCGCCAATAAAGCCGATCCCCGCGGCTTCTCCAAGAAAAATGGACAGCACATCCCGATTGGTCGCGCCGACCGCTTTCATTAAACCAATCTCTCGTGTGCGTTCCAAAATAGACATCGCCATCGTATTGGCGATCCCGATCGCAGCGACCAATAAAGCGATCGCACCCACTCCGCCGAAAATAACCTGCAAAACCACAAAAAAACTATTGATGCCCTGCAGAAAAGATTGCGGAGTAATCGCCTGAAACCCCATCGCGGTGATCTGCTCGGCAATATCAAGAGCCTGATTAGCATCTTCAACCTTTACGATCACCTGACTATAGCCGTCTTTGTTGTAGTTGATGCGGTAACCATTCGCCCACTCATTTAATGACTTTGTCAATTCCAACGGCAGATACACTGAATAATCCGGCTCGCCGCCTGTTTCATTAATTATCCCGGCAACCCGTAAACTAATGGTCTTACGGATTTCATTTCCATTTTGATCATACTTGAGAACGATCATTTGGATCTGCTGATCGATCAGATCCGGCGGGGGCGGTGGTTCCTGGCCGGGACGCAGGCGCGGATCATAAAAATTATTAGGCGTCATCACACCGATCACGATCGACCCTTTGGACAGGGCCGTCGTTCCCTGACTTGCCTCCAGCCCCAGGTTTGAAAGGTCATCGGTCGCAACACCGATGATATTCATGCCGCCTTCCAAGCGCTGATAACGAACGATAACACCCGCGTTTAAATAATCACGCGGAATGACTGCTTTTACACCAGGTATGCCTCGTAGCTGCTCGAGCGCTGAATTTGTCAGAAGTACCGGCTGGTCAAGCTGACTTGCTTCACCAACCGCTTGCGAAATAAACGGGCCACCCCCACCGCCGCCAAATCCGCCTCCCCCATATGTAGGCATGACGTCGATCTGGGTCAAGTCGCCGATGCCATACAGTGAGTCAGTCGCGCTTTTCTGCAGACCGATCGCCAGTGAAACAAGGATGACAACAGCCGCAGTGCCGATGACCACGCCAATGGCAGTCAAAGCTACACGCGCTTTTCGGCGACTGAGATTGCCAAAGATAAGGCGGAGCAGATCCAGAAATTTCATAATGATTCCGAATCTATCCTTTACCACCGCCCGATGGGATCGGGACCATCTGTTGGTCGGGAACCGGCTCGGCTATCACACCGCCGGAATCCGGCGGTGCAGAATCGAGTCCAAGCACCCCGAGAATGAAGCGCCATATTTTCTGGAAAAAAGTTTCTTCTTCTATGATGACTTCTCCGCCACCGCCACTTTGTGAAGGGTCAAGGGATGGGTCAATAAAAGTTTCCTCAACGGTAATCTCCAATGTCTTGGTAACGACACGTGATTGATTGAA
This sequence comes from Candidatus Villigracilis saccharophilus, assembly GCA_016709305.1. GTDB lineage: Bacteria > Chloroflexota > Anaerolineae > Anaerolineales > Villigracilaceae > Villigracilis > Villigracilis saccharophilus. Next base: position 8,548 of record JADJNA010000016.1, read on the forward strand.
GTCATCTGTATAGTCAATGGTGATGTTCAATTGCATGGGACCTGAGATATCCGGGAACACTGTGGTGTCAAAAGTGAAGTATCCGCCCGGGTCGAGCGAACCAACCAAGGTCGAGGAAGGCTCGAGAGTCCCGCCGCTTGCCACAATCTTCATACTTCCCAAAACCGAGGTGCGTTTGCCAAGATTCACGATCTGTATCGGCAACGCCCCCGGCTGCCCTGTGAAAAATGGGTCAGGCGGACGATAGAAACTTACATCTACATTCGGTAAACTATACACCAGCAAGGTAATGACCTGATCGTCATTGATGACTTCGCCGTCCTTATTCACATAAGAAAAAGTGACCTTCATCGGATACGCGCCGGGCGTGGTTGATACATTGACGATCAAATTCTGTGTCACTTGTAATGCGCCGCCTGCCGACAGGTCGCCTAACGATTGAATATTCGAGGTGCCAACAGGGGCAAAGTTCGTAAACTCACCGCTCCCGCCCGACACTCCGCCAGCCTGTGGTGTCCCGCCACCCGATCCTGACGAGCCACCACCAATGATCATGGTGACGCGCTTGGCGGTGGTATTGCCCATATTTTGAACTGTCAGACCCAATTCAAATTGATCACCCGGTTGCAGCGGATCAACCGTGGATGCATAACTGGTGATGACCAATTGGGCAGTATTCACACCAGTGGGCGTGGACGTCGGATAAACAATGCCGCTTCCTCCCCCACCGCCTCCTGTTGGAACGTTGAGCGTGAATTTATCAGAATAAGAAGTGCCTTTATCATCGTAGTAAGTGACCATAACATCAATAATGACAAAAGTCTTTCCAGATAGAGAACCCTGCGAAGTAAATCTCTGTTCAATCTCAACACCACCCCCTGCAGAGATATTCCCCACTACCGCGACTCCGCCCGTATCCAGTGGCACAAGGTCGGCGGATGAAAAGACTGCTTGCGTGTTGAAAGCTGTCATGTTGCCAGCGTTCTGAAAATTCACAGTGAATTTGAACGGTTTATCAGAGACGAGCTGTTTACTACTCGCCCCGGAGAACGTAACCCGCAGCTGCGGGCGGGTGAATGGCAGAGGGGTTCCAGTTGCCGTGGGAGTTGCAGTTGGAACAACAACTGGCCGTTACTGTCAAATTTAATGGAGTTAAAGAGGACCGCCGGTCATACTGACTGTACATGATGTCCCAGATGATGTTCCAGAAGGCACAGTAGCTGTAATTGTCTGATCATTAAGAAATGAGGTAATTAAAGCTGACCCATCCATCAGCACAACAGCTGAAGTATCAAAACCAGTTCCCGCCACCGTAATGGTTCTATCAACATCATTTACTACTGAAGTAGGAGTGATCGAAGTAACGTCTGCAGCATAGGCCGGCGTGACCCAACCCGCCAACAGGGTGAATGTAAGAAATGCGGAAATAATATGTTTAATTGGAAACTTCATTTATTCTCCCATGGATTAATTGGATGAAAGATTCGCCGTATCCATTGTCGCGGATTGGTACTCGGCTTCACTAACGACATGACCATCCAGCAGAAAAATCTTATGGGTTGCAAAACGCGTCATGCGCGGGTCATGCGTCACAACCAACACTGTCCGCCCGGAGCGATGCAGGTCGGAGAGTAATTGCATAACCGCAACCCCGCTAGTGGTATCCAGGTTACCGGTTGGCTCGTCGGCGAGGATCAAACTGGGATTGTTGACCAGCGCCCGCGCAACCGCGACCCGCTGCTGTTGTCCACCCGAAAGCTCGGACGGACGGTGATGACTACGGTCAGAGAGTCCCACCTGTTCCAATAGCCTGCGTGATTTTTCACTGCGTTCTCCAACCGGTGTGCCGGTAAATTGCATTGGAAAAGCGACATTCTCAAGCGCGTTCATACTGGTGATCAAATTATAAGATTGGAAAATAAATCCCATCGTGCGGCGGCGAAAAAGCGCCAGCGCATTTTCATCCATTTGGTCAAGGCGCTCCTCATTGATAGAGATCTCGCCCGAAGTGGAACGATCCAATCCGCCAAGCAGATACAGCAAACTGCTTTTGCCCGAACCAGAAGGTCCCATCACGACCGTGAAGGTGTGTGCCGCGATATCCAAATCAACACCATCCAAGGCACGGACGATCGTCCCGCCCATTTGATAATGTTTCGTCAAGGCTCTAATTCGAATTAATGGAGAAGTCATAAATCCTAAAAGATCGGGTTTTGGCTGGCCAATCCGCCGATGTTTGACATTAAGGTCCCCAAACCGGCCTGGATCAACAAAAGAACAAGCAAGATAAGGATCACCCCAGTGATCGACTTGCCCTTCGAAAGACCATCAGAAATGCCAAAACCGATGATCAACAACACCGTACTCCAAAGGAAAAACAAATCGACGTGTGAGAGGATCTCAGCAACAAAGCCTGGGTTTGACGCAAAACCGGATAGTCCCGGGCTGACAATGGCGTGCCCTGCGATCAACATGAAGACTACCCGCAAAATATCACGCACAGCAAACGGCAGATATGCCCAGCCAACCACATTCAACGCGCCTTGCATTGATCCGCGCCCGCCTAACAAAGTGGAACCGAGATGCAACATGCCGCTCAGAATCAACCATACCAACCACAGTCCAACCAATACCGAAACGAGTGGAATAATGTAGACAAAAACAGGCCCCTGCATGGATTGCTGTGCCTGCATGTAATTGTTTTGCATATCAGGCGTCCAATACTGCCAATCCGGAGGCAGGGGAATTTCACCCATCAGCGCAGCTCGTGAAGTTAGATACCCACGTACCATCACACTTAACAGTCCCGAGAGACTTAAAGACAACATGGGAGTGAGCCAAGAAGCATTGGCTTCCGCCGCGATCTCTGCAAAAGCACGCCGAGGTTGCAACAAAACCTGAAAAATTCTCGCGAAATTCAGTCTGCGAACTGGAAGGACAGGGTTTAATTCAGTCATATTTTTCCCTTGAATGAGGTTAAAAAGATTCTATCATGCTTCCAAAAAAAGAGATTCCCTGACCATTAACGAAAAAACGGCTGGAAAAGTTCCCAGCCGTTCTGGTTTTGGAATGCGGACTGAAGTCCGCGCTCCACTAAAATTTAAATATCAAAAAGATCAACCTTACGCTTGAACGAATCACCCACGGGCGGATATGCCTGCATGTAATCTTCCTTCTCACCAAGGAATCTGGTAATAAAACCCATCAGCCCTCGCCGCATCTGCATCCCGCCCTGGGAAGCATGTGCCTCGCTGGCTTTACGCTTTGCTTCTGAGACAGGCTGAACATTCAAGCGCACGTGGATGGGGAATGTTACTTCAGCAAGTTCCTTGATGTTGATGTCGCCATTACGCCCAAATTTTGTCGGGTCTTTCCCAAAAAGCGGCATCAAGCGGACCGCCGCCTTTAACAGTCCTTTTGGAAAAACCTGATAGTACAAGGCCTGTGGCTTGAAAGGCGATCCAGCTTCCGGGTGGAAGGAAGCGTTGTCTGAATTTTCAAAGGCAAGCACAGTCGCTTTATGAATATGAATATGGTCGGGGTGCTTATATCCACCAATCGGGTCAAAGGTCAGAACTACCTCGGGTTTCAAATCGCGGATATATTTCACAACCCGCCCCGCGACCTCATCAATTGGAGCGTTGATCTGCGCATCGGGATGCTGATTCGGCTCGGTACCAGGCATACCCGAATCACGATAGCCCAGAAAAAATACTTCCTTTAAGCCAAGCGCCTGTGCGGCTTTCATGAGCTCGGCAGTCCGCATCTCGGCTGTATCCTTGAAACCCTTTAAATGTTCCTCATCCACGGTGCCCGCCTCACCGCGCGTGGCGCAAACATAATAAACATCGTATCCCTTGCTGGAATACAATGCCAGCGTGCCGCCCAAACCAAAAGACTCATCATCGGGATGTGCCAGAACTGCTAATAAAGTTTTTGTCATATTTTCCTCTTGTGTGTAGACGTTCAATGAAGGCGCAAGTTTACCTTATGCACAGCATTATCCATCCACAACCTTAATAAAAGCTATGGCATCCAGCCTGTCTTACAAAATATAAATTTCAATATCAGTGCGGGTGAACGCATTGGTCTGATCGGCACCAACGGCTCAGGCAAAACCACACTCATGCGCATCCTCGCAGGATTCGAACAGCCCGACTTAGGCGATGTCTCTTCGACGCGCCTCAATCTCCGAACTGGGTATCTTGCGCAGGGAATGGATTTCACTCCCGAGCAGACGCTTCAATCCGCGCTCGGGCTTGACTCCACAACCCAAACTGATCCCGCCGTTGAGGTAGAGTCACTCGCCCTTGCGTTATCCCAAACCCCGAACGACTCTTCTCTTCAGCACCAATATGACCAGGCACTCGCAAGACTTTCGACTTTAGACCTTCGACCTGACACCATCCTCGCCCCTCTCGGCCTTTCAAGTCTTCCACTCGATACTCCCATCGCCCATCTCAGCGGCGGACAAAAAACCCGTTTAATGCTGGCGCATGTTCTGCTTAAAGAGCCGCATCTATTACTGCTTGATGAGCCCACCAATCACCTCGACATTGAAATGCTTGAATGGCTGGAAGACTGGCTCAATCATTTTCAAGGCGCAGTATTGATCGTCTCACATGACCGCGTGTTTTTGGATAATACCGTCACATCCATTCTTGAATTGGATTCAACAACGCACACCATAAAGACTTACGCCGGCAACTACAGCGATTACCTCTCACAAAAATCCGCCGAATTGGATAAGCAGTCACAAGCGTATCAAGATCAACAGGATCAGATCGCACAACTCCGCGTCGCGGCAGGACATGTCCGCAGTTTGACGAAAATGCGCAAAGGCGGCAAGGCTGATGGCGGCGATAAATTCGCAAAAGGCTTCTTTGGCAACCGCGCCACAAAAAACGTGGCAGGCCGTGCCAAACATATCGAAGCACGCATCGAACACATCCTGACCGAAGAGAAGATCGAAAAGCCGCGCGCCTCATGGCAAATGAGATTGGATTTCGGCACGCCAGATCATCAATCCAAAGATGTATTGGTAACTGAATCGCTATCTATTGGCTACACGGCAGAAAATCCATTACTCACAAATCTCAATCTGAGTATTCGGGCGGGTCAGCGCGTTGTGTTGACAGGTCCCAACGGCGCGGGAAAAACCTCCTTCATCCGCACGATCATTGGGAAGATTCCCCCACTCTCAGGTTCGTTCCGCTTGGGCGGTGCAACAAAACCCGGTTACATGGCACAGGAACAGGAATTAATTAACCCGAACTTCAGCGCATTGCAAACCATACAATCCGTCTCGCCATTCAACGAAACAGACACGCGCAACTTTCTGCATTACTTCCTCTTCAAAGGAGACATCGCCCTGCGTCCCTCGCGTGAACTTTCTTTCGGCGAACGCGCACGTTTGCAACTGGCGACTCTTGTCGCTCAAGGCTGTACCTTCTTAATATTGGATGAACCCATCAATCATCTTGACATTCCATCACGCGAACGCTTTGAGGAAGCTCTAGAGAATTTCAACGGCTCCATTCTGGCAGTTGTGCATGACCGCAGTTTTATTGAACGCTTCGCTTCGCACGTTTGGTATGCAAACGATCAGAAGATCAAAGTTGTGTAATGGTAGCGCTTATAATCGCACAATATTTCTCAATTACAAGGAGTCTTAATGAAATTTGAAACCCTCGCAATTCACGCAGGACAGGAACCCGACCCAAACAACGGCGCGGTAATGACACCTGTGTATCTCACCTCCACTTATATGCAGGATGGAATTGGAAGACCGCGCCAGGGGTATGAATATTCGCGCACATTGAATCCTACACGCAAGGCGTTGCAGGATTGTCTCGCGGGTCTGGAAAATGGAAATTGGGGATTGGCTTTCGCCTCAGGCATGGCGGCCACAGATACGGTTCTGCGAATGCTTGCGAGCGGCGATCATGTTGTTGCAGGCAATGATGTCTACGGCGGGACATTTCGTTTATTTGATAAAGTGCTGCGCCGCTTTGGCCTGGATTTTACATTTGCCGACACGACCGACCCAGAGAATCTCGCCGAAGCATTAACCCCGTCCACAAAGATCGTGTGGCTGGAGACTCCCACAAATCCTTTATTAGCCGTGACGGATATTCGAGCTGTCGCTGAAATTGTGAAGGCGCATCCCAACAAGCCCTTGCTGGTTGTGGACAATACCTTTGCAACGCCATATCTGCAACGTCCGCTGGAGTTGGGCGCGGATCTGGTTGTCCACTCGATGACCAAATATCTCGGCGGACATTCGGATGTGGTCGGCGGCGCGATCATTGGGAAAGATAAAGAGTTGGGCGAAAAGTTAGCTTATTTGCAAAATGCCATTGGTGCAGTGATTGGCCCGATGGATTCATTTCTCGTACTGCGTGGAATTAAAACTTTACCCATCCGCATGGATCGTCACGCGCAGAATGCTGAAAGGATCGTGGCGTTTCTGGAGAGGCAAAAAAATGTCAAACGGCTGCTATACCCTTTCCACGAGAGCCATCCACAGGTCCAGATCGCGAAGCGCCAAATGCTGAATGGCGGAGGAATGATCTCGTTCGTGATGAATGGCGGAAGGGACGAAGCCGTCCGAGTGGCGGAATCCACAAAAATATTTACGTTGGCAGAATCGCTTGGTGGTGTGGAATCGCTGATCGAAGTCCCCGCAGCGATGACTCATTTATCAGTGGTCGGCTCCGCGCTGGAAGTTGACCCGGGGCTGGTGCGCTTATCTGTTGGGATTGAGAATGTTGACGATCTGCTTGCAGACCTTGAACAGGCACTAAAATAAAAAAGGCCTCCCAATTGGGAGGCCTTCACGTTTAGGCAAATTTACTACAACGCATGGATCGCGACCAGTGTGACATCATCATCTTGCTTGGAGCCATCTTGATACTCTATCAAGGTTTCAAGCATATGGTCACACGCCTTCTGCGCGTCAACACCGGAAAGCCCGCTTAATGTTTTTTTGATGCGTTCCAATCCAAACGGTTCGCCATGTGTGTCACGGCAATCGGTGAGACCATCTGTGAACAAAAAGAACGTGGAGCCAGGAGGCAAGGTAACCGTGCGTTCATCAAGCGAGATGTCTTCCCACAAGCCTAGCGCCATGCCCGAACTATGCGGAATGCGCTCCACGGTTCCGTCGGGATGCAAAATCAATGGCGGCTCATGCCCTGCGCGCGCGTAACTGAATACACGCGTTTTTAAATTCAGGATGCCGTAGAGCACTGTGACAAACTGTGTAGTTTTTTGCAAACGGGTAATATGACGATTGACTACGCGCATCACTTCTCCGGCAGTCATGCCCGTATCCGCCTCAGCCATGATCAAGGCATGGGCACGCGCCATGAAGATCGCAGACGGTACGCCTTTATCGGCTACGTCACCGATCAAGACGCCCAATTGATCATCTTTAAGAACGAAGACATCATATAGATCGCCTCCCACCTGGCGAGCAGGCAGGATGCGAGCGCCAAATTCGAAGTCAGCTGTTTTGGGCAATTCGTCCGGCAGGATACTTAATTGAATATCAGCGGCGACTTGTAATTCACGCTCGAGGCGCTCCTTTTCGATCAACTGCGCCTGTGCTGCTTTCAATTCATCGTACGCATTTTGCAGCTGCTTATTCTTTTCAGTCAGATCATGAAAAGTCTGTGTATTGGTGGCATCCAGGCGCTGACTCAAAACACGCACCATGGACGTGGAAAGTTCAGGGTGTTTACGAGTCAAATCCAAAAACTGGGGACGGCTTAGAGAGAGTAAGGAGGCTTTCCCGAGCGCGCGCACAGTTGCAGTGCGATGCCCGCCAGGCATGATCAAACTCATCTCACCGAAGTGCTCACCTTCACGCACAACATTCAATTGGAGTTCTTCCAACTGCCCGGCGCCCAAAAGGACTTCCAGCTCACCCGACATAATGATATAAAAATCATCGCCAGGATCGCCCTCGCTAAAAAGGATCTCGCGGTCCTGCAATTCCTTGACACTCAACACAGAAAGAATACGATCCAACTCATTTTCAGGGAGATCGGCAAATAATGGAATTCTTTTGAGCAGATTCGTGGTCATATAAATTCTACCTTTGGGTCAGATCCATTATTTCTTTTCCGGCCAATTTATCCTGAATGCGCTGTACCACCAAATCCAAGTGGCCGGGTTGATGTACGAAATCAAGATCATCCGTCTGAATGGTCAACACAGGGCAAAGATCAAATTCACCAAGCCATTCATTATAAAAAGAATCAAGCAGAGCCAGATAGTCGAGGGTAATACCTGTTTCCATGTTTCGGGCGCGTCTGCGGATACGATCCATTAATGTCGGAACAGGGGCTTTTAAGTATATTAACAAGTCAGGGCGCGGCAATCCATTCACAACCACTTCGAATAAGCGTCGATAGGCGAGATAATCCCGTTCACCTAAATTTCCCATGTGGTGCAAGGCGTGCAAAAATATGGGCATCTTCATAAATACTTCTGTCAAGAATGGCTGAACGAGCATCCCGCGCAGCTTCGAGATATTGGTCTGCGCGGTGACCGAGAAAAAAAACCTGTAAATGAAAGGCCCAGGCATGCATATCGCCATAAAAATCTGAAAGATAGGGGTTATCCGCCACGGATTCGTAACCAGTCCACCAACCCAGGCGCGCACCAATTCGTTCGGTGAGCGTGGTTTTTCCCGCACCAATATTTCCAGCCACTAAAACCAAATGCTTTGCCATAATGGCTGGTATTTTATCATGGGAGATTGCAAGTATAATAATCTGAACAAAATAGACCCATAAAGGAATAAGGGATTTATACTTTTAGTATTCACTATGAAAAAACACAAATTATATATCTTGATATTGACCCTTGGTTTTCTGCTTTTATCCTGCGGAAGCAATAACTCGGAACAGGCTGATTTGCTTTTAGATACAGATGCGATCCGGACTGAAGCGGTCTCCACATACGCCTCATCCCTGACCAAGACGCTGGTCCCCGTTCCAACGACATCCCCCACCCCAAAGATCATTGATCCGAGCCTCACACCCCCAGAAATCACAGTCACCCTCGAAACGCCCGCAACAGCCAATCCCTGCTATAACCTGCTTTACATCGAAGATGTAACAATACCGGATGGAACGCAAATGAAAGCAGGCGAAGCCTTTACCAAGACCTGGCTCGTCCAAAATGTCGGCGGATGTGCCTGGCGAGCGGGGTTTACATTTAACCATTATGGCGGGGATGGCATGCGCGGAAGTACTGTGACCCTCACGGATGCCATCCCGACAGGCGCAAAACGCGAAATATCTGTGCAATTGGTTGTCCCCAGCGGTCAAACGGGTATCATCGAAAGCGCGTGGCGCATGGCTGATGAAAACGGAATTTTCTTTGGCGATACACTATCGATCAAGATCGTGGTCGGAGATGTCACCGCACCTACCTCAACCAGCACACCATAAAAAAATCAAAGTGCTATAATAAAATTAGAGTTCAAAAGGAGTTAACCATGGCTACCAAGAAGACCGAAAATGAAAAGAAATTCAAACGCGAGATCCCCGAAGAAGCCCGCGAACATTACAGGAAAGCGCGCCAGGAAATGAGCGAAGCCATCAAAGGCTTGTTACCCGAAGGCTTTTTGGAACATCGCCGCGCTGCGCGCAAAGAGATGATGCTCGCTGTCCGCAGCATGCTCGATAAAGCAATTGAAAAAATGGAAGAAAAAGCGTAGTACCAGCATAATGTCATTGTGAAGGAGCGAAGCGACTGAAGCACCCCCAATACATGGGATTTCTTCGTCGGGAAGAGTACCCTCCTCGCAATGACATATTTATTTAATTCCTGCTTCTTCCCCCAAATATCACCCATAACAAAGTCGCACCGGCGGCTCCAAGCAAACCTCCCCCGAGTTGACCATTTCCACTATTTAATGCTATTACCCCGCTCAGCAGGAACGCGGCGAATATAACTCCACCTGTCAGACGATCTACAGAACGGCTGACAGTGCGGACTTCACGCGCCACCTGCGGAGATTGAACCACCAGCCCGCCAGATTCCATTTGTGAGAGCAATCGACTGGCTTGAGAAGGCAAGGCGATAAAAGCCTGCACCACATCACCCACCTGCTTAAGAATATTATCCAAATTAAACACGGAAGAAGTCTCTTCTTTCACAAGTTTACCTGCATACGGCGAAAGCTGCTCCCATAAATTGAAATTCGGATCGAGTCCGGTACACATACCTGAAAGGATCGCCACCGTACGAACCAGCATCAGCAGGTCATTTGGCACCTGAAAAGGCGTATCCACCATCACATCTCGAACTTTATGGCCAATGTCCCTGACCTCATTTGGACGGACATTACGCAGCTCGCTCATGGACATACCCCAGAAGCGGTCAAAGACGGCTGAGGATGCCTGTTCCAAAGCCTGCGTATCCGCACCTGGTAATAAAAATCCCAATTCTTTATAAGACTTGATCAAACGTGCTGCGTCACGCGTGCCGATCGCCACGACCGTCTCACGCAAGCCCTTGCGAAGATTCTCAGGCACACGCCCCACCATGCCAAAGTCTACAAAGGTCAATTGCCAGCGGATGGATTTGCGTTTGCTTCCTTTCGTGCGCGGTAATGGCGTGATAAATAAATTGCCAGGGTGCGGGTCGGCGTGAAAAAATCCGTCTTCAAATATTTGTTCGAGATAGGCATCCAATAACTTGCGCGCGACCTCGCCGCGGTCAATGCCAGCAGCAGTGATGGCATCATATTCCGTGATCTTGATCGAGAATACATCTTCAAGCGTCAATACCCGCAAAGCGGATAAATTTCTGACCACACGCGGCACATTCACGAATTTATCATCGCTGAAATTCTCAAAAAATGTTTCAGCGTTTTGCGCTTCTTTTTGATAATCAATTTCTTCGTACACCGTGGCGGAAAACTCTCGCAGCAAGGCGGGCACATCAGCATGTTCACGCACGGGACGGTAACGCATCAGCCACCCACCCACCCGCTGTAACGCGGATAAGTCAACGGTCACGATGGAGGCGATGCTTGGGCGCTGAACCTTTACGACGACATTAACAAAATCCACATCTTCACTGCCCTTCAATCTGGCTCTATGTACCTGTCCCAATGATGCAGCGGCCAGCGGACTCTCATCAAACCATTCGAATTTTTCCATCAGCGGTGCACCCAATTCATGCTCGGCAAGCTGGCGGATGTCCTCAAAAGTTTCCGCAGGAACTTCATCCTGCAGATCGGCAAGGGTGTCTGTGATCTCGGGCGGAAGCACATCAAGGCGCGAGGAAAGGAATTGTCCAACTTTGATCATTACGCCGCCCATACGCAATGCCAATGCGCGAAAACGCATGGCTTCGCGGCGAAATCTTTCCGGGCGCGTACGTTTGGCAAGCCGGCGAAAGCCGCTTTTACGCAGGATCAACTCCCAATAGATAAAACGTGCGATCATGCCGGCAAAAAATGTAAGGATACGGAAGTAGCGTCCACGATAGGAAGGTTGCTTCATTCAATCTCCAAAAAAAGTGATGTTCGGATTGTAACACTGGCAGGCAAACAAAAAAGGCACCCGATATCGGATGCCTTTTGGAGTCCTGATAAATTTATATCCCCGCGTTACTTAGAATGGAAAATAAACTGGACAGAGCGGTGGTGAGGTCCGGGTGAGTGACCTCAAAATGTTCAATTGATGATTCGATGCGATCCATCATTGAAGGTGCGGGCTGCTTTGATTCAGCACGTTCCAATAGTTCGCGAATATCTGCCGAGAGCTCACGCAGAAGCAGCTGGCCTTTTTCATCGTCCGCCTGAATTCCTTCGATCTCCTGATTTAATTTCTCGAGTAGTGTGTCAATTTCCTGGTTATCCATGGGATTGCCTCTCTTTGATTTGAAGGAATATGTATTATCTATCCATATTTTACAACTTTTTACGTTCTCCGACGCGCGTCATTGTAATATCTCACGATCAGCCTGCTCAATTTCTTCATAGACCCGTTTCACCTCGGCCTTCATCTCGGATGAAACACCAGCGGTCATGGAAATAAACTTAACAAGGTCGCGCGCCTGGCGCAATGTATCTTTCACATTTGCAATATAAGAAAAATCATTGCGACCACTTTCAGGCGGGACGGGCAGTTCACGCGCCTTTTGAATTAATGCGCGCGCGCGGATAATGCGTTCAGCGGCTGGAATTAGTTTTGCCATGCTTGCTCCTTTGTGATGAAGGCTATTTTCCCTGAGAGATGCAAATCTTACAAGGGATATTGGCGAACTGGGCTTTTTCCGATTCTTAATCTAACCTAAGAAAATGAAAATACGATGTACATAGGCAGTTTGTACGGGTATCGTATGCTATTATCATTTATATGGCTGATAGAATGACAGCCTTGCCTGTACCCAGTTCCCCGCCAAACAACCAAATGAGAAAACTCTACATCGGAAACGGGACAGGTTCCTGGTCCGCTATGATGCGGTTCTTTTTCAAAAATATAAATAGAAAGGAAAATCAATGAAATTCAGTAAAACTTTTTTCGTCCCAATATTGATCGTTTTCGGTTTGCTCCTCAGCGCATGCGGAGGCGAAGCCACCCCGGAACCAACACCCACTTTAAGCCTTGAGGCGATGCAGACTTTGGCTGTGGCTACTTTTTCAGCCCAGTTGACTCAGACCGCTCTTGCCGCGCCGACAAATACACCCACCCCAACAAACACACCAGCCGCGACACTGCCAGTTTCCACATTGGCAAATGTAACTCCCTTTGGTACAGGTGTGGGGGCGGTTCCAACCGCATCCTGCTACAGATTAACATATGTTAATGATGTTAACATTCCTGATAACACAACCATGTCTGCGGGGCAGACATTTACCAAGACCTGGAAGGTGAGAAATAGTGGAACCTGCGCCTGGGACGCGGGCTTTAAGTTCGCGTTCATTGGCGGAGACGCAATGGGCGGTACAACCTACACCCTGCCGCAGAATGTGCCTGCCAATACGGAAATTGATATTTCAATCAACATGACCGCGCCTAGTAAGACTGGCGCAATCCGAGGGAATTGGAGACTATCCACCTCGGCCGGGCAGTACTTCGGCGACGAAGTGTATGTACTGATCCTGGTAGGCGGAGCAGCCCCTGCCCCCGGGACAGCCACAAATACGAGCGTTGCCACCCCAGCAACTGCAACATCCACAGCAACACCAACAGCAACTAGCTCGCCTTAGTTTCCAAGCTACGATTTATAGCCGTAATCAAAAATAATAAAGACCCGCTTTGAATATGATCAAAGCGGGTCTTTATTCGAGACGAGGAAAGGCGAATATTCTATTAATCAAGGTTTTTATCGGCACGATTATCCCTCTCCCAGCGTTGAAGCGCAGACTGGATACACGCCCGCCGAGTAGCAGCCGGCAACGCGGCTTTTTCCATTTCTATCAGCCGATCCGCAACAGCGCGATCCCCGCCGACTTTTTGAAGAAAATTATTATATAAAATAGATGCATCCAACGCGTCCCCAAAGACATCATCCGCAACATATGGTTTGTTGAAAATTCTATGGAAGACATCTGTCAATTTGCTAAACAGACCTGTGACTACAGGAAGGTTACGCCTTCCCTCGGGGTCGTCCTCCGGCTCATATAGATTAATCCCGCAGTTGGGACAGCGGGTCAGTTCGTAATGAAAATACGCTCCACAATTAGCACATTCAAATTCATTTTCGGCAGGCTCAGGATCGATACTGGCTGGCATGGGGATGTCCTTTTCTTAATTGGGCGATCATAATCGAATCGGTCGTATAATGAATCATTCAAGTCTATCATTAGACTTGAGAAGGAGTGTATCAAATGGGACTTTTTGGCTTTGGCAAGAAATCAGATAAAAATACCCCCGTGCTTTCCGTGGACGAAGTCCGTCAGCGATTATTGACCTTGAATCGCGAGACCGCGCCCTACCAGATCGTTGACGGCGCATCTCAAAACGTCGATTTGATCGCGGAGTGGAAGATCGTAGACGCAAAGTGGTACGAACTATTTTCAAAAGCGAATCTGACGAAAGTCTTCCGTATCTACATGAAATTCGATGCCGCAAAACATCAAGTGCGCGGCAAGGATGAAGAATTCACGGTTGAATGGCGCGCAGGCGTGCCAGCGCTTTCGCTGGCAGTTTCAAAGTTTCAAGGGCAAATGACCTCGGTCGAGTTTGGCGCGGCATACGCCTTTACTGAGGAGTTAAAGCCCGGCGTGGTTTATAACTATCGCTTCAACACCAACGAGATCAAAAAGCCGATCCAGGAGGCAGTCACCGCCTGCGGTTGGGATTATAAAGGCATAGCTTTCGGGGGAAACTATAAGCACGATTGTCGCGCCCAATCGCTACACGACAATTCCTTCCTGATGTTCAGCGCAAAAAGTCTTACTCGATCACAACCCCACTTAGATCTTCTTCAGATTCGGGATAATTCATTTTCAACCCTTCCAGCGTATCCACCAGGACAGAGGAGATTACCAGATCGCGGAACCATTTGCGGTTGGCAGGGATGATATACCATGGGGCATATGCGGTGCTGGTCTTGCCAAGCACATCTTCAAAGGCATTCATATAATCAGGCCAAAACTTGCGTTCCTCCAGATCTCCGAGACGGAACTTCCAGCGCTTGGCGGGGTCGTCAAGGCGGGCTTGCAGCCTTTCCTTTTGCTCATCCAAGTCAATATGCAGGTAGAACTTCAAAATTGTTGTACCATTTTCGGCGAGCGTGCGCTCGAATTGATTGATCTGATCGAAGCGCCTGCCCCATACCTCAGGCGGGACATAGTTATGCACACGCACCACAAGCACATCCTCATAATGACTGCGGTTGAAAATTACCATTTCACCTTTGGCCGGCACCTGCTTGTGGATGCGCCACAAAAAATCATGATCGAGTTCTTCGGCTGTGGGCGCCTTGAAACTAGCCACACGCACCCCCGCAGGATTCACCCGATCAAACACGCGGCGGATCACTCCATCCTTTCCACCTGTATCCATAGCCTGTAGGATAACCAGTACTTTGTGTTTGTGTTCAGCAAACAATACTTCCTGCAGCATTTCCAATCTGGCATTGAGTTTTTCCAGCAAGGCCAGTCCCTCCTCCTTGCCGCCCTTGAAATCGCCCATATCATTCGGGTCCCATTTTGCGAGTTTTACTTTGGTTTCAGGTTTGACGAGATATTTTTTCATGAAAATTCCTCTTTCCATTTATGATTTGACTGAGATAATGATAATCGAAAATAATCCAGGAAATTTCGATTCAGACCGAACTGCCCATCAATGGCAACACACCCCAGTTGCACTCCCAAATTTTCTCCTGCGGTGTGAAATAGCGGATGCAGCCTTGCCCAGACTTAAACCCTTCCTGTTCAATAAATGAAGGCGCGCCTGTATCACCTCTGTCCTCAAGATATAGACACCAATGAAATGCATCTGACTGGCAATACTCACTTCCGCAAATCTAAAAATTTGATCTGTGGAAAGGAGAAGTCCGTATCACCATGAAAATTTTCCCAAAGTAAGTAACTATCACCTTTGAAAAGCACCCCCAAAGGAATAAGGACTGTGACTTATAATCAGACCATATTACTTATGGATTTCGACAGCAAGTGCAAGTTCGCCAAAGCACCTGAACAGCCATCGGGTCATGGACACTTTATGGATCGGCGCGCACTGATCGGACATGCGACTCCCATAGCGCAAGAGTCATCGGACAACGGAATGAACAAACTATTAGAGGAACTCAGCGAGAAATTACCGGCTTTGAATTTGAAAAAAAAAGTCAAATCAAGCAACAATTAATCGGGCGGGATAAGGCAGGGAACAGCATATGACACCAGATGATAAAGTTATCAAAAAAAGCACAGCGCCGCGCATTACAATATTTTTTGTTGTTTATCTGGTCATCTTTATAATCCTGGACTCACGCTCACACACATTCGAAGTCTACCCTGGCATTGTGGCATGGTATCCGCCCGATGGATTGAGTTTTGCCTTTTTGCTGGCGCTCGGCGCGCTCTTTCTACCGGCGCTTGCAATCGCATCCATCATCAGCAGCTTTCTTGTATTCCAACTGCCGCTGCCGCTCTCGGAACTAATCAGCTGGGCAATCATTATCTCAACCGCCTTTGGCATTGCCTCTTGGTTTCTGCGAAGTCGAGTCCGCATTGATATACGACTACGCAGCACACGCGACCTGCTTTGGCTGATCGCTTCCGCCGCAATGGTGTCTGCTCTTTTGGGGATCATTTCTGTTTCCACCTCCGTTGCGACCGGTGTCATTCCATCCGATCAGAGACTTTGGGCAGGCTTACAATGGTGGATCGGGGAAATGATAGGCATTCTGGTGCTCACCCCCGCCCTGCTCATCCACCTTGTTCCGCATGTAAAACGATTTGTAGATGGAGAAATCGACTTCGAACCAATTCATGTTTTTTCAAAACTGAACTCCCCCTGGACCTTCGCACAAATACTCAGCATCTTTATCACGGTCTACCTTGCGGCCGAGGTAAGCTGGCCTGACAATTTTCATCCATTCTTCCTGATCGCCATCCCACCCATCTGGATCGCCGTCCAGCACGGACTTTCGGGGAGCAGTCTTGCTAATATTCTGGTCAATTTTGGAATCACAGGGGTGGCGCGGGGAAATCAGAATTTCAATCCTCAGGAACTTGGTCAATTACAGTTCATGATGCTGATTGTTTTTTGCTCCAGCCTTTTGATCGGAAGCATCATCTCGGAGGGAAGCCAATTAAAACAATCATCAATCGCGGAAATAGAACGGCGAGGAAAAAAAATTATTTACGAGATCATCATCATTGCCGTTTTGGTGATGTCAACCTGGATCTTGGAATACACATTTGATTTTTTTCATGTGATCTCTGATTGGGGTACTCTTAACCACATCAGCGTGGTGGAAGAGACCCTCGCGAGTATCATGATTCTGGGCCTGTCTTTAGGAGTATTTTCGTATCGCAGATGGAAAGAAGTTCAAAACGAGATCAGTGAGCGCGGGAAAGCGCAAGCGGAATTGCAGGATCTATATCGCGAATTGGAAATCCGTGTAAAGGAAAGAACTGCCGATCTCTCAAAGACGAACGAATTATTGACCACTGAGATCAATGAGCGTAAGCAGGCTGAAGAAGCACTTGCGCGCAGTGAGAAAAGATTCAGGTCATTGATCGAAAATAGTCTGGATGCCATCACACTCCTGGACGCAACTGGCGTCGCAGTTTATGACAGCCCAGCCGCGCCAGGGCTGCTTGGTTACGAGCGCGATGAACTGGTGGGGCAGAACATATTTGGCTTGCTGCATGAAGAAGACCTGGTTTCGATTCAATCCTTGTTCCGGGAACTTATTGAAACGCCAGGCGGGCGCTTGAACAAAAATTTCCGCTTTCGTCACAAAAGCGGCTCATGGCGCTGGCTCGAATCTGTCAGCACAAATCTACTGGCCGAACCCAGCGTCAACGCCATTGTCGTGAACTATCGCGATATTACAGAACGTATGCAAACAGAGCAGACCCTACACAACGCTCAAAAACTGTATCAGACCCTATTCGAGCAATCTGCGGATGCAGTATTCATCCTCGACCTTGAAGGCCGTCACGTGGAGGCAAATCAGCGCGCAACCGAAATGCTCGGTTACTCGCATGACGAGCTATTACATCTATCTGCAAGGGATGTTTCAGCAGAGGTGAATCAAAGCGTAGATGTGCTTTCCAAATTACTGAACGGCGAAATCATGAAGACTTACGAGCGGGTATTCCGTCGAAAAGATGGCAGCCTGCTGGATGTGGAACCGCACGTCACTTTAATACACGATGAAAACGGGCAGCCATTCCATATACAAAGTATTGTGCGCGACATCAGTGAACGTAAGCGGGCGGAAGCCGAGATCCAAACCCGCACGAAGGAACTCTTGACGCTCTACGATCTGTCACGCGCATTGGCAGACGCCAACGACCTGGACAAGATACTGGAGATCGTCAACCGCCAAACAGTGGACAGCACCCACATCACATTTGCCCGTATCGCCCTGTTGGAGAACGATCACCTTGTAACACGTTCCGTTTATCCAGTCCGTGTGCTGGAATATGACCTGCTCATAAATTCAGAGTATGCGATCGATTCCGTGCCATATTGCAAGCAAGTCCTCGAGCAGGACCAGCCCGTCATCCTGCGAAGCAGCCATCAGAGACTCAATGATAGGGAACGCGCCATACTCCTGCTGGATTTCACACAAACCATCTGTCTTATCCCGTTGCGCGTGCATGGCAACGATTCGAATTCCAGCCGTTTACTGGGACTGCTTATGTTGGGCGAGGTGCGGAAAGAAGAACGCGAGCCATTCACATCCGAAAAGCTGCGCCTGGCCCGCAGCATTGGCGATCAAGCCGCAATCGCCATAGACAATGCCAGATTGTTCAAAGACCTGCAGCGTTCGAATATTGATCTTAGTCTCGCCTATGAAGCGACCATTGCAGGCTGGTCAGCCGCCCTGGATCTGCGCGATAAAGAGACGGAAGGTCACGCGCAGCGCGTTACAGAGATGACGCACAAGCTGGCGATACAAATGGGATTCACGGGACAGGAATTGGCACAAGCACGCTACGGGGCGCTCCTGCACGATATTGGCAAGATGGGTGTGCCAGACCGAATCCTGCTTAAACCAGATAAACTTACCGATGAGGAGCTGGAGATCATGCGCATGCACCCTGCCTACGCGTATCAAATGCTCAAGCCGATCAATTACCTGGAACTTGCGCTGACCATCCCCTATTGCCACCATGAAAAATGGGACGGCACAGGCTATCCGCGCGGGTTGAAAGGTGAACAGATCCCCATCGCCGCGCAGATATTCGCTGTTGTGGATGTATACGATGCCCTGGTCAGCGACCGGCCCTATCGAAAAAGCTGGTCGCGTGAAAAAACACTGGAATATATCCATGAATTGTCAGGCAATCACTTTAATCCTCAGATTGTAAAAGAGTTCATGAAGATGCTGAATGAAGAGCGATAAGAATTTATAACGACAAATGAAATCAGATAAACTCAAATTACCGATAAAAACAGCTTCAAAATTGCCCGTAAATCATGCCCATCTGCGCTAAATTGGATGTAAAATGGGCTCCGCCCAAAAAACAAGTCTTGATTAAAACAAAAATATAAAGTATCTTTCGAGGCACAAATCCACGGGTTCGCGGGAAGGATTATGAATATAGACAAGGAACAAACAAGAGACAGGATCTTCAAATACATTAATTCCGTTTGGCACAGACTGACCTACTGGCAAAAAATGCGCATCTCTTTTTTGATCTGGAAGCAGATCTTCATGAACAAAATTCGTCAAATCCCCATATATTGGATCAAGACCCAATTTTAGTACTTACGAGCTGTAGATGGAACAGAGCTGAAGCACCGATCATGGAGGGAATCAAGCCGAATGATTTGTTCTTTTTTATGAGGCTATCTTGCACCGCCTGTTTCAAAAAATTCACACCTGGTTTCGCAAAAGATCCAAATCTTCGATCCTGACGATCCTCCTGTCCATCACCCTTCTCTTTGGATGGGTAGATTACATAACAGGCTTTGAAGCTACCTTCTCGTTTTTCTATTTGATCCCGATCGCAATCGCCACATGGTATATTGGAACGAAGAGCGGGTATTTCATTACTTTTCTGAGCATGACGATCTGGGTCGTTTCAAACTTCGCTGCGGGGGAAAAATATTCCACGGAATTAATTCGCTACTGGAACACATCCATACGAACCGTGGTGTTTATTTTCATCGTCCGCCTGCTGGAAGAATTCAAACACGCCTTACACCATGAGCGCCTGCTCGCCCAGACCGATCACCTGACGGGCATTCCCAACAGGCGCGAATTTTACTTCCAGGCCGAGGTGGAACTTCGGCGCGCCGGCCGTTTCAAACGCCCGATCACGATCGCATATATTGATGTGGACACCTTCAAACAGATCAACGATCAATTCGGACATTCGGAAGGCGACCACACACTGCAGATCGTCGCGCAATCCATCCAATCCAGTATCCGCCAAACAGATATTGTTGCGCGTCTCGGCGGGGATGAGTTTACTGTGCTTTTGCCCGACACAGATCAAAACGGAGCGGCATCCGTCATTAACAAAGTTCAAGCCGCGCTTGCAGATGAAATGGAAAAAACAAGACCGGATGCCACCCTCAGCATCGGCGTGGTCACATTCGAAAATTTACCCGCCTCTGTGGATGAGTTGCTGCACAGGGCTGATGAGATCATGTACGAGGTGAAAGCAACAGGAAAGAATGGGGTGAAATTCAACCGGATATAAAACTTCTCATGCCTATCATATTCCGCTGCTGACATTAATAATCCAAAAAGGTGACATTCACAGAAACTTGAATGTCACCTTTTATTTCACCTACGAGCGTTCAAAATTTACAAACCTTAACACTCACTAAATCCGCAGGCATAGCACTTGCGGCAGCCTTCTTCATTCACTACCGCAGCCTCGCCGCACTCCGGACAGAGGTCACCGATCTTCATGGCATGAGCGTGGCCATCCGCGTGATGCCCATTCCCATTGGATTTTTCCTCTTCTGGTATCGTCGTGCCGTCTTTCTCGCGCAGATATTGATCCAAAACCTGACCAATACCATCAGGCAGTGATCGGACGCGGTTAATACCAAACCCCAGCGAACGCCCACCGCCAATGCCGATCAGCTGGCGTACCACTTCGCGCATTCGGTCAAGCGGCGCAACGGGTGAAGCCATGCGCAGAATGTAGGAGACCAATCTTCCGATCGCTTCCGATACAGCCGCAATTTCAGAACCCGCCTTGGCAGTATTGATAAAGGCTTCGAAAGGCTGCTCACCGCCGTTCTCGTTAATGGTGATAAAAGCTTTCCCGACAGGCGTCTCAACATTGAACGTACGCCCTGAAAGGGAGCGCGGCCGCGGCTTCTTTGTCCCGTGCCACAAAGTCCCGGCAGGGGAAATATCTGTTTGAGCAGGAGCAATTGTCGGCGTGGTTTGTTGCGGCGCGACTTTCTTATCTGCGGTGGCCTTTGTTTCAAGCACAACTTTGTCGCGTGAACCAGTCACGTACACTGTAATTCCTTTACAGCCGAGTTCCCATGCCAGCATATAGGCATTGGCGACATCCTCCTCAGTGGCGTTCTCGTGGAAATTCACTGTCTTCGATAGCGAGTTATCCACAAAAGCTTGCAAAGCGGCCTGCGTGCGGACATGCTCATCAGCGGTAATATCAGCAGAAACCACAAAGGTATCGCGCACAGCCTGGGGAATTTCGGTAATGTTCTGGCATGAGCCTTCGTTCATGACCTGTTCCACGATCTCCTGGCGTTTCTCTTCGCCGAGCCCGAGCTTCTTGAGCGCCTCATCGAAACGCGGGCTGGCATAGGTCAACTTGAGATCCTTGCCGTTGTCGTTAACATGGCGAATATAGGCGAGCGCGAAGACAGGCTCGCAGCCATAGCCTTCACAGCCAGCCACAGTGGCGATGGTTCCTGTCGGAGCGACGGTGGTCTGCGCGGCGTTTCGAATCCCATGCTGTTTAATTCCGCTGGTGATCGCATCCCACTTAACCTCAGGCATGCCCCAGTTATGCTGATAGTTGACCAGCGATCTAGGCGCCTGCCATTTCATATCATCCATGTCATAAATCGAGCCTTCAATGGCGGGGAAAGGTCCGCGCTCTTCGGCAAGCTCAACGCTGGTCTTCATGGCGGTATAGCGCACAAATTCCATGATCTGCGCCCCGAACTCCTGCCCTTCCTTTGAACCATAGCGCACGCCGACATGGTACATCAAGTCCGCGAGACCCATAATGCCGAGACCGATACGCCGCGCGCGATGGGCGGCTTCCTTCAGTTGACCGACCGCGGGCACATAGGCATTCGCTTCAACCACATC
The DNA here is from genome assembly GCA_016709305.1 of Candidatus Villigracilis saccharophilus. Classification (GTDB taxonomy): domain Bacteria; phylum Chloroflexota; class Anaerolineae; order Anaerolineales; family Villigracilaceae; genus Villigracilis; species Villigracilis saccharophilus. The sequence continues at coordinate 30,523 of JADJNA010000016.1, forward strand.
ATCAAGGAAGCGTGTGGCGGTCACAACGGACTGCCGCAGGGTTTCCCAATCAACCGAGTGATCAGGTCCGCAATGCTCGTTAAGATTAACAGAACCAAGACAGCAGTTCTCGTACGGTCCAAGCCATTGCTCACCGCATGGGTTTGTGGCTTCGAGTGGATACAAATGCGGGACGGGATTACCGCGATTGGCGGCGTCCAGGAACAACACGCCTGGTTCGCCGTTATGATGTGCCTGGGTGACGATCTTATTGAACAACTCGCGCGCATTTATTTTCTTATACGTATTGATTTTGATCCCGGCAGCCTCGGCTTGTTCCAAGGTTCCGCTGAAACCGTGGTGTTTCATTTCCTTCATGTCAGGGAAGCGCAGTTCCCATTCTTCATCATTCTTTACGGCACGCATAAAAGCATCGGTAATGCCAACCGAAATGTTGAAGTTCGTGATCTGGTTCTCGTTGATCTTGCAGGTGACGAAATCCTCCACATCCGGGTGGTCGACACGCAGAACCGCCATATTCGCGCCGCGGCGCGTGCCGCCTTGCGCGATCTCACCAAAGGCGTGGTCATACACTTTCAAGAATCCCACAGGTCCAGTCGCCTGCCCCGCTGAAGTTTGCACAAGCGCTCCATGCGGGCGCAAGCGTGAGAAGGAGAAGCCATTACCACCGCCTGTCTGCTGGATCAAGGCGGCATCGCGCAAAGTCTGAAAGATACCCGCGCTATCACGTCCCATGTCATCGGAAATGGGAAGCACAAAGCAGGCGGCCAATTGTCCGAGCGGCGTGCCCGCGCCGGTAAAAGTGGGAGAGTTCGGGAAAAATTTCTTGCTGCTCAATAAATGGTAATACTCAACGGCGCGCTTCTCAATATCAGCACCCCACTCCATTTCAACTTTTGCGACATGATAGGCAACGCGCCAGAACATTTCCTCCACGTTCTCGGCGGGCTTGCCATCATCGCCACGGCGGACATAACGCTTCATCAACACCTGACGCGCATTATCAGTCAACTGAGCCTTGGGCAATCCTTTTGGCATTGGAGGCGTGGGAAGTAACCCATTATTCGATTTAACTTCAGCAGCTTTTGCAACCATTTGATACTCTCCTGATAAAATTTTGTAAATTCAACAAATACACAACGATGGCGGTCCGCCAGCGAACAGAGCGCCATCCTGGCTAAGATTAATCTTCGAGAAGTTGATCTATTTCCGTACGGATCGATTGCAGATCATCGAGCCCCAAATACACAATTGCATAGCGGATATACGCGATCTGGTCCGCCTCTTTAAGGGTCGCCATGACCAGGTCACCGACGACGCGCGAAGAAACTTCAGCCTTGCCAAGCTTCTGCAGGGATGTTTCCACATGCCCGATCATGCGTTCAATATCCGCCGCAGAGACTGGACGCTTGGCGCATGAAATTCGTATACCCCTCGCCAATTTCTCACGGTCAAATTCCTCGCGCGCGCCATCCTGCTTGATCAGCAAAGGAGTGGCCAATATGGGGCGTTCGTAGCTGCTGAAGCGTTGACGGCACTTCAAACACTCGCGACGGCGTCGAATCCCTCCATGACTATCGTGGGAAGTATCCAGCACCTTTGAATCATGGTGTTTACAATAGGGGCAGCGCATTCAATCTCTCCGATTTTAGAACAAATGTTAGAGCCATATATGGGCGTTTACGCACTGCATCCCCGTACATATGGTCAAAGTGTTCGGCATTTTAGCACCAACCATATTCGTTGGCAAGAGGACTTTGGTTCTGCCATTTCTTAAAATATCCCCCATTCAAATTTTTTAAGTTTAGGTCATTTCAGTTCAACTTTAAAGTTCCTTCAGGAATTTCATCACCAGTGGATTAAATTTCTCAGGGTGACATTGATGCGGCACATGTCCGCATATGGGCAGGGCGTGGGAAGCCACAATGTTGGGTAGTATTTTTTTTAAGTATGGAAATGATTCAGGCGCAAGGGTCTGGTCACGCTGACCCCAAATGAGAAGAGTCGGCCGATCAATGCGCGGCATTTCCAGGGTCAGGTGCGGAAGCGTATATGGAATGTTATAAATGCCGGCAGAGGCGCGGGAAAAATCCAACGCGGTTTGATATCGAATATGTTCGGGCAGCATATGCGGCTCGCTTTGACCGCCATAAAAATTCGCGCTGCTTAGATCCACAAAAATACGGAAAAGCCGGTATGGCGTGCGCTTAATCAGTTTGGTATTTAACAACTGCTTCCGAAATAGAAAACGCATAAACGGCGGAAGCTGTTGGATATCATAAAACGGGTTGACCAATATAAGCGCGCGTACCCTTTCCGGATGGCGAAGCGCATACTGTAGAATAATTCCGCCGCCTAATGAATGACCGACAAGGATCATTGAGCGGGTGATATGTTGTGAATCGACCCATTCGGAGAAATGGTCAAAAACCGCGTCAAATGTAAATTCATTGTGGTCAAGCGGCTTGTGACTTTCGCCGTGTCCGAAGAGATCGAGGGCGCGCGCGGTATATCCTGATTCAGCAAGGACTGGCAAGAGGTCGTCCCAATCGTGAAGGGAAGCGGCCAATCCATGAACAAGAATAACGGGCTCATTGGCTGGGTCGCCTTGCTGCACATACTTTACAAGATTATCGTTTTCAAGCACCCCGCTCTTTGGTAGCACTTCATCCTTCATCATTCAGTCTTCATCCTTAATAATTATTCCCCTGAAATTTGTTTGCCATATCGTTTTGCCAGCTCACGCCGTAGAACCTTGCCGATGAACGTCCGCGGGAAATCATCCATGAAGATCACGAAGCGCGGGATCAACTGCGGAGGCAGCCGCCGCCTACAATACGCAATGACCGACTCGGGGGTTGGGCGTTCCTTGCCCGCGATCACAAATGCGAACGGGTTTCCAGCCACCGCAACTACCACCACTTCTTTTACCTGGGGAATCTCATAGATCACTTCTTCCACATCCCGCGGGAAGGCCGGCTTACCCGGCTTGTCGGGGTACCACATATCGGCCTTGCGTGCGACGATACGGAAATACCCATCCTCATCCATTTGCGCCACGTCACCGGTCAGCAACCAGCCATCGTCCATGAGGACTGCGTTAGTGGCATCTGGATCTTTCCAGTACCCCATCATCACCTGAGGACCACGTACCGCCAATTCACCGATCTGCCCCGGTTCCACTTCCTTGCGCCCACGCGCAAGGTCAACAACCGCCGCTTGTGTGGAAGGCAAAGGGATGCCGATCGTGCCGACCTTACGATTACCGCCAAGCGGATTTGCGTGGGTGACAGGCGAGGCTTCGGTCAAGCCGTAGCCTTCAACAAGTTTCCCCTTTGTTAGTTTTTCGAATGATTCCTGCACTTCGATATGCAGTGGAGCGGAACCGCTGATACATGCCTTGATGGAATGGATCCCATATTTCCGCACGCCTTTAAAATTACTAATGGCATTATACATATTCGGCACGCCGGAAAAAATCGTTGGCTTGTATTTTTTAATTGTCTTAAGAATATCGCGGATCTGAAATTGGGGTTTCAGGATCAATGACGCGCCAAGGGACACAGGCACATTCAAAGAGGTTGTGAGGCCGTAACTGTGCGAAAATGGAATGGCACATAGGAAACGTTCCTTTCCCTCTTCTGCCTTGGGCATCCAATGACGGGTCTGCAGCGCATTCGCAACAAGATTGCGGTGCGACAGCATTACACCTTTGGCGTCACCGGTCGTTCCGCCTGTAAATTGAATGACAGCCAGGTCTTCCGGAGCAACATGAACCGTGGGCGATTGCGAGCTTTGGCCTGATATCCAACGACGAAATCGCATCGCGCCCGGCACATTCAACCCACGGTTACGCCAACGCGAGATGGATTTCCTGGGCAGGGATAGATATTCACCCGCATCGGTCAACACAACAAGCGGTAATCCGCTGTTCATTTGAACCTGTCTTGCCAACCCAGACCATAAGTTCAAAGTGACCAGCGCGCGCGCTTCCACTTCCTTTACCTGACGGGTCAATTCTTCAGCATCTGCCATAGGCGGGGTGAATACAGCGACCGCGCCCGCCTTGAGTACACCGTAAAATGCGATTACGGCCTGCGGAATATTTGGCAGATATAAAACCACACGCGCCCCCTTACCAATTCCCATAGCTGCCAACGCGTTGGCAAATCGATTCGCTTCATGATTCAATTTTCGATACGAAATCTGCGCGCCCTCAAAATATATTGCAACGCGGTTGGGGTATCTCCGCACCGCAGAACGTAAAAGATGATGCAATGGAATGCGCGGAATGCCGATCGTATACGGCACGCCTTCTTCATAATGTTTCAGCCACGGACGCTCGGCAGGCAGCTCTTCACGGTCAGGCTTTATTACAGCAGCCAGATCATCGCGCCACGATCTTTTGGATTCGCCCCCGAGGAATCGCGTTATCGCACGATTGACCGCTTCGCGGCGCTCCAGCATAACCATGTGACCCGATACGCCGATATCCTCCTCTTCTGCGTCGGGAATGGACGCGGCCACTTTCTCGAAAAGCGGTCGTTCGAAAACAGCATCACGGTGACCACGAATCACCAGCGTTGGCACATTTAACTTTGCGAATTTATCCCACCCCACCCATTGACTTAAATTATCAAGATAAAAAGGTTTTAAAGCGTGCGGCGGACCAGAAAGCCATTTGCGCGTGAGCGGTTCGATCAAACGCAAAGACCATACCGGCAAATTAAGCCCAAGTTTGAAGAGCGGATTAAGTCTGAATTCGCCCGCGGTTGCCATCATGATCAGACGTTCAACCCGCTCTGGATGATTCAAGGCAAAATCGGTTGCAATGGCGCCGCCAAAGGAATGTCCCACCAAGACTACCGGTGTGGATATTTTTAATAGATCGAAAGCAGTTTCCAGGTCAAGCTGGATACGGGGCATGTCATAACCAGAAGATGGCTTGTCTGAGAGTCCATGTCCGCGCATATCCAATGCGATGACGCGATTCTTCAAGGCAAATTTATGCAATTGATATTGCCACTGCATCGCCTGTCCGCCAAAGCCGTGGATAAAAACAAAAGTCCGCTCGGGACGCTCGGGAGAAATATCAACTGCCGAGAGGCGCACAAGCGGGTCGGAAGAGACGCGTAATTCGTGACGGTAAAGGTCGAGGTCTATGTCCATAAAAGAAGTTTACATGAGGCGGGCATGGATGTCAATTTGCATCAAAGATATTATGCCGTTTAATATCGGCCTCTATTCACAATCGCATCCGGATTCGGTAAATCTTTTTTCCGCGCGGGGAAAACCTGGACAGCGCATGCTTTGAACTCAGGGATCTTTGCCTGCGGGTCAAGCGCATCATTCGTCAATATATTCGCGGCAGCTTCAGCAAAGTGAAAGGGGATGAAGACCACACCCACGGATGTCTTCTCTGTGACCGTCGTCCGCAAAACGACTTCCCCGCGTCTTGACCTAACTGTGACAGGGTCGTCGTTTCGAATACCGTGGATCTCGGCATCGGCAGGGTGCATCTCCACGCGGGCTTCGGGGTAAGCTTCATTCAGCACAGAGTTGCGAGTCATTGAGCCGCCATGCCAGTGTTCAAGCACGCGGCCTGTGGTTAGGATGAAAGGATACTCATCATCGGCTTCCTCCATCACAGGAATGTATTCCAATGGGTGGAATTTTCCACGTCCGCGCGGGAAGGATTCGGTGAAGAGGGTCGGCGTGCCGGGATGATCCATCGAAGGGACAGGATAGATCAGTCCGAGCTTATCAATACGGTCATAGGTGATGCCCGCATAATCTGAATTGACACTGCCCATCTCACGCAGGATCTCTTCGGAGTTCGAATACTTCCAGTAAGCAGAAACAACTCCAAGTTTGGATTCGATGCGCTGAGCCAGGTCGCAGATGATCTGCCAGTCGACTCGAGCTTGTCCACGGGGAGCATGCGCGGCGCGGACTCTTTGTACGCGGCGGTCTGTGTTGGAGAAGGTACCATCTTTTTCAGCGAAAGGAGTCGCGGGTAAAAATACATCTGCAAAAGCGGCGGACTCATTCATGAAAATATCCTGTGACACGAGAAACTCAAGTTGCTCCATGTGTTTGCGGGTCTCGTTGAGATTCGGCTCGGACATCATCGGGTTTTCGCCCATGATATACAATGCGCGGATCCCACCCGCTCCCGCGTGCGCGTTACTCAAAATTTCAGTGGTGGTCAATCCGAGTTTGCGCGAAAGACCGCCCGATTCAATGTTCCAGGTTTTTTCCCATTTGGCGGCGTTCTCATCATTATCCACGCGCATATAACCAGGATAATGGAACGGCATACAGCCCATGTCACTCGCACCCTGCACATTGTTTTGTCCGCGCAGAGGATTTAGTCCCGTGCCTTCGCGGCCAATGTGACCCGTGAGAAACGCGAGGTTGATCAAGGCAAGCGCGCTGGCCGTGCCATGCGAAAGCTGCGAGATACCCATGCCCCAATAGATCGCGGCCTTGTTTGCATTGGCATACAACCGCGCGGCCTTGCGGATATCTTCCGCTGGGACGCCTGTGATTCCTTCCGCATATTCCGGTGTGAACTCTTCAAGCGTGGCGAGGAATTCGGTATAGCCTTCCGTGCGGTCGTCAATGAAATCGTGGTTGACAAGATTTTCTTCCACGATCACATACGCCATGGCAGTAAACAAAGGCACATTCGTGCCGGGCTTGAGCGGCAGCCACATCTCGGCAAAGTCAACGAGTTCAATTCTGCGCGGGTCAATGACGATCATCTTCGCGCCATGCTGACGCACCGCTTCTTTCATTTGCAAAGCAATGATCGGATGATTCTCGCTGGTGTTCGAACCGGTGACAATGAACACGTCATTTTGAATCACCTGCGAAGCGGTGTTGCTCATCGCTGAAGAACCTGTCGCCTGTTGAAGCGCGACCACTGAACCCGCATGACATAGGCGTGTGCAATGGTCCACGTTATTGGTGCGGAAGATGGCGCGGTACATTTTTTGCAAAAGATAATTGTCTTCGTTGGTGGCTTTGGCGCAGGCATAGACCGCCATCGCATCCGAGCCATCGCGTTTGTAGATTTCAGTGAGTTTATCGGCTGTGATATTTAGTGCGGTGTCCCAATCGGTTTCGACCCAATCCCAAGAGGTGGGAATTAGGTGATCAGGCATTCGGGATTGGTATCCAAGGTTAGGCGCGTCATGTCTGTTTCCTAATTCCTGATTACCTTCCAATAAATACCGCCTCACCAACGGCGTGGTCACCCGCTTTGGATGATAAACATAGTCGTAGCCAAAACGTCCCTTCACGCATAAGTTGCCGTGATTGACGGGCGAGTCAAATGGCGATGTGACTTTGAAAATATGCTCATCTTTGACATGCAACTGTAAATTACAGCCCACGCCGCAGTAAGGACAAGTAGTGGTAACAATTCGGTCTGGTTTGATCATTTTGTCTCGCTTTCTTTACCAACAGCATTCAATAAAAATCTCACAATTTGATATCCTTCTATTGCCGAAAGATACGTGACACTCCCCACGCCTAAAGGCGGGGCTGCTACCGTCGACATGGCTGCGAAGGCAAACCTTCGTCTTACTGCCACTCAGGTAGTCCGTTGATGTCCCAACGGTTTTTATATTGATGGCTGCATTATGATCGCGGCCAATGACGAGGTTACAATTTTCGCAGTGAAAAACACGTTCTCGTAGTTCCAGGTTCTGAAGATGTCCGCAGTTGGAACATTTGCCCGTCGTGCGTTCCCAGCGGCACTTTGCGACGATTTTCGCGCTTGAAGGCGCCCATTCCAGAATTCGAAGCTGGAAAATCCAAGATCGGCTGGTCCCCAGCCTTCATGCCGTTGATGTTCAAACTTCAAAACACAGACACATTCATCGCACTCATGGCCAGTGAATGATGCCGGTTTGTTGGCAACATCGGTGGCAAGGGGTCGCCGGGCGTGTCGGACCCTTAGGTTCCCCGGTCTGGGCGGTATGCCGGTTTTGTCGTCAACGGGGTTTTCAGTCCAAGTCAGATCCGCTTTTACCCGTGCTGGATGCTCCAATGACCATCTTCTCATAGACTCTGAATACAAGCCACAACCTGCCCACTCGATCGCGCTTGACCATCAACGCTTTCACCTGCCCCTTGATTTCCCTGTGCAAAACAAACCTGTATTTCACGCCATCCATCGTGACGGTATTGCCACTCAGTTTATAGCCCGATTGTGGGAAGGTGAACGAGGAATACTTTACAGCCTTCCTAAACTTTGGGCGGCCTTTTGCCAGTCCTTTGAAGAAACGCATGTAGGCATCGTCCACTCGCAAAACAACATCCTGGCAAACCTGCGAGTGCAGATCCATCCATAGAGAAAACCGCTCCGTCCTTCGCAGTTTCAAAACATGCTTTCGCATCCGGTTCAGAGAGATATATCTCCCGCTCAGTGTGTAGTACCGTCTCTGCAAAGCGATGAAGTGATTCCAAATTGTCGAAGCAACAAATATCTTATGTCTCAATGCGCGGTCTTTCTTATCACACCGGTACATTCTATATTTGTATTGCTTGTAGACTTCAACCACTTCGCTCAATTAAATATCCTTTTGCTTTTCGATATACTGTTTGATTCCTGCCAGCGGAGCACCACCCACAGTAGATATGAAATACGAGTGTGTCCACAGTGTCGGAAGTCTGCTTTTTAACGTCGGGAACTGTTTGCGCAGCAGGGATGAACTAAGTCCCTTGACCCGCTTCACAAATTTATGAACTCCGAAGTGCGGATCCACTTCGCAAAGCATGTGGACGTGATCGGGCATGATCTCAAGTTCGATGATCTCACATTCCAATTCATCAGCGACTTGCTGAATGATCTCCTTGGTGTTCTCGGCGGGGTTTACGGACATTTGATAAAAGTCATCACAGTTATACACATGTAGAAAAGCTGAGGATCTAAAGAATAAACAGGAGGAACTATAAAAACATAAAATACTGGGAGCATCCAAAAAAGTATTTTAAATAATGATAGTGCCAAAGAATAAGACTGGATTAGTTTTATTTTTCCTTCGCAAGCTAAATCATGAATATTCTGCTTATAGCTGTCTCTCATTAAATAAATAACAATGCCATAAATAAATAAGAGCGCTATCATAAAAAGAGCGATCTTAAACCACGGTGAAGAAAAATAATTCTGCCAAATCAAAACACTATTCATTGGATTCAGTCAGTTATAGAGTAATCAACACAATCGCAGCCAATGCGATCAAAATGCCAGCAGTTTGCACACGTGAGATGCGCTCTTTCAAAATAAACCATGCCAGCAAAACCGTCGAGCCGGGGTAAAGCGAGCCAAGCACAGCCGCCACGTCCATGCGGCCCATGCGGGCTGAAAGCGCATAAAATGTATTTCCAGCCGCATCAAGCACACTGCTCAAAGCGATCCATCCCCAGCTATCACGGGTTGGGATCCAATCTTCCCCGGTGATCAAACAATATACCAATAAACCAGATATCGAAGTAATCCGTGTCGCTGCCAAAGTCCAAAAGATCGAAGTACTGCTTCCGTAATGAAGAAAAATAAAAAATGCGCCGAAGGTCAGTCCAGCTATGACGGGCAAATATAAATGGCTCACCTTTAGCTCAATGCCAATCCCGCCTGAGATCAACCAGACCGCTGTCAAAGCCAAGCCAAAACCAGCCAGGGTGACCAAGCGCGGCAGTCCATCGGAAACTGCGCTGACAAACACCGGCAGAGATGCCGCCACCAACGCGGAGACCGGCGCGGCAACGCTCATTTGTCTCGTCGCCAGAGCACGATATAACAGAGCCAATCCGATCCCGCCGCACAATCCCGCCGCTCCACCCCACAACCAGTCACTGAATGGGGGAATTTGCTCTCCAAAGACCAAGGCCAGCGCCGCCATTAAAACCAGGCTCATGACATGCGCGCTGATCACCACGCCATAAGGATTGGTGCGCTTGACCGCCATGCCGCCGCTGAAATCGCCAGCGCCCCAGGTGACAGCTGAGACCAACCCGAACAAGACCGCAGTAAATGCCATGCTATTTTCTCTTTTTGCGTCCGGTATTAAGCACTGAAATTTCCTGCGGGCTCAAACCTTGCTCCAATAAGAATTCACGCTTCGGTTTTAACGCACCGGTGGGGCAAACCGCCACGCATTGTCCGCACAGCACACAGCTTGTTTCAGGAATGGAGCGGTCAAAGAACGTGCCGATCTGCGTTTCAAATCCGCGGCCATCAAAATTGATCGCGAATGTGTATTGAGCATCTTCCGCGCACACTTGCACACAGCGCCAGCACAACAGGCACTTTGAATAATCACGCACATACATCGGGTTGTCATCCTTCACTTCCGATTCTCTGCGCTCTGAATCTGGGAATCGGCTGGATGATGCTCCGTACTCATACATCATATTTTGGATTTCAGGCGATTCAGACAAGTCGATCGTGGATGCCAGCATCTCCAAAATCGTCCTGCGCGCACGGATGACTTTCTCGCTCCGCGTCTGGACCTTCATGCTGGTCGCTGCCTGGACGATACAAGCGGGCTGGAGTACCCGCATCCCCTCGATTTCCACAACACAGATTCGGCAAAGGGCATTCGCTGAGGTCGCCTCGTGGAAACAGATGGTTGGAATATCGATCCCATTCTCGCGCGCGGCTTCGAGCAAAGTTTTTCCGTCTTCGATCGTGATTTCTTTTCCATCCATTAAGAATGTGATTGTCATAATTCACCTTGTAATTTATCAAAGGTCAAAGGTCGGGCTTACTTTTTATTAGTTGATGCTTTCCTGTTTTTCTTCACTATTGCTTTCACAATTTTCTTAACCTTGATCGATTTTGCCTTTGAAACTTTTGAAACCTTCGTAACTTTAGACACATCCTTCTTTACTGCTTTTTTCGCCGCCTTCGACACTTTTGAAACACGCGACACCTTCTTATTTTCAACCTTCGACTCTTCGACAAATAGTTCGGGCCACAACTTCATCGCGGATAAAACCGCGCTCGCTGCAGTTTGACCCAAACCGCACAGGCTCGCATCTGTCATCGTCCAGCCGACATCCTCGAGGCGCACAAAATCGCCGGGCAAAACATTTCCGTTGGCTACGCGATCCAGGATTTCCATTTGACGCTGGGTTCCCATTTGACAGGGATAACACTTCCCGCAGGATTCGTGCGCAAAGAATTTACCCAATCTTTTCAAAGCATCACGCAGATCACGCGTCTCGTCGAAGACCATGATCACACCAGAACCTAAAGGCAATCCCGCCGCACGCAGATCTTCAAAGGTCAACTTAACATCCAAATGCGCAGATGTGGCAAACGCCCCGGCCGCGCCGCCAAACAAAACTGCCTTAAGTTGTTTTTTTCCTGCAACGCCGCCCGCCATTTTCAGCATTTCGCGTAATGTCACACCGAATGGAACTTCATACAAACCCGGTTTTGCTACATCACCGGAAACACAAAAGAGTTTAGGACCGGGGGATTTTTCGGTGCCGATCTTACGATACTCTGCGGAGCCGATCGAGATAATCAGCGGTACATTGCAAAGCGTTTCGACATTGTTAATAACCGTCGGTTTATCGAACAAACCGTTCGTTGTCGGGAAAGGCGGCTTCACTCGTGGAAATCCGCGCTTGCCTTCGATCGATTCAAACAGCGCAGTTTCTTCTCCGCAAATATAGGCGCCCGCACCGACGCGAATTTCAATATCAAAGTGACTGCCAAGATAACCAGCACTTCGCGCTTCGACCAGTGCATTTTCTAAAACTGGAAGAATGTATGGATATTCAGCACGAATATAGATATAGCCTTTGGTCGCGCCAATGGCATAAGCCGCAATGCACATCCCTTCGATGGTACGATGCGGATCATCCAACAACAAAACTCTGTCTTTGAAGGTGCCCGGTTCAGATTCATCCGCGTTGCAGACGACATATTTTTGATCAGCCTGTATCTTGGCGGCTCCGCCCCATTTAATCCCAGTCGGGAATGCCGCGCCGCCTCGACCGACCAAGCCTGAGGCTTTATCAGTTTCTGCGATCACTGCTTCGGGAGTCATGCTCAATGCTTTTTTATACGCAGAATACTCTCCATATTTTGCGAGTGTGGTTGTGCCATTACCGCAGTTGGCGGTCAATTTACGCATGGAACCATAAACAAGCGAGCGTGGAATACCAAGATCGTAGGATTTGAAATCAGGCGCAATATTTGTTTGCGCGTCATCGTCCACGAGCGCCACTGGGGCTTGCTCGCACAATCCAAGACATGGACTCCGCTCAATGGTCAGTGACAGGTCCTCGGTCGTCTGACCCGGCTCCACATCGTAATGTTTACAAAGTCTGCCAAGAAGATTATCCGCGCCTTTAAGTGCGCAGGCCTGATCGGTGCAAACACGAATGAAATTCCTGCCAACCTGTTCGTTATAAAAGAGGGAATAGAATTCGATAACGCCATGCACATCCGCAAGCGGTACACGTAACGACCTGGCGACTTCAGCAGCTACCTCCTGTGGAAGCCAGCCGTAGATCTTTTGCGCGGCATGCAGGGCGGGCAATAAGCCAGACCGTCCAAGCGGAGTAAAGCGTGCAAGTTCCTTATGCAGGGGGACAAGATCAATTTCAGACATGATTGCTCCAGTATTTCGAGTATAGACTGAAATAAAACAACACGCAAGCGAAACGGTATGTTCTAAAACCAATCCTGTTTATAGAAAATATAGGTGGCGACTGCCGCCAAGCCAATCGAAATCCCAATGATCACTAGAAATCCATACGGGCTGGACTCTGAAAGAGGCAGCGGGACATTCATGCCGAAGAAGGTTCCGACCGTGCCAGGCAGGGCGATAATGATCGTAATGGCTGCCAGCACTTTCATGACCCCATTAAGATTATTGGAGATGATCGAGGCGAACGCGTCCATCATGCCCGAAAGAATTTCCGTGGCAATGCTGGTCATTTGAATGGCTTGCTGGTTTTCGGTAAGCACATCTTCAAGCAGGTCTTTATCTTCTTCATAATAGTTGAATAACTGCGTTTTTTGCACACGCTCCATCATCACTTCATTGGAGCGAAGAGCAGTCGAAAAATAGGTGAGACATTTTTGATACTTGAGAAGTTCCAACACTTCGCGGTTGCGTGTTGATTTTTGTAACTGGTCTTCCACCAATTCTGTGGCGCGGTTGATCTCGCGCAGCAAATGCAAATAGCGCGCCGATGTCTCAAGGAAGATATACAGTGCCAGACGATAGCGTTTGCCTGTTTTCAACAAACGATGTTTCCCGCTCGTCAATTTTTTAAGAATATCGCTCTCATAACGGCAAACAGTGACAACCTTATTTCCCAGAATCATGATCCCCAGCGGAACCGTGCTATAAGGGACATCGCTTTCGGGTTGATAAATTGGAATACGCAATAGAATGAATGTGTATTCATCGTCGCGCTCCATACGCGGCATTTCATCCTGGTCGAGGGAATAATTGATATAGTCCATATCCATCCCCCAATTAACCAGTTTTTCGGTCTCCTCGGGTGTTGGGTCAACAACATTTACCCACGCGCCGTTCGTGATCACTTCAAGTTTTTCCAGTCCCAGTTCGGTGGTCTTGTAAATGCTCAGCATGGCAGCCTCCTGGCGTGAATTGACATCACGCACCTTTGCGTGATGTGTAAGTTAAATACAAACGATATTCGCATCACCATTTAAGTACAATCGCCGCAACTGTAAAGACTGAGGCAATTACAATGAAAACTGAAGCCGCAGTGGTGAAGTTTTTCTGAAAACTGTTATTAACATGCAACCCCATCAATTTTTTACTGCTGGTTAATTTAATGAGATAGAAGAATACCAGCGGTAGGATCATGGCGTTCAACGTCTGCGTGGCAATCGCAAAATGGAAAAGCGAGATGCCGGGTATGGTCGTAATTAACGCCGCGACTACCAATTGCACGATGAAGAGAATATAAAAGGTTTTGCTCTTCTGGAAGTCTGTATCGAGACTGCCGGATAAACCGAAGAATTCAGAGAAGGCGTATGCTGTTGAAAGCGGAACAATGACAAGCCCCATGAATGCCGCAGCAAGCAGACCAACCGCAAAGAGTTCGCTGGCGAGTTCTCCCGCAAACGGGCGGATCGCAAGCGCCGCCTGCTCACCAGACTGGAGCTGGATCCCGCCGACGCCATAGCCATGCGAATTTAGCGCGGCGGCAGTAGCGACGATCATAAAGAACGAGAAAAAATCGGTCAGTAACGCGCCCCAATATGTTTCAAATTGAGAATACTTTAGCGTGTCCTTATCCATCTTTTTATCAAAGGCAAAACTGCTGATAAAGAATTGTCCCCACGGGGTTATGGTGGTCCCAAGAACGCCCATGCCGATCACCAAATAACTGACGAGGTATTTGGATGTCCATGAAACACCATTGGGATATACCAAGTTGCTCAGCGCCAAACTCCAATCGGGGTTGGCTTTGACTGCGGAAATAATATAGGTGACATAAAATAACGAAACGACCAGCATGATGCTCTGCGTTAATTTGTAATTGCCTTTGGTAATAAATACAAACGCGATCAACAGCATTCCGATCACAAAAGGCGTGGCTGGAATATTCAACATTCCACTGACCGTCCGAATGGCGGAGACCTCAGTCGTGATCGTGCCGAGATTGGCGATCATTAATCCAACAAAAATGAACAACGAGACTTTGACACCGTATTTTTCGCGGATCAAATCCGCCAGGCCGCGGCGAGTGACCAGCGTCAGGCGCATCCCCATTTCCTGTGTGACAGCCAGCAGAAAAGTAATGATCAGCAAGGGGAACAGGATCGGGTAGCCAAGTGTCGCGCCGGCAATGGAATAGGTTGCAACGCCGCCAGCGTCATTATCTGCCATGGCTGCAATGGTCGCGGGGCCAAACACCGACAGGATCACAGCCGTGCGCCGCACCCAGCGGTTTGCCCGCCACTTTTCACGCAGGGAGGTAAATAATTGAATCATTCGAGCGCACCAAAGAAATGCGGCAGACGTTTCTTCCAGGCGGTGGGCAGGATCTTATCAAGTGCATCATCAGAGGTGACAATACCATGCATACGGTTTTCAGAATCTACAACCGGCACGGCGATCAGATTATATTTGGCGACGATCTGAGCGATCTCGTTCTGTTCCGTGTCCAATTCCACACTGACGACACGCTTATGCATAAATTCAGTGATGGGTGTTTCAGGCTGGGCAATGATCAAATCACTAAGCGAGAAAACGCCGATCAAGCGCTCCTCTTCATCGGTAACATAAACATAATAGACCAATTCGGCTTCTTCACCCACCTTGCGTAAGTGCTCAATGGTTTGTGCCGCGTTCATATTCGGCAGGACCGAGACATACTCAGTGGTCATTAGACCACCGGCTGTATCCTCTTCATAACGCAGCAACTCACGAACCTCGTCCGCCTCTTCGGTTTCCATCAATTTGAGCAAATCCTGGCGGCGGGCGTCAGGCAATTCGGCCAGCAAGTCTGTGGCTTCGTCGGGCGACATTTCTTCGAGGACATCAGCCATGGTCTCATCCGAAAAGTGCTCGATGATACTGGCTTGAAAGTCCGGCTCAACTTCTTCAAGTGTTTCCGCCAGCTGCTTAATATCAAGTTTGTGAAGGATCTCGCCATGTTCAGCGCGGCTAAGGTTGGAAATGATCTCGGCGATATCAGAAGGATGCAGGTCGGCAAGTTTTTCCGCCGGGACCTTCAAGCGCATGGACTGGTCATGCGTCAAAGGCTCGACAAACTCCCAGGAAATGGTACCCTCTGACAGGTCTGCTTTGAAGCGCTGAGCTGCCCAACGTCCGAGTTTCTCCAATCCAATACGGCGCATGATCCCTAGAACCCCAATATCCACATTACTAATGACCACATTCCCGTTAACACGCACCAGCTCTATATCGTTGACACGCACCACGCGCGCATCATCGGTATCTATGATCTGCTGATCGAGAACATCTTCAACAAGGCGAATATCACTCTCGCGCGACTCGTATTTTGGAATATCGACCGCGGGCCGCTTTAAAGGAATTGCCGCAGAGAGCAACGCCGCAAGATCGGAATAAGGCAGGGTAATATCACCATCCGAACCATGCACGATGATCGCATCCACAACAGGATGCGAGAATTCGGCATAGGTGCGCGCAATCAGATCTTTTAGCACGCCAATTCGAGTGCCATCATAATCAGTTACGGGGCGTCCGATGAGTTCGCTGATAAAAGCCATAGTCAACTCCTTTTTATAAAACAAAAACCACCTTGGGGCATTCTCCAAAGGTGGCGATTGACTCACGTGGAAATAACTGTCTATTTACTCTTGCCGCGCAGAAAGGATAGTGAGGCGCACAGGAATACAATTGACTTGCATGTGAGACATTCGCATTTCAGAGAAATTAAAACGAAACAACAACAGACGACTTAAATGGTCATCCGCATCCACGGCCATCACCTCCTTTTGGGGTTGAGATTGAATAATTATCATAAGAACCGTTTTGTTTATACTCCCGCCAAATAGAATCCGTCAAGAGCGAAAAGAATAGGGTAATCTCATTTGAAAAAAATACCTAAAAATAACAATGTCGCTGCGAGCCATGCGGTTTTCGCGGCGACACCTGCGCTGCACGCCAGTACAGTGAGCTTTATCCAATCAAATGGATTTTTCTCGTTGATCGAGAGATTGCTTTGGGCTATCATCCTCGCAAAGACATGACCTGGCATTCTTGACGCTTAAAAAATCCAAATGCGATTGCCCTAGGGAAAAGAAAGGGGCAAAAAACATGAGCGGAGCTTGTAAAATTATGAAGTTTTATGTGGACTTCCGAATTCAGCATTAATTATATATAATATATAATCATGGTATCAAACATTGAAAAAGAAATAAGTCACAAACCTTTGAAGGATGAAATCTACGACGCGCTCCATCGTCAGATCATCGCGGGTAAATATGGACCTGGTGATTGGCTGCGCCAGGACGACATCGCCACCCAAATGGGCGTCAGCATGACTCCCGTGCGGGAAGCGCTTGACCTGCTTGTAGCAGCCGGACTTGCGGAACGTGTGCCCTACCGCGGCGTGCGCGTCCGCGAAATGTCTGCCAAAGACGTGGCAGATGCGTATGGTTTGAGACTCATTTTAGAAGCCATTACCGCAAGAGAAGCAGCGCTACATATTACACCCGAGCAGATATCCAATCTTGAAAAAAAAATGGATGAGATGAAGAAGCATGTCAAACTAAATGAGATGCCTCAGGAACGGCAATTAAGCCGCGAATTCCATTCCGCCATAGCAGAGGCCTCAGGTAATGACCTGCTTGCAAAAGTATACGCAGTCGTTGCCAACGCATTTCCAGACTGGTTATTATATGAAGCCCTGTACCGCAAACCAGAGCTGCTCGCGGGAAGCGTAAGCCAAACTTATGAAGAACATACCGCCATTATGGACGCGCTCATTAATGGCAACGCTGACAAAGCCGTGCAAAAATCCATCGAGCATGTTCTGGACTCGGGCAGATGGCTGGAAGAATATCTCAACATCCCGTCCGAATTGTTAAGAGAAAAAGAAAAGCAAGTATTTCACTTGATCAAGAAATCAAAATAGGAGGCACTATGTCAGAAGAAATGTACAAACAGATGGCGCAATGCATTATTGACGGCGATTCGGATATCGCCATTGACCTTGCGAAGAAATCCATCGAATTGGGAATGCACCCGTTGGATACGATCACAAAAGGCTTCGTGATCGGAGTGAACTATATCGGCGATCAATTCGGACTGGGCGAAGCATTCCTGCCTGAACTGGTGATGGCTGGTGAAGCGATGAAGGCAGCGGTTGCCGTTTTGGAGCCTGAATTGCTCAAGCTCGGCGAAGCCCGCGAGATGCTGGGGCGCGTTGTCCTTGCAACTGTCGAAGGCGATATTCACGAGATCGGCAAGACCCTCGTCGGCACGATGCTGAGCGCGTCTGGATTTGAAGTCGTTGACCTCGGTGTGGATCAACCCGCAGACAAGATCATCGGCAAGGCGCTTGAGATCAATGCCAACCTGATCGGCATGAGCGCGCTTTTAACTACCACCATGGTACGTCAGCGCGAAGTGATTGAAGAGTTGGATAAGGAAGGCTTGCGCCCGCGCATCAAGGTGATGGTTGGCGGTGCGCCGATCACACGTGACTGGGTCACAAAGATCAAGGCCGACGGGTATTCAGAAGACGCGATCGGCGCAGTGAAGGTCGCCAAGGAATTGGTCGGCAAGTCAGATCAATAATAAAAAAAAAGCCCTTAAACCACAGAGGATACGAAGTAGCACAAAGGCAGGAGTAATTTGCAAGAAGGTTATCCTTCGTGTTCCTTAGTGCCCTTCGTGGTTGAGAAATACACTTAGAACAACCAGAGAGAGCAGCGAGACATAAAGCCTCGGGAGGGACTATGTCTTCAAAAAATATAAAGACCATCAGCAACCCAAAACTAAAGTTGGAAGTGCTGACCAAAGAAGAAGTAATTAAGATTCACGAAGCGACTTTACAGATCATTGAAAAGGTCGGCGTGAGGTTTCCATCCAAGCGCGCGCTGGAGATTTGGGCGGCCAACGGCGCGGAAGTGGATTATGAAAAGAAGATCGTGCGCGTCAAACCGCACATCATCGAAGATGCGATCAAAAAAGCTCCGCCAGCCTATAAACTCGCGGCGCGCGACCCGCAGCAGGATCTACAGCTTGACGGAAACCATGTCAACCTCGGAACAGACGGCTGCGGCGTGGAAGTGATCGACATCCACACAGGCGAGAAGCGGACGTCATGTTTGCAGGATGTGCGCGATATTGCGCGAGTGGCGGACGCAACCGAAGAAGTGGCTTTCCATTGGGTCGCTGTTTCGGCGCAAGATGCGCCGGTAGAAGCCCGCGGACTTCACGAACTTAAAGCCGTTTGGGAGAATTCGACCAAACACGTGCAGACCGAATCCGTGTACAACGTGGAAGAAGCCAAAGCCGCGATCGAGATGGCAGCGCTGATCGTGGGCGGCAAGGATAAACTGCGCGAGCGGCCAGTGCTTTCGCTCATGCAATGCACCGCACCCCCGCTCGGTCATGACGGCGGAAGTTTGGATGCCGCCTTGCTTGCCGCAGAAGTTGGAATCCCAACGGGATTTATGACCATGGCAGCTTGCGCAACAACCGGTCCCACCACGATGGCAGGCAATCTCGCAGTCGGCAACGCGGAAGTGATCGCGGGGACAGCGCTATTACAACTAGCCTTCCCAGGCGCACCTGTCTTTTACGCGGCAGCGCAAACTGCCTCGGATCTGAAGACGGGTGCATATACTGGCGGCGGGCCAGAGGATTTTCTCTTCGGAGCAGCAACCAACATCCTAGCAGATTTTTATAATATTCCGCTGTCGATGGGATCCTTTGCCACAGGCGCGAAAGAACCCAACTGGCAGGCGGGACTCGAAGGAAGTTTATCCACTTTCATGGCAAGCGTCGTCATGTCCGACATGCTGCTCGGGTGCGGATTCCTGCACGGCAGCCGCATCTGGTCATTTGCCGAGATGCTAATGGACTGCGAAATTTTCTCCATCGTGCACAAGATGATGGAAGGAATTGTGGTTAATGAGGAAACACTCGCCCTGGATACGATTGCGGCTGTCGGCCCTGGCAGTCACTACCTGGGTCAAAAACACACCCGCAAGCACATGCGTGAATTGTTCATGCCAAAATTCATGGACAGACGCCCTTACTCTGAATGGGAAACAAAGAAAGATGACGCGCGTGATTGGGCTGTTGCAAAAGCACGCAAGACCCTGAAGGAACATCAGCCTGATCCATTAGATGAAAATATCCGCAAGGAAATGGATCGAATTATAAAATCGGTCGAGAATTAAAAACTTGTGTGTTTAATAGTTCAATGGTTTGAAAGTTTAAACGTTGGAAGGTTTAAAAGTTAAATGCGCACAAACATCTAACCCTGCAAACCTGCCTACCCGTAAACCCAAAAAGGTGACCCATGCAGCCAAAACTATCCCTACTTACTGACGAATTGATCGAACGCATCCTAGACGAGGCTTATCAATTATTACTTAAGCCCGGTATCAAAGTGCAGAACGAGGAAGCGCGCAAGCTTCTTGCAGACGCGGGCGCACAGGTCGATGAAGAAACCATGGTCGTTCATATCCCGGCGCAAATTGCCAAGGCAGCGCTGCACACTGTCCCGAAGAAATTTCAACTCTTTGATTACGATGGCAATGTAATGGTCGAGTACGGCGGTGACACGGTCCAATTTGACCCTGGCTCTTCCGGGATCAGCGTACTTGACCCTGACACCCTCGAACAAAAAACCGCCGAAACGCCAGACTTGATCCGTTTGCTTAAAGTCGCGGAACAACTCCCGCAGTACGACGCGCAATCCACCGCCGTCGTCTGCCACGATGTACCAAAAGAAATCCACGACCTGTACCGCCTGTATCTTGTTCTGCTTCATTCAAAGAAACCGATCGTCACGGGCGCATTCAGCAACAAAAACATCCAGCACATGATCGACATGGTCGCCATCATGTCTGGCGGCGCGGATGCCCTGCGCAAGAAACCTCGCGCGATCTTTGATGTCTGTCCATCGCCGCCATTGATCTGGTCAAATTTTGGGGCTGGAAATTTGATCGCGCTGGCGCGCGCAGGCGTCCCAGCCGAGATCGTCTCGATGCCGCTCGCGGGAGCAGCAGCACCTGTCACATTGATCGGCGCGGTCACACAACACGCGGCGGAATGCCTGGCGGGCATCACCATTCATCAGCTCGCAAAAGCAGGCGCTCCCATCGTTTGGGGTGGCGCACCCGCCATCTTCGATATGCGCAAAGGCGGCACGCCCATGGGCGCTGTGGAAACTGCAATGATCGACTCGTCCTATGCACAAGTCGGAAAGTCACTCGGCATGCCCACGCACGCATACATGGGCGCAACAGATTCCAAGCGACTTGATATGCAGGCGGGACTTGAAAGCGGCATCACCGCCATGATCGGGGCATTAAGTGGCATCAACATGATTTCTGGTTCAGGCATGTTGGATTTCCTCCTTTGTCATAGCGCAGAAAAACTTGTGATTGACGCGGAAGGGGTTGCCATGGCTCAGCGCATGCTGCAAGGCATGAAAATCCACACCGAAACACTCGCCACAGGTTTCTACGAGGGTGTCAACTTCAAAGGCGGCGACTTCTTGAAACAAAAGATCACCATGCAGCTCTTCCAAAAAGAACAAAACATGCCCAGTGCAGTCATTGACCGAAACTCGATGCGCGGATGGAAGGAAGGCGGCTCGCTGGACACATTCGACCGTGCCAAGATCCGCGTGAATCAACTGCTCGCTTCGTACCGCCGCCCCGAGTTGGATCCCGCCCAAGTGAGTCAACTCCACGCCTTTGTGTTGAATCTTGCTAAACAAGCCGGCGTCGAGTCCCTGCCTTTCATTGAAGACTTCGAACCCGCGTAATAGATTAAATCCAATCGTTCCATGTAGCTCACGCTTGAGGCGTGAGCTACGAGGTTAAATATGCTTGATCTCTCCCAACTCTTGCTCGTTCCACACGTTGATAGCGGATTTAAGTTTGACATCTCCCCTGATGGGCAGAGATTGGTCTTTGCGTGGAATAAAACGGGAAGATGGGAGCTGCATGAAATAGACAACTCTGGAGTCCGACAGCTCGCTGTCGGCGCGGGAGCAAGCTCTCTCACTCCAGAAGGCTCAAAATCCTCTCCGAAATTTTCCCCTGACGGCACAATGCTGGCGTACGCGTTGGACATTGACGGCAGTGAGTCATATCACATTGTGGTTCATGATCTCAGCACGAACATTTCTATTGATCTGACCCCGCGAATCGCCTACGCACATCAACCAAATTTCTCATGGTCGCCGGATGGGAAAATACTGGCTGTGCTTTCAGACAAGCACGGACAATTTGCGCTGCACCTGATCCACCTGGACGGCACGCCAGGGCGAATGATAAAAAATGTGTTTCGTCCGTGCTGGGACGTCGTCTGGTCGCCTGATGGGCAGTGGATCGCGATCGAGGCAGAGTCGACGGCGAGTGATAGAAGCATTTATGTGATGCCAATTAATCGTCCGCGTAAGACGGGCAAAGGCAAGCCGGTAAAAGTTCCCACAACAAAATTGAATTTGAATGCACAACATCCCGCTTGGTCGCCCGATTCTAAATTCCTGGCATTCTCAGGGGAAAACGGTGAATGGCACGATATTGGATTGTTCAAGGTCGAGACTCAGGAAATCACCTGGGTCAACGAATCCACCGGGGACGATACTCAGCCTGCGTGGTCGCGGAGCGGGAAAATGATCGGGTGGGTACATTCTGAAGGGGCAAGCACCAGCTTCCAATTTAAGAAAGGAAGCGATGTTGTTAAGCAGAGAAAAGTTGGGGATGGAGTCCATTACTTTCCGCAGTTCACAGGTGAGTGCGTTGTAATTCTGTATGAAGATCCAAGGCATCCATGTGATTTGTGGAAAATAAATCTTGAAGACGATTCGATTCAACAATTGACGAATTCATTGCCTGACGATTTACGGAACGCGGAATTTACTCAACCTGAAGAAATTTTTTACCCGGGCAAAGACGGGACGCAAATCCCTGCGTTGTTGTATCGCGCCAAAGACAGCCAGCGCGCGGTGGTCAACATTCATGGCGGACCAAATTGGCTGTTCCAATTTTTATGGCATCCGATCATGAGCTATATGGCCTCGCGCGGCTGGACAGTGCTTGCGCCCAATTATCGCGGCTCGACAGGTTATGGCAAAAAATGGCAGAACGCCAGCCGCTACGATATGGGCGGCGTGGACACCGATGATTGCGCGGCGGGCGTGAAATATTTAATTGAAAATGGATTGGCTGACAAGGATAAGATCGGCGTCACTGGCAGAAGTCATGGCGGCTATCTGACGATGACCTGCATGACGATGTATCCCGAATTATTTGCAGCGGGTTCGGCAGTTGTGCCATTCTTGAACTGGTTGAAATCGCATAAAAATTCACGTGAAGATCTACAGCATTGGAATATCGAAAACATGGGCGACCCTGAAGATAACAAGGAGTTGTGGATCGCACGTTCGCCATATTTCTTTTTGGATAAAGTCAATGCGCCTGTGCAAATGATCTGCGGAGCAAATGACCCGCGCTGCCCTGCATCTGAGTCAATGGATGCGCGTGATAAACTTGTCGAACTTGGAAAAGAAGTGGAACTGCTAATGTACAAAAATGAAGGTCATTCATTTTTAGATACAGAAAATATTATTGATTCAGAAGGAAGGCGTGTGGAGTTTTTAGCGAAGGTTTTGGAAAATTAGATTATGTCATTGCGAGGAGGTACTCTCCCCGACAAAGCAGTTTTTTTAATCGAGTGGAGGTTGCTTCGTCACTAAAGACAAGATCGCTCCTCGCAACGACATAACATACAAAGAGGAGATTTTATGGGTCAATTGAATTTTCTTTCAGAAGATGATGTAAAGCGGATACATCATGCAACCCTGCGGATCCTGAATGAAGTCGGTTATGTGTGGACGCATAAGGAAAGCCTTGAAATCCTGACAGGCGCGGGCTGCAAGATAAAGGGCAACCGTGTATATTTTCCGCCGGAGTTGGTGGAAGACAGCATCCAGAAAGCTGGGAAGCGTCCCAGCATCCGCGGGCGCGGGGGCGTGACAAAGACTCTCGGCGACGGCAATTTATATTTCCATAATCTCGGCGGCGCGCGCGATATTTATGACGCGAAGACAGGCGATCATCGCATTGCTCAATTGCAGGATGTGCGCGACTCAACGCGCGTGTTGGATGCACTGGAAAACTGCAATACCATCACGCCTTTCTTCACGCCGCAGGACGTGCCGGGCGAATTGATGTCCTTGGCGATGTACCGCCACGCATTACCGTTCACCACAAAACCTTTGCAGGGTCCCGGCGTGCAGTACGGCCCTGAAACCAAATTCGCGGTACAAATGGCGGAAGTGATCGGGAATCCAAAAGAGGTTTTGACACTTGCGCTATCGCCTGTTTCTCCGCTCACCATTCCGGACCATGAAGCCGAAGCCGTGATCGAGATTGCGCGCGCAGGCATCTCCTTTGGCGCACTGCCCTGCCCCACGGCAGGCGCAACAGGCCCCATGACGATCAGCGGATCGATCGCGCAGCAAAACGCGGAGACGCTGGCTGTGGTGATCCTTGCTCAATTGGTAAACCCGGGTCTGCCGATCATCTATTGCGGACGCCTTGCCATGATGGAACCGCGGATGGGTTCATCCGTTTGGGGCGGTGTGGAATTGGGACTCGCCTCGGCAGGCACGGTTCAACTCGGACATCATTATGGGTTCCCGGTCAACGTGTATGGATTCTCCACGAATTCGCACACCATCGATGCGCAGGATGGCTTTGAACGCGGATTGAACGCTGCCATCCCCGCGCTGGCTGGAGCGGACGAACTTTCCGGCATCGGCGAGATGGAAGCGGGTGTGATGGGTTCTTACGCACAGATGGTTCTGGATAACGAGCTGGCTTTTAGCATTCAGAGATTAAGGCGCGGTTTCAGCGCGGATGAAGATGCGCTGGGTGTTGATATTATCGCGGCAGTCATGGACGGTTCGCGCAACTTCCTCGGTCAAAAGCATACGATGAAATATATCAAAGCTGGCGAAGTACAATTGACAAAACTTGCAGAACGAAATTCCTGGGAGACCTGGGAACGGAAAGGCAAACAAGGCATGGTCGAACGCGCCATTGATGAAGCCGAACGAATTTTACGCGAACATGAAGTGGAGCCGCTTGAGCCTCAGCAGGAAAAGGAACTTGATAAGATCATGGAAGCGGCGGAAAAAGAGTTGGTGAAGAAGAGATAATTTGCATAGTGGTCTCGATACACTCACAAAGAACGACCACCGGAATATATTAGAAATCAGGAGAGAACAGACATGTTAAAACAGGCACATGCAATTTCAGAGGAATTGATCGAATGGCGCCGTGATTTCCATATGCACCCCGAAGTTGGCTTCGATGTTTACCGCACAGCCGGTATCGTGGCGGACGAATTGGAAAAGATGGGATACCGCGTCAGGCGCGGTGTTGGTAAGAGCGGTGTTGTGGCTGATATCGGCGAAGGCGGCAAGATGATCGCCATCCGCGCCGACATGGACGCCCTGCCCTTGCAGGAGTTGAATGCGTTTGACTACAGATCAACCAATGAAAATAAAATGCACGCATGCGGGCACGACTCACACACTGCGATGGCATTGGGCGCCGCGCAGCTGCTTGCAAAAGAAAACCTTAATGGCACAATTCGCTTCCTGTTCCAGCCTTCAGAAGAAGCAGCGGACGAAGAAGGAAAGAGCGGCGCTGTGCGTATGGTGGAGGACGGCGCGATGAACGGCGTGGATTATGTCATTGCTCAGCATGTTGACCCCACCCAACCCGTCGGCACGATCGCGATCAATGCAGGACCGTGTTCCGGCGGAGTCGATTCGTGGTATGGGACCATCAAAGGCAAGGGTGGGCATGGAGCCTATCCGCACACAACCGTGGACCCGTTCTATTTGCTGGCACACATCATCTTTGCGCTGAATGCGATCCCTTCGCGCAGGTTGGATCCATTTGCGCCTGCCGTGATCAGTATTGGATCGATCAATGGCGGATTTACAGAAAATGTGATCCCCGACAGCATCAAGCTTAGCGGGACATTGCGCTTTACAACGCTGGATGTGCAAAAACAGATCCATGATGAGATCCGGCGCGCGTTTGAAACCGCCCGCGCGCTTGGCGGAGACTACGAACTTAAACTTGAGATCGGCGCGCCTCCAATGATCAACGATCATTATGTTTCGAAGGTAATGGAGGAGGCGGGCAAAGATATGCTCGGCGCGGAAAATGTTCAGGAGATGCATAAGACGCTCGGCGCGGAGGATTTTGGCGCATTCATGGAGCACGCGCCCGGCGCCATGTACACGATCGGCGTACAAAAAAGCGGTCATGAAGAGTACCTGCTTCATCATCCAAAATTCGAACTTGATGAACGTGCGCTGCCGATCGGCACGGCCATGCTGGTGGATACGGCGCTCAGGTTCCTAAAAGCCTGACCCGGACAAGTCGAAACCAAAAAGGGTTTGACCACAAAGGAAATCCCTGAAAAAACCTTCGTGATTCTTTGTGACCCTTTGTGGTAAAAAATGATCGTACAAAAATTCCAAGTTCCTAAAATCAGCGGAGGGCACATGCACACCATATTGAAATCAAACGGCAAGGAAGTTGTCATCGGGATTGATAAACCTTTTGTCATCATTGGCGAAAAGATCAACCCAACGGGGATCAAAAAATTGGGTCAAGCGCTCGTTGATGGCAATATGGACTATGTCAAACAGCTTGCCAAAAGGCAAGTGGATTGGGGCGCGGATGTCCTCGATGTGAATGTCGGTCATCCGCAGATCGACGAGGCGGCCATCATACCGATGGTGGTTGAGGCGGTCAAATCTGTCGTGGATGTGCCGCTGTGTATAGATTCAAATGACCCAAAAATCCTCGAAGCGGGACTCAACGCCGCGCCAGGCAAGCCGTTGATCAACTCTGTCAACGGAGAGGAAAAGCAACTTGCGAGCGTCCTGCCGCTTGCAAAAGAAAGAGGCGCAGTCCTGCTCGGGTTGACGATCGGCGAGAACGGGATCCCCGCCACAGCGGAGGAGCGTCTTGCCGTAGCGGGTCATATCATCGAGCGCGCTGCGAAAATGGGCATCCCCATTGAAGACATCATCATCGATCCGCTGGTGATGACCGTGGGACATAACAGCCTGGCGGCAACGGTGACGCTAAAGGCAATCGAGTTGATCCGAAAGGAATATGGGGTAAACATGAGCTTGGGCGCGAGCAATGTTTCGTTCGGATTGCCCGATCGACATTCGGTGAACAGCGCCTTCCTCGCGCTGGCAATGCAGGCAGGCGTGACCTGCTCGATCACCGACCCGATCAAGCTTGGGAGTTCGATCCGCGCCACCGACTTGCTGTTGGGACGGGATGCGAATTCGATCCGTTATTTGAAATATTTCAGGGCGACGGAAAAATTAAGAGAAGCAGAAGCGGCAGTGAAATAGGATTACGATCCCGCCGAAGCAATCTCCCGAATGTAAGCAAGGAGATTGTTTCGGCGAACCGCCGCCCTCGCAATAACCTTTCGAGAATTACGAATCGCAATACTACCGCCTTTTTACGGTTGGGTGATTTATAGTATGTATGCTCTTATACAGAAATATTTCTGTATAACCACCCAAAATGGGGTCTTATACACAGATTGCGCTGGTTAAATCATATTTGGCAACCCCTTGCATAATTAGCCGCTCAATTTGTATAATGTAGAAAAAGGAGGAAGATGAAAGATTTCCATTCCGTCCTGTATGAGGCTGTGCTTGTAGCCTTTGGAAAAATCCTTGCCAAGTATGATGTCTTCACACAGGGTGTAATAATGCAAGATATTGGCAAAGAGGTCGTGGCATATTTGAATGAACAGGGATTTGGTTTTCAGGAAACAGATTCGGTGGAAGATCTCACCACTCTGATCAACCTCTTCGTGGAGAATGGATTTGCGGAAGCATTGGAGATCACTCCAGCGGAGAATGGTGATAACTACATCTGGACGAATCTGTACCGGGCTATCAGCCTACAAGAAACTTTACGATCTGGCATTAAACCCATTCCTCGCATGTCCTTTGAATCTGTGCATGTTCTACATAGCTGGCAAACACAAAAAGAAACTGAAGATGCACCGCAAGGAATTTAAGAGCGAATCCATTACCGAGGCGCAATATGAACTGGTCGACGATATTGATTCGGACGGGAACCTGGATGAACTGGTTCTCCAATCCGCTCGGCTTTTTGAAATCGCCGATGAAAAACAAAAACTGTTTCACCACCAGTCGATCACCGATACGTTGACAGGTTTATACAACCTCCGACATGTTCTGGATATGGGGGAACGCACTTTCGAACATGCCAAAAAGACCCAGAACCCAATCGCCATTTTGATCTTCGATATTGATTATTTCAAACTTGTGAACGATACCTTTGGTCACAGTACCGGAGATGTTGTGTTACGCAAATTGGCTGATATCAGCCGCCAGTCTGTCCGTGAGAATGACCTGCTTGCCCGGTACGGAGGGGAAGAGTTTGTCGTCATTTTACCGAACACGCAGCTGATACGCGCCATGGAAATTGCCGAGCGGCTGCGCAAGGAAGTAGAAACGACAACATTCGACGATGGCAAGAACAAGGTTCAAATTACGATCAGCATTGGTATTACCTGTGTATATAATGAGGAACTTTCGTTTGATGCTGCTCTGAAAAACGCCGATATGGCTTTATACCAGGCAAAACATGAAGGTCGCAACCGTATAACTGCACATAAGAATACCGGGCACGGATAGAAATCAACTCTTAATCATCAGTTGCTGTTTTACTTGGTTACGGCAAGCGAGTAGTTTGCCCAACACCGCGTGGTTCGACCTGAAAAGTCGCTTGTTTAGCTGTTGAAACGTATCCGAAAGGTACGGATTTGACTTGATGTTCTGCCATCAGGATACTACTGACCCATGCGTTGCGAGTAATTGCAGGGCGTGAAGCTGTTGTGACAATGCGTCGCTATCTGGCAGCAGAAAGATTGTTAGCGGGCTAGGGTATGAGTGGTATGGTTAACAGATGTGAACCAATTTAAGCGACGTGAGTTGGATCAAGTGAAATCTGCTGATACACTTGATCCAAAATGGTGAACGGTCAGGTGCAGGGGTTCATGCTTCCCCTGCTGCAGATGTTGCACCGTCGTCGTAGCGTTGGAATCTAACCCACTCTGGTAAACAAGCCAAACAGGGCAAGCCCGTTGCACTCCCTTTGGGTAGGACGGTCGCAAGACCAACCGATGGCGCAGTGGGTAAAGGATGCCGGAGGAAGCGAAGGCGACACTGTAATGGTGTCGATAGGGTTCAGAATTTACCCGGCGTGGAAACGAGCAGACTTCCAGCAGGTGTCTCGTTACGAGGAAACCGGATAAACAACTTTCATATGGGAAAGCAAATGATGGCAGGTTATACCTGCTAGTGTGCCCATAAACGGAAACGTTTGGTTGCTCCCGGTCAATATCGTGAAGTCAGCGCAGGAATGAACTGGCGGGTCTCCCTGTCAAGGAGTTCCTTTGAGATGCTTGAGCGGTATGCGATGAAAGTCGCACGTACCTTTCTGAGGGGAGGGAGTGGTAGCAATGCCTCTCCCTTACACGACCAGGCGGACTCTGGTGGTTGGCTCCGCTTTTTGAGTTGATTCAAGCGAGCAATTTTCCGTCTCGTTGGTTGGTTCTCCCACCAAGCCAAGAATAAGCTGCGTCCATGGACAACCCACTTTCACGCAACCATAGCATTTGCAGCAATGGATAAGCTGTCCAACTTGTGCAAGGTGGAGAAAAGAAGGATAAATACATGTCGCTCAATAAAATCCTAATACGCAGGATTTGGCCCGCAGTATGGCAGGTTTTTGTCCGTTTCTATGCACTGCTTATATTACCCCTGCTTGCCTGGGGAGTAGATGATCTCCCCAGTTTCTTTTCCAATCAAGTCCGCATGAGTTATGCGATCACCGTGATGCTACAAGCACTTTTTGGTGCATGGCTGGTCTATATCATGCCGCCACAACCCAAACATGAACACCCGATTGATTTGACACACTGGCAGATTGATATGTATCATTTTGTTTTCATTCTTGCTGCCTATGGCGACAGGCGTAATATTTTAGCTTGGGCGGAAAACCCGCCTGTGCGATGGGCAGGGCTGGGCATTTATCTGGTCGGGGTGGTGCTTTCGGTATGGGCCAATCTTACGTGGGTCAACCACCTGCGCAAAGAGACCGGACACGTACAGGTTGACCCTGCACTCCTATTTGATGGTCCTTATAGATTTATTCGTCATCCCGGCCTGCTTTGCCTCATCATCTACTGTCTAGGGTTTGCGCTCGCATTCCGTTCCTGGGTCGGGCTGGTATTATTGATCCCCCTGACTGCCGGCTTCATCCATCGCATCAAAAACATGGAAAGGGATTTTGCAGAGCAATATAAAGAGGTCTGGCCCCTGCGCCGCCACACATCAAAACGGTTATTTCCATTTCTGTATTAGACGGGATGTCGTTCAGATATTTGCGCACAAGAAGGTGATGGCACTGGCAGCTCTAGCGAAGACCATGACAATGCCCACCGAATAATTGTAATGGCGAGGAAGGTGCAATGATGAAGAATAGCATCCCTGTACGAAATGCTGGATAACACAGAGTGCCCCGGCTTGTGGGAGTTCGGCGTGTTTTCAGGCAGTTTTCCACGTTTCCAGCTGGACGGCTTCGCCGTTCCCGCCCCAGCGCGGGTAATGCAGTCAGTTGAAACTGTCAAAAAAGCAGGGGGGAATCTAGGGCAAGGGAACAGGGTTATATCAGCCAGAGGACCCGATGCAAAATTCGGTTTTCCGACTATCTCGTACGAAGGTCAATCCAAGCGAGGTCGCCCTGGCCTCGCTCACTCAGAAAAGGATATTAATATGACTACTTATGTACTTGTCCATGGAGGCTGGCACGGAGGATGGTGCTGGAAACGTGCCACCCCCATTTTTTTACGTGATGCTGGTCATACTGTCTACACACCAACGCTTATCGGCCTCGGCGAACGAAGTCACTTGGCGTCACCAGAAACCAACCATTCGACCCATATCCAAGATATCCTCAATATCCTGTGGTATGAGGATTTAAATGACGTGATACTGGTTGGGCATAGTTATGGAGGCATGGTTATCACAGGTGTAGCCGACGCTGCACCCGAACGGATAGCCAAGATCGTCTATCTCGATGCATTTGTTCCCGAAAATGGGCAATCTCTGATGACTATCTTCCGACCAGCGTCCAGTCAAGAGGCAAGCCCTAAGCCCCCTGTGATTGATGACTGGCGTGTGCCCTATCCTTATCGTGAGCGCCCATTTGGAATTACTGACCAAAGCGATAGCCAGTGGGTACTAGACAAAATAACACCGCAGCCAATCCAAGCTTTTACCGAGCCTATTAGGTTAAAAAACGGGGGTAGCTCCAAAATCCCGCGCACCTACATACATCTCAGGCCACCAGTTGGGCTGCCACCCGAAACTGAATTTTTCCAGTTCGCAGAGCGAGCCAGGACTCAGCCAGACTGGAAGTACCAGGAGTTGGTCAGCGGTCATGATGCGATGATTATCATTCCCGAGGCAGTTGCTGCGCTGCTTCTTGAACAAGATAAAGATATGTGAGGCAAAGTCCATGAGGAAGATGCCTGCAAATATCCATACCAGACGATACACAGTGAGCAGTAGAAACGACCGCCGAACCTAGAGATGATATAAAAAATAAAAACAGAAGGGGGGCGTAATAAAACGCCTCCTTCTGTTTTCTTAAAGGTATGGAGTTACGCGATGAAAAAAACTTTATTGGTTTTGATTACTATCTCCCTCATGATCAGCGCCTGTGGCCCTCAGGCTGCAGCACCTGCAAATATCCCCATTCTGCCGACCATAATCCCAAGTTCTACAAATACATTTATCTCTGAGGCAACGCAGACCCTTACTCCTTTGCCAACAGCAACGGCAACGCCAATCCCTCACCCGATGAGCATTATTGGTATGCGGGCGGGCGATTATCCAGGTAGTGAAATTACGATCGTTAAAGAATTGGACAGAGGATTAAATTATCGCCGCTATTACGCCTACTATCTTTCAGAGGGATTGAAAATATATGCGTTATTGACCATTCCCAATGGAGAAATGCCCGAAGGCGGATTTCCTGCCATTGTGTTCAATCACGGCTATATTCCGCCCGATGTTTATAAAACAACCGAACGTTACATTGCTTATGTGGATGAAATCGCAAAGGCTGGATATGTTGTCTTCCGCATTGATTATCGCGGACACGATGCGTCCGAAGGCGAAGCGTCAGGCGCGTATGGCAGTCCAGGTTATCAGATCGATGTTCTGAACGCGGTCGCGTCAATCAAGCAGTTGCCCGAAGTGAACCCAGAAAAGATCGGCATGTGGGGTCACTCCATGGGCGGATATCTCACACTGCGCACCATGGTCATTTCTGATGATGTAAAAGTCGGCGTGATCTGGGCTGGCGTGGTCGCTTCCTACACTGACCTGCTATATAACTGGCGGCGCACTGGCTCGTTCACACCGTCACCAAGTTCGAGCGGGCGCGGCTGGCGCACAGGCTGGATCGAAGCATACGGCGCACCCGCAGATAACCCTGCTTTTTGGGATTCAGTCTCAGCCAATTCTTATCTCGCCGATCTTTCTGGACCGTTGGAACTGCACCACGGAACTTTGGATGAGGATGTCCCCTTGGATTTTTCCATCCGTCTCGCCGAGCAGGCTCGCAGCGTTGGCAAGACCGCCGACCTGTACACCTACGAAGGCGATAATCATAATATTTCAAAATATTTCTCAACCGCAATGCAGAGAACAATCGCCTTCTTTGATTTAACCTTAAAATAATCCCCTAACAGAGTAAGGGCGACCCTTCATGGTCAAGCGATTATCTTTTCTTGCTGGGCAGGTCGCCCCTACCTGTCAAAATGCAGAACCGCCAAATTTCCGTCAAAGGTCTTTGCGAGTTGTTCAGGGATATGGCCTAATGTATCGGCAACCCGTTTGCGGGAACCAAAGCCTGGCAGAATGATAAAACTGCTCGTGGATTCGTTAACCAGATTTTCTGGCTTAAGCTGATCAGTCAACGCCTCGATCTTAACGGGATGGTCTGATTCTGTCGCGAGGAGCAGTGTCCCAGCGATCTGCAGATACGCTTTATCTGCAACAATTTCCAACGGCACATTGAGGGCTTTTGCAAGAGTCAAATTTGTTTCGAGCATACGGCGCAGGATGACAGGCGGAACCGTTTTGGGCGGAATGACAAAAACTATGCGCTTCATTCCATTCAACGGGAGCGAAAGTTTTCCGATCATTACGGGTGTATCTGACCCCCAGATCACTTCATCCAGAACACTGCCAAGCACAGACTCGCAATGTCCGCTTGCCGCGCCAACCCATAAGGATAAGTGACGCGTTCTGTTCGTGCGCAGTTTGTAAAATTCCCTGGGCATGAGAAGAGGCAAGACGCGGAATTAGTTCAATTTCAGTCCCGGGATCATTCAACAATTCAGGGACTCGCCCAAGCAATTCCTTATGCAGCGAAAAATTGCTGTCCCTGTCCATACCTGTATCGCTCGCCACGCTGACAGCCAGCACCCTGCCTTTGGAAGAGTGCGCAAGCAAACTCGCAAGGGAAACGAGTCCCGCAGATTGTTTCAGGTCAGCAACCGGGACGAGAATCCGCCCGAAGAGAGGTAAAACTTCATCGTCTGCATCAGCAGTTTTCAGGTCAGGGGGCGAAGCGCTGGACGAGCAG
>JADJNA010000017.1 GCA_016709305.1 Candidatus Villigracilis saccharophilus
TCACGGTTGGTGAGGATGCCGACGAGCTTGCCCTTGTCATCGATGACTGGCACGCCGCTGATGTGATACGTGGACATGATCTCTTCGGCTTTGCTGAGCGGCGCGTCAGGTTGCAGACTGATGGGTTCAACGATCATGCCAGACTGAGAACGCTTGACCTTTTCCACTTCGGCGGCTTGGGCTTCGGGCGGCATGTTGCGGTGGATGATACCCATACCGCCTTCACGCGCCACCGCAATCGCCAAACGCGCTTCGGTAACGGTATCCATGGCGGCAGAGAGAATCGGTACGTTGAGTTGAATGCTCGGCGTGAGTTGGACGCGCACGTCCGTTTCGTTGGGCAGGACTTCAGTGTAGCCAGGGACAATGAGGACATCGTCGAAGGTGAGGGAGTCAAAGCGGTTAAAAAGTTCTTCGTTCATTATGGTGATCTCCTTTTTATACAACACCGCTGGTTGAGTAGGCGACGGTGTTCTTCCGTCGCCGTATCGAAACCAGCAGTTTGACTGATACTTCTATTAATAAAAATCGCTTTGCTTAATTGGTGGTCGAGTAGCTTAGGCTTGTGATTGTTTTTTCAAGTAGGAGTGAATAGCGCTGTCGTAATGGGCGGTTGAGGCGAAGCCTTTGACAGCAAGTTTGGTGCGGGTTTGAGCAGATATGCCGCCAGCGCGGATTTCAGCGAGAACGGAATTGTAATCGGCGGGGTCGCAGACTAGAGTAACACGTTCGTGGTTCTTCGCCGCAGCGCGGATGAGGGTCACGCCGCCGATGTCGATGTTTTCGATGGCGTCTGCGTAAGTGACGTTCGGCTTGGCGATGGTTTCTTCGAACGGATAAAGATTCACGGCAACAAGGTCAATGTAATCCCAGCCGAGGTTGAGGAGTTGTTGGTGATCTTCGTCTGTGGGGCGGGCGAGCAGTCCGCTGTGGATTGCAGGGTGGAGGGTTTTGACGCGTCCGCCAAGGATTTCGGGCGACTTGGTATAGTCCGCGACTTCGGTGACGGAGATATTATTGTCACGCAACAGTTTGGCTGTCCCGCCAGAGGCGAGCAGAGTCCAGCCGAGGGAGGCGAGACCCTGGGCGAATTCGATGAGTCCAGTTTTGTTGTGGACGGAGAGGATGGCTGTAGGCATTTAATAACTCCTTGTTATTTTTTCCTCAAGAATTTTCTTGAGTGTGTTGACTAATAACACATGTTCAGTTTGATGAACTCGTGCTTCCAGTGTTTCGAGAGTATCTTCTTTATTAATAGGGACAACTTCAGTTGCCAGCACGGGACCGTTGTCCACACCTTCATCAGGGACGAGGTGTACCATGATGCCTGTCTCGTCGATCTCTCCGCGATGGTATGCTTCGAAGGCGCGTTCGATGGCATGGGCGCCTGGGAAGGTTTCGGGCAGGGCGGGGTGAAGGTTGATGACTTTGTTCGGGAATGAGGAAAGAAAGGAAGAGGAAAGAATCCGCATCCAGCCAGCGAGGATAATATAGTCGGGTAGTTTGGTGGTCACGAAGTCAGCCAGTCGTTTGTCGTATTCCTGACGAGTCTCGTTTGTGAGTTTTTCGAAATGAACAGCTTCGACTCCTGTATTTTCGGCGCGCACGAGTCCGTATGCGTCCGCTTTGTTGGAGATGACGCAAACCACGGAAGCGGGAAGTTTACCTGATGTGCAAGCGTCCAGAATGGCTTGTAAGTTTGAGCCATTGCCAGAGATGAGGACGACGAAACGTTTGGTCATAAGTAGATTTTTTATGGGCGGATCGGAATCCGCCCTTACTAGTGATGGAAGAGACGCAGACCTGAGAAGACCATGGTCATGCCGTATTCGTCACAGGCGGCGATGACATCTTCATCGCGGTTGGAGCCGCCAGGTTGCAGGACGTATTTCACTCCACTTTGGGCGGCGCGGTCGATCGAGTCACGGAAGGGGAAGAAGGCGTCGGAGCCGAGGGTGACATCTGTGAGACCATCGAGCCATGCGCGGCGATCTTCGGCGGTTAGTTGTTTTGGAATTTCATTGAAGACATTCACCCAATTCTTTTTCTCTTTGTGGGTTACATCGTGTTGCAGGAACTGGTCAATGGCATTGTCGCGGTCGGGGCGTTTGACACCATCTTTGAACGGAAGTGCCAACACAGATGGATGTTGACGCAAACGCCATAAGTCCGCTTTGGAACCGGCGAGACGGGCACAATGCACCCGTGATTGCTGCCCCGCACCGACGCCGATAGTCTGCCCATCGGTCACATAGCAAACGGAATTGGACTGCGTGAACTTGAGCGTGATCCATGCAATGAACATATCGCGCACAGCAGACTCGGGCAGGTCTTTTTTCTTCGTCATGATGTTGGCAAAATCTGCGGGGGTCACAATGCGGTCGTTGCAGCGCTGCTCCATGCTCACGCCGAAGACTTGGCGCGTCTCTGTCAACTGCGGTTCATAGGCGGGGTCAATTTGCACCACTGCATATTTGCCTTGCTTCTTCTTCTTCAAGATCTCCAGCGCTTCGGGTTCATAGGCGGGCGCGATCACGCCATCGGATACTTCGCGAGAGATCAGTTTGGCAGTCGGTACATCTACTGTATCTGATAATGCAATGAAATCACCGAACGATGACATCCTGTCCACACCGCGGGCGCGGGCGTAGGCAGTGGCGAGAGGCGTGAGTTCCATGTCGTCCACGAAGTAGATTTTCTTGAGGATGTTGGTCAACGGGATGGCGACGGCGACTCCAGAAGGACTGACATGTTTGAACGAGGCTGCCGCAGGCTGACCGATGACCTGCTTCAGCTCCCGAACGAGTTGCCACGCGTTGAGCGCGTCCAGCAAATTGATGTAGCCTGGCGAACCGCCATGGACGGTGATGGGCAAGTCACTGCCATCTTGCATATAGACGCGGGCAGGGGATTGATTGGGGTTGGTTCCGTAGCGAAGGGTAAGATCTTTCATAGTGTTTCCTTTATTTCAAAATAACTTTTTGTTCACCTTCGATCAATTCACCGATGATGAAGGTGGGTTCTGATATGGATGATTGCAAATCGCCGGTAATGTATTTGTCCATGATGGCGATCATGCCGATGCCCATATTGAAGACGCGGTACATTTCTTCGGTGGAGATATTACCTTTTTCTTGGATTAACTTCCACAGGGGGGGGGCTTGCCACGCGTTCAAACGAATCACTGCATTTAGATTTTCTGGCAAGATGCGCGGAATGTTTTCGATGAATCCGCCGCCTGTGAGATGTGCCAGGGCTTTCACTTTGTCGAGATGCGGATAGAGTGTATTTAAATACGAACGATGCGGCGTGAGCAATGCTTCTGCAAGTGAGCAGCCAAGTTCGGGGTTAACGGATTCCAAATCTGCGCCTTCGAAGACTTTGCGGATGAGCGAGTAGCCGTTGGTATGCGGTCCGCTGGAGGGGAGACCAAGGATCAGGTCACCAGCGAGCAGATTCGGGCGGGGGAGGAGGCGGGAGCGTTCCAATACACCGATGATCGTGCCAGCCACATCAAATTCTCCATCGCGATAGACGCCAGGCATTTCCGCTGTCTCACCGCCGAGCAATGCGATGCCCGACTCTTTGCAGGCTTCGGCGATGCCTGTCACCACATCCGCGGTTTGTTCGGGATTCAATTTTGAGGTGGCGAAGTAATCCATAAAAAATAGCGGACGCGCGCCTTGCACGAGAATGTCGTTGATGCAGTGATTGACGATGTCGTGACCGATGCCGCGATAACGACCAACCGACGCGGCGAGTTTGACCTTGGTGCCAACGCCATCGGTGGAAGCGACGAGCACGGGGCTGTCCATTTGCTTGAGTGCGGAGGCATCGAACAGACCGCCGAACGAACCGATGCCCGCGAGGACGGATTCGTTGTAAGTGGCTTTGACCGAATCTTTCATCAACTCAACAGCGCGGTTGCCTGCGTCGATGTCCACGCCTGAGGATGCGTACGAGTTTGTCATTTTGCACCTTCCAATGCGCGCTGGGCAATGTCTTTGCGATATTGCATTCCTTCGAATGTGATCTTATCAATGTTTGCATAAACTTTCTTCACTGCCCTTGCAATATCTTCCGCCCAAGCGGTCAAACCAAACACACGTCCACCTGTCGTGAAGAGGTTCCCGTTCTGCGTTTTCGTGCCTGCGTGAAAACAAACCAGATCATTGGGGAATTTCTCGATGGTTACGACTTTGCCGCTTTCCACTTTTTCTGGGTAGCCTTTGCTTGCCAGCACCACACAGACCGCCGCGTTGTTTTTCCATTGAACATTGATGTTTGCTAAATTTCCATCCGCACAGGCTTCGGCGATTTCAACCAGATCCGATTCCAAAAGCGGGAGTACCACCTGCGTTTCAGGATCGCCGAAGCGACAATTGAACTCCAGTGTGCGGATGCCATTCGACGTGAGCATCAAGCCTGCATACAACACCCCAACGAACGGATAGCCTTCACTTTTCATCCCGTTTATGGCAGGCTTCAAAACTTTTTCAATCGCTTCATTCATCATCTCGGATGTAAAGATCGGTGCAGGCGCATACGCACCCATGCCCCCCGTGTTCAATCCTTTATCACCATCCAGCAATCTTTTGTGGTCTTGCGCAGGCAACATTGGCACCACGGATGTTCCATCCGAAAACGCCATGAGCGAAACTTCCTGCCCTGTCATTCGTTCTTCGATCACAACCTCCGCGCCCGCTTCGCCAAACACTTTCTTCACCAAAGTATCTGCGAGCGTAGACTTCGCCTCATCATCCGTTTCTGGCAGAATCACGCCTTTACCAGCCGCAAGTCCCGATGCCTTGATAACAACTGGATAATCTACAGATTCCAAATAGTGAACGGCTTCATCGTAATTGGAAAAAGTCGCGTACTTCGCAGTTGGGATATTGTGCCGTGCCATGAAATCCTTGGCAAAGGACTTGGAGGCTTCGATCTGCGCCGCGGCTTGACTCGGTCCAAAACAGCGGATTCCCTCAGCTGAAAGCGAATCCACCAAACCTGCTGCCAATGGCGCTTCCGGACCGATGATCACTAAATCTATCCGTTTTTCTTTACAAAACAACGCCACCGCTGCATGGTTATCTATAGAAATTCCAACGATATTATCCACCAAATCCGCAGTCCCTGGGTTACCAGGCAACGCGTATAACTTCGTCAACCTTGGCGATTGACTGATCTTCCAAACAATTGCATGTTCCCGCCCGCCCGAACCAATGACCAGCACATTCATATCTTCAACCTCATTTACTCATCCGTTTATTTAGTACCTCTTTCAAACCCTGTTTTCACAGACAATAAATCCACTGGGATGGGATAATTCCCCGTAAAACACGCCTGACAAAAACCATCCGTGCGCTGAACCGCTTTCATCATGCCGTCCACAGAGAGATAGTACAAACTGTCCGCGCCTACATGCTCACGGATTTCCTCTACTGTGCGTTTATGAGCGATCAAATCTTCCTGTCTGCCCATGTCAACGCCCATAAAACACGGATGAACAATCGGCGGACAAGTGATCGCTACATGTACTTCCTTCGCGCCCGCATTCTTCAACAGCTTGATCAGCGGACCAGTCGTATTTCCACGAACAATGCTATCGTCAATCATCACCACACGTTTATTGCGGACATTTTCATTGATGACATTGAACTTCAACGCCACGCCACGCTTACGCAAAGAATCTGTTGGTTCAATAAACGTTCTTCCAACATATCTATTCTTGATAAAACCATCGTTGTAAGGGATGCCGCTCACATGCGAAAACCCAATTGCCGCAGGAATAGATGAATCGGGCACAGGGATAACTACGTCCGCAAATCGTCCGTTTTCATCCGCGATTTCGTGACCAATTCCGTTTACGACTTCGCGGGCTAATTCTTCCCCCAACCTTTGGCGTACATGATGGACATTGATCCCATCCCATGTCTGGTCGGGACGCGCAAAATAAATATGCTCAAAGATACACATCGCCGAGGGCTTGATTGATGGAAGCGCCTGCATTACCTTCAAAGCATTATTCGATAATGAAATTACTTCCCCGGGCTTCACATCGCGGATGGCTTCACATCCCAAAGTTTGCAATGCGCCTGTCTCCGAAGCCACTGCATGCCCGCCGCTAGGCAGCATCCCAATACAAAGCGGACGAACCCCCCACGGGTCGCGCACGGCATATACACAGTCGCGAGTCAATATCACCAGCGAATATGCACCGGCCCATTTCTTCATCGCGGTCTTGATCCGCTCTTCCCACGTCGCGCCGCCGTTTCGTGCAAGCATCATCGTCATTACTTCCGTATCTGAAGATGATGAAAAGCCTACCCCTTGTTGCATCAATTCATTTCGTAGTTCGGAAGAGTTAACCAAATTTCCGTTATGTGCCAAAGCCAGCGGGCCATGCATCGTTTCGATCATGAACGGTTGGGCATTGCGTTCTGAAGACGAGCCTGTGGTCGAGTACCGTGTATGGCCGATCGCATAATGCCCGCTCAATTTCTCCATGACCCCTGGCGTAAAGACCTGTGCCACCAACCCCACACCCTTGTGCATCGAAATCGCCTGTCCATCCGCCACAGCGATTCCCGCCGCCTCCTGTCCGCGATGCTGCAACGCATATAAACCAAAGAATGTCATACGCGCCACATCTTCGTTTGGCGCAAAAATGCCGATCACACCACACTCCTCTTTTGGATGATCGCTGAAGGCCAGGTACTGACTATTGGACACTTGCATCGTCCCTTGTGATTGTTTCTGCTGCCCGTTTCTGACTCGCTTTTACCTGTTCCCGCACTTCGGCATTCGTTACACCGAATATTTTTGCCGCTAACAGCGCTGCGTTGGCGGGCTCCAACACCACCGCAGGCGCAATCCCTGAAGGCATCCGCAGGGACGAGAACACATCTGCACCGCCAAAGGAATCAGATGGGGGAGGACATGCGATCACAGGTGCGCTGACGGAGCCGTCTGTGAATCCACTCAGTGCATTACTTCGGCCCGCCACAGTGACATACACTTTTGGGCGGTCATCTGCTTCATACTCGGTCAAAATGGAAATCGCATGATAAGGGGTCTTGTGTGCAGATGCGATCCGCAATACCGTTTCCAATCCGTATTGTTTGCAGGCATTGGATATTTTTATGCAATGCTCCATGTCCGCCTTTGAACCCATCAAAATCACAACCAATGGTTTCGACATTATTTAATTACTCCTGCCTTTTTCAAATTCTTGATTATCCTTTGTTCAACGGGATAATCACCCGCATTGAACATTTTGCCTGTCAATAGTTCATAGATCGTGATGTACCGTTCGCTGGCAGATGCCCATAAATCTTCAGGCATTGATGGAACCATTCCATCACCACGATAGCCCTTATCAGCATATGCAATACGGACAAATTCCTTGTCAAAATTTTCAGGGTCTTCACCTGCTGAAAAGCGCGCTTCATACGAATCCGAGTCCCAAAAACGCGATGAATCAGGCGTGTGGACTTCGTCGATTAAGACTACACTGCCATCGGATGCAATCCCAAATTCATATTTGGTATCAACAAGGATCAAGCCCGCCTTGAGCGCCAATTCTTGCCCGTGTTTGAAGATGGCAAGTGCCGCATTTTGCACTTGATCCCATGTATGTTTATCTAGCAAGCCTTTTTCAACGACCTCGGCACAAGTCAGACGTTCATCATGTCCTGTTTCGCCTCCTTTGGTTGTCGGTGTGATGATTGGTTCTGGCAGTGCGGAATTTTTCTGTAATCCATCTGGGAATGTGTAACCGTAGATTTCTCGTTCACCTAATGAATATCGATACCACAGGGCTGTAGTGGTTACGCCTGTGATGTACCCACGCACAATCACTTCAACCAGAATGGGTTCGGCTGTTTTTACAATGGAAACATTCGGGTCGGGCAATGAAACGATATGATTGGGGATGATGTCTTGAGTTTGCTCAAACCACCAGGCGGATAATTGGTTTAGCACCTGTCCCTTGTAAGGTACTCTTGCCAGGACGCGGTCAAATGCGGATAGGCGGTCTGTGGTGACAATGAGCCGTTGTCCACCTGACAGATCGTACCAATCGCGCACCTTGCCCGACTGCCTTCCTGGAAATGGCAGATTCGTTTCATCCAATGCGTTTGGGATCAATTTCAATAGTTCATTTTGTGAGATCATTTTTATCCTCTAAATAAAACATCAAATTTGAGCTGCATATTTCACGCCGTTTTCAAACAACTTCACGCCGCTTCCGCCTGTTTCTCCGCGCGTGTGGCGTGGATTTTGCCAGTAATGGAT
The DNA here is from genome assembly GCA_016709305.1 of Candidatus Villigracilis saccharophilus. GTDB lineage: Bacteria > Chloroflexota > Anaerolineae > Anaerolineales > Villigracilaceae > Villigracilis > Villigracilis saccharophilus. The sequence goes on from JADJNA010000017.1 coordinate 8,296, forward strand.
ATGGTTTTCAGGATGTGGCATCAAGCCAAGCACATTACCTTCCGGATTGCAAATTCCGGCAATGTCGAGAACGGAACCATTGGGGTTAATGGGATATTCGCCACCTGCTGGTGAACCGTCTGCGCGAATGTATGTAAGCGCGATTTGGTCTTGTTCAAGAAAAGAAGAAAGAGGAAAGAGGTTGTTGGTTTGAAAGTTGCCTTCGCCGTGCGCAACGGGACAAATAATATTCTCACCCAAATCTTTTGTCCAAATAGAGTTTTGGGAAATCGGTCTTATTCTTACCCAGCGGCATTCAAAGTGACCCTGCTCATTAAATGTCAATGTTGCAGTAGGGCTTTTATTTCGTCTTTCGTCTTTCTTTTCTCCCGGCAAAATACCCGACTTCACTAAAGCTTGAAATCCATTACAAATACCAATGACAGGTTTGCCAGATTCGACAAATACAGATATTTCCTCTTCAAAATAAGAGGCCAGATCAAGTGCGAGCAGTTTTCCGGCGCCCAATGCATCAGCGTAGGAAAAGCCGCCAGGAACGACGAGCAGTTGAAAGTTGGAGAGAAGCGTTTTGTTTATTCGTAATTCGTTGAGCGGAATCCCAATCGCGTCTGCGCCTGCGAGAGTCAATGCTTCAATGACGTCAAGATCGCGGTTGGAGCCGTGGGCTTGGAGGATGAGGGCTTTTGGTTTCATGGGCAGGAGTGAGTGAACGTTTTGCGTGAATTATGAAATATGAATATTGAACGCATGGACAAGTTCCTCTACGAGAATTTCTTCAAAAGCGATTTTAAGGATAGGAACTGCAATGACTGTGCCGATTTTTTTACAGGGTAAATCGGCGAATTGTTTTTCAAAGGCGGATACGTTTACTGGCGAGACTTCAAGGAGAAGGCATCCATTGACCTCACTGAATAAGTCTGAGGATTCAATATTTAGTTCCATGCCGAGACGCCCGCCGATGCACATCTCTGCGGCTGCGACAGCGAGACCACCTTCGCTGAGATCGTGGGCGGAGCAGACTTGGCTGTTCCGGATAACTTGATGCAAAGCGCGATATGTTTGCAGGGTGGAGGCTGGGACATCTGGAACAGGTTTTTGCTTGGCGGGAAATTCGCCGATAAGATAAACGAAGTTGCCCGCATCTTTTAAATCCATCGTGATCGTTTGAGTAATATCTTCCATGATGCCAATTGCGGAGATAAGCAATGTGGGTGGAATGGAATGACGCAAGTTATCCGCGCCGATATATTCATTATTGAGCGAGTCTTTACCACTGATGAAAGGTGTCCCATAGAACAGGGCTGCGTCGTGACAGCCGCGACAGGCCTCAACGAGTGAACCAAGTGTTTCTGGACGAAGCGGATCCCCCCAGCAGAAATTATCGAGGATGGCGATATGGTCTGGGTCCGCGCCAACTGCGACAGCGTTGCGAATGGCTTCATCCACCACAGACCACGCCATTTTGTAGGCATCGTGTTTACCGTGTTTAGGATTGATTCCGTTGGAGAGGACAATTCCTTTTTTTCCATATGTGCCAATTGGTTTGATGACCGTCGCGTCGGAGGGAGCATCCGCCTCGGTCCCAGTCAGCGGCTTTATCACTGTGCCGCCCTGTACTTCGTGATCGTAGATTCGGATGATGGAGGCTTTGCTGGCGATGTTGGGAGGAGAGGAGGGAAAGTAGACTTTCTTTGATATTCCTGGCTTGCGTGGGACGAATGGCGTTTTTGTTTCAGACGGTTGATTGGTAATGACCGCTTTTAGTTGTCTCTGTGGAAGACCTTCATGTAAAAAATCATTATCCATATTCACAATGATCTTTTCATCATAGCGGACAATGAGACGCTCATCACCAGTGAATGCGCCTATGTCAGTCAGTTCGGTATCGAAGGTGTCGCACAGTTTTTGTAAATCTGAAATTTTTTCGGGCGACACTGCCAGTACCATGCGCTCCTGCGCTTCGGAAAGCCATATCTCCCATGGGGCAAGACCGGGATACTTCAAACGGACTTTGGTCAACTCCACGTTACAACCAAGCTTGGATGCCATCTCGCCAACTGCAGACGAGAGACCGCCCGCGCCACAGTCCGTGATGTCATTGTATAAGCCCAAATCTCGTGCACGAACAATGACATCGATCAGGCCTTTTTCGGTGATCGGGTCGCCAATCTGTACCGATGCGCCTGAGACTTCACCTGTTTGCGCGTCCATCGTCATGGAGGAGAATGTCGCGCCGCGCAATCCGTCGCGTCCTGTCCGACCGCCAAGTACGACGACTCGATCGCCGGTTTGAGGATTCTTTTTGTGTCGGCCTTTGGGGGCGATACCTACACAACCGCAAAAGACAAGTGGATTGGCTGTGTAGCCTTCGTCATAAAGAATCGCGCCATTAACGGTGGGTATGCCAATTTTATTTCCGTAATCCTGCACACCTGCGACAACCCCTGATTGAATGCGGCGTGGGTGCAAAACGCCTTCGGGTAATGAATTTTGATTCGTGTCCAGCGGACCAAAACATAGAATGTCTGTATTTGCGATAGGTTTTGCAGAAACGCCGAGAATATCGCGTATGACTCCGCCGACACCTGTGTTCGCGCCGCCAAAGGGTTCCACCGCTGACGGATGGTTGTGAGTTTCTGCTTTGAAGGAGATCTCGAATTCATCGTCAAAGTCAATGATCCCGGCATTATCGACAAATGCTGAAATAACCCAAGGAGCATTGATCTTTTCCGTTGCGGATTTGAGATATGTTTTTATCAACGAATCGATGACTTCGCCGTTGTCAAGAGTTATTTTCGCTTTGAATGTTTTGTGTACGCAGTGTTCGCTCCATGTTTGAGCGATGGTCTCAAACTCAACATCGACCGGATCGCGCTCTTCTTTTGCGAAATAACTCTGAATCGCTTGCATCTCTGCCAGATCTAACGCAGCACGCCGCTCTTTGGAGAGATCGAGTAGTTCATTAAATGTCAGGGAACGAATGGGGATTGTTTCCACGGCTCCGCTTGATGCAATTTCCTGTGGAAAGGATGGCGCAATTTCGTCAATGCTCCAATGTTGAATGATATTGTTGGCGAGTAAGCTTTTGGCAATCGATTGTGTTGTTGAAATCTGGTCTGAAGTTTTATCAAAGCTTAAAAGAAAACGCTGCCCGGTCGCCGCGCGTTGGATTCCTGGAATTCCGATCTCATGTGAAGCGCGGACAATTTGCTCAGCGACAGGGTCGGTCACGCCGGGCCGAAGGGCAACTTCCAGAATAACAGCATCAGTTTCGGAAGGGGGGAGGCGCTCAGGTAATTCTGTCCATGTACCTGATTGAGTCACCGGGTCAGTTAAAAGTTTGAGAGCCAACTGCTGCAACTCTTCATGCGACAGTCGGCCCTCGATAAAGTAGAGTTCCTGAACGATGATGCTTTGCAAATGCCGGAACCCAAGCGCGTAAGCATCGTTTAAATACCCAGCCGTTCTCGGATCATTATTTTTGGTGTGGATTAGAAATTTATATATGGGCATAATGTGTTCCTGTTGGAAACAGCCGTCATTTTACCTCTGGTAATTTGTCTAGTCAACACCTGGGCTATAAGTTTTTGATTTTGGTTTCAGATAAATCCAAAGCCAGCAATTTCTCGCTGAATGCCTTGGAGTATGTCAGGGCAGCTTTGAAATTACCTGCATGGCGCAGATTTTTTGGTCGTTGATCAGAAAGACTTTGTTGCTGCGTTAGCCTTGGTGATGACACCAGTTCGCCTGGTGTATATCTTTAAATTCACCCAAATGGGGAATGGTTATATTGATTCAAAAGCATACAATAAGAAATATAAAGAATTTCTGTTTTGTGACCACGCTTGAGCTGTGGCAAATGATTATGAAGTGTCAGCCTTGTCCTGGGCTGTTGCTCTCTCCTTAGCAAGTCCCTGAAAGGGAAAAATAAAGTGGATGGGTGTTCCCATCCACTTTATTTTTTAAGTACCCGTTTGGGTAATAGACTTACCCATTACCCTGCCTCTATAATGCCGTCAACAAAATAAATTAATTCATTGTAAGGAGAAAGACAATCATGGCAAAGACAATTAAAGAAGTTTTGGAATTGGCAAAAGGCGTTCAGGTTGTGGACCTGCGCTTCATTGACTTACCTGGTACCTGGCAGCATTTCACTATGCCAGTTCAGCGCCTGACAGATGATTTTTTCAGCGAGGGTATTCCCTTCGACGGCTCGTCCATTCGCGGCTTTCAGGAAATTCACGAATCAGACATGCTCCTCAAGGCTGATCCTGATACCGCCTTTGTTGACCCCACAGCCATCACTCCCACTTTGGTGATTTCCTGCAACGTCTTCGACCCGTTCACCGAGGAACCTTATTCCCGCGATGCGCGTTACGTGGCACAAAAAGCCGAAGCGTACTTAAAAAGCACGGGTCTCGCGGAAACAGCTTATTTTGCACCTGAGGCGGAGTTCTTCGTCTTCGACGGCATTCGCTACACTTCGACTCCGCATGAATCATCCTTCTCCATCGAATCCGAAGAAGCGTGGTGGAGCAGCAATCGCGAAGGCGGTTTTGGGGGACAGATCCAGCCGAAACGCGGTTATTTTCCAACCTCTCCGACCGACACCCTTCAGGAACTCCGAAACAAATTTATGCTTGCCATGCAAGCCGCTGGCGTCGCAATGGACTTGCATCACCACGAAGTCGCCACCGCTGGTCAGAGCGAAATGTCCATGCACTTCACCACGCTCACACGCATGGCTGATGATCTTCTGCTTTACAAATACGTTATCAAGAATGTTGCCCGCCAGAACGGCAAGACCGTTACCTTTATGCCCAAACCCATCTTCGGCGATAACGGCTCCGGTATGCATGTTCACTCCTCACTTTGGAAGGATGGCAAGAATGTTTTCTTTGATGAAAATGGGTATGCGGGTCTTTCACAGACAGCTATTTACTATATCGGCGGTTTGCTTAAGCATGCTCCTGCGTTGCTCGCCCTGACTTCGCCGACCACCAACTCATATCGCCGCCTCGTGCCTGGGTACGAAGCACCCGTCAACATCGCTTACTCACAGCGAAATCGCTCGGCCATTTGCCGCATTCCTGCGAACAAAAGTTCCAAGGCAAAGCGTGTCGAGTTCCGCGCGCCGGATGCAACAAGCAATCCCTACCTCGCGTTCTCTGCCATTCTCATGGCTGGTCTTGATGGTATCTTGAACAAGATTGATCCTGGTCAACCTCAGGACCGCGATCTGTACGAATTGCCCGCCGAAGAGAAGAAGCTTATCAAGCAGGTTCCCAGTTCCCTTGGCGAAGTTCTCGATGCTCTCGAAGCTGATCATGAATTCCTGCTCAAGGGCGGTGTCTTTACTCCTGACCTGCTCGAAGAATATATCAAGTACAAGCGCACCTACGAAGTGGATGCCATTCGCCTGCGCCCGACCCCGCACGAATACGTCATGTACTTTGACGCCTAACCGACTGTAAGCCGCTTCACGTTTCGCAGACACTGACAGCTGGTTACAGGCCCATTGGTCTGCAACCAGCTGTCGCCTTATTCTCACACGATAGGGGTGGGGACCCGCCCCTGTAAACCCAAAATAGCCATGCATACTACACTCTTCATCTCCTCATTCGTTCTCGCGATCTCCTTCTGCGCTCCGCCTGGCATTATCACCGCTGAGACGGTTCGCCGCGGTTCTGCCCGTGGTTTTACCCCAGCCTTGTATGTTCAATTCGGTTCCCTCGTAGGTGACACAACTTGGGCGATCATCGCGCTGACCGGGCTGGCGTTTCTCATTCAAAATCCTGTCGCCAAAACTATCCTCAGCCTGATCGGGATTCTCTTGATGTTCAAACTTGCCTGGGATGCGTTCAAGGATGCTCGCCACGGTAAGGGATTGGATGTCTCGGGTAACGCTTCATCTCGTGGGGATTTTGCCAGTGGCGCATTTCTCTCCCTTGGAAATCCGCTCAACATCGTTTTCTGGACGGGTCTCGGCACAACTGTTTTCTCTTCCATTACAGGCGGTCCGCAACCGATTCATTTTTTTGTATTCTTCGCTGGTTTTCTGGCTGGTGCGATCTTATGGTGTTTTGTAATGGCGGGCCTCGTCGCTTGGGGCAAACAATGGATGACAAATAATTTCTTCCGCTGGATTAATATCACCTGCGGAGCAGCCATGGTTTATTTTGCCATTCAACTTGGTCTGCAAACTGCGCAAAGTTTGATTTAACGAATGGGGCAGAATCTTTTTTCCCTTCTATATAAGTTAGAATCAATTTAATGGAAACCGATCTGATCCCTTCCGAAATAAACGAAACGAAACTGCTTGAAGTGCTTGCGAGCCTTAACCAGATCAGTGATGCGATCAATCACATTGGTCCGGGTGATGTGAACAATAGCGGCATTAGCTTGCAATTAATTGTGGAGAGCGCTATTCGGGTTGTGCCCGGTTCGTCGGCTGTGATCTATATCTATGACCAATCCACGGGCAGGTTTGAAGCGGAGTCGCGCGTATCCGCTCACGCAGAGGGACATGCCCTACCTGCAAACTCAGTCTATACGGACGATGCGCCGCGTCCCAACGGGATCGGGATACGAACCATACAGCATAGGCGCAGGACATTGTCCTACGAAGAGCAGGATATCGAGGCTCATCCGTATTACGCAGCTTCAGGTGTAAATGCTGTTGGTTGTTTTCCATTGATCGTCGCCGAACAAACTGTGGGGATTTTGTATATATATTTATACGAGAAACGCGAATTCACAAAGATCGAACAATTGATGTTGGATAACTTTGTCAATCAGGCGGCCATGGCTATCTATCACGCACGGCGTCTGATGGGTGTCCACCGTGACCTTGCCCGAAAAGAGGATGAGCTAAACCGCCTGCACCGTGCGGGACTTATTATCTCCTCGCGTTTGCGTTTGAAGGAAACGCTTGAATCCATTTTGCAATTGGCTCTCGAAGTGACCAATGCCCGTTATGGGATATTTCGTTTGCTGGATAAAAGCGGAGTTTTTGATCACCAGCGCCGTGGGCGGCAGTCACATGGACAAGCCGCTCATTGATAAAATGCCATTGAATGGTAATAGCGTGATGGCTCATGTAGCGCGCACAAGACAACCTGTGCTCATCCCGGATTTACGCGTGGAGCCGTGGTTGCAAATTTATTATCCATTGGATTCTAGCCTGAAAATGCTTTCCGAATTGGCCGTGCCTCTCGTTAATTCAAGTGGACGATTGGAAGGTGTTCTGAATTTGGAAAGTCCGCATGTTGGCGCGTTTTCAGAGGATGACAGCCACATGCTGCAATCGCTGTCCGCCTACGCCATCACGGCGATTCAAGAAGTGCGCCTGCTGGATGCCTTGCAGGGAGCTGCACAATTATTGATTTCACAACCGAGTTTGAAGGTGCTGGATCAACTTTGCGTTATGGCGAGCGATCTGCTTAACTCATCGGCAAGCGCGATCTGGCTGGATGACGAGCAGGGGCAATTACAACTGGTCTCGTCAAATGGCGAAATCCAAAATGAGATTTTAAAATTGGATTTGCCGAATGTGTTGACTCTGCCGTTGATGACGGGAGATAATGCAAAAGTGTTGGGAATGTTTGGGGTGTTCTACCCAGACATGGGCGGGCGCGAAGCGAGAAGTGCCAATTCCGAGTGGGATAAAAAAGTGCTGGCGTGTCTTGCAAATTACGCAGTGCTCGCCGTCCAGAACGAGTCACATCAACAGGCCTTGCGTGCATCGCAGGAGCAGCATTGGACTGCAGAGACATTCGCTGCAGTTGGGGATATTTCCGCAAATTTATTGCACAATATGAACAATAAAGTTGGCATCATCCCTGTGCGCGTTCAGGGTATTCAGGATAAATATCGCCAGGTACTTGAGAATGATTCTTATCTGACAAAAAGCTTGAACGAGATCGAACGCAGCGCAATGGAAGCCATGCAGATCGTGCAGGAGAATCTTTCGCATTTACGCCCTATTCGCATGGAAAAAATTCGCATCGCCGTCTGTGTCTCCGATGCAATTCGAAATTTGCAAATATCGCCGACTCTTTTTGTTGACGTGGACGGCTTGGATGCTTTGCCGACGGTCGTTGCTGGCGGGCCAAGCCTCGCTTTTGTCTTCAAAAATTTAATTGAGAATGCCGATGCCGTCATGAATGGGATTGGTGTGATAAATATTCGCGGACAGGCTGGAGATAAGTGGGTGGAGATCTCGGTCATTGATAACGGACCGGGTATTCCACCAGGGTTACACAACCAAATTTTCGAATTGAATTTTTCTTCGCGTACTGGCGCCCAACCCGGTAAATTAGGTTTTGGTCTTTGGTGGGTAAAAACTTTAATGACGCGTCTCGGTGGTTCTGTCATGGTCGAGAGCGATGGTCAGCATGGCGCAACTTTTATTTTGCGTTTGCCGCGCGCGGAGAATTCATCATGATAACGCAAACCCTTCGCGCTCTCGTGGTCGATGACGATAATTCATGGCAGCAAATTCTTGGCGAAATTCTTTCGGATTGCGGTCTTGAAGTGGATGTTGCCAGTAATGTGGATGAAGCTGCGCTTATTCTTAAATCCCAACCGCATCGCCTCGCTGTTGTTGATCTTTCACTTTCGCCAAACGATCACAATAATGTTGACGGCCTGCGCGTATTGGATTCCATCCGCCGCCTCGATCCTAACTGCCGCGCTATCCTATTAACTGGTTTTGCCACGGTTGAACTGGCAGTCACAGCGCTCACGGACTATGGCGCTTTTACATTTCTTCGCAAGGAGAGCTTTCACCGTAGTCAGTTCCGAGAGATTGTGTACAGGATCCTCGTCAGCCCGCCGTATCTTTCCGCGCCCGCGCCTGTTTCTGGAATTGTTGGAACATCTCCCGCCACTGTGAAAAATACCTCTGACCTGCAGAAATCTCCCCGTGAAAAAGCATTGATCGTGGAAGATGATGCAGGCTGGAGAAGCATCCTAGAAGAGTTGTTGACCGAGGCAGGCTTCCAAGTCCGTTCCTGCGCTGGGTTTGGCGATGCCTTTGGTTATCTTCACAAAGAAAGATTTACACTGGCGGTCATCGACCTGTCATTGGGAAATTCTGTCGATAATTCGAATCAAGACGGCTATCAATTGCTCGGTGCCGCGCGATTTGAAAATATTCCCTCCATTGTTGTAAGTGGTATCACAGAGGCGGAGGAAATTCAGCGGATATATTCGGAATATGCCATCTCTGCCTACATCCAAAAGCAAGCCTTTGATCGTGCTGTATTTCGCCGTGTGGTTGATGAAACAAGATTAAAATTGTCCAGTGAATTGAACGCTTTGACAGCCCGAGAACGTGAAGTGCTGGATCTGCTGGCTCAAGGGCTGACCAACAAGGAGATCGCAGAGAAAATGTTCATCACTACCAATACGGTCAAACGGCATTTGAAAGCGGTCTTTGAAAAATTGGATGTACATACCCGCTCTGCCGCAACCGCCAAGCTAGCCGGGGGATAATATTTCTTGCGTTTATTTTTGCAGGGAACAGGTTAGTGATGATCGGATTGTGGATCAGAAGGGCGGCGACGAGGTAGCGAAAGCAAGGTCAAGCCAGAGACACTGATCAGCCCAATGATGAGTCCTCCGATCCAGATCGCACGTGGTGCGATTGCATCGTTTAGGAATCCGCCAATTAATGGGGCTAACATGCGCGCAAGACCCCATCCAAGCCAGTAAACACTCATATATCTTCCGCGTAAGTTGGCCGGGGCAATGTCCGCAACATATTTACTGGCGGTAGGAACAACGACCAGTTCGCCAAAGGTCAGGATGACCATACTCAACCAGAAGCCATTAAATCCGCTCATCAAAGCCACAGAGCCAACTCCCAAGGCGTAGATCAACATTCCAAGGGCTGTAACAGGCAGGGTTTTGTAATGACGCGTGAGTTGTGTGACCGGGTATTGAATCACAACACACATCAGCGCATTCGTGGTGGGGATCCAGCCGTATAAATTTTCAGGGATGCCGAAGTTGGTATTGGTGTAGACCGGCATTAGGATCCACAGGATGCTTGGAGCGATCAAGCCGATACTGGTGAGTGATACAAATAAGACATATCCCTTGTCGCGAAAAACTTGTGCGTATCCATCCCGGCCTTTAGCCTGTTGGCCGATCATTTGAGTTGCAGATACCTTTTGCTTTTCCAGGGTCTCACGCGCCAGAAAGAAAAGAAGCAGACTATAGATCAGGTAGCCGATTGCGGCACCATAGAAGGCAAGGTTGTAGGAGCTGGCTGCGAGGAAGCCGCCAACTGCCGGGCCGAGCGCGAAGGCCGCGTTGTTTGCAATGCGGCTGACCGCGTACGCATCCGTCCGTTTTTCTGATGGGATCATATCTGCGAGCATGGCATCTGCGCCGACCTGATAAAGCGGATTGGAAAGCCCAACCAGGATCATCAAGATCACAAATTGCGGGTATGTCTCTGCCCGCATCAAGAAAAAGTATACGATACCGCTAAGGGTAAGGCTGAAATTCATCACCACTTTACGGCCGACCTTGTCTGCCAGTGTGCCTGCCAGAAATGATGAAAGCAGCCCGGTGCCGGCGTTGATCGAAATGAGCGTCGCCACAGTGCTTAATGGCATGTTCAACTTTGCGCTTGCATAGATCAGCAGGAAGGGCCAGATCATGCTTCCGCCGGCGGTGCTGATGACCACTCCTGCGATCATCACCCAATATTGTTGTGGATATTCGTTGTATAGATTTTTGACTTTTTGCAACATGGAATGATTGTATCAAAGAGCATTCTGTGAAACTTGAGTTTCAGACAGAATGCTCTTGGGGAATTTTTTGCTTGTGAAGGATTATCTTCTTCTAGAAAATCTGCTATTCGGTTTTTTCCACGACCACGGTCGCTTCCGTGAGCAGGGCGGCGATGGCGCCGACAGCCGCAAGGGTAGGCGCGAGCAGAACTCCTACCACTCCGATTGACAAGGGAATCTCCATCACTGTTTTCCCGTCCTTGTCTTTGATAATGATGCGGCGAATATTGCCTTCATGGAAAAGCTGTTTGATTTTGCGATCAATTCCTCGCCGCTGATACGAAATTCCTCTGAGTGGACTTTTTCATCGGACATGTGAAGCTCCTTTTATGTAAACCATTTTTCATCAAGCGCAGGCCATTCATCAGATTGCTCTGCGCGTTCATCCCAATTTTCCTTGCCGCTCCATTCCTCGATCTTGATTGCGTATACTGAGGTGGCGCGTAATTCCTTGTCTGTGATCTCACGGTATTCCTTGCCGGCAGTCATGCCTGGAAAATACTTGGAAATCAAACAATATAATAGTTTTTTCGCTTCTTCAGGATCGGTCACCACTCTGGCGGTCCCAAAGAGGATGACGCTTCGATATTGCAGCGAGAATTCAAGCGCCACATTGGATGGAAGCATTCTGCCCAATTCGCTCGCTTCCATGCTGATCTTTGGGTTGCTCTCGATATTTGAACGGACTCTTCCCGTAATATTGGAGTGAAAAACGACTTGATGGTTTTCTTCGTCATACCAAAAAGTTGTCGGGTTGAGGAAGGGCTGGTCATCCACGCTGGTGGCAAGGTGACCTGTCTGAGCTTTTATGAGAAACGCGCGTATCCAGGAGTCGTCCTTGCTTAGATGTGGTCTGCGTTGATACGCGGTGGGAGATTGATTTTTGTAATTGCGGGACACGTTGTTTTATCCTGTTATTGATTGTCAACCAATAAATGCTTGTACCAGGCCCACTGTGCGATGTAACCAATGACCAGAGCGGCGCTCAAGATCAACCAACTCCACCACATAATATCACCAAGTATTGTCAGAAGAAAATAAAGCGAAGTGGTGCTGGTGATGGCGCTCAATAATGCCACTTCAATAGCCATCAAGTTGGCAATGCTATAGGGCTTGTCTGTGGGAGGAAGGGTTCCCAATCTCCACTTAAAGGCTGGCTCGATTTCCTCATGCTGCTTGATGTAAAAATCCTTGATTTCATTCATGGCTTCGACAGATTCATGCCATGCGGCTCGAAGACGCGCAAGTTGTGCCAGGGTCAAGGAGCCAAGGATCGTGAGTACAAAAAATAAACCTGAAAAAGCAGGAGATATGGTTCTTAGATTATCAGCTGAAAATAGCGCGCTAAGAATAGCCGCAACAAGAGAGCCGACTGTGACAAAATAGAACGAAGCGACCCGTGATCGGTCTTCATTTGCTTGAAAAACAGTATTCGCTATATAGTTGTATTCTGCTTTTAAGATTTCATCCGTATTGAGCTTTGGCTTTACTGGCATGTTGTATCTCCTGAATTGAAAATTCCAGATAATTATCGCACAAAAAGACAAAAAAGCCCCGCGTCAACGGGACTTTTTTTGACCTTCGGCAAATTACGGACTACACCTCGAACGCCCATTCACCTTTGCGCATGATCGGTTCACGTGTGCCGTCTCTTTGAATTCCGTCAATATCCATGTGCTCCGATCCGATCATAAAATCGGTATGGATAAGGCTCTTATTGCCGCCTTGAGATTGAAAATCCTCGTCTGTCATGTCTATACCGTTCTCCAGGGTGTCGCGATATGCATTTCCAACCGCGAGGTGACATGAAGCGTTCTCATCAAACAAGGTGTTATAGAAAAGATGCCCGCGCTGACTGATCGGGGAACTGTTTGGCACAAGCGCAGCCTCACCCAAACGACAGGCATTTTCATCAGTGTCAATCAGTTTGCGGAAATCTTCCCCGCCTTTTTTCGCGGTCACTTTAACTGCGCGCCCGTTTTCAAAAGTCAAACTAAAGTCTTCGATCATCGTCCCGGACAGATTGAGCGGGCGGGTGGCAGTGACGATCCCGTCTACGCGGTCCTTGTGCGGCAGGGTGAATACTTCTTCGGTTGGGATGTTCACTGTGCAGGTGATCCCATTTTTGAATGAGGCTTCCGCGCCTTGCCATAGGTGCTTGTCGGGCAGTCCAACAGTCAAGTCTGTGCCTGGAGCCAGATAATGCAGTGCGTCGTAATGTTTGACTGAAAGATAATCTTTGTATTTGGCTAATTTACTGGCGTGATTCTTCCACTCTTGGACTGGGTCTAACAGGTCAATGCGGCAGGCGTTGAAGATAGCATCCCATAGTTTGGATTGTGCTTCATCTGTGAAATCCCCGGGAATACTTTTCTTGACCAGGCCGGCGAGGCTGTCGCGACCACGCACCAATTGGACACATTCGCATATTTTCTAAGCGGTTCAAATTTTTGCGCGCGCGCTTTTCGTTCCCTCGCGATCAGTTCCGGGGCGATCCCAAAAAGCAGGTCTGGATCAGATGAAGCGACTGCCAGCTCAGCCTCACCGTTTTGGTAATGCTCTTCAAAGCGTGAGAATATCCAATTTGGGGTTTCGGTGAGTGATTCCGGGTCTGCATGTTCAAAGCGGATACGTGTCAGGCGTTCGTCCACCCATAAAACATCCACATATTTTGCGCCTGCCTTGTACGCGCTTTCTGTTACTTTTCTAATAAAAGGTGCATCCTCAATGATCGCGCGAATTGATAGCTTCTGCCCTTTTCTTAAATTCAACCCAACTTTCACTACAACATCGGCATATTTTTCAAGCATTTTTTCAAATTCTTGGTTTTCCATAATTGCTCCTGCTGATGATCGTAAAAATACTTTTTATTCAAAGAGGCGAAAAGTGTTAGATTGGTTAGGGTTTAAAGGCCCATTCCCCTTTGCGCATCACGGGTTCTCTGGCGCCGTCTTGTTTGATGCCGTCAATGTCCATTGTAGGGGAACCGATCATAAAGTCAACATGATTTAAGCTGACGTTGCCGCCAGCGGCCGTAAATTCTTCGTCTGTCAACTCCGTTCCACCTGTTAGAGTGAAACGGTATGCCCGTCCGATCGCGATGTGACAGGATGCGTTCTCGTCGTATAGCGTATTGTAGAAAAGATGTCCGCGCTGTGCTATGGGGGAACTGGCTGTGACGAGCGCAACTTCACCAAGACGGTGTGAACCTTCATCCGTATCCACCAGTTTCTGCAAAACACTTTCGCCTTTCTGCGCGCTGACTTTTGTTATACGTCCTTTTTCAAAAGTGACCTGGAAATCGTCTATCAATGTGCCGCCATAGCTCAATGGATATGTGGATTTTATGACGCCGTCGGCGCGGTTTCGATCTGGGAGAGTGAAGACTTCTTCGGTGGGCATGTTGGCTGTGAAAGCTATGCCGTTTTGCGCAAGGGATTGGGCACTGACCCAAATATGTCCGTTTGGCAAACCAAGTGTAAAGTCGGTTCCGGGTGCTGAGTAGTGCAGGGCGTTATATTGTTTGGCCTGTAAATATTTTGCGCGTCCGCGTAGGTTAATGATATGTTCCTGCCAGGCAGCGATCGGATCAGGCTGGTTAATGCGGGTGGTCTCAAAGATCGCCTCCCACAATTTTTCCTGCGCTTTTTCAGGTGGAAGTTCTGGGAAAACCTTCTTCGCCCATCCTTCGCCTGCTGCTGCTACAACACACCAGTTGATCGCATTCGCGCTCACTTTTTCACTGACCCTGCTGAATTGCTGCAGATGGGTCTTTTGCATCATGCCCAGTATATCGGGGTCCAATCCACCCAGCAGGTCTGGGTCGGATCCTGTGATGGAGAGCAGTGCGTCGCCTTTCTCTACCATTCTCATGACAGCGTCTATTTGCCAGGTGGAATACTCATCGAACGAATCGCGCGGCGCATATTGGGCGCGCAGGCGCAGCATTTCTTCATCACCCCAGATCACATCCACATATCTTGCGCCGACCCTATAAGCAGCTTTAGCAACTTCACGTACCAACGGAGCGAACTGATGCGGTACGCCGCGGGTGGCGGCTAAATTAATGATCAGCCGTTGCCCGGTGCGAATATTCAAGCCGACTCTGACTATGGCTTCGGCGTATTTCTCCAGCGATTCTTGATGCGATTTATTAGTCATATGACCTCAAAGGTATGGGATTTTGCAAGTATAGCATGGACAAGAATTATACGCCTTTAGCAGGATGAATAGCGGTCTTTCAAACCGTACTTTTGGTTTTCCGGCACACTCCAAGCAAGGTTCAAGGCAGATGGGTTTTCTTCTTGCCGCGTGACTTTCTTATAATGTTTGGGTATATACTGGTGAATAAATCATGGAGGCGTTCATGCTTAGTATCGAAAAAGTGGATACCGATAACAAGAAGCAAGTGAAACGTTTTGTGGAACTACCATATCGAATTTACGCCGGCTGCGTGCAATGGGTTCCGCCTTTGAATATTGATGCATATAATCAATTAAACAGAAAGAAGCACCCTTTTCACGAACATTCGGATGTGGAATTTTTCCTGGCTGTGCGTGATAACTCCGACATTGGGCGGATCGCAGTTATTGAAAATAAACCTTTCAATAATTATCACCACACCCGAAAAGCCGATTTTTATCTGTTTGAATGCGAGAATGATAAGGAAGCTGCCGCCGCGTTATTTAACGTAGCGGCCGATTGGGCAAAGACGCGCGGCCTGGATACAATTGTCGGCCCAAAAGGGATGGGTCCGCTCGATGGCTATGGAATTTTGACACTTGGCCATGTGCATCGTCAAACCATGACCATGCTCAACTATAACCATGCATATTATCAACAGCTTGTGGAGACGCAGGGATTTGAAAAGGAGGTGGATTTTGTTTCGTGTTATCTGCCAGCGGATAAATTCAAAATTCCTGAGCGTGTGGAGAAGATTGCGGAGCGCGTTATCCAGCGCGGACATCTGGAAGTAAAAAAATTCAAGAATAAAAAAGAATTACTCTCCTGGGCAGATCGGATCGGGATAGCCTATAACAAGGCATTCGTCAATAACTGGGAATATTATCCACTGACGCAGCGCGAGATTGATTTTGTGATAGAAAATATTATGACCATCGCAGACCATCGCTTGATCAAGATCATTACACATGGTGAGGATGTGGTTGGTTTTCTTTTTGCGTTTCATGATGTGTCTGCCGCGCTTCAACGTGCCAAAGGAGGATTATTTCCGCTGGGTCTGTTCGATATCCTGTCGGAAATGCGCCGGGCTAATACTGTTGCGGTTAATGGAATGGGGATATTGCCTCAATATCAAGGTCATGGTGGCAATGCTTTGCTTTATTATGCGATGGGGAAAACCTTGCTTGAATTCCAGCAATTTGTCCATGTTGAAATGACGCAGGTTGCAGAAACCGCTGAGCAAATGCGCGCGGACCTAAAGAATTTGAATGGCATTGAGTATAAAAATCATCGTGTTTATCGAAGGAAGATCTAACAAGGAGTTTTGATGCGGCATCCCCTCAGTTTTATTCCCCGCCATCTCAGGAAATCGCTCTTTTATTTTTTCTTTGCCACGACGATAGCGATCTTTGGAGTTTTTAGTCTCTTGGATCAGCCTCTGCGAACAGAAGCTGCGCCGCATGGCATCGTTTCTTTTGAACTGGCTGGACAGGTGAAATTTGCGCAAACCATTATCAATTCCTGGGATGAAAATGCGCGCCTTTTCACTGCCTTTGGGTTGGGATTGGATTACCTTTTCATGCCGATGTATGCTATGGCCTTATCTTCTGGATTGTTACTCGCGATCGGCCCTCAAAAAAACCGTTATAACGTTTTTGCTGCATGGATGGGGTGGGGTGCTCTGATTGCCCCATTGTTTGATGCAGTTGAGAATTACATGCTTTGGCGTGAATTGACCGGAACTGTTGTTTCGCCATATCCTCAAATTGCAGCGATCTGCGCCACGATAAAATTTATGTTATTAGTCGCGGGACTTGTTACTGCTTTATCAGGGCGATTGTTCTCAAAATAAATAACCATCAATACAAAAAGAAGTGGAGATTAACCTGCCTCCACTTCTTTTTGTATCATGTCAAATCTCAACGGTTCGCTCCTTCTTTCTTCCTCGCCTTCTGTCTTGCTAAGCGGCAGGATCACATGAAAATGACTACCCGGGAAGTTGATCTCATCATAACCGGGGCTTTCTACGAAAATACGTCCGCCATGCGCTTCGACGATTCCTTTTGAAAGTGCCAAACCCAAGCCTGCGCCGTTGCCCTTGAATCGGGATTTGCTTGACGAGTGATTCCTCAATTCACCGGGCTGATAGAACTTGGTAAAGATGATCTCGCGGAAATTTGGGTCAACTCCAACACCCGTATCTGAAACAATTATCTCTAATGCGCCGTTGGGTAAGTTGGCGATCCCTGTGATATAGCGGCCGGTGACTGCGATTCTGCCATTATTTGGAGTGAACTTCCCAGCATTGCGGACAAGGTGGTGGAACAACTTTTTCAGCAAATTTGGATCTGCTTTTACATGCGGAAGGAGCGGCAGGTTAATTCTTACAGATTGCTTTCGATCCTTAAGCATGCCCGCCTGTTCAATACAAACTTCCTTTACTAACTGACTCACATCCACAGACTGGATGTGTAACTTTAAGGAACGCGCGTCAATTTCCGCGATGTCGAACATGGAATCCATGACTTCATGCAAGCGGAGCGTACCTTCATGGATTCCGTTCATGGACTGTTTAAAGTTTGGGTCAAGATTGGGGTCTTCCAACAGCATTTCAGTGTACCCTTTGATGATGGTCAGCGGGGTCCGTAACTCATGTGATGCAATGCTGATGAAATCAGATTTAGCCTGATCAATCCGCTGCAGGTCATTATTGTTCTTTTCAAGCGCGTGACGTGTTTGGCGCAGGTCGTAATTTAATCGCACCAAATTATCGACCAGTCGTGCGTTTTCCAGCGCGATCGCTGTCTGGCTGGCGTGTGACCCCAGGATCGTCAGATCTTCTTTTGAGTAACGGTTGCCGCTTAGTTTTGATCCGAATGCCAGGAGACCGATCCATTGTTTTTTGGCGAAAATCGGAAGGTATACCTCGGCTCGTAACTGGGAGAACCAGTTCTTCTCCAGGGGTGAGGCTGCTTGCATAGCCGGGAGCAGGTCAAGGTCGTATTGAAGAAGTGCTTTTTGTTCGCGGGTGAAGTAAGAGGCAATGACCCCGTTCTCATCCAACTCCACCGAAACGACCAATCTTTCTTCCGGGGTTCTTGCGGAGCGCAGGCGAAAGACCCTGTGGCCATTGGCGTCATCACTTGCATCGACCAGGAAAAGGAACCCGCGGTCAATTTGCATCGCTTCCAAAATGATCCCGACTGCAACGCTCGCGAGTCGATCCATTTCAAGAATATTGCTGATACTTTCACTATACTCATGAATGGTGTGGCTGGTATCATACTGATCGCCCTTTACCCATTTATTTACATTGCGTGAGATCAAAGCCATGATCGGGGAGAAGAATAAGGCTACAAGCAATGCAATGGACGCGCCTGCTAGCAGGGGGCTGAAATTGGGTTCGTTCCCGAAAATTGCCTGTAATAATAAAAACCCGCCAACATAAAAACTGACGATGGTGAACGCGATCAGAATATAAACCATCACGCGCCGTACGATTTGTTTCAGATCGGGCACATTATGTGTTCCGATGACATACGCCATCAATGCCGCTATGAGCAATCGTATGGGTTGACCTGTGATTTGAATGCCTGAGAAAAGAAGAATATCGTTCGTGAACATCAGAAAGATAATGGGCCACCAATAATTTAAACGATTACGAAATAATTGTTGACTCGCCTCCCTGTTCGCGTTTGCGATTGCTAGAATCAAGCTGACAGAAAAGATCAGCCAGCCTAAAATTGACCAGGAGGTCCCAAGTCGTGAACGGTGAAAAATCAATTCTCCGTTTGTCCAAAGGACATCAGGTAATTGCAGGGCGTTGGTCAGTATCAGCGACAGGCCGAGCATTCCCAGCGCCCAAACAGCACCCCAGATCCACCACGCTTCACGTTTCAGGAAAGTTTGAAGCGCAAGGATAAGCACTGCCGCCAGTGTTAAGGCCAGGTAAGTTTGCACTTCCAAAAGGCTGCTGTGCCGTCTTTGCCGATTCCCCATTGCGCCATATCGCTTCGGCAATGTTCATGACCATTGCCAGCAGGGCGTAAAACGCCACAAGCCATGTTGCGGCTCCGTATCCTTCATCCCTGCGTTGTATCGCAAAAAATATGACAGGCAGGTAGAGTGCCGCTAGCAAAAGTAAAAAGATGAATTGCGCTAATGAATTATTCATGGAGTACGGGAAAGATTTTACCCGAAAAAATTCGATAATAGGTTATCATTGCTGCATGTTAATTTCCCGCTCTTCCCGTCTTAAATATAATTTCTCTGCGGAATTCTTCCGCCCGGACGGACATGTGATCTTTTCTGACCTGGCCTCCGCCCGTGCTTTTGCATCCCAAATGTCAATGCAACATACGGACCCCGTTTCTGCGACAGACCTATATGCATTATCTCTGTTGGACGAGGCTTATCACATCCTCCTCAAATATTTTTACAGCAGATATACAGGTGTCATGGGACGTGCCATGAGCGTTCTGCAATCAAATCTTGGCTCCAAATATGACCTTACGCTTAGTAAGTTCACTGAGGAATTTCCCCCCATGCCAGTCTTTCGCGGTGAAGTGACGGCAGGAGCATACCTATCAACTAATATCCCGCATTTTGGCGATTTTGGACACGGTGTGCGGGCTGCTGCGATTGAGGAAATGTTGTTGATCAAAAATTCGAACAGCAACCCTGCTTTGAAAAAGTACAAAATCCTTGTTGACGAAATCGTCATGGACGGTACTGCTTATCAAGAGGTTATGCAATTATTATTGAATTTTTTTGCTCGTCAGCCGGGCTTTGGAAACGGTGCGCATGGACTGGGTGAAACCCTCATGGATGTGCTTGCCGCTCCGATCAAGGCGTCTCCAGATTCTTTGGAAGGACAATTAAAATTTGTAGTTGAAAAATGGGGATATTTACTGGGCGAGGCATTTTCGGTCCGCATGTGGCGCGGGTTGGATTTCTTACGCGAGGAGATTATTCGCAAAGGGCAGGGGCCGATCGATTCCACAAAAGCCGAAAAATTTATTCCAAATTTTACCGGATACGAATACGCGGAATATGAACGCTACAGTCCGGATAAGGACTGGATGCCGCGTCTGGTCCTCCTTGCCAAAAATACCTATGTCTGGCTTGGACAGCTTTCCAAAAAATATCAGCGCGACATCACGACCCTCGATCAAATTCCTGATGAAGAACTTGACCTGTTAGCCTCTCGTGGTTTCACAGGTTTATGGTTGATCGGTCTATGGGAGCGCAGCCGTGCATCACAACGCATCAAACAACGCATGGGACAGGATGACGCGGTAGCCTCGGCATATTCTCTTGATTCGTATGATATCGCCGACGACCTTGGTGACTGGGATGCGTTGAACAACCTTCGCTCCCGGGCCTGGTCGCGGGGTATTCGCCTCTCTGCGGACATGGTTCCAAATCACATGGGGATTGATTCCACCTGGGTCAAAGATCATCCGGATTGGTTTTTGTCTTCCCCATATTCACCCTATCCTGCTTATACCTTCGGCTCTGAAAATCTTTCGGATGATTCACGTGTCGGAATTTACCTTGAAGACCATTATTATGACAAGACTGATGCCGCAGTTGTATTCCAACGACGCGATCATCATACAGGCGATGTCCGATATATCTACCATGGCAATGACGGCACTTCCTTCCCATGGAATGATACGGCTCAACTTGATTACACTAACCCCGTAGTTCGCGAAGCGGTCATTCAGGTAATTCTGCATGTTGCCCGAAATTTTCCAGTCATCCGTTTTGACGCGGCGATGACTCTCGCGAAGAAGCACGTTCAACGACTTTGGTTCCCGGAGCCCGGTGCAGGTGGAGCGATTCCTTCTCGCTCCCAATATGGCATGACCAAGTTTGAGTTTGACGAAAAGGTCCCCGAGGAATTTTGGCGCGAGGTGGTTGACCGCGTAGCCAGGGAGGTTCCTGATACGCTTTTACTAGCCGAAGCTTTCTGGTTGATGGAAGGATATTTTGTTCGCACCTTGGGCATGCATCGAGTATACAATTCTGCTTTCATGCACATGCTGCGAGATGAAGACAATGCCAAGTATCGTCAGGCCATCAAGAATACTCTTGAGTTCGATCCACAAATTCTTAAGCGTTATGTAAACTTCATGAACAATCCCGATGAAAAGACCGCTGTCGAGCAATTCGGCAATGGCGATAAATATTTTGGGATTTGTACGGTCTTGTCTACCTTGCCAGGCCTGCCTATGTTTGGTCACGGACAGGTGGAAGGCTATTCCGAAAAATATGGCATGGAGTTCCGCCGCGCCAAATGGGATGAAACTCCTGATGAAGGACTGATTCGCGGGCACGAGTGGCGTATTTTCCCGATTCTTCACCGCCGTTATCTGTTCGCTGATGTCGAGCAATTCCTGCTATATGATTTTTACTCCCCCAATGGCGACGTAGATGAAGAAGTATTTGCCTACTCTAACCGCTTCAACGATGAGCGCGGATTGGTCGTGTACCATAATAAATTCTCCGACACCCGTGGTTGGATCAAATCCTCTGCCGCGTATATTGATAAGGCATCCGGAAAGACATTGCGCAGGAACCTGGCCGACGGACTTGGTCTGCCGCGGGTCGGGTATGTCATTTTTAAGGATTTCGTCACCCAGCTTGAATATATCCGCTCTTGCGCTGAGATCTGGGACAATGGAATGTATTTTGAATTGGGCGCATATCAATGCCATGCATTCATGGATTGGCGTTTCGTTGGAGATAACGAATGGAAGACCATTTGCGATCAACTCAACGGGGCTGGCATTCCCTCTATGCAAGCAAAATGGTCTGAAATTTTCACTGTTGTCGAGGAAGTTGCGATCGAAACGAAAACCCCTGCGAAGAAGCGTGCTCCCCGCAAAACAGCTGGCAAGGTAAAAACTGTAAAAAATAAAAAGGAAAAAGTGGTTGCTAAAAAGACAAAGGTGGCAAAGGTGAAAAACGAAAAGAAGGAAGCCGCAGCCAGCAAACTCGTTACGAAACAGGCCGTTGTAAAGCTTTCTGCAAAGAAGAAGGAATCTGTTGCCAAGAAAAAGAAGCCAGCGTCTAAGAAGCAGACAGTTGAAAAAATTGTGTCCTTAACACGGACATCTGACAAGAAAATTTCATCCAGCCGAAAAAGACGGCAAGAAAAAAAGAAATTGAAAAGAAGTCGAAGTAAATAAAAAAACTCCTGGGAGCATCAAATTCTCAGGAGTTTTTCTTTAATGGACTTCGTGTAGTATTTTCAACCCTACAACTCCCATACGAATCCATTAAATTATAGAATCGGTGTTGACTATCACTTTGAAAAGTACTATACTCACCACATCGAGGTAACGCCCATATGCGATTATTTCAGGAAGTACCCAGGTTTGTTGAATGAACACGCGGTTATCTCCGCGTGTTTTTTTATGTAAAAATTAACCAATAAAAAATTAATAAAAGGAGACCTACATCATGGATTACGGAATGATTGGCAAGGTAGAAAAAGCGAAGCGTTATGCCGAGGATAGGCATCGATTCCACTTCAATCAATTTGATCTTAATTTTCACGGCGACAATAGTGAACATCATGTTTCTTATAATAACGGCGTTTTTAATTGCGATTGCGAGTTCTTCCTTACCCATAAGCGCTGCGGTCATTCCATGGCGCTGGAGATCCTCCTTAAAGATATGATCGTTGAAACAGTAGAAGCCTAATATCCATTGAAAATATGAACTGCCCTGTGATTTGCGCAGGGCAGTTTTTTTTAAACCATGTTCTCATTAAATCTTAAACATTATGGGGTACAATTTTCTTCATGAATTCACATATTACAAGACGAGATTTCCTAAAACTTGGAAGTCTTACCCTTGGCGGATTGGCATTTTCGCCATTTATCCCCGGTTTTAACAGTTTTGACGATAGCTTTGTAGTCCGGATCGCAACTGCTGAAATGCCTGTGCGCAAGCAGCCAACTGATGATAGCCGTATTGAACTGACCTGGTATCGTGATGAACTTGTCCATGTTTATGAGGAAGTAAAAGCCGAAGAGCCAAAACATAATCCCGTTTGGTATCGCACGTGGGGTGGCTATATTCATCGTGGACGCTTGCAGCGCGTAAAAACTCTTTATCAAATCCCGATGCGTACCGTTCCTGAAGGAAAGAGAGTCCTCACTGAGGTTGCAGTTCCTTTTACAACGCCATATCGTTTTTCGAAAGCCTATGGTTGGACGCCCCTTGCCCCGCCATTTTATTATGGCTCTGTCCATTGGGTTGAGGCAATCGAAGAGGGTCCCAAAATGGCTGATTACAGCGGGCCGTGGTATCGGGTATTTGATGAACTCGATTCAAATGTTGGTTTTTTTGTGCCCGCCATCCATCTTCGTGTTTTGCCGCCCTCGATGATGGAACCGATCACGCCGGATATTCCTTATGAACAAAAACTTATCGAGGTTAACCTGACCACTCAGACCTTGGTCGCGTATGAATATGGCAAATCAGTTTTTGAAACAAATATTTCATCCGGTGTGCCTGGTGGTTCTGTGGGGCCAGGTGAAATTCCCACAAAAACACCGGCTGGCAAGTTTACGATCATGGATAAAGTGCCTGCAAAACACATGGGTAATAGTTACTTTAGCAGCGCTACAACGGGCAATTTGCTCGCAGATATGGATAATTATGTGCTTCCAGGCATTCCTTTTTCATCGTTTTTTACAACCCAGGGTCATGCCTTTCATGGTACCTATTGGCATGAAAACTTTGGGCTTCCCATGAGCCATGGTTGTATCAATATGCGTAGTAACGAGGCCAATTGGATCTTCCGCTGGGCAAAGCCGGAGCATTCGGATCAATCAACCTCAAACCATGGCGGAGTCGGTACCATGGTGGAAATCCATTATTAAACTTTTTTTTAAGATTTCTTTTTTACAGCCAGAATCCCAGCCTGAACGATTTGAAAACAAATTATCCTAAAGGATACGCTTCGCTATGCCGATACTTAACTGGAAGGGTAAGCACCTTGCCGATCCCGAACCCGCTGCACTAATTCAAGATGCAATTCTCTACCCGAAAGGACGGGGCTATCCCAATACACTTCCAAATGGCAGAGTAATACTTGGCGAAAATCTTTCAGTTATGGCTGCCCTTCTTCCAGAATATGAAGGTCGCATTGATTTGATCTATGCTGACCCGCCATTCTTCACGAATCGAAAATTTTCTGCCCGAGTAGGTCGTGGTGAGGACTCTCGTAAGCCTTCAAAATGGAAATTAGCCGAAGGCTATCATGATGATTGGTCTGATCTGGATTCGTATTTACAATTTTTGTACGACCGGCTTGCATTAATGGTACGTTTACTTTCACCAAATGGAACTTTGTACCTTCATCTTGATTGGCATGCAGATGCCTATGCCCGATTAATGTTGGATGAATTGTTCGGCAGGGAGGGGGTTTTCATAAATGAGATAATCTGGACGTATCATGGACCCTCTCCGATCAGAACTGCCTTTAATCGTAAACATGACACGATATTGGTTTACGCAAAGGGCAAGAACTATACCTTTAATGCAGATGCGATTCGTGAACCATACAATCCAAACACGATCGCTACATTTAAATCTTCAAACAAGGCTGGATTTGGCAAGGTCCCTGACCTTGAACGCGGCAAAGTCCCGGAAGATTGGTGGTATTTTCCAGTCGTAGCCCGTTTACATAATGAAAGAACCGGGTATCCAACTCAAAAACCCGAAGCTATGCTGGAACGTATCATTCGCGCTTCTTCAAACAAAGGGGATCTGGTTGCCGATTTTTTTTGTGGCTCCGGGACAACCTCTGTCGTGGCTGCGAAGAATGACCGTAAGTTTATTACGAGTGATGAATCTGTCCGCGCCGTGTATACTGCGCGTAATAGACTGGTTGAAACAGAGGCTGTTTTTTCACTTGAGCGTGATTCCTTAATTAAGAATAATAGGTCTGTTTCCGCCAAAAAAATCAACTTGTTTGTTACTGCGGATTCTGTCCGCTTAAAAACCACGCTTGATGTGGACTTCTGGGAGGTTGACCCTGACTGGGAGGGGGAATTATTCAAGAGCGTGGCGCAGGCTCAACGACCCGTGCGAAGCGGTGAAATTTGCCTTGAATTAAAAATAAAAACCGGGCGCAGAGTCTGCGTCCGATTGGTTACAGTCCAAGGAGAGGAAATCCAATTAGATGTCTAGGCGGTAGCCCACGCCGCGAATAGTTTTTAATAATTTCGGATTATCGGGGTCAAGCTCGATGGCGCGCCGCAACCAGGAAATATGCACATCAAGAGTGCGTGTATCGCCGGTGTAATTTGTTTCCCATGCTTTTTTAAATAGCGGTTCACGTTCCACCACTTCGCCATGTTTTTCCATTAATAGGTTTAGTAATGTGACAAGACGCGGAGTGAGTTTTGTGCTCTTCCCAAGACAGCGTACGCGCCGTTTCTCAAGATCCAGTCGAATAGGCCCAACGTGTAAAACATTTTTCCCGTCGCCGGGCAAAAGAGGTTTGATCCGGTTGACTAGTTTTTGAACGGTGAATGGTAATGCAAGTACAGCATCTGCCGCATCCTTACTAACTTCATTATCGTTTTCAAGGATGAGGATGATTGGAAGTTTCGGGTCCTTCTCGCGAATGGACTGGCAGATACGCAGGCCTGTGCTTCTCAATGAGGCAGCATTTACAACAACAAGACTCGGGCTGACTTCTTTAAGGCGCGCTACTGCTTTGCTGCCGTTTTGGGCAATTTGTACATCAAATCCCTTCTTCTGCAAATCTGAAGCAAAAGAAGGGATCTCTGCATGTCGGGCTTCAATGACCAAGAGTGTGGTGGTCTTCATAATATTTTTTGATAATGCCTGTTTTTAATGGATTAATATGTCATGTAACAAATTTATTTTGTGTTTCGTATTTGTTAAGGTTTTTTATTATACACTAAATCTTAACAAACTGCTTTAATCGATAGTACTATTGTATTATGGTTCATGCTTAATTTCTTTATTCCTATGATTTGATTTGCAGCTTTCTCGAAGAAGGCGGACAGATTTTGGTGGTTATGACGCGACTGGTTAAGGTTGCGCGAATCCGAATATCATTACAGCAAGGCAGCCGGTTTTTGTGGATTTTGAGAAAGCGAATTGATTAAATTATTTTTTTAACTGGCTTGACTTTTCTATGTTCGTTATGGTATGATTATGTTTCATTCGATGCGGGGTGGAGCAGTGGCAGCTCGTCGGGCTCATAACCCGAAGGTCACAGGTTCAAGTCCTGTCCCCGCTACTCAAAGATAACCAGAGACCACCGGTCTCTGGTTTTCGTTGTTTCGGGGGGTTGCGATATTTCACTCCATTGAAGAAGGGGAAAATTGTATGAAGTGAAATTTTCAAGCTCATCAGTACTGGTGTATTGATAAACCTGATTCTTGTGAGATTTCTTTTTATGATTTTGGAAATAGATTTTGGGGCATGGGGGAAGCCTGCACCTGCCAGGCTTTGCATGATGGATTGTGGCGGGTGGATGGCCGCTGATTACTGGACTCCGGATGGATCATGGATAACAGAACACGCGCAGCTTTGCTCCAACGGAAGCTGCGCAGGTGAGTGCGGAACGCAGCAGGTGCGCTGCCTGTACTGATTCGGGCGATGCGGGGTCTCCGCCTAGGTATTTTATAAACCTGTCCTTGGAAAGGGTGTTCCCCAGAAACAGCCAGACCTCACGGTCTGCCAGCGGATGACGGATGACCGTCTGAATTTTTTCCCAGATCATTTCCCCATCCCCCTTGCCGAGTAAAATGCGTTTTTTAATTAACGGATTACCTGGACTTGGCCATGCTTCATCCCACCTGTCCAGATTGGGAGGGATCGACTCGTTGTACATCCCCAGGAAATTAATATTTTTGGTTGCCTGGCCGATCACCTCCTGAAGTGCGCTCGCCGAACACGGGCGTCTGCTTGAACTGGCTTTGGCATGAATAAAGATCACCTTTTGTTTTTTCGTGTCGGCTAAAATGAAGTCGGCAGATTCAGTGCCCATGTCATCGCAGACCATGATGTCCGGATTCTCAAAGAACTTTTCGAGCCCGCTGCCTTTTCCCAGGTTTCTGATGATTCCAAAGAGCGTGTTTTCAGACCACGGGATTTCCCGGGGCGAATCCTTTAGTTTTTCGATCTTCTCCTCGGTGACAGTCCCCAGCTTGGACGAGGGGATAAGCACCTGGCACACATCAAACTGATTGGGATCAAACCCCGGTCCAACCTTGAACATGGGTTGGTAGAATTTCCCCAGCGTATAGATGTAATTTACAGTGGCGGGGATGACGCGGAAGGATTGCTCCTGATTGAGATAGGTGATTGGACTGCGGGGGTCCTCCGCGTCTTCTTTTGGATTGAAGGCTTTATCGAACTCATGTGATTCCAGGAAGTATTTTTCCTTTTGCTGATCATAACGGATGAAGACCTTGTAAGGCTGCTCATTGGCCATGATCGTGAAATGATATTGAGACTGAGCATGGTCTGCCCGATCCGGATCGAGCGTCACGTCACATGCGGAGTCCTCGATCCTGAGTTCACTGCCATTGTTTTTGTTCAAATAATTTTCCGCCACTTTCTGGAGGTCCAGCAGGATATGTTTCGGAGTCGGATCTCCGGGTACCGGGTGTTCCACGGCATAGCGGTGGAACGTGGACAGGGGGCTGATGGTCTGATTTGTTATTCGCACCACATCCCGTATCCACTTTTCATAATCATGCAGGGAACAAGGCTTGCTGGATTGGGACACGCGCCCGCTGCCAAATCCGATATAGCGCCTCAGCAGTTTGGTATTCACCGGGTGGTTTGTTTTTTCCAGGGTATAGCCGGTGGCGGTGGCGCAGATCTGCGAATGGTCATCGAACCCCGCAACCGTGTTTTGAATGCTTTGCGCGTAGATAGAGTGTGAACGGATCGCGTTGGGAGCCAGGTTTGCATTCTTCAGGGAAACACCCGTCAGGCGGCTGGCTGAAATATTGCTGAACAGCTTTTTGAGATCATAGGAATTCACCACATTGCCCAGTCCCGTCTCCGTATCGTCCAGTGGGAGTTGTCCGGAACTGTCATAGTAGGCAACCACCTCGCCGATTTCCTTTGCAATTGTGACCCCGAGCCTGGGCTCGAGGAAATACATGTTTTCAAGCAAGGGTGATCGGTGGAAAGAGATGTGCAGGAAAATGATGAGATGTTCCTCGTCAAACCGCCTGTATTGGCCTTCCCCATTTATAAACTTATTTTCCAATGCCCCGCAAAATTTTTCCCATTCGAAATTTTCTCCCTTGGAACGCAGGTTGACCATGCGCGGCAAAACAAGATCCTGTTGTGGGTCCAATGCATCGAGATCCAGGGAACCCGGAATTTCTCATCCATATAGGAACAGATCGGCTGGGTCTCGAACAACCCGGCCAGCCAGTCCTTGCCAATGGCCAGGTTCAGTGCTTTTTCGCCATGCTGGACCAGGGCCTGATCATATTTGAGATATCCCGTCCAGAGCTGCTGACGGCTTTCGGATGAATGGTCGAGCACATATCCCTTCGCCTCCGCCACCCGATGCGGGTTACGAATAACCCGCCCGATCTGTTGGACCAGGGAGCGGGCGTTCTGCAGGGGGTCGAACAGAGCCAGAACCTGAAACCGTTCATCATCGATGCCCTCCATCAATTTGAACTGGTGGACCCAGAATCTGGCCGTGATGCTGCGCGGGTCCGGCACGCTCTTCCTTTTACGCGGATCTTCGCCGCTATCAGAATAATTTTCATGAATCAGTACGTAATCACATGCATTCTTTTTCAGTGCGGAAGCGATGCGATCCATGTGTTCCTGTTTTTCACAACGGATGATGACACGCACTTCGTCCCTTGCAGCTTGCGGGAATTTTTCCTCCAAAAATGCCAGCAAATCAGCCACGAACTTGCCCGGATCGCGGGTCGGTTTGCGGGGCACGAATTCCACAGTCCGTAAAAAACCATCCTGAACTGCCTGGTGGAAAGTGTAGCTGAATACATGCTCGAGGTTAATGTCAAACAAGTTGGTGTCATTGCGGTACGGGGTCGCCGTAAAAATGATCTTAGGCGCATCAAAACTTCGCAGAACCTGACTCCAGGAAGAGGCTGGTTCGTAATGGCCTTCATCTACAATGACCAGGGAGATATGGGCAGTCAATTTCTCCCACTCCGGGTCGGCGTCCTCCGCCAGATTGCGGACCTTCTGTATGGTCGCCACCAGCACCGTGGCGCCGTAGTCTTTGATCTCCTGCATCAGCCCGTCTCCGCAGAGTTCTATCACTGTTTTTGGAATGCTGTCGAGCGGATGATTTGGGGCAAGTCGCTTAAAAAAACCTTTCTGCACATCTCGAAATAACTGCTGCCGGAGTGCGACCCGCGGGACCAGGATCAGGGTACAGCCAACCTCCGGCAGGCATCGGGCAAGGGTGGCGATGACACCGGTCTTTCCGCTGCCGGTAGGCATGTGCACCAGGGCGGACCCTTTGATCTGTTTGCTGGAACGGCGGGCAAAATAATGCCGCATCCGTTGAACGGCTTCAAGCTGATGCGGCCATAGGGAAAGCTGGTCGATAACAGGAAATTCTGGGATGGTTTCCATCATGAATTTCTCCTCTTAATTTGACTCCCGGCACGGTTTTGAATTGTTTATCGGATGATTTCTTGTAATGAACTTGTCTGGATGGAACAGCGATATTCTTGATTCCAGTATAGGACATCCATCGCTTCAATTCAACCACCTGGGTGAGAAAAAACAGGAGTCTGATGAATTCTTTTCACACAAAAAGGTAATGAAGTGTTGTAGAATAAAATTGAGATATGGATGGGAAAACTCTTCTCTTTCAGTTGGTGTGGGAATAATCAGTCCGATCGATACCCGATCGAAAGCTGGGTCGCGAAGAATCCTCTGACCGGGAAGCTTTTTATGAAAAGAAAAATGCAGTCCAGTGAAGGAGTTGCAATGCCGATAAAATCTAACGCAAAAAAAACAGCCGCTCGGCAGCGATTCAACCAGGCGGTGATCATTATTCACGGGATCGGGGAGCAGAGGCCTATGGCAACCCTGCGCAGTTTTGCGGAAGGAGTGCTTCCAATACCCAGGCAGGGCGGAGAAAAATACTTTAGCAAACCGGACCCGATGACAGAGTCGCTTGAACTTCGGAAATTACAAAATCGATCCCAGCCGCGTACCCACCTGTTTGAATATTACTGGGCTTACAAGGTGGAGGGAACGCAGATTGGCGATGTTTTAAACTGGCTGAAAACCCTCCTGCTCAGAAAACCACGCGCGGTTCCAGGTCAGCTCATGCCTCTTTGGCTTGTTTCATGGTTTCTGATCGCGGTCATTGTATCAGCCGCAGGTCTGGGGATCTTGAATAAGTTCGTGGATGCCACCCTCAAGTCCCCTTCCTTTTTTGTGGCGGTGCTCAGCGCGCTGATCCTGGCAGGCATCCAATCGGTCGTCATTTATTTTATCGGGGATGCCGCGCGATACTTGAGCGCAACAACCAGGAATATCCGACTCCGGCATGAGATCCGCGCTGACGGGATGAAACTGTTGAAGAAGATCCAGGAGGCGGGGACCTATGATCGGGTGATCTTCGTTGGGCACAGCCTGGGGAGTGTTATTGCCTATGATATTCTGCGCCAGGTCTGGGAGGAATATCAGGAGGAGTATCGAACCCCTCAAAAGTCAGACCAGCCGGCACTTGTTAAAGTGGAGCAGATCGGTGAAGCGCTCAGGACACATAGAGCTGAATACACCGTTCAGGATTACATGGAGGCACAGATCGATCTCTGGAAGGAGCTTCGTTCGCTGGGAATGCCGTGGCTGGTCACGGATCTGGTCACAATTGGAAGCCCACTTACCCATGCGGCCATGCTGCTTGCGCGTGATGAAGACGACCTGCGTGCCAGGCAGCGCCAGCGGGAGCTGCCCACCAATCCTCCTGAATACGAAATTGAAAAGATCAGAAAAAATGAACGACGGGTATATTCATACCGGGTCTGGGACAAATATGGAAAAAAGAAGGATATTCCTCTGCGCGCATTGCATGACGCCGGCTTATTTGCCTGCACGCGCTGGACGAATATTTATTTCCCGGCTTACTTTAATATCTTTGGAGATATTGTGGGCGGTCCGCTTGGAAGGCTGTTTGGCGCGGGAATCCGGGATATCGCGGTCAGTTCCAATAGATTTCTGTGCGACCATTCTCTTCTGGCTCACAATGCTTATTGGAATGGCGCTAGAAAGGTGGAAAAGCCTAATCCAGGCAAATTGCCGGATTCCCTGAACATAATTATTCAGGCGCTTGACTTGGACAATAAAAATTACTATGCACCCATACCCGGCCGGCAGTCTGTCAGATCGTGATCTCATGCTAAAAGTCTGGATGATCTTGTAATCATGTGGTCAAAAAAGGAACACAGTGTATGAAAGAAAGATCACTCTTTTTGTTGTACCACCTGCTGGCTGTGTTGCTCCTGCTGTCAGCGGCATGTGCCGGTGCTGAGCCAGTACTCCTTACGCCAACCTCCCTGCCACCCACGCAAACCCCCATGCCCAGTAATACTCCGCGACCGAGCGAAACCCCACGGCCAAGCGATACTCCACTGCCGACCATCACGCCTGAGGGTGAGATCGGTTCCACATGGGTGCGCGCGAAGGACGGTATGGTGATGGTGTATGTGCCAAAAGGTGCCTTCAGCATGGGCAGTATCACAGGCGAGCCGGATGAAAAGCCGGTCAGGGTTGTGGAGATGGATGCTTTTTGGATCGACCAGAGCGAAGTGACCTATACGATGTATGCCCGCTTCGTGCCAGCCCGATCTGGCCCGCAGCCCGTTGTGAATGTTTCGTGGGAGGAGGCGTCTGCCTATTGCGCCTGGGTGGGTAGCCGCCTGCCGACGGAGGCGGAATGGGAAAAAGCGGCACGTGGTACAGATGAGCGCGTGTATCCCTGGGGAAATCAGCCCCCAGCGGGTGATCTGGTGAATTTTGCCGATGTGAAATCACGCCTGAGCTGGGAAGATGTTAACGTGGATGATGGGTATGGAAACGTTGCGCCTATCGGAAAATACCCGGCCGGCGCCAGCCAGTACGGGGCATTGGACATGGCTGGCAATGTCGCGGAATGGGTCAATGATTGGTACGATGAATCTTATTACAGCACAGGTCCGCTGAACAATCCAGTGGGACCGGCAGAAGGCTTTTTTCGTGTTTTACGCGGCGGCTCATGGTTCAGCACTGCGGCAGGCGTCCGTGTTAGTGAACGCAGTTGGTACATCCCTGAAGCTGGGGCGGACTATAACGGGTTCCGCTGCGCGCAAAGTACTGTCATGCAATAACTCTCCCGCACGCATGCAATCCCTGGTGATCACCAAAATGTGTGAATAAGCAGAAATCAGCCGATCGAGATATTCCAATCGGAAAACTGTTCCCTCATTGAAGAATATTCGCCGGTACATGTGCGCTCAAGAGATGACGATGACCGTGGTACTATGGGTATTCAATTCATCTGGAGGATCGGGATTGACCTGAAATATTTCCAAATGTTTCACCACTATTTTCATTACATCCGGCAGATTGCCAACGTTGTGTTTTTCCATTGCCACGAAACATTCACCACAATCCTGGGAAATACGGCTTTGATGGAGCTCCAATTTGATTCCCAAATATAATATCAACATTGATAATACCAGGCTGCAGCCCACTTGATCGGTCACGGTTGATTGGGTCCAAATGAGTCAGTCAATAAAACCCCTCAGATTATCAAGCCCGTTCCCGGGCAGGTCTCATTATTTTTACAAAGGAGTGAATTATGACAAGTAATAAAAACGATCAACCAAAGCCCGATCTGAACACCCTGGCGGTCTGGGCGGGCGAGGAAAATAAGGATTTTTGGCAAAGGTCCACACAGGTGCCGGTTGTGCATAGCGTATCGTATGGTTATAAAGATCTGGATACCTGGTATGAGGTCGCCACTGGAAATGAAACAGGTCATATCTACAGTCGAAACACAAATCCCACGGTGGATGCATTTGAAGAAAAAGTTCGCCAATTGGAGGGCGCCGAAGCCTGCACCAGTTTTGCGACCGGCATGGCAGCGATCAGTAATACACTTTTCGCGCTGCTGTCACCAGGTGACCGGGTGGTTTCTGTAAAGGATACCTATGGTGGCACCAACGAGGTATTCACAAAATTTTTACCGCGCTTGAATATCAATGTGACCTTGTGCGATACGACCGACCACGAAATGATCGAACAAGAAGTTGCCAAAGGCTGCAAGGTTCTATATCTTGAAACCCCCACCAATCCCACGCTAAAAGTGGTCGATCTGGAACGCCTGATAACGGCGGGGCACGCGGTCGGTGCGACTGTCGTGGTCGATAATACCTTTGCGACCCCGATTAACACAAACCCTGTCCAGTTTGGCGCCGACCTGGTGGTGCACAGCGCCACAAAATTCATGGGCGGACACGCGGATGCGCTCGGCGGGGTGATTTGCGGTTCCAAAGACCTGGTCCAGGAAGTTTTTCATTATCGTGAGATCACGGGCGCCACACTGCACCCGATGTCAGCCTATATGCTGCTGCGCGGTTTGAAGACGCTCGGCTTGAGGGTTGAAAGACAGAATGATAATGCCTTAAAGATTGCCCGTTTCCTTAAGGGACATCCGTTCGTGAAAGATGTGCTCTATCCTGGGCTCGAATCTCATCTCCATCACGAGATCGCAAAAAAGCAGATGCGCGGCTTTGGGGGAGTATTGAGCATAATCCTGAATGGCGACTTTGAATCTGTTAAAACATTTCTGCCCCGCCTTAACTACGCTCACCTGGCCGCCAATCTCGGCACGGTCGAAACGGTTGCCGGCCCCCCGAGGACGACCAGCCATGTGGAGGTAACTCCGGAACAGCGTGCGGCCCTGGGCATCCCGGAAAGTTTGATCCGTTATTCAGTCGGCATCGAATGCGTGGATGACCTGATCGCAGATTTGAGTCAGGCTCTGGACTACACCAGCGGCAAACTGAAATGATCTTCTAAAACCAGGCCGTTCTCGATGCGAAATTCGTTCATGAACGGTCTGGCCAGAATGTATAGTATTGGGATTGATCAACACGATTCGATTCCCTGCGGAATTTATCACGGGCTGCTTCCATCAGGAAGATGGTAGACCATCTCTTTAGGCTCAGGTCCTTTTTCCCAAGCGCCGCGAGGATAACTTGAAATAGCGAGCGGTTGATATTTCTGAGATCACAAGCTTGGGGTTAAAATTCCGTTTGTTCTCCAAAGGCAAGCCTTTGTAAAGATAGATAAAAATGACCCCTTTCGCTGAATCAATGTTTGTCTTATTTGCCATCCTGACACTTGGCACGTGGCTTGGTCAATGGTCATTGCGCGGAGTTTCTCTGGGTACGGCGGGTGTGCTTTTTGTTGCCCTGTTGTTCGGCCACTTCGGGCTGAGCCTTCCCCGCGAATTGATGGATTTTGGCCTGATCCTGTTTGTCTATTCTGTCGGATTGACTGCGGGACCGAGTTTTTTCCGCACTTTCCGCCGGCGTGGAATGCAGTTCGTTGTCCTCGCCCTCGTCATTGTGGGCAGCGGGGCGATCCTGACCGCGTTAATTGCGGTCCTCCTTAAATTATCACCTGCGCTTGCCGCTGGATTGTATACCGGCGCAATGACCTGTACCCCCGCGCTTGCTTCCGTGCTGGACAGTTTGCATCGTGTGCTGCCCGCGGAGGCTCCGCTTGCTTCTGTTGGTTATGGTATCGCGTATCCGTTCAGCATGATCAGCATGGTCTTGCTTGTTCAGTTTTTGCCGGGCCTGCTTAAACGCCCGGTGAAGCTGGAGGAGCGGGAATGGCTTGCGCAAAAAGCAATCGAATATCCCGGCCTGGTGGCGCACCAATTTCGGATCACGAATCCAAATTGTGACGGACGAAGTGTGGCCGAAGTCAATCCGCGCCGGCTGGCGCAAGTTAATCTCTCGCGTGTCAAACATGGCGAGCGCGTGTTTGCGGCGACGCCTGAAACCATCCTGCATCTGGGAGATGTGGTCATGGCCGTCGGTTCTGCAGAAGAGCTGGATAAGATGACCCTTCTGCTTGGCGAGCGCACCAACGAACGCATGGACGTCAACGCTCAGGTCCTAAGCATGGACGTCGAAGTCATGGACGAATCGCTGACCGGCAAAACGCTGGCGCAAATGCGGGTATGGGAGCAGTTCACCGTGGTCATCACCCGCATCCGCCGCCAGGGACTGGAGATCGTCCCGCAGGGTCTGGTCACGCTTGAAATGGGTGACGGCATCCGAGTCGTGGGTGAGAAATCAGCCGTAGAGGCTTTTGTAAGCAAGGCGCAAGGCTCGCCGCGCCGCGCCAGTGAAACCAGCATGACAGCCTATCTGGTCGGTTTGTTGATCGGTGTTCTGGTCGGCTTGATACCTGTACCATTCGGTCAGGGTGTGACCGTCAAGTTAGGGTTGGCGGGCGGCGTCTTTCTAACCAGCTTGCTGATCGGTCACTTTGGAAGGGTCGGGCCGTTTCGTCTCTACGTCCCGCCGGCTGCTAAAAATCTAACGCGTGAACTTGGCTTGATGCTCTTTCTGGCAGGTGCGGGTACGAACGCGGGCGCTCATCTGGTGGACGTGTTAAAGGATCAAGGCTGGGTCCTGCTATTGGCAGGCGCGGGCATCACCCTGTTTTCCGCGTTGACAGGCTTGGTTGTGATGATAAAAATCTATAAACTTAATTTGCTATCTGCCATGGGGGCGTTGACTGCGGCCATGACCAATCCACCTGCACTGGCTTCAGCCAACAATCAAACAGAAACAGACCTGCCGTCCATCGCTTACGCCAGTACCTATCCTGTAGCACTTATTTTTAAAATTTTATTTGCCCAGGCCTTGGTGGAGATTTTTAGCAGGTTGTTATAATTAGGGGAGATTCGTAATCTCTGTTTCTTCATATAGCGCATCGGCCGTGTTCACTCCCTCCAGCTTCGAAAAAAATATGGGTATCGCGGATGTTCCTTTGGGCCATAAAAAGCCTGTACAATCAGCCTGATGTATATCCACCTGACCACACATTCCGCCTTCTCCCTGCAGGAAGGGTTGCTGCAGCCCGCCGAGATCGTGAAAGCCGCGCAGGCCATGAACATGCGCTCCATCGGGCTTACTGATCATCATCTTCTGACCGGATCGATTGAATTCGTGTCTGCCTGCATACAGTCCGGTATTCAACCCGTGCTGGGCCTGGAAATTGATCTGCATGGCGGCCGGCTGGTACTCTTGGCCATGAGTATGGAAGGCTGGTCTAATTTGTGCCGCCTGAGCAGTTTGCTTGCGCTGCGGGAAGGATCAGACGCCGCCTGTTCACTCGATATGCTTTCCCGCTATTCCGGTGATCTGATCGCGTTAAGCACTCATCAGCTTGAAGATCTGCAGCTCATTTTCCCCGATAGATTATATGTGGCGGTACAGCAGCCATCTGATGCCCGTCGCCTGTCTGAAGTTGCGCTCAAATTAGGACTGCCCCTGGTCGTTACTCATCCGGTATATTATCTAAGACCTGAACAGGCTGTTCTGCAGCGAACCCTGACCGCCATCCGCCTGAATCGACAAATCAACGATCTTCCTGTTGACGCGCTCGCACCGCAAGGTTCATATTTTGCGACTCCGCAGGAAATCGAAACCCGCTTCAAGGATTTTCCCGGTGCGCTGGCTGCCACAGAGGAAATTGCGGGACGCTGCCACTTCGACCTTCCGATCGGTCAGGCGCATATGCCAACCGTTCCGCTGCCGCCCGGACTCTCCGCTCCACAGTTTCTGCGGGAGAAGGCCATTTCAGGGGCGAAGAATTTGTATGGAGATATCACCCCCGCGATTAAGAATAGGCTTGATCAGGAACTGGAAGTGATCGAGGGCATGGGGTTTGAACCGGTCTTTCTGATCGTTGAAGAGATTATGTCTTACGCCCGCAGGACCGGAGTCCCGTTCTCCTCGCGCGGTTCGGCCGCCTCATCGCTGGTGGCGCATTGTCTGGGGATCACCAGCCCCGATCCGATGCGCCTAAATTTATATTTTGAACGATTCCTGAATCCGGCTCGCACGACTCTACCGGATATTGATACGGATCTCTGTTCACGCAGGCGTGATGCTGTCATTCAGCATGTCTTCGATGTATATGGCGCAGAGCGGGTCGCCATGGTGGGTACGATCAATCGCTTTCGTCCGCGTTCTGCTCTGGGAGATGCGGCCAAGGCGCATGGAGTCGAACCTGTCAAAATCCGCGAGATGGTTAATCAATTGCCATACGCTTTCTGGGCAAGGCTTGAAGAGGGACAGGATCCGCAGTCTCCATTCAGTGAACTGCGCATGTCATACCCTTCTTATCAAAGGGTCTTTGAGGATGCCGAAGCCATCCTGAAATTGCCGCGTCACCTGTCCGTGCACGCGGGCGGATTGATCGTTGCTCCCGGGAAATTGACCGATCTGGTCCCGGTGATGCGCTCGGGCAGCAAGGGTATCATCATCACCCAGTTCGATCTTGATTCAGTTGAAATGATGGGGCTTGTGAAAATCGACCTGCTCGGTATTCGGGGTCTGACTGTACTGGGCGATGTTGGTGAATTCATAACTCAGGCCCAGCCAGAGTTGTATGCCAATCTGGTTACAGCATTGGATGCCATTCCATCTGATGATGAGCGGACTGCCCGGCGTGTGGAGAATGGACTGACCATTGGTTGCTTTAATATTGAAAGCCCAGGCATGCGCTCCACGCTGCGGGAGATCCATGCCCGCAGCGAAGATGACATCATGGCTGCGCTTGCCCTGTATCGCCCCGGGCCGCTCACCGGCGGATTGAAGGATGCATTTGTCCAGCGCTTCAAAGGCGAGCAGCCGGTTCACCATCTTCATTCAGCCTTGGCTCCCTTATTGGATGAAACATTTGGCGTGATTTTATATCAGGAGCAGGTCTTGAGGATCGCGCATGAGCTTTCAGGTTTCAGCCTGGCGGAGGCCGATCTGTTGCGAAGAGCCATGAGTCACTTTGATCCCGGCAAACGCATGCAGGAACTGCAAAGAAAATTTGTGGACCAGGCTCAGGCCAGAAGCGGTGTGCCGATTGAGGTGGGAGAAAGGGTCTGGGAGATGATGGCTGCTTTCGCGGGATATGGTTTTCCGAAGGCGCACGCAGCTTCGTATGCAAAGGTGGCCTGGCGTTCGGCGTGGTGCAAGGAATATTTTCCGGCAGAGTTCATGGCGGCGGTGCTGGCTAACTGGGGCGGTTATTACAGTCAGCGCGTCTATTTGAGCGAAGTGCGCCGCATGGGACTCGCCGTTCGCCCACCGCATGTCAATTGGTCGCGTACCAATTTTCTGGTCCGGAATGGGGTGTTGTATATGGGACTGGATCAGGTCAAGAACCTGACCCGCCGGACCATTGAAAGAATAATTCAGTATGCTCCCTTCAGCTCGCTGGATGAATTTCTATCCCGGGTCGATCCGCGCTCCCAGGAGGCGGTCAGTCTGGCGCGTATCGGGGGGTTCGAAGGCTTTGGAACGATCCCGGCCATTTTGAGAAGACTGACAGATGGATGGCAGGCAGGGCAGATGAGTCTGTTTGGCTGGGAAAGCATTGATGAGGATTGGACTCTGGAACAGAAAGTGGACGCGCAGATGGAATTGCTTGATGTGAGTCTCGAGGCGCATCCGCTTGAACTGGCGGCAGCCCACATTTCCGCAAGCGGGGCGGTCACAAGCGTGGATGCTGTCAGCCGGATCGGCCGGCGGGTGAGCGTGGCCGGGATACGGCAGACTTCACATCGCAGCCGCACGGCAAAGGGGGAACCGATGTTATTCCTTTCCATGGAGGATCTTACCGGCACGCTTGATGTGATCGTGTTTCCCAATGTATATCGGACTGCAAAGGATCTGTTGAATTCACGCTCTCCATTTCTGGTGACTGGCATAATCGAAATGGACAGCTCACGCGGCGAGCCGTATCTACGGGCGGAGCGGGTAGTGAAGTTGGGATAAGCATTAAATTTTTGTTGAAACGAACTCAGAACAATTGTCACTTGTCCGGTAGTTTGAGGGCTTTGTCGGCGATTGCGATTTCGCTCGCGGTTCTGGTTGTATTCCACTTCAGTTCCCGGGCGGCGATTTCGGCAAGACTCGCCAGTACGGTTAAGCCTGGATGACCCAGTGTGCCGATTCCCGTACGCCTGATGAGGATATCCATCAATGTGTAGGCCATCTCTTCACGAATGGCGTAGAGCGCCTGAGCCAATATTTCACCGTCACCATTAAGCGGGGTGGCGTATCGTTTTTCCTGGCGGGCAATCTGCATGAGCTTGGAAAGATCTGTTCCGTACATGCGGGCCAGATAATCGATTGTGTGTTCGGGGAATTCTGAATAGGTTACTTTTGCCTGTTTGACGAACATGTCCATCTCGCGGATCTCACAACCCGCGAGATGCTGTTGGGCGGTCACAGATTTTGACCTGCGCCCAAATTTCTTATTGACGGTTTTCAAAACATTCTCTGCGAGATTGCGGCTGGTGGTGTACTTGCCGCCTTCGACAGTCAGCATCCCGGCCAGCACGTACTCGTCATGGTCGAAGATCTCGTATTTGCGTGAGGTCTTGTATACATCCCTGGTCTGGTCTTCAACCAGCGGACGCAGACCGCCGTACGCGTAGATTACGTCTGAGTAATGGAGCAGGTTCGGGTCTCCGAAGGAGGCGTTGACTTCCGCGATGTACTCCTCGATCTTTTCACGGGTCACACAATAGGTATCAGGGTCGCCGATGTATTCCCGGTCAGTGGTGCCGATCAGAGTGTGTCCGCGCCAAGGGATCAGGTTGCACGGTCTGCCCGTTGGAGTCAGCCCGCCGACCGCGGCGTTGGCGTTGGTGATCTTTTTAGTGATGATGTGAATGCCTTCCGAACGGCGGATGTGCTGCGGTGCTTCATTCCCGCGTGCGATGTTCAGCAAGATATCCGCCCACGGGCCGCCGCAATTAATGATAAGTTTTCCACGCAGGGTGCGCGTGTTATTGTTCAACAGGTCGCGCACCACCACACCATTAATTCGTTTATCGTCGCGGACAAAATCTTCCACCTTTGCATAGTTCGCCACCTCCGCGCCGTGCCTGACCGCCGACTTGATGAACGCCAGCGTCAGCCGCTCGGGGTTGAGATCGGCGCAGTCATAAAAAACGATCGCGCCTGTCAGCGTATCCATCCTGACCACGGGTTCCATCTCAATCGCTTTTTTAGAGGATAACAAACGATGCCAGGGAAGCCGTTTGCTTTTGTCCCAGGTAAAACCTTTATCGTAGGACAACAGATCGTAAATGATCATGCCTGGTTCAAGGATGAGTTTGCTGCGCATCTTGATATGGCTGTATAACGGCACCAGAAATGCAAGCGGATACACAAAATTTGGCGCAATGTTCTCAAGTGTCCTGCGTTCCCTCAATGACTCACGCACCAGACCATATTCAAAATTGGCGAGATAACGCAAGCCGCCGTGAATGAGTTTGGATGTTGCTGAGGATGTGCCTGCGCCGAAGTCGCCTTTCTCCACCAGCGCCACGCAGTATCCCTGGGATGCCGCTTCATATGCCACCGCCGCGCCGCTGATGCCGCCGCCGATGACGATGATGTCGTAGGTCTTGCTGCTTGGATGTTCAATAAATCGGTTCATGTTGTTTCCTTTTCCATTCGTCCGCCAGATTTCGCAGTTTCGAATCGGCGTGAGCGAAAAAAAGTTTATATGCTTCGCAAAAATGATTGCGCCCATCAAGTGAGGGATTGCGCAGTCGGTCTTTGGTACAGCCGCCGCGGCACCAGGCCTTCCACTCGCAAGAGCGGCACTCCGCTGGCAGGTATGCTTTGAGCCTTCCAAAGTCTGTCTGTTGGCCTGAATTGAATAATTGCGGAAGCGGTGTCTCTAGTAGATTGCCCAAGTTCCATTCAGGCTCCACAAAAAAATCACAGGCAAACACGTCACCCGTGTGTTCGATGACTAAATACTTCCCGCATTTTTCAAGCAGGGTACACTCTGTGGGAGCAAAGCCCGCGTACTTGAAAAGGAGCGCTTCAAACCAGCGGATGGAAGTGGTTGGGACTCTGTCCACAAAATCCGCGAGCCACAGATCGAACAGACGTTTCAAAAATTCACCATAGCTCGCCGCATCGACTGAAAAATTCGCCACGCTGCCACCCGCTTTCTCCACACAGGGAATGAACTGCATGAAGTTGAGTCCCTGCGATCTGTGGAAGGCGTAGATCTCATCCGGAAACTGAACAGAGTAGTTGTTGACAACCGACAGCACATTAACCTCTACTCCGTGGTCTTGCAGGAGTTTGGATGCATCGAGCGCTTTGCTCCACGATCCATGTCCGCCGCGGTTTTTGCGATAATGATCGTGGATGTGTTCAGGTCCATCGATCGACAGGCCGACCAGGAAGTGATAGTCACGAAAGAACTTAGCCCATTCATGATCGATCAGCATACCATTGGTTTGCAGCCCGTTGGAGACAGATTGCCCGCGCCCGTGTCGAGCCGTCAAGTCCACTGCTTTGCGGTAGAACGGTAGACCCATCAAAGTCGGTTCGCCGCCCTGCCAGCCGACGGAGAGTTGCGGCACGTTCTGTGACATGAGTTGCTGAATCATCGCTTCGAGCACTTCATCGCTCATTCGATTGGTGCGGATCGGGAACTGCCGCAATTTGTCGATGTAAAAGCAATACTCGCAATCCAAATTACAGTCAGCGCCAGCAGGCTTGACCAGCACTTCGGTGACGGGGCGGCGGAAGAAGGGTAGGTTCATGGCAAGGTCGGTCACGTTTTTAGAGAGACGGTCGCGTTTGTAACGTGACCTACGAGTTCGCAGGCGGCTTCATTTCTTTTGGATACTTTTCGGCTATATCTGCCAGATCTTTGTAGAGTGGCTTGAGTTGAGAATACATCTTGCGATAGATGCGGTTGTAGAGATGCTCGTATAGGTCACGGTTACGGGGGATGGGCTGGATCACTTCGCGGATGCTCGTCATTCCAGCGACAGCTGCTTCGTAGTTGGAGTAGTAGCCGAGACCAACGGCGGCGTTCATCGTTGCACCCAACATGCCTGTCTCATTAACGCTGGGAACTTCAACGGGCAGGTTGAAGACGTCCGCGGTAATCTGCAACGCGGTGCGACTTTGGGAACCGCCGCCTGATACGCGTAATTTGGTAAAGGGTCCCCCCAGCTTGTCCGTAGTGATCTTTGCGCCATCTTTCAACGCAAAGATGATGCCTTCAAGCACGGCGCGGTAGAGATGGGCGTGCGTGTGTCTGTCCGAGAAACCGATGACTGCGCCTTTGCCGTATTCGTCGCAATAGAACTCGGTCGGGACTCAATAAGGCTGGAGCATGAGTCCGTTCGAGCCAGGCGGGATGTTTTGTATCATCTCTTCAAAGAGCGCCTCAGGTGGGACTCCGCGCTCGGCTGCGAGCTGGACTTCCTGATGACCGAATTGTTCTTTGAACCAACTGACTAACCAGAAGCCACGGTCAATGGGTATCTCGGTGCAGTAGGTACCAGGGACTGCGCCAGGGTATGGCGGCAGATATGGGAGCAGGTCAACCGATTTTGTGCTGACTGCATTGACCGTGGCGCAAGTGCCGAAACTCAAATAGCCGATATCGGGCGTGAGAGTGCCGCTGCCGAGCACTTCGCAGGATTTATCGCATGAACCTGCTGCGAGCGGAATCCCTTCGGGGATTCCTGTTTCGAGTGCGGCTTGTTTGGTGACTTTACCGATGATCTCTCCCTGCACAACGAGTTGGGGGAGTTTGTCTTTCTCCATCGGGAAGGCATACCAGATGATGTCGTTCTTTTTTGCCCAGCCAAAATCCTTGCGGTTGATGGGGATGTAGCCAAAGTTACTGCCGCGCGACTCAGCGGCAACGCCTGTGAGTTGATAATGAAAGAACCCCGAAAGCAAGACGTACTTGTGAGTCTTCTCCCAGATATCGGGCTGGTGTTGGCGTATCCAATTTGAAAAACATTTACGGTTGAGCGTGTCCACCACGCCGTACAGACCGATGGATTTCAAGCCATATTCAAGCCAAAAGGGCGCGAACTTGGATGTATCTGCCATGCGCTGATCGAGCCAATGGATGGCGGGACGGAGTGGTTTTCCGTCCTGATCCAGATTGACATACACGCCGCGCTGAGTGGTGAGCGTCACGGCTTTGATATTCTCGCGCAGGGCTTGGTTGCGGGCGAGAAGTCCCTGGCTGGCTTCGCAGAATTTTCGCCAAAAATATTCTGGGTGCTGTTCATGGAATCCTGGCGCGGGGACAAAGTAGGGTTCGATGGGGATTTTGATCATGTCCACCATCGTGCCAGCTGTGTCGAAGAGAGCACAACGCACGGACTGAGTCCCGGCGTCAAAGACAAGG
The DNA here is from genome assembly GCA_016709305.1 of Candidatus Villigracilis saccharophilus. Taxonomy (GTDB): domain Bacteria; phylum Chloroflexota; class Anaerolineae; order Anaerolineales; family Villigracilaceae; genus Villigracilis; species Villigracilis saccharophilus. The sequence continues at coordinate 51,792 of JADJNA010000017.1, forward strand.
ATCAGGTCAGAGTTTAAGTGCGAAGCGTTTTTCATATCCAATTACCGTTTGAGTTCGTCGGGTAAATTCAATCCAAGCTGCGAACCTGGATTCATGATGTTGTTGGGGTCAAAGTGATTCTTCAGTGTACGGAGCACATCCATTTCATTTTTGCCGAGGAAGCCTTCGATCCACTGGTGCATGAGCCGACCCACGCCGTGATGATGGCTGGGCGAGCCGCCTGCTTTGACCATCGCATCCACAAGCGCGGTGCGGTACCTGACATAATCTTCCACGCTGCCTTTGATGCCGAAGATGAAATACAGGTTGCTGCCATACGGGTAGAAATGGCTCATATGACTGATGCAGAGCGTGTTAGGCACGGTGTGGGCATAGGCGAGCACCGCGTCGTGGATGTGATGGATGTTGTCCCACTTGACAGGAGTTTCGACGGTGTCCATGATGACATCGTAGTCGCTGATGGCTTCGCCAACGAGGAATGTTTCGTAGCGGTCCGTCTCCCAATTTCTTGCAAAACTGCCTCCGATGCTAAGCGCACCATGCCTGCCGACGATCTTTGAGATCTTGCTCTTCACCATTTTTGTGAAATCTTTTTCGCCTTCCACTGTGCCCATCAGAACGCAGCGCTTCTTAGGTTTGTAGCCGAACATATCGATCAACTTCTCCACGATCGGAGGCTGGGGGTACATTTGGAAGCCGTGATCGGTTTCATGCGCGTCGGAGAGGCGAAAGACAGCGGGCAGACCGAACTGTCCCTGACAAACTTCACGCACGGCACTGACGGCGCTTTCCCAATCCTTGAACATGTAGCCGAAGTACTGGCGATTCTCGGGCATGTAGCGGAAGACCTTGATGGTCAGTTCGGTCAGTACACCGAACACACCTTCACTGCCTTTAAGCATATCCAAAATGCGCGGACCCGTGGCGGTGCTGGTGTAGTCATGCGTGCTAATGATGCCCGCCGGAGTGACCATCTCCATCGAGAGCACGAGATTGTAAGGCTCGCCGTAATAGGTGGAGGCTTGTCCGCTGCCGAGGGTCAACACCCAGCCCCGACGCTGGAAAGTTCAAAGGACTGCGGAAAGTGTCCGTTGGTAAAGCGATGCACGGTATGGAATTTTTCTGGCGCGTTGTTGAGCGCGTCTTCGAGCTGCGGTCCCATGCAGCCCGCCTGGACACGGCAGGTGTGATTGAGTTCGTTGACTTCGATCACCTTGTTCATGTGCGTGTTGAGCACGAGCGTCAACCCTTCTTTTTCAGGCTTGAATCCCATGTTGCAGGAAGAGCCGCCGCCAAATACATAGATGGGAACTTTCTTCTCGTTGCATAATTTGACGATCTTCTGCACATCGTGCTTGTCACGCGGATGAACCGCCGCACCCGTAATCTCATGCAGGATCCCGCGCTTCAAGGCGACCATCTCCTCTGCGAGTTTGCCATAACTATATTTCACGCGGTTGTAGTCGTCGCATTGCACATTCTCCGCGCCGACGATGCCAATGATCTCTTCGATGATCTTTGTCAGATTGGATTTCGGAATGTCATTCAAAGCTGGTTGCCGTCCTGCTTATTTTTGAAGTAGTTGTCGTCCAGTTTTAGATCGCGTTTGATCTGCTCGTAATATTGCCAGCTCGGCACTTTGACCTGATCCTGCCGTCCTTCCTTGACAATCGAACGGTACGAACCAGGCACGGGGGAGTGTTAGTCCAATCGGGGTGAATTTTTGTCAGTCATGTTTGTCTCCAGTTGGTTTTGATTTTTTAGAAGTTTGAACGTTGAAAGTCCGGAAGTTGATCAGGAATTGGATTTCCAACCGCTGCGATTTTTTTTCATCTGCGATTCCCATTCGTGGAATTTGCACTTCATTTCCTCGATGACGTCTGGGTGGTTGTCCTTGAGGTTGTAACTCTCCTGTGGGTCGGATTCGACATCGTAAAGCCAGGGCGCTTGTGCGCTGCCTGCCGAACCCCAGAACTTATCAAGTGGCATGGGCCAAACGTAAGTGTGGATGCGTGGGATGAATTTCCATCTGCCCGCGCGGATGGCTTCGAGGCTTTCGTTGTGATAGAAGTAGAAAACATCATGGGGGGATTCTTTTTCCACGCCAGTGAGCAGTCCGCTGATATCCTTGCCATCAATGATGCGGTCATTGGGAAGTTCCACGCCAGCGAGTGAAAGGCAGGTTGGGAACCAGTCAATGTTCATGGCGGGAGAGTCGCAGACGGTACCTTGTGGAATTTTCTCGGGCCAGTGCGCGATCATCGGGATGCGATAGCCGCCTTCGTAACTTTGTCCCTTGCGCCCGCGGAACTTGCCCGCGCTGCCGTTGTACCAGGCGCCGTTATCACTGGTGAAGATGACGAGGGTGTTCTCCCATTGTCCGTTTGCTTTCAGGGTCTTGACCAGCTCGCCGAGACTCCAATCGATCTCTTCGATGGTGTCGCCGTACAATCCGCCTTTGGATTTGCCGCGGAAATTTTCAGAGGCATGCAAGGGTTGGTGTGGATAGGTATGGGCGAAGTACAGGAAGAAGGGCTTGTCTTCTGCTTGCTCAATGAACTCGAGGGCTTCGTGCGTGTACAAACCTGTCAGTTTTTCCATTTCGGTAAAGTCAGGCGACAGGCATTCGTTGTCACGATACAACGCGAAGTCTTTCATGTCATTGCTGTGCGGCACGCCGAAGAAGTGGTCAAAGCCGAAGCGCAGGGGATGATATTCCGAGTAAATGGGAAACTCGCCGAGATGCCATTTCCCGACCATGCAGGTTTTGTAGCCGACGTTCTTCAATGCCTTCGCGATGGTAACTTCCTTTTCAGGGATGCCGCGCGGTTTCGGCTCGTTGTTGTAGTCCATCAAACCGAGCCGCGTCAGGAACTTGGCAACTTCCCAGCGGAATCTGCCCCAGAAATCTTCCAAGCGTGAGTTAACGGGAGGGCGGTGCCCTGCGCGTTTTGCACCGAGTACCCACCCCAGCCGCGCACGTTCGGGGTAACGCCCAGTCAGCAAGCCGAAACGGGATGGCGTACACAGCGAATTGCAGGCATAGAACGAAGTGAACTTCACGCCGCCTTGTGCCAATTGATTAATATGAGGCGTGTTCATCACCGTGTTGTCATAGGGCGGCAGGTCACCGTAGCCGAGGTCGTCACAGTTGATAATGATGATATTCGGCTGGTTATTGCGTTTGGATGGGGATTGCTTTTTGTCACTCATTGTCAGCTCTTTTTATTTCCAACCGCCAAGATTCTCTTTCATGCTTTTCTGCCATTTTTGATAGATAGCTTCCATGGCTTCCACGATATCTGGATGCTCGCGCCTTAAGTTGTAACTCTCCCCGGGGTCAAGCTCGAGGTTGTATAACCAGGGGGCCTCAAGACTATTCTCCGATTTCCAATGCTTATCCAGAGGGATGGGCCACGCCATGGTGTCAATATCGCGGATGTATTTCCACTTTCCCATGCGGACTGCTTCCAGTTCCTTGTTGTGATAAAAGTAGAGACAATCATTCGGGTCACGCTTTCCATTGCTGGTTAGCAAGCTGAGGATGTTTTTGCCGTCGATGACGCGGTCTTCGGGCAAATCCACCCCTGCCAGCGATAGCAGAGTTGGAAACAGATCTATATTCATAGCTGGTTCCGAGCAGATACTCTTGGCTGTGATTCCCTTTGGCCAGTGGGCGATCATTGGGACGCGGAAGCCGCCTTCATAACTTTGCCCCTTGCGTCCGCGCAACCCTCCGGGACTGCCACAGTATCCAGGACCGTTGTCGCTGGTAAAGATCACGAGTGTGTTGTCTGCTACGCCGGTCTCTTCAAGCGCACGCATGACTTCTGCCACGCTCCAGTCGATCTCTTCGACACAGTCACCGTATAAGCCGCCCATCGATTTGCCTCTGAAGTTTTTCGATGCGTATTGAGGTGTGTGCGGGTACGTGTGGGCGAAGTAGAGAAAGAAAGGCTTGTCTTTGGATTCGTGGATAAATTGCACGGCTTCACGGGTGTACAGCCCGGTGAGTTGGTCCATTTCAGTGAAATCTGGTGAGAGACATTCTTCGTTTCGATACAGAGCAAAATCTCTCATGTTGTTGGCGTGCGGCACGCCGTAGAAATAATCAAATCCATGCCGAAGCGGATTGTATTCGGGATAGACTGGGAATTCTCCCAAGTGCCATTTCCCGACCAGCCCTGTGCGGTATCCAACGGTTTGCAGTGCTCGGCCAATGGTGATCTCTTCCTCAGGGATGCCGCGCAATTCAGGGAGAGTCCCGAAATCCCAGAAATGTAATTTCGACAGGTAGCTGACAAACCACCATCTGAAATATTGGTCATTGAATTTGGTCCACCAGTTCGCATTGTCTACGGCGGTGGTTCGGGGACCGATATGTTTGGCAAGCAGCAACGATCCTAATCCTGCCCGCTCCGGATACCTTCCTGTCAGCAGCCCGAAGCGTGACGGGGTGCAGAGCGAATTGCAGGCATAAAAAGAGTCAAACTTCACACCGCCTTCCGCAAGTTTATCTATATTGGGTGTTTGGATTGATTCACTGCCAAACGAGGAAAGGTCACCGTAGACCAAGATCATCACAGTTGATGATGACAATGTTCGGGCGTGGAGCAGGCTCGGGGTTCATTGACCAGCCTTGGGGTCGTGTGAGGCGGCGATCTCCTTCCGCAGGGCATCATGCGAATTGCGTGTGATCGGGTAGCGGAAGAGGATCGGTACGCAGATCAGCATCGTCACTGCGGGAATGACCGCGTAGAAAAATCGGATGCCGAATAATGCTGTTTCGGTCTGCATCGCGTTGGGGATGTATCCAGACCATTGCAGCGCCCAGCCAGGGACAGCGACGCCGAGGGCGTAGGCGAATTTGGTCAGGAAGTTGGAGATGCCGTAGTAAATGCCTTCGCGGCGTTTGCCTGTCATCTTCTCGTCGTATTCGATAACGTCGGGCATCATGGCGTAAGGCAAAACCCATTGCGTTGAAAAGCTGATTCCGAGCACAACTGCGACAACATAGACCCAGGGAGTGGGGCGATGCGGCAGAAAAAAGAAGGCAAGCAAAAAGGTGATGGACGCGAGCGTTAATCCGAGGGCGTAGGTGGGACCTTTATCGATTTTGTCAGCAAGCAATTTTGCAGGAGCGGAGAACAGTCCAGTCATGATGAGCGAACCGATCATGATGTACGTGAGCTGGCTTGCCATGCCAAGTTGATATTGAATGAGATACGGAAGCAATGCCGCCTGTACGGTGAATGCAAATCCGCCCAGCATGAAAATGACCATCAGGATGACAAAAGGTTTGTTCCTGAAACACAATTTCACCGCCTGCCATACATGCATGTCAGTGGGTTCTTCTTTTAGTTGTGTAGTATCTTTGATGGAGAAGGTGGTGATGAGCAGTGTGGTCATTGCGATCGCGCCAAACACTGCGCCCGTTCCGCTCCATGCCCCTGCGCGGCTCAGTCCCACGTTCATGAACAATCCCACCAACACAGTGACAAGTCCTGCGCCGAGGATGTATCCAACAACTGCGTTAATGCTTTTGTATAGCGCGAGGCTTGAGCGTTCCTGATAATCGTGAGTCACTTCGGCGATCAATGATGCGTAGGGAACGACCGCCATGGTCACAAAAGTATCTTTCAACCAGAAGGTGAGCATCACGGCAAAAAAAGCGGTGACGCCAGTCAACCCGTGCGGCAGGGAAAGTTGAATCCAGCTGCCAATGGCAATGGGGACAGCCGCGATTAGCATATAGATCCGACGGCGGCCAAAGCGTGAGCGGGTTCGGTCCGACCAATATCCAAACAGTGGATCATTGATCGCGTCCCAGGTCAACTTGGCAACGAGGAGCGCTTCCCACCAGCGCAGGGCTGATGCCCGCCACGTCGGTATAGTAGAAGAGGAGGAAAAAATCCATGGCTGCGCGCAGGGTGGTGAACCCCAACTCAGCCAGGGCAAAACGGAACTTGTAGCCAGCGGATAGTTTTTGATCCAAGGTGTACCTTCCTTTTGCGTGTTGGTTTTGTAAGCGTATCTAAAACCATATTAGCAGGAAGGAAAGTGCTTGTCGTCTGAATTTATAAATTTAGACTGTTTGGACCGTGGACAGTAGAAGGTGTCCTACGGACGAGAGACGGTCGATTACGGTCTACGGTCTGTCGTCCATCGTCTGTTTTCTGTACCCCGAAGGAGTTGTCCCCGTTTGTTGTTTGAAAATTGTGTTGAAAGATTGCTTTGAGCCAAATCCCACCTGAAAGCCGACGGCGAGCGTGCTTTCTTCGGGCTTGTTCACCAAAATCGACTTCGCCTCTTCCACGCGGTACTGGTTGATGTAACTTGCGAAATTCATCCCGAGCAGGTCATTGATAAATTCCGAAAGCTGGTGTGGGGTGATGAACAACATTGCTGCCACGCCATCCAGTTTCAAGTCGAACTGACGGTAGATTTTCTCCTCTTCCATTAATTCACGCAGGCGGGCAATGATCTTGTCACGGCTCAGCCCTTGGATAAGGGACTTTTTATATCGTTCCTGTTTTTGCTCACGCGCTACCAGTTGATAAAAATCAGGGTAGCGGTTCTCGAAGAGCAAATAAACGATCCCAGCAAAGCCGATGAAGAGAATACCGATATTCATCACAACACGGTTGGCAGTGATGAATCCCGCCGCGATCAGGAGCATGTTGATCATGTACAGGATCACGACCGCGCTGGAGATGAGTACAGGTTCGCGGGTTGCATCGCTGTTTACAAAGCGTGTTTCCAGCCGCAGTAACATCCCATACTGGATGAGGGCAACAATGACGCCTGCGAGGATGAGGTACGAAGCGGCGTACTGCGTAGGGTTGGAAAATACATCGCGGATCACTGCCTGACTTTGGGCTTGATTCACAAAATAGAACCAGGTCTCCCCGATAAAGACGACTACTGCAGGCAGGATCTGAACTTTGATGCGTGCGGGGATTTGTCCACCCGGGTAGAAGAACATAAAGTAGCGGATGTAATTGAGCGGACCAGAAAGGAACAATAACGTTACGAACAGATACAGCAAAAAGGGATACTGCAAGTGCAGGTCTTGGGTCACAAAATAAAGCTGAAGAGTTTGCAATCCGACCAACAGGTCACGTACTACCCTAAACAGGAAGGAGCGTCTCTTATTTCTACGGGTGAGATGCAAAAGCGCCGTGTAGAAGGTCAACACGGCGGCGATCGCAATGACAATCGAGGCGGAACTGGCTAAAAAATTCATTGTGTAAGAGGTGAGGCTAAACAGCGTCTCAAAAAAACATTCTTATACCCCATGTTGATTCGCATAAGCCCGTGGGAAGTTTTATCTGACAGGTAAAAACATTTTTTACCATTTGCAATTCGGCGTAGTGTTGATGCCAGCGGAAATTCCCACCCTTTTATACATCGTCACATTGGTAAAAGGTTCTCCGAGAATTCCGTCATGGATCGCCCATGAGCGCTTGCGAATTGTATCTGCCGCGTCGGGTTGCCGGAATGGATTGGATCCATCAAGAGCTGACATTAGGTCGCCGCCGGCTTGAAAACCGGTATGGATGCTGTCCATCAGGCGTTTGCCCATTTGGTAGCGAAAGCCATAGCGTTCAAAGATGACCGCGTTGTGGTAGTACAACGGCTCGACAAAATACATGTCGTGCCCGAGCGCTGAAACAAAGCCTTCGAACGTTTCGATGGCCTGGCCCAGCAATCTTAATCCGCGTCGTATCTGACCTGGAGCCAGCCCGGCTTCGAGAGCGGATCTCTCCGCTTCAATATTTCTGCGCAGCGTCCCAAATTTTGTGGGTGAGCCGTCAGGCATTTTGTCCACATCAAAACGCGGGGCTGAAGGGTCGTTGAGAATGTATAGCAAAATATGGATCTGTCCATTCAACGTGTCTGTCAGGTGCGCGTAGAAGATCGGGTCTGGAAAATCCATTTCGTGAAAAAGACGCATTTCCACATCGGTTGAACCGGTGGCAAAGCGGAATTGCAGCAGGTTGTAGCCCGTCGCAGAAGTTAGAGGCGGCAGGTGAAATTTTTCCAAGAGTGAGGCGGGAATATAACGTGAATAGATCGCGCGTTTTTCAGCTTCAGGTAATAAATTGATCCCACCAATGGTGGAAGGGGGCATGTAGACTCCTTGTCGTTTGCCCGCCAGTCTTGTAGCCTGAGCGAACCGACCAATGACTAGCCGAGCTTCCGACGAATTGCTATCTAACTCTTGTGGCTCTTTCCTGACCGCGCGCCTCGTCCCGCTTTGCAATGGTGGCGCGTTTATCATAGGCTTTTTTACCTTTTGCCAGGGCAATCTCGATCTTGGCACGCCCGTCTTTGAGGTAGACGCGTGTGGGAACAACCGTCATGCCTTTGATGCGGATCTCATTCCATATCTCAAGGATCTGTTTTTTGTGCAGAAGTAATTTCCGCTTACGTTTTGGCTCATGATTAAAGTGGGTTCCCGCCTGTTCGTATGGCGCGATGTGCGCTTCCACGAGCCAGGCTTCCCTTCCATTCGGGACATCCACGAACGATTCTTGAATACTGATCTGTCCCGCGCGGATGGATTTGATCTCCGATCCCTGCAGCACAAGTCCCGCCTCAAATTTTTCCATGAGGAAATATTCAAAACTTGCCTTGCGATTGGTTGCGATTATTTTTATATTTTCTGTCACAAGTTGATTTTAGCATAAGCCTGACAGGTTTATAAAACCTGTCAGATATTTCTTATGCCTACCCCCATTTGAGAATTGCGAAACCTGCGAGGATACGCAGTACGCCGAAGAGGATCAGCGCATTGGTCAGGCCGATCACCTGTGCAATCGATGGCCCGGCGAGCGAACTGGCAAGAATGGCGATGTTTAGAATGATGCTGTACCAGGCCAGGTGGGATGGACGGTCATTGGCGGGTATGTATTCAAGCATATAGTTGATGTACGCGCCGTTAACCATAGCGAACAGAAATCCGCCGAGGAAAGATAAAACATAGTAATGCCAGACTGTGTGGGCAGCCGCGAGCATGAACGGATACAGCGCGGTCCCCGCCGCTCCCCAGGCTGTTACTTTTTTATTTCCAAAGTGCTGAGTAGCGCGCCTCAACTGTGTGGAGCCGATCAGGACCATTAGATAGAAAAGTGCCGTGCCTGTCCCGATGTTGCTGTCGTTCAAATGCAGGATGCGCACATTGTAGAGCGGATAGATTGGGGTCGTCAGGTATTGCGCCAAATGGAAGAAGAACAAAGTGAGGAGGATGTTGCGAAAGGGCGTGCTCCAAATATCCAGGCGCAGCGCGGACTTGATGCCGCGGGGGGAGTCTGTTCGGGGTGTTGGAGCAGGCTGGGGTATGGAAGGACGCGGGAGGGACTCTTCCAAAGGGATGACATGGTATATATGGTAACTGCTCATTGCCGCGCCGAATGCCCCGATCGCAAATATGGTAGTGTAGCCGGCTTCGAAAGGCATGTTTTTCAAGAGGATGCCTGCGCCGAAAGATGTCACCATATATGTGATCGCGAATGTGATGTTGCGCGTGCCAGCCACTTGCGCCCGGAATCGATCTGGGACCGATTCCGCAAAGAGGGCGTTGAAGCCGACTCCAAGAGGGGTGAGTGGAATTGCCATGAGGAATGCGAGAACGATGAGCGTCCAGATCTGGCCTTGCGCGTTGAAGAGCCAGGGCAGTGGAATCCACAAAACATAGCCCATGCGGAATACGATGGATGACCAAAATACTGCGCGCCCAGTGTGCTGTTTTTCGATCCAGCGGCCGGCCGGAATGGCTAGAAATAGATTTACGATTGCAGCCATCGCGGCCAGCAGACCGATCTGTAACCCGCTGGCGCCGAGACGCGTGGCGTACACATTGAGGAAGTTCACAGCAGTACCGCTCAATACACCGAACCAGGCAATATCAGAATATAAATGCCAGAAGTTGGATCGATATTTTTCGGGAACATCTGATTGACGGAACAAGTTGAAGCGCATGGAAATGATTATAACTACGATTTACGATTGGCGATTTTGAGTTTTGGATTTACCATTGAGGGATGAATAACTTAAACACATATTTTTTGCTCGACCCGTCTGTCACCTTTCTAAATCACGGCTCGTTCGGCGCGACCCCGAGACCAGTCTTCGAGGAATATCAGCGCTGGCAGGTAGAGCTTGAACGACAACCTGTTGAATTCCTGGGCAGGCGCTTCAATGGGTTGATGGCCGAATCCCGTGCGGCGCTTGGCGAGTATCTTGGCTCGCATGCTGATAATCTCGTCTACACCCAAAATGTGACCGTCTCCATGAATATTGTTGCCCGTTCGCTGGACCTGGGCGCAGGCGATGAAGTTCTGGCCAGTGATCACGAATACGGCGCGATGGATCGCACATGGCGTTTCCTGGCGAAGGAGCACGGCTTCACATACATCAATCAACCCGTTTCCCTCGTTTCACGAGAAGCCTTCATAGACTCGTTTTGGTCGGCTGTTTCCCCGCGCACGCGGGTTATTTTTCTCAGCCACATTACCTCGCCGACTGCTGTTATTTTTCCTCTGGGCGAAATTATCCAGCGTGCGCGCAGGGCTGGCATCATTACTGTGATTGACGGCGCGCATGCGCCAGGCCAGCTTTCTCTTGATCTCGATTACTTCGGCCCAGATTTTTACGGCGGTAATTTGCACAAATGGTTGTGTGCCCCAAAAGGGGCGGGATTTTTATATGCGCGCCCGGAAATGCAGAACTTGCTAAAGCCCCTTGTCGTTTCCTGGGGATACGAATCCCTTATGCCGGGCAAATCCACCTTTGTGGATCATCATGAATGGTGGGGGACGCGCGATGTCGCCGCCTTCTTATCGGTTCCTGCAGCCATCAAATTTCAAAAAGACCATGATTGGGAAAACATCAGGACCGAATGTCATAAACTGGTTAAAGATGCGCAAGGACGCATCTGCGAATTGACAGGGCTCGCCCCGCTTCATGCTAGGTCGGATCACTGGTTCGCCCAACTGGCGGCCGCCCAGCTGCCCGCTGATACGGATCTGCCTGCGCTGAAAATACGTTTGTACGATGAATTTCGGATTGAAATACCGCTTATCGAATGGCAGGATAAAAAATTGATCCGTATCTCTGTGCAGGGATATAACACCGAAGCGGATATCGATCGACTATTATTCGCCTTGTCTAAATTGGTATCGATTAAACCGTAGTTTTAATAAGGTTATTTGATATCTGATGTGGTGAAAGGGTTTAAAATTTTTATTACCATTATGTAATCGTTTGATAAAGCTTGAACAAAATCCTCTTAAAGTTACTTGAGTATGTATGAAAAAGCCGAGTTCACTGTGAACTCGGCTTTTTCATAATTCATTTCTACGCCAATTCTTTTTCAGCGATCGTTAGAGCTTCTTCGAATAACTTTAAGCCTTCATCCATCTCGCTTCTGCTCATCGAGAGGGGAGGCGCAATTCTGATCACGCTTTTTCCGCAGGAAAGCATCAACAGGCCGCGTTCAAATCCAATATCCACGACGCGGTCGGTAAGTTCTTTTGCCGGTTCCTTGGTTTCTCGATCTTTGACGAATTCCACACCGATCATCAAGCCCTTGCCGCGAACTTCTCCAATGCTGGGATGCCGCATCTGCATTTCTTTTAGCGCTTCGAGCGCGTATGCGCCAACGACTTCAGCGTTCTTCATGAATTCGGTTTCGATCAACTCAATGGTTGCCAAGGATGCCGCACAAGAGATGGGATTCCCGCCATACGTGTTGCCATGCGTGCCGATCTCCCAGTCCATGACAGATTTGCGTGCGATGCAGGCTCCAAGGGGCAGTCCAGAGGCAATACCCTTTGCAGACGTAAGCATGTCTGGTTCAACACCGAAATGCTCGATCGCCCACCATTTGCCGGTGCGTCCCATGCCAGACTGCACTTCATCCACGATCAGCAGAATGCCATGCTTGCTGCATAATTTCCGCAGGGCGGGGAAGAAACCATCCGGCGGGATGAGATATCCACCTTCGCCTTGAATCGACTCAACCAATATGCCGGCTACATCCTTTGGAGGCATGATTTGATTGAGAATCTCTTCTTCTATATAACGGACCGTGGCCTCGCCGTAATCTTCGCCTTTACGGCGCTCCAAAACAGGTCTGTACGGGTTTGGGAATGGCGCATGGGTAACACCGTTCATTAATGGATAGAAACCGCCATGATATTTTGCTTTGCTGGCTGTAAATGTCACCGCGCCCATTGTGCGGCCGTGGAATGCGCCGGTGAATCCAATGAAGTTCGTGCGCTTGGTGTGATAACGCGCCAGTTTGATCGCCGTCTCCACAGCTTCAGTGCCTGAATTTGTCATGAAAGAGAGTGCATCCTCTTTGAAAGGCGCGATCTCATCCAGTTTCTCAGCTAGTCTGACCCAATTTTCGTGGTAAAAGTCGGACGAAATATGCAGGAATTTTTCAGCCTGTTCCTGTACAGCTTTCACCACCTTCGGGTGAGAATACCCGGTAGACACGACTGCGATCCCGCCCATGAAATCCAAAAATCGATTGCCATCCACATCCCAAACTTCACTGCCTTTGCCGTGATCCATTACGAAAGGATATCCCCGCGGATAAGAAGGCGAAATCACCTTGTGGTCTCGCTCGATCATTGCCCTGGCTTTTGGCCCGGGTAAACTAGATTGTGTCATACAGTCTCCTTATAACATTTAAGTCACTGCAAAGCTATTTGTAGTGACATTATTACTGTAACTTAAATTCAGCTAATGCGCGCGCGCCAAGCAACCCTGAGTTATCGCCCAATTCGGCCCGCGCAATTACCAGCTCTTCAAGGTAGCGGGGGTGAAAGACTCTTTGCTTCAAGCTTTCATTGAACGAATCGAATAATAGTGGTCCGCTCTGGGATACTCCCCCTCCAAAGATGACAATGGATGGATCGAATGCGTGCAGAAAGTTTGCCACACCGATCCCCAAATAAGTTCCGGCGATCTGATACGCCTCGATGGATAATGTGTCGCCTTGTTTTGCGGCTTTGGCTATCGTGTAGGCTGAATTCTTTTTTTCAACAGGAAGGATCGATTCCCGCCCGGCTTTGAGCTGTTCAGCCACGAAACGCTCGATTCCGGTTCCTGAAGAGAAAGCCTCAAGATGACCGGGTTGTCCGCAGCCGCACAGCGGACCATTTGCCTGTACCGTGGTATGTCCTAGTTCAGCCGCCAGTCCGTGAATTCCCTGCAGGAGGCGATCTTCAATGATTACGCCGCCCCCAACCCCGGTACTCACGGTCAAATACAGCACATTATGATGTCCGCGTCCTGCCCCAAATTTCCATTCTCCAAGAGCGGCTAGATTTGCATCATTTTCCAGATATGCAGGAACTCCAAAATGCTCTGACAATTTTGCTGTGATCGGGAAATCACGCCACTCTTTAATGTTGGGAGTCATAATCACAATGCCATTATGCGGGTCGACCGGGCCTGGAGACGATACGCCGATCGCATCTACTATCATGTTCTTCGGCCAGATCCCTTCAATTAGATCGATCAGCCGCCCGAAAGCATTTGGCTCTTTGGCTTTGGTTTCAATCCGGTTATGGGTAAGCGGTTCGAGTTGATCGTGTTGGTAAGCGGCAGCTCGGAGCTGGGTTCCGCCTACATCAATTGCAACGATTGTGCGCATAAGCGCAATTATACCGTAAGCTTTTCCACGACTACTGGAATTGACTCATCGTTTCAACCCTGCTATTATCTTTTTATGCGCTCCAAATTCTTGGAAAATTTTTGGCAAACGCTGCGCGATGTTCCGCGTTGGTTTCGTCCGGGGCTGGGCATTAAGCGTTGGTTTGTCTTTGTAACTCTTGGCATTACGTTATTGGGATTGGGTTTTGCTGTTATTGTTATAGACCTGTACCGAACTGACTCGTCCAATCCGATCCTGCTCTTGTTGCTTTCGTATGCCTCCCTGCGATTTATCCCGCGGGTATGGCGCGCGCTCATTTTTGGAGGATTGGGAGTGGGTATCGTCACTTATGGCATCTATCAGCTTAACCGTTCATTGCTAAGACCGTTCATTCGCCCCGGCTCTGATGTGTTTGACCAGTTGACTGATTTTCGCCGCCGTGAGCGCGGACCCCGTGCTGTTGCGATCGGCGGTGGTCATGGACTGGCCACCTTGTTGCGTGGTCTTAAAATGCACACAGGCAATCTTACTGCGGTTGTCACCGTTGCAGACGATGGCGGTTCCTCCGGAAGGTTGCGGGAAAGTCTTGGCATTCTTCCGCCTGGTGATATTCGCAACTGTCTTGCCGCGCTCTCCAATGACGAGGACATGCTGACCCAGCTTTTCCAATATCGTTTCAGCGGGTCGCCTGATCTTGATGGCCATTCGTTTGGGAACCTTTTCATTACAGCGCTTGCGGATATCACCGGCAGTTTTGAAGATGCGGTGGTCGAATCGGGCCGCGTGCTTTCAGTGAACGGCCGTGTGCTTCCATCTACATTGCATGATGTTAAATTGGTAGCCAGCGTGGAGTTGCTGCATTCCCAAAATCAGATTCGTGTGGAAGGGGAGAGCAAGATTCCTTCAGTCGCGGGACGTGTCCGTCGGGTATGGTTGGAACCGGATAATGCTTCTGCCTTCCCGCCCGTTATCAAGGCCATTCTAAATGCTGATGTGATCGTGGTCGGGCCTGGCAGTCTGTACACGAGTCTCCTGCCAAACTTGCTTGTGCATGACCTGCTCTCTTCCATGCAAATAAGCCGCGCGATAAAAATTTACGTTTGCAATATTGCCACACAGCCTGGTGAAACAGATTCATTCACCTGCGCTGACCACATCCGTGCATTGGAAGATCACATTGGCGAAGACCTGTTTGATATCATTTTATGTAACGATAATTATAATGGCGAGATCGGCGCTTCAAAATGGGTGCGAGTCGACGACAAAACTCTTTTGGACTCCCGTGTCTATTGTGCCGACCTTGTTGATGATGGACATCCCTGGCGGCACGACTCTGTGAAACTTGCGCAAGCGGTTATGGATGTTTTTAACGAACGCACCGGACCGCTACGTGAGCGCGGAGTGTAGCAGGTGCTATAATTGGATGAGTTTTATGTTAGAATAATAATATTGTGCTAAAATTCACAATCAATAATAAATTATTTAAGGAGAATTAAAATGACAGTAAAAGTTGGTATTAATGGTTTTGGCCGCATTGGCCGTCTTGCCTTTCGCACCCTGAAGGCTCGTTTCCCAGAGATCGATGTTGTGGCGGTGAATGATCTGTTCGATTCTGCAACAAACGCGCATTTGCTAAAACACGATTCGACCTATGGGAATTTCGCCAGCCGTGTTGAAGTCAAAGATGGCAATATAATCGTTGACGGCAAAACAGTTAAGGTCACAGCCGAAAAAGATCCATCAGCCATCAAGTGGGCTGACATGGGTGCGGATATCGTGATCGAATCGACCGGTTTCTTCACCGATGCCACCAAGGCCAAGGCTCACATCGAATCTGGCGGTGCGAAGAAAGTCATCATTTCCGCTCCCGCCAAGAACGAAGACATCACCATTGTTTTGGGCGTCAACGATGATAAATATGATGCTCAGAAGCATCATATTGTTTCCAATGCCTCATGCACCACGAACGGCCTCGCGCCAGTCGCCAAGGTGCTTAATGATAAATTTGGTATTGACCGCGGCTTGCTCACCACTGTCCATGCCTACACCGGCTCACAGAAATTACAGGATGTCGGCGCAAAGGATCTGCGTGATGCCCGCGGCGCCGCACAGAATATTGTCCCGTCTTCAACAGGCGCGGCAAAAGCTGTCGGTCTCGTTATCCCAGAACTCAAAGGCAAATTTGCTGGTATGGCTTTCCGCATTCCCACGCCTACCGTTTCAGTTGTAGACTTCACCGCGATCTTGAACAAGGAAGCCTCCATCGAAGAGATCCGCGCCGCAATGCTTGAATATGCCAACGGCTCGATGAAGGGTATTCTCGATGTGACCGATGAAGAGCTCGTCTCCACCGACCTGCGCGGCACATCCTTCTCAAGTGTCTTTAGCGCAGTTGACACCATCGTTCTCGGTAACCTGATCAAAGTTGTTGCCTGGTATGATAACGAATGGGGTTACGCCTGCCGTACCGCTGACCTCGTCGCGTTGATGGGGAAGAACCTTTAGTCTGATTGTCCATAGTCGCCTGGTCTGAAAGCAAAAAAGACCAGGCGACTATTTGACTGGCAGCAAGAGACAAGACCATGAACAAAAAAACAGTAAAAGATATTGACCTTAAAAATAAGCGCGTGCTTATGCGCGTGGATTTTAATGTGCCTATGGCGGACGGCAAAGTCACCGATGACAAACGTATCAAGGCGGCTCTGCCGACCATTAAATATGTTTTGGATCAGGGAGCTTCGTTGCTTTTGATGAGTCATTTGGGACGACCAAAAGGCGGTCCTGACGCTGAATTTAGCCTGCGTGCTGCTTCGGAAGCATTGGCTGCGTTGTTGGGGACTCCAGTTCAAATGGCTCCCGACTGCGTTGGTCCAGAAGTTGAAAAAATGGCCAGGGAATTAAAAGCGGGCGAAGTATTAATGTTGGAAAATACCCGCTTTCACAAAGGTGAAGAAAAGAACGACCTCGATCTTGCCAAACAAATGGCGGCGCTCGGTGATGTCTATGTCAACGATGCATTCGGCTCTGCTCATCGCGCACATTCGTCCACCGAAGGGATCGCACGCTTCCTGCCCGCTGTCTCTGGTTTCCTGATGGAACAGGAACTTGAATATCTTGGCCGTGCCGTTGCAAATCCTGAACACCCTTACATCGCCATTCTGGGTGGCGCGAAGATCAGCGATAAGATTTTGGTCGTTGAAACACTGCTTTCAAAGTGTGACAAGTTGATTATCGGCGGCGGGATGGCGAACACCTTCCTTGCTTCGCAGGGGCTCAATATGCAGGATAGTCTTGTTGAAGCGGAGTCTCTGGAATTGGCAAAATCAATTATGGAAAAATCAAGCGATAAATTGATCCTTCCTGTGGATGCGATCATCGCGGATAAGTTCGACACGGAGGCCAATACTCAGATCGTTGACGTGGATAAGATCCCTGCAGGCTGGCGCATGTTGGATGTGGGACCGAAGACATTGGAGCTGTATAAAACTTCATTGGCAGGCGTCAAGCTAGTCGTTTGGAACGGCCCTGTCGGCGTGTTCGAGATGCCGAAGTTTGCCGAGGGCACCTTTGCTCTCGCGCGCATGTTGGCCGAATCTGGCGCGATCACAGTCATTGGCGGCGGTGACTCTGCCAGTGCGGTCAAGAAAGCAGGTGTCGCAAAACAGATGACCCATGTTTCCACAGGCGGCGGTGCGTCGCTTGAATTCCTTGAAGGAAAAGAACTGCCAGGTGTCGCGGCCTTGCTGGATAAATGAACAAACAGCGCGGACAAAAGTCCGCGCTGAATTTTATAATCATGGCTTCCTATCATTTCAGTTTACAAACAGTTTTGCAATGGATGACTGAAATTAACTTCACTCGGCTATAATCGGGAAAATCCAAAGTAAGCGGAGACCATGCATGTCATTTACCATTGGTGAAAACATAGGGCCTTATCGGATCATAGAGCAGCTTGGGCAGGGCGGTATGGCGACCGTTTATAAAGCCTATCATGCTGCGCTTGACCGCTATGTTGCCTTGAAGGTTTTGCACCAGGCATTTAATGAAGACCAAACTTTTACCGCCCGTTTTCAACGCGAGGCGCGCGTGGTGGCAAAGCTGGAACATCCCAATATTGTTCCTGTGTATGATTATGCCGAACATGAGGCACGCCCATTTCTTGTGATGAAGTATATCGAGGGGGATACGCTCAAGGCTCGTTTGCAGCAAGGACCGTTGACTTCAAAGGAAATTGAAGAGGTGGTAAATTCGATCGGCTCCGCTTTGGGGTATGCGCATCGCCAGGGAATTTTGCATCGAGATGTAAAACCGTCAAATGTGATGATCGCCCTGGATGGGGTGATGTATCTTGCTGATTTTGGCCTCGCGCGCATCGCGCAGGCGGGCGAATCCACCATGTCGTCAGACTCGATTATGGGTACGCCGCAATATATTTCGCCCGAGCAGGCGATGGGTATCAAAGAACTGGACGCGGGCACTGATATTTATTCCTTCGGCGTCATGTTGTATGAGATGGTGGTCGGGCAGGTCCCATTCAGCGCGGATACGCCGTTCTCAATTATTCATGATCATATTTATACCCCGCTGCCCTTGCCAATGAAGGTCAACCCCAACGTACCTGAACCTGTTCAACGGGTCTTGTTGAAAGCACTTGCCAAAAACCGCCTTGACCGTTTTGAATCGGTTGGGGAGATGGTAAGCGCTTTTAAGAATGCGTGGACGGAGGCGGGAGTGCCAATGCAGGGAACCTCCATTACCATGCGTTCAGCAGGTTATAAGAGTGAGCCGACGGCTGTCAAAACTCAAAAGGCAGTTTCAGTTAAAGAAACAGAGACAGTTAAAAGTGCGTCAAAGAGACGTTCGCCATGGATGTGGGTGGGCGTCGGGCTGATATCGATCTTTTGTCTGACGGTCGCATTTTTTGCAGTCACGAGGTATAAAAACCAGTCCGCTTTGACCCCAACGGTTATTGTACCTAGCCCTGTGGTCTCAACCGTGCCACCTCAACCGACGAAACCATTGCCAGACTTGCCTGGCGGACGTACCCCAGGCGCTCAATTGCCGACGCCAAAGGTAAATAGCTCACCGCAAGTGACAGCGGCGCAGGAATTGGTAAACAAGAACCCTGGCGATCCTTTTGCACATTTGCAGCTTGCGCTTGCCTTGTGGGATGCGAATGAAGTCCGCCCGGCGATCGATGAACTTGCGCAGGCGGCGAATCTGGCCGGCCCAAACAATAAGGAATTTCTTTTGAAGGCTGCGGAGGAATTTAAGAGGCGGGAAGCCTGGGTGCCGGCGGCGGGCATGTATTTGCGACTGGTTCCAACGTACCGCGCTCAGGGACTGCCAATTGATCTGGAAAACGATTTCCGCGAAGCTGTATATAAAGCCTCAGAGAAAAAGGATATGCCGCTTTTTGTCTTCTTTGAGCGGATTGATAATGTCAATCTGCCGCTGGGGTACATTGCCCGCGGACGATACGCTCTGTTCAATGGCGATATGAACGAATCCAGATCTCAACTGGCTAATGCTGAAAAACTAAAACCCGATATGTATGAAGTATTTTTATTGAAAGCTGAAATTGAAATGAAATCGGGCAGTCAAACTGAGGCGAAGAATATTTTTCTTTCGCTCTCTTCGGATCTCGGCGCACCGCAGTGGATCCGTTTTATGGCCGAAAATTATCTCAAAAAAATCCAATAGGAAAAAAATATGCGAAAACCATTTGTTGCAGGAAATTGGAAAATGAACAAAACCATCGCCGAGACGCGCGATCTGGTTTCTCAATTGAGTGAAAAAATAAGCGCGATCAACGGCGTGGAAAAAATTATATGCCCGCCTTTCGTGTCGTTACAGACCGCTTCTGCATTGATTGGCGGTTCAGGTATTGGTCTTGGTGCGCAGAATATGCATTGGGAGGAAAAAGGTGCGTTTACCGGCGAGGTTTCGCCGGCCATGGTGAAAGAGTTGTGCGGTTATGTTATCCTTGGTCACTCCGAAAGGCGCGCTTATTTCAATGAAAGCGATGAGATCGTAAATCGGAAGTTGATCTCCGCCCAAAAATACGATTTGACGCCGATCGTTTGTGTTGGCGAGACCTTGGATCAATACGAATCAAAGCTGACGCGTGAGATTGTTTCCCGTCAGACAAGCCAGAGTCTCAGGGATGTCTCTCCTGACTTTGCGCCGCGCATCGTGGTGGCATACGAACCAGTCTGGGCGATCGGGACAGGCAAAGCTTCCAACGGCCTTGAAGCGAACGCGGTGGTCAAGGATGTGATTCGTCCCGCGCTGGCTGAGTTGTTCGGGTTGGAAACAGCACAAGCTATCCGCGTTTTATATGGTGGCTCTGTTACTTCATCCAACGCGGCTGAATTTTTTGGTCAACCTGATATTGACGGCGCGCTTGTTGGCGGTGCCAGTCTGAAAGTGGACGAGTTCGCAGCAATTACAAGGGCGGCGGCGGGATAATCGCACAAAATAGTGGATGTAAACCTTCAACCATGGACAATCATCTACATCCCTCCGTTTATTCATATTGATGTTGACTTCATTCGCTGGCGTATTCTGGTTTATTCTGACGCTTTTGCCGCTGGTATTTCTCCAGCGGCTTTTGCATCGGGAGATACAAGCTGTTTTACTGATCATCACGCGCAATGCGGAATTAACGATCGGATTGTTCTCTATCCTCTTCCTGCCCGGCGTTGCCATGCATGAATTGAGTCATTATCTAATGGCGAAGTTGTTGCGTGTGCGGACCGGGCGTTTTTCATTGTTCCCAAAATCGCTTCCGAATGGGCGTTTGCAAATGGGATATGTCGAAACCGAACAGACGGATGTATTTCGAGATTCTTTGATCGGACTTGCTCCTTTGATCGCCGGAAGCGTATTCGTGGCTTATGTCGGCAGCGACCACTTGCAATTGGGCACGCTTTGGAAGTTTTTACAAAATGGCCAGCTGAACTTGTTTTATATGGCGGTTGGGGTTCTGCCAACTGTAAATGATTTTTACCTATGGCTATACCTTGCCTTTGCGGTTTCCAGCACCATGATGCCGTCGGAATCCGACAGTCACGCCTGGTTTCCACTTGGGATTTGGGTGGCCGGGCTGCTTGGGCTAGCGGTCTTTGCCGGCGCAGGCGCGTGGATGCTTACAAATCTGACGCCGCTCGTTAATGGCTTTCTCTCAAACGTGGCTGAACTGTTCAGTGCAAGCGTGGTTTTGCACATTGTATTTCTTATCCCCGCATTTGTTGCACACAAGATACTATCAAAGGTCACGGGTGTGGATGTGAAAAGGTAACGAGCAATTGTTTCCTTATTTCAGGAAGATCCCCTCAGATTTAAAATACAATTGGAAATTTAAACTTATGGCGACATTTTGCGAGCCGGCGTTGGTGATATTGTGCCGGTATTGTGCGATGATATTGTGCTGATTTGCCCACTCGCATATTCCGCCCACGACGGCTTTCCCCAACCCCTTCTTGCGAAAATCTGGATGAGTCAACACGCCAATGTCGAGAAAGCCCGTTCGTTCATACCCGCTTGCTGCTGCGACCAGCTGTTCTCCGAAAAAGACCCCAAAGGCGACCTGGTGTGTGACTTCTACAAAACCCTCGTCAACATCTTCAGGCGTATTTGCGGCATGCAATGCGGACATGCTATTCGTGTCGGTTTCGTTCAATTGACGCAGAATGAACGGCTGGTCAGGAAGATACGCCGGCAGGTGCGGGGGGAATAGATAATATGCCAGCCCAATATCCCATGAAAGGATCCGCTCACTTCCCCAGCTTGTTTGGATCAAATCGCCTGTCAGAGAAGTGTTTGCAGGTAATTCCTCAGTTATTTTTTCTAACTGCGAATAATAGGCTGGGTCAAGTTGTGCAAACGCGTGCTTTCCGATATGCCAAAGCGCGATGACCTTGTCGCCATCATATTTACTTTCTGGTAACAGGGTGGTTCCACTTTGTTGTGCAGTTTCGATTGGACAACCGAAGTACCCCGTCCAATTCCTGTAAATGGTATTTTCGAATGTTTCTTTGTCCATGATCTTGAGTTTATCCTGCAAGAGTTGATGCGTACTTTTCCGCCAGCTTCTTGATCGTATTCACGCCCCTCAAGGTTGATTTGACCTCCAGTGCCTTTTCGATTGCCACGTTTGAAATCTTGGATTCGCTCTGTTTATTTTTGCACAGCCAGTAGATCTCGCGCCCGTGAATGTGAAAGTCGTCAACGGTGGTGCGCAGAGACATCAACTTCTGTTTTGCGGCATCATCGAGCGGGTCAGCCAGGAAGCCGATGTTGAGCGCGCCTGCCGCATCCAGTTGGGACTGTGGAAAGGGTTTGTGTTTTGCGATCTCCACTACCTCTGTATCGGTGCGGATGAAGGTCGCCACTTCATATTCCAACGCTTCGCGCAGACATGCTTCGATCTTCTTTTCAAGCGCCTTCGTACTTCCCGCTTTTGCCTCAAAGATGACATTTCCGCTGGCAATAAAGGTTTCCACGTTGGAAAATCCAAGCGACTCAAATAGCTGGCGCAGGTGATCCATTTTGACAGTGTGACCGCCGACGTTGATGGCGCGCAGGAATGCAATGTACTTTGTCATCGATTAACCTTTTTATATTTTAGAAGTTTGTACATAAATACGGTTGTATGCAGTGACCCGTCTGTGCTTCGTGCATAATCCGGGATTGCGCCTGATTGCGTATAGCCTAGTTTGGTGTACAAGCGTTCAGAAGGATCGCCCGCTCTTGTGTCAAGAATTAATGTGGTTCGTCCTTTTCGACGGGCTTCTGCCTCGATCCCATCATAAGGGCTAGGCGTCAGCGACTTTGGAAATCGCGCGGACAACCATCTGCGCGGTCAGGTCAAAGATTTCCTTCACGGAATAATAGGTAAGTTTGTGAAGCGGAAATTGCCGAGAGGTCTGACTCTCCCAGGCCTGATCGCTGATGTAGTTACAGGCGGCGTTTGCCACTTCCAAAGTTTTGCGAAGTGCCTGTGCTTGTTCGGGCGTAGGCAGGAGTTTTATTTGAGCGATCAGTTTCATAACTGGATTGTACACCCTCACCCAGGGGGGGCTGGTCTCATGATTTCCTGATCTATTTTTGCAATGAGCAGAATCCGGAAAGGGGCTTTCAGCGCGGATGCAACATCCCGCCAATACGTAGATGCGTCCTCCTCGGTGAGGGGAGTGAGAAATCCGATGGACGCGCCATTTGCAATCGCGTCCTGTACGAGAGAGGTCAACTTTGGAAGAAGCTCTATGGTGCTTTCGGAAGTGAGACATTCGATGTTCATATTGCTTTCAATTACGAAATTATAGCATTTAAAAAAGCTCCGAGTTCATAGAAACTCGGAGCTTGCTGTGTAAACTTTATCTTCGATTTCCGCCGCGATCCCCTCCGCCGCTGCGTCCACCCCGATCTCCGCCGCGACCGCCTCTGTCGCCGCCGCGTCCACCCCGGTCTCCGCCGCGACTCCCACCGCCGCCACTCCGTCCACCCTTGTCTTTTTCCCGGGCTTCTTCAGCTGACCAGCCTTCAAGTACAGCCTGGCGTGACAGGCGGATCTTACCTTGTGGGTCAACGTCCGTGACCATCACGGTCAATTCATCGCCGAGAACACAAACATCCTCGACAGCATTCACGCGTTCGCTTGCGAGTTGTGAAATGTGTACGAGCCCGTCGATGCCGGGCAGGAGATTTACAAACGCCCCAAAGGCTTCCGTGCGCACTACCTTGCCGGTATAGATATTTCCAATTACCACCGACTCTGTCAAGCCCGCAACACGTTCCTGAGCGATCTTGGCGCCGACACTGTCAGTTGAGGCAATGTAAACCGTACCGTCTTCCTGAATGTCGATCTTGGTATGGGTCTCTTCCTGTAACGCGCGGATATTCTTGCCGCCGGGACCAATGAGCGCGCCGATCTTATCGATCGGGATCTTGACGGTGATGATGCGCGGAGCATGCGGTTTCAATTCCGCGCGTGCTTCGGGCAGGGCTTCGAGCATCTTGTCCATGATCGACATGCGGGCAGTATGAGCCTGCGCCAGCGCTTCCTTCATCATTTGCGTGCTCAAGCCGCTGATCTTGATGTCCATTTGCAAAGCGGTGATACCAGCGGCAGTTCCTGCGACTTTGAAATCCATGTCGCCGAGGTGGTCTTCGGTTCCCTGAATGTCGGTCAAGATTTGATAGCGGCCAGTTTCATCTGTGATGAGTCCCATGGCGACGCCGGATACAGGTGCCTTGATCGGCACGCCCGCATCCATCAATGCCAAAGTCGAACCGCAGACTGAACCCATTGAGGTCGAGCCGTTGGAGGATAAAGCTTCGGACACAACGCGGATCGCGTATGGGAAGGATTCTTCAGCTGGGATGACTGGTTCCAGCGCACGTTCTGCGAGCGCACCATGCCCGACCTCGCGCCTGCTTTGTCCACGAAGCATCTTGACCTCGCCTGTGGAGAAAGGCGGGAAGCTGTAGTGGTGCATGTAGCGTTTATTTTTCTCTGGGGATAGATTATCGAGTTCCTGTGCTTCGCCCAATGTTCCGAGAGTCGCAAAGGATAATACTTGTGTCTCGCCGCGTGTGAAAAGACCAGTGCCGTGTGCGCGGGGGGAGAGTCCCACTTCGCACCAGATCGGGCGGATTTCGGTCGGGGTGCGGCCATCGGGACGCTTGCCCATACCCAGGATTCTTTCACGCACGATCTTGTGTTCGGCTTCGCTGAATGCAGATTTAACATCTTTTGCGGCGGGAGCAGTTGTATCGCCTTCGATGCATAATTCAGTAACGACTGCGGCTTGTAATTCGTCCATGCCGCCGTAGAATTCGCCTTTGCTCAACGGCTTGTCAAGCAATTCGTTCATCTTGGCGTTGACTGATTCGAATACTTTCTTCTGCAATTCTTCGTTCGCGGTGGTGATGGTGGCTTCGCGCTTGGGCTTGCCAATTTCAGCCTGCATCTTGAGTTGCAATTCAATGATCGGCTGCATGGACTGATGTCCCAATTCAAGGGCGGCGACCATGACATCTTCGGGGATTTCGTTGGCGCCGCATTCCACCATGAGGATCGCATCTTTTGTGCCGGCAATTCTCAGGTCCAGATCTGAAGCGTTCATTTCCTCAAAAGTTGGGTTGAGCACGAACTCACCGTTGACGCGTCCAACACGGACGGCGGCTACAGGTCCAGCCCAGGGGATATCCGAGATCATGATCGCGGCAGAAGCAGCGTTGATCGCGAGAATATCAAGCGGGTTGATGCCATCGGCTGAGAATGAGTACATGATAACTTGCACTTCGTTTCGCATGCCATGTGCAAAGAGCGGGCGCAGGGGGCGGTCTGTCAGGCGCGCCACAAGGATGGAATCGGTGGAAGCACGACCTTCACGTCGGAAGAAGGAACCGGGGATCTTGCCGCCGGCATACATGCGCTCTTCGTAGTCAACGGAAAGTGGGAAGAAGTCAATTCCTTCGCGTACGCCGCCCATGGTGGCTGCGTCGAATACGATCGAATCTTCCACGCCGAAGGTGACTGCGCCGCCTGCTTGAGCTGCCAAGGTGCCTGTCTCAAAGGTGAAAGTGCGCGTGCCTACAACGGCTGAATAGCGTTTTAATTCGGGTTTCATTATTTTTTTGTCTCCTGTGTATAAAATGGAGTCCAACAACTCCTGTTGTTGGTTTGCAAAGTCGGAAGACTTTGCACTCCGAAACTTACCCGCCAGTTGGTCAGGGACTGAAGAGTGTGAACAACCATTGTTGTTCGCGCTATTCAATTCCTGACTGCGGGATTTTCCTCCTCGCCTTGACGGGCAGGTAGGTGAGGGTTTAAAAAGACCCTAAAAGTCTCGCGACCTTTAGGGTCTTTCACTAACTACTTACGGCGGAGTGACAATCGTTCGGTTACGTTTAGATAGTTCTGGTAGTTGCTTGAGCGCAAGTACGTGAGCAATCGGCGGCGTTGACCGACCAGTTTGAGCAAACCACGGCGGCAGGATTGATCCTGCTTGTTGCTTCGCAAATGCTCGGTGAGCTGAGTGATGCGATTGGTCAGGATGGCAATCTGAACTTCAGGGGAGCCGGTATCCTTGTCGTGGCGATGAAAATCTTCGATCGCCTTGGTCTTGACTTCTTTTGCAAGTGGCATGACGTGTGCTTCCTTTCTTTTAGATTTTTTTGGCGGTGCGAACACCGCGCTACGCAGGTCTCCGTGTCCACAGCTTCAGTTCTCTCAAGAGAACTTGACCGTAGGGCAGGACCAGTCACGGGCGAGATTATACCAGAAAAATCTTGCCTCTAAATTCCATCTGTGCTAAACTTGCCAAACTTATTCCACTGAAAGGAGGCTGCTTCGATGAAAGAAAAATTTACCTCACACTTTGAACGTTTTGGGCCTCCCTACGGGTCATTTTAGACTCTTCATGCTATTTGCATGTACCGCAGGCGCGCCCGCCCTGCGGTTTTTCATTTAAACGCCTTTTGTTCCGTCAAATTAGGAGAATTCTTGTGACCTCTACTATATCAGTTTCCAACTTATCAAAACATTACAATGTCCCCGAGCGTGAAGGCGGGATGAAAGCGGCAGTGATCAGCCTGTTCAACCGTAAATATCGCACAGTCAAAGCGGTGGACAATGTCTCTTTTAGCATTGAACCGGGCGAAGTTGTCGGCTTTCTTGGTCCGAATGGCGCTGGAAAGACCACCACACTCAAAGTCTTGAGCGGACTTTTACATCCAACCTCAGGCGCAGTGAATGTTTTAGGTTACGAGCCGACCAAGCGCTCCCATGACTATCTGCGTCAGGTGGCCCTGGTGATGGGCAACCGCAATCAGCTATCCTGGGATCTGCCCGCCATCGACTCATTTGAACTACAACGCGCGATCTATGGCGTCCCCATGTCTGAATTTAAAAAGACCCGGGATGACTTTATTGACCTCTTGGAATTAAAGGACCTGGTCAATAAACCCATCCGCAATCTCTCGCTGGGTGAGCGCATGAAGATGGAGATTGTCGGTGCCCTGCTCCATCGTCCTAGAGTGCTCTTTCTTGACGAACCGACCATTGGTCTGGATGTGACTATGCAAAGGCGCATTCGTACGTTTATCAAGGAATACAATCAGCGTTGGGGCGCGACCGTTCTGCTCACCAGTCACTACATGGCGGATGTGGAAGCGCTCTGCAAACGCGTCATCGTGATTCATCACGGGCGGACTCTTTTTGACGGAGAGTTGAGCACGCTCGTCACTCAATTTTCTTCTTTCAAGACTCTCGGTGTCACTCTGCTGAACCCTGAAGTTGACTTGTCTCAGTACGGGGAAGTGCTTACCCGTGACGGTGCGCGCGTCACCTTGCGTGTCGCCAAATCCAAGACTTTTCAAGTCACGGCGAATCTGCTCTCCGACCTGCAAGTCGATGATCTGACTGTGGAAGATACTCCCATTGACGACGTCATTGACAGTGTTTTCACATCCTCTGAAGAGAAAAAATGAAGCGATATATTGACTTCTATTTAGCCACTATGAAAATCTCCATTTTGGAACAGATCCAATACAGTGTGGCGAATTATTTTTATATGATAGGCATGATCACAGAGCCGGTGATCTATCTGGTCGTGTGGACTACCATCGCGAAACAGCAAGGCGGCTCCGCAGGCGGATACACCGTGGGCGCGTTTGCGGCGTATTACATCATCTGGACTTTGGTGCGCAATATGAATATTGTCTTTACACCCTATGGGTGGGAATGGCGTATTCGTGAAGGGCGGCTTTCGATGGAGTTGATGCGTCCAATCCACCCCATCCATGCTGACGTCGCCTTCTTCGCGGGCTGGAAGTTTGTGGTGATCCTGCTATGGCTGCCATTGGCTGCCATTCTTTCATGGATATTCAAACCAACTTTTGATATCCGCATGATGGAGGTCGTTGTGTTCTTTCTTGCCATCTGGAGCGCCTATCTGATCCGCACCATGCTGCTTTCGCTGCTGGGTATGATCACCTTTTGGACTACCCGCGTCAGTGCCATCTTTGAGTTGTACTTCGGCCTTGAACTGATCCTCTCTGGCCGCCTCGTGCCGATGACCATCATGCCTGCCTGGGTGCAGAATCTTTCCAATTACCTGCCATTCAAATGGACATTTTTCTTTCCGATTGAAGTGCTCGTCGGTAATATGACTGATGCCCAGCTTTGGTCAGGTTTCGGAATGCAGGTCTTGTGGATCGCATCAGGCATCCTGATGCTCAACCTGATCTGGAGCTTCGCCATCAAGCAGTATTCCGCGGTGGGGGGATAACCTTATGAACCCAATAAAACTTGCTCTTACCTATCTGCGGATCGGTATATTGAATGAGATGCAATACCGCATCAATTTCTTCATCCAACTTCTTCAATCGTTTATCTCAGTCGCCACGGGACTGATCGGTCTCTCGCTTGTATTTGGACAGGTGACCACTCTCGCAGGCTGGTCTCGCCCTGAGTTGCTGGCTGTGATGGGAGTCCACCTGCTGATGGGAGGTGTGATCCGCTCCATCATTCAACCGAACATGGAACGCCTGATGGATGATGTCCGCAACGGCACACTGGATTTCGCACTGACCAAACCCGCCGACGCGCAAACCCTTGTCAGTGTGCGTGAATTCCGCTTTTGGCAGTTAGTGGATGTCATTGTTGGGATGGTTGTGATCGGCGTGGCTTTTTATCAGCTAAAGGGAACGTTTGGCGTATTGCAACTTCTCAGCTTTCTTGCGGCTTTGATCATGGGCGCGGTCATGCTGTATTGCGTCTGGCTGATGGTCACGTCCATTTCGTTTTGGGTCATTCGCGTTCAGGAGATCAGCAATCTCTTTGAAGGCTTGTATGCCGCGGGTCGCTGGCCTGTGGGGATCTATCCCGATTGGCTTCGCACAGGCCTGACCTTTTTGGTTCCCGTCGCCTTTGCAGTGACTGTTCCCGCCGAAGCGTTGACCAACCGTCTCAGCGGAACGAGTTTGCTGTTTGCCTTTGGTATGACCTTCTTATTTGTCATCCTCTCGCGCGGATTGTGGCGGCTGGGATTGAGTAACTATTCAGGAGCGTCTTCTTAAATAAGAATGACAGGCACTTCAAAAGTGTCTGTCATTCTTATTAGCCATTGAGGTTGATTAACTCAAGCAGTGTCGTTCTGAAAGAAAGCGAAGACCTCAAATTGGGGGGCGGGGGGGGGGGGGGGGGGACCCTACCGGAGGCAGCCGGAGGGTCGCCGCCGGCAATCGCGATTGGGTGCTATTAAATCTCGATTTGAATCGCACTTCCGCTTTCGTAGCGGCGCAGACCCTTATGAAATATAAATATCGCCAGCGCAAGGAAGCCAGTTGCGCCTAATAATAATTCTCCCAATACCTGCCATGAGAAAGCGCGGATGAATTCCGCGGGTACGGCGCCCATTAACGCGGCGGGGATGATGGTAAACAGGATCAACTTGGCATAACTGTCAAAGAGCGTGATCGGATAAATGCCGAACGTCAGCATGGCGTTGAGCACAAGTCCGCTGAAATTGGTCATCGTGCCGAACCAGAACGCCAGACTCTGCGTCAGGATCAGGAATGCCCCGAAGACAGTGGCCGCCAACAGCATGGCGAGAACGTAGCGGGCAAGCCCATCCCAAGAGAAATATCCAGAGAGACCGTAGCTGATAAATCCGTAGAGAAAATCCCCCAATCCGCTTGCGATGGTTCGGCTGGAAATGGTGTGCAGAAGAACCGGGCGCGGCAGGGAAAGATAATAATCAAGCCTGCCTTTTGAGATGATGTCGCTTAAAGTGAAGGCGTTGCCGAATAGCAGGCTGACGATGCCGAATGCGCTTGCCAGCACGCCAAATGTGACATACATATCGTTCACGCCCCAGCCGCGCACATCCTTGAATTTATCGAAGAAGATGATCCAGATCGCGAAGTAAATGAAATTGTTCGCGAGCATGCCGATGACCTGGGTCAGGAACGCGGCGCGGTATTCCATGGCGGATAGTAAATTTGTTTTCCAGATGGCGAGCAGGATCTTGAGTTCTGTCATTTATCCACCGTTCACTGTTAATTGAGTTAATCCGCGGCGATAGGCAATCGTCAGTAAAAAAATTAACGCGATGATCCAGCCAAGTTGCAGGGTCATGACATTGATAAAGATCTGCGCGGTTGGGGTAACGAATAATCGTGCAGGTCCATAGATCGCGCTGGAGAAGGGCAGGAATTTCGCGAAGGTTTGCAGCCACTGCGGATAAAAATCCAGCGGAATTAACATGCCGCCAAAGATGAAGGAAAGTTTTTGGTATATCCACGAAAAGGCTGAGACATCCTCCACCACGAAGGCGGAGAGGCCGATCATGGCGTTGATGCAGAAGTGTAAAACCCACGCGCCAAGGATGGCGGGTAATGCAATTAAGAATCCTTCAGGGTGCTCAGGCGCGCCGACCAGCCAGAGTACGGTCAGCCCGCCAAAGACGGCGTTGAGCATGGCGCGGAAAATGGTCTCGCCCATGGCGGTACTGAATTGATAAATTAAAAAGTCATACGGTTTGTTGAGGATGTACGCGATGGAACCGTCTTTAACACTTTCGGACATCGTGCGCGCGATGGGCGGGCGGCCCAGTTCAATGGTCTCTGCCAGCATGAGATACCAAAGCGTATCGCGCAGGGTCAGGCCATTCATGGAATCAACACCTGCTGCGCTGAAGGTGACTTTCCACAGTTGATAAAAGATCCACATGAATGGGATGATCATCAAACTGCGACCGGCCAGTTCACCGGGGTAGGCGAGCGAGTTGATCAGTGTGATCTGAAAGATGGACCAGTATTTTGAGATCGTTTTCATAGCTTCGTGTAGGCAAGTGGACGGTGTGCCTTCTAAAATGGTTTCAAATTCTCTATGGCTTCAAGGAAAATTGATTCAAACTCAACTTGTTTGGAACCACCTTCTTTAGACTGCTTTAATTCCAAATAGATGCTTCGCAAAAGATTGCGTGTATTCTGAAATGCCCGGTTGTGATATTCATCCGTATACGCGTCAGCCCAATCGTGCTTGGTGAATGACCCAGCCCAGGCCTTGATATTTTCCACTAGGATCTGGTCCCGGCGTAAAATCTGATTAACCGCACTGGCGAGTCTTTCATCTTCGCCGTGAATATAAATGTAATTTGTGGAGTGGATGATCTTCTCTGAAATTGCGTTCAGAATGTTCAGAAAATCTGGCTCTTCAAGATGCCGGTTGCGAGCAAGCACCATCAGTAGATCGGCGGTGTGGGCGAGGGCATGCGCCCAGCCTAAAACTGGAATATATCCGCGCGGGTCTTTTTCGCTGGCGATGTACCACAGGCCTTGTTCGAGAACAGGAGTGATGTCCGCTTTTTCAAGCAGCCTTTTTTTGTTGTCGTTGTGTACGATCTCAGCCAGAAAAAGGACTGAGAAGGTGCGCAGGAAAACAGAGTCGCTTTCATTTTCGCCGATTCCAATATGAAGGTTTGCAAGCAGCTTTTTGATATATGCGCGAATTTCCTCGACAGAGTAACGATCCTGTTTGAGCCAGTTTGCGAAGACTATGTATCCGATGTCATCGCGCAACTGCGGGTCTGTGGAGCCGAGATATGAGAATAGTTCACGTGTCAATCCGGCGAGGGTTTGACCTGCGGGAATTTCATATTGATTTTTTTGTATCTCTGCCCAAAATTCTTTGTCCATGCTGAATATTCCTTCTACGCGTTTGCTTCCTGATAAATATTAGAGATCACTTCTTCAAGCGGCGGGTCGGAAATAGTGATGTCCATAATATCGCCAGCTTCGGAAAGATGCGAGATGACAGCATCAACAGGGGTTTGGAGCGTGTCAAATTTTAATTTCACACCGTAATGCCCAACCTTTAAAGTCTCCACGCCGGCAATCGAGAAATCCTTCGGCACTTCCAGCGCGTAACGGACTTGAACAAGTTTTGTGGTCAGGAAGTTACGCTTCAAGTTTGAGACCTTGTCTTCGTACACGATCTGTCCGTGGTTGATGATGATGACGCGTTTGCACAAGGCTTCCAGATCACCCGCGTCGTGGGAAGTGAGCAACACACCAACGCCCTCCTCTTGATTCATGCGCTTGATCGCGTCGCGGATATGCTGTTTCGCAACTACATCCAAACCGATGGACGGTTCATCGAGCAGGAGCAGTTTCGGGCGGTGCAGTAGCGAGGCGGCCACTTCACAGCGCATGCGCTGTCCAAGCGAAAGTTTCCGCACCGGCACATCCAGCAGGTCCCTGATCTCAAACGCATCTGATAGGTAATCAATGCGCTTCCTGGTCTCGCGGTCGTCCAGCTCGTAGATTTTCCCGAACAGCAAAAAGGTGTCCATCGCGGGCAGGTGATACCATAGCTGGGGACGCTGCCCAAAGACCGTGCCGATCTGATAGGCGAGTTTTTGTCTTTCACTCCACGGTGTAAACCCCAGTACTTTCGCATCGCCGCCGCTTGGATGCAGAATGCCCGTCAATATTTTTATGGTGGTGGATTTTCCCGCGCCATTCGGACCGATGAAGCCGAGCAGTTCTCCCGCTTCCATCCTGAACGATAGGCTGTGAACTGCTTCGATCGAACTATACTCAGGCTTGATCAGCGCACGCAAAGACCCGCTCAACCCCGCGGCTTTGCGTTTGGTCTGGAATGTTTTTTGCAGGTTTACTACTTCAATTGATGTCATGTTGTTGTAAAATGGGTGCAGAGTGTTCGCAATATTATAGCGTGAAAGAGGCAGCGTATGCGCAGGTTCCAATTGATGATGGTGTTGATGATTTTTTTACAAGCCTGTTCAGGCGTTTCATTATCCCGAACTACGGATGCGCCCTTGCCTGTGGAAACTTCAACTGCGGTATTTACAGCGAGCATTACGGCGAGCGCCTCGCTCACGCCATCCATCACACCTTCGCCAACGATCGTGCATTTCCCAACCCAGGATCCAAAATTTCCAACCGCCACATTCGTGCCGATCCCGATCATTGCGGGCATCAATACGATCACACCGGTCCCAACCGCCACGTCATCCCTTCCAGGTCCAGGGTTTTTGTCTGTGGATATCTCGGAGAGCAAGATCTTTTGGGGAAGCTGTAAACCAAATAGATCCAAGGTCACTGCAAAAGTTTTGGACCCGGATGAAGTTGTAAGCGTTGTCATCTTCGTTCAAGTGAAATCTGCAAAGGAAGAGGATTACACTCCGTGGACGACGGGTGACGTCATGTTCAATTATCGTGATGGAACATTCTCCTACAATCTGCGTGCGAACGAGATCGAGGGGCATAATCACTATAAAAATTCATGGGTCAGGCTGCAGTTGGTGGCCACGAATAATAAAGGAGAAGAGGTGGGCCGTACAAAAATTTATACCGAGGCTGCCGCCATGTCGCCTTGTATGTGTCTTGAGCCTTTAAAGGGCTGCCCGATCGTGACGCCAAAACCATGAAAAAAATTTACTTTCTTCTCGCCTGCGCAGTCTTATCCATATCCTGTTCTCTGGGTGCGTTGTCGTTTGGTTCGGCTGGAACTCCCACGCCGCACTTCCCCTCAACGAACACATATACGCCGAGGCCGACTGTCACGCCTGTTACACCAACGGTTACTTTTACCCTCACTCCGACGCAGGTCGGAGTAAAATCTCCCACACCCACGCAGATCATCACTGATACGCCTGTGGTTAGTGTGACCCCGCTTGCGTTGATCACTCCCAACACGGGCACACCCACTTTGCAAATGGAAGGCTTCCTGACAGTTACGGTTTTTGGAACGGAGTTTTATAAATCGGGTCAATGCCAGCCCGGGATGATAAAAATTACCGCGCAGGTTGCCGATCCAGTTAATTCCGATATTGTTGATCTGTTTGTGCGCTTCAAAAGTAAACGTGAAGGTACGCTGGGTGAATGGACTCGGATCACCATGCAAACCATCGGCGCGGGCACATTCACCCACGATCTGACCCCTCAGGAGATCAAAGGCTTCGAAATATTCCGGAACACCTGGGTTCAATATCAATTGGTTGCCAGCACTTCCAGCGCGCGTGAAATTGGACGGACCGCAATCTTTAAAGAATCACTTGCAATGGTCGAGTGTATCCTGACACCAACTCCATCACTTACGATAACCCCCACTGTGTTAAAACCCTGATGGAATTTCCGCCTGACTTGATCGTATTCTTGAGGAAGGTTGAGCGCGTCTCTGCCTTGACAGGTGCTGGCGTCTCACAAGAGAGCGGACTCCGCACTTTTAGAGACACTCAATCCGGGCTATGGGCGCAGTACCGTCCTGAGGACCTGGCCACCCCTGACGCATTTGCGCGCGACCCCAAACTGGTTTGGGATTGGTACGCCTTCCGCCGTGAGGCAGTCAAAGCGGTACGACCCAATCTGGGCCACTACTCACTAACCGAGATGGAAAAAAAATTCCCGGAATTTACGCTCATCACTCAAAATGTGGACGGCCTGCACCAACTGGCTGGAACCAAAAATGTCCTGGAATTGCACGGAAATATCCTGCGCGTACGATGCGCGGTCTGCGGCCGGTTTACAGAAACATGGGGTAGCGACCTGGATTCTGTCCCGCGCTGTGATGAATGTGACGGATTGCTGCGCCCCGACGTTGTTTGGTTTGGTGAAACCCTTCCACGGCTTGAGTTGGAATCCGCAGTGACGGCATCGCGCAGGGCGCAGGTCTTTTTTTCGATCGGGACTTCGGGGGTGGTGCATCCTGCTGCCGCACTGGCGCTCGCCGCGCGCGAGAATGGATCTGTAGTTATTGAGATCAACGCCGAGCCGACTCCGCTGACCCCCAAGGCTGATTTCGTCTTTCATGGAAAATCTGGCGAAATATTACCCGCGTTGGTGAAAGCGGTTTTTGATATTTCCATTCAAGTCTGAAAATGTTTCCGGATTTTTATATTCCATCCCTGCGAATTCAGCGAGAACATCCTGTCGGCAGCAGTTATGGAACTCCAAATAATTCAATAAACGCCGATTTGTTCACTCTAGCGTTCATTGATTCAAGTTGTAATTGAGCCTGAAAGATTTTTCTATCCATGATTCAAAATCCTGCTGGCTGGATTCCGAAATATCGGCTTCAAGAGGATGTGCAATCATTTTGTTTCTGATCTTATCGATTTCCCCGCTTACATCCCGTATTTCCTGTGTATTGCCCTTTTCCAAAATTAATTCATGGACATGATGATATTTCCAGGCGGGGTGAAAGCCCATGTGGACATACAATGCCTGAATAAAACTGTTTCCTGCCAGTATTCCTCCTGAAAAAATAATTTCAAGACCCAAGTCTTCGTAAATATTATTGAATAATGGATAATCCCCTCCAGGCGCATTCGGAATAACCCCGTTAATGGCCGGGGCTGTCTGTGGAACAAACGCCTGCCCTATTCCATTGTTTTCATAAATTCCAAAGGATACCTGTAGATTATCCAGGATCAATTTATTGGATTGGATTTTGTATTGACAGACATAACCCCGCCAGCAGGCAGATACGGTTGCGACTGGATTGATTCCCCAGGCTTGAGGGATGAACAGGTCGTTGCCGTTAACGCCAACAATGGAGAAATTTTCTTCGTTTATCCAGATGCTGTCAGAGATTTGCGCGGTCATTAGCCGTACTTTACCACCCTGAACTTTTCTTCATACCGCGGATTCTCTTCTGTGCTGTCTTCCGTTCGGCGGGACTTAAATCTCTCAACGAGTTTCTCAGCATCTTGAACCTGCGTCTTGTGTTCAAGAACTGCTTTGAGTTTGATGTCCCATGTTTCGGTCACATCGATTGTCATGTTGGGTTGATTGGTCAGGGAGCACCACACTTCTTTTGGCATATGCGGTTCAAAACCCTCGATAAGCAATTCGGGGAAGTATGCGATATTGCCGGCGGCTGGAAACACCGCGTCCAGCACTGCCTGTCCGCAATAGCGGTGATCGGGATGGTTGATGCCGTATGCCGCAAATAAGGTTTGCGGGTCGCAGGTGACGAGGATGTCGGGCTGGTGCCTGCGGATCTCGCGCACAATGTCACGGCGCAGCTTCAAGTCTGCGACGACGTACCCATCCTCACGGTCCAGAAAATGAACCGCTTTTGCTCCGATGATGCTTGCCGCGTTGTTCTGTTCATCGGGTCTGAGAGTGCATAAATTTTCTGGAGTCATTTCAGGGTGAGTGGCGGGATTAAATCCCTTATCGCCGCAAGTCAACAGCAGATAGGTGATCTCATGCCCTGCGCGTGCCCAACGCGCTAGTGTGGCTCCGCAAAAAAATTCCGGGTCATCGGGGTGAGCCAGAATCACCAGAATTTTTTTCGAGGATTCCCAGGTATCAGTTATTTCGGTCATTGTTTTTCTTGAGCGGGCTGGCTTTTCCACAGGTGCATCCGCCGCCTTCGTGACGGTCGCAGGGAGCCTGGGATTTGCGCCGCAGGGCTTCGAGTTCATCCCACGGTTCGATCTCTTCGCGGGAGAATGTCATGCTCTGGGGGCGGTCTGTGCCGCTTTCGATCAGCACAACAACTTTGTCGCTCATGGGGATCAGGTCAATAACCTTGCCCTCGCCTTTGGGTGTGACCACACGCTTGTTGCGTTTGGGCAGGGTCTTGCGCGCTTCCACGTATTGCTCGTATTCGTAGATAAGACAACAGCGCAAGCGGCCGCACATGCCGGTGATCTCGTTGGGCGTGAGCGAAATGCCCTGCTCCTTGGCCATCTTGATCGAAATGGGAGAGAAGTCGGTTAGGAATTTTGAGCAGCAGCGGGTTTCAATTCCGCACGCGCCCATGCCACCCAGGAATTTGGCGACATCCCGCGGACCGATCTGGCGCATTTCAACATGCGTATTCGGATAGAGGTTGCTCATATCCTTTTTGAGGGACTTAAGCTCGGCCTTCTCTTCGCTTTCCGTGCTGAAGAGGAAAGCGAGGCGCGACCCGTCAAAGTTATATTCGGCTGTGACGATTTTTACATCCCGCAGACGAAGTTCAGACGCGCGCGCACGGCAGTTGATCATGGCTTCGGTTTGTTTGGCCTGCCAGGATTGCTGGAGCAGTAAGTCGCGCGGATTGGCGCGCCGCTCCACAGATTTCCATCCGCCTTCTGGTTGGGGGGGTGTCTCCGCCAGAACCTGGACAACTTCACCGAGATGTTTGCCGCGTGATGTGTCTACAATGACATGCTCGCCCGGCTTTAAGTCGGGGAGATCGGTCGAGTCGAAGTGGTAAATTTTACCGATTTTTGTAAATCGAACACCAATAATGTTAGTTTGCATGGGCGCAATTATACCGTAGGGAAAGGGATTGGAGACTTATACTCTGACGAAACGGACCCATTTGTCCTGGAAGTTGACGGTTTCGACCCGCCAGCCGGTTTCCAGCCAGGGCTGGGTCTCTGCCAATCTATTCTCGTCTTGATTTGCCCACCATGCGTAATTTTGATATGCCAATGACGGTAATTTGCTGTTCAATATATTTTCAGCGTCATCAAAATTAATTGTGATCTCTAATTGCTGGGCGGCTAATCCGCGCAGATAGTGTTCAAGGGGTGAGAATATGCCGGGCATGATTTATCTCCTCGGGATTGGAATAAGTTGGCTGGTTTATAGAATCATCAAACCAGACCTGATGGGAGCAGTTGCTCCCATCAGGTCTGGTTTTTTTACCAGTTACATCATTCAACAATGTTGATTGGCAGGGCGTTACTGGCGGTCATGGCCGCCACACTGACTCGAGCCGCGATTTTCTGCGAGATCTCTTGCAGCGATTTGGCGACCGCAGACTCGGGGAATGAGGCAACGATGGGTTTGCCTGTGTCTCCACCGATGCGCACGTTCTGGTCTATCGGTACTTTGCCGAGAAAAGTCGTGTTGGTTTCTCTCGCTAGCATTTCACCGCCGCCTGAGCCAAAGATATCCATACGAGTTCCATCGGGCAGGTCAAGATAGGACATGTTCTCAACTACGCCAAGGATCGGCACTTCCAACTGCTTGAACATATTCAAGCCGCGGCTGGCATCCTCCAGCGAGACCAGCTGCGGTAAGGTCACAATGACTGCGCCGCTCAGAGGCAAAGCCTGCGCGAGTGACAAAGCAGCATCACCTGTGCCGGGTGGGAGGTCAATGATGAGATAGTCGAGTTCGCCCCATTCCACATCACCGAGGAATTGGCGAATGGCAGAGTTGAGCATCGGTCCGCGCCAGATGAGGGGCTGACCGGGTTTGACGAGCAGTCCCATGGAGATCATTTTGATCCCATAGGCTTCTGCAGGGATAAGTCTTTGTCCGTTAGGTGGTGGGAGCTTATCCACACCGAGCATGGTGGGTGTGTTGGGACCGTAAATATCCGCATCCATCAAACCGACGCGCGCTCCGCTTTGAGCCAGCGCCACTGCGATGTTGACAGAAACAGTGGACTTGCCGACCCCGCCTTTTCCAGAGCCGATCGCAATTGCGTTGCGGATGGGCATGTTGACCAGTCCGCGCATACGTCCATCGTTAGGCACGTCTGAATCCATTTTAACTTCGATGGTTTTTACGCCATTAACAGTCATTACGGCTTCGCGAACTTCCTTGTCAATTCGTCCGCGTAATGGGCAGGCAGGGGTGGTGAGCATAACTGTAAATGAGACTTTGTCGCCCTCGATCTCCAAATTGCGGATCATATTCAGGGTGACGAGATCCTGATGCAGTTCAGGTTCCTGCACTTTGCTCAACGCGGCTAATACGGCTTCTTTTGTGATTGTCATTTGGTTTCCTCAGATCAAGTAAAAAGATGTATACAAGTAAATAAGTAGACAGGTAAACATGTTTTCGTGTTTACCTGTCTACTTGTGTACGTCAAACTATGCGGCTGTGGCAGCAGATGCTTCAGCCTTGGCGGCTTTGGCGGCTTCCTTGGCTTTACGGGCGTCTTCTTCGCGGGTGTAATTTTCCGGGCGGATTCCCGCATAGTACGAAGCGGGTTTCATCAATTTTTCCAGGTTATATACATTGCGTTGATAGGATGCAATGTCAAACTCATGATCCATCTTGATCGCGTCGAACGGACAATATTCTGCGCAAAAACCGCAGTTCATACAGATGTCCATGTCTACGAAGAAGTCTGTCGGAACGGGAACAGGCCGTCCGGTGGAGGGATCGTTCGTGCGCACAATCCAGATGCATTGCGGCGGGCAAACCTTCGCGCAAATTCCACATGAGGTACAGCGCACTTCCTTCTTGCCATCCGCGCCTTCATCGTAAACCAGAAACGGCACGTAGCGAAATTCTTCCGGTACGATCAATTGCTCTTCAGGATACTGCACCGTGAAGATGCCTTTTGTATCTTTGCTGGAGCGATGTGCCACACCTTCGACCGTGTTGTAGCGCTTCTTACCGCGCAGCATCCACGAGATGTCTTCAGTATATGTATCCCAGAATCGCTTCCAGGTGACGCTTAATCCTTTAAGAATACCTTTTCCATACATAAGTAAGTTCTCCTGTTAGCGGTCCAACTCGCCCATGACGATATCGAGCATCGCAAGCAAGGCAACGAAGTCAGCGATCTTTGTGCCGCGGCACATGCTTTCGACGCATTGAAGATTGACGAAAGATGCCGGACGCACATGATAACGGTATGGATTTGGCTTGCCGTTCGAAACCATGTAGAATCCCAATTCGCCTTTCGGTGACTCGATGCGGCCATACGCTTCACCTGCCGGGACCCGAACCTGGTACGCTGCTTTCTGCGAATTGATCGGCCCTTGGGGAATCTGCTTGATCGCCTGCTCCAGAATTCTGAGCGATTGTCTGATCTCATCAAAGCGGATCAGATAGTTATCCATCATGTCGCCATTGTGACGCACGGCCACATCGAAGTCGAAGCGGTCATAGATTGAGTATGGGTCGGCGCGGCGCAAGTCATATGGAACACCGGTGGCGCGCAACACGGGACCCGTGACGGAGTATTTGATGGCGTCTTCTGCGTTCAAGACATGGATGCCCTTCAAGCGCGCCACCAAAATTTCATTCTCGTTGAGGAAGCGTTCCATTTCATCAGTCTTGGCGGGCAGGCGGTCAAAGACCAGGTCTTTGATCTTCTGCATCGCAAAATCAGGAATATCACGCACCACGCCGCCAAAGCGGAAGTAGTTGCACATCATGCGCGCGCCAGAGACGGCTTCAAAAATATCGAGCACCAATTCGCGTTCTTCAAAGGCATACAGCGAAGGCGTGTACATGGTGCCGAGATCGTTCATCAACATGCCAATGAAGATCAAGTGGTTCTGGATGCGGCTCAGTTCAGCCATGATCACGCGGATATATTCTGCGCGCTCGGCCACGGGGATCTTCATCAATTTTTCAACTGTGGTGCAGTAACCGAAGTTGTTGCTCATCGAGTTGAAATAATCCAGACGGTCTGTGTAGGGGATGTTCTGTAGATAGGTGTTGCGCTCGCCGATCTTGTCGTGATTGCGGTGCAGGTAGCCCATGACGGGTTTGAGTCCGATAATGGTCTCGCCGTCCAACTGGACTGCCACGCGCAGCACGCCGTGTGTGGATGGGTGATGCGGTCCCATGTTGACCACGATATGCTCGGTCTTCATGTTGCCGTCAACATCTTTCATAGTGTCGCGTTCAAGCGACATATAAAGATCTTCTTCCCCGGTAACCTCATATTTTTCAGGGTCAAAATCTTTGGGGAAATTGAGGTTGTCGCGGAACGGGTTTTTATTTTCTGCGAAAGTATGCTGCCCGTCAGGCCAGCGGCTCTTGAACGGTTTGACTTCCTCTTCAAAGAAGGGTTCTTTCCAATCCTTGCGGAGCGGGTGGCCTTCAAAGCCTTCCCACATCAAAATGCGGCGCAGGTCGGGGTGACCCGTGAATTTGATTCCATATAAATCCCAGGCTTCGCGTTCTTGAAAATCAACGCCGGGCCAGATCTCGATCAGTGAAGGGACTTCGATCGGGTCAACACGTTCCACCTGCACTTTGAAGATCAATCCAGCGCCGCCTGTTGTTTTGAAGGCGTGATAGACCACTTCCATTTTGTTATCGGCGAGATAGTCCACTGCGGTGGCGGCGGTCAACAAATCAAAACCAAATTCGTCGCGGACGGCGGTCGCCACTTCGACAAGATTCTCTTTGTTGACGATGAAGCCTGTGTAGCCGGGGCGTGTATCAGAGCTGACAATGCCCGGGAAGCGGCTAACCAGATCAACGGTCGTAGTGAGAGGCGCTGTCATTATGCACTCTCCTTTTGTGCGGAAACTTGTTTAATTTCCGCATTTCGGCGCACATCGATCAAGTCGGGTCCAAGGATCGGCATAGGTACATAATTGCCATCCTTCTTTTCCTTGTTGTACCAGGTGACGCTCTTGATGGATTGTTTGTCAATCTTTTCCTGCAGTTTTATCATGCCCGCGATCAGCGCCTGGGGAGTGGGAGGGCAGCCGGGGATGTACACATCAACGGGTAGGAATTTATCAATACCAGCGACTACGTTATAACCTTCTTTGAATGGGCCGCCGCTGGATGCGCATGCGCCCATTGCCACAACATATTTCGGCTCCGGCATTTGGTTGTACAGGCGGATGATGGATGGAAGCATTTTCTTTGTCACTGTGCCGGAGACCAGCATCATGTCGGCCTGACGCGGGGTGGGGCGCATGACTTCCATGCCGAAGCGTGCCATATCGTAGCGCGCGGTTTGCGCTGCGATCATTTCGATGGCGCAGCAGGCCAGACCGAACATCAACGGCCAGACGGATGAACGCCGGCCCCAGTTGTACAGGCGGTCGAGCGTTGTGATGGCTACAACATTTTGAATATCTTCAGGGATGCTGTAGTTCGGTAAACTTAACTTTTCATTTTCCATGAATGTTCTCCTC
The DNA here is from genome assembly GCA_016709305.1 of Candidatus Villigracilis saccharophilus. Lineage (GTDB taxonomy): Bacteria > Chloroflexota > Anaerolineae > Anaerolineales > Villigracilaceae > Villigracilis > Villigracilis saccharophilus. The sequence continues at coordinate 93,357 of JADJNA010000017.1, forward strand.
GAACCAGTCTTGGTAGATTGCATAAAGGATGTCGTCGTTCACGAGCGACAGGTCATCCTCAAATTCACTAAGTTGTATTGTCCATTGATAAATTTGCTGTAACGATACTTCTTCAATATTGATCTCAGGGTACTGTCTTCGTAACTCTAAAGCGATCGCGTAGGTTGATTCCCAGTTTAAACTCATTTGGTATTTTCCATCACAAGTGCGAATTATAGCAGGTGAGGATGATAAGTCAACGGAATTATGCAAAAATATATATGCATAATTAAAGAAGTGAGTATAATCACGGCTATTGAATGACAAAATCCGCACGAGGGTTGTTCTGGGCCAAGCGACACTGGCGCCGCGCACCAGTGCGGTGAGAACCTTAGAGATTATGGTAGAGACCCTTCGCTATCGCTCAGTGAGACATACTAAAAGGAATACTCATGCTTACTGCCCGCCAAAAAGTTCTTGCTCACCTGAAAAAGACGCGCGCCGCATCTGCGCGTGAGATCGCGCGCGCGCTGAAAATGTCCGCACCGAATGTGCGCCATCATCTTGGCATCCTGACCTCTGACGGACGCCTTGAAGTAACCTCGGTCCATCAGCGCGGCGGACGCGGCAGACCTGAAAAACTGTATTCGCTGTCGCAATCTGCGCTGGGAGATAACTTGTCCGTTCTGGCGGATGCGTTGTTAGGTGTCAAAGTCAATATTGAATCAATAGGGGAAGGCATTGCTCGATCACAGGGTTTGGTTGGATTTTCAAATCAACCCATGTCAAAGCGATTGTCTTTGCTTGTCGATAAATTAAATGAGATGCATTATCAGTCGCGCTGGGAAGCCGGTGCGGAAGGTCCACGGGTTATTTTTGGACGCTGCCCATTTGCAAAGATAATTGAGAGCCACCCAGAGCTGTGCAAGATGGATTCGGCCATGCTGGAAATATCATTGGGAAGACCGATCGTTCAATTTTCGAAAAACGATATAAGCGCGCGAGGATTGTGTCCGTTTGTATTCAGGGTTGGATGAACCGAGGTGACCCGCTAACCAGACCTCCGAGATTTCAAAAATCCCGGAGGTCTGGTTTATGGTGAGAATTCCTTTTGCACCACTTCAATATTTGCGGCTTTAAGGAAATTCATCGCGTTTTCGTCTGTGCGATAGGCGGTGCTGTAAACGATGCGCGCGATCCCGGCATTGATCAACACCTTGGTGCAATTGATGCACGGCAAATGCGTGACATAGCAGGTGGATCCTCTGGTGGAGACTCCATGCAGCGCGGCTTGGATGATGGCATTAGTTTCCGCGTGGATCGTACGGACGCAGTGGCCATCCACCATGAGATGCCCGATCTCGTCGCAGTGATCCTGTCCGGCAGGCGAGCCGTTGAATCCTGTTGTAAGAATGCGTTTATCTAGTACGATCACGCTGCCCACAAAGGCCCGGTCGCAGGTGCTTCGCTCCCGAGACAGCGTATGCGATTTTCATGAAATAGGAATCCCAGTCTGGGCGCATGGTTCCTCCAGAATTAAGACCTGACAGGTTTCTTCAAACCTGTCAGGTCTACTTGTTTTTTTTTATTCCACTGTCACACTCTTCGCTAGATTTCTTGGCTGGTCAACATCCAGTCCGCGGATGGCGGCGATGTGATAGGCGAGTAACTGTAATGGCAGCACGGTCAGGATCGGGGATAGCATCCAAGGCGCTTCAGGGATCCACAGCACATGGTCAGCCATGCCTTTGACAAGTTCATCACCTTCTGTCGCGACTGCGATGACAATGCCGTCGCGTGCTTTCGCTTGTTGTATCTGTGAGATCATTTTCTCGTGCCACGGGTCCTTGGGAGCGATGCACAGCACCGGCATCTCCTTGTCGATCAAGGCGATGGGACCGTGTTTCATCTCCCCGGCTGGGTAACCTTCCGCGTGAATATATGAGATCTCTTTGAGCTTTAGCGCGCCTTCGTAGGCGATGGGCATGTTGATCCCGCGCCCAAGATAAAGACAGTCTTTTATGTCCTTCAAAGCGTGGGCAACTTTTTCTACTTCTGGTTCTCTATCCAGAACACGTCCAGCGAGGTCGGGGACAAGCCGCAGGTCTGCGACCAATTCTTTGCGGGTCTTTTCGTCAATCGTTCCGCGCATGTCTGCCAGCAGGATCGCGAGCATATATTGATCCACTAACGGCGCTGTAAATGCCTTCGTGGATGCCACGCCAATTTCAGGTCCCGTTTGCATCGCGATATATCCATTCGCCACGCGAATCGCCTGTGATCCGATCGCGTTGACGATGCTCCAGATGATTCCGCCCTTGCGCCGTCCTTCTTCCATGGCAGCCAGAGTATCCGCAGTTTCACCGGATTGTGAAATGGCCAGGATGACCGTGTTTTCGTCCACGATCGGGTCGCTGTAGCGGAACTCGGAACCGATCACCACTTCCACGGGGATGCGGGCGATCTTTTCGATCAGATACTTTCCGACCATGCCCGCGTATGCGGCGGTGCCGCAGGCGGTGATGTAGATGCGCTGAATTCGTTTTGCGAGTTCGGGTGTGAGATTTAGTTCAGGCAGGCGGATGCGGCCTTCTTTGAAGTCCACACGGCCCGCGAGTGTGTCTGTCAGTGCGCGCACCTGTTCGTGGATTTCCTTTTGCATGAAGTGGCGGTATTCGCCTTTTTCAGCGGCGACCGCGTCCCATGCGATGGTGTGGATTTCTGGTTTGACTTCCACGCCCTCGAGTGTTTCGATACGGACACTGTCACGCGTGACGACCGCCATTTGACGCGACTCTAAAAATATCACTTTGCGGGTGTGTTCCAAAATGGCGGGGATGTCTGAGGCGATAAAGTTCTCGCCTTCGCCCAGCCCGATCACCACGCCGCCCGCATTGCCGATGCGCGCGGTCACGATCTTATCCGGGTCGTCCACCGACATGAGCAGGACCACGTTCGCGCCTTCGATCTGTTTGAAGGTACGCCGCGCCGCTTCCACAAAATCACCTTTCGCATCCGCGGCTTGATGATGCTCAGCCAGATGCACGATGGTTTCCGTGTCGGTTTCTGAAAGAAAATTGACACCCTCAGCGACCATTTCATCCTTGATCTCAAGGAAATTTTCCACGATGCCGTTATGCACTACGACAACTTTACCCGTGCTGCCGACATGCGGATGCGCGTTACGCGCAGAAGGCGCGCCGTGGGTTGCCCAGCGCGTATGACCTATTCCAGGTGCACCAGTTAATGGCGATTTTCCCACCAGGTCAATTAATTGCGACAACTTGCCCGCGTCTCTCCGCACTTCGATCTGGTTGCCATTAATGACAGCCACTCCAGCTGAGTCATAGCCGCGGTATTCAAGCCTTTTCAGGCCATTGAGGATGATCGACACCGCGTCACGCGGGCCGACATATCCGACGATTCCACACATAATAGGGAGTCCTCCGATTGTTAGATTATGTCGTTGCGAGAGCGCTCTTACTTTTTGCCCGAAGCAACCTCCCAATTAATAATGAGGTTGCCGTGTCAGGAGAGTATCCTCCTCGCAACTACATGACTTGTTCATACTATTTTTTGCCGACCATTGCCTTTTGACCGCG